>NZ_OBEB01000007.1 GCF_900215315.1 Arsukibacterium tuosuense | reverse complement strand
ACGGCCTCCTTGGAAATAGTTTTTTTCGACGGCAATCAAAAAATAGCTATTAACTCGGAGGCCGTCCAAGGCCACTTAGGCTAGATGATTATCAGATAACAATTAAATTTCGTTACCTTAATACTTTTGGTTCTGACCCCATAAATTCAAAATCTTTTTTGCGGTGCAGGCTTTGCAGGCATATATCAACAAAGCCTGAGCTGGGGCATTACCCGACTTCGCCGGCCTCTGCCTGTTGTCGCTCTCCTGCCGCTGTTAAGTATTTAACATAGCAAAAGGGACGTAAAAAGATAGCGGCAAAATGTTAGTAAATATGAACTGAGGCAGCAGCAATAGACAGGGATTGGCTGGTGTTGACTAGCCAATCCCTATATCAGGTTAACGTTACTCTTTTACCACATCAATAAAGTAGTGGCTTTCACCGGCGATAGTTTCCCGCACCAGACCATGGACATCGGTCTCAAAGCCCGGGAACTGGCCGTTAAAGGCGCGGGTAAACTTCAGGTAGTTAATAATGGTGGCGTTAAAACGCTCGCCCGGCACCATTAGCGGAATACCCGGTGGGTAAGGAGTTACTAACATGGCAGTAACCCGGCCGGCAATATCGTCTATCGACACCCGCTCAATTTCGCGGTGCGCCATTTTGGCCCAGGCATCGGCCGGGGTCATCGCGGTTTCAATGGTCGACAGGTACATCTCAGTGGTCACTTTAGCCACGTCGAACTGGCGGTAGATATTGTGAATTTGCTGACATAAGTCGCGCAGGCCCACTTTTTCGTAACGCGGGTTCTTGGCCACGAATTCCGGCATCACCCGCCACATCGGCAGGTTTTGATCGTAGTCGTCTTTAAACTGTTGTAACTCGGTAACCATGGAGTTCCAGCGGCCCTTGGTAATGCCGATGGTAAACATAATAAAGAACGAATACAGGCCGGTTTTCTCAATAATAATGCCGTGTTCGGCCAGATACTTGCTGACGATAGTGGCCGGTATGCCCTGCTCGTCAAACTGGCCCAGCATATTCAGGCCCGGGGTAATAATGGTGGCTTTAATCGGGTCAAGCATATTAAAACCTGACTCTATTGGCCCGAAACCATGCCAGCTGTCAGTAGCATGCAGCACCCAGTTGTCCCGCTCGCCAATACCTTCTTCCGGCAGATGTTCGGGGCCCCAGACTTTAAACCACCAGTCGTCATCACCGAATTCGTTATCCACTTTGCGCATCGCCCGGCGAAAGTCGATGGCTTCCAGTAAGCTTTCTTCAACCAGCGAGGTACCGCCCGGCGCTTCCATCATCGCGGCGGCGACATCACAACTGGCGATAATGGCATACTGCGGGCTGGTGGAGCTGTGCATTAAATACGACTCGTTAAAGCGGTGGGTATCTAAATTACGGTTAGTGGCATTTTGTACCAGAATTTGTGATGCCTGAGATAAGCCTGCCAGCAACTTATGGGTAGACTGGGTAGCAAATACCAGAGTTTCATCCGAGCGCGGCCGGTCTTTACCGATGGCGTGCATATTGCGATAAAAATCGTGGAAACTGGCATGCGGCAGCCAGGCCTCGTCAAAATGCAGGGTATCGATGGTTGAGCCCAACTGCTGCTTAATTTCTTCCACGTTATACAAAATACCGTCGTAGGTGCTTTGGGTAATGGTTAAAATGCGCGGCTTTTTGTTTTTGGCATTGCGGGCAAAGGGGTTCGCCTCAATTTTTTTGGCAATGGCCTCTGGTGAAAACTCACTTTTCGGAATAGGGCCAATAATGCCGTAATGGTTGCGGGTTGGCATTAAAAATACCGGAACGGCACCGGTCATAATAATCGAGTGCAAAATCGACTTATGGCAGTTACGGTCTACTACCACAATATCGCCCGGCGCTACTACAGAGTGCCAGACCATTTTATTTGAGGTAGAAGTACCGTTGGTGACAAAGAATAAATGGTCAGCATTAAAAATACGGGCGGCATTTTGCTCGCTTTGCGCCACCGGGCCGGTGTGATCCAGCAACTGACCTAACTCGTCAACCGAGTTACAGACATCGGCCCGCAGCATATTCTCCCCAAAGAACTGGTGAAACATCTGGCCGACCGGGCTTTTTAAGAAAGCCACGCCACCAGAGTGGCCCGGGCAGTGCCAGGAATAAGAGCCGTCAGAAGCATAATCCATTAAGGCATTAAAGAATGGTGGCGCTAAGGCATCCAGGTACTTTTGCGCCTCGCGGATAATATGGCGGGCGACAAATTCTGGTGTGTCTTCGAACATATGAATAAAGCCATGCAGCTCGCGCAATACATCGTTCGGAATATGGCGGCTGGTGCGGGTTTCACCGTACAAGAATATCGGGATATCAGCATTACGTTTGCGTACTTCTTTAACAAAGGCCCGAAGCTCAGTCAGCGCGGTATTCACATCGGCGTCGCTGCCACTGCCAAACTCTTCATCATCTATCGATAAAATAAAACACGAGGCGCGGCTGGCCTGCTGGGCAAAAGCCGTTAAATCGACATAGCTGGTATAGCCTACGACTTCAAAGCCATGGCTGCCGATGGCCTGGGCTAAATCACGAATACCTGAGCCCGAAATATTTTCTGAACGGAAATCTTCATCGATAACAATAACCGGAAAACGAAATTTCATCAGTTAGTCCTTGCTGTTAATCTTTTTTCGCCACTTTCTGACGGGCCTTCATCAACCGCTCACGCTTGTATTTCTGCAGCGCAGTTTCAGTGTTCTTTTTAGTAGGCGTGAACGGGTTTTCACCTTCCCGGAATTCGACCCGCACCGGCGTGCCCATCATTTGCAGCGATTTGCGATAGTAATTCATTAAATAGCGTTTGTATGAGTCAGGTAAGTCTTTAACCTGATTACCATGAATGACGATAATAGGCGGGTTATAACCACCGGCATGGGCATATTTCAGTTTTACCCTGCGGCCATGCACCATCGGTGGCTGGTGATCTTCCTGCGCCATTTTCATAATGCGGGTAAGCAGCGAGGTACTGACCCGTTTAGTGGCAGAATCGAACGCTTCTTCTACCGACTCAAATAAGTTACCCACGCCTGAGCCATGCAGGGCTGAAATGAAATGCAGGCGGGCGAAATCGATAAAGCCAAGCCGGCGGTCCAGCTCGCGTTTTACTTCATCTTTAATGCCATCGTTCAGGCCGTCCCATTTATTAACGGCAATAACTAACGAACGACCAGCGTTTAAGGCAAAACCCAGAATGCTTAAGTCCTGATCTGAAATACCCTGGCGCGCGTCCAGCACCAGCAACACTACGTTAGCTTCTTCAATCGCCTGCAGGGTTTTTATTACTGAGAACTTCTCAACCATGTCGTCAATTTTACCCCGACGGCGCACACCAGCGGTGTCGATCAGGGTGTAGTTCCGCTCATTGCGCTGCATCGGAATAAAGACCGAGTCGCGGGTGGTACCGGGCATATCAAATACCACTACCCGCTCTTCACCCAGAATACGGTTGGTCAGGGTTGACTTACCGACATTAGGCCGGCCAACAATCGCCAGTTTAATGTGCTCGCTGCGCAAGCGGGCGGCTTCAGCATCGGCTTGTTCTTCGGTCAGGGTTTCCAGCGCCGGGCCAGCATCGGCTTCGGCCTCATCGTCTGCCCCTGCCTGCACACTGTCGGCCAGAAACGGCAACAAGGCATGTTGTAGCAGCGATGACACACCGCGGCCATGGGCGGCTGCTATCGGATAAACTTCACCAATGCCCAGACTGTAAAAGTCGGCCACGGCACTGTCGGCATCCAGACCATCAGTTTTATTGGCTACCAGAAATACCGGCTTTTCCACCCGGCGAATATGCTCGGCAATGGCGCTGTCACCGACGGTCGCGCCCGCCCGGGCGTCAACCATAAACAGCACCACATCAGCCTCGTCAATTGCTTTTAAGGATTGCTCAGCCATTTCAACTTCGATGCCTTGCTCATTGCCATCGATACCACCCGTATCTACTACAATAAACTCCAGGCCTTCGAAATTAACCGAGCCATACTTACGATCCCGGGTTAAGCCCGGGAAGTCTGCAACCAAAGCGTCACGGGTGCGGGTTAAACGATTAAACAGTGTGGATTTGCCAACATTGGCGCGCCCCACCAGGGCTACTACAGGTAACATTCAGTCAACCTCAGAAATAAGAAAACAGGCCCAATCAGGCCTGTTCCTTCAGTTATATGCCTAGGGTACCGGTTAAGGTACTTGTAATAAGACTAGCTCACCATTGCGGCTTGTCACTAATATATAGTCGTCGGTCGCGACGGCTTCACGATAAAAACCAGAGCCATCCATGCTTTGCCGGGCAACGAAATCACCATTGTCTCGATTGAGCCAGTGCAGGTTACCTTCATTGTCACCCACTACCAGATAATCTTTATATACAGTTGGCCCGGTCAAAAAGTGCCGTTGTAAGCCTTGCTGCCCCCACACTTCACTGCCATTACGCCGGTCAACAGCATAAATACCACCTGTTGAATCAACCAGATATAAGATATTGCCGGCCACAGCCATATTACGGAAACTGGCATAATCGCGTTTCCATAACTGGCGGCCACTGCGCAGCTCCATCGCCACCAATTCACCGTTATAAGCGATGGCATACAAGGTCCCCGCAACGACAATGGGCTTGGCATCGACATCAACCAGCCGGGATAAATCGGTACTACCCTGCGGTGAGGCTATGGCTTCTTCCCAGGCCTGATAACCACGGTCAGCGATCAACACGCCCACCCGGCCCGTGCCACTGCCGTAAATTACCCCACCGGCTTCAATTACCGGTTCACTGACTCCACGAATGGTCAGGGCGGGCTGCTCATCTTCAAATGTCCAGCGCTGCTCGCCGGTTGCCGCATCTAACGCGATCAACGTACCCGCGGTCGTCGCAACTACCAGCAGGCCAGCATCAACTGCCGGGCTTGCCAACACTTCACCTTTGACTGCAACCCGCCACAGAAGCTCGCCGGTTTCAGCATTCAATGCGAATACTTCACCATCTTCGGTACCCAGATACAATTTATTGTCGTTAAAGGTTACGCCACCGGCAATCCGGGCGCTATCGCCGCTTAGACGCGCTAACAACGAAGTTTCGTCCTCATCGCGTAAGTCAAAGCTCCACAAGGTACGACCATTACTAAGGTTTTTAGCCTCAACAATACCGTCACGACTGGCTGCATAAACCTTGTCTGTAACAATAACCGGTTTTAAACCTGACTCGTAATGCTCAACCCCGTTGCCCACATTACTTTGCCACACTTTCTTCGGGCTGATGCTGTTCTGCACGTCCGGCAAAACCAGTTTTTCTTTGCTGGAACAGGCAGTTAACGCCAGAGCCACGACAACGGCCGCTGTTAATTTTCCGAATAATTTCACGCCTACCCCTTATTAACTGGCTGTAATATGTGCCAATTCATCCAGTTTTACCTGTAAAAGTGGCCGGGTTTGCTCGCTACTGGCCAATGCTTGCTGATACGCTGCTTTTGCCTGCGCTAACTCGCCGGTCAACTGCAATACATCGCCTTTTAATTCAGCCTGCTGGCCAACAAAACTTGCCGGTACCGGCAGCTGCAAGGTCGCCAGCGCATCAGCATAGTTACCCTGCTCACGTTGTACCCGGGCCAGCCGCAACTGGGCAATAGCTTGTACCGGAGCATCGGCAGCGTTATTTACTACCCAACTTAAGTGCTCAGCAGCAACCGCAAGTTGTTGGCTGTCAATTGCTTCACGGGCCGCCAGTAAGGCAGCAAATACTGCATAGCTGGTGTCACCTTTGGCATCAATAAAGCCTTTGGCACTGGCTAACCAATCGCTGCCTTCCGTTTGCTGCTGTTCCAGCAACTGGCTGTACTCGGTTGAAACTTGCTCTGCCTGGCTGCGTTGCTCTGCCTGAAAATAGCGCCAACCGTAAAGTCCTGCCAAACCAATAACCACGCCGCCTAAAATCGCTTTGCCGTAGCTATTCCAAAAGCGTTTAATAGCTTCAACCTGTTGTTCTTCGCTGCTGTAAATTTCCAATGTTACTACTCCGTAATATCCTGCTTATCTGGTTAAGTACCGGCTGATTCCCGCTTGATAACGGCTGTCTGCGGCCAGCACTGTTTACTGTTTGTAAAACTGTTTTACTCAACAACGCTGGCCAGTAATTGCGGCAATTCAGCCAGTGCCAGCGTTTGTTGTGGTTTATCCTGACGCAGCCATTTCAGCGTTATTTCACCACGTTCCAGTTCATCTGCACCAATGATTAACCCTAGTTCAGCGCCAGACTTGTCGGCCCGTTTCATTTGCTTTTTCAGGTTGCCGCCGCCGCAGTGCAAGATAACACGTTTTGGCGCTAACCCGCTACGCAGCTGTTCGGCAATCGCAATGGCAGCAAGTTCCGCCGCTTCACCCATTGGCATAATATAAATATCGGCTGTGGCCTCAGGCACGCTGACCAGCTGCAGGGTTTGCAGCAATAATACCAGCCGCTCCATTCCCAGAGCAAAACCCACTGCCGGCGTGGCTTTGCCGCCCAGTTGTTCGACTAAACCATCGTAACGACCACCAGCACATACGGTGCCCTGGGCGCCCAGCTCAGTAGTGACCCACTCAAAAACGGTCTTGTTGTAATAATCAAGACCACGCACCAGGGTCGGGTTTACCGTGTAGGCAATGCCTGCAGCATCCAGGCGGCGTTTTAACTGGCTGAAATGTTCTGCCGAATCGGCATCTAAATAGTCACATAGCTGCGGCGCAGCCGCTAATACCTCAGCCAATGCCGGGTTCTTGCTGTCGAGTACCCGCAACGGGTTGCTGTGCATCCGGCGCAGACTGTCTTCGTCTAACTGTGACTTGTGCTGTTCCAGATAGGCCACCAGCGCGTCGCGGTATACTGCCCGGGCTTCGTTTGAGCCCAGCGAATTTAATTGCAAGCTGACATAAGGTGCCAGCCCCAGTTGCTGCCATAAATTAGCTGTCAGCATGATTACTTCAGCGTCAATATCGCTGCTGGCAATGCCAAAAGCTTCCAGGCCGAACTGGTGAAACTGACGATAACGGCCTTTTTGCGGCCGCTCATGCCGGAACATCGGCCCCATATACCACAGCCGTTGTTCCTGGTTATATAACAGGCCATGTTCGTTGCCGGCCCGCACACAGCAAGCGGTACCTTCCGGACGCAGGGTCAGGCTGTCACCGTTGCGATCGGCAAAGGTATACATTTCTTTTTCAACGATATCCGTTACTTCACCAATGGAACGCTTAAACAGCTCAGTCATTTCGACGATAGGAAAGCGGATTTCACTATAGCCAAAGCGGGCCACTGTACTGCGCAATACCTGCTCCAGATGTTGCCAAAGTGGTGTATCCTGCGGCAGGCAATCGTTCATGCCGCGTATTGCCTGAATATTTTTTGCCAAAATTAAATTCTCACTACCATGCTAAAAAGCGGCTGATTATAAGAGGTGTTGGTAATAACACCAAACCGCTCCCATTTTAATCCAGTTGTTTTATGCCAATCAGTTGTTGACGGGCGACCAGATACTGCCGCACCTGCTGCTCCAACTGCTCAGCGATGTTGTTGTTGTCCAGCCGCAGCTTCTGCCGCTGGCCATTTAAATAAAAGCCACTTTTGCGGTTAGCACCTGCTACGCCTAAATCGGAAATAAGCGCCTCGCCCGGGCCATTCACTACACAGCCAATTACTGACACGGTTAAAGGCTCGACAATATCTTCCAGCCGTTGCTCCAGTTCGTTCATGGTTTTGATCACATCGAACTCCTGGCGCGAGCAGCTGGGACAGGCAATAAAATTAATGCCGCGCTGGCGAATACGCAGCGATTTAAGAATATCAAATGCCACTTTGACCTCTTCCACCGGATCAGCCGCCAGCGAAATCCGCAGGGTATCGCCAATACCCTCTGCCAGCAGCATTCCCAAACCGATGGCCGATTTAACAGCGCCAGCGCGGGCGCCACCGGCTTCGGTAATGCCTAAATGCAGTGGCTGCTTAATTTGTTTGGCCAGCAACCGGTAAGCGCCTACCGCCAGAAACACGTCTGACGCTTTGACACTGACTTTAAATTGGTCGAAATTCAGCCGATCCAGAATATCAACATGACGCATCGCCGATTCCACTAACGCTTCCGGGGTTGGCTCGGTATATTTTTCCTGAATATCAGCCTCTAATGAACCACCGTTTACCCCAATACGGATCGGGATATTGTGATCGCGGGCACAGTCGACCACGGCGCGGATCCGATCTTCGCGGCCAATATTACCCGGGTTAATCCGCAGACAATCGGCACCATATTCGGCCACTTTTAACGCTATCCGGTAATCAAAATGAATATCCGCTACCAGCGGAATGGTTGCCTGCTGTTTAATCAGTTTAAAGGCTTCAGCCGCTTCCATGGTAGGCACCGATACCCTGACCAGATCAGCACCGGCATCGGCAATCGCCTTAATTTGTGCCAGGGTCGCCGCAACATCAGTAGTGCGGGTGTTGGTCATCGATTGCACCGCAATCGGGGCGTCGCCACCGATTGCAACACTACCTACATGAATTTGAGTACTCAGGCGTCGGGTAATAGGATTGTCAGCAAACATGATTAGTCGGGTTCCGCCAGGGTAAATTTAGCCACTCTGCCTGCGGGCAGCGATGACATATCAAAGGGTTGGTTATTCAGGGTAATTCGCACCACACTGGGGTTGCCAAGAGTGACTACGAAGGGGGCCTTACCACTCACCATCATCTGGTAACCCGCTTCTTTAGTACCATAGGCAATACGGTTGCCGTCAGCATCCAGCACATCTATCCAGCAATTGTCCTGGAAATCCATAATAATAACATCAGGCTGAGGTGAAGCTACTGCCTCTGCTGCAATCTGGCTGGCCAGCTCGGGCATAGTTTCAGCGGCGATAAAATCAGGCAGGCTGACAGCCGCTGGTTCAGTTTCAGCATTACTGCTATCAGCACTTTTAGTTTCAATAGTACTTTCAGCTTCACCTGCATTAACAGTACTTCCAGCCATCGCTGGAGCTGCACTACCGTTGTCCACCTGCGCAGCTGCAGCAGGCTGCTGTCCTGGTGCACCGTCAGCGCCAGGGCTTGTCGTTTGCCACCACCACAACACCAGCATCAGTATCAGAATAAAACCTATGGCATAGGTTAACCACATAAAGCGGTTTTCAGTTGCCTGTAACTCTGCGCGATTTGAGAAGGTCCGCATCGGCTTCGCCGGGTCGCCACTGCCAACATTTTGTTGCTCGAACGCCGTCAGCACCTGTTTCTCCGGCAACTTAACCAGCCGGGCATAGGCCCGCAGATAACCACGCACAAAGGTGACCAGCATCGAACTGTCCAGTTGGTCAGCTTCAATTTGTTGCACCAGATTAACCCGTAAATTTAATTGCAGAGCAACTTCAGCTACACTGAGTTTGCGTCGCTCTCTGGCCTGGCTGAGCAACTGACCGGCGGTCAGCACGGTTGGCTCTGTTGATTCTGATAACTCAGTTGGTTCTGTGGTGGTCATGGTTCAATGCGGGCCGGGTCGATAACCAGAACCTGTTGGCCCACCTGCAACTTACTTTGCTCGGTGAGGTTATTCCAGGCCATAAAGCGCTCCAGCCGGATATTATAGCGATAGGAAATACCAAACATGGTTTCTCCTGCTGCTACCTGATGGTAAGGCTCAGAGGCATCAATGGGCTCATTGTACTCTGTAAGTCTTGCAACTGTTTGCGGTTGCTGTTGCTGTAACTGTTCTTCGTCAACTTCAGCTAACCAGATCCTCTGGCCTGTTTTAATAACTGATTCCGGAGTCAGCTGGTTCCACTGCATCAGCCTGGCCAGCCTGATGTTATGCGCCACCGAAATGGCATACAGTGACTCGCCCTCTTGTACCACATGAAAGGTTGCCGGCTCGTCGCTCAGTTGCGCTGCTGTTGCCACTTGCTCAGGCTGCGCTTCAGATTGGGCTGCAGGCTGGCTTACTGTAGCAATTTCAGACGGGCTTTCACTTTCAGTCTCATTTTTAATTTCACTGGCGTTTTCACCAGTTTCAACGGTCTGAGTTGGAGCGGATTCAGTTAATACGGTTTCAGCCGGCAGACTTAGCGGCGGCGTCGCCGCTAAAACCAGCTGACTGGCGGCATCCTGCTCAGCCTGTTGCTCAGCGGCTTGCTGCTGTGCAGGCTGGTTATCTGCTGCCTGTTGCTCTGTCGCCTGTTGTGCAGCTAATTCTTGAGCAGCCAGTGCATCTGCTGCGGCTTGTTGCTCAGCTAATTCTTTGGCCGCCAATGCATCAGCTGCCGCTTGTTGCTCAGCTGCCTGCTGCTCTGCAAGTTGCCGGGCAACCAGTGCTTCGGCCGCAGCCTTTTGGGTTGCAGCTTGCTGCTCTGCTTGTTGGCGCTGTGCCAGAGCTTTCTCTGCCGCTTCGTCTTCTGTGGGTTGCTGGCTGCTTAGGGCGCCGGCAATCGCCTGGCTGCTTACCGAACTGGCCGAACTTGCACTGGTTGCCGCACTTTCTGATGTTTGCTGGTCACTTTCAGTTTGTTGCTCTGTGGCTTGCGATAATGCTTGTGCAGCCGGGTCCGGTTCACGAACTACCGGTTCTGCAGGTTCTGCTGTTTTACGTCTTACCACTCTTAATCTGGGGTTAGCGACTGGGGCGCTGGTTACCACCTCTGATGCAGCACCGTCTAGCATCACAATATTGGCCATCAGGCTTAATTTGTATTGCTCACGTAATTGTTCAAATTCACTTTCCAGCAAACGTTGCTGCAACAGTAAGCGGGCTTCTGGTGTATCGATATACAAGGTTAGCAATAATTGCTCAGCATGTTTCATGGTGCTGACATCACCCTGCTTTTCTGCCACCAGATAATTAAGCAAAGTACTGCGCGCTGACACCCGGCCTAAACGCTGGATTTTTTGCAATGATGTTTTAGCACCAACATTGTCGCCCATCGCATAATTTAATGCGGCTAAGTTAATCAATGAGCTGATGCGGGTGCCATTGTGCGATACTGAAGATTCAAGAAAGGTTTTGGCTTTGCTGAAGCCCTGCTGGTCCAGCTGACACAGTGCCAGGTTTTCATAGCTTTCAGCTACCCGGATATAACCCGGCCGTGAAATCGCTTTTAACAGCAGCTCTTCTGCTTCATCGTACTTGCCAACCTGACACAAAAACGCACCATAGTTGTTGTAGGCATCCGCATTATTGCTGTCTTTATCGAGTGCTTGTTTATAGGCTTCTTCGGCCTGAACCTGCTCGCCAACACTCTGATAGTAAAACGCCAGGGCGTTGTACACTTCAGGCAAGTCGGGCGCAAACGCTTTGGCACGCTCTAAATTGTATTTAGCCTGCGTGGTATCGCCCCGACGCAAATAATTTAAGCCCAGAGAAATTCGGGTACGGGCAGCTTCACTGTTATCAAGCGTTCGCTCACCAACCTGGCGGTCAGATCCGACATAACTACTTTGTGATACACACGCTGTCAGGGTTAACGACATACAGAGTGCAAGCCCTACCGAAAATTTCTGCATTACCACTGGTCATCCCTTGGGTTACGGCAGCGTTTTAACCAGAATAGGCTGGCCTTTCTGCTGCTTCTTTATCAGTCTCTTGGTTCGATCTATCACATCGCCTACCAGCTGGCCACAGGCGGCATCGATATCATCGCCCCGGGTTTTCCGTACCATAACAGTAAAACCGTGTTGTTGTAACACCTTGTTAAAACGGTCAATCCGCGAGTTGCTCGACCTTTTATAGGGCGACCCCGGATACGGATTAAAGGGGATAAGATTAATCTTTGCCGGCGTATCTTGCAATGCCTGCGCTAACTCATGCGCCTGTTCCATGCTGTCGTTGATACCATCGAGCATAACATACTCTACTGTGACCTTATCATTGGCCTTAGAGTTCTCGACATAACGACGCGAGGCCGCTAAAAATTGCTCCATCGGATATTTTTTATTAACCGGCACCAGTTCATCACGTAAGGCATTATTTGGTGCATGTAATGAAATAGCCAACGCCACATCAATCCGCTCACGCAACAGGTCGAGCGCTGGCACCACGCCAGAGGTACTTAAGGTAACCCGACGTTTTGACAGGCCAAAACCATAATCTTCCAGCATCAGCTCCATTGCCGGCACCACGTTATTCAGGTTTAACAACGGCTCGCCCATGCCCATCATCACCACATTTGTAACCGGCTTTTCGCCGGTATCGCCGTAACTGCCAATAATCTGGGCAACACGCCACACCTGACCAATAATTTCACTGACGCTGAGATTACGGTTAAAACCCTGCTGCGCGGTAGAACAAAAAGTACAGTCCAGCGCACAGCCTACCTGGGAGGAGACACACAAGGTGCGCCGATCTTTTTCAGGGATCCAGACGGTTTCCACTTCCTGACCACCGGCGAGGCCCATCACAAACTTAATAGTGCCGTCAGTGCTGTCCTGCCGGGTTACCACGACAGGCGCGGCAATAACTGCCAGCGTTTTTAGTTTGTCACGCAATGCTTTATTGATATTGGTCATTTTGTCGAAGTCATCAACGCAGAAATGATAAATCCACTTCATCACCTGATCGGCCCGAAATGGTTTTTCACCAATAGACACAAAAAATTCCTGCATTTGAGCACGGGTAAAATCTAACAAATTTACCTGGTTTACCGGCTTGTTCATACCCTGATGACTCCTGCTGACATCTATCAATAACTCATTTTTACGACTTTAATATATCCAAAGGATTTCGAAATGGACGTAGGCGGCTAGACCGTGAATCCCCATGAACTTAGCACTACTAAGTGATTGGGTCGGACTGGCGAACCAGTTAACGGGCGTAGCCAACACCCGTGCATTTTGAAATACGACGGATAAAGGCAGAAAAGGGGCTGACGCCCCTTTCCTTCAGCCAACACTTTTCCGAATTAACGGGTACGGCTGCACAGCTCAGCTTCAGTGAAGAAAAATGCAATTTCACGGGCAGCAGATGCTGCTGCATCAGAGCCGTGCACCGCGTTTTCATCAATGCTGTCAGCATAGTCAGCACGTAAGGTGCCGGCTAATGCATCTTTTGGGTTAGTGGCACCCATGATTTCGCGGTTTTTCCGCACAGCATCTTCACCCTCTAATACCTGAACCATAACCGGACCAGACGTCATAAAGCTTACCAACGCGTTGAAGAACGGACGCTCTTTGTGCTCGCCATAGAAACCTTCAGCTTGTTCCTGGCTTAAGTGTAGCATTTTAGAGGCAACAATCCGCAGACCGGCAGATTCAAAACGGTGGTAAATAGCACCGATCAGGTTCTTGGCTACTGCATCCGGTTTAACAATTGAAAAAGTACGTTCTAAGGCCATGTCAGGCTCCTGTCATTAAAGGGTTAAAATTTTAACGCGGCAAATTATACGCTAATTGCCGGAAAAAACCTACAGTGGCAGATATTTCAGACTAGTGGCCTTCACTAACCATATTGACGGTATATTTCGGGATTTCCACTACCAGATCCTCATCGGCAATCCGTGCCTGACAGCCCAGACGCGATTCCGGTTCCAGCCCCCAGGCTTTATCCAGCATATCGTCTTCCAGCTCATCACTTTCGTTCAGTGAGTAAAAGCCTTCGCGGACAATGACATGGCAGGTGGTACAGGCACAGGATTTCTCACAGGCATGCTCGATGGCGATGCCATTTTTCAATGCTACATCCAGCACAGTGTCGCCGGTATTCGCATCGAGTGCGGCGCCTTCTGGACACAATTCAGCATGGGGTAAAAATACGATCTTTGGCATGATTAAACCTCGTCAACTTTATGGCCCTGCAGGGCCTGCCGGATTGATTTATCCATACGCCGGGCAGCAAAGTCATCTGTTAAAGTATTGGTATGTTCGATGGCGGCTTTAATGGCTGCCGTGTCGTCCTGCTGTCGCACTTGCGCTAAGGTGGCCAGTGCCGTTTTAATTTCTGTCAGTTCCTGCTCATTCAGCAGCGTACCGTCATGTTGCAGCGCGGCGCTGACTGCTTCCAGCACCCGGTCAGCCTCGACCTGCTGCTCACGTAATAAACGCCGCTGCATATCCTCACGGGCGTGTTGCATTGAGCCACTGATCATACCGGCTACCTGTTCGTCAGTTAAACCGTAGGATGGCTTAACCTGAATACCTGCGGCGACACCGGTCGATTTTTCTTCGGCACTGACATTAAGCAGGCCATCGGCATCAACCTGAAAAGTTACCTTAATATGAGCACCACCAGCTGGCATCGGTGGAATACCGCGCAGCTCAAAGCGGGCAAGCGAGCGGCAGTCTTCAACCAGTTCACGCTCGCCTTGCAGCACATGAATGGCCATGGCGGTCTGGCCATCTTTAAAGGTGGTAAATTCCTGAGCGCGGGCCACCGGAATAACGGTATTGCGCGGAATAACTTTTTCGGTCAGGCCGCCCATGGTTTCCAGGCCTAGAGACAACGGAATAACATCTAACAGCAAGGTTTCATGCTCAGCTTTATTACCTACCAGCACATTGGCCTGGATAGCTGCACCCAGCGCGACCACTTTATCCGGGTCAATTGAGGTTAATGGCTCAGTAGCAAAAAACTGGCCGACCTGACTGCGCACCAAGGGCACCCGGGTAGAGCCCCCAACCATCACCACTTGCGCCACTTCGTCCGGGGTTAAATCGGCATCGCGTAATACCTGGCGGCAGCTACGAATGGTTTTTTTAACCAGGGCAGCGCACAGTTGTTCAAATTCAGCCCGGCTAAGCGTGCCTGCAAGCCTCTGCTCATCAGCGACAAAGGAATAATCAGCCGTATCGTTGTCGGTTAACTGCTCTTTCAGCTTACGGGCTGCAGTCAAATATTGGCGCCGGCCGGTATGGCTTAACTGCTGCTGGCCGCTATGCTGCTGTAACCAACCGACAATAGCCTGGTCAAAGTCATCGCCGCCCAGCGCAGAATCACCACCGGTTGCCAGGACTTCAAACACGCCACGCTTTAACCGTAAAATAGAAATGTCAAAGGTGCCACCGCCTAAATCGTAAACGGCAATCACCCCATCCTGACCAGAATCGAGGCCATAGGCCAGGGCAGCAGCGGTCGGTTCATTTAATAAGCGCAGCACATTTAAACCCGCCAGCCTGGCGGCATCTTTAGTGGCCTGACGCTGAGCATCATCAAAATATGCTGGCACGGTAATTACCACGCCATTTAACTCGCCACCCAGTACCTGACTGGCCGTATCGGCCAGGGTGGCCAGAATTTCAGCTGACACCTCAACCGGGTTTTTCACCCCTTCACGAGTTGCCACGGCAGCCAGCCCGCCCTGGTCAACTAACTGATAAGGTAATAACTCAGCCAGAGGCTGGGTTTCAGCATAGCCTTTACCCATTAGCCGCTTTATAGAAAAAATAGTATTGCTGGCGTCTGCCGCTGCGGCGGCGACAGCATCTTGTCCTACTTCGGTTTTATCCGGGCCGTATCGCACTACTGAGGGGATCATGTCAACGCCGGCAGCATTGTGCAGGGTGTTAGCCTGACCGCTGCGAACCGCGGCAACCAATGAATTAGTAGTGCCTAAATCGATACCGGCAGCCAGTTTATGTTGATGGGGCGCAGCACTCTGGCCGGGCTCTGCAATCTGTAATAACGCCATAGCTTAGTTTAGTCTTGTAATTGCTGTTCAATTAACTCCAGCTCGTGCTGCAGTTTAAAGAAAAATTTGAGTTTACGCACCAGTTCCGCAGCCTGCTGGTTCTGTTCAGCCGTATTGGCCTCAAGTGCTGCTGCCAGTTGTTTTAACAATACCTTGCGTTGCTGCTGCAATTGTTGCTCTACCGCCATAATGGCGTCGTCCGGATCATCACTTGTGCTGATTTCTTCCAGCTGTTCCCGCAACTCCATTTGCTGCATTAAAAACACCGGATCGGTGAAGCTGCGTTGTTCATGGCTGATTTTCAGACCACGTAACGCCAACAGATGTTCAGCCCGGAGCAACGGTTGCTTCAGGCTGTGATAGGCATCGTTAATATTAGCGGTTTGCTGCACCGACATCAGGCGGTCACGATTAGAGGCAGCCGCATAATTGTCAGGATGAAATTGGCGCTGCAATGCCAGATAGCGTGAACCGAGTTCAGTTAAATCCAGCTCAAAGGTCGCCGGCAAATCAAACAACTGAAAATAATTCATCTAATATCGGCCTTACAGCAGTCGGAAAAATTAAACGGTAAAGCTTTCGCCGCAACCACATTCGCCGTTAACATTTGGATTCTTAAACTGAAAACCTTCGTTCAGGCCTTCTTTGACAAAATCCAGCTGGGTGCCGTCGATATATACCAGGCTTTTACCGTCGACAATCAGCTTCAGGCCATGCTCTTCAAACACCTGATCATCGTCGTTCAGCTCATCGACAAACTCCAGCACATAAGCAAGACCGGAACAGCCGGTGGTCTTAACGCCCACCCGCAAACCCAGGCCCTTACCGCGATTCTGCAGAAAGTTACGTACTCTTTCAGCTGCCGCTGTGGTCATCGATAATGCCATACCGCCCTAACCTCCGCGCTTTTGCTTATAATCGGCAATCGCCGCTTTGATTGCATCTTCTGCCAGAATAGAACAGTGAATTTTCACCGGTGGCAACGCCAGTTCGTGGGCGATGTCTGTGTTCTTAATTTGCTGGGCTTCATCCAGACTTTTGCCTTTAACCCACTCTGTTACCAGCGAGCTGGAAGCAATGGCGCTGCCGCAACCGTAAGTTTTAAACTTGGCATCTTCAATAATACCCTGTTCATTAACTTTAATTTGCAGTTTCATCACGTCACCACAAGCCGGGGCGCCGACCATACCGGTAGCGATGCTTGGGTCATCTTTGGCGAAAGAACCCACATTACGTGGATTTTCATAATGATCGATTACTTTATTGCTGTAAGCCATGATTGTTACCTCGTTGGGCCGGTCCGCGCTTAGTGCGCAACCCATGCCACAGTGTTTAAATCAATACCGTCTTTGAACATGTCCCATAACGGTGACATTTCACGTAATTTATCAATCGCCTGATGGACAATTTTAATCGTGTGGTCAATCTGTTCTTCCGTAGTAAAACGGCCGATGCTAAAACGAATTGAACTGTGAGCAAGTTCATCCGTTAGGCCCAGGGCCCGCAATACATAAGATGGCTCTAAGCTGGCTGAAGTACAGGCTGAACCTGATGATACGGCAATATCTTTTAATGCCATGATCAGCGACTCGCCTTCCACAAAGTTAAAGCTGATATTGGTAATACCCGGTACGCGGGGTGCGCCGCCGCCATTTAAATACACTTGCTCAATATCTTTAATGCCATCCCACAGGCGATCACGCAATGCGGTGATCCGCTCACGCTCAGCGGCCATTTCTTCTTTGGCTAACCGGAATGCTTCGCCCATAGCAGCAATCTGATGCGGTGCCAGAGTCCCTGAACGCATACCGCGCTCATGGCCACCACCGTGAGTTTGTGCTTCTAAGCGAATCCGCGGTTTACGCCGCACATACAATGCACCAATGCCTTTCGGGCCATAGGTTTTGTGACCAGAGAACGACATTAAATCGACTTTCAGGTTCTGTAAATCAATGTCCACCTTACCGGTGGCCTGGGCCGCGTCGACATGAAATACAATACCTTTGCTGCGACACAGTTCACCGATAGCAGCAATATCCTGAATAACACCAATTTCGTTATTAACGAACATAAGGCTGACCACAGTAGTGTCAGGCCGCATAGCCGCTTCCAGTTTAGCCAAATCAACCAGGCCATTGCTTTCCACGTCCAGGTAAGTAACTTCAAAACCTTCACGCTCCAGCTGGCGCATAGTATCGAGCACCGCTTTATGTTCGGTTTTAGCGGTAATTAAATGCTTGCCCTTTTTCTTATAGAACTGGGCTGCGCCTTTAATTGCCAGATTGTTCGATTCAGTGGCACCAGAGGTAAACACAATTTCCCGTGGATCAGCGTTAACCAGTTCAGCTATCTGACTACGGGCGATTTCCACCGACTCTTCCGCCTGCCAGCCGAAACGGTGCGAACGGGACGCAGGATTACCAAACTCGCCATCCATAGTCAGATATTGCATCATTTTTTCGGCCACACGCGGGTCAACCGGGGTGGTAGCCGCATAATCCAGATAAATAGGTAGCTTCATTGTTGGCTCCGTAATGCGTTTACAACTGGCAACTGACTTTGATGTCAGTTGCAGGATTCTTTACATTGCGACTGTTTTGCCGCTGTGCAATATTTTGCACATCTTGCTGACTGACCAGTGCAGCCAGGCTGATATTGGTTAGAAAATCTTCTATCCGGTGACTTAAATCGTGCCACAGAGTATGGGTTAAACACTTAGCGCCACTCTGGCAATCTGATTTGCCCTGGCAGCGCGTGGCATCTACTGACTCGTCAACTGCGGCAATAACCGCCGAAATTGAAATGGCTTCCGGTGCCAGCCCCAGCTGATAGCCGCCACCCGGGCCGCGCACGCTGCTCACTAAACCTTGTTTACGCAAGCGGGCGAATAATTGTTCAAGATAAGATAACGAAATACCCTGGCGCTCAGAAATATCGGCCAGCGGCACCGGACCCTGCCCTGCGTGCAGTGCCACATCCAGCATGGCAGTCACAGCATAGCGACCTTTCGAGGTTAATCTCATAACACGCTCCCTGACTTCATAGGGGCTATTGTACAATCCTGACTATTTTAGTCAAGTATATATCCTACCAGTATAGTCAGGTATTACGAGCACGGTATTAATTAAATACCCGGATCAAAAGCATCAACTTCTTTGCGTCGTTGCTCAGCTGCTTGCTGCTCGGCCCGTTTAAAATCTTCTTCCGGTAAATCTAACTCCGGCATTTCAGCACAAACGTTACCGCCCAGGCTGTTGACACTGCTACACAGCTCCGCCACTTTATTATCCAGCAGATGGATGTGGTCGAGCAAGGTACCGATAGCGCTGGCAACCGGATCCGGATTTTCTGCTGACACTGCATAAGCATCAAACCCAAACTTCTTCGCCAGATGCTGGCGCTGCTCACTGACTTCTGCCGCCACTTTAGCAACAATCCGGCCCGGAATACCCACCACGGTCGCCCCCGCCGGCACATCACGCACCACCACGGCATTGGAACCGATGCGGGCATTTTCGCCCACCTGTAATGGCCCCAGCACTTTAGCGCCGGCACCAATGACCACACCATTAGCCAGGGTAGGATGGCGTTTGCCAGGGTTCCAACTGGTACCGCCTAAGGTGACACCATGGTACAACGTACAGTCATCACCTATCTCAGCCGTTTCACCAATGACCACGCCCATGCCATGGTCTATAAAAAAGCGGCGACCAATTTTAGCACCCGGATGAATTTCGACCCCGGTCAGCCAGCGGGCAATAGTACTTAAAAAGCGGGCCAGCCACTTAAAATTCGCCCGCCACAACCTGTGGTTAAGCCGGTGCCACCAGATTGCATGTAACCCAGGATAATTAGTAAGCACCTCGAAAGTACTGCGCGCCGCCGGATCGCGATCAAAAACACTTTTTATATCTTCTCTGATACCCGCAAACATCGCCTTACTCCTTGTGAGTATTGCCATCAACTTTTTCAAGCCGCTGCATCGAGGTCAGAATGCCGCGCAAAATATTATACTCGGCTTCTTCCGGCCTGGCCCGGTTAAACAACCGTTTTAATTTTGTCATCACGACCCCGGGATGCTGCTTAATAATAAAACCGGTGTGCTGCAACGCCGCTTCCAGATGCTGATAAAAGTTTTCCATTTGCTCTGAGCTTGGGTAGTTGACAGCATCAGGTTCGGCAGCAGCAGGCACCTTGGCCAGATAAGCCATCCGCAGCTCGTAACAGACAATTTGCACTGCCATCGCCAGATTCAGCGAGCTGTACTGCGGATTAGCGGCAATACAGACATGGTAATTACACAGCTGCAGCTCTTCGTTGCTAAGGCCACTGGACTCACGGCCAAACACTACCGCTACCGGCTTATTACTCTGGGCTATGGCTAACTCAGCGCATTCGCGCGGCTCCAGCATAGGCCAGCTGAGCGTGCGGGACCGGGCGCTGCTGCCCACGACCAGGGCACAATCGGCGACCGCCTCTGCCAGGGTGTCAAAGGTAGTAGCACCAGCCAGAATTTCGCTGGCACCGGCAGCCAGTGCATAGGCCTGGCCGTCTGGTGCCGTCTTAGGCGCTACCAGGCATAACTGAGATAAACCCATGGTTTTCATTGCCCGGGCCACCGAGCCAATATTACCGGTATGGGTGGTACCAACCAGCACCACTTTAATATTGCCTAAGGCACACGGCATTTTATTGTCCATAAGGGATAACCCGATAACACATAGTTAAAAAGGCTGGCATTCTAGCATAGGCTAATGTAATTGTTGATTGAAATTTGGCAGTCTGGCCATCTAAATGAAGACGATAGCCACTGTCGATAAACACTGCAATTCATTGACTGCTTTGCTAAACTATCGCCACTTTTATCAAAGAGAGCCTGAAGATGAAAACACTTAGCAAAGTTATAACGTTATCAGCAATACTCTTGTCGCTGCCAGTACTGGCAGACAGCACCACTGACGCCCTGCAGCAAGCCGCAGATCATCATGTCCGCAGTGAACAGAACAAAAGCCGCGATCAGTTCCGTAATCCGGTGCAAACTCTGCAGTTTTTTGACGTTACGCCTAAAAGCACCGTGGTAGAAATATCACCGGGTGGTGGCTGGTATACCGAAATACTGGCACCACTATTGGCAGCTCATGGCACCTACTACGCTGCCCATTTCCCGGCTGACAGCAGCTCAGATTATTACAAAAAAAACCTGGCAGCATTTAAAGAAAAGCTGGCTGCGGATCCAATATACAGCCGGGTAATGTTAACCGAATTTGCCCCGGGTAACAGTAACGCCATTGCACCGGCCGGCAGCGCAGATGTGGTACTGACTTTCCGTAACCTGCACAATTGGTATGGTCAGGGTGGCGATGAGGCTATGGTCGCAATATTTAAAGACTTTTATAAAGCGTTAAAGCCCGGTGGTGTCCTGGGTGTAGTCGAACACCGTCTGCCAGCCGATCAGACGGCCGGGGACTGGACCAAAACCGGCTATTTCCCAGAACAACTGACCATAAGTCTGGCTGAACAAGCGGGCTTTGAACTGGAAGCAAGCAGCGATATTAACGCCAACCCTAAGGACAGCGCTGATCATCCTCGTGGTGTCTGGAGCCTGCCCCCGGTATTGCGGTTGGGCGAGCAAGACAAAGCCAAATATCAGGCAATTGGTGAAAGCGATCGTATGACCCTGAAATTTCGTAAACCTGTAGCACAATAAAACGGAAAACCCGATGAAAGTACTGGTAATCGGCGGCGGCGGCCGCGAACATGCACTGGCCTGGAAGGCGGCGCAATCTCCCTTAGTCAGCCAGGTATTTGTTGCACCCGGCAATGCGGGCACCGCCCGTGAAACAAACCTGCAGAACGTGGCTATTGCCGCTGATGATGTAGCAGGTTTACTGGCCTTTGCCACAGAGCAGCAAATCGGCCTGACGATAGTTGGCCCGGAAGCGCCGCTGGCCAAAGGTGTGGTCGATGCGTTTCGTAAGCAGGGCATGGCTATCTTTGGCCCCACGCAGACGGCAGCGCAGTTAGAGAGTTCAAAAGCTTTTGCCAAGGACTTTCTGGCCCGTCATCAGATCCCCACCGCCGCTTACCAGAACTTTACCGAGATTGCGCCGGCTAAAGCCTTCGTCAGACAATTGGGTACGCCTATTGTGATTAAAGCAGACGGCCTGGCCGCCGGTAAGGGCGTTATTATTGCCCAGAGTGAAACCGAAGCCTTTGCTGCCATTGACGATATGCTGGCCGGCAACAAATTTGGTGATGCCGGCAGCCGGGTAGTTATTGAAGAGTTTTTACACGGTGAAGAAGCGTCTTTTATCGTAATGGTAGATGGCGAACATGCGCTGGCGTTTGCCTCATCGCAGGATCATAAAGCCCGCGACAACGGCGACAAAGGCCCAAACACCGGTGGCATGGGGGCTTATTCTCCCGCCCCGGTTGTTACACCTGCGGTGCACGACTGGGTAATGCAGCAGGTTATTTATCCAACCGTGCGCGGCATGGCTGCAGAAGGTAATGTATTTACCGGCTTTTTATATGCCGGCCTAATGATAGCCCCCGACGGCTCAGCCAAGGTGCTGGAGTTTAACTGCCGCTTTGGTGATCCGGAAACCCAACCGATAATGCTCAGGTTAAAATCTGACTTAGTAGCGCTATGCCAGGCTGCCGTCGAAGGCAAGCTTGATCAGGTGGATATCGATTTCACCGAACAGGCAGCGGTAGGCGTTGTGCTTGCGGCCGGCGGTTATCCGGACAGCTATGCTAAAGGTGCAGCGATAGCCGGCCTGGACGGCATCGACACTGACAGCGCCAAAGTGTTTCATGCCGGCACAGCGTTAAAAGACGATGAAGTAGTGACAAATGGTGGCCGGGTACTCTGCGCCACGGCGCTGGGTGCCAACGTCAGTGCTGCGCAGCAGGCTGCTTACCAGCTGGCAAGCCATATCAGCTGGGATGGCATGTTTTATCGCAGCGACATTGGCTATCGTGCGGTTGCCCGCGAACAAACACAACAAGGCTAAATCATGCGTTTAATGATGTTTATGCCGCTTATCGCAATACTGCTAGGCCTGACAGCCTGCAGTAATTCTGAGCAGCAACTTAGCTGTGACGCGCCGTCCCGACCCGTTGTCACTATTTCTGCTATTCAGGGCCAGGCAGAGCAAAGCCCGTTACTGGGCCAGCAAGTGATAACCCAGGGGGTGGTAATAAGCGAAGTGTATCCTGACTCGCCACTGCCCGGGTTGATGCTGCAAAGTCTGGCTGCCGATGATAAGCCTCAGACTTCAGAGGGTTTATTTATTCAGCTTACTGAGTTCAGTGGTTATCAGCACGGCGACGTATTGCTGCTACAGGGCACGGTAGCTGAAATTAACGACCTGACATCGCTGACAGATATTAACCAGGTTGTCCGATGCGCTACTGAGACGCAACCCGAGCCAATGGCTGTTACCCTGCCCCTGCCCGCTGAGCTGAACTTTGAAGCACTTGAAGGCATGTGGCTGAGCTTTTCGCAGGATCTGATTGTTAATGACAGCTATCAACTGGGCCGCTATGGCGAGCTGATCTTGGCCGACCAGCGCTTACTTGTACCGACTGAAATTAAACAACCCGGCGCAGCAGCCCGCGAGTATGCAGCACAACAACTACGGCAAATGCTGGTGCTGGATGATGGCCGCTGGCAGCAAAACCCCGATCCGGCGCCTTACCCGCCAACCGGTCTGACTGCAGACAATAGTCTGAGACTGGGTGACACCGTGCGCGGTGTCAGTGGCCTGTTGTTTCAGGATGAGCGCGGCTACCGGCTAATCCCTACCCGGACTCCGGAGTTTCTGACTACCAACCCAAGGCCAGCCGCGCCGGTTGCCAAACAAGCTGATGAGCTGCGGATCGCGGTATTTAATGTCCTGAACTTTTTTACCGGCCATGGTCAGGCAGAGCCTTTCCCAACCCGTCGTGGCGCCCGGACGCCGGCAGATTTAGCCCGGCAGCAGGCAAAGCTGGTTAGTGCGCTGGCGGCGATGGATGCGGACATAATCGGTTTACTGGAACTGGAAAATAATGGCTACGGTAACGGCAGTGCCATGGCAACGCTGGTGGCAGCATTAAACGATGTCGTCAGTACCCCCTATACCCTGGTTAAAACTGCAGAGACGCCGGGCACTGATGCCATTAAAGTAGGCTTAATATACCGGGGTGCAGCGGTCATCGAAACCGGCACAGCTGCTACTCAGACGGCTGAGCCTTTTACCCGGCTGAACCGGGCGCCGGTGGCTCAGACCTTTAAACATCTGGCCAGCGGCAAAGAGGTCACCGTAGCAGTTAATCATTTTAAATCAAAAGGCAGTTGCCCGCGGGACGCCAGCCTGCAATTACAGGCTGATCAGCACGACGGTCAGGCGTGCTGGAATGCGGCAAGGGTTGAAGCCAGCCATGCCTTATCAGCCTGGTTAGCGACGGCGCCCACCGGTGTTACCACCCCTTACCAGCTGGTTGTGGGTGATTTAAATGCCTACCGGATGGAAGATCCGGTACGGGCACTGGAACAGGCAGGTTGGACTTATTTGCATGATGAGCAGAATCCGGGGTTTTCTTATGCATTTCGTGGCCGCAGCGGTTCATTAGATCATGCACTGGCCAGCCCACAACTGGCTCAATATCTGCGCACGTTGCAGCACTGGTCAATCAATGCCGATGAACCCATGCTGCTAGATTACAGCAGCCGTTATAAATCAGCAGAGGCACAACAACGCCTGTTTGGGCCAACCCCCTACCGTTCTTCTGACCACGACCCGGTAATAGTAACCTTCGGCTTTTAACTTCCCTATGTGCCAGGCGGCCGGCGAACCTTGCTGACCGCCCAGCCAGCTCAATATAATTTCAATATCCCAGTTCAACTTGCAGACGTCTGCCAGATAAAAGTTGCAGCAGGTAGCGGTGTTGCTTTATGGTATCTGCAATTAATTTAATGGCGCAGCCTATGTCTCATAAAAATCCGATTATCGCGATCACCGGCTCGTCAGGCGCCGGCACTACCACCACTACGATCGCTTTTCAGCATATATTCCGTACCCTGGGGATTGATGCCTCTTTTGTCGAAGGTGATTGCTTTCATCGTTTCAGCCGGCCGGAAATGGATTTAGCGATGCGTAAAGCTAAGGAAGCAGGCCGTTATATCAGTTACTTTGGGGCTGAAGCCAACGACTTTGCTGCGCTGGAAACCTTTTTCGCCAGTTACGCGGAAACCGGCACCGGCCGCATTCGCCATTATCTGCATACTTTTGATGAAGCCGTACCCTATAATCAACTGCCAGGCACTTTTACCCCCTGGCAGGATTTACGCGCCAATACCGATTTGCTGTTTTATGAAGGCTTACATGGCGGTGCAGTAACCGAGCAACACAACGTGGCGCAACATGTCGACTTACTGATTGGCATGGTGCCGATAGTTAACCTGGAGTGGATCCAGAAAATTATTCGCGACACCTCAGAGCGGGGCCACAGCCGCGAGGCAGTGCAGGCCAGCATTGTCCGCAGTATGGATGATTATATTAACCATATTACGCCGCAATTTTCGCGCACTCATATTAATTTTCAGCGGGTGCCGACTGTGGATACCTCTAACCCGTTCAGCGCAAAAGATATTCCGTCACTGGATGAAAGCTTTGTGGTAATCCGCTTTCGCGGTATCAAGCATGTTGATTTTCCGTATTACCTGCGGATGATCCATGGCTCTTTTATGTCGCGGGTAAATACCCTGGTGGTACCAGGTGGCAAAATGGGCTTAGCAATGGAGTTGATTCTGACCCCACTGATAGAGGCAATAATGCAAAAGCGGCGCCAGGCTCGTGGTCAGGCCGACTGGTTAGGTAAGTAACCCTGTCTGCACTGGCCGCCAGCTGGCGCCGCCATTGTCATCCTGAATTTTGCGGTTACTTCATCTCAGGTAAATTACGACCGTAGAAAATTTCCCGGATTTCCTTAAACACCTTTTTACTGATCGCCTTCTGCTCATCTGCTGTCATGCTATCGGTACCCATGCCAAACAGATAGTTGTTCAGATCAGCCTCTTTTAACATCATCTTGGTGTGAAACAGGTTCTCCTGATAGACATTAACATCAATCATCTGGAAAGCCTGCTTGGTATCAACATCCATAAAGTTCTGAATAGAACTGATTGGATGATCAATATAATGCTTGGTACCGCTGATATCGCGGGTAAAACCGCGGACCCGGTAGTCAATAGTTACCACGTCTGATTCAAAACTGTGGATTAAAAAGTTCAGCGCTTTTAACGGCGAAATAATGCCACAGGTTGACACTTCAATATCGGCCCTGAACGTACAGATGCCGTCATGCGGATGCACTTCCGGATAGGTGTGAACACAGATATGGCTTTTATCCAGATGCGCGACTACTGCTTCTGGCAACGGCCCCGGATTCTCTGAATTGTCAGGATTGACCAGCACCGGTTCCTCGCTTACCAGAATCGTTACGCTGGCACCTTGCGGATCGTAATCCTGGCGGGCAATGTTCAACACATTGGCACCGATAATATCTACTACTTCAGTTAAGATATCGGTTAACCGATCAGCATTATATTGCTCGTCAATATATTCGATATATTCCTGCCGGTGCTGCTCAGTCTTGGCATAACAAATATCGTATAAGCTAAAGCTTAAACTTTTGGTCAGGTTGTTAAACCCATGCAGTTTCAGTTTTTCAAAAGGCTTTACCAATTTCTGCGTTCTCCACTACAGCAAGCGCTGTATTGTTTAGCTGGGCAATTACTCAGACGTATTAGCCTGGTTTGCATTGTTAACACTATAGGAATGGCTTACAGCAACGCTGCTGGCCAGCATAATAGACACCGAGCAATATTTATCCGCTGATAAATCGACTGCCCGTGCCACTTGTTTTTCGCTGAGATCATGGCCCGACACCACAAAATGCAGGTGAATTTTGGTAAACACCCTGGGCACGCTGTCAGCCCGCTCAGCTGTCAGTTCGACTTCACAACCCTGCACCTGCTGGCGAGCTTTTTGTAAAATACTGACCACATCTACTGATGAACAAGCTCCAGCCGACATCAGCACCATCTCCATCGGGCTTGGCGCTGCGCTGTCTGCACTGTTCGCATCAAACACCACGGCATGACCGCTGGCGGAGCGACCAATAAAACTCAGGTTATCAACCCAACTGACTTTTGCTTGCATATCCGGTCCCGGCATGAAATTTTAGGCTGGATATTCTACGGAAATATAGGGCGGGTAGCCAGCATTAATCCAGTGCGAGCAATGCTAATCCATTAGCCTGGCAATGGCGCTGTCAAACAGGTTTTTGATTAACAATGCAATTTCATTAATCAGCTCTGCCTGCTCGGCAGTTGCTTTTTTTTCCAGCACACTGCTCAGCACTTCCTGAAAATCATACATAATGCCATCAACTTCACGAATTATCATGCTGCGATGGTTCATTTCCAGCTCAGTATGCTGAGTACAGAGGGTGATAATTTGTTCGGCAACGCGTTCTTCCAGAATCTCCCCGACGCTCTTACCTTCGGGCAGTGCCGTGCCGTCCTCAGTAAACAGGGAAAGATGTTCAGTTAAAAACTGAATAAGATGTTCATAGCCGGGTTGATCAGTCACCATGTGGAAGGGTACCTGCATTGCTTGGCGTTAAAAAACATTACAATAGCGCAATTTAAGCAAAATGTCGGCAAGAAAACAAATCGGGGCCGCAGCCCCGATTTTACCAGTTAAAAAGTTAGCCCCGGAGACAGTTGCTCAGGCATTGACACTTGATCTAGCTCTACCGATGCAACCGGATAGGCGCAGTAATCGGCGGCGTAATAAGCGCTGGCCCGGTGATTACCACTACCACCAATACCACCAAATGGCGCTGCGGAGCTGGCGCCGGTTATCGGCCGGTTCCAGTTAACAATACCCGCTCTGATCCGCCGGTAAAAATGCTGATAAAGCTCCTGACTGTCGCTGAGTAAACCTGCCGACAAGCCAAAGCTGGTGTTGTTAGCCGCATCAATAGCCGCATCAAAATCGTTAAAGCGGAATACTTTTAATAGCGGACCGAAATGCTCTTCATCCGGGAAGTTCTTGACGTTGCTGCATTCGATAATACCCGGCGACACCAGCGCAGTATCGCTTTGCAAATGTTGCAGTTCAACCAAAATTTCACCGCCTAACTCAACTAATTGCTGCTGGGCAGCCCGCATACCCTTTGCTGCGGCTACTGAAATCATCGCGCCGATAAAGGGCTGCGGATCAGCATCATACAAGCCGGTTTTAATACTACGGGTCACTTCAATTAAGCGGGCCAGAATAGCATCGCCCTGAGCATTAGCCGGCAAAAACAGCTTGCGGGCGCAGGTACAACGCTGACCGGCTGAAATAAAGGCCGACTGCACGATATCATGCACCACGGCGTCAACGTTGCTGACATCCTGCACGATCAGTGGGTTGTTGCCACCCATTTCCAGTGCCAGGATTTTCTCTGGCCGACCGGCAAATTGCTGGTGCAAATAGTGGCCGGTGCGCGAACTGCCGGTGAAAAATAAACCATCGATACCATCATGGCTGGCTATCGCTTTGCCGGTATCTACCTCACCTTGCAACAGATTGAGCACGCCTGCCGGCAAGCCCGCTTTTTCCCATAGTTTAACCGTGTGCTCGGCTACCATTGGCGTTAACTCAGAGGGCTTGAACACCACGGTATTACCCGCCAATAAAGCAGGGACTATATGACCGTTAGGTAGATGCCCGGGGAAATTGTACGGACCAAATACCGCTACTACACCATGGGGTTTATGCCTGACAAAAGCCCGGCCCTGCGGCATCGGGTTCTCTTTCGTACCGGTACGCTCTTCGTAAGCCCGCACCGAGATATCAACTTTGCCTATCATAGCCGCTACTTCAGTGCGGCTCTCCCACAGCGCTTTACCGGTATCCCGGGCAATACAAAGCGCTAATTCTTCTTTATTGGCGGCCAGTTGCTCAGCAAACCGCTTTACGACTTCTACTCTGCCCTCGAAACTTAAATCGCCCCAGCCATATTGGGCGGCGCGGGCAGCATTAATGGCTGCCTCTACCTGTTCAGCACTGGCGGCCTCACCCTGCCAGACCTGCTGGTTTTTGGCCGGGTCCAGCGATGTAAATGGCTTGCCCTCTCCTGCCAGCCATTGGCCATTAATAAATTGCGCTGCGTGGCTCATGTCTTACCCCTGCTTAAATTCTGGTTAATCGGACCTGATCACCGGCTTTTACTCCCAAAGCATCGGCGCAGGCCTGCGGCAGTACAACCTGGTCGCTCTGCTCTGTCACAGTCAGCGGTAGCCAGGTGGCACGGAAATTTTCGATAGTTGTGTTACAGATTAGATAGGGCTGACTATCTGGTCCCGGCGTACCAATCTGCACCTGTAGTTTGCGACTATACCGAATTGAGCGGATATGCTCCACCCTTGCCTCAACGGTTGGCCCGGCGTCAAAAATATCGACATAGCCGCGGTTAGAAAAACCTTCCGACTGCAGTAACGCTATTGCTGGCCGGGTTTTTTCGTGCACTTTACCAATAACCTGCTGCGCTTCTTTGCTGAGCAAGCTGACGTAAATCGGGTATTTTGGCATCAGCTCAGCAATGAAGACTTTCTGGCCTATACCGGTCAGATAGTCAGCAGTCGGGAAGTCGACAGAGAAAAAGTGTTCCTGCAGCCAGCGCCAGAACGGCGAATGACCGTTCTGGTCTGATACACCACGCATTTCGGCGATAACCCTGTCAGCGAAGCGCTCGGCAAATTCAGCCATAAACAGAAAACGGGCTTTTGATAACAAGCGGCCGTTGTTTTTTTCACGACGGTTCTCACGTAAAAATAACGTACACAGCTCACTGACCCCGGTGTAATCATTACACAGGGTCAGAATATCCACTGTCTTGTAAACACCAAGTGAGCGTGAACTATGGACTACTTTACCCAAATGATAGTGATAAAAGGCATCATCCAGGCCTACTGCGGCTTCCAACGCGCTGGTACCACAAACGTCACCGTTGCTGGTGTCTTCCAGCACAAATAAATAACCTTCGTCACCCGGGCTGCTGACAGCCTTCTGTAACGACTGCTCAGAACGGCTGATCTTGCGCATCAGCAGCTCATCGTTCACCGGGAGCGAGGTAAAACCATGCCCCGACTCCACTGCCATCTGATAGAGCGCCGGGTAATCATCCGCTCGGATTGGGCGAATCACCATCATCGTCGCTTACTCCATTTTTGCTTTATAACCTGACGGGGCAAATGGTTTTGCCCCGAGCTGCTTCATCGGCGGTCTTTATGCCGCTTTATTCGTTTTGGTGTTCCAGACTTAAGCTTACGCCTCTACCACCTGTTTTACTGCCGCGGCGAAGCGTTGCATGCCTTCGCGGATATCCTGTTCGGTAATGACCAGTGACGGTGCAAAACGAATAACATCCGGGCCGGCAACCAACGCCATTAAGCCATGATCAGCTGCAGCCAGGAAAAAATCCCGCGCCCGGCCCCGGTATTTTTCATTTAGTACGGCGCCCAGTAACATGCCCTGACCCCGTACCTCTGTAAATACCTGATACTGATTATTAACGTCCTGCAGGCACTCGCGGAATTGTTGTTCGTTGCGTAGCACCTCTGCCAGCAGTTCCGGCTTGTTAATAGTATCAATAACCGCTTCTGCAACCGCACAGGCCAGCGGATTACCGCCGTAAGTACTGCCGTGGGTACCGACTTTTAAGTGACTGGCAATAGCGTTGCTGGTTAGCATCGCGCCAATTGGAAAGCCACCACCCAATGATTTTGCCGTGGTTAAGATATCCGGGGTGACGCCATAGTTCATATAAGCATAAAGTTTGCCGGTACGGCCTACTCCGGTTTGTACCTCATCAAATACCAGCAGCGCGTTATGCTGATCACATAAGTCGCGCAGGCCCTGCAGAAATTCCGGTGTTGCCGGAATAATGCCGCCCTCGCCCTGAATAGGTTCGACTACGATAGCGCAGGTATTATCAGAAATAAGCGCCTTGACACTGTCCAGGTTATTGAACTCTGCATGGGCTACTGAGCCAGGTTTTGGGCCGAACCCATCGGAATATGACGCCTGACCACCTACCGTCACAGTAAAAAAAGTGCGGCCATGAAAACTCTTACCGAAAGAGATAATTTGCTGTTTCTGCTCACCGAACTTATCCAGTGCCCAGCGCCGGGCCAGTTTAAAGGCGGCTTCATTAGCTTCAGCACCAGAGTTGGCAAAATAGACTTTGTCAGCAAAGGTGGCATCAACCAGCTTTTTGGCCAGGCGCAGCGCCGGCTCGTTGGTCAGGACATTACTTAAATGCCACAGTTTGTCAGCCTGTTGCTTCAGGGCACCGACTAAAGCAGGGTGACAATGACCGAGACTGCTTACAGCAATACCACCGGCAAAATCAATATACTCGCGTTCATTTTGATCCCAGACCCGCGAGCCCTGGCCACGCACCGGAATAACGCTGGCCGGGGCATAATTTGGCACCATCACTTCATCAAATAAGGCTCGGTTTACTGCAAAGTTTGTTGTCATGTTCCTTTCCTCTTTCTTAAGCGGGGTCGGTCTGTTGGTCAGGATCTCACTGCCACTGCCGGTTATTATCGCAGCATTATTACAGGTTTCGGGGCGGTTGTCTCGTCAGGAAAAATAGCTAAACCCAGAAAAATCAAGGGCTGCAGATAGATTTGCAGCCGAACTGAATAACTAAGCAGCCAGTGCCAGGTCATCCACAACAGACTGCCACCCCCGTTAAAGGTGCCGCTGGCGATATGCCTGTTCGCGGGCAAAAATCCGGCTTTGCATGAATATGGCTAAAAAAATTGTTATAAATCGATGCTAAGCCGTTTTAAATTGGTTTTGGCCAGGGTATTCAGCTGGTCCTCTGTTAATTTGACGGCGGTAAACCAGCTTTCTGCGTCCTGAGCACTGGCTTTACCTGCGGCCTTTAACTGCTGCCATTGCACATACACCTGAGCTTGCTGCACTATCCGGCCCAATGGGCTGATACCATTAAAGCCGATACCTTCTGCCAGCTGGTCCAGCGTCTGGCACAGTGGTAAATGCTGCAGTGACCAGCGTGAGCAGATGTCGGCACTTAAGATTTCAGCAAATTCCAGTAAACTGTTACTTAAAAAACTGGCGTCCGGTTCAAGGCTGTCCAACGCATCTGTTAATTCGTTATTGCGCTCGTCCCGCGCTTTAAGCAGCTCTTCTTGTTTAATTTGCTGATAGGTACGCAGATAATTGCGGGTCACCACTATGTGGCCAAGTGGATGGAACAAGCCGATACAAAACGCCGCATAAGGAAGTTCTGCACTATCTTCTGCCAGCCGGCGCGCGGCTATGGCACATGCCAGCGTGTAATCCCATAAGCGGGTTTTAAAGCCGACAAAAGGGTCGGTCGCATGCGGCAAACAGCGGCGCATGCCATATACCGGCACAATCAGTTGCAGACTTTCCACCCCGAGAAAACGCAGCGCCGTTTTGACATCTTTAATAAGCGCACCTGAGGCTGTCCGATTACGATATTGCGGTTGATTAACCAGTTTCAACAAGTCTTCCTTCAACCAGTCAACCTGACTGATTAACGGATCCAGTTGATTAATAGTAACGGCTTTATGCGCAAGTTTATCCAGCACCTGATGATAATGGTCCCCCAAATCGAAGATAGATGCGCTGACCAGGGATATATTACCCAAACGCTGAAACAGCTCGTCAGCAACCTGGTCATGCATATGGGCCTGAGCAAACTCGACAAACTGCTGGCGAGCCTGCTGGCCTGCCAGACGCTGCTGCATGGCCTGTGCATCGACGGCTAACAATTTACGGGTCGTTGTGACGCCGGCCTTGACCTGATACTGCAAACGGGCAGCATCCGGGTTTACACCGATAAACTCATCCCAGAAACGTTGATTTAATGACTCAGTTGATGTGTTCATTAACAATTCACTACGCTATGCGGTGCTACGACCGCCGCCAGACTTAAAAAATTAGCCAACATAGCTTTGCCCGCGCTACTTAAAATGGCTTCAGGGTGAAACTGCACGCCATGCACCGCCAACTGGCGGTGCATTAAGCCCATTATTTCTGACGACTGGCCAGACTCTTCTGTCCAGGCCGTTATCATTAGCTCTGCAGGAAGGTTATCGCTCGCAACCAGTAGCGAATGGTAACGGGTTACTGCCAGCGGGCTGGGCAGGTCGGTAAACACAGACTCGCCCTGATGATAAATATCAGAATTTTTACCGTGCATTACTTTACCCGCACGACATACTTTACCTCCAAAAACCTGGGCAATCGCCTGATGTCCGAGGCAAACCCCTAATAATGGGACTTTTCCGGCAAAGTGTTCAATTGCCGCCAGGCTGACACCGGCCTGTTCCGGCGTACCCGGGCCTGGTGATATCACCAGATAATCAGGTGCCAGTGCAGCCATTTGCGCCACATTAATTTCATCGTTGCGCTTTACCACAACCTGCTGGCCAAGTTCGGCAAAATACTGCACCAGATTCCAGGTGAAAGAATCGTAATTGTCGATCATCAGCAGCATGTAGCTGATACTCCGTTAAATTGAAGCTGCTATTAAACCAGACAGCAGGCTATGTCAGCAAGCTGTAGCCACCATCTGACAATAATGGTTTGCTGGCAGCTCTATCATTAGTTATTCAGGAAGATCTAAAACAGCAAGATGGCGGCACTGCCTGACAGCCTGGTTAAATTGTGGCAAGTACTCAGCAGCAAAACCGGGATTCAGATAAAAGCCTGCTTCACGCTGATAATAACCTGACAGTGCCAGCCCTTCGATAGCTGCTTTTTGATATTCCGCAGCCACTGCTCCAGGTACGCTAATCGCTTCTACCCTACCGGCGCGTAACAGTGGTAACAACTGCTTGTAATCATTTACCTGATGAATATTCTGATAGCCCTGTTGCGCCAACCATTCGGCCTGAGGTGATGCCTGTTTAACGGCAATATTAAGTTGCTTGTTTTGCCAATCGGGTTGGGGCCTCAAATAAGCCCAGTAATCCTGCTCCTGCACCAGATAATCGCTTGGCTGCAATAATTTGCTGCGCTCAGGAGTATAGCCCATCGGAAAAATGACATCGAACTGATGCTTTACTGTCACATGTACTAAACGGGCTGTAGGGAATTGCTGCCAAACAAAGTCAGCATTAAGCTGATGCTCCATACAATCAATGATAGCGCGGTAATTATAAGCCGAGCCAGGCTTAAACTTGCCATCTGCCAGCACTTCCAGGCCCGGAAAGCTTATTGCAGTGACGGCTTTAATTTGCCAACGTTGACTATCGCCAGAAGCTAATACATTGAAGGTCAAACAAACTGACATTATGACTATGCTATAACACTTTAACATAGCGTTTCACCTATAAATTTAGCATTAACTACAACAGTAAATGTCAATATAATGTCTTTTGGAACTATGGCAACACAAAACCTACGGCATCGTTTACTTTAGCCAGAGTAACTGCCGCCCGGGCCCGGGCTTTTTCAGCTCCGGCTCGCATTACGCTTTGCAGTACCGGCAAATCAGCCCGTAACTCGATAAAGGATTTTTGCACCGGTTCCAGCAAGGCAATAACAGCATCAGCGACATCACCTTTTAGATGACCATACATTTTACCTTCGTATTCAGCCTCCAGCGCCTGCACCGTTTTCCCGGTAACGCCACTCAGGATACTTAGCAAGTTCGCCACACCAGGCTTGGCGTCGATATCAAAACGCACCCGCGGTGGGTCCTCGGAATCTGTCATGGCTTTTTTAAACTTTTTGCTGATCATTTTCGGGTCTTCCAGCAAGCCAACAAAATTCCACGGATTCTCGTCAGATTTTGACATTTTTTTCGTCGGGTCCTGCAAACTCATTACCCGGGCGGCAACTGGCGGGATATAGGGCTCTGGCAAGGTAAACACCTCACCATGTGCCGCATTAAACCGCATAGCAACATCGCGGGCTAATTCCAAATGCTGTTTTTGGTCATGGCCGACCGGAATTTGATTGGCCTGATAAAGCAGAATGTCAGCCGCCATTAATACCGGGTAGGTAAATAAGCCGGCGTTTACATTATTATTATGGCGCTCGGACTTGTCTTTAAACTGGGTCATCCGGCTTAATTCACCAAACTGGGTATAACAATTCAGTACCCAGGCCAGCTGGCTATGCTCCGGAACATGTGACTGCATAAATACGGCTGAGCGAGCCGGGTCAATACCGCAGGCTAAATATAGCGCCAGGCTGTCTAGCGATGCACTGCGCAGTGCTACCGGGTCTTGTCTTACCGTAATGGCGTGCAAGTCGACGATACAGTACAGACAGTCATAGTCATCCTGCATCTGATCCCACTGTCGCAGTGCACCCAGATAGTTACCAATGGTGAGTTGTCCTGAAGGTTGGGCGCCACTTAATACAATAGGTTTGCTACTCATGATGGGTTCACTGTCCTCGGTTAAAACATCTGCAAAAGAGCTGCATTATAGCCGCAAGCGCCCTTTGCCCGCAGTAATTTATTTACCATGCACTGCCGCCAGGGTCTGGCGCATGCTGTTGATCGTCTGTTGATAATCATCGCTGTTAAAAATAGCGGAGCCGGCAACAAACATATCTGCTCCCGCTGCGGCAATCTCACCGATATTATCTGCCGTAACGCCACCATCGACCTCCAGTCTGATTGGCAGGCCACTGGCGTCAATTATTTTCCGGACCTGAGCCAGCTTATCTAAGGTAGCTGGAATAAACTTCTGGCCGCCAAAGCCCGGGTTAACTGACATCAGCAGAATAACATCCAGCTTTTCCAACACGTAATCCAGATAGCTTAGCGGTGTGGCCGGGTTAAGTACTACACCCGCCTGGCAACCATGACTTTTAATCAGTTGCAAAGTACGGTCAATGTGGCGTGACGCTTCCGGGTGAAAGGTAATAATACTGGCACCTGCTTCCGCAAACTGCGGGACCAGACTGTCGACCGGTTCGACCATCAGATGAACATCTATCGGCGCAGTTATGCCGTAATTTCGCAATGCCTTACATACCATGGGCCCAATCGTCAGGTTTGGCACGTAGTGGTTATCCATCACGTCAAAATGAACCACATCGGCCCCGGCTGCCAGCACGCTCTCAACTTCGCTGCCAAGCCTGGCAAAGTCTGCAGATAAAATTGAAGGGGCGATTAAATAAGGCAACATACAGGTGCTCCACACATCTTAAAAAGCTGACTTTACTGAATTAACGACTAAAAAGCACGTGCCGCAACTTGCACAAAAAGCAGGCAGCAGCGCACCAGTTAAGCGCAAAAAGTAAACTAAGCGCCTTCCAATAACTATCATACTATTGATTTTTATAGTTTATTTTATCTGGCATGCTTATTGGAATGGATTAGCCAGGGAATAAACATAAGGGCAATACCAATGAAAATGACAACGACACTCTCCAGTTTAATCACCGCCGGTTTACTTATCGGTCTGGCCACTACCAGTACCCACAGTCAAGCAGTTGAGCTCAGCGGTGATATTACGTTCACTTCCGATTATGCGTTTCGTGGTATTTCGCAAACCGATGAAGCTCCTGCTATCCAGGGTGGCCTGACCCTGAGCGACGAATCAGGCTTTTATGTTTCAGTATGGGGCTCAAGTGTCGATTTCGGCGGTGAAGGCACCCTTGAGTTTGACGTGATGCTGGGCTGGAGCGGTGCAATAAACGAAGAATGGTCAGTGGATGTCGGCGTGATGCGTTATGGCTATCCAAATACGGAATTTGCCGGTTCTAATTTCTATGAACTCTATGGCTCGCTCTCCTACCAGGATTTCACGTTCGGTCTTGCTTACAGTGATGATTACTACGCTAATGCCGGCACATACTTCTACTTATATGGTGGTTACAGCTATGCCATTACTGACAATCTGGCACTGGATTTACACGTTGGCCAGAACGAATACGATGACAGTGCAGCGAGCTATCTGGACTGGAGCATTGGCTTGAGTACCGAAGTGCTGGGGGCAGGTCTAAGTCTGGCCTACGTTGATACTGATATTGATGACTGTAATCTGTGTGACAGCCGGGTCATATTCAGTGTATCAAAAAGTTTCTGAGGGTAACTGATAGTCTGTAAAAAAAAGTTGCTCGGATACCCTGAGCAACTGATCCGGCTAATTACTACAGCGTATACTAAATAAGCAACTTGTATCCAAAATGCAGATCAATTACACTCTGCAACTAGTGATTAAAGCGTTAACTGGATTTAACATGAAAATTACCTTTAATAGTAAAGTATTAGCGATTGGCACAGTCATAGTGTTGACTGGTGTCGCCGCTGGTTACGTTAAAACTACCCCGCTTTGTCAGGATGACAACGCGACGACTGCTAACGAATTATGTCAGAATGTGCAGCAAAACTGGTTAAGCTGGATTAAAGGTGACAGCCGCTCCACCCAGTTTCATTTTGTTGACTTCCTCGAGTTGTTAAACCGCTTAACCCCTGCCAGTAATAAAACTAATTAATGACTGAAACTAAGGCCAGCACCTGGCAAGTAATAAAAGCCGTTCTGGGTGCATTCGTCGGCGTACAATCAGAAAAACAACGACAGCTTGATTTCCAGACCAAGAGCATTATCCCGTACATCGTAGTAGGTGTTATTGCTGCATTGTTGTTTGTCGCAACCCTTTTGCTGACGGTAACACTGGTGCTGGGTTGATTGCCGGATACAAGGCAAACAGTTCCGCTACCTTGCCCCTGCCTGCACCATTCTGACTAATAGAACGTCCAACCTGGACACTCCGTAAAGCTGCCTGCTGATAGATTTTGCGCGTCCAGGTTGTATCATGGTTACTAATCAACACACTGTGGCCTTTTTGTTGCGCCTGCTCAGCTAAATTTGCCAGCTGTGCCTGGTCATCCAGGTTGAACCCTTGACGGGCATAGCTGGTAAAACTGGCCGTTTTGCTAAGCGGCACATAAGGTGGATCGCAGTAAACAATAGCACCCGGTGTCAGCTCGGCGAAAACCTGCTGGTAGCTGCTGCAGCTAAAACGGGCTTTTTGGGCTTTCTCAGCAAAATAATACAGTTCTGCTTCGGGAAAGTATGGCTTTTTATAACTGCCAAAGGGCACGTTAAACTTGCCCGAAAGGTTGTATCGACACAGCCCGTTATAACCATGTCTGTTGAGGTACAGGAACAACAACGCTCGCTGATAAGGGTCTGTACTGCTGTTAAACTGTTGCCGAAAGGCAAGATAACTACTGCGCACATTAGCACTGGCACAGAACAGACTGTTGGCATCGGCAACAAAGGTATCGGCTTTATGTTGTACTATCTGATATAACTGAATTAAATCTGCGTTAATGTCGTTCAGGACATAACGCGGATAATCAGTATTCAGAAACACCGAACCTGCACCGACAAAGGGCTCAACTAACTCAGGTCCGGCAGGCAAATGTTTCGTCAGTTCCGGCACCAGGCTGTATTTTCCACCGGCCCACTTCAGAAAAGCCCGGTTACGCTTTACATTCACCAGACTATTCCTGTACTTCTGTCGCAGCACGGTTCCGTGCCAGCGCTTTAATTTCTTGTTGCACCTGACCAACCGGTTTAATAAAGGGCCCGGCTGCACGCAATGACTCGGGTAGCGACGCCATGGCCTGTCTTGCACTACTTATGTCAGGATAATGGTCCTGGTTAAGGATGATCCATTGCAACTGGCCCTGCCAACTGCGCTGATACACCATAATGTCAGTATCCGGATAAGAGCGGGCAAAGCGCTGCAAGGCAGTTTCTGATGACAGGACAGCCAGCTGCAGCACTCTTGATTCCGCTGGCAACGCAAGTAACTGCGGCTCCTGATACAGCGAACCCGCTGCTGGAATCGCTGCTGCTGTAATACTGGTTGAAGATGAGGTGTCGGCAGGTTTTGACACGACCTGCTGCTCTGCATTCCGGGATGACTCTGCAATTGCTTCAGTTGAGCCCTGCTGGCTCTCTGCCGTTTCTGTTAAGTCTGGCACTGCAGAACGGGCCTGTTGTTGCATGGACTCAGGCAGCTCAGAGCTGTCTACTGACTCAGGATTGGTTACTGGCTCAGCGCTGCTATCTTGCGCGGAGCTGCCATCTTGCGCGGCGCTGAGAGTAAGCTCAAGGCCTGTTATCACTTCAGGACTGTCAAACAGCGCTGATACGTCTTCAGACTCCGGGCTATTTGTCTGCTCAGGGGTGTTAACACGCTCAGAGCTGTCTAAAGGCTCAGGGCTATCTGCAGGCTCAGAGCTGCTTTCTGACTGATCGTCATGTTGCACGGCATTAGTTTTTGCAGTGGTGTCTGACCTTGTCTGTTCTGTGCTGGTGGGCAACCACCAGCTGATTGCGGCAACCAGCACCAACAACATTATAGCTGCAGGCAATAACCAGGATGCAGCATGCGTTTTGCGGTCTTCTGACTTAACCAGCGCACTGTGCAGCAAATGCATATTGCCCGCACTGGCAGCAAACCGCTCAGCGACCGCCAGTGGATCCAATGCTTTGTCTTTCAGCACCTGACCGGCGTCCTGCAAGGTAGGAATATTAATACTTAAATTCAGTGCCATATCGGCGGAGGGCTCGGCCAACATGAAAAAACCCAGGCAATTAAGTTGCAACAGCCTTTGCCGGGCACTACTACTAAGCAGATTAAAATTATCAACGATTAACAATAGCGGCAGACTGTCAGCTGGCGGTTCAGCCATCAGTGCTGCCAGTGCAGGTTCAGGCTGGCGCTGCCCAAACCAATGTTGTTTTAACTGGCCCTCCATCTCAGCCTCTGTAACCGGCTCGCTAAGTAGTGCCACATTTGCATGCTCAGAGAAAAGCTCTGCCAACGCTAAAGCCAGGGTCGATTTGCCACTACCTTCGCCGCCTACCAGACCAATATTCTGAAAGTCGTTAAAGGCCAGCTGAAATAACAACCTGTTGAGTAACTCGTGCTGCGAAGGCAGCAGATGGCGCAGCTCAGCGAGTTTCTGCTGTAATACCGTGGTATCCATCAGCCAAAAACCTGCTGCAATTCTGCTTCAGTAACATCCGCAACCAGGCTCGCCTGCCCCAATGCTGGCAGCAACACAAAACGCATCTGACCGTTTTTTACTTTTTTATCTGTCTTCATGTAAGGCAAAAAGTCGGCAATCTTCATCTTGTCAGGCACCGTTACCGGTAATTGGAAACAGTGCAATGCGCTACTTACCTTTGCCACGTCCCGCTCGCTTAACCAGCCACGATGGGCTGACAATTTTGCAGCCATTACCATACCAACCGCCACAGCTTCGCCGTGCAACCAGTTACCATAGCCCATAAATGCCTCAATGGCATGACCAAAAGTATGGCCAAGATTCAATAGTGCACGCTCGCCCTGCTCTGTTTCATCCCGACTGACAATATCAGCCTTCATCTGACAACAGTGCCGGATCATTTGCGCCAGAATGTCAGATTGCTGCAGGCAAATCTGCTCACTATGTTGCATTAGCCAGGTTAAGAACCCGGCATCACCTAGCAAAGCATATTTGACCACTTCTGCCATACCGGCAGCAAATTCTCGTGGCGGTAACGTGGTCAGAGTAGAAGTGCTGATAATAACCTGCTCAGGCTGTTTAAAAGCACCAATCATATTCTTACCAAGAGGGTGATTTACTGCTGTCTTGCCGCCAACAGAAGAATCTACCTGAGACAATAAACTGGTGGGAACTTGCAAAAAGCGGACGCCACGCTGGAAACAAGCAGCAACAAAACCAGTAAGATCGCCAATAACACCACCACCAAGCGCAACCAGTAACACATCGCGGGACATGCCTTTTTCAAGCAAAAAAGATAAGATTGTTTCAAAAGACGCCAGCGTTTTAAAAGCTTCACCGTCTTCAATAAGAATATGCTGGGGAGGATTGCTGAATAAGCCACTGACTTTAGCTAAATATAAAGGCGCTACAGTTGGGTTTGAAACTATAACAACCTGTCTGGCATTGGCTAGCGTTGCAGGCAATGCGCTAAAGCCGGTATCTATATCTATCGGGTAGCTGCGCTGACCAAGTTGGACTTCAACTTTTTGCATTTGCAGCTCCCCTTTCGTTAAACACCCAATTGCTCGTTAAAAACCCAACTGATCAATTATCTGGTTTGCGACAGCGCGGGCACTTTGTTCGTCAGTGCGCACAGTGAAGTCGGCGATTTCTTCATAAAGTGGGTTGCGTTCAGCCGCCAAACGTTCCAGAACCTCACGCGGTGCTTCTTCTGTTTGCAGCAGAGGGCGGCGTTTATCACGTTGGGTGCGGGCCACTTGCTTTTCTATCGGAGTCTCCAGGTAGACCACAATTCCACGGGCCGATAAACGGTTACGGGTTTCTTTGCTGATAACCGAACCACCACCTGTAGCTAAAACAATGCCCTGCAATTCGGTTAAGTCTGAAATTACCGTTTCTTCGCGCACTCTGAAACCGTCTTCTCCTTCCAGATCAAATACCCAGGCAATATCTGCACCGGTGCGGCGCTCAATTTCCTGATCTGAATCGTAAAAGTCAAGGTGAAGCATGTCTGCTAAATGACGTCCGATGGTACTTTTGCCTGCGCCCATCGGGCCAACAAGGAAGATATTACGTTTTTCTGCCATATGTCGAAGTGCTAAATCAGCTTACTCAATGAAAAGTTGAATTCAAGGACCAAAAGGCTCCCGCGAAAATTTGAAGCGCTGAATTATGTCAGGAATGGCCTTTCGTTGGCAAGTTAAATCTGACTTAATGCGGGAGCCGCTACGCAGCTCCCGCATCAGACATTGATTACTGGCCTTCAGTCAGGATTTTCGGAGTGACGAAAATAAGTAACTCATTTTTCTCATTAACATCACGTTTCGACCGGAATAATGCACCAACATAAGGTATATCACCGAACATCGGAACCTTAGACACAGTAGACAAAATTTGCTGCTGATAAATACCACCCAACACGATAGTCTCACCATTATCAACCAATACCTGGGTTTGAATTTGCTGGGTATCGATAGCGGTTGCTGGCCCTGTAGGCGTTTGTACTGTTTCACCCCGTGTATTCTGGGTGATGACCAGGTCCAGGATAATTTTATTATCCGGGGTAATCTGTGGCGTGACCGTCAGACTTAATACTGCTTTCTTAAATTCAACCGTGGTGGCACCGCTTGACGCTGCCTGAACGTATGGGATTTCCACACCTTGCTCGATGCGGGCCTCTTTCTGGTTCGAGGTAGTAATCCGCGGACTGGCGATAATTTCACCCTTATTTTCCTGCTCTAACGCTGATAACTCAAGGTCAAGCAAAGTACCGTCCGCTAAACGCGCCACATGAAAGGCAATACTGCCAGCCGGATTCTGAATTGGCAGGTTAACATTCCAACGATCATCTAATGCCGGGAACTGACCTGTCGAAATGGCATTTGAACCGTTGGCATTTCCAGAAACGCCGCGGTTACCACCACTGGTGCTTTGCTGGTCACTGAAACCCCAGCGGATGCCCAGCTCATCGGTAACGCTATCCCGAACGGTAACCATTCTTGATTCAATAAGCACCTGACGAACAGGTACATCCAGCCTCTCAATAAGCTTACGGACGCTTTCAATGTTCTTTGCGGTATCTTTAATTAAAATAGTGTTGGTACGTTCATCAACTACCACACTACCCCGGCTGGATAATAAGGTTGCATCTTTATTCGCCAGCAAACCGGCCAAATCTGCTGCTTTGGCATAGTTAATGGTTAAATAATCTGAATAAAGTGGCTCAAGTTGCTCGACCTGCTGCTTGGCTTCCAGTTCACGTGCTTCTCTGGCAGATAGCTCTTCAGTAGGTGCTACCATCAGGATATTGCCATCCATCCGCTTGTCCAGGCCTTTTACCCGTAACACGATATCCAGTGCCTGATCCCATGGCGTGCCATCCAAACGCAAGGTAATGTTGCCAGTTACCGAGTCACTGGTTACCAGATTAAAACCGTTATAGTCAGCGATTATCTGCAATACTGTCCGAATAGGAATATCCTGGAAATTCAGAGATATTGCGCGCCCTTTATATTCACGACCACCACCTAATATGCTGCGGTTAGAGGTGTCGCGCTCGACATTAAGGGTGAAAATATTATCAATTTGTTGATAGGTATAAGTAAATGCATCGCTGGTAGCAATTTCCAAGCGGGCTGATGCACCATCTTTAAATGTTTCAATTCCGGTGACAATAGTACCGAAATCCATTACATCTAACTGATACAACAACTCGTCCAGTATATCGGTATTGTGAAATTCAACGATTAATTTGCCAGCACGCTCGCTCACATCGACAGCGGCTGTATTTTCGCGCAGGAATACTAATACCCGCCCTTCGCCCTTTTCGCCACGACGGAAGTCGATAGCCTGCAGCCGGTTAATATATGTCGGTATTACATCGGCAGCCTGACCAACCTGCTCTGCGGTAGGATTGTCAGAAATGTGCATATAAAATACATTACCACGTACCCGCGTACGGTAAATCTTCAGATAATCAAGGTAAATTGTCGATTTAAAGCCTTCACCGAGGAATTCAGATTTAACTCTTTTAACGCCGGCTTTATCGATTAATACTTCTTCAAGTTTTTCTTCATAATCGGAGTTATCGAAATATAACTCAATCCGCGCAGGCTCGTTAAATACCTGAATGCTTGGATCGGTATAGAGATCTTCATCGAATATAAACTCGATCTCTGTTTCGCCGGTGAGCAAGGGGTTATACCTGACATCATACAGCAAAGGTACTGCTGCCGCTGGCAATGCTAACAACATCAGTGCTGCCAGACATAGCCGGGTGCCGGTGATTCCTCGTGAAATTCTTTTGATTATTTTATCCATGATATACTCGCACACCTATCAATTACTCGTCATTGCTGTATTTTCGACCATTTGAATCATGGTAGTCCGCTCTTTCCAGCAACCTGCCCCATCTGGGATCAACTCTAACAATTCAACATGGGTTGGCTCTACCGTAATGACCCGCCCGTGAAATAAACCAACATAATTATTCAGCGTTATCCGGTGCAAGGTTTGATCTGAGGCTTCAATCAAAGCCCAGATATTACCGGTATCACCCAGAGTACCGCGCATTTTCAGGTTATCCAGTGCATATTTCTCCAACGGCTCTTTCCGTCGCCTTGGGTCCGGATGCAAACAATCCTGCACTTGCAAGAATCGATCCTGCACTGCTTCAGGCCGTGGCTCTGAAAACGGACTCCGGCTATTTTGTGATACATATGCAATATGCTCGAACTCCTTAACCTCAGGTAACGGTTCAACTCTGGGCTGAGTACTGGCTTTAACCGAATCCATATGCGCCTGAACGTCGCTTAAGTCATCAAAGCAACCTGACAACAACGTTGCTACGGAGACAGCTAAGATGAGTTTTCTCATTGTGCAGTCTCCTTATAGCGGTAGGTTTTTGCAGTAACATTAAACCGCAACCGTTCATTCTCTGCAGTTTGGATCGAGAAGTCGTGCAGGCTGACAATCCGCGGTAACTTAGCTACTTCACTAACAAAATTACCGAACTGATGATAATCACCAACTACGTCTATTTTAATTGGTAATTCAGTATAAAATTCTTTCTCAATCTCCGGTTCCCAGTTAATCCGCAGAAAGGTTAACCCGCTAGTAGTACCAACATAGGTAATATCATCCAGCAAGCCAGGCGTTTCATGTGTAGTTGGAAGTTGCTTAAGTAAAAATGAAAATGTATTTTCCATCTCCACCATCTGCTGTTTGTACAGATCCAGGTTTACGGCTGAAGCATAGCGGGTACGATAAACCTGACGTAACTCAGTTTCTTTTTGTTTAGCACTGTTTAGCTCGTCAATTTTACTGTCAATTAATAAAAAATAGCTAAGGGTTGCCACCAGTGCCGCCAAAATAATGGCGAAAATGACTTTTGCCGCAACGGGCCAGGAGCCCATATTTTCGATATCAAGATCATTAATATCAATTTCAGATAAATTGAAATTCATGCTCATTGTGCACCACCTCTCGCACTGGGTGTAACCGGCTCACTATCCTGCACTGCTTCGTAGCCTTTTACCGTAAGATGCATTTTAAAGTTACTCAGTAACCTTGCTTCATCTTTACCGGCTTCAATAAACTCCAGTAACGGACTATCCAGTAATTCAGACTGTTCTGCATCCCGTAACATTGTCGACAATCGGTTATTGGACTCACTTCGGCCAATTAGCAATAAATTTGAGCCTTTTTTCTCTAATTGAGTCAGGTATATACCTGATGGAACCACCCGGGCAATTTCAGACATAATTTCCGTACCAAGATTACGACTGCCCTGTAACTGTTCAATCAGACTCATCCGTTGCTGCAGGCTGCGTTTAGTTTCATTCAGGGTTCGGATCTCTGCAATTCTCTGATCCAGTATTTTAATCTCATTCTCCAGATAGCGATTCCGCTGATACTGACCGTCAATCATGCTGCTGTACACCATGTTGATCAGGAAAAAAACCAAGAAACTGAAAACCGCTGTCATTGCCAATACAGTAACGTATTGTTTTTGTTTTTCTTTGCGCGCAGCTTCCCGCCAGGGCAGTAAATTTATATATGCCATGCTGAAAAACTCCGTAAGGCAAGGCCACTGGCAACCATCAGCTGCGGGGCGCTTTTATTTAGTTGTTCGCGGTCAACTGAGGTAGCAACATCAATTGTTTTAAAGGGGTTAGCGACAACAGTATGAATACCCAATTCATCAATCAATAATTTATCAATTCCCTCGATTAATGCAGTACCACCAGACACGATCAGATAGTCAACCGCGTCGCGGCCACTGCTTGTCAGGTACATCTGAATGCCCCGACGAATTTGTTGCAGTAACATAGTTTGAAAAGGTGCCAGCACTTCAAAGGTATAGTTGGGCGGTAAATCACCGGTAACTTTCGCCAGTTCTGCTTCATCATAGCTTTTGTTGTAGTACGACAAAATACTGCGGGTGTATTGCTCGCCACCAAAGGCCTGGTCACGGGTGTACAGGGTTTTGCCTTTTTCAACAATACTCAGTAAGGTCATGGTGGCGCCAATATCAACCAGCGCAACGACTTTACCTGCTGCATCATCCGGTAGCTGCTTTAAACATAACTCAGCTGCCCTGCTAAGGGCATAACTTTCGACATCAACCAGTTTAGCGTTGAAACCACCATTATCTAAAGCAGCAACCCGCGCCTCAACACTCTCAGTGCGCGCTGCACTCAGTAACACATTTACTTTTGATGGGTCTGATTCGTTGACATCTAATTTCTCGAAGTCGAGACTGACCTCATTCAATGGGTAAGGAATTAATGTATCAGCCTCAACTTCGATCTGACTTTCCAATTCAGCATCGGTTAATGACACATCCATGAAGATGACTTTGCTGATCACAGTTGATCCGGAAACCGCAGCGGCGGCAAACTTGACCGACCTTGGGATCTTCTTACGGATCTTGCCGATCACGTTACCGACAGCTTCGATATCCTGGATCTCACGATCGGACATCGCGCCTTTAATCATCGGCTCGACAGCAAAGGCTTCAACCTTATACTGGTTACCATGCTGGCTTAGCAGCACAGCCTTGACGGAGTGGGCACCAATATCGATACCGACCATCATGGGTGTTTGTTTACTGAACAGGCTTTTTATCATAGCTTCCTGTGGCCAATTTTTAGTTATGATTATTATTGTCGTATTCTTAGCTCAGACGCTATTTTTTAGCAAGAAAAAGCGTTTCATCGACAGCCAATAAATATATACTAGCAGCGTTGTAAAGGAATTGGGAGTAAAAATTGGGGTTATTCAGTGTCTTGGGTTAAAAAACTTTTAATAGTCTGTCTGGTTGGTTTTTTTGCCGGGATCCTGACGATCGTAGCAATGTACTTTTATGTCAGAAATGATCTGCCTGACGTCGCTACGTTGAAGGAAGTAAAGCTGCAAACCCCAATGCAGGTTTATACCGCTGACGGTCAACTGATTTCTCAATTTGGTGAGAAACGGCGAATACCTTTAAAACTTGATGAAATGCCACCTTTACTGATTCAGGCATTCTTAGCCATTGAAGATACAAGGTTTTATGAACACCCCGGTATAGATATTATTGGCATTATGCGGGCTGTCACTGTGGTTGCATCTTCAGGGGACTTTAGTCAGGGTGCCAGTACTATCACTCAGCAACTTGCCCGAAATTTTTTCCTGAGCCGGGAAAAAAAGATTATGCGGAAAATTAAAGAAGTGTTTCTGGCATTTCGGATTGAGCAACTTCTGAGCAAAGACGAAATTCTTGAGTTGTACCTTAATAAAATTGAACTGGGCCACCGTTCCTTCGGGGTAGGTGCTGCTGCTCAGGTTTATTTCGGTAAAACAGTAGATGAGTTAACCCTGGACGAGATAGCCATTATTGCTGGTCTACCCAAAGCTCCCTCTACACTAAATCCCATCCGCTCCCCGGCGAATGCCAAAAATCGTCGTGATATCGTTTTAACCAGAATGCGCGCTATCAATGTGATTAGTGAACAGGATTACCGTACTGCTTTAGCTGCGCCCATTACCAGCAAACTTCATGGCGCTCAGATAACTGCCTCAGCTCCTTATATTGCTGAAATGGTTCGTCAGCAAATGGTAGAGCGTTATGGTGAAGAGACCGCTTATTCAGAAGGCTACCGGGTTTACACCACCATCCATAGTCAGCATCAGCATGCCGCCAAACAAGCATTGCAGCAGAATTTATACAACTACGATGAACGCCATGGTTATCGCGGCGCCGTAGCAAAATTGTGGAAATCCGAGTTAGCGGAGCAAACCGGAACGCCAGAAGATACTTATCCGGAGCAGGAGCAACAGCCTGTATTTACTGAAGAGGGCCGCCCTGAACACGCTGAGATAATTAACTACTTAACTAAGCAGCAGGGCATTGAAGATTTATTCCCGGCAGTTGTGTTGACGGTTTATAACAACAGCGCTGATGTGCTGCTGGCCAGTGATCAGATCGTGACTCTGGAGTGGGATGGTTTGAAATGGGCAAGAGCATTTATTACTGATGAGCGTCAGGCTGTCGCACCTAAAAGCGCTGCTGCAACTCTGGCCCCGGGCATGCACATTCTGGTGCGCCAGCAAGACGAACAGTGGCGGCTTAGTCAGGTGCCGGCAGCCAGTAGCGCACTGGTCGCAATAAATCCTGAAAACGGCGCTATTCAGGCTCTGGTTGGCGGGTACAGCTTTAGCCAAAGCCAGTTTAACCGGGTAACGCAGGCAAAACGACAGGTCGGTTCTAATATCAAGCCTTTTATATATTCGGCGGCCTTAGAGCAGGATTATACTCTGGCGTCGATCATGAACGACGCGCCTATTCATCAGTGGGATGACAACGCCGGTATTGCCTGGCGTCCCCGAAATTCACCGCCGGTCTATGATGGGCCAATTCGGATCCGGGAAGCACTGGCTAAATCGAAAAACGTGGTATCAGTCAGATTGTTGCGCGGTGTTGGCATAGATGAAAGCATTCGTCATTTACAGCGTTTCGGTTTCGCAGCAAATGATCTGCCCCGCAATGAGACGTTGTCTCTGGGTTCAGCTTCATTAACGCCGTTAGAACTGGTGACAGGCTATGCCGTGTTTGCCAATGGTGGTTTCCTGGTAACCCCATTTATAGTCGATCGGGTGTTAAATGAGCAGGACGAGGTAATTTATCAACACTTACCAGAGATCGCTTGTACAGAATGCCAGACAACGGCTGCTTCAGATGATGAGTTAGCAGCAGCTGAGCCAGAGCAAGCTGGCGATAGTGAACAACAGCTATATGAACTCTTCAATACCATGCAACAGACTGAATCAGCACCAGCTGATGACCCGGGCGTTGAGTCTGAGCCTGAGCCAGCAACCCCCATCCTGGCCGAGCAGGTTATCAGTAGTCAGAATGCTTTTTTAATAGCCGATGCCCTGACCAGCAGTGTCTGGGGTGGGGGTGACTGGGCCAAGGGCACCGGCTGGAATGGTACGGCCTGGCGAGTGCAGCGCTTGAAAAGACGCGATATTTCTGCAAAAACCGGAACCACGAACGATTCAAAGGATACCTGGTTTTCAGGCTTTACTACAGCAACTGCGGTCACCACCTGGGTTGGCTTTGACGATGCCAATCGTAGCCTCGGCAGAGCACAGTGGCATGCCAATATGGGCCAGGATCAGAGCGCCGGAACCGAGTCAGGTGCGCGCACCGCTTTGCCTGCGTGGCTTGATTATATGACAAAAGTCCTGCCAGACTATGAACAACAACCTATGCAAGCTCCTACCGGGCTAGCCTCAGTCAGGATTGATTTAGCCAGTGGCCTGCTAAGCCGCAGTACTGACCATACCAGCAGCTTTGAGTACTTTAAAATAGGCACAGAACCTACTCAGTACAGTCAGAATAGCGTCCAGCAAATTCATTTTGATAACGATAAAAAAGCCGAGCCTGACGAATCAGAATTGTTTTAACCCTGTCTGGTTTTCACATAGATGTTCTTTAACCGATGTCTTTGTTATTAATGGTTTAGTTGCCGATAAAATAAAGGCCAGCATCTTGCTGGCCTGTACTATTCTCTGATATTGCAATATCAGCCGTTAATCAGTAACCGTGTGTTCAAACCAGCTTTTGGCATCAGCAAGGGCCTGCATGACCTGTTCCGCCGCTGTGCCACCTAATGCACAACGTCTGGCCATCCCTGCCTCCAGCGTCAGAGCCGGATAAACATCATCGGTAATTAATCCGCTTACCTGCTGCAACTGGCTCAGACTTAATGCTTCCAGCGGCAACTGCTGCTTTGATGCCACCAGCACCAGCTCACCGGCACATTCATGCGCATCCCGAAACGGCATACCCTTGCTTACCAGATAGTCTGCTAAATCGGTGGCGTTGCTGTAGCCGAGCTCTGCAGCCTTGCGGCATTGCTCCCGGTTAACACTCAGGTGAGGCAATACCGTCGCCAGTACTAACAGCGATTGCTGCCAGCTATGCATCAGATCAAAAAAGCCTTGTTTATCTTCCTGCATATCTTTGTTGTAAGCCAGTGGCAAACCCTTTAACACGTGCAAAATAGCCACCAGATGTCCCAACACCCGGCCGGTTTTACCGCGAAGTAACTCAAACACGTCCGGGTTTTTCTTCTGCGGCATCAGTGACGAGCCCGAGCTTATGGCATCACCGAGCTTAAAAAAGCCCGCTTCGCCCGAGCAAAAGAAAATGACATCTTCTGACAAGCGCGATAAGTGAGTCATACAAAGGCTGGCGGTTGCTGACAGCTCCACCAGATAATCGCGATCAGAGACCGCATCCAGACTATTAAGCGCCGCATTACTAAAACCCAACTCATTTGCCAGGACCTGCCGGTCAATATTAACGCCGGTACCTGCCAGCGCCCCGCAACCGAGTGGACAGCTGTCCATTCTGGTTAAGGCATCATCCAACCGACCTAAATCACGTTTAAACATTTCAACGTACGCCAGCGCCCAATGCGCTACCAACACTGGCTGCGCCCGCTGCAAGTGGGTAAATCCCGGCATCACTGCCTGCTCTGCCTTGTCAGCAAATTCCAGCAACGCCGCCAGCGCGGCCAATAATGATTTACGTACCGTACCGGCTTGTAAGCGGGTCCATAAGCGCAGATCTGTTGCTACCAAATCATTGCGGCTGCGGCCGGTATGCAGCTTCTTGGCTACATCTCCGAGCGTAGCGGTAAGCTGACTTTCTACCCAGCTATGAATGTCCTCTTCCTTGGTTTGCAATGGCAAACGTGGATCAGCTTCAATGGCGATAGCTAAATCTGCCAACCCCTGATCCAATTGCTTGGCTTCAGCAGCGCTAATAATGCCTGCTTGCAGCAGACCTTTGGCCCAGGCTCTGGAGGCAGCAATGTCCTGCTGCGCCAGTAAATAATCGAAACTAAGCGAGTCATTAAACTCTCTGAACTCGCTTAAGGTGGCTTCGGTAAACCGTCCTCCCCACATCGCCATAACGATTAATCCTTTTGTTGATGCATGGCCCGGATCCGACTGGCCAGGCTGTATAGCCGGATAAAGCCAGCCGCATCTTTCTGATCGTAAACTTCATCACCTTCAAAGGTAGCAAAAGCTTCCGAGTACAATGTATTTACCGAGCGACGTTTCGCTACAGTAACATTACCTTTATAAAGCTTAATCACCACCTCACCGGTTAACTGCTCAGCCAGCGAGGTTGCGGCCGCCAGCAATGCATCTTTAAGCGGGGTAAACCAGCGACCATCGTATACCAGCTGAGCAAACTCCAGACCAATTTCCTCGCGGTACTTCAGCGAACTACGGTCATACACCAGTGCTTCCAACCCTTTTAATCCGGCCAGTAAAATGGTGCCGCCCGGGGTTTCATAGCAACCTCGTGATTTCATGCCCACCAGCCGGTTTTCAACGATATCAATCCGACCCACGCCATGCTCGGAACCCAACTCATTTAACAGCTCAATTGCTGCCACACCATCCAGCTGCTTGCCATTAACCTGAGTTAACTGACCCCGTGCAAACGCCAGCTCAACATAGGCCGGATGATCTGGTGCCTGCTCGGGCGCTTTGGTCCACATCCATACCTGCTCAGACGGCTCAGACCAGGGATCTTCCAGCTCGCCGCCTTCATGCGAAATATGCCATAAATTGGCATCACGGCTGTAAATCTTGGTAGCAGAAGCGGTGGTAGGCACCTTTTTCTCTGCCAGGTAGTCCAGCAAAGACTGGCGAGAGTTAAACTGCCACTCGCGCCACGGCGCGATAACTTTCAGCTGTGGTGCTAACGCTGCAAAGCAGCTTTCGAACCGAACCTGATCATTGCCTTTACCGGTACAACCATGACATAACGCATCGGCACCAAGCTCCAGCGCCAGCTTAACCTGAGCGCGGGCAATAACCGGCCGGGCCATCGACGTACCCAGTAAATACTGGCCTTCGTATACCGCACCGGTTTTTAAGGTCGGGTAAATAACCTCATTGACCAGTTCCTGGCGCAAATCGACCACATAACAGCTGCTGGCACCGGAATTAATGGCTTTTTGCTCTACTCCTGCCAGTTCTTCATCGCCCTGGCCAACATTAGCGACAAAAGCAATTACTTCACAGTTATAGTTATCTTTTAACCACGGCACGATAGCCGACGTATCCAAGCCACCCGAGTACGCCAATACTACTTTTTTAACACTCATTGTTACCTCAACTAAATAAACTGACTAATACGGCATTCTGGGCATGCATCCGGTTTTCTGCCTGCTGCAAAACCAACGAATAATCACTATCCAGCACTTCGCTGGTTACTTCCTGGCCCCGATGTGCCGGTAAGCAATGCATAAAATGTTTTACGGCTAAGCGCTGCATCGCTGCAGTGTTAATCTGATAATCAGCAAACAACTGGCCCACTTGTTTTGGATCGGCTTTAGCCCCCATCGACAACCAGGTATCAGTATAAATTGCATCTACCCCGGCAGCTGATGATAAATGCTGACTCAGGATCAGCTTAGCGCCGCTTTTTGCTGCCATTTGCTGAGCTTTTAACAGCACATGGGCGTCAGGGCCAAAACCGGGTGGCGTAATAACAGTTAAGTCCATCCCCATAATTGCAGCGCCAAGCATTAATGAATGACAGACATTATTGCCATCGCCAACAAAGGCCAGATGCACCTTATCCAGCTCGCCAAACTGTTCGTGTAAGGTCAGTAAATCAGCCAGCGCCTGACACGGGTGATATAAATCGCTCAGCGCATTAATCACCGGTTTCTTGCTGCTATGCGCCAGTTCAATCAGCGTTTTCTGGGAGAACACCCTGGCGACAATAGCATCAGTCCAACAAGCCAGATTACTGCCAAAGTCCTGCACCGACTCACGTACACCCATAGCGCCGTTTTGTAAGTCCAGATAAACGCTGTGACCGCCCAGCTTATTGATGCCGACATCAAAACTCACCCTGGTTCTAAGCGAAGGCTTTTCAAATAGCAGCGCAATACTTTTACCTGCAAGGGCGCTACTGAACTGCGTCGGGTTTCGTTTAATTTCAACGGCCAGAGTCAGAATATCATTTAGTTGGTTCCGGTCCAGATCGGCTAAGCACAGTAGCTGGCTTAATTTACTCATAAAACACGCTGTAATCCGCTAGGCGGTTTCCTGATCAAGCCATAGGTGTGCAACAACACCCTGGCGGGTTTAATATAAAATACAGGTGCCTACCGGCTCGTCCTGCATCAGTTTTAATAAATTCTCTGGTTGTTGCCAGCCGGCGACAATAATATTGCGCTGCAGCGCCAACCCTGTTTCCAGTGCGGCATCCAACTTCACTTTCATGCCACCTTTAATTACGCCACTGGCGACCAGCTCGCCAGCGCCAGCCGGGGTAAGCTCTGCAATCAGTTGCATCTGACTATCCAGAATTCCCGGTACATCCGTCAGTAAAACCAACTCGCCCTGCACCAGCTGACAAATAGCCGCGGCCGCTAAATCGGCGTTAACATTCAGCAACTGACCTTCAGTGCCAATGCCTACAGAGCTGAAAACCGGGGTAAAGCCCTGCTCAAGCAACAAATTAATTAGTTGAGGACTGTTTGCTTTGGCCAAACCAACAGCACCCAGTTTTGCATTTACAGTAAACTGCAAACTGTTTCCGGCAGAAAGGTTCAGGCCCACCGGATTTAATCCCTGCAACATCGCCCGGCTAACCAGCTCTGCATTAACTGCACCGTCCAGTGCGCCGGTTATTACCGGCATCTGCTCTGTGGGCGACACCCGCTGACCGTCAATTTTTTCAGTGGTAAAACCAAATTTTGCCAGCCATTGATCCACCTGATCGCCGCCGCCATGTACCAGCACGACAGGCCGCTGTTGTTTAAGTTGATGACAAACTGCAAGTAACGCATCAAGCGCCGGGCGCTCCTGTAATAAACGGCCACCCATTTTTATTACCAGCGGTAAGGTTTTCATGCCACCACCCCGCTGAATAAACCTGAAGTTTCCGGCTTATTAAAGCGTACATTTGCCGCCTGCATCGCTTGCGCGGCAGCACCTTTCAGCAAATTGTCAATCGCTGACACGACCACCAGCTGTTCACCATCCTGTTGCCAGTAAATGTCGCAATAAGGGGTACCTGCAACATTAGCGACATTGGGAGACTGAGTTAACAACCTGACCAGCGGTTTATACTGATATGCCGCAGTAAAGGCATGTTTAACCTGTTCCGGGCTGACGTCAGGTTTTAACGTCACCACACTGGTGGCGAGGATACCGCGTTTAAAATTACCTAAATGAGGAGTAAACACCACTTTGCGGCCAAGGTTCTGCTCAATTTCAGGCCGGTGCCGATGGCCAAAAAAGCCATAGGCATTCAGGCCTACTTCGCAAAACGACGTGCTGAGCGCAGCCTTACGGCCCGCACCCGACACACCACTGGTAGCATTTATAACAGGGATACACTGCTTAGCCAGCATGTCGGCTTTAATTAACGGCAGTAACGCCAGTGAACAGGCCGTGGGATAACAGCCGGGTACCGAAATTAAATTGCCCGGTGCCTCATGTAACCATTCCATCAGGCAATAGACAGCGTCGTTTAACAGCTGTGGATGCTGATGCTGATAACCATAATATTTAGGGTAAAGTTCGGCTTGCTTCAGCCGGAACGCACCGGATAAATCAACCACCACTATGCCAGCGGCCAATAATAAAGGCGTAACCGCTTCGCTCGCTTCATGTGGCAACGCCAGAAAAGCCACATCGACCTGTAAAGAGCTGATCCGCTCATCCTGCCAGGGTTCTACCATAATATCGATGGCATTGGTAAAACGTGGATATAAATTACTTAATGGCTCGGCAGTTCTACCGGCAGACGCAAAGGCATAGTCCAGTGAGAAGTAAGGGTTAGCGCTAAGTAAGGCACATAGCTCGGCACCGCTATAGCCGGCGGCACCTAATACGGCACTACGAATTATTTGATCTGAAGAAGACGCTAAAGGCATGTTAACCATTCTCAATTGCAAAACCAGCTAAAAGTTATAGCATAAAACGGCTGCTAGTGTAGAACGGCAAACATGCAGAATCAACAATAATTATGCTGTTTTTGTGAATTTTTATCTATTTTATAAAGATTCGTCAGAGGTGAAACTATTATGACTGATTACCGTATTCCGGCCGCTGTTTTTCGCCTGATAAAGCGCCCGGTCTGCGTCAATAAGCAGTTGTTTACCATCGTCTTTAACCTGAAGCGTTGCCAGGCCAATACTTAAGGTAACCGTCAGATCGGGTACGATGTCGGTAAAGCAGGTATCGGCCACGCGTTGACGCAGTCTGTCGCATACTTCCTGTGCCAGCGGCAGTGAAGTGTCCGGTAACAAAATTACAAACTCTTCCCCTCCCCAGCGTGCCAGGGAATCAATATCCCGGCAATGCTGCTGCAAGGTAGCTGCTACCCTTTTTAACACCTCATCACCCACGCTATGTGACCAGTTGTCATTTACTTGCTTAAAGTGGTCAATATCCAGCAATGCCAGACATAGCGGCTCTTGTTGGCGCTTCGCCCGCTTCAATTCGTGCTGCATGGCCTCATCAAATGCCCGACGATTGGCCAGGCCGGTCAAAGAATCCAGTCTGGCCAATGCCGCCAGCTCAGCCGTTTTTTCAGCCACCTGACGTTTTAATTTCAACTCGCTGCGTTTTAAGCTGGCCAGACGCCAGCGCACTATGGCAATGACTAACGCGACCAGAAATAATATAACCAATGCCTGAAACAGTGGTCGCTGCCAGAGATGAGGGGCAATACTAAAGGAAATTGTGGCCGCAACAGGGCTCCAGCCACCATCCGGGTATGAGGCCGCCACATTAAAGGTATAGTGTCCCGGCGCTAAGTTGGTATATTGCACATTAGCCTGGGTACCTCGCGCTACCCAGTCCTGCTCAAACCCTTCCAGCATGGTGCGATACTGGATGCGATGCGGCATAATATAACCTAAGCCGGCATATTCCAGCTCTATCCGGCTGGTACCCGCCGCCAGTTTAACAGACTGCTGCAAAGAGTAGTGCTTACCATCTGCCACCAGTTTTTCCAGTACCACCGGCGGAATCACCGCAGAAAACGAACTTAGCCTGGCCGGTTGTACTTTACTGGCGCCAACAGAGGTTGCCACCCAAACCGAGCCATCGTTATGCAGGCTGGCAGCAGGAGAGGATCCACCATTTGCCTGAGCACTGGCCATTCCGTCGCTTTCGCCAAATAACTCATAGTTTATCTGATCGCGCCGGCCATACACCACGTCCAGCGCCTGTTCTCTGCCCAGTCGTAACACGCCACGATTGGTAGAAATCCAGAAGTGCTGCTGCTCATCAATAACCAGCTGAAAGAGTTTATCAAAGGGCATACCATGACTGCGGCCTATCAGGGCTAATTGCTCAGTAGCAAGATCAAACGCCACCAACCCCCGGTCGGTAGTCATCCACAGAATGCCGGCGGCTGGGTCCTCGACAAAACCAAACGCATATTCAGCTTGATCCAGCACACTGAAATCAAGCTGAGTGACCCGGTCGTTTTGCCATACCGATACGCCGGCTCCACTACCAATAAATACTCTGCCATCGTCAGTTTGGTGCAGTGCCATGATAAAAGGTGAAGGTAGTGCCACCGCCTCTACCGGCGTGGTGATTTGACCATCTCGTATCAAACTCAGACCCTGAGCTGTCCCTACTAGTACTGAGCCGTCTGCTCTTGGTAAAATTGCCCGCACTTCATTTGCTGCCAGGCCATCTTCACTACTGTAGTGGGCTATGACTTTACCGTCAGCATAATGCAGCAAGCCATCGGTATAGGTGCCAATCCATAAGCTTTGCTGCTGGCCCATGGCAAGACTGAGCACAGATTGCCCTTTGGCATGACTGGACAGGTCGATATTGCGGATAATACCATTGCAAATCTGGTCAAGGCCCCTGCTGCTACCGACATAAACACAGTCTGCCTGATCAGACATGACGGTACGCACATAATTATCTGCTAAGCCCTGCTCACTGGTATAAGTTGTAAAGGGCGCGTCACGCAGCCGGAAAATACCGCCATTAGTGCCTACCCACAGACTGCGCTCTTTGTCACGCAACAACGCCAGTACCCGGTTATTGGGTAAACCTTGTTCAATGCTCAATTGCTCTACAGTATTGTTGTATAGCCTCAGTAAGCCGCGGTCGACAGTGCCTATCCACAGCACGCCCGACGCCTCCGGTAGCAGCGTTGCAACCGGCACATCAGCCAGAAGCTGAGTTAATTGCTGTTGCTCATTTAGCAGAAACAGTCCGCGTTCTGTGCCAATCAGTAATTGCTGCTGAGCGTTGGCTGCCAGGGCAAAAACCGGTGAGGTAATCTGCTCAGGAAACGGGTGGCGTAGTACTAAGTCAGGATCAATAACCGCCAGGCCCGCCCTGGTCCCTACCCATATCCGGCCTTTGCTATCTTCAAACACACTATTGGCCGCATTGGCAGGTAAGCCATTATCCTCAGTAAACTGACGCCGACTGCCGTTCGGTGTCTGCATAACAACACCTTCGCCTTCGGTCGCCAGCCATAGTCTTTGCTGGCTATCTACCAGCGCTTTGTTAATTAGTACACCAAGCGGAGGGTAGCTTTGCCATTGATGACCATTGACCCGGGCAATACCACCACGCGAGCCGGCCACCAGCAGATCACCGTTTTGGGCAACACTCAACGTCCGGATCCCGGAATCGGGTAAGCCGGTTACAGCACTGCGCTCAAAAATATCAAAACGACGGCCGTTAAAGCGGGCAACCCCTTCCCAGGTAGCAAACCACAGATAACCATCGGGTGTCTGGGCAATGGCGTTAACGGTGTTGTGGGGTAGTCCATCGACTGTACTCCAGCTTTCGCTGAAGTAGTTATCAAGGCTGACAATGTCATTAGTTGTGGCGATTACCGGCGTCACCAGCAATCCACTAAGCAACCATAGCAGGCTGGTTACACCGCTTCGGTAAACAGTTAACAACGGCATGGCCAATCCCTGTTTCAAGAATACATAACTTGCGGATGCAAGATTACCGCTTTTGCTGATACTTGGGAAGCCTGATTCAACAGATGTTGCTAAAGCACGGGGCGTACGCCCAGTAAATGACAAATGGCATAGCTTAATTCACTGCGGTTAAGGGTATAAAAGTGGAACTGGTCAACCCCCTCGCGGCTTAATACTTTTACCATTTCCATCGCTATATTTGCCCCCACCAGATTGCGGGTAGTCGGGTCATTGTCCAACCCCTGATAGGCTTTATTCATCCAGTCAGGGATAGCAACATTTGTCAGACCGGCAAATTTCTGTAACTGTTGAAAGTTGGTAACCGGCAAAATACCCGGAATAATATCGACATCAATACCTATGGCGGCACAACGATCGCGATAGCGTAAAAACTTTTCGATATCAAAGAAAAACTGGGTAATGGCCCGCGAGGCACCTGCTTCAACTTTACGTTTTAAATTCAGTAAATCGAATTGGGCATTGGGCGCTTGCGGGTGCACTTCCGGATAAGCTGCCACCGAAATGTCAAAGTCCGCCACAGAACGCAGTATTTCAACCAGATCTGCCGCATATAACTCTGGCACATCGCTACTGCCTGGCGGTAAATCGCCACGTAACGCCACTATATGCCGGATCCCATTGTTCCAGTAGTCACGGGCAATATCGGTCAGCTGCTGCTTGCTGGCATCAACGCAGGTTAAATGCGGCGCAGCAATTAGACCGGTGCGTTGTTTTATCGATTTAATAATATCGTGAGTGCGGTCCCGCTCTCCGGAATTAGCACCGTAGGTGACCGACACAAAAGACGGTGTCAAAGGTGCCAGCCGCTCAATCGACTGCCACAAGGTTTGTTCCATTTGTGCAGTCCGCGGGGGAAAAAATTCAAAGCTTACATTAACTTTTCCCTGCACATCGTGCAGGTTGCGGTTGATTGCATCCAGATATTGAGCGTTAGCAAAGGCCATATTTCTTCTCTTTAAACCGTCATACTTCGCGGCTTGCGCCAGTTAAAATGAGCTGCTGACACAACTGCGCCAGATCAGCATGAATACCTCCGGCGGTAACTTGCTTGCCCGCCCCCGGACCTTTCAGCACCAGTGGATTAGCGCAGTACCACTGGCTTTCAATTACAAAAATATTGTCGCAGGGGGCCAGCGCAGCCAAAGGCTCATCAGGCGCCACTTGCAACAACTTAACCTCAGCCTCCGGCCCGTGGTCAGTCAGAGTTAAACTGGCGGCATATCGCAATAGTTTGCCAGCAGTGTTGGCTTCATCCCGGGCATTGGCCAGCATGCTATCCAGCAAGTCTCGTTGCAGCCAGGCCTCTGCCCAGCTGCCGGCGGCAAGGGCCGCTGGCATCAGTGGCTGCAGGCTGATCTGCTCCAGCTCCATACTCAGCCCCAGTTCACGCGCCAGCACCAGCAACTTGCGCTGGACATCAATACCAGATAAATCGTCCCGCGGATCAGGCTCGGTGAAGCCCAACTCGGCCGCTTCGGCCAGTAAGCCCGAAAATGGCTGACTACCATCGAACTTACATAGCAACCAGGACAAGGTGCCGGAGAACACCCCGCTAATCCGTTTAATTTTGTCGCCGCTCTGCAGCAGACCTTGTACAACCTGTTGCACCGGAATGCCGGCACCGACAGTAGTATTGCTGCGCCAGCTTAAGTGATTGCTGGCTAACTCAGCCCGGATAGCGTTGTATTCAACTAACGGTAGTGTCACACCTTGCTTATTGGCGCTGATAATATGGCAACCTGCAGCGATAAAATCAGGATACTGCCTTGCAAACTGCCGGCTGGGCGTAATATCCACTAATACTTTTGGTCCCGGTAACTGACGAATATAAGCCAGCAGTTCAGGTTCGGAATAGCTGTTGGCAGCAGCAAGCTCACTTTGCCACTGCAAAGGGTTCAGTTGCTCACCCAGCCAGGCCTGACGAGAATTAAACACTCCCGCCAGTTGTATGCTTATCGCATTGCCAAGTGTTTCTATCTGCCCTGGCAGCAGTTGTAAAAACTCAGCACCAACGTTACCAGTACCCGCCACCAGCAAGTGCAAGCTGGGTTTAGTGACCACACAGTGTTGATGGATCTTATTTAGCTCTGTCACTGTTAACTCCCGTTTAAACAGCCACACGGCCAGTTGATCATTTTCATATGCGTTTTGCACCTCAAGCTGCTGTAATAACTGAGATAAAAAATAACTCACCTGCTGCTGAGCACTTGCTTTTAACCAGACCAGTGCATAGTAATTGAAGGTATCTGTCAGTGGATGGCAGCCATACTGTTGCAACAGCGTGGCTGCTTGCGGCCACACTGAAGATGGAATAAGCCAGCGCTGACTGGCATCATCACTACCATCATGTTGCTGTGGCAACACCACCACCGGGCTTTGTAATTGTTCGGCCAGGGTATCGGCGTTTACCGCCAGCCTACCGGGCAACGACACTAAGCGTACCGATGCTAAACTGGTTAAAAACGCCTTGGCAGGGGCATCGGCAACAACTTCACAAGCTGTTTCCTCAGGCTTCAGTGCACTGCGTACCAGCAAACTGGTGCTGCTGCCAGTAAGTGGTGCCAGAGTGCGGGCATGCAATACCGGGTTTCCCAGTGCAGCCAGCTGACAAGCCTGGCGTTCATTCACTTTGCTATAAGGTTTGGCGCTGGCACATTTTCGCGGATCAGCGCTGTAAATCGCTTTTACGTCAGTCCAGATACTGACTTTATCTGCAGCAAGCAGCGCTGCCAGCAGCGTGGCACTGTAGTCACTGCCATTGCGACCCAGGGTGATACTTGCACCCTGCTGATTGCGACCTATATAGCCGGTGACGACATAAATCAGTGGCGACGGGGGTGTGGCTGCGGTTATTTCAGCCAACAGCAATGAGCTTTGCTGCCAGTTGGGATTGGTGTCCTGAAATACCAGAAAATCGCGGGCATCAATTGCCGCTGCTGGCCGGCCCTGCTCGGTGAGCAACGTGGCCAGTAGGGAGGCCGACAGTAGTTCACCAATTGCCAGAACCTCGTTGCTTTGTCTGCAGGTTAACCACCGCGGAACTTGTTCAAGCCAGCTGTTCAGTTTTGCAATTACCGGCATTGCCGCCTGTGCTGACAAGGTTGCAGTAACCAGTTGCTGCAACTGCGTAGTGAGTTGAGCCAATAACGGCTTAATGTCATCGCCATTATCATAACTGGCAAGCAATGCCAGCAAAGCATCGGTGGTGTCACCGGGAGCAGAAACCACCACCCAGGGTAAACCACATTGTTGCTGCACCAGGTCGGCAACTGCCTGAAAACGCGCTGCGCTGGCCAGACTACTACCACCGAATTTATGTACCTCTACCGCTGGCCGGTTAAGTGCTGCTGTTAAATGCTGAGTCATCTTTATTTACCAGAATGCTGTTAAAGCCGGGTTTAGCCGGAATTGCTGCTCGACTGAGCCCTTACCAGTACCAGTATTACCGCTGGCAACCCGATCAGCGTTGTTATTGTGTTGCGAGGTATTAAGCCAATTTGCTACTGCATTAAAGCCAGCTTGTAAGTCGGCGATTAGATCTGCCGACGCTTCAATGCCGACCGACAAGCGAATTAGTGTCGGGCCAATACCCGCTGTTTGCTGAGCGGCAGCATCCATTGAAGCATGAGTCATCGACCCAGGGTGGCAAATCAGGCTTTCAATGCCGCCTAGTGATTGGGCCAGGGTAAATAATTGTAAGCTGGCAAAAAATACCGGCAAGGCTTCAGCCGGGGCGGCTAAATCAAAACTGCACATGGCGCCAAACCCTGTTTGCTGTGCTTTGGCAACAGCATGGCCCGGGTGGTCGGTCAGACCCGGGTAATACAATTTGCTGACCAATGGCTGGCGCTGTAAAAAACTGACCAGCTCGTTGGTATTTTGTTGCTGTAGCTGCAAGCGAGGTACCAGCGTGCGTAAACCGCGCAATGTCATATAGCTGTCAAAAGCCGGCCCGGTTACGCCTAAACAATTAGCCCACCACTTTAACTCATCACCAATAACCGGATCTTTGGCTACCAGCACCCCACCAACAATGTCGCTGTGGCCATTAATATACTTAGTAGTGGAATGCACCACGATATCGGCACCCAGCCGCAGCGGCTGTTGCAATACCGGCGATAAGAAAGTGTTATCTACCACCACCTTTGCACTTAAATTTTTGGCTAACTGGCATACCGCTTTAATATCGGTAATTTGCAGCAAAGGGTTACTTGGCGTTTCCAGCCAGATCATCGCTGGCGCTGCTGCCTTAACTTGCTCTGACCAGTCGCTTTCCTGAAAATTAATGAGCACCAGCTTAAAAGCCTGCTTGCGCGTCGCCAGATTGGTAAATAAGCGATAGCTGCCACCGTAGCAATCATGCGGGATGACCAGTGTGTCGTCTGGCCCCAGCAACTGCAGCGCCAGCAAACAGGCGGACATGCCACTGCCGGTAACAATAGCCCGCGCACCCTGCTCCAACTGACATAACGCCTCGGCCAGAGTATCCCGGGTCGGGTTGTTAGAACGCGAATAATCGTACTGGCCGGGTTGTCTAAATGCCGGTAACTCATAAGTAGACGTTAAATATAAAGGTGGGGTAACTGCGCCAAACGCCGTATCCTGAGCTATTCCGGCCCGGGCAGTAATGGTTGCAGCAGCTGAGTGAGACATAACGACACCTTTTGACTTTCTTTTTTGGAAGTTTAGACGTCTAAAAGTATATCGATCAAAAGTTGGATGTCAAACCATTTAGCCGTCTATAATGATTATTTGTTGCGCACTATTGGACATGGCAGGATAAAAAGTTAGAATTTGGCAACTGCGCGAGCAAATACGAATAACCATTAAAATAACTAAGGTACCCTTATGGCTAAATGGAATGGCGAATATATCCATCCTTATGCGGAACATGGTAAAAAGTCAGAACAAGTAAAAAAAATTACCGTTTCCATTCCGCTGAATGTTTTAAAAGTATTGACCGACGAGCGCACCCGTCGCCAGGTTAACAACCTGCGCCACGCAACTAACAGTGAATTGTTATGCGAAGCATTTTTACATGCATTCACCGGCCAGCCACTGCCGGCTGACGAAGACTTACGCAAAGATAACCCGCATCAGATCCCGGCGGAAGTACGGCAAATTCTGACCAGTATGGGTAAACCCATCCCGGTAATTATTGAAGCGGATACTGCTGAAGACTAGAGTCGACAGTGTTAACAAGCCCAAATAAAGCCGCCTGCAGGCGGCTTTTTTACGGGCTTGTGCAGGCAGTATTGGTTATAAAGCGCGTTTCATAAGCAAAAAACGTTAATTGATAAGGCCCAGTTCCAGCGCCAGCAAGACAGCCCGGGTGCGGTCACGCACCCCCAGCTTTGCCAGAATCGCCGAACACTGATTTTTAACCGTCCCCTCAGATTTATACAATGCAGCCGCAATTTCCTTGTTGCTGTAACCTGCCGCCATTAATTGCAGAATCTCCAGCTCTTTGTCACTCAGCGGCTCCAGCTGAGCGGGCATGCTAAAACCAGCATCGCTGGTTTGCCGGATACTACCTAGTAAGCGCTCGGTAATATTAGGCGCAAACCAGCTACCGCCATCAGCCAGGGTTGCAATTGCCTGCACCAGGGTCTCCAATGACACATCTTTTAATAAAAAACCCCGTGCACCATAAGAGATACTCTTTAACACCAGTTCATGTTCATCGAAAGTCGTCAGGATCAATACTGGCGTGCTGACACCGGCCTGCTTTAGTGACGCCAGGGTTTGCACCCCGTTCATCACCGGCATGGACAGATCCAGTAAAATAACGTCAGGCTGCAACTGTGAGCAGGCTGTGAGCACGCCAGAACCGTCAACACACTCACCCACTACCACGACTTTTCCAGATAACCCAAGCAAACTTTTAATACCATCGCGGATCAGTTTCTGATCATCAACCAGCAATACTTTATGCATTGTCACTCTCATTGTAGGGAAGCGTTATGGTTAACTGCATTGCCTGATGATTATTGCCAAGCACTAAACTACCCTTGCACTCAGCCAACCGTTCCTGCATGCCGGTAATACCATTGCCTGGCTGCCAGCGTGGTGTCAGGCTGCCATTATCATATATCACTAGTTTTAGCTGTTGTTGTGCCACCTGCGCTGCAATAGTCACTTCGCTGGCACCACTGTGTTTTAGGCTGTTACTCAACGCTTCCTGTACAATACAAAGCAGATGCTGAGCCTGCGCCAGATCGTTGAGCATAATATCAGACGGGATTTGCAGCTTTACCTGCAACTGCGCTGGCACTAACCGGGTTAAGCCGCAGACTGCATCCAGCAAGCTGACATCAGCATACTGACGCATAGTACTGACTGCGTCGCGAACATCTGACAACAATAGTTTCGCCAGCTGATGGCAGTTGTCTACCTGCACTTTTGCCTCACCGTCGGTTAAATGGCTGGCAACCTGCAATTGAATAGTCAGGGCCGTTAAATGGTGGCCGACCAGATCATGCAGATTGCGGGCAATCCGGGTGCGTTCACTCTGACGCGATGCTGCCTGCAGTAATTGCCGGGTTGCCAGCAACTGCTGATGTTTTTGCTCCAGCTCGTCTTTGGCATTCTCAGCATCGCGGCTGGCACTTTGCACCATAACCGCGAACAAATGAAAGCAGCCATACAACAGTGCTGTTATCCAGACCGCCCTGCCACCTTGCCAGGCCACCAGCCCAAACCAGACCGCTACCACTGCCGTTGTCAGCAACAATGCAGGGCCAGTTCGCATAACAAAAGGCAACATAGCAGCCCAGATAACCGTCAGGATAGACAAAAACTCAAAATTGCGCGCTGGTGTCAGCCAGAGCAAGCAAATAGCCACCAGTAACTGTAGCGACAACAGATAATGTCCAACACGGCTTTGCAAGCCATAGCGGCCCTGCTTGCGGGTCAGCAACCAGAATAAGCCACCATAGGCCAGAAACAATATATGCAACGCTACGCTGCCATATGTTGCCGCTGTTTTCTGCAAAATATACAGGCTGATGCCATATACCATCAGCCAGGTTAGCAAACCGGCCAGGGTAGCGAAGTCAATTTTTGTTTTCATTCTTCCATTATGCGGAGTAACTAAATAACTGCAATAGGCCAGAAGTCACAGTAAAAAATCCTGACTTCTGGCACCTGCTTTGGCAACTTGCCAGGCGTAAGCTGGCAACATTAACCAAGGAGACTGACCATGTTAGTTATTCACACCACATTGTTGTATCTGCATATTGCACTTGGCGCGATAGCGCTGTTGCTATTCTGGCTGCCAATCGTCGCCCGTAAAGGTGGCAAGCTACATATTGCTGCCGGTAAGGCCTTTTACTCTATTATGCTGGTTGTTGCCGGTTCAGGCATCATAATGACCCTGATTGGCTTAGCTGATCCGGTCGGTATTTACATCAATAGCAGACAACTGACTCCTGAGCAGATTGACAGCATGATGATCTGGCGCATTCCTTTTACTTATTTTTTACTGCTGCTCAGTCTGCTGACCTGGGTAACGGTGCGTCATGCCATCGGTGTGCTGCGCGCTAAAACAAATCGCAGTATGCTGCGCAACTGGCGCTATCAGGGGCCAGTGCTAATGATGTTTCCGGTTGCCTTGTTCGTTGGCTGGCAGGGGATAACTATCGCTATGCCGCTGTTGATCATTTTTGCCGTTGTCAGTCTGATCACAGCAACTACTATTAGCAAGTATGTATACCGGGCGGAGATAACGCCCCGGGCCTGGATTATTGAACACTTCAGCGCCATGGTCGGTGCCGGTATTGCGGTATACACCGCCTTCTTTGCAGCAGGCGGACGCCGGGTGTTATCACAATGGTTGCCGGGTGAATGGCAAATAGTCAGCTGGCTGGCAGCACCTGTTATTGGCCTGACCATACTTGTCACCCTGACCGGTTATTACAAACGTAAATATAAGGTGCAACACAACAAAGCTTTACAATAGCCTCAGGGCTGGCTTAATGTCCCTGAAAATGCTGACCAGGGACAACAACAATGACCATAAAAAACACTGCAGTTAACAATAGAGTGATCTGGATCACCGGCGCTTCCGGTGGGATTGGTGAAGCCCTGGCCCGTGAGCTGGCCGCTGACGGGGCCAGACTGATATTAAGTGCCCGGCGCCAGTCTGAACTGGAGCGGGTGCGCACCAGCCTGCCCAATGCGGCTTCTCACCTGATACTGGCACTGGATATTACTGACCACGATGCCATCACAGCCGCTATTGCTGAGATTAAGCAACAAATTGGTGGCCTGGACTGGCTTATCAATAATGCCGGGATCAGCCAGCGCGCATTAATTACGGACACCACGCTGGATACTGAGCGCAAGCTCTTTGAAGTTGATTACTTTTCCCAGATTAATTTAACCCGACAGGCCCTGCCACTGCTGCTGGCCGACGGCGGCGGCAAGGTGGTGTTTGTATCATCCGTAGCCGGTTTAGTGGGCACCCAGTATCGCGCCAGTTACTCTGCCGCTAAAGCGGCGTTGCATCTGTGGGCGAATAGTTTACGGGCAGAGTTGTTTGAGCAGGGGCTTAGTGTCGCTACCATTTTCCCTGGCTTTGTGAACACAGAAGTGTCACGCAATGCCTTAACTGGCGATGGCAGCGTACTGGGCGAAATGGACGATGCTCAGGCCAAAGCCATGAGCGCAGAACAATTTGCTGAAAAAGCCGTAAAGGCATTGGTTAAGGATAAAAATTATATTGTTATTGGCGGCTTAAAAGAGCGGCTGGGGGCCTTGGTATCCAGATTGTCGCCAGAATTGTTGTATAAAATGATTCGAAAAAGCAACGTCCGCTAGCGTTGCCCGGTAAGCTGGCATTCGTTGCGTCCTGGCCTTTACAACTAAACACAATATTCTTTTGATCTGAATCAAGCCTTGTTGCTGCTGCTGAACTAGGCTTAATGGCACCTCAAGCCAGCATGGAAAACACCCAATGTCAGCCGTGTTAAGTGTGTTACTGGCCGGTGGCTGTGGCAGTCGCCTGCGTCCTTTGACATTACATCAGGCCAAGCCGGCAGTGCCCTTTGCTGGCCGCTTCAGAATAATTGATTTTGTATTAAGTAATTTACTGCACTCTGGCTTTACCGATCTGCTAGTACTGACTCAATACCAGGCCGCAGGCTTAGAGCACTACTTACAGCAGCACTGGGGCGGCCGCTTTCGCCGCCAGGGGTTTTTGCGCTGTTACCATGCCGAGGCAAATGCAAATCTTGGCACTGCCGGTGCAGTCGCCATACAACTTAGTCAGATCCGTAACTTGCAGCCACAACATATCGCCCTGTTAAGTGCCGACCATATTTATAAAATGGATTACCGGCAAATGCTGCGATACCATTTGCAGCAGCAAGCAGCGGTTACTGTCGCCGCGATAGCTATACCCAAAGCACATGCTCACCGTTTTGGCATTATTCAGACTGACGCCACTGGCAGGATAACCGGTTTTATTGAAAAACCGCAGACGCCTCCTCCCTGTATGCCGGGCAGACCAGGTTATGTATTAGCATCGATGGGAAATTACCTGTTTAATGCTGCAACCCTGTATCAGTCTTTAGCACTCTGCCAACCCGGGCACTACCTTGATTTCGGTCAGCAAGTGCTACCCGCATTGTTCAAGCAACATGCTGTTTATGTTTACAATTTTGCTGACAACCTGTTGCCAGGCACTCAGGCGCTGACCGGCTACTGGCGCGATGTTGGCACACTCAATGCTTTTTATGCCGCCCAGCAGGATGTACTAAACCATCCCGACTGGCTGCAGGGCCCGACCCAACCCTGGCCGATTCTGAATGGCAGCGCTATTGCCACACAGATACCCCGCCATCAGTTGCGTAAAGTACAACCAATGACAGGTGGCAGGCCTTGTTATGCTATGCATCAATACGGCCTGCAACAACAAGTCCATTAGCTGACAACGCAGTAAGCGCAACGCAGACGTTACAGATAATAATTATCCGGCAGCTCAATCCGGGCGACGCCGGACGCTACTGCCGCCTCAGCCACCGCACGGGCAACCCGCGGTAGCAACCTTGGGTCCATGGGCTTGGGAATAATATAAGCTTTGCCAAATTCCAGCTTATCGATTTGTGCTGCCTGCAGCACCTCAGCGGGTACCGGTTCTTTCGCAATTGCCCGAATAGCATTGACTGCAGCTATTTTCATTTCATCGTTGATAACACTGGCCCGTACATCGAGCGCACCACGGAAAATAAACGGGAAACACAAGACGTTATTAACCTGATTCGGATAATCCGAGCGGCCGGTTGCCATAATCAAATCCTTGCGGGCTGCGTGGGCCAGTGCCGGCTTAATTTCAGGATCAGGATTAGAGCAGGCAAAAATAACCGGATTAGGCGCCATTAATTGCAGGGCTTCCGGTGGCAGCACATCCGGGCCTGACACGCCGACGAATACATCGGCACCGCTTAATGCATCTTCCAGGGTACGTTTATCAGTGTTATTGGCAAATAATAGCTTGTACTGGTTTAAGTCATCACGCCGGGTATGAATAACCCCTTTGGTGTCCAGCATATAGATATGCTCACGCTGGGCACCACATTTAATCAGCAGCTCCATACAGGCGATGGCAGCCGCGCCGGCACCCATACAGACAATAATTGCTTTGCTGATATCTTTACCCTGAATTTCCAGGGCGTTCAGCATGCCAGCGGCCGTAACAATAGCGGTACCATGCTGATCATCATGAAATACCGGTATTTTACAGCGCTTAATCAATTCTTTTTCAATTTCAAAGCATTCCGGCGCTTTAATATCTTCCAGATTAATACCACCAAAGGTATCTGCGATATTGGCAACCGTATTAATAAACTCTTCAGTAGTGCGATGACTAACTTCTATATCAATCGAGTCCAGATTGGCAAAACGTTTAAACAGCAAAGCCTTACCTTCCATAACTGGCTTGGAGGCCATAGGCCCTAAATTACCTAAGCCAAGAATTGCCGTGCCATTGGTAATTACCGCCACCAGATTGCCTTTGGCAGTATATTTGTAGACATTGTCGACGTCAGCGGCAATTTCCCGTACAGGCTCGGCAACACCAGGGCTGTACGCCAGGGCTAAATCTTTGACGGTTTCTGCCGGCTTGCTGATTTCAATACTAATTTTGCCCGGGGTCGGCTCTGAATGATACTTCAGTGCCTGTTCTCTGAAATCTGACATCTTGTTTTCCTGCGTTTAGTGAGTGAGGGTAACTTCTGATTATTGTTGTTTTGCGACGGCGGAATGATGATCTTACCAGCGCAGCTGCGCCCTACTGACCATACCACTTTAGTCTTATTGTTAGTTGTTATAGCAACTTCAGCGGCAATCGCCAAGCCTTGGCCCACCCGACCATTTCCTGTATCAGGTAAAATTTAACTTAATTCAAACGGTTTATACGTAATCAATCGATTAAGATTTCGCTTATTGTGATTAACTATCAGCAAATGCTGACCGGTATTTAATGCCAAAATGCTGGCAATTCAGGCGTATAGCCATCCAAACTCGATTTCAGCTACTGCATAATCAGCTAAACATTGGAAATTAAACTATTTTTTTTATTAATATCGACTATTTGCTTAAAAAACGAACAAAATCAGTTGTCATTATTCAGTTGCCACAAAAGTATGAAGAAGTGAGCTTTGAATAAGAAGCATAAATCCATGAGCTGCTTGTATCCGAGCAAGTCAACGTCATGGCTAACCCTGTTCCGGGGTGTATACCCTGGATTCCAGCCATAAAAAAAGCACCCGAAGGTGCTTTTTTTATTTGCGTTATACTCAGGCGAATTAACGATTGCCCAGTACCGCGAAACGTTTCTTGAAGCGGTCAACCCGGCCGCCAACGTCTAATACTTTCTGCTTACCGGTATAGAACGGGTGGCAGCTTGAACATACGTCCAAGTGAATATCTTTACATAGAGCTGAGTGCGTTTTGAAGCTGTTACCGCAAGTACAGGTTGCAGTAATTTCTTTGTATTCTGGGTGGATACCTGGTTTCATGGGTTACCTCGTTAGGCCGTATCGCTATCTGGTCATCGTGTGCCAGACACCATACGTAATTACAGTTAATTAAGGGCGCGTAGCTTAATAGATAGCCAGCAAAGTTGCAACTGCCATACTGGCTTATTTACAACTTTGTTTTACTTGGCAGCAGCCAGAGTGCACCTTACACTATGCGTTGCCTAACCTGAAGGATTTTAGCTGTGTCAGTTATTCGCGTTGCCCTGCCGCTGCCATTACGGCAACACTTTGATTATTTGCTTAGCGCCGGCCAGCAGGTGCAGATAGGCAGCAGGCTGCGGGTCCCTTTTGGCAAGCGCGAGTTAATTGGTATTGCCTGGCAGCTTAACCCGGCAGATCACTATCCCATCGCCCAGTTAAAGTCCGTTATCAGTGTGATTGATGACCAGCCCGTGTTAAGTGACACTTTGCGCCAGTTGCTGACCTTTGCCGCCGAGTATTATCACCATCCGCTGGGGGAAGTATTAACGGCTGCCCTGCCCGCGCTGCTGCGTGAAGGGAAAAGCCTGACAGATTACCAGCAATTTGCCTGGCGCCTGACCGCTGCTGGTGCTGAGGCCAGCGCAGCCAATTTTAAACGTTCGGCGCGGCAACTGGAATTGTGGCAGGCGTTGCAGGATGGCGCTGTACCCGCTATTGAACTGCTGACAAACCATCCGCGCACTGCGTTGAAACAACTTGCAGATAAAGGCCTGATTGAACAACAACTGATGCCACTTTCGCCTTTTAGCCAGCGTGGCCTGAAACAGCCGGCATTGCAGCTGACAGCCGATCAGGCTTTGGCTGTGACGGCAATAAATCAGGCTGCTGGCCGTTTTCAGACTTTGTTACTCGAAGGTGTCACGGGTTCAGGCAAAACAGAAGTTTACCTGCAAGCCATTGCCCCACTGCTTGATGCCGGCCAGCAGGTGCTGCTGATTGTGCCGGAAATAGGCCTTACCCCGCAAACGCTATCCCGCTTTCAGAGCCGCTTTCAGGCCCCGGTACTTTGCTGGCATTCCAATCTGACTGATACGGAACGTCTTAACTGCTGGCAACAAACACAGGCTGGCAGCGCCGCTATTGTTGTCGGCACCCGCTCCGCGTTGTTTTTACCGTTTGCCCGTCTGGGGCTGATTATAATTGATGAAGAGCATGACCAGTCGTTAAAGCAACAGGATGGCTTTCGTTATCACGCCCGGGATCTTGCCATTAAACGGGCAGCCATTGAACATTGCCCTGTTTTACTCGGCTCGGCAACGCCGTCGCTGGAAAGTCTGTACAACTGTCAGCAGCAGCGTTTTATTCACCTCAGCCTGCACAACCGGGCGGGGGGGCAGGCTATGCCGCGTTACCAACTGGTCGATCTAAAGCAACAAGTGCTGCAATTTGGCCTGGCCAGCCAGACATTACAGTATATCCGGCAACAGCTGCAGCAAGGCATGCAGGTTATGCTGTTTTTAAACCGGCGTGGTTTTGCCCCTGCTCTCAGTTGCCAGGAGTGCGGCTGGCTGACGGAATGCCATCGTTGCAGTGCGTTCACCACCTATCACAAACAAAGCAGACAACTGGTATGTCACCACTGTGGTGCAATAAAAGCCGTGCCGCGCCAATGCAAACAATGTGGCAGCGCCCGCCTGGCACCCGTAGGACAAGGCACCGAGCAGCTGGAAGAAAATTTACAGCAATTGTTTCCGGATGTCGCTATTACCCGGTTGGATCGCGACACCACCCGCCGCAAAGGTGCATTAGCCAGTGCACTGGATAGCATCAACCAAAGTGGGCCACGACTGATATTGGGCACCCAGATGCTGGCTAAAGGCCATCATTTTCCGTTCGTCACCCTGGTTGTCATTGTTGATGTCGACGGTGCCCTCTACAGCAGCGATTTCAGAGCGCCAGAACAACTCGGCCAGTTACTCACGCAGGTAGCAGGGCGGGCTGGCAGGGGCAGCAATCCCGGCACCGTATTGCTGCAAACACATTATCCGGAACATGCACTGTTGCAGGATATTATTCAAAATGGCTATGCCTCCTTTGCCCGCAGCGCCCTGTTAGAAAGACAACACACCCGCTTGCCTCCATATCAGCATCTGGCGCTGTTTCGGGCAGAGGCACTGCAAAGTAACTTATGTCAGCAATGGCTGACCGAGCTGGCTGCACTGGCAAAGACCCTACCCGGCATCGAACTGTTAGGCCCACTTAGTTCGCCGATGGAAAAACGCGCCGGTAAATACCGCTGGCAGTTACAGCTATACAGCAGCCAGCGGCCTCAGTTGCACCAGGCACTGCAGACACTGCTAAGTGCACTGCAAAGCTGGCAACTAAGCCGCCAGCTGAAGTGGCAACTTGATGTCGATCCGATTGATCTGAGCTAACTGCATTGGCGCTGCTTATTTCTTTTTCATACTAAGCAGGTAGAATAGCGCTAGTGAATACTCAAGCCAGGTTGTTAAGCTGTCAATATGCCGCAAAAAGATTACGTAAAAACCGCCCGACCCAAGCCAAAAGCAAAGCCAAGAGCTAGTAACGCGCGCCGCGGTAATGCCCGGCCGACACAAGGTGCAAACCGTCCCTGGTTGCTTATTATTATTACGGCTTTGCTACTTGGTAGTTTTGGCTGGTTTTTATGGTACTTAAAACAGCAACCGGCTAACCCGCAACAACCGCCGGCTGAAGTAAGCAAAAGCAAACCAGTCGTTGACGATTTACCTGTTAAACCGGTTGCCGAGCCTTACCAATATATTAAAGAGCTGGAAAACAAAGAGGTCCAGGTAGAAGTAGACACGACCGAACGGGAACCACAGGGCCCGTTTCAAATGCAATGTGGCTCTTTCCGGCAGGCAGAGCAGGCCGAAGCTATGCGTGCTCAGATTGCCTTTGCCGGCTTTGCCTCTGCGGTGCGCCGCACTGAGGGAACTAATGGTATCTGGTATCGGGTGGTATTGGGGCCTTATGATTCCAAGCGGCAGGCTACTGCCGATCGAAACCGGTTGCAGCAACAAAACATCAATGGCTGCCGGATCTGGAACTGGACTTGAAAAGCAGAGCCGCCAGCCACACTTAAGCCCTAGGTTCATTCGCCATAGGGCAAAAATTCATGACAACTATCGTTTCTGTTCGCCGTAATGGCCATGTCGCCATTGGCGGCGATGGCCAGGTGTCGCTGGGCAATACCGTAATGAAAGGTAATGCCCGTAAAGTACGCCGGCTGTATAACAACAAAGTGCTGGCCGGTTTTGCCGGCGGCACTGCCGATGCTTTTACTTTGTTTGAACGCTTTGAAGCTAAACTGGAACTGCATCAGGGCCATCTGATGCGGGCGGCGGTAGAACTTGCCAAAGACTGGCGTACCGATCGTATGCTGCGCAAGCTTGAAGCGCTGCTGGCTGTAGCCGACGCTAACTGCTCGTTGATTATTACCGGTAACGGTGATGTCATTCAGCCTGAGCAGGATTTAATCGCCATTGGCAGCGGCGGCCCTTTCGCTCAGGCAGCCGCCACCGCCTTGTTACAGAATACCGAGCTAAGTGCCCAGGATATTGTTGAAAAAAGCTTAACGATTGCTGGTGATATCTGTGTATACACCAACCAGCAACACACCATTGAACAACTTTAAGCAGGTTTATTATGTCTGATATGACACCCAGAGAGATTGTCCACGAGCTGGACCGGCATATTATTGGCCAGAGCAAAGCGAAACGTGCTGTGGCCATTGCCCTGCGTAATCGCTGGCGCCGGATGCAGTTAGAAGTAGGCCTGCGCGCCGAAGTTACCCCGAAGAATATTCTGATGATTGGCCCGACCGGTGTCGGCAAAACCGAAATTGCCCGCCGCTTAGCCAAACTGGCCAATGCCCCATTTATCAAGGTTGAGGCGACTAAATTTACTGAAGTTGGCTATGTCGGCAAAGAAGTCGAGAGCATCATCCGCGATTTAACCGACAGTGCAGTGAAAATGCTGCGCGAACAGGCGATTGCTAAAAATCGCTTCCGGGCGGAAGAAGCTGCCGAAGAAAGGATTTTAGATGCGTTACTACCTAAAGGCCGGGACAACTGGGTAGAAACTGATAACCAGCCCGCACCTGACAATAATACCCGGCAAATTTTTCGCAAAAAATTACGCGAAGGTCAGCTGGATGATAAGGAAATTGAACTTGAACTGGCACAAACCCCGGTGGGCGTAGAGATAATGGCACCACCTGGCATGGAAGAAATGACCTCGCAGTTGCAAAGTATGTTTCAAAGCCTGGGCAGTGACAAAACGAAAAAACGTAAGCTGAAAATTAAAGATGCCTTTAAACAGCTAATCGAAGAAGAAGCTGCCAGGCTGGTCAACCCGGAAGAATTAAAGGCTGAAGCATTGGAAGCAGTTGAACAAAACGGCATCGTCTTTCTGGATGAAATCGATAAAATTTGTAAGCGCGGTGAAACCAGTGGCCCCGATGTGTCCCGCGAAGGCGTGCAGCGCGATTTACTACCGTTAATTGAAGGCTGTACCGTTAATACCAAGCACGGCATGGTAAAAACCGACCACATTTTGTTTATTGCCTCTGGTGCCTTTCAGATGAGTAAACCGTCAGACTTAGTACCCGAATTGCAAGGCCGGCTACCTATCCGGGTAGAACTTGAAGCGCTGACTGCAGCCGATTTCGAACGCATTCTAACTGAGCCGAAAGCATCGCTGACTGAACAGTCTATTGCTATGCTGGCGACCGAAGGCGTTAATATCAGTTTTAGCGACGAGGGTATTAAACGGATAGCTGCGGCAGCTTTTCAGGTAAATGAGACCACCGAAAACATCGGTGCCCGCCGCCTTTACACAGTGATAGAGCGCTTACTGGAAGAAATATCCTATAATGCTGCCGACCACGCCGGTGAGCATATCGAAATTACTGCGGACTATGTCGAGCAGCACCTCGGTGCCCTGGTGCAGGACGAAGATTTAAGCCGCTTTATTCTGTAATAGATAGCACGTTAACTGAAGGCTAAGTAACAGATGATATTACGCACCCTGCACTATCACCAGCAGCGACGTTTGCTGGATCTGATATTCACTGACGGCAGCATAAAAGTGCTGTCAGCGGAGTTCTTACGAGTGCATTCACCATCAGCTGAAGTGCGCGGTCACGGCCAGCCCAAACTGGTTGCCAATAAACGCGACGTTGCTATTCAAACTATCAGCCCGGTAGGCCATTACGGAGTTAAACTAACTTTTGATGATGGCCATAATACCGGCTTATACCATTTCCGATATTTATGCCAGTTAGCAGACGAGCAGCAAACCTTGTGGCAGCGTTACCTGGCACAGCTGAAAGCGGCCAATGCCAGCAGAGAAAGTCTGATCAGCAGCCGCCCTCTGAGTTAGGAAACCCGCTAGCCTGGCCTCAGGCTTTAAATATTTCCACGCTTTGGCGCAAACTGGCTGCCTGCTGTGCTACCTCTTCACTGATAGCTGCATTCTGGCGGGCATAGCCAAAGGTATCGTCCGATAAGTCGCGAATTTTCACCACATTTTTATTAACCTCAGCGGCGACATGGCTTTGCTGTTCAATCGCAGCGGCTATCTGGGTAGTCATATCCATAATATTGGTAACATCTTCGGTGATTTCACCAAGCAGCTTCATGGCAATGCCAGCCTGTTCAGCGCTGTCTGTACCTTGTTGCCGGCACTGCTGCATCGCTTCGACAATGTGGCGAGTGCGGCCCTGAAGTGCTGCAATAATCTCTTCAATTTGCCCGGTCGATTGTGCTGTGCGCTGCGCCAGATGACGCACTTCATCCGCAACCACCGCAAAACCGCGGCCCTGATCACCCGCCCTCGCGGCCTCAATAGCAGCGTTTAACGCCAGCAAATTGGTTTGTTCGGCAATACCACGAATAACATCAAGTACCGAGCCGATAGTCTGGCTGTCCTGTTCCAGCTCGGTAACGATTGATGTTGCTTCCTGTAAACGGCCAGATAACTGTTGGATCTGATTTACCGTTTGCTCGACTTCTTTGCGGCCACTGTTTGCATTCTGGTTAGTGCTGTCAGCTTTGGCGGCAGTCATCTCAGTATTACTGGCAATTTCATTGATGGTTGCCCCCATCTCGGTAACCGCAGTAGCAACCATATCGGTTTCTGACTGCTGACGTTGCATGCCCTGACTGGTATCTGACGTTGACTGCGCCAGCTCGGCGGTTGCCTGATCCAACATCGTCAGGGCTTCGTTTACAGTGCGGATTAAATGCTGAATATCTGCCAGCATGGCATTAAAATCCTGTGCTAAATGGCTCATTTCATCCTGACCACTTTCATCTACCCGCTGCCGGAAATCGTGTTCATTGCGAATCAACCCTATGGTTTTGCACACGGCCAGCACCGGGCCGATAATACTGCGGCTGGTCAGGCCGACCAGCGCCAGCATTAGCAGCAACACGACCACAAAAATAATAACTGCCAGCTGCTTGGTCGTGGCCACTGCTGCAGTTATGGCGTCGCTGGTTTCGACCGATAACGTTTCCAAGCTGGTTTCAGTTTGATGAATAGCACTGCGCATCTGACCGGTCAGGCCTTCAGTTTCAGACAGCCCCAACTGCTGCATGCCGGCAACCAATGCATTAAAGCCCTCATTATAGGCCGTAGCTGCTGCCACGCCTTGCTGGTAGTCCCGTTGTAAAGCGGCCATCAGAGTCGCAAAATCCCGATTAAAACCCTCGACATAACCCATATCGAGCCTGAGTAAAAAATCTTTTTCCTGACGGCGTAATTGCAACAACTGCAATTGCCACTCGGTCTCTCCGGCTGCTGACAGTTGTTGCTCCAGACTGTGAGCTCCATCACGTAATCGCCCCTTTAATCCCTCTTCTGGTGTTAAACCCAGCTGCTGTTGTTGCGCTACCAGGCTGTTAAATACTTGCTGGTACTCGGCAGTCAGCTGGTTAAACCTGTCCAGCGGTGCTACCGGAATATCATGATTATGCAGATACTCTCGTAATGACCTGACCTTGTCGGTTAGCTGCTGAATGCGATCATTCAGGCGCTGCTGATATTTCAGATCGCTGCGCATCATAAAGTCTTTTTCATGCCGTCGTAGCATCAACACATCGGTATTAAGCTGTTCTACCAATTGCTGGGTGGTTGCCAGGCTACTGAGTTGATTACTCTGGTAAAACAAAATTGCCAGCATCAGCAACATGGCAATAATTAAAGCAAAAGCATTGGCTAGCAGTCGTTGTTTAATGGTTAACCGACGAAGCAACTTCATAGTTAATACTCTTATGATTATGACATTTTTTTTAATACTAGATGACTTTTGAAATGTTAACAGCGCCTACCTGAAAATTATCGGGGATAAGCCCGAAAAAATGCCAGCGCTTCAGTTTCAGGCAAGGGTTTAGCGATGTAATAACCCTGCACGGCATCACAGGATAAACTGCGCAGCAAATTTAGCTGCTCAACGGTCTCGACACCCTCTGCCAGAATGCGCTTTCCAAGACCATGGGCCAGCTTTATCATAGTTTTAACGATCATCATATCGGAGTCATTCGACGTCATATCCATGACGAAACTGCGATCTATTTTAATTTTTTCTATGGGCATTTTACGTAAATAGGCCAGCGAGGAGTAACCGGTACCAAAGTCGTCAATCGATACTTTGATGCCCATTTGTTGCAGCTCAAGCGCAAAATTCGAGCCTTTCTCCATATCCTGCATTGCGGTATTTTCGGTCACTTCCAGTTCAACCATCTCTGGTGATACCGCATATTGCTGCAGTAAACCTTTTAGTTCCTGCTTTAAACCTTCCTGCTCGAAATGGATAGGTGACATATTTATCGCTAATGGAATATGGACACCTTGCTGCTGCCAACGCTGAATACTGGCGATAGCATTTCGTAAAATGACTAAATCTAATACCTGACTCAGGCCAAGTTGCTCACACAGCGGCAAAAACTCACCCGGCATTAATAAACCACGCTGCGGGTGCTGCCAACGCACCAACACTTCGAAACCTTCCAGCAAATTTGTACGCAGACTGAGCTGCGGCTGATAATACAACACAAACTGGTTTTCACTGATGGCCTGCAGCAATTCACTTTCCCAGGCCAGTAAGCGGGCAGTTTCTTCTTCCATACCGGTTTGATAACTGAGCCAGCTGGCTTGCAGCCGTTTAGCCTGATGAAAGGCAATATTTGCCTGCTGCAGCAACTGCTCAGCACTGCTGGCATGCAGCGGATAATGCGACAAGCCAATACTGGTGGTCAGCTTTACCGGTCCACTATCCAGTAAAAATGGTTTTTCAACCAGCTGTTGAATGTGCTGCAGGGTATACTGCAACTGCTTTTCATTGACAACATCCGCCAGCACCAGGCCAAAAATATCGCCACCGGTGCGCGCTATCAGTGCTGGTTTAACAATACTTTGTTCAAACCGACGAATCACCTCCCGAAGTATCCGGTCACCCTGCTTCAGGCCCACTGATTCATTAACGTTTTTAAATTTATCCAGCCCCAGCATCACCAGGTGCAAATTCCTGACATTGTCGGTCGCAATCAACTGGTCGAGTTTTATTAATAACGCATCACGATTCAGCGCCCCGGTAAGCTGGTCGTGCTGGTCCAGGTAACGGGTTTTTTCAGTAAGTTTCAGGTTGGTACTGCGCTCATTTTCCTGTAGCCAGATGACCAGTGAAAACCCCAGGGTTACCAGCAAGGTCAGCTCAATGCTCTTGTAGACAAACATAAAGTTTAACGAGGAAAAACTGCTGAGCTGCAGCATATCGCCCAGGGCTTTTCCAAGATACAACGTACCCCATACCACCAGTACTGCAGACGCTAATTTAGGCCCAAAGCCGCGGCTATTGCTTTGCCATAAGCCTGTACCGGCCATAAGTAAAAGTATTCCGGTTACCACAAAGCGAAAGTCAGACTCCAGCACCTGTTGCCAGGCTGCCAATGCAGGCAACAAAAACGGCAGTAACACCCCGGCACAGGACAAAATAAAGAAAATGAAGAAGTAACGATAAACAGGCCAGGGTTTTGTTTGCCCGGAGTTAACCGGAAATTGTAATCGATTACCCAGTAACATTAATAAGGCAAAACTATAACAGGCAAAGTGGATAAGCACAGCCAACGGCAGTTGCGCTCTGCTCTGGCCTAAATCAGTAGTATAGAGCAGTAAAATAGCAACCTGATATCCGGCAAATGCCAGAAAAGCCAGCAACCAGAATTTAAGATAGGCTTGCCGGTAAACCTGCAGGTAATACCAAAATAAAATAGCCATAAGCAATGCCAACCCGGTTTGGGTTAAATACAGGGCAATTCGGGCGAATAATTCTGCTGGCACATTGCACTCTCTTGTTGCTTGGCAATTACACCTTAGCAAACAAATTGCTTTTGCAGCAATACTTTGTTGAACGTAAAAGCGCTGACCAACAACATTATTCCCTTGAGCTTGCAGGACATAGCGCTATACTGTGCAAAAGCTGTTGCTGCCTACGGAGCCTTACATGGAATACAATACCTCAGAACTGTGCGATCTTTATGCTGATCAGGTTGATGTTGTCGAACCGATCTTTGCAAACTACGGTGGCAGACGTTCATTTGGCGGCCAAATTCATACCATTAAATGCTTTGAAGACAACGGCCTGGTGCGTCAGGTACTGGCGGATAGTGGCGTAGGGAAAGTATTACTAATTGATGGTGGCGGCTCTGCCCGCCGGGCGTTAATCGATGCCGAGCTGGCTAGTCTGGCAGCCAGCAATGGCTGGGAAGGCATTGTCTGCTATGGTAGCGTGCGCGATCTGGATGCGCTGGAAGATTTTGAAATTGGTATTCAGGCTGTTAATGCTATCCCCATTGGTGCTGATGACAATGGCTTTGGTGAAACTGAAGTACCGGTTAACTTTGCCGGCGTAACGTTTTTACCCGGCGATCATTTATACGCTGACAGCACCGGTATTATTATGTCACCGGATCCGCTCGATATTGAATAAAGATATTGAGAAAGTTTTATGTTACAGCGCTTCACTGCTAACGATTTAGATAAATATTGTGTCAGGCGCAGTGGTGAAAACCGACTGGGCCATCAACTACAGTTGCCGGATCCCGATTTAGTCTACACCGAATTGCTGGCGGCCCATAAAGCTGCCGGCGGTCAGTTCGTCCTGCTGGGCATAGCAGAGTGTATTGGTCCACTGGCCAATATGGGCAATGGTGGAGCTGAACTGGGCTGGCAGGCCTTTTTACAACGCTTTTTAAACCTGCAACATAACGATAGCCTGATGACTGAACGCGTTTTGTTGCTCGGTCAAATCGATTGTTTCGATTTACAGCAACAGGCCGCAACACTGGACAACCAACAGCCGCAGCAACTGGCTGAGTTACGTGAGCTTTGTGCTGAACTGGACCTGCGGGTACAACAGCAATTAAAACCAATCTTCGAGGCAGGTTTATACCCTGTCGTCATTGGTGGTGGCCATAATAATGCCTATCCATTGTTACAGGCATTGGCAGAAGTAAGCCAGCAGCCGGTAAATTGCGCCAACCTGGACCCTCACGCCGACTTCCGGCCACGGGAAGGCCGGCATAGCGGCAATGGCTTTAGTTACGCCAGTGCAGCCGCTTATCTCGGTCACTACACAGTACTGGGGCTTGATCTACAGAAAAACTCTGCAGCCAGTTTAACGATGTTGCAACAAGCTGGCGGCGATTACATCAGCTATCAGCAGTTCGCTGTCCGTCAGGAGTTAAGTTATCAACAGGCATTAGATAAAGTGATTGAGCAGTGTTGTAGCGGGGTAGCTGACATTGCTGTTGAGCTGGATACGGATAGTATTCAGACTATGCCCGCCAGTGCTCTTAACTATACCGGATTAAGCGTTGAACAAGCGGCGCAGTTTGTTTTTCAGCTGGCGCGGCTGCCACGCGCCCGTTATCTGCATCTGGCTGAGGCCGCCCCGGCGTGCCACCCTGCAGGCCTTGCCGCCGGCATGAGCCAGTGTGGTCAGGTACTGGCAGCACTTGTGCTGGCGTTTATCGATGGTAAAGCGTTACAACCACCGGAAATCTAACCGGGGTGGCGATGTTGCCACTGTTTTAACCACGCCGGAAAACCACTTAGTTCGAACGGCTGTGAATACCAGAAACCCTGACCACGGGCACAACCCATTCGCAGCAGTTTATCTTCTACTTCAGCGCCCTCTACCCCTTCAGCAATAACCCCTAACCCGAGGTTTCGTGCCATGTCTATAATAGCGCCGGTGATAGCCATATGCGCTTCGGTTTTATGTAGTTCGCTAATAAAGCTGCAGTCAACTTTGACATACTGTACCGGCAGTTTGCGCAAATAAGCCAGCGATGAAAAACCAGTACCAAAATCATCCAGAGCCAGCTCAACACCCAGCCGATGCAGGCGCTGCATCATCGCCATAGTACGCTCCGGTTCTGCCAACAAGGCATTTTCGCTGACCTCCAGCATCAGCAACTGTGGTTTTACCTGATATTTCTCGAATAGCTGTTCCAGTGCCTCTATCAGCTCATCCTGCAGTAAATCTTTGCTGGAAATATTGACTGCGATCCGGCTGACCAACTGCTGTTCGGTTAAGCTGGCAATAGTTTTGATTGCCTGCTCTAACACCCAAAGGCTGAGTGGGTAAATAACGCCCATTTCTTCAGCCAACGCCAGAAATGCCTCCGGCGCCAACAAGCCTCTTTTCGGATGCCGCCAACGGATAAGCACCTCAGCAGCCAGCACCTGACGGTTACGCATTGCCATCTGGGGTTGCACAAATAACACTAGCTGATCTTCATCAATGGCCTGGCGTAACTCTGCCATCAGCGCCAGTTTTTCGGTGGTGTAATTTATCATGTCCGGAGCAAATAACAGGCTGGCACCACGCTGCCACTGAAAATGCTGCAACGCCAGATAGGCACGTTCCAGCAGTTCATTTAACTGAGTACTGTGTTCAGGATACAGGGATATGCCAACGCCTAACTGATAATCTATTGCGCAGCCATGCACCAGCATCGGTTGCGGCACCGATTGTTGTAGTTGTTTTGCTAAAAACTCAGCCCTTGCCGGCTGATTACCAATATCAAGCCAGATTGCGAAGTCGACACTGCCCAGATGACACACCCGAACCGGTTGTTGCTGCCGATACTCATAAGTCAGAATCTTGCTCTCATCGGCAAGTTTATCGTTAATACGCTGGGCGATTTGGGCCAGAATTAAATTACTGTTACTGTGGCCCAGTAGTTGGTTTATCTGGTCGAACTGCTCAATTTTAAGCAGAATAAGGGCGAACTGCTGGTCCGGAGCGCTTTTCAGAATATCGTCAAGTTTGCGTTGCAACGCATATTTATTCGGAAAGCCACTGATGTCATCGTGTAAAGAGTAAAAACCCTGCATATCAGGTTTAGGTTGCAACGCTCGTCTGAGCCGTAACTTCAATACGACAATATAAATAAACGCCAATATTAACAACAATAATAAAAGCAGGGAAACCGGCAAAGCCGGTGCGGTCTGATTAGCCATTGCCGGTGCGCTACTGCCGAGCAGCCCCAAAACCAACAAACGTTTGAATCCAATTACCATGGCGCTACCACACCTTGTTACTGCCGTATTGTTTTCTGCTGACAGCTTACCCCAAATTTACTACTTGTAAAGCTGCCTGATTTATAACCTGATCGGTTTACCTTTTATAATCAGCTGCTTAAGCTGATTAACCCCAAATTGATAACATAGCTCAGCGGGCTGGCTGATGCTATAACAGGCAAAATCAGCCCGCATACCGCTGGCTAACACTCCCCTGTCAGCCATCCCCAGCGCTGCAGCAGCATGGCGGGTGACGCCCAGCAAGACTTCCTCTGGTGTTAAACGAAACAAGGTACATGCCATATTTAACATTAACGGCAATGAACACAGCGGTGAGGTGCCGGGATTTAAATCGGTCGCCACGGCCATCGGCACTTTATATTTTCGTAACAGTTCAACAGGTGGCAGCTGGGTTTCACGTAAAAAATAGTATGCGCCCGGCAGCAGCACTGCCACCGTGCCGGCCTGTGCCATGCTGGCGACACCGGCCTCATCCAGAAACTCAACATGGTCAGCCGATAAACCGCCAAACTCGGCAACCAAACTGCTGCCGCCAAGATTAGACAGCTGCTCGGCGTGCGCCTTAACCGGCAACCCCAATGCTCGCGCGGTTGCAAATACTTTACGGCACTGGCTGACGCTAAAACCTATCCCTTCACAAAATACATCTACCGCATCAACCAGTTTGCGGGCATGTAATCCGGGTAACATCTGGCATACCGCATCAATATAACCATCTGCATCATCAGCAAACTCAGCAGGCAGGGCATGGGCGCCCAGAAACGTCTTCACCACGGTTGCCGGGTGATGTTTATCCAGTTCCGCTGCCACTTCCAGGATTTTTTGCTCAGTGGCTAAATCGAGACCATAGCCTGATTTTACTTCAACTGTGGTAACGCCCTGAGCCAGCAAGGTATTCAACCGATCTTTGGCTAACACAAACAATTGCTCGTGGCTGGCAGCACGGGTTGCCGCTACTGTCGCTTTGATGCCTCCCCCCTCTGCCGCAATTTGCTGGTAGCTGGCACCCTTTAAGCGCATTTCAAATTCGTTGGCCCGGTTGCCGCCATAAATCAAATGCGTATGGCAATCAATAAACCCCGGCAGCAACCACTGGCCCTGCATGTCGTGCACGGGCGTTACCATCGCATCAAACTGAGGCAAGTCACTGCGCGCACCCACAAAGGCAATCATGCCATCTTTTACCGCCAGCACCCCATTGCTAATGGTGCCGTAAGGCATGCCGTTGTCAGTCATGGTAGCGATATTGGCGTTAATCCAGATGGCATCAAACTGCTGCATGTGACTCTCCCGTTTATAAATATAAAATAATTTTACACCATCAACTTGTATATACAACCAAATTGCCGTATTTTTATTTTAGTCGTAAAGATTAAACTGCAGTTTTTCTGATCCCGGAACGGAGTTGCTATGGCTGTCGCCAAATTTGCTGAGATAAAAGAGTTTATGCTGAGCCAGATTGAAATTGGTGCCTGGCCTGAGCATAGCCGGGTGCCCTCTGAAAATGAGCTGGCCGAGCAATTCAGCGTTAGCCGGATGACAGCCCGGCGGGCACTGCAGGAGCTGACCGAACAGGGTATTCTTTACCGTACGCAGGGTGTCGGCAGTTTTGTCGCTGCGCTGAAGTCACAATCGTCGTTACTGGAAATTCGTAATATTGCCGATGAAGTACAAGCCCGTGGCCATGCCTATAGCGCCCGGTTGCTGCAACTGACTGAATTGCCCTGCCCAACCATCATTGCCAGTGCGCTTGGCCTGCGGCGCAACGATCCGGTGTTTTTCTCTTTAATTGTTCATCTGGAAAACAATCTGCCACTGCAACTGGAAGCACGCTATGTCAACCCGTTGCAGGTACCAAACTATACCGCTCAGGATTTCAGTTATCAGACCCCACACCAGTATCTGAGCCTGATTGCACCGCTAACGGAAGCAGAACACACGGTAGAGGCCATCTGGCCGGATGACTTTACCTGCAAACATTTAGTGTTGAAAAAAGCCGAACCCTGCCTGCGCCTGACCCGCCGCACCTTTAGTCGTGGCGGCGCGGTCAGCCTGGCCTATTTAACATCACCAGGTAGCCGTTATCGCTTAGGCGGCCATCTGAATTTTTCATTACCTAATATATAGAGAGTATCTGATGACAGACTCACGTATTGATAATAGCCGGGTTGTCCGCGCTGAGCGCGGCACCACGATTACTGCAAAAAGCTGGCAAACTGAAGCCGCCAAGCGGATGTTAATGAACAACCTGGATCCGGAAGTGGCCGAGCATCCGCAAGCACTGGTCGTGTATGGAGGTATTGGCCGCGCCGCGCGCAACTGGCAGTGCTTTGACAAAATTGTCGAGGTACTGAACCGGCTGGAAGATAACCAGACCTTGCTGGTGCAAAGCGGCAAACCGGTGGGGGTCTTCCCGACCCACCCGGACGCACCACGGGTACTGATTGCCAATTCAAACCTGGTACCGGCATGGGCCAACTGGCAGCATTTTAACGAGCTGGATCGCAAAGGCCTGATGATGTATGGCCAGATGACCGCAGGTTCCTGGATATACATTGGTACCCAGGGCATTGTTCAGGGTACCTACGAAACCTTTGTCGCGATGGCGAAACAGCATTTTAACGGTGACGCCAGCGGCAAATGGATTTTAACCGGTGGTTTAGGCGGTATGGGTGGCGCTCAGCCACTTGCTGCTACCATGGCCGGCTTTCATATGATTGCCTGTGAGGTGGATGAAAGCCGCATCGATTTCCGGCTGAAAACCGGTTATCTGGATAAAAAAGCTTACTCGCTGGATGAAGCCCAGGCCATGCTGGAGCAGGCAAAAACTGACGGCAAGCCTACCTCTATCGGCCTGTTGGCGAATGCCGCTGACGTGTTTGCAGAACTGGTAACCCGGGGTGTCACCCCGGATGTGGTAACTGACCAGACTTCAGCCCATGATCCGCTTAACGGCTATCTGCCTCAGGGCTGGAGCATGACAAAAGCAGCTGAGCAACGCAAAACTGACGAGGCTGGCGTGGTGAAAGCAGCAAAGCAATCGATGGCGGTGCAGGTGCAGGCTATTCTGACGTTGCAGCAACGCGGTGCCGTAGCAACAGACTACGGTAACAATATCCGGCAGATGGCCATGGACGAGGGTATCACCAATGCCTTTGATTTCCCTGGTTTTGTACCGGCTTACATCCGGCCTTTATTTTGTCAGGGTATAGGGCCATTTCGCTGGGTAGCCCTGTCGGGCGATGCCGAAGATATTTATAAAACTGATGCCAAAGTAAAAGAGCTTATCCCGGACGACCCACACTTACATAACTGGCTGGACATGGCGCGTGAGCGCATTCAGTTTCAGGGCCTGCCGGCGCGTATTTGCTGGATTGGCTTAAAAGACCGGGCCCGCATTGCCCTGGCATTTAATGAGATGGTAAAAAACGGCGAGCTGAAAGCGCCTGTTGTAATAGGCCGCGATCATCTGGATTCAGGCTCGGTTGCCAGCCCTAATCGTGAAACTGAAGCCATGCTGGATGGCTCAGATGCCGTATCAGACTGGCCATTGTTAAATGCGCTGCTTAACACTGCCGGTGGCGCAACCTGGGTGTCACTGCATCATGGCGGTGGTGTAGGTATGGGTTATAGCCAGCACAGCGGTGTGGTAATCGTCGCTGATGGCACTGACGCTGCGGCAGCACGTTTAGGCCGGGTACTTTGGAATGACCCAGGCACCGGTGTGATGCGCCATGCCGATGCCGGTTACGATATCGCGGTAAATTGCGCGAAAGAACAGGCCTTAGACTTACCAATGGTTACGGAGTAACAACATGAGTTTCACACTGAATTTAGTACCGGGTGAGTTAACGCTGGCCCAATTGCGCCAGGTACAGCAAGGCCCGGTGCAGCTGACCCTTGACCGCTCGGCAATACCGGCAATTGAAAAATCTGCAGCCTGCGTTGCCGATGTTATTAAACAGAATAAAGTGGTGTATGGCATCAACACCGGCTTTGGCCTGCTGGCCAATACCCGGATAAAAAATGAAGAACTGGAGCTGCTGCAGCGCTCTATCGTGTTGTCACATGCCGCCGGCTTTGGTGATTTTATGGATGACAGTACCGTGCGTTTAATGCTGGTACTGAAAATTAACGCCCTGGCCCGTGGTTTTTCCGGGATCCGTCTGAGCGTGATCGAAGCGTTAATCGGCCTGGTAAACGCCGGGCTGTACCCTTGCATTCCGGTAAAAGGCTCGGTGGGTGCCTCTGGTGATTTGGCACCGCTAGCCCATATGGTCTTGCCGTTAATTGGCGAAGGAGAAGTCAGTTTCAACGGCCAGATATATGATGCAACCGAAGGCTTAGCGCTGGCCGGGATGGCGCCTCTTACGCTGGCAGCTAAAGAAGGGCTGGCGTTGTTAAACGGCACCCAGGCATCTACTGCATTGGCATTGGAGGGCTTGTTCCGGGCTGAAAACTTGTTTGCTGCCGGCAGCGTTATTGGCGCGATGAGTGTTGAAGCAGCGCTTGGCAGTCGGGCGCCTTTTGATGCCAGAATTCACGCCGCCCGTGGTCAGCGTGGCCAGATAGATGCCGCTGCAATTTACCGGCACTTACTTACCGCCGGCTCTGAGGTCGGTGCGTCGCATCAAGATTGTGAAAAAGTACAGGACCCATACAGCTTACGCTGTCAGCCTCAGGTGATGGGTGCCTGCTTAACCCAGATCCGGCAGGCAGCAGAGGTACTGCAAGTTGAAGCTAATGGCGTAACTGACAACCCGTTAGTGTTTGCTGACGAGGGTGACATTATTTCCGGGGGCAATTTTCATGCTGAGCCGGTAGCAATGGCTGCTGACAACCTTGCGCTGGCAATTGCCGAAATTGGCGCCTTATCTGAACGGCGGATGGCGTTGCTGATCGATGCCAGCTTAAGTAAGTTACCCGCTTTCCTGGTACCGAATGGTGGGGTTAACAGTGGTTTTATGATTGCGCAGGTCACCGCTGCGGCACTGGCTTCTGAAAACAAAAGCCTGGCCCACCCGGCTTCAGTTGACAGCCTGCCAACCTCAGCTAATCAGGAAGATCATGTTTCGATGGCGACCTTCGCCGCGCGGCGTCTGGCTGATATGAGTGAAAACACCACTGGTGTCCTTGCCGTAGAGTACTTAGCGGCAGCTCAGGGACTGGATTTCCGGGCGCCGTTGAAATCGACTGCTTTACTGGAAAATGCAAAAGCACTGTTGCGGGATGCCGTGTCTTTCTATAATCAAGATCGTTATTTTGGACCTGATATCGAAAAGAGCGCTGCTCTGGTGCGCAGCGCTGAGCTGAACCAGTTTATTCCGGCGAAGATGCTCTGTAGTTTTTAAGCCGTAACACACTTTTTGTAATCCAGGCGCAGCAAAAGGCTGCGCCTGCCCTTTCAAATGTCATTTCTACGGCTATTTCTGGCTAGACCAGTTTATCTTTGTTTGCTACCTTGTTGTTTTCACACTAACTACTGATTTTGTCACTATACTTAGACAAGCAGGTATTAACTGGCGAATGTTATGACGTTAAAAGTTGCTCATAAAGTCATTTTAGGCTTTGGATTTATTGCCGCATTATTATTGTTTGCCAGCATTTTAGCGCTGTTCAGCTTTAATACCGTCACCCGGTATAGTAATGACGTCAACTTGTTAGCTGTACCCGCGCAACAACAAAGCAATCTGGCTCAGATCCAGCTGCTTAAACTGGCAAAGTTGTCGGCTTTAGGCTTTACCGCTGAACAGCAGGCTGAAATAGATAGCTATCAACAGCAGTTTACAACAAGCAGAAACCGGTTCAGCTCTGTAATTAGCGATTTTAACCAACTTACCGCCCAGGACAACGCGCTGCAACAACCGCTGCAGGCAGCACTGAATCATTTTGAACAATACAGCAAAGCAGTAGACAACATGTTTGCTGCGCGCAGCCAGAGTAATGCTGTGGCAGAAGCGGTTACAACCGAGTTGAGTGAGCTCGAGATAGCAATAGACGATGCCGGTGCCAGCTTGCTGGATTTAGCTGATGCCGACTTGTCCCTTGACGATAATTTAATGGAGCAAATAAGCGGTAACGCGGGCCGGATTGATGGTCAGATTTTAGGTTTACTCAACACGGTTCGGGAAGTGGCGGGTTATGTCGACTTAGCCGTGTTGGAACGAAACCAACAAAATATCGGCTTTACCCTTAGTGATATCCAGGTAAATATTGATTATTTAGGCCGGCAGATAGGTGATATCGATACCGATGACCTGTGGCCGCAGTTTCTGCAGCAATTCGCGGCATTAACTGATCGACTGCAAAGTGACAACAGCCTGTTAAACCTGAAACAGCAGCAACTGCAACAACAGCAAACGGCCCGGCGTCAACTTAACAACTCAGAGCAACAGGTAGCACAGGCAGTACTGGCGCTGGATCAGGTGGTTGAACTGGCTGATCAGCGCTTTAATCAGTTGCAACAACAGGTTTCAGATGCGTTGAGCTCGGGGAGCAACCGCACCCTTGTCATGATGCTGGTTTTAGTTGTGCTGGCAGTGGTCGCTGCCTACTTTACGATTAGTGCCATGTTAAAGCCGCTGGCAAGTATAAATCATATGCTGGGCGACATTGCCAAAGGCGACTTAACCCGCGAACTTACAATAGTACAACAAGACGAATTTGGTGCCTTGTCAGCCAAGGTTAACAGCCTGATAGCGGCGCTGCGCAGTTTAATAACCAATATTCAGCAAAACGCGACTGATTTGAATAACAATGCCAGTCAATCCAGCAGTGAGGTACAGGAGATAAGTACATCATTGCAACAACAGCAGCAACAAATCAGTCGGGTTAATGGTATTACCGGCGAATTAGCGGACAACACCCAAACTGTCGCGGATCAGGCTCAGCAAGCTGGTGAGTCAATGCGCCAGGCTCTTGAGCAAAGTCAGCATATTCAACAGATTGCCGACAAGAACAAACTATTGATTACGGGCCTGGCGAGTCAGCTGGCCGGTACCAGCGACGTCATGAACAAAGTAAACGATCAGTCCACCAACATTGGCGGCATTCTTACCACAATCAGCGCCATTGCCGAGCAGACTAACCTGTTGGCGCTAAATGCAGCAATTGAAGCCGCACGAGCAGGAGAACAAGGCCGCGGGTTTGCTGTGGTAGCTGATGAAGTGCGCTCACTGGCCGGGCGCACCCAGCAGGCAACAAATGAAATAAGGCAAATGATCGGTACCCTGCAACAACAAAGCCAGCAAGCGGTAGCATCGGTGCTTACAGGTAAAACAGATGCCGAACAATGTGTTGCCACCACCGAGCAGCTGGCAGCAGCGTTGGAGAAAGTGACCGAAGCTATGGCGCAAACGCGTCAAATAAGTAATGCGGTAAGTAATGCCAGCGCCAGCCAGTTAGATTTAGGCGCTGCCATTAGCGAGAATATGCAGCAAATGGTGCAACTGGCTAACAACAGTACCAGCAAAGCTCAAAGCACCTTGGTGCATAGTGATGATGTCGCCAGACTAGCAGCACAGCTTCAGTCAGCCGCTACCCGTTTCAAAATTCACTGACCGCACGCTACTTACTCACTGCGGGATTCATGATAATAAACTGGCAATAAAAAAGCTGGCCGAAGCCAGCTATGCAGGAAGTGAAGCCATCCATGTTTATTATTTTGATTCCCTTCAGCACGGAATATCGCCTTTTTACCAACAAAAATCCTGATGAAACTTTGATATCAGCTCTGAATTATTGGTACTTGCTGGATTTTTGCACGTTTTTGCTGTTTTCTTAAACTTTTACTGTCCAGCAAACTGATATTTGCTTCCTGAGCAAAAATCCAGGCCTGGTTGGAAAAGCCACCGCTACTAACCACAATGCCATCAGAAATATCAATCGCCAACATTTGCTGAAACATCGCCCTGACCTGAGTAATGTCTACGGGTAAACAACCTTGCTGAACGAAAACCAGAGTGTCACGTTGCGCATGCAGCAACTGATAATCAGCAGCTATTCTGTCGCTGGCAGACCAACGTCCTTTGCGGCTCAACAGGCGTTGTGCTTCGAGCAAAAACTGTTGCTGGCGGTCACCGCCTGCCAACATGGTTCGTAAGCGCTGATTAACTCCTGCCAACCGGTGCTCGTCATCAAGCTCCATAAACGCCAGTACATTGCACAAAAGCGCTACCACAAACATCAGCACAAAAGCCCATAACATAAATGTCGACCAAAAGGCTGACAACGTTAAGTCCTTATCACTTAATAACAATGAATGTTCGGCAAAGAACAGGTAAATGCCACCGGCTAATATACCAATTAATGTACTGATAGATGAAACCCAAAGCCATTTACTTTTCATAATCACCTCAAACCCGTATTGCCTGAGGTGTATTATCTGCCAGCACTCGTAACGCCGCTTTACCAAGTTTTGATAAATGCTTTATAAAAACTGACCGTAGTGGTTTTGTGGCTAATTTTGCAGCGCTGGCTCAGGTAATACCACATACTGACCAATGAACTCGGCACAAACTTGCTGCTGGCAGTAAATACCCACCTTAATGCGCTGCCTGACTTTTTTCCCCTGCACCAGTGGCCCTAAATCTCCAATGCAGTCCAGCAACTGACAACGTGCTTCAGGTGCACTGTCAACAGGGCGCAGATATCTGATATCCGCATGCGCCAGCACCTGGGCCCCCTGCAAACCAAGCGCCTGCAGTTGCATATATAGCATTCCCCAGCCCGTTAGTGTTGCAAGGGTATAAATACTGCCGGCAAACATGGTCTGGTGTAAATTGATATTCGGAGCCAGCGGCGCACTGCAGCTTAACCGGTAGCCATTAAAGCCACTGATATTTATTTGCATATACTGGCTGAGGGGGATTGTTTGCCGCCAGGTTTGCGCCAGCTGTTGCTGCCATTGTTTGAAGTCGTCAGCGCTGCCCGTCAGGCACAAGGCTTTGATCATTTTCAGATGCGCAATACCAAACAAGGGTGCCGCATCACCAGCCTGCTTATATCCCAACTGTTGATAAAAGCCGACAGCGTCTTCTCTGGCATTAAGTTGCAGTTGCTGCAGCCCCAGATACACTGCCTGCTGCTCCAATGCATGCAATATCATACTACCAGCGCCTTTTTTACGGGCACTGTCAGCCACCGCCATATAACGGATTTGCCCGGTACTATCATCAAGACGATGTAACCTGCCAACGGCCTGCACCAGCCCACTGCCATCGGTCAGCATTAGATGATGAGCCTGCGCTTCAAACTCATCCTGCTCAGAGCCCAGTGGTTGTTGCCAGGGTGCTCGCAGTACCTGCCAGCGCAATTGATAATAGGCTTGCCAATGCTCTGGTGTTATCGGGCTGGTTAGTTGCCAATTGGTGGGGAGTGCCATTAAAGTGCTCGTTATCAATCGTTCAGTGAAATTAACTGCTTAGCATAAAGGTAACCGGGCCATCATTTATCAGGCTAACCTGCATATCTGCCGCAAACCGGCCGGTTTGTACCAGTATATCAAGTGCGGTTAATTGTTGAGTAAATTGCAGATAGAACTGCTCTGCTTTAGCCGGAGCGGCTGCAGGGGTAAAGCTCGGACGCAAACCACTTTGAGTATCTGCTGCCAGAGTAAATTGCGACACCACTAACACGGCACCGCCAGCCTGCTGCACATTTAAATTCATTTTACCGTTGTTATCACTGAACAGCCGGTAATGTGCTACTTTATGCACCAGCTTTGCCAGTGAGCCGTCGTTATCTGTAGCTTCAACGGCTAACAACACCAGCATGCCAGGACCAATAGCACTGATTTGCTCACCAGCTACCGACACTGAAGCCTTACTAACCCGTTGAATCAGAGCTTTCATGCTTGCGACTCACCAGATGATTCCGCTTCTTCCAGCTCAGCCCGCTGCTGTAACAAGGCAGTAAGCTCCGCCCCAAGCAGCACTACCAGCCAGGATAAATATACCCAGATAAACAGGATCGGCACCAGCGCCAGCGCACCATACAGCGCCTGATAAGATGGAAACTCGCTCACATACAACGCAAAGCCACGCTTAAAAAACTCGAATAATACCGTAGCTAACAATGCCCCCCATAACGCATGACGTACCTGTACTTTCAGGTTGGGCACAACCAGATAAAGTATAAAAAAAGCCAGCAGCGACATCACATAAGGCACAAGCCACAAAATAAAACTGGAAATACCCGGTGTATAGTCATCCGCATAACGGCTCAACGTTGCCAGATAAGATGTAACTGCAATGGAAGTACCAATCAGTACCGGGCCCAGAGTCAGAATCATCCAGTATATTGAGAATGAAATAATAGGCCGAGGCCGCTGTTTTACCCGCCAGATTTTGTTTAGCGTTTTATCAATATTATAAATGAGCAGTAGCGCAATAATAATCAGCACCAGAATACCAACCGTTGTCATGCCGGCGGTATTGCCAATAAATTCATTGACATAACTTTGAATTTCCTCGCCACGGGTAGGAATTACATTGGCAAAAATCAGTTCTTCCAGCCGGGAACGTAGCTCGGAAAACATCGGAAACATGCCCAACATCGAAAACATTACGGCGATAAGCGGCACCAGAGACAGCAGTGAAATATAAGCCAGGTACCCACCAATAATAGTGATCTGATCCTGCTGGCAACGCTGAACATAAGCGACAATAAAATCTTTGCTTTGATGCAGGTATCGCATCAGTCCTTGCTTGTCCATAGCCGCTCCTTAAAACCCTGATATACCGAAGAATACTAGAAAAACTAATGTCAGACCAGCATGGTTCGTCAGCCGATACAGGTTTATTGCTGACATAGCCCAACGTAAATCAGGTATTTATTGGAATTTCATCAAGTGTGAATATAAGTCGTTAAGGGTTAACGAGTCGGGCATAAGCTTCCAGCCGGTCAATCATGGTCGCTGGATAATGTGGCTTGTAAGTTTTACGCATTGTTCCGTCGCGAAAACTGTTAAATAGTTCCTGTTGCCAGCTTGCAACCACACTGTCGCTGACAAAAGGCGAAAATGCCAGAAATAACTCACTGAAATAAAGCGGGTTCATGGCGTAAATAACCACATTTCCTTCAGATCTCTGGTCACCATAACGATAGTAATTTAACGCGACAATGTCTGTCCGTCCCTTGCTTATCATCTGCAAACAATCGCCAGCGCGTGACGTTAATGTCAGGTTTTTACCTTCTTCAAACCCTAACGCCGTCAGATAGCTAACATGTGCTGCGCCGCGGTAGCCACAGGCTCGGTATGTGCGGTGGAGTGAATTTAGCTCAAGCTTGCTCTGCGAGACACGTTCTGTACCGTATAATCGCATATCGAACAGCTTTATTGGCCCCACCCATTTGAAACGATCTTCTCTTTGCGGAATGCGTGCAGTTTCAAACAACACGGTATTATTGCCCTGCAGCGCAATTTCGTAAGCCCTTGCCCAACTCAGTAACGAAAACTGCACGTCCTGCTGCAGGTTATTTGCCACTACTTTCAACAGCTCAACAGTAGCCCCCGCCACCTCGCCTTCAGCTGTTAAAAACTGGCCTGGAGGGCTGTGTTCTGTCAGAAAATGCAGGTTTGAGGGCGCAACTGCTGGCAAAACCGCAGTGTTAGCTTTCGCAAGCTGTAGTACTGATTGTATGACCACTGCGAGCCCAACAGCTATTATCCCCATCTTGCAAAATCGCATAGCCCCTCCAGAGCATTGGCATTATTACAAGCTAGGCAATAATTGAGGGTTTTACCAGTAACAAAAACAACAAAGCCAGCATAATGCTGGCTTTGTTTTATAGCAAAAAAACCTTAGGCAGATGGGCCACGGCTGGCGCGCTTGCGGTCGTTTTCAGTTAAGTGACGCTTACGAATACGGATAGATTTAGGCGTTACTTCTACCAGCTCGTCGTCGTCAATAAACTCCAGTGCCTGCTCCAGCGTATAGCGAATTGGCGGCACCAGGTTGATGGCTTCGTCTGTACCTGAAGCACGTACGTTAGTTAATTGCTTACCTTTTAAGCAGTTAACCGTTAAGTCGTTGCTACGGCTGTGAATACCGATAACCTGACCTTCGTACACTTCTTCCGCATGACCGATAAACATCTTACCGCGTTCCTGCAATGAGAAAATAGCGTAACCAGCTGCTTTACCCACGGCATTAGAGATCATTACACCATTCATCCGCTGACCAATAGTGCCGCCTTTATGCGGGCCGTAGTGGTCGAAGCTGTGGTACATCAGGCCGGTGCCTGAGGTAATGGTCATAAACTCAGTACGGAAACCAATTAAGCCACGGCTTGGCATATTGAAATCCATCCGGATCCGGCCTTTACCGTCTGGCTGCATATTGGTTAAGTCGGCTTTACGCTCACCCATCCGCTCCATGATAGAGCCCTGATGCTGCTCTTCACAATCGATGGTGACGTTTTCCATCGGTTCCATTTTCGCGCCATCTACCATTCTCATGATAACTTCAGGACGTGATACGGCTAACTCGAACCCTTCGCGGCGCATGTTTTCAATTAATACGCCTAAGTGCAATTCACCACGGCCAGACACTTTAAACTTGTCACCGTCTTCGGTTTCTTCAACTCGCAGTGCCACGTTGTGTTTTAACTCGTGAGTTAACCGCTCTAAAATCTGACGTGAAGTAACAAACTTACCTTCTTTACCCGCGAACGGTGAGGTGTTTACCTGAAATGTCATCGTTACAGTGGGCTCATCAACCTGCAGAGCGGGTAACGCCTGCACTTTGGTGGTGCTGCAGATGGTGTCTGATATTTTCAGCTCGCCCAGGCCGGTAAAAGCAACAATATCACCTGCTTGCGCTTCGTCAGTCTCAACCCGCTCCAGGCCTAAGTAGCCAAAAACCTGGCCTACTTTGCCGTTACGCTTGCTGCCATCAGCGCCAACAATCGTTACTTGCTGGTTAGGTTTCAGGTTACCGCGCTTAATCCGGCCAATACCAATAATGCCCAGGTAGCTGGAGTAATCCAGCTGCGACACCTGTAATTGCGTTTCACCATTGAGCTCTACGGCTGGGGGTGCCACGTGCTTAACGATGGCTTCGAACAAATCAGTAATATCTGGCTTCTGCTCGTTATAGTCTAAAGTAGCCCAACCATTTAACGCTGATGCATAAACAATAGGGAAGTCCAGCTGCTCGTCGGTCGCGCCAAGGTTGTCGAACAAATCGAACACCTGATCAATAACCCAATCAGGGCGCGCGCCGGGACGGTCAATTTTATTGACTACAACAATTGGCTTTAAACCATGCGCGAAAGCTTTTTGGGTAACGAAGCGGGTTTGTGGCATCGGGCCGTCTACCGCGTCTACCAGCAGTAAAACTGAGTCTGCCATTGACAGTACCCGCTCTACTTCACCACCGAAGTCGGCGTGGCCGGGGGTGTCCAGAATATTGATATGATAGCCATTCCAGCGTACCGAGGTATTTTTAGCCAGAATGGTAATACCGCGCTCAGACTCCTGAGCATTGGAGTCCATCATCCGCTCCTGCAACTTGGCCCGGGCATCGAAAGTGCCTGATTGTTGCAACAGTTTATCTACCAGGGTAGTTTTGCCGTGGTCGACGTGCGCGATGATGGCAATATTACGCAGTTTATCTAAAGTTGACGCGGTAACGCTCATGTATCAGTATCCTCTGTGGCACTAGATGACCATAATGACCACCAGGCAAACGCTTTTCAAAAGTAAAGGGCGCATATTCTACTCTTTTTTTTCACAGAAAGAAAAAGGCGTTGTACGCATTGGCGGTTTTTTTTTAAACAGAGTCAAAAACTCAGCTACACTTGGCTGTGATTATAGCGCACCATAACCGGGCGCCGCAGCACAAATTTGGTGCAACCAAGTGTGTCAAAAACTATTTCTTTATAATAAAGCTATTAGAATCAATATAGTTATATGTTGGCATATATCTGGCATTTAACAGGGCAATCACTAATTCAGTGTTCAAAACGGGTCAATTGGAGGAATGCATGTCTGCATCGGAAGTATTAAAACTAATTAAAGAAAACGACGTTAAATTCGTAGATCTGCGGTTTACCGACACGAAAGGTAAAGAACAGCATGTCAGTATTCCGGTAAGCCAGGTCACCGAAGACATGTTTGAAGACGGTAAAATGTTCGACGGCTCGTCTATTACCGGTTGGAAAGGTATCAACGACTCAGACATGATCCTGTTGCCAGACCCAAGCACCGCCGTATTGGACCCCTTCTTTGAAGAAACCACTCTAAACGTCACGTGCGATGTTATTGAACCTAGCACCATGCAGGGCTACGACCGCGACCCGCGTTCAATCGCCAAACGTGCTGAAGAATATTTAAAATCTACTGGCATTGCCGATACCGTGCTGTTTGGCCCCGAGCCAGAATTCTTTATGTTCGACGACATTCGCTTTGAAACCACCATGGCCAGCTCATTCTTCAAAATTAACTCTACCGAAGCTGCCTGGAACTCAGGCACTGCTTATGAAGAGGGTAATAAAGGCCACCGCCCCAGTGTCAAAGGGGGTTATTTTCCATTACCACCGGTAGATTCAGGCCACGATATTCGCAGTGCAATGTGTATGGTACTGGAAGAAATGGGTCAGGTAGTTGAAGCGCATCACCACGAAGTGGCCACTGCTGGCCAGAACGAAATTGCCACCCGCTTTAACACTCTGACCAAAAAAGCCGATGAAGTGCAGCAGTTAAAGTACGTTATTCATAACGTTGCTCATCTGTACGGCAAGACAGCGACCTTTATGCCAAAACCGCTGGTTGGCGATAACGGTTCAGGTATGCATTGTCACCAGTCACTGGCCAAAGACGGCGTAAACCTGTTTGCGGGTGATAAATATGCCGGCCTGTCAGAGCTGGCGTTGTACTATATTGGCGGCATTATCAAACATGCTAAGTCAATCAACGCTTTCACTAACCCGTCAACTAACTCGTATAAGCGTCTGGTACCGCACTTTGAAGCACCGGTAATGCTGGCTTATTCGGCCCGCAACCGTTCTGCGTCAATTCGTATTCCATTGGTGCCAAGCGCCAAGGCGCGCCGGATTGAATGTCGTTTCCCAGACCCTGCAGCTAACCCTTACCTGGCATTCACTGCCCAGTTAATGGCTGGTTTAGATGGCATTCAGAATAAAATTCATCCTGGCGATGCGATGGATAAAGATTTATATGACTTACCAGCAGAAGAAGCGGCAAATATTCCGCAGGTTTGTACTTCTTTAGACGAGGCAATGGACGAGCTGGACAAAAACCGCGCCATCTTCACCAAGGGCGGCGTAATGTCTGATGCCATGATTGATGCATATATTGCGATTAAACGTGCCGAGTCTCGCCGCGTGTCGGTAGCAGTACACCCGCTGGAGTTTGAACTGTATTACAGCGTCTAACATACGCTTGCCCAAAAAGGCCCACCTCGGTGGGCCTTTTTTTGTAGAAATCTTTATTAAAGCACGCTAAAGTGTGGTGATAATAATTAAAATGCAACATCAATGGATTTGACAAGCACATGAATAAGTTACTGTTGTTATTAACTTTACTGATAATCATGCTGCCATTGCAGGCGCAGGAAAAGCGTATTTTTGTCACTAAAGACGCAAATGGTGTATTAATATTCTCTGACAGCCCGCAGCCTGGGGCCGAAGAGGTAAACTTAACCAGTCGTCCCAATATTATGGAGTCTACCGGCACTAACCTGCCCGCCAGAAAACCGGTTGAAGTTGAACCCTTTAAAATTGAAATAGCCCAGCCTGAAAACAACGGTACAGTTCGTGATAATACCGGATCAGTTTATGTGTCTGGCCGGATCACGCCAATGTTTCAACGTGGCCTGCAGGTGCGGCTGGTCGTTGACGGCACCCCCCTGAGCGAACCGCAAAATAAAGCTACTTTCATCCTGCGTGATGTTGAGCGCGGCGAACATACTTTGCAAATGGAATTGTTTGATCAAAGCGGCAAGCTTATTGCAACCAGTCCTGTCACAACCTTCTATCTTCACAGAGCGTCGGTAATTAACCCCAATTAGGGCAGCCCAGGCTGTATTTCGGCTAAAAACCGATTACACTGCCAGTCACCTGCACTAAATTGGTGCAATAGAGGTGGCAGTGTGACAACAAAAAGCATACAACCTGATTTTATGGCTCTTGCCGAACAGCTGACTACAGCGGTGCTGCTGCTCGACAGTGATCTAATGCTGCGCTACTTTAACACTGCTTGTTGTGCCGCAATGGGCCTGGGCGAAAAACGTTTAACTGGCCAGTATTTTCCCGGGTTATTTCAGCACCTGGATATTAAAGCCAGCCATTTAACTGCAGCATTAAGCAGCAAGCAGGGTTTTAGTGTCAGCGATGTGCAAGCGGTACTGCTTGATGGCCGCCATCTTTTACTGGATATTTCCCTGACGGTCAGTGAGCAACCGGCCAATCATTTGCTGCTGGAACTACGTCAGGTCGACCAGCAGCGAAAAATCAGTATGGAAAGCCTGCAACAACATCAGCACTTAGCTGCGCGCGAGCTTATTCGTGGCCTGGCCCACGAGATTAAAAACCCGTTAGGTGGTCTGCGTGGCGCAGCGCAACTGCTCGAAGAATCGCTGGACGAAGAGCAAAAAGAATATACTCAGCTGATTATTGCCCAGGCTGACCGCTTACGTAATCTGGTCGACCGCTTACTGGGCCCCTACCGTCCTCCACAAAAAGTTACCACCAACCTGCATCAGGTCATTGAACAGGTACTGCAACTGGCGCTAATGGATAATCCTGCCAAAGCCCGCTTCAGTCGGGACTATGATCCCAGTATTCCGGATTTCAGCTTTGATCCTGAATTAATAGAGCAAGCATTGCTGAATATCGTCCGCAACGCGCAGCAGGTTTTGTCAAATGGCGGGGCCATTTGCATGCAAAGCCGGATTTTGCATCAACATACCCTTAACGGTAAGCGATATAAGTTGGTCGCCTTTATCAAGGTTATCGATAATGGCCCTGGTATACCTTCTGAAATTAAAGATACCCTTTTTTACCCCATGGTCAGTGGTAAGGCCGGCGGAACCGGTCTCGGCCTGTCTATTGCCCAGACCTTAATTCATCAGCATGGTGGCTGGATAGACTGCGACAGTTGGCCTGGCCAAACAGAATTTACCTTATATTTACCCATCTCAGATTCGGAGGAATAACGCAATGAGTGATACCGTCTGGATTATTGACGATGACAACTCAATTCGTTGGGTGTTAGAAAAGGCACTAGGCCGCGCTGACATTCTGTGTGAAAGCTTTGCATCAGCCGATTTAATGCTGCAGCGACTGGAGTTTGAGCAACCGGCAGTGGTAGTATCCGACATCAGAATGCCTGGTACCGATGGCATGGCATTACTGGCCAGGTTACAGGACCTGGCCCCGGAATTACCGGTAATCATAATGACCGCCCACTCTGATCTGGATAGCGCTGTTAACGCTTTTAAACGCGGTGCTTTTGAATATCTGCCAAAGCCGTTTGATGTTAACGACGCTGTAGCGTTAATCAGCCGGGCTTTGCAGCATAGCCTCAGTCAGCGTGCCCGCCAAAAACCACAGGTCGCCAGCATTACCCCGGAGATTATTGGTGAAGCCCCAGCGATGCAGGAAGTCTTCCGGGCCATAGGCAGGCTGGCCCGCTCCAGTATCAGTGTATTAATTAATGGCCAGTCAGGTACCGGTAAAGAGTTGGTTGCCCGGGCGCTGCATAAACACAGCCCTCGTTCAGAACAGCCGTTTATTGCCCTGAATATGGCAGCTATTCCTAAAGATTTAATTGAATCGGAACTGTTTGGCCATGAAAAAGGGGCGTTTACCGGCGCCAATAATTTGCGTAAAGGCCGTTTTGAGCAGGCTGACGGCGGGACTTTATTTTTAGATGAAATTGGCGACATGCCACTGGATGTGCAAACCCGCTTGCTGAGGGTGCTGGCCGACGGCCAGTTTTACCGGGTTGGTGGCCATCAGGCCGTTGGTGTTGATGTGCGGATTATCGCTGCGACTCACCAGAACCTCGAGCAACTGGCACAGGATGGTAAGTTCCGGGAAGATTTGTTCCACCGTCTGAACGTGATCCGGGTGCATTTACCGCCATTGAAAGACCGCAAGCAGGATATTGCCAGATTAGCGCAGCATTTTTTGCAACAAGCCGCCAAAGAGTTAAACGTCGAAGCAAAAACCCTGACCAAAGAAGCGGAACAATTTTTAAGCCAGCTTGACTGGCCGGGTAATGTCCGTCAGCTGGAAAACAGCTGTCGCTGGCTGACCGTAATGGCCAGCGGCAAACATATAGTAGTTGCAGACCTGCCACCAGAGTTAACCCAACCGGCTAAAAGCAGCCAGAAACTGGCAACGCCTGAAAGCGGAGATTGGCAAAGCCAGTTGGCAAGCTGGGTTGAAGACAAACTGAGCGCTGGTGAACAGAATATTCTGGCAGAAGCCAGCCCGGCGTTTGAACGGATTGTATTGCAACAAGCGCTGCACTTCACCCGGGGCCACAAACAGGAAGCGGCCCGGTGCCTTGGCTGGGGCCGCAATACCTTAACCCGTAAACTAAAAGAGCTGGAAATCGAATAACTTACTGGCTTTGCTCTGGTTTACGTTGCTGCCACTGACGCTTACGTTGCTGATGTTTGTCAGCCAGTTGTTGCCGTTGGTCCGGTGTCAGCAACTGATTAACCTGATGACGCAGTTTTAACTGGGCAACCCGCTGGGCCAACCGTTTTTGCTGTTGTTGCTGTAACAGCTCGGTTACTGCAACTTCATCGAAATAATCTGCTTGCAGCAGCTGACGCATGGCACCGCGCTCGCTATTATCGCGTTCCCGTTTAGGTTTATCGCTGCGATGCTCGGCCATTAACTGCTGCAGCTGTTGTTGTTGCGCCGTAGTAAGTTCAACATCGGCCAGCATTTTCTGATAAGAAAAACTGCCGCGCTGCATCTTATAAGACTTGTCTGCCTGCTCAGGCTTGTTATGATGCCCGGCAGTGGCGCTGTGGGTTACCAGCAGCAGGCTGGCAGCCGTTAACATTAACGTTATTGCTTTCATCATTGATACTCCGTGGTTTTGACCCTGACAGCATAACGGCTTGAATGCAAAGTAACGCAAAGCACAGGTAAAGGTTCAGTAAAGACGCTGGCAGCAAAGAGTGCGCGGGATACACTGAATAAAAAGGAGTGGTATGGCTGCTATCTTAATGATTGATGATGATATTGAATTATGCCAGCTGGTTGCCGATTACCTGGCGATGGATGGCTATCAGTTCGATATGGTGCATGACGGTGTCAGTGGTTTAGCCAAAGCGAAAAGCGGCAACTATCAATTGGTTTTACTGGACGTGATGCTGCCCGGACTGGACGGTCTTAGTCTGCTTAAAGCCCTGCGCACTGACAATTATTGTCCGGTGCTAATGTTAACCGCCCGGGGCGAAGATGTTGACCGGATAATTGGCCTTGAACTTGGCGCAGACGATTATCTGGCCAAACCGTTTAACCCACGGGAATTACAGGCCCGGGTCAAAGCAATTCTACGCCGGGTAGAGCTGGCTCATCATGATAACAATCAGACAGCACAATTACTTGACGTTAATCAGGTGGCACTGAATCCACGAAACCGCCAGGTGCAATGCCAGCAACACGATGTCAGCCTGACCGCGACTGAGTTCCAGTTGCTGGAAATGCTGATGCGCAACGCCGGTCAACTGGTCAGTAAAGAAACCCTTAGCCAGCAGGTATTAGGCCGCCGTCTGCAACTTTATGATCGTAGTCTAGATATGCATATCAGTAACATACGCAAAAAACTCAGCCAGTTTACGGATGACGAAAAAATTCAGACACTGCGCGGCAGTGGTTATCTGTTTCTCAGTGGTCCACTCTGAGCATGTTGCGCTGGTTAAACCCAATTAACTCCCTGGCCGGGCGCATTTTTGTCTGGTTCTGGCTGGTATTGCTGTCAACCGTGTTTTTAACGCTGTTAATTTCACGCAGCCTCAGCGATCCAACCGATATCCGACGGCTACCCTCATCGCTCAGCCAGCAAATGCAACGTCAGTTAGCACCGCTGGCGCAAAGCGATAATCTGGCCAGCCTGTTGCAACAATTGGCCCGGGACGAACGCAACCGCTGGCTGGTAGTGAACAATGCTGACCAGCAATTACTGAACCCTGAGGCATTGCCTGCCCGCTTTGATCCACATTGGTTAACAGAATTGGCTCAGCTTAACCGTCCCCGCATGCTGCGTCATCGCAATGTCTATTTAGCCGGACCTTTTGTGATTGAGGTTGCTGGCCAGCAACTGGCGCTGTATCAGCAACGGCAACGGCCGCAGCGGGCCTGGTGGAGCCTGCGGGCGCTGTCGGAGCCAGTATTGATTTTTTTGTTGTTGGCAGTGTCCGCCACTGCCAGTTTTATTCTGGCAGTATCTATTTCCAGACCCCTCAGGGAACTGCTGCAGCAAAATCTCTCTTTTGCTTCTGGTAAGCTTAATAGCCGGGTCAGCAGCTTGGCAAAACGACGCGACGAACTGGGTCAGCTTGGTCGTAGCTTTAACACTATGGCAGAACGAATCAGTGATTTACTGCAAAACCAACAACGTTTGCTGCGTGATATTTCGCATGAATTGCGCTCCCCTCTGACCCGCGCTCAGCTTGCATTGGGATTGACAGAACAGCAACAAAACCTGCAGCAATTGCCAAGACTAAAACAGGAACTTGAGCGCATTGATGCCATGCTGGATGAATTACTGACATATAGCAGGCTCGATGCCGGCCAGTACCATTTGGATATAAATCCTTGTGACTTAACCGCAATGCTGACAGAGTTAATTGAGCTCAACCAGGTAGAAGCAGACAGCAAGCAGCAACACCTGCTACTCGATGCCCCAGAGCAATTGTGGCTGGATGCCGACGGCCGGTTACTGAGCAGGGCGTTGGAGAATATATTACGTAATGCTATTAAATACAGCCCTCCCGACAGCACCATCCGTCTTAGCCTGCAGCAACAGCCAGAATGCCTGATATTGGCAATCAGTGATCAGGGGCCGGGCCTGCCAGACCAAGAGCTTGCAGCCGTGTTTCAACCGTTTTACCGGGTAAGCGGCAGTCGCACCCAGCAAACTGGCGGCACTGGCCTTGGCCTGGCTATCGTCGCTAAAATTGTCCGGCAGCATAACGGAACACTACAGGCATTGAATTGCAACCCTGGTTTATCTGTACGGGTAACACTGCCGCGGGTTGCTGCAACTGAACAGACTCGACCGATATGATGCCACCAATCGTCGCGGGAATGATGGAAACAAAGCTTACCGAATACTGGCAGCAACAGTTGCTGCCATTGTGGCAGCAATTTGTCCATGCTGATCTGCTCAGTAGTGATAAGACCCGTCTGAGTTACAGTTATTATCTGGCCGATGACAGGGCGCAAGCCGTCGTATTCAGTACTGGCCGGGTTGAAATGGCAGTTAAGTATATGGAGTTGATGCAGGAGTTTATTGTAGCCGGCTATAGTGTATTTATTCTGGACCATCGCGGTCAGGGCCAATCGGCACGTTTACATCCTGACCCACATCTGGGATATGTCGGCAATTTTCAGGATTATGTCGAAGACTTTAACCAGTTTGTCACTGAAATAGTTCTGCCAACGGCTCACCAACACCATTTAGTGCTGGCTCACTCCATGGGCGCAGCTATCGCTTGTCGTTATTTACAACAATTTACTCACCCATTTGACGCTGCAATTTTCTGCTCACCTATGTTTGGTTTACATGCCGGCAGAATACCATCAACCCTGGCCAGCCGTTTGGTTGCGGGTTATGGCTGGCTGATGGGTAAGTTAAAATGGGACAGCCAGCAATATTTTCCGGGACAAACCAGCTACCTCGAAAAGCCATTTGCCGGTAACCCGCTAACTCACAGCAACGAACGTTATCAGTGGCTGCGGCAACTTTACCAGCTTTATCCCGACAGCCAGCTGGGTGGTGTAAGCTGGGCCTGGCTAATGCAGGCAATCAGCGCGATGAGCCAGATCCAGTTACAAGCGGCAGAATTCAAGGTCCCGGTATTGCTGTTACAGGCTGTTGAAGATCAGATAGTCAGCAACCGCGCTCAGGATAACTGGTTTAGGCACTTACCCGCACCACTCTATAAACAATTCACGTCACTGACAGGCGCTCATCATGAAATCTGGATGGAACAGGACAGAATCAGGCAACAAGCAATGGCTGCAGTTAATCAGTTTCTGTCGGGACTCTCTGACCGTGTCATTCAATAACGTTAAGCACTAAATTCCGCCAGCAAAATCATGCTGGCGCCAGGCTTCATAACAGACAATCGCTACCGTATTCGCCAGGTTCAGACTGCGGGCACCAGGTTGCATTGGCACCCTTATCCGTTGGCCTGCAGGAATCGTATCGCGCACTGAATCAGGTAAGCCCGATGTTTCAGATCCAAATAACAGAATGTCATCAGCCCGGAACTGTTGTTGCTGATAAGGCTGACTGCCCTTGGTAGTTAAAGCCAAGATCCGTTTGCCGGCCATCGCTGCGGCAAATGTCTGGTAGTCAGTATAGCGACTGACATTGGCCAGATCATGATAATCCAGCCCGGCCCGGCGTAATTTCTTCTCTTCAAAATCAAAACCCATCGGCTCGATAATATGTAATCGGCACCCGGTATTGGCGGCTAAACGGATAATATTTCCGGTATTAGGTGCTATTCTGGGTTCAAACAAGGCGATATGGAACATAAAGTCCGCTGCTAAATTGATAAGGGCTTTAATTTACACCCTGTCTTAGCTTATTTAAAGGCGTTAATTGGCAGTAGCCGGCGAAAATATCGTCATTTAATTTGCTTAAAGGCGGGTATGACGGCTATATTTAAGCGGTATTTTGTATACTACAAGGACGTTTTTGTTATGCCACTGTCAGGTTGGCTGTGTTTTTTCGCCCTGTTGCCGGCCTTTTCGGTCCAGGCAAGTATTGCTGATGGGCTTTCAGCTACCCCGGTTACCATTATACTTCTGACGTTTACCGCGGGACTGGTCGTTGCTGGCGTTGCAGGTTGGTGGCGTATTCAACAACAACGAGCCTATCAAAAATCCCAACAAAAAGTATTGCGCCAACTGCTCACGGATACCAGTGCATTAGTTGCTGTGCTCGATCAAGACTGTCAACTGTTAATAGCCAGTAATGTGCTGGAGCAACTTACTCAGGATCAAAACCTCTGTCACTGTATGTATTTTGATCCTGCTGCCAAACAAACTGCCTGGCAGGATATCCAACAGGTATTGCAACAACAGCGGAGCTGGCAGGGAGAAGTGTGGTGGCAGCTGAAAAATGATTTACTTGCGGTAAGCCTTACTATTACCCAAAGCAATAATACTGCATGGCCTGCAGCCCGATATTTGTTGGTCGCCCAGGATATAACGGAACGTAAAAGAGCCGATCAACAGCAACTGAACAACCTGACCCGAGATCCGCTGACCAACCTGCCAAACAGGATTATGCTGGAGGAGCAACTCGCCAGCAATATTGCCTGCTGCACCAACCTCTACCCTGTTACCGCTTTGTTACTGGTAAAGTTTAACCAGCTGCTGGGTGCTGAACACTCTGCCACCGACCAGAGCAGCGCGAAACGAATTGCTGAAGCAGCACAAGGCTTACGCCAGATTATTGCACCACAATTCACCGTTGGTCGCTACAGTAGCGACAGCTTCGCAATATTAGTGGCGCCTCATCTGTGCACGTCACCTGTCGAATTGCCCTTGAATCAGCTGGCACACCAGATACTACTGCAAATAAATCAGTTTAATATTATCAGTAAGCCTCATCAGGTGTCTGCCAGTGTAGGCATCAGCCGGTTTCCCGAAGATGGCGCAGATGCCAATGCCATTATGCACAGTGCTGAACGGGCTGTTCTGAACGCTGCCCGCAGCGGTACCAGTCAATTTTGCTTTGCAGACAGCAGATTACAACAACACGCTACCGAATATCTGGCGCTGCAAACTGAACTTAGCAAAAGCCTGCATCAGGACGATTTTATTGTTTATTACCAGCCTCAGTTGAGTATCAGCAGCAACCGGGTAGTTGGCTACGAGGCACTGCTTCGTTGGCATAACCCGAAACGTGGAATTATGCAGCCACAGAGCTTTCTGGCACTGGCAGAACAAAGCGGCATGATTGTCACGCTGGACCGTTTAGTGTTCCGGCAAAGCTGTCAGCAAATAAAACTCTGGCTGGAAACAAATCAACTTCGTGGCCGGATTGCCCTGAATATCTCAGCACAACACTTTCAGCAGGCTGATTTTGTTGAATATCTCAGTAGCTGTTTACAGGAGCAAAAACTACCAGCCGATCACTTCACCCTGGAGCTGGACGAAAGAATTTTTCAACAACCGAACGTCAATCTGCATAGCCGGTTGACCGCGCTGAGCGATTTGGGTTTTCAATTGGTATTGGATAACTTTGGTGATGGTATCTCTTCGCTTACCACTTTACGTCAGTTGCCATTAGATGGCGTTAAAATTGCCCGTAGTCTTATCAATCAGATGGAGCAAAAAGAACAACAACGTAATATTACTGCCAGTTTAATCCGGCTGGCAGGTTATTTGCGGCTGGAAGTGACAGCAAGCGGCATTGACAATGAAATGCAAGCCTACCTGTTACATGTAATGGGCTGTGATAAATTGCAGGGCAATTTATTCAGTAAGGCATTGCCAGCCAGTGAGATACCGGCACTGTTGGCAAAAGAGAATAAATTAATCAAAAAGGCAGCTAGTTAACGTCTAGTTAACTTCGTCGCGTTTCTCGCGACCAAGCAAATCGACAGCAGCTAGCTTAACGTCTTTGTCCTGGTATAAAACCTGATAAATCTGCTCTGAAATTGGCATTTCAATACCTACCCGCTGAGCCAGGTTAAATACTTCTTTGGCGTTTCTATACCCTTCAACCACCTGGCCTATTGTTGCCATCGCATCGTCGACTGACTTGCCCTGACCTAACAACAAACCAAAACGGCGGTTACGTGACTGATTATCGGTGCATGTCAGTACTAAATCACCCAGCCCGGCCATCCCCATAAACGTTTCCTTCTGGGCACCGAGGGCGCATCCTAAACGGCTCATTTCTGCTAATCCACGGGTAATCAGCGCTGTTCTGGCATTTGCACCAAAGCCTATTCCGTCTGCCATGCCGGCACCAATAGCAATAACATTTTTAACGGCGCCACCCAACTGCACACCAATAAAGTCGGGGTTAGTATAAACCCGGAAGCTTTTAGCGCAGTGGAGTAAGTCTGAAAGCCGGTTAATAAAATCCTGGTCAACAGATGACAATGTTATTGCTGTTGGCATCCCGGCTGCCATTTCTTTGGCAAAAGTAGGACCTGACAACACGGCAAGTGCCACCTTTTCGCCGAGAATTTCGCGAGCGACATCTTGTAACAAGCGGCCCGTCTCCGGCTCCAGCCCCTTGGTTGCCCAGGCAACTCTGGCATTTGCAGGTAATAATGGTTTTATTTGTTTTAAGGTATCGGCAAAAGCATGACTCGGCACTACAACTAATATGTCGCGACTGCTTTGCACCACTGCCTGTAGATCAGCACTGACCGTTAAACTATCAGGCAACCTGATATCAGGCAGATATTTGTGATTGCAGCGCTGCTGCTGCATCTGCGCAATGTCGGAACCACTGCGTCCCCAGAGTGTTATCGGGTTGCCATTTCGAGCCAGACAAATAGCAAGGGCGGTTCCGTAAGACCCCGCCCCCAATACCGCAATTGCTGCGCTATCCATCAGCTTAAGCGTCAGCTTTAACGTCCTGGCCTTCGGCTTGACGCTTTTGCAGATACTGTGCAAATAACGCATCAAAATTTACCGGTGCCAGATTCAGCTGCGGGAAGGTACCACGATTAACCAGACTTGATACCGCTTCCCGGGCATAAGGGAACAAGATGTTAGGGCAGAACGCTGCAAGCATATGCGCCAGCTGGCTCTCTTCCAGCTCACCAATAGAGAAAATACCGGCTTGTTGTACTTCACACAGGAAAGCGGTTTCCTCACCCACCATAGTCGTTACGGTCAGTGACAATGTTACCTGATATACACCGTCTTCCACTTTTTCGCTGCGGGTATCTAAATCCAGTTTTACTTCTGGTTTCCACTCTTTGCGAAAAATTGCCGGCGCGTTTGGCGCTTCAAAAGAAATATCTTTTACAAAAATACGCTGGATAGCAAATTGTAAACCCTGTGCCTGTTGCTCGTTTGCAACACCATTTGCCTGTTGTTCGGCCATGAATAATTCCTAGTTTAAGTTATGCAGTTAACAGTGGATCGAGCTTGTCAGCAGCATTTAGCGCAAACATCTCATCGCATCCACCAATGTGTGTTGTACCGATAAAAATTTGCGGCACCGTTGAGCGACCGTTGGCTTTTTCAATCATTTCGGCACGGCGCTCTGGCTGCTCATCTATTTTTACTTCCTGATAGGCAACCTGTTTTTGATCAAGTAACGCCTTGGCGCGAACACAATATGGACAATATGCCTTGGTGTACATAATTACTTCTGCCATGCTTACCTCTTTGCTTTAACAACTGGCAGGCTGGCGCTGGACCAGGCTCCCATGCCGCCTTGTAATACAGAGACGTTGGTAAAACCTTGTTTCGCCAGCGCAGCGGCACTCTTCTGTGCAGTCATGCCTGCCTGGCATACCACAATAATGGGAGCATCTTTCTGTTTTTCAAGCCCAGCCAGTTTTTGCTCAGTAATTTGGCTGGCTGCAAGCTGCCGGGCTCCAGTTATGTGACCTTTCTTGAAATCATCTTCATTACGGATATCAACTATTACCCCATCCTGACGATTCACCAGCATGGTCAGCTCGGTTGGTGACACCTGCCGGATAGCCGAGAAGCGGGCTTTCAGCCATCCACCCACTATCAATAAAAAAATAACAACCCAGGCTAAACTCAGCAAAGGATGATTAGTCACAAACTCGATAAACTGCGCCATAGTGTTACATTCTTACTCTGAACCAATTAAAGTGGCCTGAGTATAACGATTTTGTTCTAAGAAAGCAGCCCTAAAACGGCCAATCCGGACTGGAGAAAGTTAGAAAAAGCGGTAAGATACTAGCCTTGCTTAAATGTTCAGCTAAATCAAAATCGGAGTCAGCATGAGTCATCCCAAAAAGCCCCTTGTATTATTAATTCTAGATGGCTGGGGATACCGCGAACAAACCACTGATAACGCGATCGCCCAGGCCAGTACACCAGTAATGGATAAATTGTGGCAGGATTATCCGCACAGTCTGATCTCAGGCTCAGGTCTGGATGTTGGCCTGCCAGATGGTCAGATGGGCAATTCAGAGGTTGGCCATGTCAATCTGGGCTCCGGACGTGTGGTTTACCAGGATTTCACCCGAATTACTAAGGCCATTAAAGAGGGTGATTTCTTTCAAAACCCGGTGCTGGTTGATGCAGTAACCACTGCTAAAAACAAAGGCAAAGCGGTTCACATTATGGGCTTGCTGTCTGAGGGCGGTGTCCATAGTCATGAAGAACATATTCTTGCAATGATAAAACTGGCTGAACAACAGGGTGCCGGCCCGATTTATCTGCATGCCTTTTTAGATGGCAGAGATACACCACCGCGTAGCGCCGAAAGCTCACTCCAGAAAATTCAGCAACATTTTGCCAGCAGCGGCAGTGGCCAGATTGCGTCTGTTATTGGCCGCTACTACGCAATGGACCGCGATAAACGCTGGGACAGGGTGCAGCAAGCTTATGATTTACTCACTCAGGGCAAAGCAGCGTTTACGGCTCCTGATGCCATCACCGCACTGCACAATGCCTACCAGCGGGACGAAAATGATGAGTTTGTAAAAGCCACTGCCATAGCAGGTGCTGATGGTAAGCCTGTACAGATGGCAGACGGTGATGCATTAATATTTATGAATTTCCGCGCCGACCGGGCCCGCCAGTTCAGCCGCGCGCTTACCGAGCCGGACTTTGATGCCTTTGAACGCGGCCACCAACCGAAACTCAGCAGCTTTGTTATGCTGACCGAGTATGCCGCCGATATTAACGCGCCTTGTGCCTACCCACCTGAACCACTCAATAATGTTCTGGGAGAGTGGCTGGCTAAACATGATAAAACACAGCTACGTATTTCAGAAACGGAAAAATACGCCCATGTTACCTTCTTTTTTAGTGGTGGCCGCGAGACAGAGTTTACCGGTGAGAGCCGTATTTTAGTGCCCTCGCCATCAGTGGCAACCTACGATTTGCAACCGGAAATGAGTTCAGCTGAACTCACCGATAAGCTGGTCGCAGCCATTCATAGCGGCGATTTTGACGTGATTATTTGTAATTACCCCAATGGTGACATGGTAGGCCATACCGGCATTATGACAGCTGCTATTAAAGCAGTGGAGGCGGTAGATCATTGTATTGGCCGGGTGGTTGCAGCCTTGCAACAGGTTGGTGGTGAATGCTTAATAACTGCTGATCATGGGAATGCAGAAATGATGCAAGATCCAAGTTCAGGTCAGGCGCATACCGCCCATACCAGCGGCCCGGTGCCCCTAATTTACGTTGGTCGCCCCGCTACGGCGGTTGAAGGTGGAATTTTAAGTGACATCGCACCGACAATGCTGCAGTTGTTAGGATTACCTAAACCGGCAGAAATGACCGGTAAAGTGCTAATGCAACTTAAGCAAAGCTAACCCGGCAGCTGATGAAAATACGCTTTTACCCTTCAGCACACCAGCCGCCAGTATGGCTGTTGGTGATAGGTTGTTTAATCTGCACGACTCCCGTAGTCGGCCGCCAGCAGGCTGAGCAGCAGCAGGAGCTTGAACAGGTTCAACAGCAAATAAAAACGACTGAGCGTCAGCTAAAAAAACAACAACAGCAACTCAGTAAGGCAGAGCAACTACTGCAACAATCTGACCGGGCACTGGCCAATGCGTCAGCCGAATTACGGCAGACAGAGCAACAACTGGCCCGCATTGAACAAAGCGGTCAGGAACTTAACCAGCAACAACTGCAATTGCAAACAGAGCTGCAACAACAACAAACTCAGTTGGCTGCGCAATTAAAAAGTGCTTACAGTCTGGGACAACATGATTATACCCGTATGCTGTTAAACCAGCAGGATGCCGGCAAGCTGGAGCGGGCTCTAACTTACTATCAGTACTTTAACCGGGCCAGGGTAAAGCAGCTGGCAGAAATAAATAAAACGGTTTTGCAATTAGAACAGGTGAAAAAGCAACTGGCAGAACAGCAGCAGCAGCTACAGACCACATTAACCGAGCAACAACAACAACAGCAGCAATTGTTGGCGGTAAAAGCGGAGCAGCAAACTGCGGTTAGCCAATTACAGCAGTTGCTGAAAGAGCAAGGCAATCAGCTAAGTTACCTGCGCCAGAATGAATCCAGTCTACAGACTACTATCGACCAGCTGCGGGCGTTAGCAGAGCGCAGTCTTGAACTGCTGGGCTTAACAGCAAATAAAGGCAAGCTGCGCTGGCCCCTGAACGGTGCTCTGCTACAGGGCTTTGGTGAAAATCGTCAGGGCGGCATGCGTTCCCGTGGAATTTTAATCGGCGGCACGGAGGGTAATCCGGTCCAGGCGATTGCTGATGGCAGAGTAATATACGCTGACTGGTTAAAAGGGTATGGCTGGGTGATTGTGCTGGACCATGGCGAGGGCTTTATGAGCCTCTACGGCCATAATCAAAATATTTTAAAACAACCGGGTGAGCAAATTATTGCTGGCGAGACGATTGCCCTGGTTGGCATGAGTGGCGGTCAGGCCAACGCCGGCCTTTATTTCGAGATAAGAGAAAAAGGTGATGCCGTTAACCCCTTGGCGTGGCTCAGCAAAAACAAGGGATAAAAATGACTTGCGACCCGTGTTGGCATACGCCAATATACAGGCAATAGCAGGATGATCTGACCAAGACTCGCTGGCAGACAGAACGGGCGAACAGGAATAATAACCGCGTGCGTATAACTTTTTTTGGGCTGGTATTGGCTGGGTTGCTAAGCGCTAAAGCGCTGGCAGATAAGCCCCGTATTGCCATTATTATTGATGATATTGGCTATCAGAAAGCTGACTTAAAGATGGTAGCCTTACCCTATCCGTTAACTTTGTCAGTATTACCTCACACTCCTTACGGTCCAAAATCAGCGCAATTGGCGTTTTCACAGCAGAAAGACGTTATGCTGCACATGCCAATGGAAGCAAATAACCGTAAAAGCCTGGGACCCGGCGCCCTTACCCGTAATATGAGCCGTCAGCAAGTGCGTGATGCGTTGCAACAGGCTCTAGCCGATATTCCCTATGCTATTGGTGTCAACAACCATATGGGCAGTCTATACACTGAGCTGGACCAGCCAATGGCCTGGACCATGGAGTATCTGCGGCAACGTCAGCTTTTCTTTGTTGACAGTCTGACTACGCCGCAAAGCAAAGCTCGTTTATATGCGCGACAATATGGTGTCGCCAGCTTAAGCCGCCATGTTTTTCTCGACAATGATTTGTCTGAGGCGGCGCTGCAGCGCCAGTTTCAGCAACTACTTCATATAGCCAAACGGCACCAGGTGGCAATCGCGATTGGCCACCCCTACCCGCAGACTTATGAATTTCTGAAGAAAAATCTGCCAATGTTGAATAAGCATGGGATTGAACTCGTCAGGATCTCTGAGTTGTTGCCACAGGAACACGATGTCGTTGCTGCAGGCTTTACTGCACCTGCTATTTCGGCACCACAATAAAATCTGGCGACACCAATAAAAAAACCTGCCACGGCAGGTTTTTTTATTGGTGTTGGAGTAGTAATCAGCTAAGCGCAGAATGCAGTTTTTTCATGGCGTTCTTTTCAAGCTGACGCACTCGTTCTGCTGACACCTGATAACGCTCTGCCAGCTCCTGTAACGTTAACTTGTTATTGTCCAGCCAGCGTGCCCGGACGATATCCTGACTCCGGTCATCCAGCGTGCGCATCGCAGCTTGCAAGCGATCTGCTGCGGCATTATCCCATTGCTCGTCTTCTACCTGCACAGCCAGATCAGATGCTTTGTCCTGCAAATAATATACGGGTGCCGTGAAAGCAGAATCATCATCTTCGTCTGGCGCATCGTAAGGCATATCGTAATTACTCATCCGGGATTCCATTTCCCGTACTTCATGCTCTGCCACGCCCAGTGATTCCGCGACATGCTTTACTTCGTCCTGATTAAACCACCCCAAATGCTTTTTGGCTTTGCGTAGGTTAAAAAATAACTTCCGTTGTGCTTTAGTGGTAGCAATTTTAACAATGCGCCAGTTTTTTAACACATATTCATGTATTTCCGCTTTAATCCAGTGCACAGCAAAAGAAACCAGCCGAACCCCTACTGTCGGGTCGAAGCGTTTAACCGCTTTCATCAAACCAATGTTGCCTTCCTGCACTAAATCACTGATGGGTAAACCATAACCGGAATAGCTTCGAGCGATGTGCACAACAAAACGCAGGTGAGACATAATCAGCTGACGGGCTGCGGTTAAATCACCATCCTGCTGCAAGCGCTCAGCAAGGCTACGCTCCTGTTCAGCAGTTAACATTGGGATGGTGCTAACGGCGTGAGTATATGCCTCAAGACTGCCGCTGGCAGCGACGGTAAGCGGCATAAATTCTGCTTTATCTGCTTTAATTGTCATGTTTTGCCAATCCTGTTTCAATCGAATGCGATCATATTAGCACTCTTTACGCAAGAGTGCTAATTGTCGATTAAAAGTTTTAAAGATCTGGTTATTCTAAAAAAGAGACTTTAATAATTAATTATTATTACGGTCCGGTAGGCTCGATCGCACTGATGTGGCGACGTACTGATAAATATGAACCAGCAAGACCAAGTAGCACGGCAATCAGCAGTAAGCCAATAAACTCTTGGAAGCTCATAGCCATCAAACTGAAATCACTTTTATACAATGCAGTGACATTACTGATAGCGCCTTGCAGCCACCACAACATTAACTCCACCACCAGGAAAGCCAGCAAACCACCAAAAATACCAAACCAGACACCGGTATATAAGAAAGGTCGTTGAATAAAGGCATCGGTGGCACCAACCAGTTTCATTACTTCGATTTCATCTTTTTTATTCATAATCGATAAACGAATAGTGTTGCCCACAATCAGTAACACAGCGCTTAACAGCAGCAGCGCTATAATCGCCACGGCTTGTTGCAACATACTGACAATAGCGTTTAACCGGGTTAACCAGTCAATATCCAACTTGGCAAAATCCACTATCCGCTCGCTACTTAACCGCTGCAGCAACGTTTCAGCTGCTTGTGGTGCAGTGTTCTTTGGCAACACCCGGATAAGATCAGGCAAGGGGTTACTCTCCAGATAATTAAGCGCTGCACCAAATCCGGATATTTGCTGGAACTCTGTCATCGCCTGTTGCTTACTAACAAAAATAACCTCTGCAACATCACGGTCTGCCTGTAAAATAGCAACCAGGCTTTGCACCTGATTAGCAGGAGTTTGTTCACGAATATAGAGACTTATCTCTGCTGCCTGAGTAAAGCTGCTGCTGATTTGCTGCATATTTTTCACCAGCAAATGTAAAGTTGCCGGCAATGTTAAACTGACTCCCAGTACCGCGATGGTTAAAATGGATGCAGAAGGCGTCCGCCATAACTCACCGAGGCTGGCGACTGCCTGACGCGCATGGTTAAGCCAGAACATAATAAAACGACGCAATAAACTAATTTTTTTAGCCGCAGCCCCGGTTGCTCTGCCGGTGAACAAAATACTCATACCGGCTCCTGATATTGTAACAAACCGTCGTTAATCATCCGGCCATGTTTCAGGGTAAGGGTGCGATACTTCATCCGCGCTACCAGGCCAAGATCATGGGTCGCCACCAATACCGATACCCCAACCTGATTAAAGGCTTCAAATACCCGCATGGTGTCTTTCGATAAGTCTGGATCCAGGTTGCCGGTAGGCTCATCTGCTAACAATAACGGCGGCTTGTTAACCACCGCCCGGGCAATACCAACCCGCTGCTGTTCACCGCCCGATAGCGTAGCCGGTAAGCAGCGTACTTTATCCAGTAACCCTACTTTATCCAGCGCTGCATGTACCCGCTTAACCATCTCTTTGCCGGTAAAGCCTTCAATCACTAAGGGTAACGCCACATTATCAAACACAGTATGGTTCATCAGCAGACGGTGATTTTGAAAAATAATGCCAACATCGCGCCGAACATAAGGGATCTGGCTGCGCTTTATCCGACTTAACTCAATATCATTAATTAAAACCCTGCCAGCACTGGGGCGTTCAATCAGGCTGATCAGTTTTAGTAATGTGCTTTTGCCCGCGCCAGAATGACCGGTAAGAAAAGCCATTTCGCCTTTCTCCAGCCTGAAACTGATGCGGTCCAGCGCAACAAAACCACCGGGATAACTTTTACTGACCTGATCAAACTGCAGCATGGTTAGTGTTCCTTACTAAACAAGGCTTTAATAAAGTCCTGACTGTTGAATTGGCGTAAGTCGTCTATGGCCTCACCCACGCCAATATAACGAATAGGTACGGTGAACTGATTAGCAATGGCAAATATCACCCCGCCTTTCGCGGTGCCATCCAGCTTAGTCAGGGTAATGCCGGTCAGAGGCACGGCTTCATTAAATAACTTGGCCTGACTTAACGCATTCTGACCGGTACCCGCATCAAGTGTCAGCATAACCTCATGCGGTGCAGCCCCGTCTATTTTCTGTAACACCCGGACTATTTTCTTTAATTCTTCCATCAAATGCGCTTTGTTTTGCAGACGACCTGCCGTATCAGCAATTAAGATATCCACTTTGCGGGCTTTTGCTGCCTGATAAGCATCGAAAATAACCGAAGCACTATCTGCCCCAGTCTGCTGAGCAATAACCGGAATGGCATTGCGCTCACCCCAAACCTGCAGTTGCTCTACCGCAGCAGCCCGGAAGGTGTCACCTGCGGCCAACATAACGGATTTACCCTGCTGGCGGAATTGCTGTGCCATTTTACCGATAGTGGTAGTTTTACCAACGCCGTTAACACCGACCATTAGAATAACAAAAGGGCCTGCAGGATTACTGGCGACCAGAGGTTGTTCCACTTTGGCCAATAACGCAGCCATATCCAGCTGCAGCTGACTAAACAACAAGCCGGCATCTTTTAAGGCTCTGCGATTTGCATGTTGGGTCAGCTGAGTAATCAGCTTCTGAGTAGTGTCCATACCCACGTCGGCCATCAGCAACTGAGTTTCCAGTTCCTCATAAAGTTCATCATCAATTTTTTTGCCACTGAATAAACCGGCCAGACCATCACCAAGATTCTGGCTGGTCTTGGTCAACCCCTGTCGCAAACGACTGAAAAAACTTGCTTTCTTAGCTGGCGTTGCTGTAATGGGCTCACTTGTAGCGGCAAGTTGTGGTGATTGACTAGCCGACTCTAAAACAGCAGTAACCGTAGCCTCAGCAGCATCGTTTTGTGTCGCTACCGGCCCGTCGGACTGAGCAGCCTGCGGTTTATCGGCTAATTCGGGCGATTCTGTCACCGCGTTTTTTTCGGATTTGGGTTCAGCACCAGACCCGCCAGGCGTTGCCTTGGTGTCTGTCTCAGCTTTTGCAGGCTGTTTTTTTGGGTCCGTTTCCGGCTCTGCTGTTTTTTTACCAAGGCCAAGCCAGGAGAAAAGATTTTTCTGTTTTGTCATAAGCTTTTGTGTCGAAGGCAATATTCAGGATAAAATTGTTGTCAATACTATCACCTTTAACTCACAGGCAAAACGGAAACGATGAAACAAGCTAAAACCGCCAAAAGCAAAACCGGCCAACCCGGTTTTGTCCGGATTATCAGCGGTCAGTGGCGGGGCCGGCGTTTACCTGTTGCCGATGTGACCGGCTTACGGCCAACTACCGATCGGGTAAAAGAGACCTTATTTAACTGGTTGATGCACGATATCACCGACAGTACAGTGCTGGACTGTTTCAGCGGCTCTGGTGCACTGGCTTTTGAGGCGTTATCACGCTATGCGGGCTATGCCACTCTGGTTGAAAAAGATCCGGCTCAGGCCAAACGGCTGCAAGCGCTGCTGACCAGTTTTAACGTCAGTCAGGCTGAGGTGTTAAACAGCGATTGTTTACATTATCTGGCCCAACCGGCACACCGCCAATATCAGATAGTGTTGGTAGACCCACCTTTTCGGCAAAACCTGGCGATTCCCTGCTGTCAGTTGCTGGAACAACAAGGCTGGCTAAGTCCTGGCGCAATAATTTATCTGGAAACGGAGAAAGAGCTGCCTCTGGCAGAGGTGCCTGCCAGCTGGAGACTACTAAAAGAAAAAGTAGCCGGCCAGCTGGCATATCGTTTATGGTCAAAGCAGCTTTAAATTAAAACTCCATACCCAGATTTGTCAGGCCCTGCTCTTGCACCCAGGCTTTTAACTGCAGCATCTGCTGCCGCTCTATCTGTTTCATCGGGCTAACCAGCTCGATAAGTTCGGCCAGGCATTCCATTTCATAAGCCATTAACGGGTGGTCTCTGACGTGCTTTTTTAGCTCATTTTCTGAGGTTATATCTTCATCTTCGGCCTGATGCTCTATTAGCCGGGCCACTGTTGCCTGAGATATTTTCGCGACATTAATAAATTCGCTGCTATCTTGCTGACTGATACCATTAAACATCGCATCCAGCGCGGTGGCACAATCTACTGCCGGGAATACGCCAAACATGGAGAAATGATTAACTTCAGGGATAAGTGGTTCCAACTCCTCAGCAAGGCGCGGGAAGTTAATTTTTGCTTTCTTTACTGTTAGCCACTCCCAGCTTAGGTCCAGCATATGTCTGAGCGCTGCACTATCGCCAAATTCACTGACTTCACTGAACAACTGATAATTAGGTAACATGCGCTCAAGCAAACAGGCTGCAATAGCAGCCTGTTGATAGAACCCCAGCTCACGCATTAGCTGGAAGTTATTTGCCTTTTCTTTCATAGCACTCCAAAACGGATTAACGCCCGGCGTTAACCCGATACAGCAAGTTGTTTTTGAGCATATTCAAACTTAAGTTTGTACTCCATAATTTTTTGTTCAAGCTCGCTAATCTGATGCTGGTTGTTTTCATCCTGTTCTGCAAGTTGAGATCGTAACTGCCGGATCATTTCACGGCTCTGATCAGCCTCGCTTTGCTGCTTCTGCTCTGCGGCTTGTTGCCGGTTAACTGCATGCTCTAATTGGGTTTCCAACTTTTTACTGCGGCTCTGGCTCTGACTTAACAGCTCATTAATATTAACAAACTCTGCCTGTAACCGGGTTAGCTCTGAGCCCAACTCTGCGCTGCTATCAGCCAGTTCGCTGCGGTGTTGCTCAAACTCATTAATTTGTGCTTGCAAAGCTTCACTATGCGCTTCTAGCTCAGCGAGCTGCGCTTTCAGTTCGCCATGCTCTTGTTGTTGCTCGCTAAGCTGCTGGTCCCGTTCTGCCAATTGCTGTTCTAAATCGCGAACTTGTTGCTGGCTTTTAGCCAGCGCCTGCAGTTTATCTTGTTGTGCCTGGGTTTGTTGCTCAGCTTCTTGCTGCAATGCCTGGTAGCGTTGATTTAGTTCTGCCAGTTGATGCTCACTTTGCTGCTGCTCTTGTTGTTGCTGTTGTAAACTTGTTTTCAGCTGTTGTAACTCAAGCTTGCTTTCATGCGCCTGAGCCCGGGCTTGCTCGAGGTCTGACCGCAATTGGGTAAGCTCCTCAGGGTCAGCTGCGCTTTGTTGAGCCGCTTTTAACGCCTTTTCAAAATGCTGAGCTTTATGCTGTTCAAGCTGTAGTTCTTTAGTCAACTCAGCAAGCTGTTGCTCAAGGTTGATTTCCCGTTCACTGAGGGTGGTATTGTGTTGTTGCGCCTTCTTTAACTCAGCAGCAAGTGCCGCCATTTGTTTGGTTGTCTCAGCAGTTTTTTGTTTAAGACTGTCCAGTTCCTGATTATCAGCACTGGCTACCGGCACGGCTAAATCAAGTTGCTGCTTAGTTTGCTGCCAGTCTTTAAACAACTTCTGATAAGCTTGTTCCTGTTCTATTAACCGTTGTTGCCACTGGCTTTGTGATTTTGCCAGGATTTGGGCGCTGTAGCCTTGCAACAACTGCTGTTGTTCATTCATCAGCTGCTTGCCGAAGTCAGCAAGACTGGCGGCAAGTTGTTGCTGGGCTTGATTTTCAAGTTCAGCTGCGAGCTGTTGCTCGTTGTTGTTATTATTTTTTTTCACTGCATTCATGTTCTGGTCTCGAATTGAACAGCCGACCCGGCTGCATACTATCATTGTTGTGCCGAGATCCCTGTCGCACTTTATCAATAAGTGTAATATGACTTGAGACTGATAGCTAACGCTATTGTGTATTTTGTCAGCAACTGTTTTACCACACTTAGCATGCCATAATAAATATCAGAGTTGGCAAATTACCGATACAGCTGCAATCATTCACCAACCGCTTACTGATTTAATCCGCGCAACTTAATGACAAGCAGCCTGTCGTACTGAACAGGATGTAACCAGAGGATAGTAATAATGACAACGCGACCAAACTTCATCCAAAGAAGTAAATTTTTAACGGCAGCAATTATAGCGCTGGCCCTTACAGCATGCAGCAGTGGCCCAAAAGTTCGCTCTGATCAAGCTCCTAACATTAACTTTAGTCAGTATCAGACTTTTTCCTTCGTTTCTGAACTGGCAACTGACAGGGCCGGCTATACCACTTTAGTCACTCAGCATTTTAAGGATGCAATCAGCGCGGAGCTGACTGCCAGGGGCTACCGTTACGTTGAATCGGACCCCCAATTGCTGGTTAACTTTAATTCGAATGTAGCCAACCGTTCAGATACCCGCAGCATTCCGACAACCAGTTATCATTATGGCTACTATCACTATCGGCGCGGTATTGTGTACGCTGGTTTTCCGGTATATAGCAATGATGTCAGCACCGTGCACTACAAAGTCGGCACAGTTAATATCGATATTGTAGATGCGTCTGAACGTCAGTTAATCTGGGAAGGAATTGCAGAGGGCACGTTGAAACAGAAAGATTTAGAGCAGCCGCGCGAAGCCGCCGCTCGCACTGTTGCTCTGATTTTTGAACAATTCCCACTATCGGGTCGTTAATCTGCGGCAATTTCGGCAACTTGCTGCTTTAATGCTGAGCAATCGGCGTTGGCGTCAAGTTGCTGAATAGATAGGGTCAGCTCCGCAACCTTAAAACCGAATTTATGTAGTGTAGTTCGGTTAATCAGATTTTTTTCATCAACCAGGTGCAGCCAGTCCTTTACGGTTACATCCAGGGTATCGCCGTCATAGGGGATCCGCAGCACGTACTGCCAATACAAACTGTTGCCCGCCAACTGGCCGGTAGCTTCCCCGACCACATCACCAGCTGTACCCCGAACCTCGCCGTCTGCATTTTGGGTCAGCTGCCAGTGACGCTGCTCTACCCGGCCATCACTGAAGTAAAAGACTTCATATAAATCGCCGCTTCCCTGTTGCCACTCTCCGCATAGATCGGCAACAAAACGGACGCTTTGTTGACCACGCCAGTCGTGCATTACCCCGTAAGCCTGGCCGGCCCCCAGAAAAAAGCGATCCAGCTTCAGTGCTGGTGTGAGTTGTGTGTAGTCTGATATGGACTGGCTGCAGCCAGCAATTAATGTCAGGGCGCTTGCAAGCGCCGCGCTTTGCCAGAAATATTTTTGCATGATGATATCCTTGTTTCATTCAACCTTAGCAGTTGCTACGCAGATAAATGTGCTTTAGCCCAATCTAACCTGAAATGATACGCACCAGAAACACTTATCCTTAAGACAAGTTTTTCTTGTTAGACAGGTTATAGGCAACCCCGTACAAACGCAGCCTCGTATCGAGGAAAGCAAATATGACTGAATTGGTTACTAGCATAGCGGCACAGCGAGAAAGCAATGCTGTTATTGACGACACGGTCACGCTGACCCAATTCTATCAGCAGGGCTGGACTGTTATTCCCGACTTCCTGCCGCAGAGCTTAAATCAGCAGCTGCTGGATGAAGCACGATATGATGCAACGTTAACTCCGGCAGGCGTGGGACGGGCACGTGATCATACCCTGAACCGCCAGATCCGTCGTGATAAAACACATTGGTTCGATGGCAACAGTGAAGCCCAGCAACACTATCTGCAGTTAATGCAGCAACTGCAGCTGCAACTGAACCGCCAGTTTTTCCTTGGATTATTTGATTTCGAGTGCCATTTTGCCTGCTATCAGCATGGTGACTTCTATCAGAAACATTTCGATGCGTTCAGCGGCCGCTCCAACCGGGTGCTGACCACTGTCAGTTATCTCAATGATGTTAACAATGGCGGCGAGTTAGTACTGTATGGCCCTGAAGACACCATACTGAGTTGTATAAAGCCGCAGGCGGGTAGTCTGGTACTATTTGAAAGCGAGCGTTTTGCCCATGAAGTGCTGAGCGCTGTTGATGACAGGTACAGTATCGCTGGCTGGTTCCGGCACAATAACAGTATCAACGGTATTATTGACCCCAGTCGCTAAACTTACCCTGGTTGACGAGCAGAGTCAGCGAAGCAAGATTAGTTTTTCACCCGGCTGAATGTCGTGCTCGGCAAACCAGCCGCGCGGCATCTCCAGCGCAGCCAGCGCGGCAGATGGCGCCGATACCGGTGTTTCATCCAGCGGATGCAGCTGTTCTATTGCCATGATTCGCCATTGTGGATCAATAAATGCCACATCCAGCGCTAAGTTGGTATTGCGCATCCAAAGACTAATCAACCTCGGTTCGGGGTACAATAACAACATACCCGGCTCGGCACTTTGCTGAAACATCAACCCTCGCTCGCGTAATTCCGGGGTATCAGCCAACTGTACCGGCCTTGTAACGTCAGCAAGCTGAATTGTTGCTTGCGGGAACTTCACCAGCTGGTCATTTTCTGGTGCGGCACAGGCACTAACCGTAACCAGCGACAATAATAAAGCAAGGATTCGATTTTTCATTAATGTTTACCTGCGGCAAGTTAACGCGCAGCCATCCGGCTAAGCACTGAAAAAGAAATAATGGAGGGCGATACCGGAAAACACCAGTAACCCGACATAATGGTTGTGTAAAAATGCCTGAAAACAACCTGCCCGGCTACTAACTGCCAGTCGATACTGATAGATAAATGCTACCAAACAACAGCTGAGCGCGGCATAATAAACCATACTCAACTGCGCCAGCACCCCAACATACCCCAACAATAGTAAGGTTAACAGCTGTAATAAACCGATAATGGGTAGCACCTGCCTGCCAAATAAAATCGCGGTTGATTTAATACCCGCCTTAACATCATCTGGCTTATCTACCATCGCATAATAGGTATCGTAGGCGACAGTCCAGCATAAATTAGCCAAATACAAATACCAGACTACTGCTGGCAACTGCAACTGAATTGCCATAAAAGCCATCGGCATCCCCCAGCTGAATGCGGCCCCCAGCACCAGTTGGGGTAAATGGGTATAGCGTTTCATAAAGGGATAGGCGGCAGCCAACAGTAAGGCGACTAATGACAGCAGCACGGTCTGCCAGTTCAACCACAGCAATAAGCTTGCGCTAAGGATCACCAGCAAACTGAATAATTGTAAGGCCTCCGTCGCAGTAACCCTGCCCTGAGCCAAAGGTCGCTGAGCGGTGCGCTCGACCAGGCCGTCGACGTGGCGGTCAGCATAATCATTGATAACACAGCCAGCTGAGCGCATCAGGATCACACCCAAACTGAAAATAACCAGCATGCCGGGTTCCGGCACGCCCCCGGAGGCCAACCATAAAGCCCACCAGGTAGGCCACAACAACAAATAAATGCCAATAGGTTTATCCAACCGCATCAACAGCCGGTAATCATGCCAGCGATGCCAGCTCAACTGCCAACTCATAGTGTCAGTATTCCATCTAAAAACACTTCGGCAACCAGTAGCGGGTGGCCAGCCAGGGTAAATACTGAACGACGGGCCCAGTATTCTCCAGACGCTACGGCAGCAGCTAACGGCTGGTGCAATTGCACCCTGGCAACCTCGACTGCACTGCGCCTGACATGTTGTTGCTGAAAAATTACTTCACCCAACGGCTGCTCGCCAAGTTCTGCAAGTGGCCGTAATGCGGCTAACGTCTTTAAAGGCAGCCAGCTTTGTGCATAAACACAAGGCAGCTGGTTACAGGACATTAGTACCTCACGGCATTGAGCAACCTGACTATCCGGCAGCAATGGTAGCAAAAACGCAGGTAAAGCTTGCTGCTGCTGTTGCAACACCTGTAACTGAAAATCGCGGGCACGGTGTTTCAACCTCGCTGTCAGAGAGGCAGGTTCCAGCAACCAGGCCTGTAGCAGAGGAGGCAAGGCAACGGCGCTGGCCAATTGCCAGTCGGCCGCCAATGAAATAGCAGGTTTAGCCACTAAAATGCTCAGATGACGATAATGTGGCCGGATGATAACAAGTTAAGCTTACCTTTTCAGCTGAAAAAACTATTGCGCTGATTAGAAATAAACTGGTAATGATCCGGGGAAAACACTAAGGTTAACAAAGTATTCCCCCTGATACAGAAAAAAGGCCGGGCCAGATGAAATTATTCGTTTTCGTACTTATTGCATTAATGCTGATGCTGTCACCCGCCAGCGCAAAGCAACAGGAAGCGGAGTTTGTTTATTATGGCTTTGATCCGGATATCGTAACCAATTATGTGTCAGGCAACAGGCGCAGCCTTGGTTATGTCAGGGTTACTATCGAATTAATGATTACCGACAAAAATTTTCTGCCGGCTATTGAGCATCACGAGCCGTTAATTCTCGACACCATTATTGGCATTCTTAGCAAACAATCAGAAGACAACGTAAAATCGCTGACCGGCAGGGAAGAAATCCGGACCACGATTTTAACAAAATTGCAGGAAGTACTGAAAAGGGAAACCGGTGACGCTATTATTAAAGACGTACTTTTTACCAAGTATTTGTATCAATAACCTGTAGCAGCACGAGGCGGCTTAATCAGCAGTGCCATCGCCAGACCGGCCAGTAAGCCAGCTAAATGCGCCCAGTTTGCCATGCTAACCCAAAGTACATCAGCAAAACCCAGTAACAGCCATACCACCATAAAAGCAGCCAGCGCATCGCTTATCAGAGGCCACGGCTGCGGATACCGTTTCTGATTAAGCCAGCAGAAACCAAACAGCGCATAAACTACCCCTGACAAACCACCAAAGTTGGTACCAACCAGAAAGTATTGTGCCGCGTTGGAAATAACGGCTGTAGCCACCATGAAGTTCAACAGGGACATGCTGCCAAAACGCCGCTCTACTGCAGCACCGAGCAACAACCACCACAGTAAATTGAACACCAGATGAGTCACAGAGAAATGTAATAATACCGGGGTAAACCAGCGCCAGAGCTGCTGGGGTTCGGTTAACTGTAAAGCCGTTACGGCAGCTTGAAAACTGACTTGCTGCCAGCCGTAAACCAGCAGACATAACACCAGCATTATGCTGGTTACCGGACTATTCACCAGCTTAGTCCAGGGAATATGCACCGTGTTCTTTGGTCCGGACGTTGCTACAGGCTGGCTGCGCTGCCATGCTGCAGCCTGATAACGTGGGTGGTCTGGCTGGGTTATAAACTCTCTGAGCAATTCAGTTGCCTGCTCATAACCCGCCTGATCGCAATACAGTATTGCCGGAGCCTGCGGTGTCAGTTCAGCGTTTACCTGCAGTCCTTTGCTCTTACAGTAGTCTGCGAATAATAGCGCGGCGGCGGGATTGTTAACTTCAGCCAGCTTACGCATCGCTATCGCGCTCAAACGGCTGAGATTGTTGCCATTCACTAAAGCCACCGTCCATACTGTAAACTTTCTCGAACCCCTGCTGAGCCAGATATTGCGCTGCTCCCTGACTGGAATTGCCGTGATAACACACCACAATGACCGGCTGATCAAATTCGATCTGCTGCATAAACTGATTCAAACTGCCGTTGGTCAGATGATAAGCACCGGCAATATGGCCATTGGCGAAGCTCTGTTCATCCCGGATATCGGCAATTATCACAGGCTGTTGCGCTAGCATGGCCACTGTATCTGTAACAGAAATATGATGAAAATCGGTCATATTGGTTCTCAGTTGTCTCTGTAGTTAAGTCAGGATCTCTATAATAACGCACTGAAGTCTAAATAGCAGCTGACAACGTCTTGTCTGTTTTAGCAATTACTGAACAAGAAAGGCTGGACATTCGATTAAACTGTTGTTAACAATATTGGCATCAAACCATAGTGCCGGGAATTCACCATGAACCTACTTATTGTCCTTGTCATACTTGCAGTCATCATTTTCTACGTAATTAGCATTTTTAATCAACTGGTTAAGTTAAAAAACCGCTTTCAGAATGCTTTTGCTCAAATTGAGGTGCAATTAAAGCGACGTTATGACCTGATCCCTAACCTGGTAGAAACCGCAAAAGCCTATATGTCGCATGAGCGGGAAACACTGGAAGCGGTGATCAGCGCCCGTAACGCGGCGATGGCTGGCTTGAAAGTAGCAGCAAACAACCCTGGCGATGCCGGTGCTATCAGCCAACTGGCCGGTGCTGAAGGTGCATTACAAAGTGCAATGGGCCGGCTGAATATGGTTATGGAAGCGTATCCTGACTTGAAAGCCAATCAGAATATGATGCAATTATCTGAAGAATTAACCAGCACTGAAAACAGGGTAGCATTTGCCCGGCAAGCCTTTAACGACGCGGTTACTGAATATAATACGTATAAACAAAGCTTTCCACCTGTGCTGGTAGCCGCCACCTTTGGCCATGCCAACGACGCAACCTTACTGGAGTTTGAAGACAGTCAGCTAATTCAGGCAGCACCGAAAGTGAGCTTCTGATAAGCCATGGCAACTAACTTTTTCAGTCAACAGGATTTAGCCCGTCGCAATACCCGGATCCTGGTGTCATTATTCAGTCTGGCCGTAATCCTGCTGTTGTTACTAACCAACGCTCTGGTGTTGGTTGGGCTTGGCCTGGTAGATTTACAAAATGTTGATTCGCCCGCTGCAATAGAGCACGGTCTGCCCTGGCCCACTGTGTTTTTTATCAGTAGTGCGGTAATCGTTGCTGTCGGCATTGCCGTGTTAATTAAGTGGCAACAACTGAAGGGCGGCGGTAAAGTTGTGGCAACCAGCCTTGGCGGCAGCCGGATTGATGCCGCCAGTGATGACCCACTTGAACGACGCTTGCTAAACGTAGTGGAAGAAATGGCTATTGCTGCCAATGTACCGGTACCACCGGTTTATTTGTTACCTGAAAAAGGCATTAATGCATTTGCCGCGGGTTACAGTCCGGGGGATGCGGTAATTGGGGTAACCAGGGGCTGTATTGAGCAGTTAAACCGGGATGAGTTACAAGGCGTGGTGGCACATGAATTCAGCCACATTCTAAATGGTGATATGCGGATGAATATCCGGATGATTGCCATCTTAAACGGGATTCTATTTTTAGGACATATCGGGTACTACATGCTGCGCTCTGGCAGCACCACCAGAGGCAGTATCAGCCGCAGCAGCAGTGGTAAGAATAAAAACGCCGGCGGTATCCTGGCTATTGCCCTGGGCCTGGTTGTCATTGGTTACTTAGGTTCATTTTTCGGCAACCTGATCAAAGCGGCGGTCAGCAGGCAGCGCGAATATCTGGCCGATGCCTCGGCAGTGCAATTCAGTCGAAACCCCAGAGGAATTGCCGGCGCATTAAAACGAATAGGTGCGCACAGTGCAGGTACCCGTATTAACAACCAGAATGCCGATGAAAATAGTCACTTGTTTTTTGGTGAAGCCATCTCCCGCTGGGCAAGTATTTTTGCCACGCATCCGCCACTAAACCAGCGGATCAAGCGTCTTGAACCGCACTGGAACGGCAAATTCCCCAGTCCGGTAAGCCAGGTAGAGGTTGTAACCGAACCCACCGAAGCTAAGCCTGCAAGCAGCACAATGCCAGATAAACAAACAATAATGCAGGCCATGGCTGCCTTGCCGATGCTGTTGGTGCAGAACAGCCGCCAGCCACTGCAAGCTCAGGCTATCGTCTGCGCCTTGTTATTACAGCATCCTGACTATGAAGCCGAGCAAATAAAGTTAATTAAAGAGCAGGGCTCACTGGAGTTGTTGCAACAGGTTGATCAACTGGTCGACGCTGTACAGGCGTTGAGTTTGCCGCTGCAGGTGCAATTGTTGCAGCGCACAGTACCGGCGCTAAAAGAGCTTAGCAACGACCAGTTTCTCAAGTTTGAACGCTTGCTCACCGCGCTGACTGCGGCTGATAAACAATTGTCACTGCCAGAATGGATTATCATTAATTTTATTGATCATACTGTCGCCAGCCACTTTAAACCGAAACAGCAAATTAGTGGCGCAAGGCAGGCAGATTTTGCCACCTTGCAAACTCCGGCTACGCAGTTACTTGCCGCAGTTGCAAGGGCAGCGGGTGAGCCAGAAACTTGTCGGCAAGCATGGCTGGCTGGGTTAAATACCCTGGGACTTGCCGAAACGACGGCAATGCCTGCAAGCAATTTGCCCGATTTAACTCATCATCTTGACCGGCTGCTTAGTGCGGCACCGTTGGTAAAACAAAAAATCTGGCAGGCAATACTGGCCGCAGTAGCAGCTGATAACCTGCAAACTGACAGCGAACAGGCGTTATTGACTGCGCTGGCTTTACTGCTGGAAATGCCCTGGCAGCCAGAGGTAGCCGCTGTTTAAGCGGCTTGTATTGCGGTCAAATTGTTAAAAATCCACTTTAGGGCTTTAGCCCGGACGTCAGCTAAGGTAAAATAACCGGTTCTTGTTTAATTCCGGAGGCTCTGTGTCCGATAATCCGTCAGATAATCGCTTGTTTTTATTGTACGATTCCTCATTCGACGATATGGATGCGGAAGGCTGCCCGGGCTTTGGCTTTGTGTTGCTGTTCAATGAGGCTGACATCAGCCAGTTTACTGCTGGTGAAAATCCGGCTTGTCCGGCAGTTTCGATGTTGTTTACTGATCATGCCGATGGCAGTATCAGCGGCGATTTGTTGGGCTGGGCACATTTAGATGCTGAGATTTTTCAGCACTATCCCCTTGGTCAGTTTTTAACCCTGATGGAACAAGCTGCGCAGGTTGCCGTAAACGCCTTCCGGCAAGTGGGTCAGGTACCAGACAAGTTGGTGGCGCTAAATCTGCCTGATGACGATTTGATCCAGTTTGATGTGCAATTTAATGATCTGCAGCTGGAAGATAAGCAAAGTGAGTTAATGCTGGCACAGCAACTGATGGTCGGCCGCCCCTACCTCGATTCCTGAGATAGTTTATATCCCAGCAGTGCAATCGCCAATTGCAATTTATCGCCGTTCTTTTACTATAGCGAATATCGGTAAATAAACAGGTCAGCAGACGGAGTAAGCGTGATGACTACTGCCCTAGATATGGCCCTGATTGAACGGGCTTTAAGCGGCTTTACTATTCCGCCACGACCAGAGATATTGCAACATATCCAGCAACAGCTGGCGAAGAGTGAGCCTAGTATCAGCCGGATTGCTGCATTAATAAATCTGGATGTCGGCATCGCCGGTTTTACTTTAAAAGTTGTCAATTCAGCATACTTTGGTCTGCGTCAGAAAATCACCTCTATTGAGCATGCCTGTAAATATCTGGGCCTGAACCGGGTTATTGCTCTGGTCCGGAGTATTCTGCTGCGCTTTACCCTGGCAGAAGGCCGGCAGGATCCTTTTAGTCAGCGTTTATGGAGCAGTGCCCTGCATACTGCCACTATCGCTATGGCGTTGGCAAAACAGTTTAATCTTAACCAGGCAGCGCAGGATGACTGCTATAGCCTGGGATTATTTCATAATGCTGGTATCGCCCTGATCAGTGAGCAGGCGCCTCAGTATGCCACGTTAATGCAACAGGGCTTACAGGCGGGCCGTGGCTGCAGCGAAATTGAAGAGCAGCATTTCCAGACCTGCCATGAAGTGCTGGGTTATTTAATTGCCCAGTCCTGGGGATTAACGCCGGAACTCTGTAATGTTATTGCTTACCACCACAGCCCCGCGCTAATTTTGCAATCCGATAATGATTATGAACAACAGTTGTTTGCCCTGTTGAAACTGGCCGAGTTTTTCAGTGGCGAAAGCCGGTTGCTTTATAACATTAATGTTGACCCGGAATGGCAAAATTACAGTGGTGCTATTTTAGATGTACTTGAGCTGGACAGCCTGAGCCTGCCTGATTTTGCCGAATTGTTGCACCGCCAGGATATTCATACCGTATATAGCCTTAACTGAAGCCTGTTAAAGTATAGCTGTGGTCCACCGCAAGTCACTACTGCCTCAGAAAATATGTCCCTGTTGTCAGCGCCCTTTCAATTGGCGCAAAAAATGGCAGTTAAACTGGGACAAGGTCATTTATTGTTCTGAACGCTGTCGCCGGAACAAAACATCACCTATTGTTGAACACAGCCGTTTTTAAGCTGAAGTCGATAAATAAAAACCGCAATGACAGCGTTGTCATTACGGTTTTTGTCTGCTACATTTGTTCCACCGATAACACTATAAAGCGGTTTTTCTGACTTTTCCTGCAAGGCGGGCCCAATGCAAATTGTTATATTACCTACAGCTGAAGACGTGGCAGAATATGGCACACAGCTATTCATTCGTCAGCTGACTGAAAAGCCACAGTCTGTGCTGGGGTTAGCCACAGGTTCGACTCCCCTGGCATTATACCGGTTGTTAATTAGTGCCTGCCAACAGCAAGAAGTGTCCTTCGCCAAAGCTAAAACCTTTAATCTTGATGAGTATCTGGGTTTATCAGCCGACCATCCGCAAAGCTACCGCTATTTTATGCAGCAGCATTTATTTGACGCTATCGATATTCTGCCGGCAAATACCGCGGTGCCAGACGGCTGTGCTGCCGACCCTGTTGCCGCTTGTCAGCAGTTCGAGCAGCAAATTGCTGATGCCGGTGGTATCGACCTGCAATTATTGGGGTTGGGCCGCAATGGCCATATTGGTTTTAACGAACCGTCTTCCGGACTGCGTTCCCGTACCCGGATTAAAACCCTGACCCCGGCAACGATTGCTGATAATGCCCGTTTCTTTGCGCCGGGTGAGTATCAGCCTCATTTATCGATCACCATGGGAATTGGCACCATTCTGGATGCCCGTAAAGTACTGCTACTGGCCACTGGCGCCAATAAAGCCGGTGCAGTTAAAGCCATGATCGAAGGGCCACTAACTGCCTCCTGTCCGGCCTCTGCTTTGCAATTACATCAGCAGGCCGTTGTGGTGCTGGATGAAGCCGCAGCAGCAGAGCTGGCTGATATTGAATTCTACCGGCATATCGAGCGGGAAAATCAGGCGCTGCTAAAACGATTAAGCGGCCGGTAATACCCAACTACGCCGGTTCCGGCTATAATAGCGCCCTTAATTTAAGCCATCAGCGCTGCAGCATCAAGTAGGAAGGGTATATGCAAATTGTGTTGGCGCCGATGGAAGGTGTAGTAGACCACCTGATGCGGGAAATGCTAACCCAAATAGGAGGCTACGACTTATGTGTAACCGAATTCATCCGGATAGTTGACCAACGTTTACCCGCCAGAGTGTTTTACCGGATTTGCCCTGAGTTATTGCAGGGTGGCCAAACCTTGTCAGGCACACCGGTTCGGGTGCAATTGCTGGGGCAAGAGCCCAACTGGCTGGCAGAAAATGCGGTTAGGGCGGTCGAGCTGGGGTCGCCCGGAGTAGACTTAAATTTTGGCTGCCCAGCCAAAGCAGTGAATAAAAGCCGTGGTGGAGCGGTACTGTTAAAAGAAACCGAGCAGCTTTACCGGATTGTTAAAGCGGTGCGGGATGCGGTGCCGCCTGAGTTTCCGGTAAGCGCTAAAATCCGCCTTGGCTATGATGACACCAGCCTGACCTTAGCGAATGCCGAAGCCATTTCTGCTGCCGGTGCCAGCAGCCTCGCCGTACATGCCCGTACCAAGAGCGATGGCTACCGGCCACCTGCATATTGGCCTTGGATCGCAAGAATTAAAAAACACATTGATATCCCCGTTATCGCCAACGGCGAAATATGGACCGCCAGCGACGCTCTGCTGTGTCAGCAGCAAAGCAACTGCGCTGATATTATGCTGGGGCGCGGCGCACTGGCCATGCCTAACCTGGCGCAAACTATCAGGCAACAGCAAGACGTAATGCCATGGCAGCAAGTGCTTGAATTACTGATGCATTACTCAGAATTTGAAATGGCTGGCGATAAAGGAAAGTACTATGCCAACCGGGTAAAACAGTGGTTCAGCTATTTAAAGCTACAGTACCCGCAGGCTGCTAATTTATTCCAGCATCTGCGGTTACTAAGGACCAGCTCTGATATTCTGCTTTTATTAACCAATGAGTTAGCAAAACTGAACGCAAAACATAGCACACAAACATAAGTTCGTGTGCTATGAAAAAAAGCCTGAGTTACCAGTTTAACACCACTTTGCCTGACTGGCCGGAGCACATAATATCAAACCCTTCCTGGAAGCGTTCCATCGGCATTTCATGAGTCACCATTGGGGTCAGATCCAGGCCTGACTGAATCAAACTGGCCATTTTGTACCAGGTTTCAAACATTTCCCGGCCATAAATACCTTTTATTATCAATCCTTTGAAAATTACTTTGTTCCAGTCTACCGCCATATCAGACGGCGGAATACCCAGCATGGCAATCTTGCCACCGTGGTTCATGGTATCAAGCATGCTGCGAAACGCAGATGGCACACCGGACATTTCCATACCCACGTCAAAGCCTTCTGTCATACCCAGTTCTTTCATCACATCTTTCAGGTTCTGCTGGCTGACATCAACCGCCCGGCTGGCGCCCATTTTCAAAGCCAGTTCCAGCCGGTAAGGATTAACGTCGGTGATCACCACATGCCGGGCGCCTACATGACGCGCCACAGCTGCAGCCATTATTCCGATAGGACCGGCCCCGGTAATTAATACATCCTCGCCAACCAGATCAAACGATAGCGCGGTATGCACCGCATTGCCGAACGGGTCAAAAATAGCGGCGATACTATCCGGAATATTGTCTGGCAGCTTGAAGGCATTGTAGGCCGGAATGACCAGATACTCGGCGAAAGCACCCGGCCGGTTCACGCCCACACCGGTGGTGTTTCGACACAAGTGCACCCGGCCGGCCCGGCAATTGCGGCAATGGCCGCAAGTAATGTGGCCCTCGCCCGACACCCTGTCGCCGACGCTAAAACCACGAACTTCTGAACCCATCCCTTCAATGACACCCACATACTCGTGCCCCACTACCATACCGTGGGGAATGGTGTTCTGCGCCCATTCATCCCATTTGTAAATATGGACATCAGTACCACAAATCGCGGTTTTTTTAATCTTGATTAATACGTCATTCGGGCCAACCTGAGGTTTATCGACTTCAGTCTGCCAAATGCCGGGTTCTGCTTTTAATTTTGCTAATGCTTTCATTTTACGTCCCGCCCTTATGCGATCACGCCCATGTCTTTACCAATCCGGATAAAGGCATCAATAGCCTTATCCAGTTGCGCTTTGCTGTGTGCTGCAGAAATCTGGGTGCGAATTCGGGCCTGACCTTTTGGCACCACCGGGAACGAAAAACCAACGACATAAATTCCTTCCGCCAGCATGCGTTTTGCCATTTCGGCTGCAACTTTGGCATCGCCCAGCATCACCGGAATAATCGCATGGTCTTTCCCTGCCAGGGTAAAGCCAGCAGCTGACATTTTTTCCCGGAAATAATTGGCGTTATCCCACAGTTTAGCGCGCAGGGCATCGCCCGACGCCAGCATATCCAGCACCTTAATTGACGCGGTAACAATGGACGGCGCCAGCGAATTTGAAAATAAATACGGCCGTGAGCGCTGACGCAGCCAGGCAATCACTTCTTTTTTACCGGAAGTGAAGCCGCCCGACGCCCCACCAAGTGCTTTGCCAAGAGTTCCGGTAATAATATCTACCCGCTCAAGGACATCGCAGTACTCATGAGTGCCGCGGCCCTTTTTACCGACAAAGCCAACCGCATGGCTGTCGTCAACCATAACCATGGCATTATATTTGTCGGCCAGATCACATATCGCTTTTAAGTCAGCAATAATACCATCCATCGAAAACACACCGTCGGTGGCGATCAGTTTAAAGCGGGCACCATCTGCATCAGCTTGCTTTAGCTGCGCTTCCAGATCTGTCATATCGTTATTGGCATAACGATAACGTTTTGCTTTGCACAAACGCACACCATCAATAATCGAAGCATGATTAAGCGCGTCAGAAATAACGGCGTCTTCTGCAGTTAAAATGGTTTCAAACAAACCACCGTTAGCATCAAAGCAAGACGAATAAAGAATGGTGCCTTCTGTACCCAGAAACTCGCTGACTTTTGCTTCCAGGGTTTTATGAATATCCTGGGTACCACAAATAAAACGCACTGATGCTACCCCAAAGCCATGACTGTCAAGGCCTTGTTTTGCCGCAGCAATCAGATCCGGGTGGTTCGCCAGGCCCAGATAATTATTGGCACAGAAATTCAGTACCTGAGTGCCGCCCACTGTGACATCCGCTTGCTGCTGGGAGGAGATAATCCGCTCTGCCTTAAATAACCCTTCAGCGGTTACGTCTTCGATTTGGTGTTGTAGATGTTGCAGAAAAGCGCTATTGCGCATGCGGCCTCCTGATTGGCGATGGTCTGGGCGGTTTTAAAGGATGCACATTGTAATGGTTAACACGCTGCTCTGCAGCGTTTCGCCATTAAGTGTAGTAGCTGGCAGTTTTACAGCTGTAAATAATCAGATACAAGCGCGGCTGTTTTCATTAGCTGGTCTGATCTGCACCGGCCAGATTAGCATAGTGTTGCTGCAAATTACTGATCCTCGGTAAGGCATGAGCGGTGGCGTAAGGTTTAAATAATAGCAGCACCTTTAACACCCCCTGATAGACACTGGCCTGATTTATCGGTTTATCCGGTGCCTGGGTTTTCAGATAACTGATCCAGAAGGTAACCAACAATTTAATGCTGTGGGCAAAGCCAGTGATATCTTCGTCGGCAATTTCAATCACTGCTTTAGCTTTCAGTGCCTTTAGCACCGAGATCACGCGCTCCAGCACCCCTTGTTGCACCCGGGCATAATCCTGCTGTAAAGCAATGTCCCGGGCCAGAATATCGGGCAGATTGGCGTAGAAAAAATGAAAACGCCACATCAATTCAAACACCACATCCAGATACTCTGCCAGCGCATCCAGTGCTTCTTTCTCGGCAGAAGGCGGTTTTATCCGGGTTTCCAGTAACTTGGCATACTCTTTAAAAATTTGCCGGACTATGTCTTCTTTATTCCGAAAATGATAATACAAATTCCCCGGGCTGATTCCTAAGTGAGCGGCAATATGATTGGTCGTAACCTGACGTTCCCCGACTTCGTTAAACAGCGCGATACTGGCTTGCAGAATTTTATCTTTGGTTCTGAGCTTTTTTTCCATGTCGGCAGCTAAGCTTCTTTGTTGGTATAGTTGTTTGCTATAGTAACGCCAAACTGACTAAAAACTCTAGTCGCTTACACTGCAGAGATGTCAGCTGGCGATAACATAAGCAAACTATTATGAAAGTACATACCATATGAAAGTAAAAGCCATTTACCCCGGCACCTTTGACCCACTAACCAATGGCCACAGCGATCTGGTATTGCGGGCAGCCCGGCTGTTTGATTCAGTAGTGGTTGGGGTAGCATCAAACCCCAGTAAACAGCCATTATTCAGCCTGAATGAACGGGTGCAACTGGCTGAGCAAGCCTTTGCAGATTGTCGCAATGTACAGGTTATTGGCTTTTCCGGTTTACTGGCCCAGTTTGCCAAAGAGCAGCATGCTCAGGTCTTGTTGCGGGGCGTACGGGCAGTGGCTGACTACGAATACGAGTTTCAGCTGGCCAGCATGAACCGCCAGCTAAACCCTGAGCTGGATAGTCTGTTTATGACGCCTTCAGAGAAAAATACTTTTATTTCATCTACTTTAGTAAAAGAAGTGTGTCGTCATGGCGGTGATATCAGTAGTTTTGTGCCCGCTCATGTTGAGCGGGCATTAAAAGCAAAGTTCAGCAAAATCTGAAAATGGTTTAACCCCAGTTCCGCAGCTTATGGCCTTTGAAAGCATAAAACAGGATATAAGCGTAACAGGGCAGCATCATCCAGTAAGCAAACTGGCTGTCACCTGAGCTATGCGCCAGATAACCATAAACCATTGGCAATATTGCCCCTCCGGCAATGCCCATAATCAGTAACGCTGAGCCTGTGCTGGTTAACTTACCCAACCCCTGCAACGCCAGAGGCCACACTGCCGGCCAAACCAGGGCGTTGGCGAAGCCCAGTAATGCCAGAAACATTACCGTGTCCGGCACTACCGGAATACCACTCCAGCCAAACAGCACATCTGCCAGCAAGCTACTGCCGGTATTACCAAAAATCACGCCGAGCGTGAACAATAAACCGAACACAGCTGACCCCTGCAACGCCCGATCCTGCGACAAGTATTTAGGAATACAGAAGACACCTACCAGGTAACCCAGTACCATAAAAGCCATGGTGTATGACGTTAGCGCGCCAAAATGCGCCACACCCAGTCCCTGCCCATATAAACCGATAGTGTCGCCGGCAATAACTTCGACTCCAACATAAACAAATAATGCCACAACACCCAACACCAGTTGCGGATGACTGAAAATAGCAGTCCAGGATGTACTTGTGGCGTTATCATCCTCGCTGTCATTTAAATTCAGTTCGGGTAAGGGGGAAAATTTGACAAAGGCAGCCAGCAGCAGCAGGGCAACCGTCATATAGATATAAGGCGTTACCAGCCGGTTTGATAGCTCAGCCAACTGGATATTGCGCTCGGCCTCTGTCAGCACAGCCAATGCCTCTGCTGAAAATTGCTCCATGCCGGTTAACACCCAGGCCGTAAAGATAATGGGCACAATAAAACCAGCGCCTTTATTAACCAACCCCATAATACTAATGCGCATGGCAGCACTTTCCCGCGGGCCGATACAGACAATATAAGGGTTAGATGCTGTTTGCAGAATAGTCAGTCCGGTTCCCAGAATGAACAAAGCCGCTAAAAATAATGCATAGTGCGAGGTCTGCGCCGCCGGAATAAACAAAATGGCACCAATGGCCATGATCAATAACCCCAGCACCATGCCATTCTTATACCCTACTTTATTCAGGACAAATGACATGGGCAGCGCCATTACGACGTAGGCAATATAAAACGCAAAAGTAACCAGTAAGGCCTGGAACTCGTTCAGCTCGCAAACAATTTTTAAAAACGGGATCAGAGAGCCATTTAACCAGGTTACAAAACCAAAGATAAAAAATAAGATACCGATAATTATCATTGGTAACACACTACTATGGCTCACTGGCCGGGCAACAGATCTTTCCATTATATGTAGTCCTCTTTTATTATAATCATTTGAGCTGCTCAGCCGGATGCGCCTGATAAACACTGTTGCCGGCCATCCAGTTTTGCTGCACCTGATAATGCTCATCCAGCAATACCATATCGGCCTGAAAACCGTTGCGCAGCCGGCCGTAATTGTCGGCGCGGCCCAATGCCTCAGCCGGATAAAGCGCTGCCATTCGCAAGGCTTCGCCCGGTTCAACCGCCAATACCTCAACCGCGTAGCGCACGGCACTGGCCATATCCAGTACTGAACCTGCCAGCGCACCGGCTTCGTTAGTTAGCTTGTTACCTTCGCGCACCACCTTACCGCTAAAAAAAGCAAATTCAGTATCATCGGTGCCAACCGGTGCCATCGCATCAGTCACCAGTACGACCTTGCCTTTAGGCTTGGCGGCCAGCGCCAGTTTGGCGGCTGTCGGATGCAAGTGCAGACCGTCCAGAATAATGCCACACCAGCTGTCTGCATCAGTCAGCGCCACACCTACCATGCCCGGCTCCCGTGAGGTAAGCGGCGACATGGCGTTATACAAATGAGTAAAACCCCGGGCCCCGGCGGCCAGCGCCTGCTGTACAGTAGCGGCGTCGGCATTAGAATGCCCGAGCCAAACCTGCATACCCGCTGCTGTCAATTGTTTGATTTGTTGTGGCGTGACATTTTCCGGTGCTACGGTAATCAGCTTAATGCCAATATCAGTGCGCTGATACAGTGCCAGCTCGGCCGCTGACAATGGCCGGATATGCTCGGCCGGATGGACGCCTTTTTTCGGCACAGATAAATGTGGACCTTCAAAATGCAGGCCAATGATCCCTGGTAGCTTGGCGGCAATAGCCTGTGCCACTACATCAGCAGTTCGTTGCATAACTTCAACAGAATCGGTAATCACGGTCGGTAACATTGCGCAGGTGCCAAAGCGGGCATGCGCCTGCACCATGCTGCGCAAGGTTAGCAAAGTCGGCGCAGTATTAAACAGCACACCACCACCGCCATTGACCTGTAAATCAATAAAGCCCGGTACCAGAGTGCCCGTGAGCACAGTCCCGATGGCGGGCTTAATACCGGTAATCACGCCCTCGCGCCAGCTTAGCTCAACATTGCTGTGCCAGGCATTCCCATCAAAAAGCGAAGCGACAGCAACACTGTTATTGCTGCCGTCCTGTTCAGATAATTTATTCATTATGTCGTTCCGGTTTCAACAGCGCTGGCAATCGCTTGCCTGGCAAACCATACTGCGCCATGTTCCGGCGGCTGGGACGCTGGCACCACCAATTGACGCACCGCTGATGCAAGATAAGGTTCTACTTTATATGCCAGACCACCGATTAAACACAAGGCCTGAGGATCAATAGTCAGTAACCGCTCGGCAATCGCATTAATATGGCCGGCACCTTGCTCAACTATTTGCCGGGCGACAGCATCACCATGCTCTGCCGCAGTAAATACCAGCGGTGCCAGCCGGGCGTAGTCAGTAGGGCTGGCATTCATAAAATGTGACACTAGTCGTAAGGTATCATTACATGCCACTTCTGCCTGCAACAGTTCCGTCAGCAAGGTTGGTTCAATCAACTGATCTTTACTGCGAAGCACCTGCTGCAATAGCTGCAAGCCGAACCATGCACCACTGCCATTATCGCCGTAGGGAAAACCATGGCCACCAACTTCCAGCAGCTGGCCTTTCACCGCCGCCAGGCCGCAGGAGCCGGTACCGCAGATAAGCACAGCACCATCCTGTCCCTGGTGCGCACCAATACAGGCAATATGTAAGTCGCTGGTCAGGTGTAAACTGGCAAAAGGGTGTTGCCAGGCCGAAAATAACTGATAGTACTCTGGCAAATTAACCCCAGCCAGCCCTGCCCCAACCACCAGTTTTGCCATTGCACTGTGTGGCAGGCCGGCGCTATCTAATGCCTGCTTTGTAGCATCGATAATAGACGCCGTAGCCAATTGCATACCACGCAGCGGATTCGCCGGACCTGACAAACCCTCACCCAGCACGCGCTCATCCGCTGCCATAAGCACCACCCGGCATTTACTGCCGCCACCATCGATGCCTAAATACAAGGGTTGTTGTGTTGGTACCTCTGTCCTCATCCTGGATCCTCTTTCCTGAGTCGGCGTGGTTCACTCAATTTGCCTTGCCGTGCTGTAACCTAAGCGGTTTAATTGGCTGAAGCTTGACTTTAGCATAAGTCTTTGCCAAATTGACAGCGTTGTCATTTTGTTTTTCAGCATATAATAAATCTGACAAATAACAAGAGCCTTGTTTAATTTTCAGCCGGATTTTTTCCAGCAACGCCAGGAGCAGGTAAATGCGTCAAATTTACATATTGATTTTTATAGGGTTTATAAGTTTGAATTGCAAGGCAGCCATTAATAGCCAAAGCGAATTAGCTAATTTTGCCAACGGTGCTGAACTGTGGTTTGCCGTTGAATCAAATTTACTGGCCGAGCCTGGCACCTTTAAAGGCAGTATTAGTCTGATAAACAAATCAGCACACCCCTTACCTGGCGGGTCGGCAGACTGGAGCATTTATCTGCATATGGTACGCCGGCTCAATAGTACAGAACAGGCTGGCCTGACTTTGCAGCATATTCAGGGTGATTTGCATCGTATCTCGCCAACCGAAGATTTTAAAGGCCTGGCCGTTGGCGCGCAGTCACAACTGCATTTCCACTCTGCACCCTGGATCATCAGCTACAGCGACTTTATGCCGCGGGCATTTATTGTTGCCCATGGGCTCACTCCGGAAATATTTGCCAATACCGACAGTGAGGATTTCAGCCGCTTTGTCCGGCCGTTGACCAAGCCACAGCAGCTACTGCGTAATATAGGTGATGGCGACAAATTTGCCACTATGACCAACCAGCAACGTTATAAGCAACAGCTACCAACAGATGAGCCATTGTTAACAGACACTCAGCTGCAGCAACGGATTATTCCCACACCCCAACAGTCACAAACTCAGCCTGGCAGCACAACGATAAGCAGCCAGTGGCAAGTTAATGTCAGCGCTGCATTAGAACAGGAAGGTCAGTACTTACAACAGCAGTTGCAACAGTACTTTGACGGCGATATTGCCCTTGTTCAGGCAAAGCGCAAACAGCAAATCCGGCTGGCTTTGTCACAAACCGATGAGCGAATGGCTGCTGAAAGCTACACGTTACAGATTAACGCTGACGTAATTGAGATTACCGGTGCCGATAGTGCCGGGGTATTTTATGGCATTCAGAGTTTACTGGCACTTTTGCCTGTTACTGAACGCGCCACAACCAAGGTGCGCTTGCCACGACTGCAGATTATTGACCAACCCCGTTATCAATGGCGCGGTATGCACTACGATATGGGCCGGAACTTTCATGGGTTCGATGTCACCCTGCGGCTGATTGAACAAATGGCCCGTTACAAACTGAATAAATTACATCTGCATCTGACTGAGGATGAGGGCTGGCGCCTTGAAATTCCGGGCTTACCCGAGCTGACGGAGTTGGGGGCATTTCGCTGCTTTGATTTAACCGAGCAGCACTGCCTGCTGACTCAGCTGGGTACGGGTCCACACACCAGTGGCTCTGGCAATGGTTACTATAGCCACGAACAATATATTCAGTTACTACGCCATGCCCGGGCACATCATATAGAGGTGATTCCGGAGATTGACTTACCTGGCCACGCCCGTGCCGCTATTAAAGCAATGGAAGCGCGTTATCAGCGGCTGAATCTGGCCGAGCAGCCAGAGCAGGCGAACCACTACCGGCTGACAGAGGAACACGACCAGTCTGACTACCTGACGGTGCAAAACTATAACGATAATTCGGTAAACGTTTGTCTGGAGTCAAGCTATCAGTTTGTTGATAAAGTTGTTGGTGAACTGCAGCAAATGCATCTGGACGCAGGTACACCGCTGCGGTTGTTTCATATGGGCGGTGATGAAGTTGCCAAAGGCTCCTGGCAGGGCTCACCGGCATGTCAGCAGCTCATTGCTATCCCTGACAATGGGGTTAACAGTGTGGCTGATTTAAAACCCTACTTTATTAACCGGGTCGCCGAACTGGCGGCGCAGCGGGGCTTAGCCTTAGCTGCCTGGGAAGATGGTTTAATGGCGACCCCTGCCCAGCCTTTTGCCCGGGAACAATTCAAAAACCCGCAAGTGGTGGTAAACGCCTGGGATAATATCTGGGAATGGGGTTATGGCGACAGAGCCTATCTGTTTGCGAATGCCGGTTATGATGTGGTGCAATCGCCAGGAACGAACCTGTACTTTGACCACCCGCAGGAGGCGCACCCGGCAGAGCGTGGTTACTACTGGGCTGCCCGTTATACTGATACAGAGAAAGTATTTTTCTACCGGCCCGATCATCTGTATCACAACGCCGAATTCACCCGCGACGGCAGCGCTATTACAGATTTAGCCGCCTTACTGGGCCGGGAGTTGCCACAGCTGGAAAAGCCGCAGCATATGCTGGGTATTCAGGGCCAGCTGTGGAGTGAAACCGTTCGCACTGCAGCGCAACTGGAGCAAATGCTTTACCCCCGGTTAATTGCTCTGGCTGAGCGGGCCTGGCATAAAGCCAGCTGGGAACCTGATAAGGCAAGTAGCGCTGCCCGTAACGACTGGCATCAATTCAGTCAGCGTCTGGTCAGTTATGAATTGCCGAAGTTGCAACGAAGTAACAGCGGACATTATTTACCGCCGCCAGGCGCCATACGCGACAATGGAATAGTTAAAGCGAGCACGGCCTGGCCTGGTCTGACTATTGAGTACAGTGTCGATCAGGGCCAGAGCTGGCAGCGCTATCAACAGGTTATTACGGTAGTTCAGCAGCACGTGTGGTTACGCAGCAGGCTTGGTGAGGTCAGCAGCAGAGTTATTAAACTCTGAATCTGATTATTCAATTAATTTATCTGTACTAACAAAAACGGCACCTGCACGGTGCCGTTTTCAATATCAGATATTGCAATCAGACCGGCTTAGCCAGCTTTTGCACCAGTTTCTGAGTATGTTGCAGTGACATCAGGTGGGCATAAATGGCTGTCAGGAAGCCTAACTTGCGCAGCTCCAGGAACACGTCATCTCCCAGCTCGTTCAGCTTTTTCTCGTCGATCATATGAATACCATTAATATTGCGCGGTTCACCGTCGATAGTAATGGTCAATACCTGCTCTTTAATCAGATCCAGGCTCTTTAATTTTTCACTGAAACCACGGGTCATCCGGCTGAATTCAACGTACTCACCCATTTGCTTTTTCCGATCGGCCAGGTAATCAGTCTCGCTGCCATCTTCTTTAAACAATGACACACCGTCGGTTTCATTAACCCGCTCTGACGCTTCATCTAATGCTATTACTAAGCGGTCACTTTTTGGTTCAGGTTGCACCAGCACCAGTGGATAATTGCGCGCTACCCGTGGCACGTAAAGCGCCTGCCATTTACCGTCGTCGATTACCAGGTTCTGGTTAGCCGCTAAACCCAGCAACACCACAGGCTGATAGCTGTCATTCTGGCCATCTTTAACAAAAACAACCGGAAACTCAGCACCCGCCACCACAAACTCCTGTACCACTACGGGTAACATATGTTGATTGGCAACATGGCTGAATGCATTAACATTGCTGATTTTGGTCTTGGCGTGTTGTTCTTTATTTAGCGCGACTACTTTATTCTGTTCCATAGATAACTCATTGTTATGGGATTTTTAAGATACCAGCTGGGTGCGGCGTTAATATTTTCAGCAGCTGCAGGTGCTGCCACCGTCTGATCCACTGGCGTACCGGCGTTATCTTGCGTCAAGTTGGCTTGTGAATCAACTGCTGAATACCGATAAAACCGGCGATAAACCCGGGTAGTTGCCAACAGACAACATCTTTACCCCTCGGTATGTCTGGCCAGCGAATTAATCAGCCAGTTGGTTATTGCCTGTTTAGCAGCAAACGCGCCCTGCCCCTGAATACCCTGCTTATTAGCTGGAATATGGGCCAGTGCATCATCGTTATTATTCAGCAGAAAATGACTGAACATTGCTTGCCATGCCTGGCGCTGCTGCGGCGGTAACTCACGTAAACTGAGCAAGCTGTGCAGCAGGCCGTTCAAGGGCGCCGGCCGGCTGTCTGTCGTGCCTATAGAGCCGTTCCACCAGTAGTTAACCAGCAAATTGACGGCAGCAGTGGACTGTACCTGATGCCACCACAATGCCGGGATATACAACACATCACCGGGTTCAAGCTCAGCTGTCAAAGCGTGTTGCAGCGCCTCAGCCGCCCTGGGAAAGCGTTTGAAATCAGGCTGGCTGAAATCAACCAGACTTATAGGCGCACCGGTTGGTGTATAGTCCAGCGGTCCGATGTACAGATTGGACACCTGCTCTGGCGCAAACAAGGTAAAAACCCGTTTGCCGGCTACGACACAAGCCAGGTTATCGGCGTCATCGAAGTGCGCCGGCACCGTCACCTTATTGCCCAGCCATATTCTGGGAGCAACCGACGCCGCTAATAACGGATTAGTATTTTCTGCGGTAAAAGCAGGTAAACAGTCGCTGACTAGTGCACTTTGCGCGGCAATGCGCACTGCCTGCGGATCTGTTTTGGTTTTGTGCAGTTGAGCCAGTATGGCAGTTAGCGGGTACTGACGTTTTTCATAGTTAAAGCCTGCCCAATCGGGCTGATAACCTATCCGGCCATCCGTTTGCGCGGCCAGCAGCAACGTATCAACCTGCCAGCCACTATCCATAGCGGCAATATACTGCTGCAAACTCTCCGCAGACGCCATTGCCCGTTGCACCACCGGCCAGTGCTTTAGCAAGCCTTTTAATATTGCTGGTTTTGCAGCAGGCATTATCTCTTGCTGCCACTTTGCCACCGTGACGTTATGCCAGCATTTTACTGCCTCAGCCATAGTTCACTCCAAAAACTAAAAGGGGTTAACACCTGATGCCAACCCCTTATACTTATTACTTTTTAACCCGCTTAGAATGCCATTCTGATCCCGGCAGTAAAGCGGCGGCCATTCTGATAAATCGAGAATAAACGTGCCGTATCGGTGTTGTACTCCACCACTTCCTCATCAGTCAGGTTAACCGCTTCCAGTGACAATGTGATTGTATCTGTCAGATTGTAACCGAAACTGGCATCCAGCTGACCGTAGCTGTCATTCCAGAGTTCATCACCATTAAAATGTAAGCCTTTATACCACTCAGTACGGTAGTTATACATCAGCCTGGCACTGAGGGTATCCGTTTCATAGTAGACACTGGCATTCATCATATGCCGTGAAGTACCTTCCACCAGGCCAGAGCCCGGCCGTGTCAGTTGCCGCTCTTCATCACGCTGGGCGTTAGTGTAGGTGTAATTTGCACTAACCCCATAATCACCAAAAGCCTGCTGAAATGTCAGCTCGATACCATCGGTTGTACCACCAGGACCATTCTCCGGCCGGGTAAAGGTTACATCAACCCACACTTCGCCTTCTTCCCAGTAACGCTGGTCAACGAAGGTTGAGAAACTGCGGTAGCTTTTAATGTCTTTGTGAAAGTAGGTTACAGCAAGCAGCGCGGATGCATCAAAATACCATTCCCAGGACAAATCAAACTGATCTGCAATCTGTGGCATCAGATTAGGATTACTGGCACTGCCTGTTGGTTGCGCCACGTTCAGTGAACCATATGTAATTGACGATGAAATATTATTCCAGTCCTGGCGCGCCATTACCCGGGCGGCGCCAAAACGCAAAATTTGATCTTCAGATAAATCAAAAGCAATATTCAGGCTGGGCAGCACTTCACTGTAATCGTTTTTAGTCTCTACCCATTCCAGCACTTCAGGTGTAAGCCACTCACGGTCAATGGTCCACAGGCCCCAGGAGTCTCCCGAGAACTCATACCCCCCCGACGTTTGCTGGGTATCGACAAAACGTACACCAACATTCCCGCGAAAGCCCTCACCCTCAAAGTCGCCCTGGACGTACAACGCCAGAATATCTTCTTCAACTGTCCAAATCTCAGCGAGGTTTTTCGAGCGGGCAAAATCTGCTGGTACCCCATTTAAGCCGTCAAAGGCAATCTGCTCCATCGCATGGCGATTGTGCGCCATCTGTTGGGTCATATTGCCATTGACTACCGCATCGATATTAACCGTACCATTAAACAGGCCGCACTGTGCCCAGTCGTAACAAGTGGCAAAAATATGATCCAGATAACTGCCGGCGACATCTTCATTGCCGGTCATGGTTTGCGGGCCGTGCCAGCTATACGCTATCCGGTCCTGGGTCCGTTCAGCCATCCGGTATTTTGCGCCGGTTTTAATGGCAGTAAAGGCCCCTTTCTGTACCGGAATAGTAAAATCAAACTGGGCATAGGTTTCTTCATCAGTTGTCGGCTTTTCGCCACCCCAGATCCAGCCCGGACGAAACTGGGTCGGATCGGTCGCATCAACTTCAGTATTGGCCGTCGGCGTACCACTGCGTAAATCGAAGTCATAGCCAGTGCCTCCTGCAGGGCCGTACTCCCATGATGTTTCCCGGTAGGTGCCTCCTTTTGCTTCGGTATGACCAAGCTGGGTATGCAATTCAAAGTTGTCGGCACTGTAATTAAGATCAAAATCAATAGCACGGGTTTCTGTAGACGATACGCGGTTAATAAAGTTATAAGCCGCAGTGCCGGCGGCCGCAACTTCACCAGCAACAATACTGCCATTTTCAAGCGCAGTATTAGTTAGCGAACCTGCGTTGTTGTTGACGAAAATAAGCCAGTTCTGGTTATGATTATTGGCATCAACTTTTGAATCCAGGATATTGAGTACCATATCCAGATTGTCATTGGGCCGGGATTGCAACGACAAAAACAGCGTTTCGCGTTCACGATCCTGCTCAAAGCGGGGCACCCCAATATGACTTGGTAATTTTGCGTCTAAATCAGCATTATTTGGCCAGCCCAGCACTTCAAAGCCCTGCCGGACCACTTTACGGTCTTGTTTTATCGCCGACACCAGTACCCCGAAGCTTTCTGCTTCGTTCTTCCATGAGTACATGCCGGACAGTTGCGGGTCCCACTGCTCTGATGCTTCTGAATACTGACCTTCCAGCGAGAGGTTTAGCGAATTTGCCTCCATCGACAACGGCGTCCGGGTACGCAAAATAACGGTGCCGCCTATCGAACCTTCATCAATACTTGCCAAAGGCGATTTATATACTTCTAAATCTGATACCAGGGCTGAGGGCAGCATGGTGTAGTTAAAACTACGGCCCGGATTATCCAGTATAAACCAGTCGGCAGTTGCCACCGTCTGACCATTTAATAAGGTACGGTTTGTTGAGGAACTGGCGCCACGAATGGTAATTTTTTCACCTTCACCAAATTCGCGGCTCACCCCGACACCGGTGATCCTGGACAGCGATTCAGCGACGTTTTTATCCGGAAACTTGCCAATGTCTTCCGCTGTCACTACATCAACGATGGCATTGGAATATCGCTTGGCATTCAGGTTAGCTTCCTGCGAGGCACGAATACCCCTAACCTGAATTACTTCGACTTGTTGCTCTTTTGCCCCGTCATCCTGTGCCACTACCGGCATTGCTGTAACTGCAGCTCCGGCAATTATCGCCATTTTTACCGCTATAACACTTTTTCTTACGTTGTTGTGCAGCATGTGTTTCTCCCGTTCCTGTGCTCATTGGCATGGTACTTTTTATCTTTTATATTAATGACAGCGTTGTCATCTGAGTTAAACATACACAAATTAATTTTGCTTTGCAAAGATTTTAAGCTGTTTTTTTAACCAGTTATTAGGGTGGTAGAAGTGTTTCGCAAAACAAGCCTGCTCGTGGGAATCGGCAGCTACAAGGCGTGAGAAATAAGTTATGCTACTGATTTATAAATATTAATATCCATTACTCCGGTTTAAAGCCTGTCTGCAGGCGTTCGATGGTTGCAATTTATTGCAATAACCGATGTTGAACATTTTTGTATCAGCCTGAACATTGGCTAGCGCTGTCATAATGACCAACAAGGCATGTTATAAACCTGCTGCAATATGCTAGACTGAGCAATATAAGCGGCTATGCCGACCTGAGAAGATCAATGAAAATAACCATTAACGATGTAGCAAGACTGGCGGGTGTCTCGATAAAAACCGTATCCAGAGTGATGAACAACGAACCCTCGGTGCGCAAAGACACTTTTGATAAAGTAACTGCCGCCATTAAGCAGCTGCAATATCAACCTAACTCTGCCGCCCGCAATCTGGCCAGCAGCCGCTCTTACAGCATTGGTTATGTGTATGACAACCCCAATGCCTATTATGTTATTGAGATGCAACGCGGCATGCTGGATGCGTGTCGCAAACATCATTATGAATTAATTATTCACCCCACTAACGCCAAGTCACCGGACATTGTGCAGGAAGTACTCGAGCTGGTTGAACGCTCGCGGCTGGCAGGGTTGGTGTTAACGCCACCGTTTTCAGAAATGCCGCATCTGGCTGAAGCGCTGACAGCAAAAGATATTGCCTTTGTCCGGATTATTTCCGGTTCTACGCCATCACCAAAACTCAGCAACTGCGTGCTGGTAGACGATTTTACTGCGGCATTTAAAATTACTAATCATTTACTGGAACTGGGCCACACCGATATCGCCTTTTTAGGCGGTGACGAAGAACACAGTTCCAGCGGCGAACGGCTGGCGGGTTTTGAAGCTGCGCTGGGTAAACGCGGCCTGAAACCGAGACCGGAGTGGGTAGTATCCGGCAGCTACTCCTTTGAATCAGGTGTCGCCCGTGCCAAAACCTTGCTGAGCGCCAAACATAAGCCCAGCGCAATATTTGCCTGTAACGATGAAATTGCAGCCGGCGCCTTATTTAGCGCCCGCTTAATGAATGTCGCTATTCCGGAGCAACTGGCAATTGCCGGCTTTGAAAACAGCCCGTTTTCGCGCCAGACCTGGCCGCGACTGACAACTGCTCATCAGCCGAACACCACTATTGCCCAATACGCTGCAGAGCTGTTATTTAAGTGCAGCAAAAAAACCAACAACAAAGCTGATGTTAAACAGCAGACGGTATTTATCCCGGAACTGGTCGTACGAGAGTCCACTTCGCCCGGCGGTTAAGCTTTATAAGTCAAAAAAAACCGCTGTAATCAGCGGTTTTTTATAAACGGCAGTATTACCCTGCACTAAACTCGTAATAGGTCGGCGCGTTTGGGCCCACCGGGAAACCCGCGACAAACACCCATAAAATAAATAAAATAGTCCAGCCGATAAAAAAGACCATCGAGTATGGCAGCATCGTCGCAATCAGCGTGCCCAGCCCCATATCTTTTTTATATCGTGCTGCTACGGCAAGAATAAGTCCAAAGTAGCTCATCATCGGCGTAATGACATTGGTTACCGAATCACCTATCCGGTAAGCTGCCTGAATAACTTCCGGTGAGTAGCCGACGATCATCAGCATCGGCACAAAAATGGGCGCCGTTATGGCCCACTGCGCTGATGCTGATCCCAGCATCAGATTAACAAAGCCACACATGGCAATAAAAAATACAAACAACAGTGGCCCAGTCAGGCCCATTTCCTGCAAGGCGGTCGCGCCTTTTACTGCGAAAATAGCGCCCATGTTTGACCAGCCAAAGAAGGCGACAAATTGCGCTGCAAAAAACACCAGCACAATATACAGCCCCATGGAGCCGATACTTTTCGACATCGCATTGATCACATCACGATCTGTGTTCATAGTGCCGACAATTTTGCCGTAAACAAAGCCAGGTATGGCAAAGGTGACAAAGATAAAAACCACTATACCTTTTAAAAAAGGCGAATCAGGTACACCGCCGGTTTCCGGGTTCCGTAAGATACCCCACTCGGGCACTATGCTTAATGCCAGTAAAACCGCTAACAGTAAAAATGCCAGGCCAGCGCCTTTTAAGCCTAATCTTTCCCGGGCAGTTAATTTATCAAGCTGCTGAGCTCCTAAATCAATGGACGCTTCATCAGAATTGTATTTTCCTAATTTAGGCTCAACAATTTTCTCAGTGACAATGGCGCCCAATGTTGCAATAACGAAGGTACTGGCAATCATAAAATACCAGTTTGCTTCAGGGCCGACATTATAGGACGGGTCAATCAGGTTGGCGGCTGACGTAGTAAAACCAGCCAGCAGCGGGTCGACGGTACCAATAAATAAATTAGCACTATAACCACCTGAGACACCGGCAAAAGCGGCTGCTAAACCGGCCAGCGGGTGACGGCCAAGCGAATGAAAAATCACCGCAGCCATTGGGATAAGCACCACATAGCCCAGCTCTGATGCCGTGTTTGAAACAATACCGGCAAAAACGATAGTAACGGTAACCATTCTTTTTGATGCGCCCATCACCAGGCCACGCATTGCTGCAGAAATAAGGCCGGAATGCTCAGCAATACTGACGCCAAGCAAGGCTACCAGTACCACCCCAAGTGGCGGGAAGCTGGTAAAGTTAGTCACCAGATTAGCAATAATCCGTTGCAGCCCATCAACACTGAACAAGCTGACCACCCGGATAATGCCATCGGCAGAACGTCCGGCGGCTCCCTCAGGTCTTGGGTCTACGGCGCTGAAATCAAAATAGGCAGCAACACCGCTACCGACAACGACCAGTACAGCAAATAAAGCAAATAAGGTTACCGGATGGGGTAATAAATTGCCCAGCCACTCTACCGTATCCAGAAAACGGGTAAACCAGCCACGCTTCGGTCCTGCCGGGACAGGTGTTCTACCAGCGTTTGTCATATTGAATTCCTCTTGGTCAAAGCACAGATAACGTCAGTAATTATCTGGAATTAATAAACAGCTTTTTAGTTGTTTTTATGGCTCAGGGTGAAAAAGTAGCGCAAGAGCCTGATATATCGCAACTTAACCAGGCCAAAACACGGCCTTAAGCTGACTTTTTATAGTATTTATCGGCCAAATCTATCACAGGAAAGGCTGTACGCAAAGCGTGAGGCTGTGGTAGCACAGGCTATTACACCAAATTGCCGTTGAAAACGACAAATTCTGCGACTAATACTCTGTTATGCCTGCTGCGAATAGCTGTTGAGTAGCACTCATAGCACTAAAGTACCGTTGCCAGTCGCCCTCTGGCTGCCTAGCATAAGCTATTAACGATTACAGGAGTAACCCTATGCGAGCAGTCATTACCGGTGGCACCGGTGGTATTGGTTTTGCGATCGCCAACCATTTTGGCAAGGCCGGCTATCAGGTGGTATTAGCTGATTTAAACCAGAACCTGTTACAGCAAAAAACCGCAGAGCTCACTAGTCAGGGTATTGCCGCTGACTACTGTGTCCTGGATGTTACTGATCAGCACGCTATTGAAGACTGTGCCAAACGCTTTCCGGCTGACATTCTGGTTAATAATGCGGGTATTCAGCATGTGGCACGACTGGAAGACTTTCCGCCGGAAAAATGGGCGCTATTACTCAGCGTCATGCTAACCGGGCCGGCTATGCTCACCCGCGCCATGCTGCCGGCAATGCGCAACAATAATTTTGGTCGGGTGATTAACATCGGCTCTATTCATGCGGTAATAGCCTCACCGTTTAAGTCTGCCTATGTTGCGGCGAAACATGGCTTGCTCGGCTTTAGCAAAGTAGTGGCGCTGGAAAACGCTGATAAAAATTTTACCATTAATACTATTTGTCCGGCCTACGTTAAAACACCCCTGGTAGAGCAGCAAATTGCCGCTCAGGCTAAAGAGCATAACCTGACCGAGCAACAGGTCATTGAACAAATTATGCTGGCCCCCATGCCGCAGAAAGCCTTTATTGATGTCAGTGAAATCGCGGAGATGGCCGCATTTTTATGTCAGGATGGCGCCAGGCATATGACAGCGCAAACCTTAATCCTGGATGGTGGCTGGACAGCCCGCTAGCGCTAAGCCGGTAACTGAGGCACAATCGGCTAACGAGTATTACATGACCTCACCGCAACAGATGATTGAAAATGGCAGCGGCATTGGTTTAGCCACCATAGCCGCCATATCACTGGTTTACCTGCTGATTTTATTCAGTGTTGGCCGTTTTGGCAGACGTATTACTGCCCGGCATCCGCTGGCCCCCTGGATATTCAGCTTCGCCCTGTCTATTTACTGCACGTCATGGGCGTTTTATGGCGTTACTGCTCAGGCAGCGGTGAATGGCTGGTGGATCCCCCCGACCTACATCGGATCTTTTATTCTATTCTGGTTCGGCTTCAAACTAATAGCCCGCATCGCCATTGCCTGCCGGCGCTATCGTATTACCTCCGTTGCCGATTTTATAGCCACCCGCTTTGGCCACTCCCGCTCACTGGCAGTGTTAATTACCTTAATTCTGATCATGGCGGTTATCCCCTACATCGCGCTGCAATTGCATGCCGTCTCTACCAGTATTAACACCCTGGTGCAGGCAGAGGTTGGCCAGCACTGGTATACCGATACCGGCTTTTATGTCAGTTTATGGATGGCGGTTTTTGCCTTGCTGTTTGTCAGTAAAAGTGCCCGGGCTCATCAGCCTAATCCCGGCCTGATGACCGCTATCGCGTTTGAATCACTGATTAAACTGCTGGCGCTGCTGGCCATTGGCTGTTTTGTGGTGTTTGGCATGTTCGATGGCTTCGCCAGCATTTTTGACAGTGCCGCAGTGGACCCGGCAATCAGTAAATTACGCCAACAAGCCCTACCGATGCATGCCTACTGGCTGCACGCCCTGCTCGGTTTTTTTGCCACGCTTTGTTTACCAAGACAGTTTCATGTCAGCTTTGTTGAAAACCAGAAACTGAGCCACCTGCGCAGTGCCCGCTGGATCTTCCCGCTCTATTTGCTGTTAATGAGTATTTTTACCCTGCCGCTGGCATTAGCCGGCGTTATGTTGCTGGGGAACGACGTCAACATTGACGTCGTGGTATTACAGTTGCCGCTGGCCGCTAACCGCACCGATATTGCCTTACTGGCTTATCTCGGTGGTTTTTCTGCCGCCACCAGCATGGTGGTGGTCGCCACAGTGGTGCTGGGCATTATGATCACCAACGAATTGCTGGCGCCTCTTATTTACCGCAGCAGCCAGCTGCAACCCGAGCAACAGAACAAAGTTAAAGTGGCCACGCTACGCCGCTCTGCGATGTTAACGGTTATGGCGCTGGGCTTTGTGTACTATCGTTTTATCGGCACTGAGACCGGGTTGGCCCAACTGGGCTTAATGGCCTTCGCTCTGGTGGCACAGCTGGCACCGGCATTAATCCTTGGTTTGCTGTCTCGTAAAGTCAACCGCCAGGGTGCTATCGCCGGGGTGCTGAGCGGTGCGGTAGTCTGGGCCTACATTTTGTTGTTACCGGAAATCAGCAGAGCAGGCCTGATGGGGTCTGACTGGCTGGGTCAGGGCCCATTCGGTCTGTCTTGGCTGGCCCCCCAGCAATTGTTTGGCTGGCAGGCCGATCCATTAAGCTTAGGCGTATTACTGAGCTTATCAGTAAACTGTCTGATGGTGTTGCTGATAAGCCAGTTCAGCAATACCCGGGTGAGTGAATGGCTGGAAAGCGGCCGTTTTTTGCGGGCACAGCTCAGTACTGAGCAAAATCGGCGCAGCCTGCAGTTAAGCGTGCAGGATTGCTTCTTGCTGGTGAAACGCTTTGCCGGCGAAAAAGAAGCCCGGCGGCTGTTACTGCGCAATTTAAAAGACCCTACACCTGGTCAGAACCAACTTGCGCCGCTCAATCTGGTACAAGCAGCTGAACGCAGTCTGGCTGCGGTCGTAGGCGGCGCCTCGATGCGGCTGATTATGGATGCTGCCGGCAAGCATGCTCAGTTGCCGATGGAAACGGTAGAGCGTTTCGTTGACGAAGCCAGTCAGGTATTTCAGTTTAACCAGGCACTGCTACTGTCGACTATTGACAATATCAGCCAGGGGATCAGCGTCGTCGATGCGGATTTAAGGCTGATAGCCTGGAACCAACGTTACATCGATATGTTCAGTTATCCATCGGGTATGGTGGAGGTAGGCAAACCGGTCGCTGATGTCATTCGCTTTAATTTACAACGCGGCCTGATAGACAGTGAAAATATTGATGCAGAAGTCAGCAAACGGCTGAGCTTTCTGCGTCAGGGTAGCAGCTATAAGTTCCAGCGCCAGCAGCAAGATGGCCGGGTGCTGGAAATGCAGGGCAACCCGTTACCCGGTGGTGGTTTTGTGACGACCTACACAGATGTCAGCTCTTTTATTGAAGTGCAGACTCAGCTGGAACAAAGCAATACCCTGCTCGAACAGCGGGTAAGCGAACGCACCTATGAACTGCAGCAATTAAATCAACAGTTACAACAAACCCAGCAGCAACTGGAAGCCAGCACTGCCGCCAAAACCCGCTTTTTTGCCGCCGCCAGCCACGACCTGATGCAGCCGTTTAATGCCGCTGCGTTGTTTGCAGGCTTATTGCGCCAACAAAGTAACACTCCGGAACTGCGTCAACTCAGTGTCAATCTGACAAACTCTCTTAATTCAGCAGAAGAGCTGTTAACCGCTATTCTGGATTTAACCAAGCTTGATTCCGGGGTAATTAAAGCCTACCCGCAAACGGTTTCCGTCAGCCAGCTACTGGATGACATTGGACGGGATGCGGCGGCATTGGCTGCTGAGAAAGGCCTGCAGTTTCGGATTTACAGCAGTAAACTTAGTGTCAGTACAGACCGCAAACTGGTAAAGCGGGTTGTCCAGAACCTGCTGGCCAACGCAGTGCGCTATACAAGTCAGGGCAAAGTGGTACTTGGCGTTAAACGTGCTGGCAACCACTTGCAGATCCGAGTCATTGATACCGGGGCTGGCATTGCGAAAGCGGACCAGCAACGTATATTTGAAGAATTTCAGCAAGGCAGCCAGCCAGACCAGAAAGGCCTGGGCCTCGGTCTGGCCATTGCACTGCGAATAAGTGACATTCTCGGTCATAAACTCAGTGTGCAGTCGATACCCGGCAAAGGTAGCTGCTTTAGTTTAATGCTGCCTTTGGCAACATCACCAGCGATTGCAGCAATACTGCCTGCCAGCAGCAATGAAATCAGTGCCAGCTTTGCCGGCAAAAAGGTCTTGTTATTGGATAACGAAGCCCATTTACTCAGTGCGGTCAGCGCCCTGCTAAGTAGCTGGCAGTGTCAGGTTACGGCAGTCAGCCAGCCCGGTGAGGCATTGGCAGCCATTCGTCAGGGGCTGAAACCAGACTTATGCCTGTTTGACTATCATCTTGATAACGCCGCTACCGGTGTCGCTGTCGCAGAGCAACTGGCCAGCCACTTTGCGATAAATGTGCCGGTCATTATTCATTCTGCTGATCACGATCAGAATATTCGCGAACAGGCGCTGAACAGTGGCTTTTACTTTCTGTTAAAGCCGTTAAAACCGGCCGCCCTGAAGCGACTGTTCCAGCGTTTATTGCGAGACTAATATTCTAACATCGGTATTCTAACATCGGTATTCTGACATCGGTAATCAGGTATCGGGAAAGTAATTAACCGGTATAGCTCTCTGGCAGGCGCAACTTTTCAAACATAATACCGGCTAAAGTGCGGTTATTAACATTAAGTTTGCGTAAAATAGCCGACACATGTTGCTTAATGGTGGTTTCCTGCACGTTCATTTCATAGGCAATTTGTTTGTTCAGCAAACCATCGGCAATCATTTTCAACACCCGAAACTGTTGCGGAGTCAGTTGCTCTAAGCGCTGGGCAAAATCGTTATCGATAAGGGGCTTGGCATTTTTAACATCCTCTGCCAGGCCGGGTGGCAACCAGCTGTCGCCATTTAATACGGCGCTTATCGCATCAGATAACAATTCCAGTGGCACCGATTTAGGAATATAAGCTGCGGCGCCTAAGGCCAGTGCTTGCTTAATAATAACCGGATCTTCCTCGGCAGACACCATTATAACCGGCACGTCGGGGTACTCGGTACGCAGGGCACTAAGGCCGGTAAAACCGTCAGAGCCCGGCATTTTTAAATCAAGAAAGATAAAGTGGGTATCAGGGTGCTGGCGCAGTAACGGCCAGACTTGCTCCATGGTTTGCGCTTGTAACAGCAACGCATCGTTGCCTAAAATGGCGGAAGAGGCCTGGGCTAAGGCAACCCGGAATAAAGGATGATCATCAGCGATGATAGCTATCATAACGTTTACTTCTGAGCACTGGGGCTCACTATAATGAACCGGGGCTTACGCCCCGGCAAGGTTTTTAACGTATCAGAAGCGGTATGCTACCGTTAAGCTGACTTCACGCGGCGCACCATAGTAACCAATTAAGGTATTATCGCCACCCAGGCCAGGAATGAACTCACCCGGATTAGCCGGATCTGGGGCAATAAAAGCGTAGTTACCAATTAAGTATTGCTCATCGGTCAGGTTCTTACCATGTAAGCCCACCCGCCACTGACCATTATTACTCAACCAGGTTACCCCCAGGTTCAGCAAGCCATAGGCATCCTGCGATAACAGGTTGTCCAGTTCAACCAGATCATAGTCACTGCGATAGGCATAGTTACCGTTAAAGATAATATCACCGAAATCAGTAATCATGTCGTAGCTAAAACCAACTGTAGCAGTGGTTTCCGGCGTATTGGTAATCGTGAAGCGGTCAGAGATATCAACAGCGCCTTCAACCGGATCAAAAGTTAGTGCTTCTTTAAACTTCGCATCAATTAAACCAATATTGGCATAAATGTTCAGGTTGCGGCTGGCTATCCAGGTCATTTCAAGTTCAGCACCGGTTGCTTCTGAGCGGCCGATGTTACCCAACCGCTGGTTTAATGCCGAGGCATCGTCAGGGTCTGGAATAACGGAGATATACTGACGGTCTTTATGGTCCAGCATAAACAAGGTGGCGTTTAAGCGCAGATTGTCGTTCCAGTCGCTCTTCATACCGATTTCATATGAATTAACCGTTTCTGGATCGGCTGCCGGCTCAGCTACCGTTGCCCGCGGGTTAAAGGTACCGGACTTAAAGCCCTGGCTAAAGCTGGCATACAACATCATATCTCTGCTGTGCTGATATTCGACGCCGATTTTCGGCGTCAACTTAGTCCAGTCTTCTTTATCATCCAGCACTACCGGTGTGGTTAAACCATCTGGCCGCACATAGCCTGGGATCCAGCCTGACTCCGGATACACCGTATCAAATATCAAGCCATTGCGTACCGTGGCTTCTTTTTCATCTTTGGTGTAGCGTAAACCAGCGGTAACTGACCATTTGTCATTTAAGTCATAACTGCCCTGAGCATAGGCCGCGGTGCTGTCGCCGTTACTGCAACCACCCACCTCGCGGGTTAAACCAGGAGTGCCAAATGCACCTTGTCCCAGCACTTCAAGAATGGCATCAAATACACCGCAGGAATCAGAGGTGTAATAGTACAAACCAGAGACCATTTTAAAGCCATCAGTCTGGTAGTTTAACTGCAGTTCCTGGGTGAAACTTTCATCATCATATATTGCCGGCACATCGAAAATACGGATAGAGGTATTGTCAAAATCAATGTTAGTTGGCGAGTAACTGGTGCGCTTGGAGGTTATCGACTTCAGGGTATAGTTATCATTGATATCCCAGGCCGCAGTCAAACTGATGCCATCCGTCTCAACTTTGTTCCAGGTCGGCATACTGGTGTATGAATCGTAGACGCTGTCTGGCACCGGCGCGTCAGTTAACAAACTGGGCAGTAACCGGTAACCGCCTTTGGCGTTAGAGTCATCTTCGGTTTTATCGTAATTCAGCCGGAAAAATAAATTATCCTGTGGCCGGTATTCCAGGGTCAGGCGTAGTGCCTGTAAATCTTTGTTGTAGTTTTCATTGTCCTGGCCTGGCAGTGCCGAAGTCAGAAACTTACCGTAGCCATCGCGTTGCAAGTTGGCATAGCCGACACCCAGATATAAGGTATTGGCGATCAGTGGGATCTGGCCGGTGACTTTAACATCGCGCTGATTGTAACTACCTACGGTGCCACTTACCGAAAACTCAGTATCACCGGTCATCTCGCGGGTAACATATTTTAATGCCCCACCAATAGTATTTTTACCATACAGCGTACCCTGTGGGCCGCGCAGTACTTCAATCCGCTCGACGTTCAGGATATCCAGCACCGCACCTTGTGGCCGGGCCACATAGACATCATCTATATAAATACCAACGCCTGGCTCATAACCCCACAATGGGTCTTCCTGGCCTACACCACGGATAAATGCGGTCAGGGTAGAGTTAGTGCCCCGGCTGGCCTGTAAGGTGGTATTGGGTGAAAACTGTTGTATTTCCACTACTGATGCCAACCCGCGCTCGGCAATATCGGTCGCACCTATCGAGGTAACCGCCACCGGCACTTCCTGCAAGCTTTCCACCGTGCGCCGCGCTGTTACTTCAATACGTTCCAGTTTTAATTCAGCTTCAGCCGCGTCCTGTTGCTGTGCCATCGCCGGCACCGCCAGACAGCTGCTGATAGCCAGAGCTAACAGGCTGGGTTTAAGGGCCGAGCGGGTAAACTTGTGCTGTGCATCATTGTTATAGTTATTGGCCATCGTTGGCTCTCCTGCTGATTGATTGCAAAATGTGGTACTAACCAGTGCTGTTACTGTAGGCCTAAACGCAGAATTTTTAACCTGTACCTTAGTACTATGGTGGCAATCGCCAAGCTGTATCAGACTAGCTGAAAATGATAACAAGGATTTGCCGATGTTAAGTATCTTTGGCTTGCTACTGGGTTTAGGCCTGTTGATCGTGTTCACCATGCGCGGCTTTAATTTATTTATAACAGCACCCTTGTGTGCATTACTTGTGGCGGCGACCAATGGTATACCATTTTGGCAAGTAGCTGATAAAATTGATTTTGTTCACGGTTACATGAATGGATTCGCCGGCTTTGTTGCCGCCTGGTTTCTGATGTTTTTGCTGGGGTCCTTGTTCGGTAAATTAATGGAGCACACCGGCGCGGCTGACGCAGTGGCGCTGGCTATTGTTAAACGGCTGGGGCATACCCGGGCAGTGCTGGCCATCGTGCTGGCTTGTGCGGTATTAACTTATGGTGGCGTCAGCTTGTTTGTGGTGGCTTTTTCGGCCTACCCGATGGCTGTCAGCTTGTTTAAAGGTGCCAATTTACCCCGGCGCTTTATTCCGGCGGCCTTGGCGCTGGGTTCAGTTACCTTTACCATGACCTCAGCCGGCTCGCCGGAAATTCAGAACTGGATCCCGATCGCTTATTTAGGCACTACGCCTTACGCTGGCTGGCAAGTCAGCATAGTGGTGGCGTTGTTTATGGCGGTCGGTGGCTATTTCAGCCTGATGTGGATGATTAAAAATGCGGTGAAAAACGGCGAGCAGTTTGTGCAGCGCGCCAGCGATCCAACCTTAACCGACAAACCCTTACCCCATTGGTTAACCGGTTTAATTCCACTTTTGGTGGTGCTGATTACCTCTTTCCTGTTGCACGACAGTCTGCAGCAAGCAGCACTAATTATTGCCCTCGCCGGCGGTGTAGTCAGTTTATATCTGCTGAATTTCCGCTTCCTGACCAACCCGGCCGCGGCCACCAATGAAGGTGTATTGGGTGCGTTACTGGCTATTGGTAATACCGCGGCTGTGGTTGGCTTTGGCAGTGTTGCCAAGTTAACCCCAGCCTTTAGCAGCGTAGTTGATTATATGACCCACCTGCCCGGCCCGGAATTAGTGGGCGCGGCAGTCGCAGTTAGTGCTATTGCCGGCTTAACAGGCTCGGCCTCGGGTGGTCAGGCAATTGCCCTGCCGGAAATTGCGCCAACATACTTAGATCGTGGTGTCGATGCCGAGCAATTACACCGGGTGGTTGCTATTTCATCGGGCGCACTCGACTCATTGCCGCACAATGGCTACGTGGTCACCACTATTCGTGCTATCTGTGGTGAAACCCACCAGAACGCTTACTGGCCTATGGCGGTGGTAAGTGTGTTAATGCCGTTGCTGGGCGTGGTATTGGCCATCGTGTTGTTTCAATGGTTTTAAGGATTAAAAAAATGAAACTATTCAGGACATTTTTATTACTGACATTAATGCTCGCTGGCTGGCACAGCCAGGCCATGCTGGTCAGTAAGCAGGCGTTTGAGATTGAGCGCTTTACCACAGAAAATGGTGCCGTAATCAGCCCGGTAAAAGTCGGCTGGGAAGCTTATGGCAAGCTAAACGAAGATAAATCAAATGTTATTCTGATCACCCACTTTTTTTCTGGCAGCTCGCATGCAGCCGGGAAATATCAGCAATCAGACGCGGCGCCCGGTTACTGGGATGCCATTATCGGCCCCGGCAAAGCCATTGATACCAACAAATATTATGTGCTGAGTGTTGATACCCTGGTGAACGCCAATGTGTTTGACCCGAACGTGATTACTACCGGCCCGGCTACCGTAAACCCGGCAACCGGTAAGCCTTATGGTTTAAGCTTTCCGGTGGTAACTATTGGTGATTTTGTTGAGGTGCAAAAAGCATTGCTCGACAGTTTGGGTATTAACAAGCTGCATGCGGTTATTGGCGGTTCAATGGGTTCTTTCCAGGCCATTGAATGGGCCACCCGCTACCCACAACGGGTTGAACGCTTAATACCGGTCATAGGTACTGCTTATATTGATGCCTGGGCCGCAGTACGTTTAGAACGCTGGGCCTACCCGATTAAACAAGACCCGGCCTGGCGCGGCGGCGATTATTATCAGCATGGCCAGCCAGAGCAGGGCTTAACCACCGCGCTGGCCTATATTATTCAGGATGCCGTTTACCCCACTGGTTTTAATATGCGCTACCCGGCACCGGAAACTGACAAAGCGCCGCATCGGGATATTCTGGCCAGCTTTTCTGCCTGGGAGCAGTTAATGGCTCACGCTAAACTGCGTGCAAAAATGCAGGACGCTAACCATATTTTATACCTGGTACGCGCTTCTCAATTATACCGCGCTGGCATGGGCGACAACTGGCAGCAGGCACTTAGCCGGGTGCAGGCCAAAACCTTGTTTTTACCCGCTACCGGTGACCAACTATTGCTGCCAGAAATGGCTCAGGCCAGCGTCGAAGCCATGCGTGCCGCTGGCAAACAAGTGGAATATGCTGAGATACCCGGCATCTGGGGTCACCTGGATGGGGTAGTCGGTATTACTGCGGTTGCCGACCATATTCAAAACTTTCTGGACAAAGAATAACCCTGAGTCCTGTTACCGTTCCTGGATGGGATGCCGCTTTTTCAGGGTGTCCCTTTTTTATTAGCTGGCATTATTAGCTGATAGAAATCTGATATTTCATTGATTAGTTAAATCTGGCCCTCGCTTTGCCTTAAATTTATGTAACACTTTCATATATCGAAACTAATAACGACATAGTTATTGAAATAGTTTTTGAAAGGGTTATTAAGGCTACGCTGTATGATGTTCAGATTATTCAATCTTCTGCTGTTAATGCTGCTAAGCAGCGCTGCTGTCAAAGCAGAGGTTATCCGGCTGGCCAGCAGCAATTATTATCCGCATTATGGTGAGCAACTGGCTCAGCAGGGCGCCACTATCGAAATAATCCGCCAGGCTTTTGCCCTGCAGGGCGTGCAGCTGGAAATCGAATTTTTACCCTTCGCCCGCGCGTTGTATGAAAGTCAGCAAGGTCATTACAGCGGTTTAGTGGCCGCCTGGTACAGCGATCAACGTGCCGAACATTTCTATTTTTCCCAGCCGTTATACGCTAACCAGATTGTGTTATTCAAACGCAAAACAGACATTATCAGCTTTCAGAATTTTCAGGATCTTGCCAGGCAGCATAAGCGGCTGGGTGCGGTGCAAGGCTATATGCAGCCAATTGGCCTGGTGGAAAGTGGTATTGAAACTATTCAGGTCGCTACCGACGAGCAGGCGCTGGCAATGCTGGCACGGCAACGGGTAGATTTAGTACCTGCCGATTTACTCAATGGTTTATATTTGCTTGAAAACCTTTTGCCGCAACATCAGCAGCAACTGGATTGGTTAACGCCGGTACTGGAACAACGGCCAATGTATTTAGTTTTATCCAAAAAAGATCCGGCAAACCAAAAACGTATGGAACGCTTTAATCTGGGCCTGCAGCAATTAAAAGCCTCCGGCCAGTATCAGCAAATTATTGAGACCCTGCTACCGCAGTATTAAGGCGTGTTGGTACTCTAACCTTAAAATTCCGTCAGAATTTTGCTTGCTCTGAAGCAACCTTTTCAACTATAAGTGTAATTGACGGCGCCCGAAGAACATTTTTATATGAACCGAACAGTCCCAATGTTTTGCTGGCTAACGCTCTGCTGTCACCTGCAATTAGCCGCTGCTGTGGAACTGACGATTACCGTACCCGGACCACGCTCACAGTTCGATATTGCCCACGATTACCACATGCGCCTTTTGGATATTGCCCTCACCAATTCAGGTGTTGATATCAGCAAAGTCGACATTCAACAGATCCCGGTGATCTCCGAGGGCAGAGCTAAAATCGAATTAAAAAAAGGCACCTTAATAAATTTGTATTGGTTGGGAGCTGAACAGTCATTAGCCGAAGATTTAATACCCATTAAAGTACCAACCACCCGCGGCCTGATTGGCTTTCGGAAATTCATTATCGCCAAACAACAGATTGCCGATTTTAGCAGAATTGACTCGCTGCAAGCCCTTCGTACTAAAGTGGCATGTCAGGGCCAGCACTGGGCAGATACGCTTATTTTGAGCCAGGCAGGTCTTCAGGTTACCACCTCTGTAAATTATGAAGCGCTGTTTAAAATGGTTGCGCTCGGTCGTTGTGATTATTTCCCGCGCGGTTATCACGATGTTTTGCTGGAGCTTGAGCAAAGAAGCCTTGCCTACCCGCAGTTGATGCGTTTCGACGATATTATGTTGCACTACCCTTTTGCTGTTTTCTTTTATGTGTCGAAATCAGCCCCCGGGCTAGCAGAAAAACTGCAACAAGGTATGGAAATGGCAGGACAGCAGGGGCAAATCAACGAGTTGATGCGCAAGCATCCACTGACAAAATCGATCTTTCCCCTGCAAAACGGCAAACCTAAACTTTATCTGAGCATACCCAACCCAACCATGACGTTTCACGATATTAATAATCCGGATTATTGGATAACGCCTGCCGACTTTGGGATCACGAATTCAGAGAATCAATAGCATTAGTGTCGTTGCCAAAAACTATTGCAAACTTCCGTTCCCCAGCTGCCGCACTGTGAGTGCAGCCAGGTTTTACGAAATACGGGGAAATAATACCAGGTGGTCTAGATCGAGGCGGATGCCTATTTGCTCGCCGATGGCATGATTATGATGGCTTAACGCCAGACAATACACATGCTCGCCGCCACTGAGTGCCAGGGTATACAGGATGTGGGAGCCGCGAAATGACTTTTCCAGCACTTTAGCAGTAATGCCACTATCATCATCGTGCACGATATCGTCGGGCCTGATCAGCACATCGACTTTGTCGCCGTTGTTAGCATTTTGCAGATAACGCTGGTTAAAAATACCGAGACAGGTTTGCACTCTTGTGGCGTCCAGCATTTCACCGGGTAACATTACCCCACGCCCGACAAAGTCGGCCACAAAGCGGCTGGCTGGCTTATGATATAGCTCATAAGGGGTGGCCCATTGCTGTAACTTACCATGCTGCATTACCCCGACCATATCGGCCATGGTAAAAGCTTCGAACTGGTCGTGGGTTACCATTACCGCGGTAATTTTTAACTGTTGTAAAATTTGCCGGATATCGCGGGCCAACGCTTCGCGCAGCTCTGCATCCAGGCTGGAAAAGGGTTCATCCAGCAACAGTACCTTAGGCTCTGGCGCCAGGGCTCGGGCTAACGCCACCCGCTGTTGCTGGCCACCGGATAACTGGTGTGGATAGCGGTTAGCAAGGTCGGGTAAGCCCACCAGTTGCAGCAACTGTTTTACTTTGGCGTGCTTTTGCTTGCTGCTCTGCCCCTGCAGGCCAAAACTGATGTTGTCGGCCACTGATAAATGCGGAAATAGGGCAAAATCCTGAAATACCATGCCTACCCGGCGCTGCTCGGTAGGCAATTGGGTTTGCTGGTCGCTGACGATATGCTGCTGTAAGCTGATACTGCCACTGGCGGCAGGCTCGAAGCCGGCTATTGCCCTCAGCAAGGTGGTTTTGCCACAGCCAGACGGGCCAACTAAACAACCAATCTGGCCCTCGGCCAGCGCCAGGCTGACATCTTTGACCACCACATGCGGGCCATAGGCGACTGCCAGCTTATCCAGAACTAACATGCTTAAGATCCTCTGCTGGCATCCAGCGTCCGCGACAACAAAATAACCGGAATAATACTAACACAAACAATAGCAAGCGCAGGTAAGGCGGCGTCGGCCAGCCGTTCGTCTGACGCCAGCTCATAAGTGCGTACCGCCAGGGTATTAAAATTAAACGGCCGTAAAATCAGGGTAGCTGGTAGCTCTTTTAACACGTCAACAAACACCAGCATTAATGCAGTTAACACGCTGCCGCGTAACAGCGGCACATGGACCCGGCGCAGTACCTGCAACGGACCGGCTCCGAGCGAGCGGGCGGCATTGTCCATACTGGGTTTAATTCGTTCCAGCCCCGCTTCTACGCTATGTAACGATACGGCCAGAAAGCGCACACTGTAAGCCAGTAACAAGGCAAATAGGGTACCCGACAACAGCAGGCCAGTGCGGATATCAAACCATTGCTCAGCCAGCAAATCGATATTCCGGTCCAGCCAGGCCAGCGGGATCATCACGCCAATAGCAATAACGGTGCCCGGAATGGCATAGCCCAGTGCCGCCAGGCGCACCGGCAACCGCACCAGCGGGTCGCGGCGCAGCCGGCTGGCGTAACCAAACAACAGCGCCAGCATAACTGATAACACCGCTGCCAGTGCCGCCAGACTAAAGCTATTCCAGATCAGCCGGCCAAAATCTATGGTAAACAAAGTTGGCCAGTTTGGTAAGGCCCAGCTGGCCAGCTGACTAGCCGGCACAATAAAGCCCAGCAACACCGGCAATAAACAGATAAGCGCCACCAGCATCTGGCGGGAGAGCGGTAATTTACGGAGCGGGCTGATTTGCTGGCGCTGGCCCTGGAAAAAATAGCGGATTTTACGTCTCGACCACTGCTCCAGTACCAGTAATACCAATACAAAACTGCTTAGCAAAGCAGCTAGCTGGGCAGCGCCGCCCTGGCTGCCCATGCCAAACCAGGTTCGGAAAATACCAGTGGTAAAGGTCGCGATACCAAAGTACTGCACGGTGCCATAGTCGGCGAACGCTTCCATCATCGCCAATGCCACCCCGGTCAGTAGTGCCGGCCGTGCCAGCGGCAGCGCTACTTTCCAGAAATGCTGGCGCGGGCAGAAACCCAGGGTGCGGCTGGCTTCCAGCATACTACTGGATTGCTCACGAAAGGCGCTGCGCGCCAGCATATACACGTAGGGATACAGCACCAGCGATAACATCAGGATAGCGCCGCTTAATGAGCGGATCTCCGGAAACCAGTAATCGCCATAGACCCAGCCAAAATAATCGCGCAACCAGCCTTGCACTGGCCCGGCGAAATCGAGCATACCGGTGTAGGTATAAGCAATAATATAAGCCGGCATCGCCAGTGGCAGCAACAGCAACCACTGCAACACGCGCCGACCAATAAACTGATACTGGCTGACCAGCCAAGCGGTACTGGTACCGATAATGAGCGCACCAGCGCCTGTGCCAAACGCCAGTAACAAAGAATTAATGATGTAATCGGCCAGTACGGTTTGGCGCAAGTGGCGCCAAACCTCAATATCCGGGCTGAATACGCTGCCAAAAACGACTAAAACCGGCATTGCTAACAGCAATGCCGGGATCAGTACTGACCAACGCCAGATATCCGCTTTTAATGGCAGCATACTACCTCTTTGCTGAACCGCTGCGTTGATTCCGGCGGCTGATTAACGCCAGCCAGCCCGGTCCATTACCCGGATAGCTTCACCGTTCAGCTCGCCCAGTTTATCCAGGTTCAACTTATCAGCTTTAAACTCACCCATGTTTTGCAATAAATCACTGGCTTGCACCCCGGCAACAACCGGATATTCATGGTTTGCCTCGGCGTACCACTGTTGCGCCTGCTCACTAACCATATATTCCAGTAAGCGCACAGCGTTTACTTTATTCGGGGCATAGGCGGCAACACCGGCGCCGGAGATATTGACGTGTGCGCCGTTACCATCCTGATCAGGCCAGAACACCTTCACTTGTTCTGCGGTTGCGCGCTGCTCTGCACTGGCCAGCATGCCACCCAGATAATAGGTATTGGCTATGGCGATATCACAGACACCATTAGCAGCGGCACTGATTTGGTCACGATCACCACCCCGTGGTGGTCTGGCAAAGTTCGCAACTAATCCTTTCACCCACTGCTCTGCTGCCGCAGCGCCCTCATGAGCAATCAGCCCGGCGACCATAGACTGATTATAAATGTTGTCAGAGGAACGAATACAAATACGGCCCCGCCATTTCGGGTCAGCCAGGTCGGCATAAGTAGAAAGCTCTTCTGGTTTCACTTTACCTGGTACATACATAATTGGGCGGGCACGCATCGTTAAACCATACCACTGACCAGCCGGGTCGCGCAGTTGTTCCGGAATTGCGCTTGTTAACGCTTCAGATTCAATACTTTGTAATACGCCCTGAGTTTTGGCGCGGTACAAGCGGCCTACGTCAGTGCTGATTAGTAAATCGGCCGGGCTGTTGCGCCCCTCACTGGCCAGGCGGCTAATTAGTTCATCCGGTTTGCCGGTGATTAAATTCACTTTAATGCCGGTATCACGGCTGAAATTATCCAGCAAAGGCTTTATCAGCTCTTCCTGCCGGGCAGAATAAATATTAACTTCGCTGGCGAAAACTGTAGCAGTACTGAACAACGCACTGCTAAGTGCGGCAATAACTAATAAGGTTGATTTCATTCGCATAGTAAGGCTACTCCGGTTTGCGGGCAACATCAGGGTTGCTATATAACCATAAACGCGAATTATTCTCAATAAGTTTGCGATCTATATTTATAAAATATTTAATCTGTGCTCACGCCCAGCTGTTGCAGACTCTGCGCCAGACTGGCCGCAGAAAGCTCACCCATATGACTTTGCAGCAACTGGCCATCTGCGCCAAAATACAAGGTAACCGGTAAACCATGAGCGCCTAACTGGGTGGCAAGCTGGCCTTGCCTATCCAGCAGCAAATGGTTAAACCGCAAACCGGCTTGTTGTAAGTACTGCTGGACAAGTTGCGGGTGCTCCCGCTGATTAAGCAGCACAAACCGCACGTCAGGGTATTGCCGCTCAGCCTGCTGTAGCACCGGCATTTCCCGCCGGCACGGTGGGCACCAGGTAGCCCATAAATTAACAACGGTTAGCCTGCCCTGCCCCAGCTCTGCCAGGTTAACACTGTCACCATTGAGTTGCTGAAAGCTGATTGCCGGCAATACCGCCTGTTGCCGGCCAACAAAAATCACCGAACTAAAAGCGCCAAACAGCATCGAGACGGTGAGTACCCCGGCCAGCAACGCTTGCCGCTGCTGCCGGCGGCGCCATAGCAGCCAGACTAAAATCAGCAGTGCCGCTAATACTGTGGCCAGCAGGTCGAAGCCCCGGTCACGGATATCCAGCATCTGCCAGAGTGAATCGTAACTGTCGGCAAAGCGCGCCACAAAAACCAGCCGGCCGAATAGTAAGCTTCCCAGCAAAATGGTTAGCAGCGGATCGGTAACCGATACCTTATATTTACGCCCTACCAGGGCTGCTACCAGTAATCCAAGTAACACACTGATAAGTAATAGCAACGGGGTGATGGGCAACGCCAAAGGGCCAACAGTTACAGCGGTCATATCATTATCACTTATTTTTGTGCAAACGTTGGTTATGGGCTGAAAAATCAGGCACTTCGCGCTGGTAATCCTGCTGATATAAACTGGAGTGAATAATAAAATCCGCTGTAGCACGGTTGCAAGCCACCGGAATATTCCATACCACAGCCAGGCGGATTAACGCTTTTACGTCCGGATCATGCGGTTGGGACGACAGTGGGTCCCAGAAGAAGATCAGCCAGTCAATTTGCTGCTCGGCTATTAACGCGCCAATTTGCTGATCGCCCCCCAGCGGGCCGCTGGCCATGCACTGTACCGGCTGCTGTAGCGCGTCACTGATTAATTTACCAGTGGTACCGGTTGCAAATAAGTTTTTATCGGCAAAAAACGGCTTATGTTTGCCAATCCACTGTAACAAGGTGGCTTTTTTACCGTCGTGGGCCACCAGCGCAATGTTTTTCATATCAGTTCCCGCAAATTGTGTGCTGTTGACCTTACACCCAAAAAAAAGCCCCGACAAGCGGGGCAAAACAACCAAGGTCCACGTATAACATCGTTATTGGTCTGGTATTAACCGGGGCACTACCCACTGTTAATCACCATTAACCACATCATTCTTTCAAGGCAGTCTAGCTTGCCTCGACAATTCGTTTCATTGCGGTCATATAACCACGTAATTTTTTACCTACAACTTCCACCGGGTGCTGCCGGATAGCGTCATTTACCGCAATCAGCTTTAAGTTATCCACGCCGGTCTGGCTCTGGCTGAAACCTTTGCCGATATACTCGCTGCTCAAACTGTTTACTTTGTCACGCAGCAATGGCACGGCAGCGTGCGCAAACAGATAATTACCATATTCCGCGGTGTCGGAAATAACCACGTTCATCTCATACAAACGCTTACGGGCGATAGTATTGGCAATGAGTGGCGTCTCATGCAGCGACTCGTAATAGGCTGACTCTGCGATAATGCCGGCATCAACCATAGTTTCAAACGCCAGCTCCACACCCGCTTTCACCATGGCTACCAGCAAAATACCGCGGTCAAAATATTCCTGCTCGCTTATCTTCTCGTCCGACACCGGCGCTTGTTCAAAGCCGCTGTCACGGGTTTGTTCGCGCCAGGTCAGCAGGTTTTTATCATCATTAGCCCAGTCAGCCATCATGGTGCCGGAGAATTCACCACTGATGATATCGTCCATATGCTTTTCAAATAACGGCCGTAAGGTAATTTTTAACTCTTCTGCCAAATCGTAGGCTTTAATCTTGGCCGGATTGCTCAGCCGGTCCATCATATTAGTAATGCCGCCGTGCTTCAGCGCTTCGGTTACTGTTTCCCAGCCATACTGAATTAATTTGGCGGCATAGCCGGCTTCCGTACCTTCAGCAACCAGTTTATCGAAAGCCAGAATAGCGCCGGTTTGCAACATGCCACACAGAATGGTTTGCTCACCCATTAAATCTGATTTTACTTCGGCAATAAATGACGACTGCAATACACCGGCTCGGTCGCCGCCAGTGGCCGAGGCGTAAGCTTTGGCTACGGCCAGTCCATGCCCTTGCGGGTCGTTCTCCGGGTGCACAGCGATTAACGTTGGCACACCAAAGCCGCGTTTATACTCTTCCCGCACCTCGGTACCGGGGCACTTCGGTGCCACCATCACTACCGTGATATCCGGCCGGATTTGCTTGCCTTCTTCCACAATATTAAAGCCATGCGAATACGCTAAGGTTGCACCTTGCTTCATCAGCGGCATTACCGCATCAACCACACTGCTATGCTGCTTATCCGGAGTCAGGTTTAATACCAAATCAGCCTGCGGAATTAACTGCTGATAAGTACCGACAGTAAAGCCATTGCTGCTGGCTTTTTCAAATGAAGCACGCTTTTGGCTGATCGCTTCTGCCCGCAGGGCATAGCTGATATTTAAACCAGAGTCGCGCATATTCAGGCCCTGGTTCAGGCCTTGCGCACCGCAACCAACAATAACGATGTTCCAGTCTTTAATGAAATTACAGCCATCGCTAAACTCACTTCTATCCATAAAGCGACACTGCCCCAGCTGCTGTAACTGCTGGCGTAAACTTAAGGTATTAAAATAATTGCTCATACTATTTCTCAAAATTCGGTTTAGCGGATAAGCGTGGCTTACCTTACGCAACTCTGGCTTACCCATCTTTGGCTTACTCAGCATAGTGGGGCGCCATGACAGTAAAATTACGTCGATGGCGCAGCAAATTGCGTTAATGACGTTATAGTAGCGGCTGCATTTAATTGCGTGAAGTGATATATTTACAACTCTGTATTTCATTTTTTGCAATTAAAGGGGGGGGGGGTAATGGATATTCGCAGTGCCCAGTTGTTTCTGCATTTGGCGTCAAGTCTGAACTTTGCCAAAACCAGTGAACACATGTATGTCAGCCCATCCACCCTGACCCGGGTGATCCAAAGGCTGGAAGACGAGCTAGGCACTTTATTATTTAACCGGGATAAACGGTCAGTGCAACTCACCACTGCCGGGGTACGGGTGCAGCGGTTTGTCCGCCTTTGGCTGGATGAATGGCATCAATTGCAGCTGGACTTGCAACTGGCCAGCGCTGAGCTTACCGGCGAAATCCGCTTGTTCTGCACCGTTACCGCCAGTTACAGCCACTTGCCGGCAATTATGGATAAGTTCCGGCTGCAATGCCCGAAAGCCGAAATTAAACTGACCACCGGTGATGCGGCGATGGCGTTTGAAAAAATTAAAGCCGGTGATGTGGATATTGCGCTGGCAGCCTACCCGGCACATTTACCAGCTACCATGATTTTCCAACGCATTGCCCAACTGCCAGTATGGCTTATTGCCCCGGTAATCCCCTGCAAAGTAAATGATTTACTGGCAGGGGCGCCCATTAACTGGCACGACATACCGCTGGTGCAGTCAGATCATGGTCCGGCCCGCTCCCGCTCTGATCAATGGCTGAGCGATTGCAATATAAAACCTAAGGTAGCCGTTAAAGTAGATGGTCATGAAGCGATGGTGTCAATGGTGGCATTGGGTAGCGGTGTCGCCGTGGTACCTGAGCCGGTAATAAACCATAGTCCGGTGCGGGATCGGGTGCGTATTCTGGATATTAGCTATCAGTTTCAGCCGTTTGAACTGGGTGTCTGTATGCTGAGTAAAAAACTGGAACAACCTTTACTTCAAGCTTTCTGGCAACTGGCTGCGGCAAAAAAATAAAGCTGCCAATGGCAGCTTTATTACACAAGTAAAATGTATCCGTTGACTCAACTTTATTTTACAACCTTAAGATGGCTGCCTTTCTTCGGCTTGGGTGGCTCCGGGGTATCGTCATCGTCAAAGGGTTCGGCGAATAACTCCGCATCGTCCTCTTCCTCTTCCAATGTAAACACGGTACCTGCGCCATTTTCCTTAGCGTAAATGGCTAATACCGCCTTTACCGGAATATATAACGCAAACGGCTGGCCACCAAAACGGGCACTAAAGGTTATCGCGTCGTTCCCAAGCTGCATATTGCCAACTGCTGAGGGCAACACATTCAGCACAATCTGGCCATTCTGGACAAACTGTTGTGGTACTTTTACTTGTGGATAGCTGGCATCTACCACCAAATACGGCGTACAGTCGTTATCAACTATCCATTCGTAAAACGCCCGCACTAAATAGGGGCGATTTGGTGACATTGCCGCCATTACAAGCGCATCCCGCGGCGAATTTCCCGCTCTGCCTCTGTCAGTGAAGCCTGAAATGCATCACGTTCGAAAATCCGCGCCATATAGTTTTTCAGTTCTTTGCTACCAGGCCCCTGAAATTCAATGCCCAGGGTAGGTAAGCGCCACATCAGCGCCGCCATATAACAATCTACCAGACCAAATTCGTCACTCATGAAGAACGGGGTCTCATTAAATAATGGTGCCAGCGACAACAAACCTTCTTTTAATTCCTGGCGGGCGTTGTCAGCGTCATCGGCATTGGTCAAAACCTTCTCTGCCAGGCTATACCAGTCATTTTTTATCCGGTACATCATCAGTCGGGCCTGGCCACGTGCTACCGGATACACCGGCATTAATGGTGGGTGCGGAAAACGCTCGTCCAGATATTCCATAATAATATCGGCCTGGTATAAGGCCAGTTCACGGTCAAGTAATGTCGGTAAACTGCCGTACGGGTTAACTTCGTACAAGTCTTCTGGCAGGTTATCCTGAGCTACCTGAAGGATATCAACAGTTACGCCCTTTTCAGCCAGCACAATACGCACCTGGTGACTGTACATATCATCAATAGCTGTGAAAAGTGTCATCACAGGGCGTTTATTGGCAATGATCGCCATTTATTCCTCCGGTAAAATAAAAAACGGCAAAGGGGCGCTAAGGCCCCTGGTATCTCAATACTAGTTAAATCAACTAATTAGTGAACATCTTTCCAGTATTCTTTCTTCAGTAAGTAAGCTAACACCAAGAAGATCAGTAAAAAGATCATTACTTTGTAACCTAAAGCATGTGCTTCCAGTTTGGTTGGCTCACCAACATATTCCATGTAGTTTACCAGATCTGCGACAGCTCTATCATATTCTTCTTCGCTCAACTCACCGCTACCGTCAGTCTGGATGCCAACATAAACCTCTTTAGGCTCACCATCGACTAACCGGGTTTCGTAAGTTTTGCGCGGCACACCCTGCAATTCCTGCAGTACATGCGGCATACCTACCATTGGGAACACTTTATTATTGACCCCAAAAGGACGGCTGTCGTCGACATAGAACGCCCGTAAATAAGTATATAACCAATCCGGGCCGCGAACCCGGGCTACGTTGGTTAAATCTGGTGGCGTGGCGCCAAACCATTTTTCACCGTCTTTAGCCGACATATTATTAGTAATATGGTCACCGACTTTTTCGCCGGTAAACATCAGGTGTTCCATGCCCAGCTCTTCCGGGATATCCAGATCGGCGAAGGTGCGCGAATAGCGCTGATATTGCATCTGATGACAACCCAGACAATAGTTCTGGAACAGCCGGGCACCATTTTGCAGTGATGCCTTATCGGTTAAATCTATTGGCGCTTTATCCAGTGGAACTGCCGGGCCCGCTGCCATGGCCAGTGATGAAGCTAATAATGCAACTGCAGACAATAACGTTTTCAGCATTAGGTAACCCTCACTGGTAATGGCTTGGTGTTTTCGTTCTTACTGTAGAAGAACAGCAATACGAAGAACCCAAAATAAGTAAACGAGAAAATCTGCGCCAGTAAGGTATAAATGCCTACAGCAGGTAATACCCCTAGCACACCCAGCGCAACAAAGCTGACACAGAAATTAATCAGGTTAATTTTGTGCAAGCCACTGCGGTAGCGCACTGACCTTACTCTGCCACGGTCCAGCCATGGCAATAAAGCCAGAGCAATTATTGCTGCAAACATAGCAACAGCGCCCATAAACGGGTGCGGAATCGCCCGCAAAATAGCGTAGAACGGCGTGAAGTACCATACCGGTGCAATGTGAGCCGGAGTCTTAAGTGGGTTTGCCGGCTCAAAATTTGGTGGCTCCAGGAAATAACCACCGCCCTCTGGCAGGAAGAAAATTACCCAGGCAAAAATTAGCAGGAAGCCCGCTACACCCACTAAGTCTTTTACGGTGTAATAAGGATGAAATGGAATAGCATCAACAATAATTTTCTTACCACCGCGGGTAAAGTACTGGTGGAAAGTAAATTTCTTATCAGCTTCAGTTTGCTCAACCGTACCGTCGTTATCTTTCTTAATATCGATACCATCCGGGTTATTTGAACCTACTTCATGCAGCGCCATAATGTGTAAAAACACCAGAATAACCAGCACCAGAGGCAGCGCGATAACATGCAGCGCGAAAAAACGGTTCAGGGTTGCACCCGAGATAACATAGTCACCGCGGATCCACAGGGTTAAATCTTCACCAATAAACGGAATAGTACCGAAGATGCCAATGATAACCTGTGCACCCCAGAACGACATCTGGCCCCAGGGTAATAAGTACCCCATAAAGGCTTCAGCCATTAATACCAGGAAAATCAGCATACCAAAAATCCACAGTAATTCCCGTGGCTTCTGATAAGAGCCATACATCATGCCACGCAGCATGTGCAGATAAACCACCACGAAAAAGGCCGAGGCGCCGGTAGAGTGCATATAGCGTAGTAACCAACCATAATCGACATCACGCATAATGTATTCAACAGAGGCAAAAGCGCCTTCAGCTGACGGTTCATAATTCATGGTTAACCAGATACCGGTAACAATCTGGTTAACCAGTACCAGCATGGCCAGTGAGCCAAAAAAGTACCAGAAGTTAAAGTTTTTAGGTGCCGGATACTGCATCACATGCAGGTTCATCTTATCCATAAAGGGTAAGCGGTATTCAATCCAGCTCATCAGATTTTTAAACATCAGACAGCCCCCTCATCTTCGCCTACCACTATGGTGTTATCGTCGATGAACATATGTGGTGGCACCACTAAATTGGTTGGTGCCGGGACACCCTGGAACACCCGGCCAGCCATATCGAATTTAGAACCATGACACGGACAAAAGAAACCAGAAATGATGCCTTCAACTTGCTCTGAAAAGTCATTTGGCAGATAACTAGGTGAACAACCAAGGTGAGTACAAATACCCACCGCAACAAAAATATCAGGCTTAATAGAACGATGACGGTTCTGGGCATAAGCAGGTTGCTGAGCCACATCTGAACCAGGGTCGCGCAGATTCTCTTCAGTTAACGCTAACTGATCCAGGGTTTCTGTAGTGCGTTTTACTATCCACACCGGTTTACCCCGCCATTCTACCCGGATTAACTGACCTGGTTCGAGTTTGCTTATGTCTGCAGTGACTGCAGCACCGGCTTGTTTAGCCCGCTCACTCGGATTCCAGGATGCAATAAAGGGCACAGCCACTCCTACAGCACCCACGCCTCCCACTACTGAGGTAGCAATGGTAAGGAAGCGGCGGCGACCATGATCTACAGGCGCATTGCTCATCCACTCATCTCCACATTAACGCTTAACTTAAAATAAATTTAAGCGGCTGAATTCCAGCAATTATTATAAGTTTAAAAAATAACGCCGATCATAATGAAAAGCCCTGCTTTACACAAGGTTTAAGGTTAGATGAATAGCTAATATATCGGGACCTCACTGGCCCAAACAGCAACAAAGCGTTACAGTTCAGGGCTTACAGCGATACTTAATTTTAAAAATTACAGGTATAAAAAAACCCGGTATAAAAACCGGGTTTTTGGTACCAACAGCGAATTAACGCTTTGAGTACTGTGGACGTTTACGTGCTTTACGCAGACCCACTTTCTTCCGTTCAACTTTACGTGCATCACGCGTTACGAAACCTGCTTTACGCAGTGCCGGACGCAATGACTCGTCAAACTCCATCAGTGCACGGGTAATACCGTGACGGATAGCACCAGCCTGACCGCTGATACCACCACCTTTAACGGTGATGTATAAGTCGAACTTCTCAACCATATCAACCAGTTCTAACGGCTGTTTTACTACCATACAGGCAGTTTCACGGCCGAAGTACTCGGTCAGAACGCGCTGATTGATAACAATGTTACCTGAACCAGCTTTTAAGAAGACACGGGCCGTTGAGCTTTTACGACGACCAGTTCCGTAGTATTGATTCTGTGCCATGTTATGCTCCGATTAAATATCTAAAATTTGCGGTTGCTGAGCAGTGTGTTGATGCTCTGCGCCAGCGTAAACTTTTAACTTACGGAACATAGCGCGGCCCAATGGACCTTTTGGCAACATACCTTTGATAGCAGTTTCCAGAACCATTTCAGGTTTTTTCGCGATCAACTTCTCAAAGCTGATTTCCTTGATACCGCCTGGGAAACCAGTGTGCGAGTAATACATTTTGTTTTTCGCTTTGTTACCAGTAACCGTTACTTTCTCAGCATTGATAACGATGATGTAATCACCGGTGTCAACGTGAGGCGTATACTCTGGCTTATGCTTGCCACGTAAACGAGCAGCGATTTCAGTTGCGATACGACCCAGTGTTTTACCGTTTGCATCAACAACGTACCAGTCGCGTTCTACGCTTTCTGGCTTTGCAGTAAAAGTTTTCATCTAAACCTATTCCAAAATAAACTTAAGTTACACCTAACATTGCGCAGGGCTGTTGCTAACAATGTCGTAATCGCACCCCTTCGAGTACAAAAACTACCGGGCTAACGGCAGTATGAGGCTGTAACGTAGGCCGGGCGCGGATTATATATTAAACAATTACAAAGATCAGCCCTGTTACTGAAAAAATATCAGAAATGTTGCAGATACATCGCTGCTCTTTACGGCAAGTTACGGTAAATGCGGTGAAGCAAGGTAATCCCGCGACTGCATTTCCTGTAAGCGACTGATACAACGTTTAAACTCAAATTCCAGTAAACCGTGGCTATACAACTGCTCGAGCGCGACTTCGGCCGAAATAATCAGCTTGACCTGGCGCTCATAAAATTCATCTACCAGCGCAATAAAGCGCCGGCTGACATCCTCATTATGGCGGCCCATGGCTTTTACCCCGGCCAGTAACACGGTGTGATAACAACGGCTCAGTTCCATGTAATCGTATTGGCTACGCGCGCTCTCACACAGGGTGTTGAAGGTAAACCAGACGATACCATCCGCCTCAGCCACAGCGGTTAACTTTCTGTTGGCAACGTCAATCTGGCACGCTTGCTGGCGGGGCTCTACTGACAACGCCATGAAATACTGTTGTAAATTCTGCTCAGCTTGCTCATCTAATGGGCAATGATAAATTTCTGCCTGCTCCAGAGTGCGTAGCCGGTAATCAATGCCACTGTCAACGTTAAAAATCTGACAATGTTGTTTAATCAGGTTTATCGCCGGGACAAAACGGGCCCGCTGCAAACCGTTACGATACAAGCCATCAGGCTCAATATTCGACGTGGCCACCAGGGTAATGCCACGGGCAAACAACTCTTGCATCAGGGTGCCTAAAATCATGGCATCGGTAATGTCTGAGACAAAAAATTCGTCAAAACAGATAATATCGGTTTGCTGTTTAAAATTATCAGCGACCTGCTGCAGTGGGTTTTTGACCCCTTTAAGCTGCTTCATGTCCTCATGCACCCGATGCATAAAGCGATGAAAGTGAATCCGCATTTTACGCCTGGTTGGTAAACACTCATAAAACGTATCGACCAGATAAGTTTTACCGCGGCCTACGCCGCCCCAGAAATACAGGCCAGTCAGGGGTTTGGGCTGCGGCGTGCCTGCCATCAGTTTTTGCCACCACGACTGGCGCTGCGGTAACATTTGCACAAAATCATCGTACAGCCGTTGTAGCTGTTTGACAGCGTGTTCCTGCGCCGTGTCGTGATGAAAATCGGGCCGGGTTAAGTCTTGCTGGTATTTTTCTGCTGGTGTCATGGTCTCTGGCTGGAAACTTAGTTGGTTTAGCGGGCAAAACAGGCAATAATAATAACATGCCTTACCACTCACGCTAAGAAGTTAAGGTACACTGGTAGCAGAATTTACTATTGAGGAGTTGATATGGATCTCACATTCGCCCTGGCGGGTTTGGCAGTTGGTTTAATTGTGGGTGCAATTCTGGCCAGATTATACAGCTTAAAGCAGTTTAACAGCCATAAACTACAGCAGGAGCTTGACGCCAGTCGCCAGCAGCTTAGCCAGTACCGACAGGATGTGTCGCAGCATCTGGACGTAACCAACCAGTTAATGACGCAACTGCAGGACAATTACTCGCGGATTGCCCGCCATGTGCAGCAATCAAAAATGCAGTTAGTTGAACAGCCGCCAGCGACTAAAAATTCTGACTTAAATTACTTGTCTACCGATACTGCTGCCCATATTAAGCAGTCATTACATCAGATTGATGAAAAGCGCCGGGTCTATTCCGCTGTTGATGAACAGCCTCGAGACTACTCCGGCGAAGCAAGCGGTCTGATTAAAGAGCGGAAAGTCAGCAAGCCAGAGTAATACTTCGTTACACAATGCTTTTCTGCAACGCTGAACTTTTTCTCTGCGATAACGTTCTTAGTCGCATGTTTGTAGAGGAGACTATTACGCGATGAAGATTAAATTGTCCGTGTTACATGCTGCCGTGTTGGCAGCAACATTAGCTGTTCCGGCCAGCACCGCGCAGGCAGCACTACCTTTCTTTAATTCCGATAAACAAGAAATGCCAACCTTGGCGCCAATGCTGGAAAAAGCGACCCCGGCGGTAGTGCATATATCGGTTGAAGGCAGCCGCGAAGTCCGCCAGCGTATCCCCGATGCATTCCGCCACTTTTTTGGTCAGCGCGGTCAGGGGGAACTCCGTCAGGAGCGGCCGTTCAGTGGCCTGGGTTCTGGTGTCATTATTGATGCTGGCAAAGGCTACATCGTAACCAACAATCATGTGGTACAAGATGCGGATAAAATTCTTGTCCGCTTAAAAGATGGTCGCAGTTTTGAGGCGAAGAAACTCGGTGCAGACCCGCAGAGCGATATTGCGCTGCTGCAGATTGAAGCAGAAAAGCTGGTACAAATTCCACTGGCCGATTCAGACAAATTACGGGTTGGTGATTACGCAATTGCTATTGGCAACCCGTTCGGCTTAGAGCAAACCGTTACCTCAGGCATTGTCAGCTCGCTGGGTCGCAGCGGCCTTAATATGGATGGTTTTGAGGACTTTATTCAAACCGATGCCGCAATTAACAGTGGTAATTCGGGCGGTGCTCTGGTGAACCTGCGTGGGGAACTGATAGGCATTAACACGGCTATCCTCGGGCCCAATGGCGGTAACGTCGGTATCGGGTTTTCCATTCCATCCAATATGATGAAAAGCCTGGTTGACCAGATCCTCGAATTTGGTGAAGTCCGCCGAGGCAGCCTCGGTGTGCGTGGTACTGATGTTAATTCAGAGCTGACTGATGCATTTAATTTAAATGTAAGCCGTGGGGCGTTTGTTAATGAAGTTTTACCCGATACCGCTGCGGCGAAGGCGGGGTTAAAGGCCGGCGATGTGATTATCAGCATGAATGGTAACCGGATCCAGAGCTTTAATGAGCTAAGGGCCAAAATCGCCACCCTCGGCGCAGGACGTAAAGCCGAACTCGGCATTTTACGGGACGGCAAAGAGCGTAACTTCAGTGTCACCCTGCAGCAACTGGAGAGTGGTCAGATTGCTGCAAATGAGCTGCACCCGATGTTGCAGGGCGCTACCCTGAACAATAGCGAACAAGGGGTTGAGATCACTGAGCTTGCCAGCGACTCGGTAGCAGCACAAGTTGGCTTGCGTCAGGGTGATGTAATTACCGGCGTGAACCGGCAGCGGGTCGCTAATCTCGCGGAATTAAGGCGTATTCTGGAAGGCCGGCAAGGTGTTGCAGCACTCTATATTCGTCGTGGCAATGATGACTTGTACATTCTACTCAGATAATTGAAATTGGCTTAAGCAGTAGCTAAGTGGCTACTGCTTAAGCACAATAAGTGCTATGCTAGCTGCACTTATTTTTCTGCTACCAGACTGCTGTGCGAAATTTTCTGCTGTTTACCCTTAAAAGCGTTGCTTATGGCCTGGCTCTGGCGCTGGTCATTTTACTATTTTTTCCGAATTTAACCGGAATAAGCCTGCCAACCTGGAAAAGTAGCGCTGAACAAGCTGAACCCGCACCGGTGTCCTACGCCAGAGCAGTAAGAAGAGCGGCACCGGCAGTGGTAAATGTTTACACCCGCAGCAGAGTAATTGATCCCCGTGGTTTCCAGCCACGTTCTATTGAACGGCAGGAATTGGGCTCCGGCGTTATTATGAGTGCCAAAGGCTACATTTTAACTAATCATCATGTGGTGTCCGGTGCCGACCATATTGAGGTTGCACTGCAGGACGGTCGCTGGCTGGAGGCCGTATTAATTGGTCAGGATGTCATCTCCGATTTGGCAGTGCTGTATGTCGAAGCCGATAACCTTCCTGTCATCCCACAGGACACTATGCTGGACCCACAGGTAGGCGATGTGGTGCTGGCGATTGGTAACCCGCTGAATCTTGGTCAAACCATAACTCAGGGCATTATCAGCGCAAACGGCAATACTGGCCTGAGCTCCCGTGGTTATATCGATTTTATGCGGATGGATGCCGCAATTAATAAAGGTAATTCCGGGGGTGCTCTGGTTAACACTAATGGCACTTTGGTTGGGATAAATGCTGCAGCATTTCAATTACAGAACCAGGAAATTCAGGGTATTTTCTTCGCGGTACCCTATCAGCTGGCTCAAAATATTATGCAGAAGCTAATCAAACATGGCAGGGTTACCCGCAGTCATTTAGGCGTGTCTGGTGATGCAGTAGTAAATGCGGCCGGCGACAAACTGGTATCCACTGGCCAGAAAATGTATGGTCTGGCGTTAACCGCGATTAATCCGGGCGGGCCAGCCGATGAAGCCGATTTGCAGATTGGCGATGTTATTCTGAAAATTGCCGGAGAACAATTCTCTGATACCCGCCAGGCGTTAAATCTGATTGCTGAAACAGCGCCAAACACTGAGTTAATCCTGACCATTGATCGCAATGGCCAGATTCTTGAAGTGCCAACAGTGGTAAGGGAGTTACGCCGGGGTTAAACGGCGTCAATCCGCTCAATTTTAGCACCCAGCTTTTGCAGTTTGTGCTCAATCCGCTCGTAGCCACGATCAATATGATAAATACGCTCAACCAGGGTTTCGCCTTCGGCGACCAAACCGGCAATAACTAAGCTGGCCGAGGCGCGTAAGTCGGTAGCCATAACCTGTGCAGCCATCAATTTCGGACTATGCTGGCAAACAGCGGTATTACCTTCCAGCCGAATTTTAGCGCCCATTCTTTGTAGTTCAGGCACATGCATAAAGCGGTTTTCGAAAATGGTTTCAGTAACTACGCCCACGCCTTCTGCCACCACATTCAGTACCGTAAACTGGGCTTGCATGTCAGTTGGAAATCCAGGATGAGGGACTGTTTTCACATCGACAGAGGTCAACTTTCGACCTGTCATATTCAGTCGGATCCAATCCTGACCAGTGGTAATTTCGGCACCTGCTTCGCGCAGTTTCTCCAGTACAACTTCTAATTCTGACGGGTCGGCGCTAACGCAGGTAACATCGCCACCGGTAACCGCAGCCGCGACCAGAAAAGTACCGGTCTCTATCCGATCAGGTAGCACCCGGTGAGTACCACCTTGCAAGGCTTTGACACCTTCAATCCGAATAGTATCCGAGCCAGCACCGGTAATTTTTGCGCCCATAGTATTCAGATAGGTTGCTAAATCGACAACTTCAGGTTCACGGGCCGCATTTTCAATAGTGGTAATACCATCAGCCAGCACCGCCGCCATTAGCAGGTTTTCCGTGCCCGTTACGCTAACCATCTCCATAATAATATGGGCGCCTTTTAGACGGCTGGCCCGCGCCTTAATGTAACCATTTTCAACCTGAATTTCGGCGCCCATTCTGCGCAGACCATCAATATGCAGATTGACCGGGCGAGCACCAATGGCACAACCACCTGGCAACGACACTTCAGCCTGACCAAAACGGCTGAGCAAGGGCCCAAGCGCCAGAATAGAAGCCCGCATAGTTTTAACCAGCTCATAGGGCGCATACTGATTATTAATCTGGCCGGCATCAACAGTAACGCTGTTCGTGTCTACCGTGAGTTTGGCACCAAATAACTGTAATAGTTGGTAGGTGGTTTCAATGTCTTTCAGTTTCGGCACGTTAGTAATGGTGCTGGGTTTTTCAGAAAGGATGCTGGCAAATAAAATAGGTAGAGCGGCATTCTTTGCACCGGAGATTATTACCTCACCTTGCAAAGGACCACTGGCAGTAACGCGGAATTGTTGCATATTTTGTCTTACACAGGTGGGTTTAAAAGTTTTTCTCTGCGCCATTGTTCCGGCGTAAAGGCCTTGATGCTGACAGCATGGATACTGCCGTCGGCAATTGCACTCATCAGGGGTGCATAAATCATTTGTTGTTGTTTAACCCGGCTAACATCGGCAAAACAACTGCCAACGGCTGTTACCGAGTAGTGCGACCCTTCGGCCCGCACATATACTTCGGTAAGCTGCAACTGCTCTGTTAACAGCTGCTCAATTTGTTTAATCTCCACACTACACCTTAATCTGTTATCGGTAACAAGGTCGTCACGCCGCTAACCTTGGCCAAAGCAAGCAATTGTGAAGGAACCTTGTTGAATTCCACCTGCAACTTCTGCTTGCGGGCCTGACCGAGTTGCTGAATTAACCACGCTAATCCAGCTGAGTCTACATTGCTTAGGGCAGAAAAATCAAAGATTACCTTGCCACTAAGCGTATTTAACAGTTTAAAAGGTGAATATAGCATTAATGTATCGCGGTTCAGTTCACCACTGATCCGTAAAACACCATCGTCTTTGACAATATCTAGTGACACGGCATTACTCCGGCACCTTAATAGGTTCTTTGGCTTTTTCCAGCAAGAGTTCCGTAACCCGGGCCACACCTTGCTGCCGGATCAGGTTGCTGAGCTCGGCACGCTTACTGTCTAATAATGAAATACCTTCTGCAACCATATCGTAAACCAGCCAATGCTCTGAACCACGATTACGGCGCAGTTTAAAGTCGATCGTGATATCAGGTTTTCCGGGATCGATTACCCGGGTTTTGATGGTCATGATGCTTTGATTTTCTGGTGGACGTGCCGGTTGAATAATCACTTTCTGATCCCGGTAATATGTTAATGCCCCCGCATAAGAGGCAACCATATAGTCTTCAAACGCCACCACAAAATTGTCAAACTCTTCCCGTGGCAATTCCCGCAAATTTACTGACCTGCCAATCACCGTTAAGGCCGCATACCTGCTGTCAACGTATGGTACCAGTTCCTCATTGACGATGACCCGCAAATGCTCTTTATCCTTAGCAATCAGTTCCTGATCTCTGGCAATCCGCTGAAAGGTTTTATCTGCCACAATCTCCATCATTTTGAACGGATCAGTGTACTGTTCTACCTGTTGTGCGGCATTTTTATTTCCAGACTCATTACCAAGCGCAGCAAGCGGCGTTGTTGCTAACGCAATCAGTAATAAGGCGCTGCCCGATATATATTTCACGGTTAATTCCCCCGGTTAAATAAGAACTGGCCAATGAGCTCTTCAAGTACTATCGCTGAGCGCGTGTCCTGAATGGAATCACCATCAGCTAGAATTTCGACTGTTTCATCTATAAAGCCTGGTTGTAAGCCAAGATACTGCTCACCCAGCAAGCCTGATGTTAAAATAGCGACCGAACTGGTCTCAGGGAAATTACTATATTGTTCGTTAATTTCCATTTTAACTACAGGTGTGTAATACACCGTGTCCAGATCAATAGAGGCTACGCGGCCAACCACAACACCGCCCACTTTTATTGGCGAGCGCACCTTTAAACCACCAATATTTTCGAACTTAGCATACAACACATAACTCTCGCCTGAACCACTCACTCCGGCGTTTGCAACTTTCAGCGCCAGCATCAGAAATGCGGCGACCGCCAGAACAATAAAGGTGCCTACTAAAATTTCAATTTTCCGTGTGGTCATTTTATCCACCAAACATTAATGCAGTTAATATAAAGTCAAAGCCCAGTACAGTCAGTGAAGCTGTTACCACTGTCTGGGTTGTTGCCCGGCTAATTCCCTCAGAAGTCGGTATCGCATCATAGCCCTTGTGTAATGCTATCCAGACTACAATTACGGCAAAAACGACGCTTTTGATTACCCCATTCAGCACATCCTGATATAAATCGACATTGGCCTGCATGGTCGACCAGTAACTGCCGCCGTCTACACCCAGCCAATCAACACCAATCAGGTGGCCACCAAGAATACCTACTGCATTAAATACCAGCGCAAGCAATGGCATACTGATCACCCCGGCCCAGAAGCGCGGTGCAATAATGCGGCGCAGCGGATCTACCGCCATCATCTCCATTCCTGACAATTGCTCAGTCGCTTTCATCAGGCCTATTTCCGCTGTTAACGCACTGCCAGCACGCCCGGCAAACAGTAAGGCTGTCACCACCGGGCCAAGCTCCCTGAGCAAGCTCAGTGCCACCAACGGCCCCAGCATTCCTTCGGCACCAAATTTGACCAGTACGGTGTAGCCTTGTAACGCCAGCACCATGCCAATAAACAAGCCTGATACTACTATAATTAATAGTGATAGCACGCCAATAACATAAAGCTGCTTAATAAGCAGCGGGAAACCTTTGCGAAAATCCGGTTTACCAATCAGCGCTCCGAACAACATTAATCCTGAGCGCCCGAAACCAGCGACATTATCGATGGTGGTCCGGCCAAGGTTTTGCAACTTGTCTGTAATCACCTGGCAGGCTCCATTAATTCATCTTCATAGGCATCAGCCCGATAATGAAATGGCACTGCCCCATCGGCTTCTCCCTGCAAAAACTGTTGTACCAGCTCTGATTTATCCTGGCGTAACTGTGCAGGAGTGCCATGCCCTATTACTTTTTTCTCGGCAACGACATAGACATAATCAGCAATACTCATTACCTCAGTAACGTCGTGCGATACCACTATTGAGGTTAAACCCAGGGCGTTGTTCAGCTCTTTAATCAAACGAACAATCACGCCCATTGAAATGGGATCCTGGCCAGCGAAAGGTTCATCATACATAATCAACTCAGGGTCCAGCGCTATGGCTCTGGCCAGTGCCGCCCGGCGCGCCATCCCTCCTGATAATTCAGCAGGCATAAGATCCCGGGCACCGCGCAGGCCAACAGATTCAAGCTTCATCAACACGATTAACCGGATTATCGATTCCGGCAATCGGGTGTGCTCACGGATTGGAAAGGCGACATTGTCAAAAACTGACATTTCGGTAAACAAGGCACCGCTTTGAAATAACATGCTCATTTTCTTACGGGCCTGATACAAAGCAGCCCGCGACAAAGCTGGAATATCCTGACCATCAAATAAAATGCGACCACTGTCTGGTTTCAGCTGACCACCAATAAGCTTAAGTAGCGTTGTTTTACCAATACCACTGGGCCCCATAATGGCGGTTACTTTGCCCCGACGCACCTGCATGCTCATACCGTCGTATATCAGGTTCTCGCCCCGGGAAAAGCTTAAGTGCTGGATATCAACCATAATATCGGACAAATTGGACTCCACCTGAAAACAACCGCTAACGCGGTTTTGCCGCACCTGGCATTAAACCCGACAATATACATACAAGAGTGTATGTTTGCAATCGAATACCGATGCCTCCTGACGTTGTAATATTGTAAAGGTATTGCGCAGTAAAGTCGTTACAAAAAATCGTAACAAAGTGTGCGAAAAAATCGAAGTGAGCTGAAGTAACAGGTTTTTTTGCAATTAACCGCAATAACGCGGAAAATACGCCAAACTTTACCAGATAAATTACAGGACTGTTGCGTGTCTCCTCTTATTGTCGCTATCTTTTTTGTGGTCGTTGGTCTGGTGTTACTGATTTGGAGTGCCGATCGCTTTGTATATGGTGCATCTTCAATTGCCCGGAACAGCGGTATTTCACCGATGGTTATCGGCCTGACCATTGTTGCGATGGGTTCCTCTGCTCCTGAAATGCTGGTGTCGGCAACAGCAGCATGGCAGGGAAAACTGGATACCTCCGTTGGTAATGCTATCGGCTCAAACATTACCAATATTTTATTGGTCATTGGTGCAGCTGCACTGTTAAAGCCGATTGCAGTATCCTCTTTAACATTACGCCGCGAATTCCCGCTGCTGTTAGTTTGCACCCTGTTTGGTTACTATCTGCTGTCAGACGACCTGTTAACCCGCACAGAAGGTATTATTTTACTGGTTGCGTTCTTCAGTTTTCTGGCGCTGTTAGTTTACTGGGGTAAGCATGCTACCCCGGATGACCCGTTAATCGCGGAAATTAACGCCGAAGTTCCTACAGTGACAATCTCTACCCTCAAAGCAATAATTTGGGCTGCAGTGGGCCTGGTGCTGCTACTGGCCAGTTCGCAGTTACTGGTACACGGTGCCGTTACTATTGCCCGCTATGCGGGCTTAAGCGATCTGGTGATTGGTCTGACTATCATCGCGATCGGCACCAGCTTGCCAGAGCTGGCCGCCAGTATTATTGGTATTTTAAAGGGCGAAGACGACTTAGCGCTGGGCAACATTATCGGTTCTAACATTTTTAATATACTGGCCGTGTTGGGCTTAGGTGCTGTCATAGGTCCGGACGTTATTGATGCCAATGCCGGGGGGCGTGACAGTTATGTCATGATCGGCGCAACTATTTTAATGCTGGTGATGTCAGTACGTCTGACACGTATGCAACGGATTAACCGGGTGGAGGGTGCTATACTGCTGGCAGGCTTTATCGGCTATCAGTATCTGTTGTTCTCTCAGGTGGCATAGTTTTTTATCCTTACTAATGGCAAGTATTATGACCAGCACTTTTTGTAACCGGGCACTGGAAGTTCTGCAAATTGAAGCAGAAGCCGTGCGGCAACTTGCGCAATATATCAATGCTGATTTCGACCAGGCCTGTCAGTTGCTGTTTCACAGCAAGGGCAAAGTTATTGTGATGGGGATGGGTAAATCAGGCCATATCGCCAATAAGATATCAGCCACCCTGGCTTCTACCGGTACCCCGGCGTTTTTTGTCCACCCTGCTGAAGCCAGTCATGGTGATCTGGGAATGCTTACCGCAGGCGATATTGTGCTGGCCATTTCCAATTCTGGCGAAACTGCTGAAATATTAACGATATTGCCGGTAATAAAGAGGCTTGGCATTACTTTGATTAGTATGTCAGGCAATCCGGGTTCCACTCTGGCAAAGTTATCTGACGTCCATTTATGTGTCAGAGTGGAACAGGAAGCCTGTCCATTGGGGCTGGCTCCGACGGCCAGTACAACAGCGACGTTAGCCATGGGTGATGCGCTGGCTGTTGCTCTGCTTGATGCCCGTGGTTTTTCTGCCGATGATTTTGCGCTATCCCACCCTGGGGGCAGTCTGGGCAGGAAGTTACTACTGCGCCTGAGCGATGTGATGCATAAAGACTCACAAATTCCGGCTGTACCGCGCCAGGCTACGATCAAAGAAGCGTTGTTGGAGATATCAGAAAAAGGCCTTGGCATGACCGCGGTGGTTAACGAGGATCGCAGCTTGGCAGGCATTTTTACCGATGGCGACTTACGGCGCATTCTTGACCTTAAACTGGATATTCATAGCACCACAATCGAACAGGTTATGACAACGCCCTGCACTACCGCCAACGCTGAAATGCTGGCAGGCGAGGCCCTTAAAATTATGCAGCAGAAAAAAATCAATGGTTTATTGATTGTTGATGAGAACCAGATCCCGGTTGGGGCAATGAATATGCATGATTTGTTGCGGGCGGGAGTACTTTAGTATGTCGCTGTTTGCCAAGCTTTATCAAGATGTCAGTGATGACCTGATAACCCGGGCCTGCAAAATTAAACTACTGATTTGCGATGTAGACGGCGTATTTTCTGATGGCCGGATTTATCTGGGCAATGACGGGGAAGAGTTAAAAGCATTTCATACCCGCGATGGCTATGGCATCAAAGCCTTGCGCCATGCCGGGATTGAGGTAGCGGTAATAACCGGCCGCACCTCTGCTATCGTTGAGCAACGCATGCGCTCGCTCACAGTGCCTTTTATCTTTCAGGGCCAGGAAAATAAACTGGCCGCCTTTGCCAGCTTGCAGCAGCAACTGGCGTTAAGCACTGAGCAGATTGGCTACATTGGCGATGATTTAGCAGACTGGCAGGTTATGCAGCACTGTGGTTTATCTGTTGCAGTAAAAGATGCCCATCCCTATTTACGTTTGCATGCAGACTACACCACGTCGTTGTCCGGGGGCTTTGGGGCCGTGCGTGAGCTGACTGATTTACTGCTGATCAGCCAACAACAGTTTCAACAGTTTGATGGCAGCAGCTCATGAAAAAAGCGCTGTTTTTATTGGTATTTGCGCTGGTACTGACCGCAACCTATTTATGGTTCAATCCAACCGAGCAAACCGACCCGAATTACGCCGACCGTGAACTGTTACCCGATTATATTGCCGAACAAGTTACCCGTACCCTGTATGATGAACAGGGATACGTTGCCGATCTTATTCAGGCCGGCCGGCTGGAGTTTTTTGAACGACTGGGATTTACCCAGTTTGAACAACCCAAATACACGTTATTCGATGCTGAACACCGGGCCGCATGGCAGGTCACCAGCCAGTTTGGTATTTGGCTGCCAGACGATAAAATTATTCTGGAACAGGATGTCAGCATCAGTAACGTTAACGGTAGTGAGCTTCTGGACAGAATAGATACAGCCAATCTTGAACTGTTGCTACCGGCTAAAACAATTCAGACAGCAGCTGCTGTAAAAATAATTGGTAAGGGTTTTTACATTAATGGTATAGGCTTGCAAGCAGATTTAACTGAGCAGAATTTGCGGATTATCAAGCATCTGGAGACGGTATACACCAATGAACAGAATTAATTATTTGTTTCTCACTGTGCTGCTATCGGCAAACACTTACGCTGCTGAAGCGGATTACAGCCAGCCCATTGCCATCACCTCTGATGATAACGCCACTTCTATCAGAGAAAACGTCTCGATATATACCAATAATGTTGAAATCCGTCAGGGTAGCTTAAATATTAAAGCTGACCGGCTGGAAATAAATGCCAGTGCAGGCAAAGGCAATGAAGTGTTCCTGACCACAGGCTCACCGGTACAATACAGTCAGTTGTTAGATGGTGATTTACCCGTTACGGCCACAGCGTCAGAAATACGTTATGATCGTGCCAGCCGCACACTTACCCTCAGTGGCAATGCAGAACTGAGTCAGAGTGGTAGTCAGGTGCAAGCGGCCGTTATTCGCTATAACATAGAGACACAGGAAATTGTCGCTGAAAGTGGTGAACAGAAAAAACGGGTCACCACTATTTTCACCCCGGAGAATAAGGAAAATCCATGAAGTTAGTGGCAGCGCATCTGGCTAAAAGTTATAAAGGCCGGCAGGTAGTGAAGGATGTCAGCCTGGAAGTCAGCGCCGGCCAGATTGTTGGCTTACTTGGACCTAACGGGGCAGGCAAAACCACTACCTTTTATATGATTGTCGGCCTGGTACCATCAGACAAAGGTAAAATCACCTTAAATGAGCAGGACATCACCTTCGATCCTATTCATGCCAGAGCCCGCGCTGGCATTGGCTACTTACCACAGGAAAGCTCTATTTTCCGCAAATTAACGGTATATGATAATCTGCTGGCCATTTTACAAACCCGCAAAGAGCTCAGCACCGCAAAACGGGAAGAGCTGGCAGATGACTTACTGGAAGAGTTTCACATTGGCCATATCAAGAATAGCCTCGGCATGAGCTTGTCGGGTGGTGAGCGGCGCCGGGTGGAAATCGCCAGGGCGTTGGCCGCAAACCCGGCCTTTATTCTGTTAGATGAGCCCTTTGCCGGCGTCGATCCTATTTCAGTACTCGATATTAAAAAAATTATTCAGCATCTGGGACAACGTGGCATTGGCGTATTGATCACCGACCACAATGTAAGGGAAACCCTTGATGTCTGTGAGATGGCCTATATTGTCAGCCATGGTGAACTGATTGCTGCCGGGCCACCTCAGGAAGTATTAGTTAATCAGCAGGTTCGTGATGTATACCTCGGTGAACAATTCAGGCTATAGTTACTTAAAACAACAAACGCCTGCTTCAGGAGAGAATTAGACGTAAATGAAACCCTCTTTACAACTTCGGCTTGGTCAGCAACTTACAATGACACCTCAGTTACAGCAAGCCATTCGCTTACTGCAATTGTCGACCATTGAATTGCAACAGGAAATACAGGAAGCATTGGATGCTAATCCGTTGTTGGAAAGCGAAGATGAGTTTGAGAGCTTCTCTGCTGATCCGGATAGCAGCGACGTCAATGATAACGATGCACGTTCCGCTGCTGACGAAAGTAACGACACCGCCCAGGAAAACCTGACTGAAATAGCCGAGCGTGACAGCAGTGAATCCATGGCTGAACAGGGCCTGCAGGAAGACCTGCCACTTGACAACAACTGGGATGACCTGATTAGCGCCGCGCCTGTAAGTGCCGGTTCACCACCCGATGAAGATATGGTTTTCCAGGGGGAAACCAGCGAAACGCTACAAGACTATCTGCGCTGGCAAATGCAGTTAACGCCGTTCTCCGAGACCGATTTGGCCATTGCCGAAATTATAATTGAAGCGATTGATGAAAGTGGTTTATTGACTATAGATGTAGCAGAAATTCTGGAATCACTTGGCTTGCCAGAGGTCGAAGCTGATGAAGTTGAAGCCGTCATAAAACGTATTCAGTTATTTGATCCTGTCGGCGTTGGCGCCCGCACCATAGCTGAATGTTTGCTGGTTCAGTTACGACAGTTTGACCCACAGACCCCGTTTTTACAGCAAGCAAAACATGTCATAAAAGAACATACCGACTTTTTAGCAAACCGGGACTTTCGTTCTTTAATGCGGGTGACTAAACTGAAAGAAGATGAGCTGAAAGAAGTGATGCGGCTTATCCTGAGTTTAAACCCCAGACCAGGTGCTGATGTGATCCGTCAGGAACAACAGTACGTGATCCCGGATGTTTCGGTGAATAAAGTTAAAGGTCGCTGGCAGGTTGAACTTAACCCTGATGCCATGCCCAAAGTAAGAATAAATCAGCAGTATGCTGCTATGTCACGTACTGCTAAAAACACAGCTGATACCCAGTTTATCAGGTCACACCTGCAGGAGGCTAAGTGGTTTCTGAAGAGCCTGGAAAGCCGCAACGAAACATTACTGAAGGTTGCCAATTGTATTGTGCAGCAGCAGCAAGCTTTTTTTGAGCATGGCGAAGAGGCAATGAAACCTATGGTGTTGAATGATGTAGCGGAAATGGTTGGCATGCACGAGTCAACAATATCGAGGGTAACGACCCAAAAGTTTATGCACACCCCCAGAGGGATATTTGAGCTTAAATTCTTTTTTTCCAGCCATGTCAGTACAGAGAGTGGCGGTGAATGTTCCTCTACAGCTATTCGGGCTTTTATCAAAAAACTGGTGGCCGCTGAAAACCCGGCTAAGCCACTAAGTGACAGCAAGATGGCGGATATATTGTCGGAGCAAGGTATCAACGTAGCGCGGCGCACTATCGCCAAGTATCGTGAAGCTTTGTTTATTCCGCCATCGAATCAACGCAAGACCTTGGTTTAGGTCGGCAAAACAGAAGGAAAACGTCTATGCAAATCAACTTAACGGGTCGTCATGTAGAAATTACCACTGCATTAAAAGAGTACGTAGACAATAAATTCGCTAAGCTTGAACGTCATTTTGATCATATTAACAATGTACATGTCATCCTAAACGTGGAAAAATTGAAACAAATTGCGGAAGCTAAGCTGCATTTAAACGGCGGTGAAGTTTTTGCAGCATCTGAAGATGAAAATATGTACGCGGCTATCGACCAGTTAATTGACAAGCTCGATAGACAAGTTATTAAACATAAAGAAAAAGTGGCCCGACACTAACTTAATTATGATCAACTTAAGCGCTATGCTAGCCGAGAACTGCACCAAGAGTGCAGTTCTTTTTAACAGCAAAAAACGAATCCTCGAATATATTGCCGAGCTGGCGCATCAGCGCTTACCCGAAATAAGCGAATATACCATCCTCGAAGCATTAATGACCCGCGAAAAGCTCGGCTCTACCGGCATTGGTGGCGGTATTGCAATTCCACATGGCAAGCTTAAAACGGTTACCCAGCCCATTCTGGTATTCGTGGTGACCAAAGATGCGATTGCTTTTGATGCTATCGATAATCAGGCAGTAGATATTTTTTGTGCCATCCTGATCCCGGAAGAGCAATGTCAGGCTCATCTGACAACGCTAGCCGGTATTGCCCGCTTGTTAAGCCAGAAAGAACTAACCCGGAAAATCCGGCACGCTGAGTCTGATGAACACCTGTACGAATTGATAATCGACGCCAGTGAGGTAATGAGCGCATCATGAAACTTTTGGTTGTCAGCGGTCGCTCAGGTTCCGGTAAGTCAGTCGCGTTAAGGGTGTTAGAAGATCTTGGCTATTACTGCGTTGATAATATTCCGGTAAATTTATTACCCACGCTGGCCACTACTGTCATGGGTCAGTACGAACGGGTTGCCGTTAGCATTGATGTCCGTAATCTGCCACAAGACCCGGATGAACTGGCTGATATTTTGTCTTATCTGCCGCGCAAACTAGACCTGACTATTCTATATCTCGACGCTGACCACGCCAGTTTAATCAAGCGTTTCAGCGAGACCAGGCGTCTGCACCCATTATCACACCAGGCAATGTCACTGGACGAAGCCATTTCCCGCGAGCAGCAGTTGCTCGATCCCATTTCCAGTCGTGCCGATTTATATATTGATACCACTGAGCTGAATGTCCACCAGTTAGCAGAACAACTGCGCGAGCGGATCCTGGGCCAGAAAACCGGCAGATTAGTGATGTTATTTGAATCATTCGGTTTTAAATATGGCATTCCGAAAGACGCTGACTTCGTATTTGATGCCCGTTTTCTACCTAACCCACACTGGGAGCCCGAATTAAAACCGCTGACCGGTTTAGATCAACCGGTAAAAGATTTCCTGGCATCGCAAGCCGTAGTGGCAAAATACACCTGGCAAATCAACAGCTTTATCAGTAGCTGGCTGCCACACCTGGAACGGAACAACCGCAGCTACCTGACCATTGCGATTGGTTGCACCGGCGGCCAGCATCGCTCGGTCTACATTGCCGAAAACCTGGCCGAAAGTTACCGCAGTCAGCGGGAAGACGTACAAATCCGGCACCGGGAGCTGGTTCGCCATCATGGCCATTAAGCTCAGCCGTAATGTCACTATAGTCAACCAGCTTGGATTACATGCCCGAGCCGCCACCAAGCTCGCCCAGCTGTGTCAGCAATTTAAGTCACATATTGAGTTGGTGCATGAAGATAAAACAGCTGACGCTTGCAGTGTGTTAGCGTTACTGATGCTAGCCAGCAGCAAAGGAAAAACCTTGAAGGTCACTGCTGAGGGGAGTGATGCAGAAGCAGCGCTAAATGCTGTGGTCTCGCTTATTGAACAAGGCTTTGGTGAGTAACCACTACAAGCCTAGGACTCTTTGCTCTGTTTGCTCTCCGGCATCGCTGTTTTCGTATCGGGGCTGCCCTGCTGTTGACCCTGCTTAAGTTCACGTTCGCCCCGGGTCCGCTCAATGGCTTTAAGCTGATGATGCAGTGCAGTTTTAATCAGCATATGGGCGCTGATAGGGGCGGTTATCAGCAAAAAGATGGTAATCAGTAACTCATGGACACTAATACTCTGTTGTAAGCTGAAGTAAAAAATTGAGCCCAATAAAATACCGCCCATTCCCAGCGTCGTGGCTTTTGTCGGACCATGCAACCGCATAAAAAAGTCAGGCATTCTGCTTAAACCGATTGAACCAATTAACACAAAACTACCACCTAACAGCAGGAAAAACGCAACAGCCCACTCCATCCAATTTTGCATATATCTCTTCCTATTCGATTATATCGCCGCGCAGCAAAAACTTACATACAGCTACAGTACTGACAAAACCCAGCATAGCGATAAGCAGCGCTGCTTCGAAATATAACGGCGAGCCCATTAACAGACCGTACAAGATAATCAAGGCGATACTGTTAATAAACATGGTATCCAGTGCCAGGATCCTGTCTGGCAGACTTGGACCTATCAGCAGCCGCCACAAATTGAGCAACAATGCCAGGCTGATCATACCAAACACCAGAAATATGACATTCTCTAACATTGAAATATCTCCTTTAACGGTGCTTCGTAACGGCTTTTTATAGTTGCGATTAACTCGGCTTCGTCTTCTAAATTAAGCACATGAATTAACAGCCAGCGCTGAGTTATCTCTCCGGCATCAGGTTGGGTGTCATGACACGGATAGACATCTGCACTAACGGTGCCCGGTGTCATGGATACTGTGCTGGCCAGAATAGTAATGGGTAAATCATGCTGTAAGTCTAATGGCATCCGCACAAAAGCCGGATTGAGTCTGCGCTGCGGGCCTAAAATAAGAATTGCCACCTGCGCATTGGCAGTAATAATATCGCCAAAAACTGTCAGTATATAACGCAATGCCAGCAACGGCCGCTCAATCAAAGGCTGAGGATCCCGGAATCTGGCACTAATCAGTGGAATAACCAGCGCCAGAATAGTACCGAAGAATAAATGAACCACAGCAACACTCTGATTCAATAATAGCCACACCACCAGCAATAGCACACTGCGATAGGGTGTAGGTAACCAGCTGAAACGTGGTGTTACTCTCATGGTTGTTCTCCAACAGTTGCCGCATCGCCCAGAATAATGGCAATACTACTCTGAATATCGCGCATTTGTTCGGCGGCCGCAAATGACAGTTCTGTCAGAGGTCCGGCAAAAACCACCATTAACGGCGCTGCCAGCAACAACCAGCCTAAAGCAAAAGCCTGCAGCGGCAATACCCGTTCCGGGCCTGCTTCGTTGCCACTCACCCGCCAGAACAGAATACTGCCAGCGCGGGACAAACCAATCAGCACCATTAAACTACTCAGTAATACTACTGACCACAGTAGTACCTGCTGCAACGGCGAACCTGCCGCCTGCAGGATCATCAGCTTGCCGACAAAGCCTGACATTGGCGGCAAGCCGGCCACCGCCACAGCGGCTACCACAAACATGGTACCCAGCAAGGCGGGTTGCGCCATCCGCCGGCCCGGTACTAATCTGTCGCCAGCTTTGCCACGCTGGGCGCCGATTAAATCTGCCAGTAAAAACAAGGCACCGCATACCAACGTTGAATGTATTGTATAAAATAACACCGCAGCTGTGGCCGCAGAGCTTTGCAAGGCAACCAGCGTCACCAGGGTACCAACCGAAATGATTACCAGGTTCGCCACCAGCTTTCTGAAGTCCTGACTGGCCAGCACGCCGATAGCACCCAGCATAATAGTGGCAAGCCCCAGCGGCCATAACCAGTCAGAAGCCATTCCGGCTAGAGGCCCTGCCTGCTCACCAAAAATGGTGGTGTAAACTCTTAACAGAGCGTAAATACCGATTTTAGTCATCACCGCGAACAACGCAGCTACCGGCGGCGACGCTGCTGAATAGGTTGCAGGCAACCAGAATTGCAAAGGTAGAATTGCCGCTTTTAATGCAAATACGATTAACAGTAATAAGCCACCTGATTTTACCAGCATTAAGTTTTCAGGCGGTAACTTCGCGACCTGAACCGCCATGTCAGCGATATTCAGTGTGCCAAGCGTGCCGTATAAAATCCCCAAAGAGAACAAAAATACTGCCGATCCTGCCAGATTCAGCACTACATAATGCACTGCTGCTTTCGTTTTATTCTTGCCACCGGCATGCACCAGCAAACCATAGGAAGCGATTAACAGCACTTCGAAAAACACAAACAAATTAAACAAGTCGCCGGTTAAAAACGCGCCGTTTATGCCCATAAGTTGAAACTGAAACAAAGGATGGAAGAACGAACCCTTTTCATCTTCACCCGCGCTACCGTAGCAAATTGCCCCCAGCGCCAGCATTGAGGTTAAACACACCATACTGACACTGAAGATATCAGCGACCAGGATTATACCAAAGGGCGGCTGCCAGGCGCCTAATGCATAGAACGAAACCCCTTCGGCCTGCGTTTGCAACAGCAGACACACGGTCAGAATCAGCAAGATCACGGTAGAGACCATACTGACCCAGCGCCGGCGCATCGGCGAGTAGTGAATAGGTGGCAGCATAATTAGCAGCGCGGTAAAAATTGGCAACAGAATTGGCGCGATAATCAGGTGCGACATTAACGGCTCTCCTTGCGGCTATTTTCATTTCCTGGCAATTTGCCATCGACATGGTCATTGCCTAAATCGGCGCGAGCCCGAATTGCCAGGATCACCAGATAGGCAGTCATCGCAAAGCCGATAACTATCGCGGTCAGCACCAAAGCCTGTGGCAGAGGGTCAGCATAGTTATCTGTCGTGCCGAGCACTGCCGCGCCCTGCAAGGTCAGCCGTCCTGATGAAAATAAAAATAAGTTTACGGCATAAGCAAGCATCGTCAGCCCTACCACCACCGGAAAAGTGCGGCCTCGCAGCAACAAAAACACGCCACAGGCGGTCAGGAAGCCAATACAACCTGCAAGTAAGCTTTCCATTAAATGGTCTCCGTATGCACTGGCCGGTGGCTGGTGGTCATCTTACCCAGACTGGCCAGAATCAGCAGGGTCGACCCCACTACTGTGATATAAACCCCGGCATCAAACGCAATGGCGCTGGCCAGTTCAATTTTACCCAGTAGCGGGATATCAAAATAATCAAACCAGGATGTTAAAAACGGTTTGTTAAACAGCCAACTCGCGACACCGGTAATTAAAGCCACCATCAAACCAACCGCCACTACCCGCTGATACTCAATATTCATCCGGCTTTTTACCCATTCCACACCATGAGCAATGTATTGCAGAATCAGCGCAACAGCCGTAACCAGACCGGCAATAAAGCCTCCTCCTGGCAAGTTATGGCCACGGAAGAAAATAAATACTGACACCATTAATGCCAGGGGTAATAGACCCTGTGACACTGTCGCCAGCAATACCGGGTGGCGCTCAAGCGCCCAGGGTCGCCCTTCACCATCACTGCTTGGTTTAAAGACCGGGATCCGGGTCAGCAATTTAAAAATACCCAGTGACGCAATCCCAAGTACTGCTATCTCACCAAAGGTATCAAAGCCCCGGAAGTCGACCAGAATCACGTTAACCACGTTAGTTCCGCCACCACCGGTTTTCGCATTCGCCAGGAAATAATCTGAAATGGTATTAAATGGCCGGGTCATAATGGCGTAACTGATACTGCCAATGACCACACCAACCATACTGGCCAGACTAATGTCTCTGATAACCCGGGTCGGACTGGATTGCTTCGGCGTTTTATGAGGTAAGAAAAACAGCGCCAGCATCAGCAGAATAATAGTAACGACCTCAACTGACAGCTGGGTTAATGCCAGATCAGGCGCTGAGAAACGGGTAAAGGCAATTGACACCATTAAACCAACTACCGAAATCATTAACAGCGCCACCACCCGTTGCCGGTGAAATACCACGGTAGCAAAGGCACTGATTAACAACATTGCGGCACCGGCAGCATTAACTGCATCAACCGGTAACTCAGGACGACCACCATACAGCGTATCAAGTTGCAGCAGCGGCAACCCTGCCAGCACCACGATGGCCATCAATAAAAACACCAGATAACGTTGCAGTGAGCCATTATCCAGCCAGCTGTATATTTGCTGACAACGCTTAGCCAACATTTTCATGGCCGCTTCAAACGTATTGATGGCATCAACCCCGGGCAAGGTGTTCTGAAAGTCGAATAAGTGTTTACGGTTAATATAAATTAACGCACCACCGGCGAGGGCCACTACACTCATCAGCAACGGCAGATTCAGGCCATGCCAGATAGCCAGGCTGTATTCAGGTACAGCCGTTCCTAATACTGAAAGAGAGGCAGCATACAGTAAATCTCCCACAATGTAGCCTGGAGCCACCCCTACCAGAATACACAGCACCACTAACACTTCAACCGGCATCCGCATATAGCGTGGCGGTTCATGTGGGGTTTTGGTTAAACCCTTAGGCTTGCCATTGAAAAACACATCATGAATAAACCGCATGGAATAAGCGACTGAGAAAATTGCCGCCACTGTTGCCAGCACCGGAATTATCCACGACAACGAGCCCAGTAGGTGCTGATGCAGGGTCTCAGCAAAAAACATTTCTTTTGACAGGAAGCCATTCAGTAACGGCACCCCTGCCATCGCTGCGGCCGCGACCATGGCCAGAGTGGCGGTAATCGGCATAAAGTGCCACAAACCATTTAATTTGCGCATATCGCGCGAGCCTGATTCATGGTCGATAATGCCAGCTGCCATAAACAAAGAGGCTTTGAAGGTGGCATGATTAATAATATGAAACACCCCGGCCACAGCCGCCAGATCAGTCCCCATACCAAATAACAAGGTAATCAAGCCTAAATGACTGATAGTTGAATATGCCAGCAAGCCTTTTAAGTCGTGCTTAAACAGCGCCAGATAGGCGCCAACTAACAGCGTCGTTAAGCCAGTAATACTGACCAGCAAGAACCATAAATCAGTGCCAGCCATTGCCGGGTAAAACCTGGCAAGCAGAAAAATACCAGCCTTTACCATTGTTGCTGAATGCAGGTAAGCACTTACCGGAGTCGGCGCAGCCATGGCATTAGGTAACCAGAAGTGAAATGGAAACTGTGCTGATTTAGTAAAACAGCCCAGTAAAAACAGCACTAAAACCAACGGGTACCAGCCATGCTGTTGAATCACAGCACCGCTGGCCAGAATAACATCTAAGTCGTAACTGCCCGTGATCTGACCGAGCAGTAGCAATGCCGCCAGTAAACACAAACCACCGGCACCGGTAACTGTCAGGGCCATTCTGGCACCACGCCGGGCTTCAGACTTATGCCACCAGTAGCTGATCAGTAAAAATGAGCTGATACTGGTTAATTCCCAGAACAACCACAGCTGTAAAACATTATTAGATAACACGATACCCATCATTGCCGTCATAAACAGCATCAGATAAGCATAAAACCGCGGCATAGAGTCTTGTTCAGATAAGTAATAACGGGCATATAAAATGATCAGCAAACCAATACCCAAAATCAGCAAACTGAATAAAAATGCTAATCCGTCCAGCCGGATACTGATATCCAGCCCCAGCAAGGGTATCCAAGCCAGGGTGTAACGCAAACTTTCACCAGCAAACACCGCGCTGCTGTGATAGAGCAATATCATCAGCGCAATGGCGGGAGGAATGGCCGTTGCCATGGCACAGGCACTGCGGCGCCAGTTAGCCGTAACCACCGGCACCAGGCTACCCAGCAGGGGAAGTAGAAGTATCCATAACAAAGTCATAGCGTTGTTGCTTCCTTTACAAAAAGGCCAGATTTCAAAATAAACTACACCTTACGGCCTGCAGGTTGTGCGTGCTACCAGATACCAACCCGGGTTGGGGACCAACAGCAAAGAAGATGAAACTGTGTTGCAACCTGAAGCGAATCAAAACTTAAGTGAATTTTTAGCAATATTTATACCGATAAGTAGCCGTAATGTCTATTAAAGTCGGTATAACAGCCTGCGAAATCCTGCCAACAATTTTTTCAGAATTACGCTTTTTTTAATTCAAAAAAGTGCTTGAATAGGTTATTACTAGTAACTTAACTTTTATCAGGATAATGCTATGTCACTCATGTCGGTACAACAGGTTGCTGAGTTTCTTGGGATCCCGGATATTCGGGTAGAACGGTTGGCCAGAGAAAATTTACTGGTTGCTACAGAGCAGGACGAAAGCGGCAAGCCATTATTTAACGAAGACGATGTCAAACGCTATAAAGTATTGGCAGAGCGTTTAGGGGGTTTGTAACGCCAGCTGTTGCATCAGCTGCTGCTGCCAATGAAGGGCTTGTCCCCGACAAGCCGCCAGACTTTCCTGCAGGCTCATGTACCACAACCAGCAAAAACCGCTAAAAACAACTTTTGCCAGTGATAGATTTGCCTTAAGTTGTTTTACAGTGACAGTACTGGCAGCCCTATGTTGCCGGTAAGCTGCCAGCAACAGCTGCTCAGCTTCATCAGACAACTGAAAATTAAGTGATATTGCAGCCAAATCAAGGCAACTGTCAGCTAATTGCGCATATTCAAAGTCCAGCAACCATAATGCATCATCTTTCCAGAGTATATTGCCGGCATGTAAATCCAGATGGCATAGCACCCAATCAGTTGCCAATAACTGATATTTCTCTGCTATCGCTATTAACCTTTTAAATAGCATGTCATCTGCAGCAATAAACGAATTTTCGGCATGCTGAGCTAATTGATAAAGATAGGCTACCGGTTGTAACAAAGGTGTTTGAGTAGGTAATTGATGTAACTTTGCCAGGGTGCAGGCCAGTAATGGAATTTTTTGCTCGGTAAAAGTAAAGGCGCCACCGCCCTCTATAAACTCGCTAATCAGCACCTGCAAATGATTATTTAAACAAAGAGGTGCCGGCGCAATACCGGCTACAGCGGCGGCATGCTGACAACGCAGTTCCTGCTGACGGCATACTCCGCTACTACTGACCGGATAACGCCGCACTGCATAAAGCCCACGACATGTTTCTACCCGGTAATTAAGATTGAACGCACCATTCGAGAGCGGAGCGATGGACAGCGGCGGATGGCCGGCAAAAAACTCCAGATGCCGGCACAGCGCAGCTATCTGCCCGGCACCGCTAATTGCGGCTGCTGCTGATAAGTTGCCCGCCATATAAAGTATCCTGCTAATGCAATAATGGTATACAGCATAAACAACAGGGTCAGAAAATACAGATGTTTTTGGGCATAGACGTATATTGATATCGCATCTATTACCACCCAATATAACCAATTTGACACCAGCTTACGGGCAACCAGCCAGGTTGCCATCACACTAAAGGCGGTGGTTTGGGCATCAAGATAAGCGAAATCTGCGTGGGTATAACTCGCCATAAGGTATCCCAGCACTAAGCCAATAGCGCCGGTAACGGCTATCAATTGCAGATGCCGGCGCCAGGGCCATTCCGATACCGTATTCTGCCCGTGGTGCTGCTGCTTCAGCTGTTGCCAGCGCCACCAGCCATACATTGCCATTGCCGCGTAGTAAAGTTGCAGCAAGGCATCGGACAACAATGCAGAATCCCACATTATATGCGTAAACAAGATGGTGCTCAGTAATGCCGCCGGCCAGCACCAGAGGCTCTGGCGTAACGCCAGTACTACATAAGCCAGCGCCAGCAACGTTGCCAGCAGCTCCAGGCTGTGCATTAACTGCCATTGTTCCAGGACATTACTGAGCCATAACATCATGGTTGTAAATCACCATGAATAAACTTGCAGACAAACACCACCTTGCCGTATTGGGCAAAAGACGCCTTGATACAGCTTTGCAGCGCCTGCATCACCTCATCGTAATCACCGAACAGCTGGGTACTCATGGTATTGGTGATCACCCGGATCTCCGGGTATTGATTCAACTGCTCGATAAAACCCTTGATCGGGCCAATATAGTCTTCAGCCAGCGGGTATTTGCTAATCTCTACTGATAATTTCATCACAACTCCTGTTACGTAGTCGAAACATTAAAATTGGTAACTGGCACTGAGCCCTATCCGGCGCGGCTCAGCAAACTGCTCATACAGATGCGGCTCGTAGCCATCGCGAGGGTCATTGCCAAAGTAGAAGCCACGTACTCCAACATCCTGATCCAGCGCATTGCGGCTCCAAACCGCCAGCTGCCATTGCTGCAACTGATAACTTAGCCGCAGATTTAATAACTCATAACGGCTCGAGCGCTGATTATGGCCATCAGAATAGTAATAGCTGTCTTTGCCCTGCAGGCCAACATTAAATATAAGCGCGTCGCTCAGGTACCAGTCGGCTGCCAGATTGTAGCCAAAGCGCGGAGCCTGGGCCTGTTCCCGGCCACTGAAATCGTCACCATCAATAGTGACATAATTACCCAGTTTGGTTTTCAGCCAGCTGGCGCTTATCATCAGCGCCAATTGCGGATTGACTTGCAAGCGGCTTTCAACTTCGACACCGTAATTCCGGCCACTACCGGCATTATCAATAAAACCGGCAAATTGCGGCCCACTGTCCGGGTTTAACCAGCCTTTTACCTGCATATCCTCGCGCCACATGTAAAATGCGGCAACCCGGGTTACCAGGCTCTGGTCCAGCGCCGTGCCTTTTACGCCAAACTCGGCGTTGTACAAAGTTTCCGGGGCAAAGCTGGCTTTGGTCAGTAATTCATTCAGGCTATCATCAGCGGCCTTTGCCAGGGCGTCGCCATTAACCCCACCCGCTTTATAGCCACGTGATGCCAACAAATAAATCAAAGCCTGCGGATTCGGCTGAAAATTCAGGCTTAGTTTTGCGCCCCACATGGTGTCACTGTTATCTATCCGGTTAGCACTGCTGTCGGCGTATTCATCTTCATAGCGTTCTAAGCGCAGACCGGATACCAGCGTTAACTTCTCAGTTAGCGGGGTGCTCAGTTCGGTATATAACGCCAGATTACTGCGACTCAGCGCACTGGCAAAACTGTCTGCCTGCCATAAATCCCAGTTCCAGAACTGGCGAGTCAGATCAAATTCTTTGCTGGCGGCATAAATACCCAGCACCCAATCGCTTTCGCCAAGCCGGCCTGCATCGGTAGAAACCAGACGGTAATCCAGGGTTAACTGCTCACGGTCACGCAAATAGCGGTCAGTAGTTGAATATTCATCCGGGTGTAAGCCAACATAGCTCCAGTCTTCATCAAAACCATAATCTGCAGCGGCATCCAGCCAGCTAAGCTGGCCCTGCAATCTGGCAAAAGTTAAACCTGTGTAGTCTGCCTGCAGTGCCAGCGCTTTGCTGCGCAATTTGTCCTGACCGGGTTGATCAGACAGCGTGGTGCGGTCTCTGTCCAGCGAGAACGCGTCATAGCCGTTATCCTGATCAACAAAGTGGCTAACCAGTTGTAGCTTTAGCGTGTCGGTTGGCTGATAAGCTAATTTCAAACGTCCGGTTAACTCGTCAATATTGTTAGTATCGTCCCGATCAAGAAAGCGGTTTTCAATAAAGCCATCAGAACGTTGCTGTTCCAGTGACAGACTGTAGCCCCACTTTGAAGTAATAGCATTGCTGAACTGCCCAGCAAGCTGATAGCTATCATAATTAGCAACGGTCAGGCTGGCTTTCCCCTCGGCACTGTCGGTGGGCCCCTTAGTCGTCAGATTCAGCATGCCGGCCAGCGCATTGGCGCCAAAACGGGTTGCCTCTGGGCCACGAAACACTTCAAACTGGGCGATATCACTTATACCGCTAATCCCCAACCCGGAGTAATCGATGCCATCAATCAGAATACCGACCGAGGGGTTAATGGTATCGACAAATTCACTGCGCTCACCAATACCTCGTACCTGAACATAGCGGCCTCGCGATGCACCGGCACTAAAATTCACGTTGGCGAACTGGTTAAGTAACTGGTCAAGATGTTGTACCGACTGGCGTTGCAGATCCTGTTCAGTAACCACAGATAGACTGCCGGCAAGCTGGCCTGCGCTTTGCTGGCGCAAGTCACCCTGCACTGTAATGCGCTCAATAGCAGCATCCGTTTGGGAATTGTCGGCATAAGCAAAGTTAGTAGCAGCCAGCGCTGCAAATACTGCTGATGTAACTAAAGACGGGGAAAAACGCATTATCGTATGACGCTCCATTTATTAAAAAAACAGAGATCACACCAGCTTAAGGAGTTAGCACCATCCCTCCGCCGGCATAATCCGGATCAGGTTCTAAGGGTTTGCCCGTAAGCATCTCAGCAGCCGCGTTTTTGCGCAGATGCACCCCTTGGTTGCGGCGCAAGTGTATAGCTTTTCAACTAACGGAGCAAGCCGGCTGGTCAACACTTCGTCGCATTTACAAAACTGTAGCTATAATAATTGCAAGCCGCAGCGCTTGTGGCCGGGTTTACAACAGGGGCTTCGCAAGGACCACAACAATGAGCAGAGATACCAAATTGACACACCTGCATCCGGTTTTCCGGCATAAAGTTGAGTTGTTACTGCAAGATCTGGCTCACGCCAATTTACCTTTTCGACTATTTGAGAGTTTTCGCTCGCCGCAGCGCCAGCGCGAACTCTACAACCAAGGCCGCAGTAAGCCTGGGCCCAGGGTAACCAACGCCGATGCCTGGAGTTCACTGCATCAATATGGTGTTGCCGCTGATTTTGTATTACATATTGATGGCAGGTGGAGCTGGGATGACAAAGCTGAACGCAAACAATGGTGGCAGCAGTTACATCAACTGGCCGCTAAACACGGCCTGCAACCACTAAGCTGGGAGCTGCCTCACCTGCAGCTGCAGAACCTTACGCTGGCACAATTGAAAAGTGGTCATTATCCGGCTGGCGGAGACAGTGACTGGGCCGAAAACCTGCATCAGGCTATAATCAGCTGGCGGGGAGCCCCGCCCGCCCCGCCGTTGCCACCAGATTTACCCGCCAGGCCGCCATTGCCGCCAGAAGCACTTGCAGAAGATCAAGATACTGCAATACTGCCCCGTCTGTCCGTCATTCAAGCCCGGGTAACCGCACGCGATGGCTTGCGACTCCGGGCTGGCCCCGGCACCGATTTTGATATCATCACGGTATTAGCCAGTGACCAGCAGGTCAGCATACTGAACCAAAGTGCTGACTGGAGCCAGATAGACCTGGAGGGAGATGGCCTGGCAGATGGTTATTGCTATAGCGGTTTTTTAAAGCCTCTACACTGATGCCGGGCCCGCAGGATTCGTATCTATAACCCCAGATACCAGGTTGCGATAGAGAAGTACAACACCACCCCGGCCACATCAGCAATTGAGGTAATTAACGGGCCGCTGGCGGTGGCCGGGTCCAGCTTTAACCGGCTGAGTAAAAAGGGTAACGATAAGCCAACCAGGCTACCGACCATGACCACCAGCATCATGGTCGCTGCTACCACTATGGCAATATCATAGCCACCGCGCCACCAGCCCAACCATACCACGGCAAATGACATGGTTAACCCCAGTAACCCGGCGACCAGACACTCTTTGGCCAGCAATGAGCCCCAGTCACGTAATTTAATATCACCGGTAGCCAATGCCCGCACCATCAATGTCCCTGACTGAGCGCCGGCGTTGCCGCTACTGGCAATCAGTAGTGGCAGGAAAAACAGTAAGGCCAGATAGCTGGCAATAGTCTCTTCAAAATAAGCGATACCGGCGCCGGAAAAAATATTGCCAAATACCAATATCACCAGCCAGAACACCCGCTTGCGATAAAGCAGACCAATGCTGGCATCTTTGACATTACCGTCCAGTTTACCGATAGTGGCGGTTTTATGAAAATCCTCTGTCGCTTCAGCTGCGGCAACATCCATTGCATCATCATAGGTCACAATGCCGACCATTTGTTGTTCGGTATTCAGAATGGGCAATGCCAGCAAGTCATATTTCGCCACCATCGCTGCGACCTGCTCCTGCGCCATCTCCACCGTCGCGTAGATAGGGTCATGATTCATCAGCTCGTCCACCAGCATAGCAGCAGGTGCCAGAATAAGCTCCCGTAGTGACACCACACCAATTAACTTACGGTCTGCATCTACAACATAGGCTGAATAGATGGTTTCTTTATCAGGCGCTTCGCGGCGTAGCACATCTAACGCATCCAGCACATTAATATCGGGGGCCAGAATGGCATAGTCCGACGTCATTATGGCGCCTGCGGTCCCCTCCTGATGACTGGACAAACGGAGCAAATCTTCCCGCTCCGCCTGGGCCAGTGCCGGCAACAACGTTTCGCGCTGTTCGGCAGTTAAGCGGTTAAACAGGTCGGCCCGTTCATCAGATGACATCTGGCGAATTATTGGTGCCAGTTTGCGTCGGCTAATTCTGATTGCCAGGGCAACCTGCACTTCAGCTGGCAAGTAACCAAATACTTCTGCCTGCTCTGCCCGACGCAGTGCCGCCAGCAGCATCCATAAGTGCTCGAGGGAAAATTCAGTAATCGCAGCGGCGTAATCGGCAGGATGCACATCTTCCAGCTGGTCCTGCAACAACTGCACCGTATTGTTTTCAAGTGCTGAGCGCAGCCGGTTTATCAGTACAGGTAACTCCATAACACCCTCTTAAATCTGGCCTGACCTCAATATTGCTATTTCCTGCGAATTACAGGGTAAGCTTATTAAGCGTAATTTCATAAAGCAGTCGGCATACTGGCTGCAAGCTGGAACGGGTAACTGAAAATATGATAACCCGAGCTGACACAGCTCACCATCGATAGTTTAGATAAAATAACATATTGCTTATTAAGCGGAATTTAACCATCATTTTAAAATCTGCTGCCTGGGATAACAATCAGGACATCGGAAAATTTAGCGAAGCACTCACCTGTGCTCTGCTACTATGCCAAAGCTGACGCTCATTGACCGGACAGGATATGCAACCACAACACAGCAACAATACAACGGCGCTTAGCCCCTGGTGGCTGCCCATTGCTCTGGAAAGCGGCCAAAGCTGGCAATATACGCTTGGGCCATTAACCCTGTATCTGCAAAGGTTGCATTCTGAATGGTGGCTGGGTTTTACCCGACTTGGAGAACAAGAAGACCGACATCAGTTGCTCAGCCAGAACATTGAACAGTTACCACAGCTTGATAATTTGCAACGCTTTGTATTTCGGGAAAGTCCGGCCCGGTTTTGTCTGACCCCCAGGTTACTTGACCGCCCGGTGGTGGTAAAAACCCGTACTCAGCTCAGTATTCCTCCGGCACAGCAGGCGGTGTTTTATATCAGCTCGCCGGTTGAAGTAGCGGTAAGCTTGCAACAGCCCGAGTGCAAGCTGGCTGAAATTGCCAGCCAGCGTTTATCTGATACCTGGTTCGGGCCCTCCACCTTACATGGTGAATTGTGTTATGCCGATAAAACCCAGGCCCGCCACAACCGGTCTGAACTCCCTGCCCGGCCTCACCGGGCGGTTACTACCATTACCATAGAAAATAACGCCGATAGCATGTTGATGCTGGATAAATTAAGTATTCCGGTGCCCTATCTGGCCCTGTATGGTTTACATGACGGAACGCTGTGGACAGACCCGATAACCCTGCAACACGAGGGTAATCATGCCCTCACCCGCTTCAAAATAAGTAAGCAGTTACCTGCAGGCGTAACGGCGGCATCCCGGGTTGCCGAGCCGCGGCAACATATCGAAAAGCAAGGGCTGATCCGGGCTTTTACTGGCATGTTCAATGACTAACAGGAGCTGGCATTAATGGAGCAATTTACTGCTTTTTTGCGGTCTGAACAGATGGTTAATATGCTACAGGCAGCTATTATGCTGGCTGCAGGCTTATTATTGGCCAGCCTGGCCAGTCGTGGCGTGCAAAGGCTGGTTATCCATAACTTCTCGCAGCACCACGCCGTATTGTTTAAACGCTTAGTTTACTGGCTGGTACTGGCCTTGTTCTTTGCCTCTGCACTACGCCAGCTGGGTTTTTCACTTGGGGTATTACTTGGTGCCGCCGGTGTATTATCAGTCGCCATTGGTTTTGCTTCACAAACCTCAGCTTCAAATTTAATCAGTGGCTTGTTTCTGATTGGTGAACAGCCATTCCAGCTGGGTGACGTTATCAAAGTGGGCAACACCACCGGCGAAGTATTGTCGATCGATTTACTGTCAGTGAAGCTGCGTACTTTTGACAATCTGTATGTCCGGATCCCCAATGAAAGCCTGATTAAAACTGAAATGATCAATATGACTCGCTTTCCTATTCGTCGGTTTGATTTGATGATAGGCGTGGCCTACAAAGAGAATATCAGTAAGGTGCGCCAGATCTTGCAGCAAGTAGCAGATGATAATCCGCTGAGCCTGGACGAACCGGCCCCGTTATTTATTTTTAACGGCTTTGCCGATTCATCACTGAGCATTCAGTTCAGTGTCTGGACCAAACGGGAAAACTTTCGTGAATTACGAAACAGTATTCAGGAGGAAGTTAAAATTGCCTTCGATCAGGCAGGTATTGAAATTCCGTTTCCGCAACGCACCGTAGTATTTGGTCAGGGCTCTGCCCCAGTTACCATCAATACTGCGGCTGATGTTAATGCTTCAGCTGAGAAGAAGGATTAACGGATATGATGCTTCGCAGTACGTTAGTGATTGCCGTTTTGCTGGCCGGCGCTTTGTTTAATCAAGCTCGTGCAGATACTAATGCCAGTTGCACCACCTTATTTGATGAAGCAGATTTACAAAAAACCGGTCTGACAATCAGCGCTATTCATTTCACCCAGCAAAATGTGTTCGACCTGTCAGAACCTGGCACCTTCTGGTTGCACCGCTTTGCTAATTACAGCCATATTATTTCTAAAGAAGTGACTATCGCCAACGATTTGCTGTTTACCCCGCAAAGCCCGTTAGATTTGGCCGAACTGGCAGAAACTGAACGGATTTTGCGTGGCCGTAGCTACATTCGTGACGCTGATGTCGCGGTAAGTCACTATTGCCCCGAGACCAATACTGTTGAGGTCCGGGTACAAACCTGGGACAACTGGTCGTTGCTGCCAAAAATAGATTTCTCCAGCGAAGGCGGTTCAACCGAATATTCGATAGGTATCGCCGAAGATAACCTGCTCGGCACCGGTAATCAGTTGCAACTGGATTACGCGAAAGACGCAGAACGCACCGGCTATTTATTTAGTTTTGCCAGCCCGAATATTATGGGCAGCCACTGGCAGGCACTCACCCGCTATGCTAACAACTCCGACGGTGAAAGCTATCAGATTAATGTTCAGCGGCCATTTTACCGCTTAAGCTCGCCCTGGGCAGTAAGCTTTGATGTCAGCAAGGACAAACAACAAATTAATGATTATGTGCTTGGCGAGAAGGTTAACCAGTACGACCGTACCCAGCAGGGGTTTACCAGTTTTGTCGGTTTAAGGTTAGCCGGCAACAGTAAGCGTATTCATCGCCTGAACAGCGGCGTAACGCTGGAAGACGTTAGTTTTTCGGAAAATGCCGACACCTTGTTTGATTTACCGTCGGAGCGGAATTTGTCCAGAGTCTGGGTAGAGTACCAGTTGCTGGAAGACCAGTATCGAAAGCTCTACAACATAAACCAGTTTAACCGGGTAGAAGATATTAATCTGGGCTGGCAGGCGTATCTGAGACTAGCTAATTTGCAAAAAGGTCTGGGGGCAGACGCCAGTGGCTGGCAAGTGGATGCGGCAATTGAAAAAGCCTGGTCGCTGCAAAGCGACTTATGGTTGCTCGGCAGCGTTCGTTATCATGGTCTGAAAATGGCTGATTTGCGCCAGCAATTACTTAGCACCCATTGGCAGCTGGTGTATCAGCTGAACCGGCAAAGCAGTGTAGTCGGTATTCTCGATTTACAACGTGGCAAAGATCTGTTCGAAGATGAAGCGCTATATCTTGGCGGCGATACCGGTCTGCGGGCCTTTCCGTTATTTTACCAGCGTGGTGATAACCGGATGGTTGCCACTGCCGAGTATCGTTACTATACCGACTGGAACATTCTGCACATTTTCGATGTCGGCTTTGCCGGCTTTGCCGATGCCGGCCGTAGCTGGGGCGCTGAACAGCGCGGTGAAAATAATATTGATTCCAATGTCTTGTATGGTGTTGGCGTAGGTATACGCTTATTGTCCACCCATTCCAGCCGCGGCACCATGGTCCATATCGACTTAACCCGGCCGGTTAGCGACAATCCGGAGCTGGGAAACTGGCAATGGCGGGTTACTGCTAAACGGCGTTTTTAATTTAAGGCAACAAATAACATCAAAGCCAAAGTGATTTTGACTTTTCAAACATTTGGATTATCAGCGTTTCAGTGACGTCCTCGCTCAAAGTCTGCCCGTCAGTTAAAATCTCAGTTACTGATTCCTTTGGGTTCCCGAGTTTAAAATGTGCTTCCAATAAATGGCAGCACATAACTAATTGTCCTCGTTTAAAATTACTTTGTTGCCACCGTTTTAATCCCTCTTCAGCTAACTCAATAGCCGTCGTATATTCTCCAATGATAATGTACTTTCTGGCTAACCCATTCAAACAGTCTATATATTGATGCTCAAAGCCATTTTTTTTGGCTAATACTTTGCATTCATGCAATAGCTCTATTGCTTCCGGAATTTTGCCTATGCTTTCAAAAGCGGTGGACAATGACAATTTTGTGTAAACTATTTGCTTTGCATCTTCAAGCTTAAGAGCAAGTTCAAGGCCTTCTTGATAACACTCAATACATTTTTCTATTAATGCTGGTTCATGTTTAGTTTGAGCCAACGAGTAATAACATAATCCTAGTTGGACTAACGCTTTGCCTTTTATTTCATCAGAAGGCTCTACTATACAATCCTCAAGAATCTTTTTTATCGTGCGGCTGGCAGCGACCTCATCGCCATGCTGGCGTTGGGTTGTCGCAATTTCAATACGGGCTTGTTGAACTTCAATTAAGTTGGAATCAGCCACTGAAACAGCTTTTTCATACTGTGCTAATGCATCAGCCATTTTAGTTTGATACTGATAAACTCGGCCACAAAGCATGAGATAGTCGAATCGTTTCTCATTATTAAATACCAGGTCGGTAGCGTAGTAACTGACATTATCAAAGTTACTAAAACCTTTTGCCCCCTCCAGGGCAAGATCTGTTATTTTGTCCCGAAAATAATGATACAGAAAGGATCTGACTCTAATCTGAGTATCTTTTTCCAGGTAATCTATCATGGCTCGCTTCATCAACGCGCTTATAGTGAAATCGTGTTCATTAATATGGTGAATAAACGAGTATCGATTAAATTCAGCAAAGTTAACTGGCGAATAACCAGTTTCAAACGCTTTCATCAGAGCAGAAAACAAATCTACATCATAGGTCCGGCATAATGCCAAAACTTTCAAGCTGGCGAGTTCATTTCTGTCAAGATATCGAATAAATCGGTCAAGCAGCTCCCTGGGCGTTTTGCCCATAAAATCAGTAATATCAGGAGACTTTCCTGACGACAATAATTTTCTATAACTATCAACTGCCAAATCTAAATAAAAGGGTGAACCTTCGCTGGAAATGGCAATTGCCGAAGCAATAGTATTATTTGCAATTCCACAGCGTTCCAAAAACAGCGTCGAATCCTTGTCAGAAAGTCGCTCTAATATGTGACTATCTATTACGTCGTTCCAATCTGGATCAGTTTCCAACCAACGGAGTTTTTCTCTACCTGCAATCACAAATAAAAATTGAGGCAAATGGCCAACGAGCTCTCTTACCCATTCATCAACCTCGAAAAACTTTCCTGCTGAAGTATTGTTTTCCCACAATGCTTCGTATGTATCAAAAAATACACATACTCTGTGTTGTGGATATTCGTCCAGAAAGTCATGTATATCCTGGGCAAAATACGCTGGTAGCCATAGCTTTATTTCATTGCTTTGTTTTTGCTCTAGCTGCTGGGTAATCGAGCACCCTCTCTTGAGCCACCAGGAGTTAATAGCTGAATTCGCTTTTTTTCCGAGTTTCGCAACTTTATTGATGATGCCAAGGCCCGGAACCGCTTCAAGCGTGTCAAACAGATTGGTTCCGATCTCTGTTAATAAGTCAGAATTTTCCAAAATATCAAAGCTGCTATCACTAAGATCTATTGATGGATTAAGTTTCTGCCAATACGTTGCATAGACATAGTCAAAAGACCGGAATTTAAACTTGGGTAAGGCTTTCGCAAGCTGATTTCTTAAGTTCAGTAACGCCGCAGCACTCTCGTGCAAATTCGCTTGCGCCATATCAAGAGTTAACGGAGTCCATCTGTCAGACTTTTTTACCGAATTAACAAACTCGGTTATTAATCGACTTTTGCCAACCCCACCTATGCCATAAAAGTTTAGTATTTGATGCTCTTCTGTTGAATTTGCATTGAGGTACTTTGCAAAAATGGCTCTGGGCTCATCCCTGTCAGTAAAATATCGCTGAGCAGAATCAGGTGGACTATCAAATCTAAATTTCGGTTGAATTGGCATCGGGCCCCTACAAGAACTGGCGGTTAACTAATCAATAAAACTTAAAGTACTGTAATTATTTACCTCTGACAAATATCACAATAAACCGTAGTGCGCTGGCCCAGTTTTATCTCAGTTAATGGTTGCTGACATTGCAGACATGGCTGGCCGCCACGGCCGTATACCAGTAACTGTTGTTTAAAATAGCCCGGCTTACCATCGGCCTGACTAAAGTCTTTTAAGGTGGTGCCGCCCTGCACTATCGCTGCTGCCAGCGTTTCTTTTACTACTGTGCTTAATAAAGCCAGTTTCGCTGCAGGCACGCTGTTGGCTGGTGCGGTTGGCAAAATACCGGCTTTAAACAACGCCTCGTTTGCGTAGATATTTCCTACCCCGACTACCACCTTGTTATCCATTAGCACCAATTTAATCGCTGCCGAGCGTTTGGCACAGCCGTCAATCAGGGTATGCTCGCTAAAATCTTCTGTTAGTGGTTCTGGCCCCAGTGCTGCCAATAACGGATGCACCTCGCCTTTAGCCTGCCACAGCACAGCGCCAAAACGGCGGGTATCGTTTAATCGCAGCACTTTATTGTTCGACAATAATAAATCCAGATGATCATGTTTGGCCGCAGGGGTATTACTGGCAACCACTTTTAAATGGCCCGACATACCTAAATGCAAAATAATATCGCCGCTGGCCAGGCTAATCAGTAAATACTTAGCCCGCCGCTGCACCGCCAAAATGGGTTGGTTGCTTAACTGCACCACTTCATCCGGGATCCACCAGCGCAGCTGGCGTTGGCGGGCTACCACCCTAAGTAGTTGCTGACCCTCCAGGTGTGGGCTAATGCCTAAACGGGAAACTTCTACCTCGGGTAATTCTGGCATTAGTGTTATTGCTCCAGCAAAAATAATTGGCGGGCCTGCTCCCTGCTCAACTGATAAAACTGCTTCTGGCCGGCCTGTTGCAACAGATACTGGCTAGTGTCAGGGCCTTGTTCAGGGTTATTGGCAGGCTCAGCGCCCGGATACAGCAACCAGATAATGGGCGTGCTTTTTCCGACCAGTTGCACACTGGCCTGCGCCACCGGCACCCGGCTTTGCATTGGCACGGTATCCACCGGTATCAGCTGGCTATACTGCCAGGCCAATGCTACCTGCTCGGCATCAACCTGACTATTACCAGCCGGTTGTAATTGCCACTGCGGCCCGGCTTTAACTAAACGCTGACTGGCAAAGCCTACCATTAATAACTCAGCGTCTGCCGGGACTAAACGGTGCTCAGCGGCCATTTTTTGTTGTAAACGTTGTGGTATGCCATACAGCACAAACATCAGGATCAATACTGCAAAAATCAGTACGTTGTTCCAGTTACGGCGTGAGAGTTTCAGCATAATAAAGTTTTTCTGCGCGGGGCAGTACCTGTCTGCAAGGGGCAGCGGCATAGTAACTTAGGCAGGGTATAAAAAGCAAAAACCCGGCGTTGGCCGGGTTTTCAGGTCGATTACTTGATTTTCGCTTCTTTGAAAATCACGTGCTTGCGCACTTTAGGATCGAACTTTTTAATTTCCATTTTTTCTGGCATGGTACGCTTGTTCTTCGTAGTAGTGTAGAAGAAACCAGTACCGGCAGAAGAAACTAAACGGATTTTATCGCGCATGAGTTAATTCCTTAAACCTTGTGACCGTTGGCACGAACGTCTACTAAAACGGCGTCGATACCTTTCTTGTCAATAATACGCATACCACGGGTGGTAGTACGTAAAGTAACAAAACGGTTTTCGCTTTCAACCCAGAAACGGTGAGTTTGCAGGTTAGGCAGGAAACGGCGCTTTGTCGCGTTGTTGGCGTGCGAACGACGGTTACCTACCATCGGACCTTTGCCAGTTACTTGGCATACTCTAGACATGTCTATATTTCTCCAAAATTACGTCAGCTCGAGCTATCATTCACCCTTCTGGCCTTGAAGGTTGCCCCGAAAATGGATGAGGGCGCACTTTATACACGAAAGCCCCATTAAACTCAAGAGAATTTAAATGGCACCTTAGTCAGATCCGTTGGCGATCCGCCTGTTTCATTCGAATATTGTTAAAGCCAGCCGCGTTCTGCAAAAGAGACAACTTCTGCATCGCCCACCACAAAATGGTCCAGTATTTTAATATCTACCAATGCCATAGCCTGGGTCAGGCGCTCCGTTATTGCCCTGTCGGCGCGGCTTGGCTCCGCCACCCCGGAAGGATGATTATGAGCCAATATAACGGCGGCGGCATTATGCGCTAAAGCGCGCTGAACTACAATACGTGGATACACCGGCGACGCATCAATAGTGCCCATAAATAATGGCTCGCTGGCAATTAAACGATGTTGATTATCAAGGTAAAGTAACAGGAAAACTTCACGCTGCTCGTGGCCAATGGTATGCGATAAAAATTTCTTTACCAGTGCCGGCTCAGTAAACACGGTTTCCCGCTGCAATTGCTGTTGCATATACCTTTTACTCAGCTCCAGCACTGCCTGCAACTGCACAAATTTGGCTTCACCCAGGCCCTTCGCCTGGCAAAACTCATGCTGACTGGCGCCCATTAAGCGGCGCAACGATCCAAAATGATTCAGTAACTGCCGGGCCAGGGTTACCGCATCGCAGCCACTGACTCCGGTGCGTAGAAATATCGCCAAAAGCTCAGCATCAGATAAGGCCTTAGGCCCCAGCTGCAACAGTTTTTCCCGCGGTCGCTCGGTAACTGGCCAGTCAGAAATAACCATCTGAATCCTCCCTGAATTGATGCCGATTTTTACGTTCCGTGTTATCTTATACCGATGATTTTCGGACCAGCTTTAGGTATCTATGCAGCAGACACTGGCAGCAAAACGGATCTTACTTGGCATTAGTGGCGGCATTGCCGCTTACAAAAGTGCCGATTTAGTCCGCCGTTTAAAAGAGCGGGGCGCGGAGGTCCGGGTGATTCTGACCGATGCCGCCCAGCAATTTATTACCCCGCTGACCTTACAGGCAGTATCCGGAAACCCGGTTAGCACCAGCATGCTCGATCCGGCGGCAGAAGCCGCGATGGGCCATATTGAGCTGGCCAAATGGGCTAACCTGATTGTCGTTGCCCCGGCCTCAGCCGATGTTATTGCTAAACTGGCCCATGGTATGGCCAACGATTTACTCACCACCTGCGTGCTGGCTTCTGCGGCACCGATTGCTGTAGCGCCTGCGATGAATCAGCAGATGTATAACAATATAGCTACCCAGCAAAACTTAGCAACACTAAAAAAACATAAATTTCACATTTATGGCCCGGGCGCCGGCGAGCAAGCCTGTGGCGATGTTGGCTATGGTCGGATGCTGGAGCCATTAGAATTGGTTGCGCTTATTGAACAAAGCCTGACGCCAGTAACATCATTAACCGGCCTGCGCTTTACCATTACTGCGGGTCCCACCCGCGAAGCCCTGGACCCGGTGCGTTACTTATCCAACCATAGCTCTGGCAAAATGGGCTTTGCGTTAGCCGCCGCTGCTGCTGCGATGGGCGCTGATGTCACGCTGATCAGCGGTCCGGTGCAACTGGTTACTCCGGCGGGCGTTAAGCGGGTAGATGTTATCAGCGCCGAACAAATGCATGACGCTGCGCTAAAGGCTGCGGTACAAAGTGATATTTTCATCGGCTGCGCCGCAGTAGCCGATTACCGGGCGGCGGAAGTGGCGGCCAATAAGCTGAAAAAAGGCGCAAGTGAGCAGCTACAACTTACTCTGGTGAAAAACCCGGATATTATCGCTGCAGTGGCCAGCCTGGCTAAACAACGTCCTTTTACCGTAGGTTTCGCTGCTGAAACTCAGGATGTGCTGAGCTATGCCCGGCAAAAGCTGGTCAATAAAAAACTTGATATGATTTGCGCCAACGATGTGTCGCAGCCCGATGCCGGCTTTAACAGCGATCAGAATGCCGTAACTTTGCTCTGGCAAGATGGTGAAGAGACTCTGGTCCTGCAAAGCAAAGCCGCGCTGGCCGAAAGCCTGATCACCTTAATTTCTAAACAATTTTCTCAACTCTTATCTCAACAAAACACAACTAGTGAAGCTAACTAATGAATAAAGCAATTGAGCTGAAGATCCTCGACCCCCGTATTGGTAATGAATTCCCGCTACCGGCATATGCCACGCCAGGTTCAGCCGGCCTCGATTTACGCGCCTGTCTGGATCAAACCCTGAACCTGGAACCAGGCCAGACGGTATTAATTCCAACCGGTATCTCGATTTTTATTGGCGACGCTAACTTATGCGCCACCATTTTACCGCGCTCTGGCCTGGGCCATAAGCACGGTATTGTACTGGGTAATCTGGTGGGCTTAATTGATTCTGATTATCAGGGGCCGTTAATGGTTTCCATGTGGAACCGCGGCCAGCAAACGTTCAGCATTGAGCCGGGCGACCGGATTGCCCAACTGGTATTTATGCCGGTAGTGCAGGCGGAATTTAAGCTGGTTGATAACTTTGATGCCTCCGAGCGTGGGGAAGGTGGCTTTGGTCACTCTGGTAAAAGTTAGTTCGTCGGCTTCCGTTAAGAATCACCAGATAGCTCGGGAGGCCAATGTGTGTTTTGAGCAGCGGCATGGATGCCGCGGAGCCTGAAGGGGCACATGGATGTGATCCTTGAAGGCGGCGAAAGGCGCATATTGGCTGGACGAGCTATCGATAGCACGATAATCCAGTGTGAGTTTTGAGCAGTGGCATCGATGCAGTGGAGCCTGAAAGGGCACAGGGATGTGATCCTTGAAGGCGGCGAAAGGCGCATATTGGCTGGACGAGCCTGCCCACAAACGACGGGCTCAACGATTGATCAAGTAATCTAAATAAGATCTCCCAGTTTAAACCTATTTTGCAATAGTTCATTTTCAGGAACAGCTATGTCATCACCGCGTCGCGGCAACAGAAAAGAAGATATTTTGCAGGCGTTAGCCGCCATGCTGCAAAGCAATAACGGCCAGCGGATCACCACTGCTGCCCTGGCCGAAAAAGTCGGGGTATCAGAAGCTGCGCTATATCGCCACTTCCCCAGCAAAGCCCGGATGTTTGAAGGCTTAATTGAGTTTATTGAAGACACCCTGCTCTCCAGAATAAACAGCATTTCGGATGAGCATAAAGATACCCAAAGCCGCATAGAGCTAATGCTGCAATTAATTCTGGTATTTGCCGAGCGTAACCCCGGCTTTTGCCGCATTCTTAGCGGCGATGCCCTGCAGGGCGAGCAGGAACGCTTACTGGAGCGGGTAGCGGCATTGTTTGAAAAGCTGGAAACTCAGTTTAAACAAACCCTGCGCGAGCGCAAATTGCGTGAAGGTAAAGGTTTTAGTATTGATGAAGGCGAGTTGGCTAACCTGTTGCTGGCTACAGTAGAGGGCAAAATAAGCCAGTTTGTCCGCTCCGGCTTTAAACGCCTGCCCACCGCCGCCTGGCAAAACCAGTGGGCGCTATTGCAGCAGGCTTTGTTTAACTAGCAGAGGCACTTTGAGCTGTGGTTCTGACATATCACGTCATTCAGAAAACAGGGAGTGGTGTTACTGCAGAGCAAGGTGTCAGGTAATGCTTATGAAACAGCGGCATGGATGCCGCGCAGGCTGAAGGGGCACAGGGATGTGATCCTTGAAGCCGGTGGAGTAAGCGTTACCTGATACCTTGCGTTCCTAAATTTACAGTGACTTATGTCTTAACCCCATATTGCGCCCGATAAGCTTTCACCGCCTCCAGATGCTCCGCCATTTCCGGCTTATCCGCTAAATAGCTGATTAAATCCGGCAGGCTGATAATGGCCACAACCTTAGTGTTAAAGTCACGTTCCACTTCCTGAATGGCCGATAACTCACCCTGGCCACGTTCCTGCCGGTCCAGCGCTACCAGCACGCCGCTAAGCTCTGCGCCCTGTGCCTGAATAAGCTGCATCGACTCACGAATGGCAGTACCGGCAGTAATTACATCATCCACCAGCATAATCCGGCCTTGCAGTGGCGCGCCAACCAGGTTGCCGCCCTCGCCGTGGGCTTTGGCTTCTTTGCGGTTAAAGCAATACGGCACGTCGCGGTTGTGATGATCCGCCAGCGCTACTGCAGTGGTGGTAGCAATTGGTATACCTTTATAGGCCGGGCCAAACAGCACGTCGAATTCAATCGCCGCATCCTGCAATGCTGCGGCATAAAACCGGCCCAGCTTCGCCAGGTCACTACCGGTATTAAACAAACCGGCATTAAAAAAATACGGGCTGGTGCGGCCCGACTTCAGCGTAAACTGGCCAAATTTCAGCACCTGACGTGCCAGGGCAAATTCAATAAAATCACGTTGAAACTGCTTCATGGTCTTGCTGTCCTCTGCTTACGCCAATACCCGTTTTTGCTCTTCAATAATTTCCCGGATGGCATGCCGACCCAAATCCATCATCTGCTGCATTTCATCAAAGCTGAAGGGTTCGGTTTCTGCCGTGCCCTGCACTTCAATAATTTTGCCAGTTTCGGTCATTACGATATTCATATCGGTTTCGGCATTAGAATCTTCAGCGTAATCTAAATCGGCTACCGGCGTACCTTTGTAAACACCCACCGAAACTGCCGCTACCATATATTTTAACGGGTTGGTTTTGATAGTGCCCTTGGCCCGCATAAAATTCAGCGCATCAACCAGGGCAACACAAGCGCCGGTAATAGACGCGGTACGGGTGCCGCCATCGGCCTGAATCACATCACAGTCAATAGTAATGGTATTCTCACCCAGCAGTTTTAAATCGACCGCAGTGCGCAGGGCCCGGCCAATTAAGCGCTGAATTTCCATAGTGCGACCACCTTGCTTACCACGCGCTGCTTCGCGGTCATTACGGGTATGGGTTGCCCGCGGCAGCATGCCGTACTCGGCGGTTACCCAGCCTTTGCCCTGACCTTTCATAAAGCGCGGTACACCCTCCACCACACTGGCAGTACAAATTACCTTGGTATTGCCAAACTCAACCAGTACTGAGCCTTCAGCGTGAGCGGTAAATTGACGGGTAAAAGTAAGGGGACGGATCTGACTGGCGGTTCTGCCACTTGGACGCATAGCTGCACTCCTGAAATTAACGATGGCCGCTATTATAGGTTGTATAGCCGTTGAGGGCCATCTATTCGCCAAATTCGATTCGGCTGCGGTATACTCTGGTTTTATTTGTCGCCAGAGAGCTTTTTATGATCCACAGCATGACCGCCTTCGCCCGTCACGAAACCAAAGCCAGCTGGGGCACCGCCCAGTGGGAAATCCGCTCGGTAAACCAGCGTTACCTGGAAAGTTATTTCCGCTTACCCGAGCAGTTTCGCGGCTTAGAAAGCCTGCTGCGCGATAAACTGCGTAACAGCCTGCAACGTGGCAAAATTGAAGTGAATCTGCGTTATCATGCAAATCAGGCGGCTGGCGAACTGACCTTAAACGAAGAATTTGCGGAGCAATTGCTGCAAAAAGCCCAGCAACTGCTGCAAAAAGCGCCGCAGGCACAATTAAACATTGCCGACATTCTGCGCTGGCCCGGCGTTATGGAAACCCCGACTGACGATTTAGACGCTATGCAGGGCGAACTGCTGGCCGGTTTTGACGCCGCCATGCAGGATTTCCTGGCTGGCCGCGGCCGTGAGGGCGATGCGATAGAACAGATGATCCAGCAGCGCTTAACCGCTATTGGCGAGCAAGTGGCTTTTGTCCGCACGCATTTACCACAAGCCATGCAATGGCAGCGCGACCGTATTCTGAACCGCTTAAACGACATTAAAGCCGATATAGAGCAAGGCCGTTTAGAACAGGAAATGGCGTTTTTGGCGTCAAAATCTGACGTCGCCGAAGAACTCGACCGCCTGGATGCCCACATTAAAGAAACCCGCCACACCCTGAAAAAGGGCGGCGCCTGCGGCCGACGCTTAGATTTTATGATGCAGGAATTTAACCGCGAAGCGAATACCCTGTCATCCAAAGCCATCAGTACCGAAATTACCAATGCAGCGGTAGAGCTTAAGGTGTTAATCGAGCAGATGAGAGAGCAGATCCAGAACGTTGAATAACGTTACATCGCCCCTCAACAAATTAGCAGGTTCAATCAGGTGCCTGCTATTGCAAGATGACATACCTGGTACTTCTGCCCCCAGCAGCGGTTTTCATCAAACACCCGCTCTCAACCAACTGAGCCAAATGCCTGCTGGCCGTTGCAGGGCTTACTTTGGCGACTTTGCCGTATTGGCTGTTGCTGATGCCTTCGCTGAAATCGCCATCCAGTAAGCGGTTTAATACTTTAACTTGTTCTTTACTCAGTTTCGTCTGGTCTACCCGTTGCCAGAACCGGGTTTTTAGCAACGTTTGCTCAATATCGTCCAGCACCTGGCGCAGGCTGACGGCCAGGGTGTCGAGAAACCAGACCAACCAGGCAGTGATGTCAGTATCGCCCTTTTGGCTTTGTTCCAGGATGTCGTAATAGCTGCTACGTCGCTCCAGGATAGCAACCGACATGGCATAGAAGCGGATTGACTGATGCTCTGCCTGGGCTAGTGCCAAGTCAGTCAGCAGCCTTGCCAACCGACCATTGCCATCCTCCAGCGGATGGATGGTGATAAACCAGAAATGCGCAATGCCAGCGCGTAGTAGCGGGTCCAAATTGGCGTCATCTCGCGAGCGGTTAAACCAGTCAATAAAACAGCTAAGCTCGTTTTCTAATACTTCGCGCGGTGGCGCTTCGAAATGCACTTTAGGGCGATCAATTCTGCCTGAGACAACCTGCATCGGCTCGTTACCGCGAAGCTGCCCACCGAGTACCCTTTGCACTATTTGCTCTCTCTGTATTAGTGAGCTGTCAGACGGAAATAGCCAGGCATGCCACTGCAACAAGCGTTCTAGTGTTAACGGCTGCTGCCAGTTACCAATTGCGTCAGTTACCATAGCAGCGAGGCCGTCAGACTGTGCTGTCGTTGCGACGCTCTGTGGTTCATCAATACCCAGCTTGCGGGCCAATGATGAACGCACCACACTATGATTCAACCGCTCACCCTCAATAGCGCTAGACGTGAGTATATTCGCAAGCATGGTATCGAGTGCCGCCTGCTGGTTATCCTGTACGTCCATTTTACCCAGCAGCACCCCCTGCAAAAAATGCAGTTCACGTAACTTAGGGGTCAATACCGCATGATCATAACGAAAGACCTGCGATACCTGTTTCTGACGGCCCGGCCAGTCCGGTTGTTGCCAGATCCACATAGGCAAAGCTCCTGCTCAATGAGGTGAATATACGACACAATCTACTCACATAGTGAGGCGAATAGCAAGACTAATTACCTCATCAAACGCAAGTAGGGTTAGGAATGCAATAATCCGGATGTTAAACTTTTCCATCAGCATGCTACAGTTGTTGTAATTTTCGATTCTAAACGACTGCTTTCCAGGTGGGTAAAGTGGTGGGTTAAACTCTCACCTAAGAAGCATAGTGGCAGGATCGGAGCCCCTTTGAATCTGGTTCTGCCATTCATATATAACTGGTTCTGTTGGCCGGTAAGCTGCTGTGAAATAGTAGTTCATACCCCAGACAAATAATGGTTTCACTGTGAGGACTTGTCGTCTTACATTATTCCTACTGCTACTCCTGAGTATAGTGGCATGTACCAACACTGCACCCGGTATAAACGCGTTCGCCACGCAATCCAAACAACAGAACTTAGCTGATGCACCCAGCAACAATTCAGAATTTAACGATGCTAACTGCGACTATGCCTGCTTAGACGGTGATGGTACGGTAACCCGTTCCGGGCTTAGTTACAGCCAGCTGACCGGTACTGGCGGCATCAGTCTGCAAAACTATAGTCATTATGCCGTGCCTGCCAATGCTGCTAATCCGCTTAACCAGTTCAGCGGTACCTTAACCCTGAGTATCGTCAATGGCACGCTGACTGAGCAAGGTACCTCCCTGGCCGGCAGTTATACTAACCCTAACCGCTTACCGGATTTTAGTTTCCAGTTTGTCCAGCATGGCACTCACCTAATCCCGCTGCAACGCCAGTTAATCGCTACCAGTCATCCATCCTGGGAATATTTATTGCTGCCGGGCCGGGTATGGCAGGAGCATGGCGACAACGGCTATAGCCGGGTAGCCTTACCCTTTGCGCTGCAGGAAGTAAACGCTAACTGTACCCACAACGGCGTTATGACCTTTTTATTTAAAGATGATGGCAGCGTGTCGAAGCTGGCCTATCAGATTGCTCAGGAGACGTGTCAGTACTTCAAATTTAACCTGCATGGCAAGCTGAATGCCAGCTACCAGAGCGCCATCATCAGCGGCGCCACCGCTATTAAAACCGCTTATGTTCAGGAGGTTGCTGCGCGGCTACCGGTAAAGCCAATCAGTGCTCTGGCAACGGACTACCCGCAAGCCGGAATTGTACTGGCCTATATTGCATCTGATCAAAGCGCCAGCCACTTATCGGCTTATGGCGTTTATTACAACGGTGTCCATTATGCCGGCAACTGTGCTACCCGTCAGGGTAACTATCCATTTTGCGGGCTGATGGCCCTGCCGTCATACTCTACGGCAAAATCTGTAGTGGCAGGGTTTGCCCTAATGCGGCTGGAGCAAAAATACGGTGGCAATCAGCGTGAACTAGTCATTAGCGATTATGTTAGTGAATGTGCCACCAGCCGCTGGGCTGATGTCAGTTTTGGTCAGACCCTGGATATGGCTACCGGCAATTACAACTCGACCGGGGCGTCGGTAGATGAAGGCGCCCAGGCAACCATCGATAACTTCTTCCTGGCAGGCAGCCATCAGGCGAAAATCCAGCATGCCTGTGCGTATCCGCGCCAAGCCGCACCAGGTAGCCAGTTCGTCTACCATAGCTCTGACACTTTCATTCTCAGCCGCGCCATGCAGCAGTATTACCGCAGCATGGCCGGTACCAGTGCAGATTATTACTCTGAGTTATTAGTTAAAGAGCTATGGCAACCGTTGCAACTAAGCCCGCTGACTCACCATTCCAAGCGTACGTATGATGCCCAGACTCAGCCCTTTGCCGGTTATGGCCTAAGTTTCATTAGTGACGATTTAATTAAACTGGGCCGCTTTGCCCATCAGCAACAGGGGCAGATTAATGGTCAGCAGCTGCTCGATGCCGGCATGTTACAGGATGCGATGCAGCTGGGCAGTAATGGTGGCTTGAGTACGGGCACGGCCAGTAGCCGTTACCGCTACGGGTTCTGGGCATATGATTTAAGTGACTCGACCCAGCTGGGCTGCGCCAACCCGAGCTGGGTGCCTTATATGTCCGGCTTTGGCGGTATTGGGGTCGTGATGCTGCCCAACCAGATGGTGTACTACTACGTTAGCGATAACAGCGAATACGGCTTTACCAAAACGGTGAAAGAGCTGGCTAAAATCAGCCCGGTCTGTAGCTAGGCTTGCCGGTGAAAATGACGGACAGAGCCGTAACTGGCTCTGTCCACAAGTGTAAACTGGCTCTGTTGTCAGCCATAAAAGCTGATAGGCTACAGTGACAATCATAATAAAAAGCGCCAATAAGCTATAAGGTAAAGCCGCTATGACCCAGCAACAACAGACGCTTAGCAGCACAGCAGCCACCAACCGCTACCGGCGATTACCCGCGGCGACTGCCGACAGCACCCTGGCCAGGTTAATGCTGGCTTTTCTGGCAACAGCAGGGCTGTTTTACGTCAACATTATGCCCGCACTGGTTTCAGGCTTAATTGAAGGCCGGGGCTTTAGTGCCAGAGAGGCAGGCATTATCGGCTCATGCAATGTTTATGGCGCCGCGGTTGGCGCTTTTATTGCCATATTTCTGGTAAAAAAAATCCCCTGGAAAACCGCCAGTGCCAGCTTGCTGTTGCTGTTAATCAGTATCGATTTAAGCTCAATGCTGCTGGATAATCCACTGCCGATGATGCTTTTGCGCGCCGTGCATGGCTTAACCGGTGGCTTGCTGGTTGGTATTGCTTTTGCAGTGATGGCACGCTGTGGTCAGGTGCACAAAGCCTTTGGTATGTTGCTACTGGTGCAGTTTGGTCTGGGCGGTTTAGGCGTAATGCTGTTGCCACCACTGGTGCCACTATACGGTTCCTGGGTGCTGTTTATGGCGCTGATTGCCTTCAGCCTTACCGCACTGCTTATGCTGGCCTTTTTACCGGCCTATCCACTGGTACCTACCGATCCAACCAAAGCAAAAGCGGCTATTCAGTACCGGCCTCTTCTGGCAGCGATTTTAGCTATTTTTATGTTTCAGGCTGCCAATATGGCACTGTATGCCTACATTATTGAGCTGGGAGAACAAGCCGGGCTTAATTTGGCGGTTATCTCCCCGGCGCTGGGTGTCTCAGCCTGGCTCGGGCTGCTTGGCTCAGTATTAGTGATCTGGCTGTCAACCCGACTCGGTAGGGCGCTACCCGTATTTATCAGCATTATTATTACCGCTATTGCTACCTATGCGCTGCATTACAGTGCCAGCGCCAGCATTTTCTGGCTGGCCAATCTGGCTGTTGGCGTAACCTGGGCCTTCAGCATTGCCTATTTACTGGGTGTTTGTGCCGAATTTGATAAAGCCGGGCAAATGGCCGCGTTGGGCGGCTTTGCCTCAAAAATGGGCTTAGCGAGCGGCCCGTTATTTGCGGCGCTGATTATTGATGGCGGCAGTTACAGCGGGCTGATTAACATTGCAGTAGTGCTGCTGGTGCTGGCCGCGATAGTGGCGTTATACCCTTGCCGGCTATTGGATAAAGCCGCCTGATGCGCAGTTTCGCACTGTTGCTGCCCAGCAGTTGCAGAACGCGGCCGTGGCCTTTATGCTGGGTCAACCCGCAGTAGAATAATAAGATCTCACTATGCAGCATCTGTTTGTGCTTGATGCCAGCGGCAGTACTAATTTACAACAACAGCTGATGCAAAAACTGATCAGCGCCATTGTCAGCGGCTATTTTGCCGCTGGCAGCAAAATGCCCTCATCCCGCAAGCTGGCCGAGCAACTGGGTATCGCCCGTAATACCGTGGTGCATGCCTATCAGCAGTTAATTGACGAAGGCTATTTACTCAGCCGTGAACGCAGCGGTATTTATGTCAATGACCTGCAGTTTGAGCAACCAACAATCCCTGAACAGCCTGCCGCTACCAGCAGCAACCAGTATCCATGGGACAAGGTGCTGTCTGAACTGAGGCTGGAAAGCAGCCTGCCACCCTACCCGCATAACTGGCAACAATATCCGTTTCCCTTTATCGATGGGCAGTTCGACCCCTCGCTGTTTCCGGTGAATCAGTGGCGGGAGTGCTCGAAGCTCAGCCTGAATGTCGGCGAGATTAAAAGCTGGGCCAGCGACAGCGGCCAGCATGATGATCAGCTACTGACCGAGGAAATTCGCACTAAGGTGCTACCACGCCGCGGCATTTTTGCCAACGCGGACGAAATACTGATCACGCTCGGCTCCCAGCAAGGCCTGTATCTGTTGAGCAAATTGCTGCTGAACAACCAAACTTTACTGGCGATGGAAGAACCCGGTTATCAGGGCATGCGCCAACTGGCTCAGCTGGCATATTCGCCGCTGCATTATGTCGAGGTCGAAGAAGATGGCATTGCCGTGGCGAACATTCCGCCTCACGCCGATTTAGTCTATGTTACCCCCAGTCATCAAATGCCAACTGCAGTAACCATGTCGCTGGCAAAACGTGAGGCGTTAATCAACCGCGCCGAACAAGATAACTTCCTGATTATTGAGGATGATTACGAGTGTGAAAGCAATTTTATCAGCCAGCCGCACCCGGCGGTAAAAAGCCTGGATCGCAATGGCCGGGTGCTCTACGTGTCAAGCTTCTCCAAGGTACTGGCGCCGGGTTTGCGCCTGGGTTTTATGGTCGCGCCCGCGCCACTTATCCGCAAAGCCCGCCAGCTGCGAACCTTAATATCACGCCATCCTCCGGCTAATAATCAGCGGATTATGGGGCTGTTTTTGTCGCTGGGTTACTATGATCAAACCATGCGGCGGTTAAATCAGGAACTGGCCCAGCGCTGGCAGCAAATGCGTGAGGCGCTTAACCACTATTTGTCGACTGCTATTGTTACCAGCCGCACGGTGGGTGGCAGCACCTGCTGGATCCAGGGGCCTGACAGCCTGAATAGCCAGCGCTTTGCTGCAGAAGCGGCGAAAATAGGCATTCTTATTGAGCCCGTCAGCCGCTTTTATGGCGGCAAAACCAAGCCACAACATTATTTCCGGCTGGGTGTCAGCAGTATTCCAACCCCGAAAATCCGCGATGGCATCGGCCAGCTGGCCCAGCTGATGCACCAGTGGCAGCAGCACAGTGAAGAGCCACAAAGCCCGGTCGACTATGGGTCGCGCCTGCGTGGTAAAGCACTGCGCCAATTTGCCAGTCAATGCGAATTTATTGGCCGTACCGTATTTGGCGATCCGTACCGGATAAAGCTGGCAGCCGACGGCAGCATGCAGGGCTTTGAAGGTTATCACGATGAAAAACAAGATACCGGTAAATGGTGGCTGGATGGCGATATCTGGTATCGGCAATGGCAACACTGGTCTTATGCTGAGGTACTGGGTTTTGAGCTGTATATTGCTCAAAATCAGATTAACTGGCTACGCGATGGCCAACTGGTCGACTCCGCTTTTTTTGTGCTGCACCCCTAACTGGTTCCTGTATTCACTGCAAACTGGTTCTACCCCGCCCCGGCTGGCTTGCTTAAGCTGTCTGTAGAAAAGCAACAAGCCGTAATTCAGTATCAGAAGTGCGGCCTGCACCGGAGTTAAACTTATGACCACCTTTAATATTGCAGGTTTGCAACTGGCCCTGACGGCGAATCAGGACAATTTTGCCATTATCCGGCAACAGGTGCTGGCCGCCAAGCGGCGCTTCCCGGCACTGGATATGGTACTGCTGCCAGAGCTGTGTACCTTTGGCCCGGCGCCGCGTTTCGCCGAAACCCTGCCGGGTAACACCGAGAATAAATACTGCGAGCTGGCCATAGAAGCCGGGATCTGGCTGTGCAATGGCTCGATGTTTGAGCGGGACGGCGATCACATCTACAACACCAGCTCCGTTATTGCCCCCAACGGCAAAGTACATTGCCGTTATCGCAAAGTGTACCCGTTTCTACCCTATGAAGAGGGGATCAGCGCCGGTAACGAGTTTAAGGTATTTGATATTCCCGGGGTCGGCCGCTTTGGCTTATCAATTTGTTATGATATGTGGTTTCCGGAGAGCATCCGGGCTCTGGTTTGGCAAGGAGCAGAAGTTATTCTGCACCCCACTCTTACTAACACGGTAGATCGCAATATCGAATTAGCGATGGCCCGCGCCAATGCCTGTATGAACCAGTGCTATATGGTTGATATTAATTCTGCTGCTGGCCTGGGTGTCGGCCAGTCTGTGGTTGCCGGCCCTGGCGGTGAAGTAGTACATCAGGCTGGCGATCAGCAGGAAATTATCGTGCTGCAGCTCGATTTAGCCTATCTGCGCCGGGTGCGGCAACAGGGTTGGCATACCCTGGGCCAGCCGCTGAAAAGCTTTCGCGATACCGCCGTAGTGTTTCCACAATATCAGCAACAGCGCTCAACTTACCTGGACCAACTGGGCAAACTGGAAAAACCAGCGGGCCGCAACTGGACCAGTGAAACGTTTTGAACTGGTGCTTACCCGCCCCAGCACACTTACCTATTCTGAACAAAAGTATAAAAAATCAGCAAGGGAACAGAACAATGACTAACACAGCTCGCGCGACCGCTTTTAGCAAAGCTCCACTGGCACTGGCAATAAGCTCAGCATTATTTTTCAGTTATGCCAGCCAGGCTCAGCAAAATGCTGAAGAATCCGAAAACGCGACGGCCAGTGTGGAACGGATTACCGTTACTGCCAGTCGCCGCCCGCAAACAGTGGAACAAACACCGTACAATATCTCAGTGATGTCCGGCAGTCAGCTGGAAGAAAAGCACATTATTGATGCGGTCGATATGATGCGTGAAATGTCAGGTATCACCGTGGTAGACCGCGGTTATCGCAACTCCGGGGTAATCAACAATATTATTATCCGCGGCATGAATATTGATTCAGCCGGTAACGGTGACTTTGCCTTAAACGCGGCACCAACTGTATCAACCTACCTGAATGATACGCCACTGTTTGCCAACTTTATCTTAAAAGATATTGATGCCGTTGAAGTATTACGGGGCCCACAGGGTACCTTATATGGCTCAGGCTCACTGGCTGGCACGGTACGCTATAAAATGAACCGGCCCGATTTAATGGAATTCAGCGGCAAGGTGTCCGGCGTGTTAAGCCAGAGCGAAGGTTCTGAAGGTTTTAATAAAAACCTCGACCTGCTGTTAAATGTGCCGCTAAGCGAAACCGTCGCGGTGCGCGGCTATCTGGGCCGGATTGATAACGATGGCATCGTCGATTATACCAACGTATATCAGCTGAATGCCGCCGGCGCCCCGATTGCACAAGACAACGACGTGGCCAACGGTGGCCCGGTATTTACCGAAGTGGAAGATGCCGATACGGTCGAAATCGACTACGGCCGGCTGGCGTTATTATGGCAACCCTCTGACAAATTTAATGCCTTGTTATCGTATCAGTTTCAGCAGGACAATATTGGCGCCCGGCGTCAGGTTACCCGCGGTACTAACTGGGTAAATGGCACAGAGCAGCGCTACAATGATTACGAAAATGGCGCCATTCAGCTGGAGCCCAGTGAGCGGGAAGTCGATGCCTGGGCTCTGGAAATGGAATGGGACTTGGGCTTTGCCACCGCCACCTCAAGTACTTCCGGTTACGATCATTCCGGCAGTTCCGCCAGCGACAACAGCGGCTTTTACGCCCAGAATGGTTGGTTTTCTTCATACTACGGTGGCTCGCCACGGCCGATGGCCACCGCCAATCGTTTTTATCAGGATGAAGGTCTGAGCCAGGAGCTACGCCTTGTTTCTAATGGCACGCAAACCCTGGACTGGATAGTCGGCCTGTTTTATCTGGATCAGGATACCGCGTCTGGCCAAGACAGCCTGATGCCGGGTTTCTCAGAGTGGGCGCTGGCCAGTGGCTTTGCCGATACGCTGGCCAGTTGGGGCGGCGTGCTGGGCGATCAGGATTTCTACTATCGCGACCAACGTAATATTAAAGACACCTCAGTATTTGGTGAGCTAACATATCATTTAAGCGATACCCTGCGCACAACCTTTGGCGCGCGCCATTTCCGCAATGATATCAGCAACGACACCATTATCGATTTACCACTATATCCGGGCGCGTCCGATGTCAGTTCAAAGGTAAAAGATAACGGCACCTTATTTAAAGTTAACCTGGCCTATGACTGGTCTGAAAATACCATGCTGTACGCAACGGTATCAGAAGGTTATCGCCGTGGCGGCACCAGTGCGGTGCCAGTCAGCGGCGGCTTCGCCGAAAATCCGGCCTATCTTAATTATGGCTCTGACAGCGTGCTGAATATGGAGCTGGGCATTAAGGGTAATACCGGACGGCATTTTTATGCAGTGTCGGTGTTTAACGCTGAATGGGATGACCCGCAATTAAATATCCCTACCCCTAACTGGGGCTTTTATGCGGCAGTAAACGGCGAATCCGCCCGCTCGCAGGGTATTGAACTGGAGTTACGCGGTTACCTTACTGAAGCGCTGCAATACAACTTTGGCTATACCTTTGTTGACGCCAAACTGACCGCAGATTTAATTGCGCCGTCGGGTAGCGCGGCCAACCCAGGCACTTACACTTACGCCCGAAAAGGCGAGCAATTGCCCAGCATGGCTGAACATACCCTCAGTGCCGGCTTAAGCCACAGCTACGATCTGGGCAGTGGCTATTACCTTGTGAGCTCAGCCAGTGCTTACTATCAATCAGAGTCGCGCAACGCACTGGGCAGTAACCCGAATTTTGCTATCGATTTAGACAGCTTCTGGTTAGCGAATCTGGGCACCAGCCTGTATACCGAAAACTGGACGCTGTCGCTGTTTGTCCGCAACCTGTTTAATGAGGATGGCGTTACCGGGACTCTGTCAGAAGGCTACATGGGCACCGCCCCGGAGCAAAACTTCTTCGGTAATGCCTCAAAAGACTATATCAGCCAACCGCGTACCATTGGCCTGAGTGTCAGTTATCAGTTCTGATACGCCGTTACCACTACTACGCCGGGGTTGTGTCAGGGGTTGTGTCAAAGCCACGCCCCGGCTATTGTTTGTTTTACTTTTACAGACAGTTAAGCAGTTATGACTGAAGCGGCCCATTTACTCACGACTTTTTATCAGGCCGTTGGCCAGAAAAATCCGGCGACAGCTGCCAGGACTGTCCAGCAACTGATTACAAATTTTCCACAGCTGGCAGACAGCTGGCTGGCCGCCAGTGTGTTTGCAGAACATACTTCTCAATTGAGCAAAGCGCTGCAGGCCATTGATAAAGCTGTGACGCTGAGTCCGGACATACCCAGGCTGCAATTGCGTCGTTTACATTGTCTGCAACGTTGTCATCAGACTGCAGCGGCCCTGCAGCTGGCCGACCACCTATCTCAAACACCAGCAGCAGATGCTGATTTTCTCAGCGAACTGGCGCTGCAATGCAGCCAGCTACAGCGTTATAAGCAGGCAGCCAGGTTGTATCAGCAGGCGCTTGCACTGCAACCGGACAATGCCACCCTTTATTACAACTACGCCACTATGTTGCGCTTCTGCGGCCAACTTGCTACAGCTGAGCAAATGCTGGACAAAGCTATTGACCTGCAGCCGCGGGATACCGATGCCTGGCATCTGCGCAGCAGTTTGCGCAAACAACGCACCGACAATCATCATTGCGCCGGCTTAACCGCCATGTTGCAGCGACAGGATCTTAGTCCGAAGCAACGTGTACAACTGCATTATGCCTTGGCAAAAGAGCTGGAAGACTTAAAGCAGTATCCGCAGTCTTTTACTCAGTTACAGGCCGGGGCGACCCTGCGCCGCAACCATATTAATTATCAGCTGGCAGCAGATTTAGCAGTGATGCAGGAAATTCAGCAGCAATTTGATCAGGACTTTTTCCGGCAAGCCAGGCCACAAGGTTGCGACAATCCTGAGCCGGTGTTTATTGTCAGTATGCCACGGGCCGGCTCTACCCTGGCCGAACGAATGCTCGGTTGCGATCCACAGGTGCAGTTAGCGGGAGAGCTGAATAATTTTGCCACTCAGCTAAGCCGTCTGGCCCAGCTCCAGGCAGAAAAAAAACTGGATAAAGCCGCTCTGGTGCAGCAGACGAAAAAACTTGATTTTGCGATGCTGGGTCAGGCCTACCTCGACAGCACCCGGCCGCTCACCGGTCGGCAACAGCACTTTGTCGATAAGCTACCGCTGAATTTTCTGTATGTCGGGTTAATTCATCTGGCCCTGCCGCGGGCGCGGATTATTCATGTCCAGCGTAACCCGATTGATCATTGCTATGCCATCTACAAACATTTGTTTGCCGATGCCTATCCGTTTTCTTACCAGCTAGACGAACTGGTTCAATATTATCAGGCTTATCAGGCGCTGATGGCACACTGGCAACGTTGCCTGCCCGGCGTAATTCATACCGTGCAATACGAAGAGTTAGTCAGCCAGCCAGCACAGAGTAGCCAGGCATTGTATCAATACTGTGGCCTGCCATGGAACGAGCATGTGCTGCAGTTTCATCAGCATAACCAGCAAGCCAGCACCACCGGCAGTGCCAGCCAGGTCCGCCAGCCGCTTTACAACAGCTCGGTAGCACGCTGGCGCTGTTATCAGACCGAACTGGCAGAGCTGGTTAGCGCTTTTCCTGATGCCGTCTGAATCACAGTTAAGCCGGCAACGGCTACGCCGCCAATACCGAGCGCAGTAACACGTCCAGTTTATCCAGCCCCTGCTGCAGCACGTCTGCTTCAATGGTCAGCGGCGGTAAAAACCGCAATACATTGCCATAAAAGCCGCATGATAACAGGATCAGGCCATGGGCGGCGGCTTTGCCAATAATTTGCTGGGTTAAGGCCGCATCGGGCTGTTCCTTATCACCGTTTTGCATAAACTCAATGGCGATCATCGCGCCCAGTTGCCGCACTTCAGCAACCCGCTGTGGAAAATCCTGCTGCAGCGCCGTTAAGCGGACAGCAAAGGCTTCACCAATCACGTTCGCTTGCTGACACAGATTATCCTGCTCAATAATATCCAGCACTGCCAGCGCCGCAGCACAAGCCACCGGCGAGCCGCCATAAGTACCGCCGAGGCCACCGGGCAGCGGCGCATCCATAATCTCACTTTTACCTATTACCGCCGCCAGCGGTAAGCCGCCGGCGATGCCTTTGGCCATGGTGATTAAATCCGGCTCGATGCCACTGTGCGCCATGGCAAACATTTTGCCGGTGCGGCCAAAACCGGTCTGAATTTCATCAGCAATCAGCACGATGCCATGTTGATCACACAGTTGGCGTAGTGCCTTAAGCAGTTCTGGCGGTGCCGGATAAAAGCCGCCCTCGCCCTGCACCGGCTCAATAATAATGGCCGCTACATCGTCCGGCGCTATTGCTACTTTAAACAGGTTACGCAGCGCAACCAGTGCTTGCTCAGTTCTGATGCCATGCGCGGCCATCGGAAACGGCACGTGGTAAATGTCGGCTGGGAAAGGGCCGAACAGGTGTTTGTAAGGCGCCACCTTGCCGGTTAACCCCATCGTTAAATTAGTCCGGCCATGAAAACCGCCATTAAACGCTATCACACCACGACGACGGGTATGGGCGCGGGCAATTTTAATGCAGTTTTCCACCGCTTCCGCACCGGTGCTGACAAAAATCGCTTTTTTAGCGCTACTGCCGGGTGCCAGCCGGGTCAGCCGTTCTGCCAGCTCAACGGCTTCAGCATAGGGGTTAATCATCAGACAACTATGACTGAACCGTGCCAGCTGTGCCTGGGCTGCAGCCACCACTTTCGGGTGAGCATGGCCGGTATTACAAACGGCAATGCCGGTACCAAAATCGATATAGCGGTTGCCTTCCACATCCCATACCTCAGCATTTTTTGCCTGCTGCACGTACACCGGATAAAGATTGCCCTGACCGCGCGCAATAACGGCCTGCTTACGTTGTTGTAACTGCTGATTTGTCATAAAACTGCCTTTTATCAATTCGCCTTTGTTAAAGCCCGCCTAAACACAGGTATTTCAGATCGGTATAATCATCCAGACCATAGTGCGAGCCTTCGCGACCATAGCCAGATTGTTTAACACCACCAAAAGGTGCGGCAGCGTTGGAAATAATGCCGTCGTTAATGCCGACCATGCCAAACTGCAACGCCTGCGCCAGCCGGAATACCCGGCCGATATCCCGGCTGTAAAAGTAGGCCGCTAAGCCATATTCGGTGTTATTGGCCAGCGCAATCGCATCCTGCTCGCTATCAAAGGTCTGTATCGCAGCGACAGGACCGAATATTTCCTGCTTAGCAATTTCCATAGCCGCGCTGACATCGGTCAGTACTGTTGGCTGATAAAACTGCGTTCCGGCCTGGTCAATTTTTCCGCCCAACAGTAAGGTAGCGCCAGCACTTAGTGCTTGCTGCTGCAGCTGAACCACTTTTTCTACCGCGTTAGCATCAATTAGCGGGCCTATCTGGCTGTCGCCAGCTAAGCCATCGCCTACCTTTAGTTGGGTGACGGCAATCGCCAGCTTGTCGGCAAACGCCTGGGCTACACTGCGCTGCACCAGAATGCGGTTGGCGCAGACACAGGTCTGGCCGGCATTACGAAATTTCGACGCCAGCAAGCCCTGCACGGCAGCATCTAAATCGGCATCATCAAACACGATAAAAGGCGCGTTCCCCCCCAGTTCCATCGTCACCCGTTTCACTCCGTCAGCACATTGTTTTATCAATTGCTTACCGACCGCGGTAGAACCGGTGAAACTGAATTTGGCCACCCTGGCATGCCGGGTCAGTACCTCACCAATCGCCTTGGCATCGGTGCCCACTACCACATTAAACACCCCGGCCGGAATACCAGCCTGATCAGCGAGTTCTGCCAATGCCAGCGCAGACAAAGGCGTCTGATGGGCCGGCTTCACCACAAAAGTACAACCTGCTGCCAGGGCTGCCGCCGCTTTGCGGGCGATCATCGCGTTGGGGAAGTTCCACGGGGTTATAGCTGCCACCACCCCCACTGGCTGGCGCTGGACAATAATCCGCTTGTCGGCAGACGGTGCCGGTATGGTATCGCCGTACAGGCGTTTCGCTTCTTCAGCAAACCACTGAATATAAGAGGCACCATAGGCGATTTCGCCCTTTGCCTCCGCCAGTGGTTTGCCCTGTTCCAGGGTTAGTAAACGGGCTAAATCATCCTGATGCTGCATCACCAGTTGATACCAGCGCTGCATCAGTTCGGCACGTTTCGCCGCAGGTTGTGCGGCCCAGCCGGCAAATGCATGATCGGCGGCCAGCACGGCCTGCTCTGCCTCTGCGGCGCCGGCCGTTGCTACCTGCGCCAGTAACTGCTGCGAAGCCGGGTTAACCACCTTAAAACTGGTTTCTGCATGCTGCCAGGCGCCATTAATAAAGGAACCCTGTCTGATTAAAGCGGAACAAGAAATTTGTTGCATAGCCATCTCCGTTGAATTGGGCCTATTGCAACATGGCGGCAAACAAGGTTAAATACCAAACATTCAAAGCTTAGTTTGAAAAATATCAACCTATATGGCCAAACTGCCGAAAAACCTGACTCAGCACGACATCAAGTTGCTACGAATTTTCCAGACGGTGGTGGACTGCGGCGGTTTTACCGCGGCAGAGACGGAGCTGAATATTGGTCGCTCTACCATTAGTATTCACATTGCTAACCTGGAACAGCGCTTGAAGCTCAGTTTATGCCATCGTGGCAGGCAGGGCTTTTCGCTGACCCGGGAGGGCCAGGCGGTTTACAACGCAATTCAGACTTTAGAACAGGCCCATCAGCAATTTAGTCAGTTAGTCGCCAGTTTAACCGACGAGTGCAGTGGCGAGCTGGTGATTCTGACCGCCGATCAGCTGGATCAGTCAAGACTGGCGCTGCTAAGCAAGTTATGCGCAGCGTTGCAGCAACAGGCGCCGCAACTAAACCTGGCATTGGATGTACTGCCATTACAGCAAATTGAACTGGCGTTGCTGAAAGATCAGGCACATCTGGCCCTGATGCCGGGTTATCGGCAGATAGACGGCCTGCAGTATCAGCATGTGTTCAGTACCCCGATATTTTTGTGCTGCAGTGCCAGCCATCCACTTTTCAGCCTCGCAGATAACAACATTGATGACGACATGTTGGGCAGTTACCCGGCTATTCATCCTGGTATTGATATTAATCCCGAGGGGCGGAAACAACTGCAGAAGCTTAAAGCAGGCGCCCGGGCTTATCAGTTTGATACCAGGCTGGCCCTGCTGTTATCCGGCGGTTATATTGGCTTTTTACCGGCAGAAATTGCCCGGCCCTATATCGAAAGTGGTCAGCTACGTTACATCAGACCCAACGAGTATCAGTATCCGTTTAATCAGTCGATAGTAACCAAATATTCGCCCGGAGAAAGCGCAAAGGTGCAACTCGCGCTGAACATCGTGCAGTCACTATTGCCCTGATCCACGACGCTTTAATCAATTCGCACCGGCAGCTTAAGCTTCGGCCAGCTGTTTACCCCGGCTGGCTGCCAGCCATTTTTTGGTTAGCACCTCGTCAAGTTCGGCTTTCTTATCACTGGTGGTTAAACTGGCAGGGGCATCCGGGCCGGGTTGCAGCAACATGTAGTCAGCCCGACCGGAATTTTTAACTTTATACAAGGCGGCATCTGCCAGATACAAACTGTATTCCCAGTCCCAGCCCGGCGGTTGAATAGTCGCACCAATCGAACAGGTAATGCTTACCGGTGCGCCCAATTGCTGTTGCCAGGGGTAGTTGTGCACCAGTTGCTGCAGCCGTTCAATATAGTGCTGGATCTCACTACTTTGCTCCAGCACCATCAGGAACTCTTCGCCACCCCAGCGGATAAGGTGGTCATTGCTGCGGCTATGCTGCTGCAAAATACCGGCAAAATGCTTTAACACACTATCGCCGAGTTGATGGCCATACTGATCATTGATGCGCTTAAAGTTGTCTAAGTCTAACAGGACCCAGGCTAGCGGCTGATTATTACGCTGGGCCCGGGCCAGCATGGCATCTATATTTACATCCAGATAATGGCGGTTATGTAGCTCGGTCAGCGCATCCTGCATACTCATCTGCTGTAACTTCTGGTTTGCCAGATATAACTCCTGAGTCCGCTCTGTAACCTGCCGGCTCAGTTCTTCGCGGGCATTGGCTAATGATGCTAACCGCAAACGATATACCAGCCAGAATAATGCCAGTAATAGCCCCAACAGCAGCAAGCGGGCGGTTAAGGTTTCATGCCAGTATGGTGTTAACTGAATATCGATAGTGGTGGGGTCACTCCACCGATAGTCGCCGGCGACTTTTACCTGCACATAAAAACGATAGTCACCCGGCGGCAAATTTGTGTAAAACGCCTCACGCCGGCTGCCGGCATCAACCCAGTTTTGCTCGTAGCCTTCAAGCCGGTAACGGGTTTCAATTGACGACGCCTGATGATAATAAGGTGCACTAAACTGAAAATGCCAGTCACGCTGCTCGGGTGCCAACTTAACTGTATCACCTTTAAACTGCTGATTAGCGGCAGTTAAACTTTCCATCACCGGCACGGGCACTGGTGCATAACTGTTAAGCCGGTCTAACCGCAAGGCGATAATGCCGTCGAGCGTTGGGAACCAGAGTTTGTTCTGATGCACGGCGCCTTTATTGCTGCCCGCCCCATTACAGCAACGATGTGAGTCAGTGGCGGCCTCCGGCTGGCGATCATCAACTAACATATACAACTGGCTTACTGTACCTTGCTGCAAGGCCGGATAATCAAGCCGGTAAAAGCCTTCAAAGTTACTGATGATCAGCTTGTCGTTTACCAGCGCAGCATGCATAACACCATTACCGGGCAAACCGTTTAGCTGGCTGAAATGCTGCCAGTTGCCTGGCTTGCCCAACACAAAGCCCTGATCAAAGCTGCCAATCAGCATATTGCCATCAGGCAATTCAACAATCACACTGATAAAGGTTTCGGCTAACGGCATATCCAGCACCGGCTGAAACTGCTCAGTACTACGTAAATATAAGCCTGACTCAGTGCCCACCCATAGTCTGTCACTGCTGTCATGTAATAACGCTCTGATACTTAAGTCGGTTAACGGCGAAGTAATACCCTGCTGTGATAACTCACCATTTTCTAAAACAAATAGACCACCGTTACTGCCCACCCAAATTCTTTGCTGCTCTGTGATCATTGTAGTAATAAGCAAGTGTGCGGTTTGCGGGAAGTTTTTCTGCCAGGCCAGGGTATCAGCATCCAGTAAACTCAAGCCGGCACGGGTGCCAACCCACAGGTTGTCCTGTTGATGCAGCAGGCTGTACACAAAGGGACTGGGTAACTGCTGATTGGCCAGCAGCGGCTGAAACTCGCCGTCTCTGAGTAATGCGACACCTTCGCTGGTTCCAACCATTAAATGTCGCTGCCAGGGCAGCACCGCCCAGCTATAAGGGTCCGGGATACCGGCAGCGCTGCTGTAACGCTCCGTCAACGCCGCTCGCAACCGGATAACACCATGAGCACGGCTGCCCAGCCAGACATTCTGATGCTGATCTTCCAGCATGCTTTCAATCCAGCTAAAAGGTTTGCTGGCATTGCCAGGCTGCTGCACCTGTATTACCTGGCCGGGCTTTACCTGGTAAAGGCCATCAAAAGTAGACGTCCATACTTGCCGCTTGTTATCCAGATACAATAACTCAATCCGGCTGTTCGGGGCGGCGCCCGGTAATGCCAGATGTTGCCAGCGGTTTTGTTGCCATTGATACAACCCCTTGTTTGTACCCAAATATATAACATTGTTGCGCGCAACCAACTCGCTAACCTGTAACGCCTCTGCAGCGGCCGGCGCCGGATACCAGCGATACTGTTGCTGCTGATAAGAAGCAAACCCATCCTGGCCGCCTATCCATAAAATGCTGTCCTGCTGGTAAAGCTGGAAAACGGGCCCGGCATGCTCTGCAACCGGCTGCAACTGATTTTGTTGCCATTGGTATAACTGATTAGCACCAATAAAAAATCGGCCGTCAGGTAACTCAGCAAAGCTGGTAATAGTACCGGGTTCAATATCGTGGGTATCAACCGTCGTAAAATGATCATCGGCATAATAACTTAAGCCATTGACGGTACCAATCCACAGCCGGTTTTTGCTGTCTACATACAATGAAGTAATTAAGTTGGATAACAGTTGAGGGGTGTTAGCGGTATTAAATACGGTGAACTGATGACCATCAAACCGGGCCAGACCACCCTGGGTACCAAGCCAGATATAGCCTTGTTCATCTTGCGCCATAGCAGTAACAGACACTTGCGGCAGTCCGGCTTCAACTGACCACCCCCGGTATAACAGCGACGTTTTGTCCAGCACGCCGGGCATGGCATGTAGGCAGGCACTGACTGACAACAGCATTAACAACAGCATTGTCGCCGCAACATATCTGAACACTAAACCGGCTCCTTGTTCTGTATACCCCCTGATAATAGCTGTTACTTTACTAAAAAGCCTGTGGCAGTTTTTACCAAAAGCTGACGAATGGTACTTTTTAGCCTCTCAGCGGTACTGTTGCGCTAATGGTCTTACCAGTGCTAAGCTCGATAAATTATTGGCAACAAAACAGGTTTATCATGTCGTTGTTTAAAGCTAACTGGGGCCTCAAGCTCTTTGCCTGGCGCTATATTCCGTTAATTGGCTTTTGTTCGCCCAAAATTGTCAGGATGAGCAGCAGCACGCTTGAAGTGACAATGCCGCATAGCTGGCGTACCAAAAACCATCTGGGCAGTGTCTATTTTGGCGCGCTGGCTATTGGTGCCGACCTGGCGGGTGCTTTTCTGGTGTTCTCCAAAGCCAAAGCCCGCGGTATTAATGCTAATTTTGCCTTTAAAGATGTGCAGGGCCAGTTTTTAAAGCGACCTGAAGCCACGGTTCACTTTACCAGCAACGACGGCGACATCATTGATCAAATGCTGGATGAATCGCTGGCCAGTGGCGAGCGGGTTAATAAACCGGTAACCGTGGTGGTAACCTGCCCCAGCCTGCACGGTGCAGAGCCAATGGCAACCTTCACACTGACCCTGTCAGTTAAAGCAAAAACCAAGCGTTAGTGTTTGGTTTGCACCGCGGCAGCGGACAGTCTAAAATTGCCCTTTAGTTAATTCTGGCCAGTGGCCGTATCCGGGCGTAACAATGCAAGAACTCAGTGGTAATCTTTTTATTGTCTCGGCGCCCAGTGGCGCGGGCAAATCTTCTCTTATTAACGCCTTACTAAACAACCATGCTGATATGCAGGTCAGTGTCTCGCACACTACCCGCCAGCCACGGCCGGGTGAAGTTGACGGCAAACACTATCACTTTATCAGTGTTGAGCAGTTTAAAAAGCTGATAGCGAACAACGAATTTCTGGAGTGGGCTGAAGTATTTGGCAACTATTACGGTACGTCGCGCAGTGCAATTATTGCCAATTTGCGCCAGGGTATCGACGTGTTTCTTGACATTGACTGGCAAGGTGCGCGGCAAATTCGTGAACAGGCGCCTGGCACCCTGGGTATTTTTATTCTGCCACCCAGTATGGAAGCGTTGCAGCAACGGTTGGTGCAGCGGGGGCAGGACAGCGAACAGGTTATTGCCAAACGTATGGCGCAGGCACAAAGCGAAATGCAACACGCCGATGAATACGAATACCTGATTATCAATGACGATTTTAATCAGGCGCTGCGCGAGTTGTCACACATCGTGTTAAGCCAGCGCAACAGCTTGTTGTCGCAGCAAAGCCGGCACCGGCAGTTAATGCAACAACTGTTGGCGAAACCAGCAAAATAGCGTAAACTATGCGGTCTTGTAATATACCTGAACACTCCGGAGTGGCGAATGGCTCGCGTAACAGTTGAAGATGCAGTAGATAAAATTGGTAACCGTTTTGATTTAATTCTGGTTGCGGCCCGTCGTGCCCGCCAACTGGCAGTGGAAGGCAAAGAGCCGATGGTTGATCGTGAAAACGATAAACCAACCGTGGTGGCACTGCGCGAAATTGAACAGGGCTTTATTACCAACAGCATTCTTGATCAACAAGAAAAACGCGACCAGATGCAGCAAGAGGCGACCGAGATGGCTGCAGTTGCCGCAATTATCGGTTCTGATCAGTAAAAACCCCCTGCCAAACCTTGCCAGCGGCGCTTTAGCCGTTGGCATCTGCGTGTTTTAGACGTATATTCTTTACTAACCAGCATATTAAATTTGTAGCTGTCGAAGTTTGGGAGCGTTTGTGTATTTATTTGAAGGCCTGAAAAATCAAGTTTCCGCCTATCTGCCTGCCGAACAGGTTAGTCTGGTGCAGCAGGCCTATGTCGTCGCGCGCGACGCGCATGCCCCACAAACGCGCTCCAGCGGCGAGCCTTATATTACCCACCCGGTTGCCGTTACCAGCATTCTGGCTGAAATGCGGATGGACCATGAAACCCTGATGGCCGCCCTGCTACACGACGTTATTGAAGACACCGAATACAGCAAAGAAGATTTAGCCCGGCTATTTGGTGACACGGTTGCCGAACTGGTGCAAGGGGTCAGTAAGCTCGATAAAGTTAAATTTAAAGACTATCAGGAATTCGAAGCCACCAACCTGCAAAAAATGTTTATGGCAATGACCCAGGACATCCGGGTCATCTTAATAAAACTGGCTGACCGCACCCATAACATGCGCACCCTCGGTGCCCTGCGTCCGGAGAAGCGCCGGCGGATTGCCAAAGAAACGCTCGAGCTGTATGCCCCCATCGCCAATCGCCTGGGTATTCACAACATTAAAAACGAACTGGAAGACTTAGGCTTTCAGGCGCTTTACCCTATGCGCTACCGGGCGCTGGGTAGTGCGGTAAAACTGGCTCGCGGTAACCGGCGCGAGTTGCTGGAAAAAGTCCAGAATGAAATTCGCGGCCGGATCAGCGACGCCGGCATTGAAGCTGACGTCAGCGGCCGGGAAAAACACCTGTATAGCATTTATCGCAAAATGAAAAACAAAGAGCTGATGTTCAATGATGTGATGGACATTTATGCTTTTCGGGTAGTGGTTAACTCCATTGATAACTGCTATCGCATCCTCGGTCTGGTCCATAACCTGTACAAACCCATTGAAATCCGTTTTAAAGACTATATTGCTATCCCGAAGCAAAATGGCTATCAATCTCTGCATACCTCCCTTATCGGCCCGCACGGCATTCCGGTTGAAATTCAGATGCGCACCCGGGAAATGGACGAAATGGCCGATAAAGGTATTGCCGCCCACTGGATGTATAAATCAAATGGCGAGCATAAAGATACCACGGCGCAAATCAGGGCGCATCGCTGGATGCAAAGCCTGTTGGAATTGCAGCAAAGTGCCGGCACCAGTTACGAATTCGTCGAAAACGTTAAATCTGAGCTTTACCCGGAAGAACTGTACGTATTTACCCCGAAAGGTAAAATTGTCGAGCTGCCGATTGGCGCCACCGCAGTCGATTTTGCCTATGCGGTGCACACCGATGTCGGTAACCGCTGTGTCGGCGCCAAAGTTGACCGTCGGCCCTATTCGCTTAGCAAAACCCTGGAAACCGGCCAGACGGTTGAAATTATCACCAGCCCGGGTGGCAAACCCAATGCTAACTGGCTCAATTATGTGGTAACCAGCCGGGCCATTCTGGGTATTCGCAATTATTTAAAACGCCAGCAGCAAAACGAAGCCATTAGTCTTGGTAAACGACTGTTAACGTCCGCACTGGGTGAAGTAAAACTGGAAGATATTGCGCCAGAGCGGATTGAGCAGGTACTGAAAAATGTCCACCAGCAATCTTTTGATGCGCTGTGCAGTGAAATTGGCCTCGGTAATCAGTTACCGGTCGCTATCGCCCGGCGCTTACTGGGCGAATTTGAAGCCGATGACACCAGCGGTAAAAACAGCTCGCCACTGCCCAAAAGCAATGCCTTTATTGTTGGCTCTGAAGGGATGCTGGTAACCTTTGCCAAATGCTGCCGGCCAATACCGGGTGATGAAATTGTCGCCAACGCTACTCCGGGCAAAGGCCTGAATGTACACCGCAGCGACTGTCGCAACATCAAAGGCTGGGAACGCGACCCGGCCAAATTCTTCGCTATTCGCTGGGACAATACCAGCGACAAACAATTTTTATGCGATATCCGGGTGTTTATTATTAACCGCCAGGGTGTGCTGGCGAAACTCACCACTCTTATTGCCAGTCAAAACTCGAATATTCAGGATCTGATAACCGACGATCGGGATACCGGTGAATATGTGATTAAAATTACCCTGTCAGTTCAGGATAGGGTGCATCTGGCCAATGTCATGCGAAAAATCCGCGTTATGCCAGACGTGCAAAAAGTTTACAGAAGGAAATAAAGTTATGTCAAAAGTCATTATCCGCACTGAAGCAGCCCCTGCTGCTATTGGCACTTACAGCCAGGCGGTAAAAATTGGTACCACTGTCTATTTGTCGGGCCAGATCCCACTGGTACCTGCCACTATGCAGATGGTGTCAGAAGATTTTGCCGAGCAAACGCATCAGGTATTTAAAAACCTGACGGCAGTCTGTGAAGCAGCCGGTGGTAACCTGAATAACATGGTTAAGGTTAATATTTTTCTGACTGATTTGGGGCAGTTTGCCACCGTTAACCAGATCATGAGTGAATACTTTGCCGAACCTTACCCGGCCAGAGCGGCGGTTCAGGTCAGTGCCCTGCCCCGTGGCGCGCAAATTGAAATTGACGGCGTGATGGAAGTGCCGTCCACTCACTGATGGCCAAAACAACAGCAAGATATTGCCTTTCAGCTCTGATGCTGTGGCTTTGGCTGCTGCCAAAACCGGCTGGGGCAGAAATTCAGCCACAGGTTATTGCGCCACCGACACTGGTCTGGTGCCTGGATCATTTTCCGCATTTTCATGAGTACGACAACAGCGACACACCGGTCGGTCCATCGGTCGTATTGATGCAGGAACTGGCAAGACGGGCCGGGTTTCAGCTGAGTTTTACCCCCCGCACCAGTCTGGCCCGCTGTTTAAAGCTAATGGAGCAGGGTGACGTCGACCTGATGAGCAACCTCAGATACAGCGACGAGCGCAACCAGTTTATGTATTTGCTGCCATACAGTAGCAACGTGGCAGAAAGCTTATTTCTGCGAAAAGCGGACCAGCGACTGATTGACAGCAAAGCCCAGTTACGGGGCCTGACCCTGGCAACCTTACGCCACTATTTGTACAACCCGGCTACCATGGCGCTTATCGCCGAAGAGTCACGTCATATCGCTCAGGTAGACAGCATAGAAGTGGCGCTGGAAATGCTGCTACGCAACCGGATTGATGGCCTGGTCGCGCCGACAATCAGTACTACTGAAGCCATCAAGGCTATCAGCAGTTATCAGCAACGGTTTAAAATTGCCCCGCTTGATTTCAGTGGTGTTGCACCCAACAACATTCATCTTGCTATTGCCAGAAACAGTCCTAATGCCGCGTTAAAACCCTTGCTGCAACAACATTTACAAACCATGATTGACGACGGCACCGTAGCGCGGCTTATCCGCAACCCGAAGGACCGGCCTGATGTGAAAGAGCTTAAACTGCAACAACCCTAAGCAGATTAATACTTTGCCTGTGTCCGTTCCCGGTTTACACTAAAAACATGCTCCCGCTACAGTAAGAGACCTCTTTGCCACATACCCGACTGGATAGCCTCAGCATCAGCCTGATCAAGGGCGTAGGTGCCAAAGTGGCAGCGCGCCTGGAAAAGCTTGGCATTGCCAGTGTCCAGGACTTGCTGTTTCATTTGCCACTGCGCTACGAAGACCGCACCCGGATTTATCCGATTGCCGATTTAATGCCGGCCATTCATGCCACCGTGCTGGCTGACGTGGTCAGCAGTGAGATCCAGTTTGGTAAAAGACGCAGCTGGCTGGTAAAGGTAACCGATGGTAGCGGCTTTTTAACCTGCCGGTTTTTTCATTTTAGTGCGGCCCAGAAAAATGCGGTAACCCCCGGCGTTAAACTGCGGCTGTTTGGCGAAGTAAAACGCGGCCCGCGGGGCATTGAAATGCTCCATCCGGAATATCGGGTACAACAGGATGAGCAGTTACAACAGGTAGCCGAAACCCTTACTCCGGTATACCCGACAACGGAAGGCATCAAACAGGCCAGCTGGCGCAAGCTGACCGACACAGCTCTCGATTACCTTCAGCGCTATACCCCGGCAGAATACCTGCCGCCAAACTTACTCAGTACGCCCTGGTCACTGGCCGACGCCCTGGCGTACATTCACCGGCCCCCGCCGGATGCCGAGCTTAGCCTGCTGGAGCAAGGCCGCCATCCGGCACAACAACGGCTGATCCTGGAAGAGCTGGTGGCCCAGCAACTGAGCATGAACCAGCTGCGCAGCCAGAGCCAGCAACAACGGGCAATTGCCCTGGCTCATAAACCAGACATTGAGCAGACTTTTTTAGCCACCTTGCCGTTTCAGCTTACTGGTGCCCAGCAGCGGGTGGTGGCCGAGTTGCGGCAGGATTTAGCAAAGCCGTTGCCCATGCTGCGGCTGGTGCAAGGGGATGTCGGCTCCGGCAAAACTCTGGTCGCCGCGCTGGCCGCACTAACGGCCATAGGTCAGGGTTATCAGGTGGCATTGATGGCGCCGACTGAACTGCTGGCCGAGCAACATGCTGCAAATTTCAGTAAATGGTTTAGCCCGCTTGGCATTACCGTAGCCTGGCTGGGGGGGAAAACCAAAGGCAAGGCACGGGATGAAGTGTTGAAGCAGCTTGCCGATGGCAGCGCCCAAATGATATTAGGTACCCATGCCTTATTCCAGCAAAGTGTCAGCTTTAATAAGCTGGCACTGATTATCATTGACGAGCAGCATCGCTTTGGCGTGCACCAACGTTTAGCCCTGCGCGAAAAGGGCGGCATCCCCGGGGTGTATCCGCATCAGCTGGTAATGACCGCCACCCCTATTCCACGCACCCTGGCAATGACCGCCTATGCTGATCTCGATACCTCAGTCATCGACGAATTACCGCCCGGCCGTACCCCGGTCACCACCGTTGCTATTCCCGATAGCCGGCGCCAGGACATTATCGAACGGGTACGTAATGGCGTATTGCAGGATAAACGGCAGGTATACTGGGTCTGTACGCTTATAGAAGAATCTGAAGTGCTGCAATGCCAGGCAGCCGAAGACACCGCTGCCAGCCTGGCCACTGCCTTGCCAGAGCTGAATATTGCCCTGGTGCATGGCCGCTTAAAAAGCACAGAAAAACAAGATATTATGGCGCGCTTCAGCAGGGGCGAACTTGACTTACTGGTCGCAACCACAGTAATAGAAGTGGGGGTAGACGTGCCCAATGCCAGTTTAATGATTATTGAAAACCCGGAGCGGCTCGGTCTGGCGCAGTTACATCAGTTGCGCGGCCGGGTGGGTCGTGGCAGCGCCATATCGCATTGTGTTTTGTTGTACCATGCGCCATTATCGAAAACCGCGCAGGCCAGGCTCGGTGTATTGCGGGACTCTAACGACGGTTTTGTGATTGCCCAGCGCGACCTGGAAATTCGCGGCCCGGGCGAGTTGTTAGGCACCCGCCAGACCGGCCTGCTACAGTTTAAAATTGCCGACATCAGCCGCGATGCCGAACTGATTCCGCATGCCCGGCAGTTGGCTGCCAAATTGTGGCAACAGGACCAGGCGGCCAGTCAGCAACTTATCCGGCGCTGGCTGGCAAACAAAGATATTTATGGCAATGCCTGAAGGAAAACCCTAATGAAAGAGTTACAACAGTTAAGCCCGCTGCATCTGCGTCAGCAGTGCCGCAGTGGCCAGTTCAGCGGCACCACCTCAGGTTTGGCGCCCGGCTTTGTCCAGGCTAATATGGCCATCTTACCTAAGCAATATGCCGCCGACTTTTTGCAATTTTGTCACTTTAACCCCAAGCCCTGCCCGTTGCTCGGTATGGCCGCCCTGCCCGGCGCCACCGATATGCCGGCCCTGGCAGAGCAGCTGGATATTCGCAGCGATTTACCTAAATACCGGATTTTCCAGAATGGCGAACTGACCAATGAAGTAACTGATATCAGCGATTACTGGCGGGATGATTTAGTCACCTTTCTGATTGGTTGCTCGTTTTCATTCGAAGAGTCACTGCTGGCCGATGGCCTGGAAATTCGCAATATTACTGAACAAGTAAACGTACCCATGTATCGCACCACTATCGGCTGCACCCCCGCCGGGGTATTTCACGGCGGCATGGTGGTCAGTATGCGGCCGATGAAACCGGCCGACGCTATCCGGGCCATTCAAATTTGTTCGCGCTTTCCGCAGGTGCATGGTGCACCGGTCCATTTTGGCGACCCGGCCGCTATTGGCATTAAAGATATTAATAAACCAGATTATGGTGATGCAGTAACGATAAAACCGGGCGAAGTACCGGTATTCTGGGCCTGTGGTGTAACGCCTCAGGTGGCTATCGCCAATGCCAGAGTAGACTTTTGCATTACCCACAGCCCGGGCCATATGCTGGTGTTAGATACCCCCAACAGTAAGTTGTCGATACTTTGAGTATCTTGAAAATGAGTTGGCCTCTTAGCCTTTAAGTCAGCTTTTAAATCAGCTTTTAAATCAGCTTTTAAAATAGTTGCGCAAGGTACTGCCACTGCTGAACACACTGATAATACTGCCCAGTACCCCGGCAATAGAGGCGGCAACAATGTGTAACGACTGGCCAGACGTTAACGCTATGCCACCAACGACCACAACGACCACGATGGCAAACGTCAGCCGATAGTTTTTCCAGACCCCTGCTTCGCCCACTTTTACCAGCTGGCGCAGGGTTTCAGACGGTTCGGCATTTAACACAAATTGGCGAAAACTGCGGTTCACCAGCGTTAACCGGCCACGGCTTACCCGCAGCAGACCATTAATGGCCAGGTGCTCGATCATCAGACAGTTAAGCGGGTTAAGCTGATGACCATTAGCCAGATTATACAGCGCCAGCTTTTCTTCGTTACTGCAGCTTTCCCACTTGTAGCGGTAAAGAGCATCGGCATGTTGCAGAATAAAGTTTAATGTTGCCCACTGCCGGGTACTCAGACCGTCGTTACCCCGCCAGAGGCCAGGCTCTGGTTCAGCATGTTGCTGGTTTAACTGCTCAGTACTGACCGGCAAGGGTCCAAGTAGCGGATAGGCATTAATTTCCTGCTGCAGCATGTCGGTGTCTAATGGTTCTGCCAGCGAGGCCGGTAACTGCACATTAAAATTAAGCAGACACTCCGACCAGGCCAGATATTCAGTTTGTTCCAGTACCCGCTCACTGGCAGCGGCCAGGTCATCTTTTATGGTTAATCGCTGCAGCGTATTAAAGCCCATCACCAGTTTAAACTCGCTCAGCTGCCCCAGTAAGGTCAGGGTTTTAAATTCAGTGATCAGCGCTAACAGCTGCTGACGCCGGCGCGGGCCATCCAGACAGGTATCAATCTGGCTCAGTGTTACCTGCAGTGGCCCGCCTGCTTTGCTCTGTTGCACCATTATCGACACATTCTGCAACTGCAGCTGCTCATCTTGCTGCAGTAAGGCACTTTGCCGGTAAAGTTGCTCAAAACCCGGCAGCAACAGCAAATTATTGTTATCGCTGCTATCCGTCAGCTGCACTTGTTTCAACAGTGTCTGCAAATTAACACCGGCAGGCGGGCAGGCTGTTAGCTGTAAATGCAGCCCGGCAACCAAACGTTTAGCAGCTGCCGGCTGGGTCTGATTACACAAGCGGTGAACATGCCGCAGAAAATCGCTGTCATAGCCCAGTCTTTGCCATAGTACCCGTCGTACATACAACTGCCATAACATCAGAAATAACAGCAATGGCAGTAAAAAACGTACACTCAGGCCCAGCAGCTGCCCAACAGATTTAGGGCTGTTACCACTGTCGTGCAACTGCTGCACGCCGTCATCAGTTGGGTTAAGCGGCTCAACCCTTACCAGAAAGGTTTTTACCCACTGCCATAAGTAGGTGTTGCCAATAATAGTGCTGAGCTTAGGATAATCGTCTGGCAAGCCACTACTGCTTACGCCGGCACAACGTTGCTGAAACTCAGGGTATGACCAGCTAACCGGCAGTAATTGCCACGGCTGAAATCGTTGCTCTGTCATCGAATTTGGAAAGCGGTTTAAGGCAAATTCATGTAACTCGGCCCGCTCGCGGTTAAATTCAATACATTGCATTTTGGCATAATGTGCCTGTAATGCCTGTTGTGGCACCTTACTTATGTACGACAGATAGCTGAAAGGTAATAAACTGATTAAGGCGACACTGCCGGCAATAATCAGTTTGGCAGCGGGCCTGATCACCGGCGCCTGCGGTTTACGCTGGCGTAAAAACAAGCCGCAGCAGCCAACAATTAACAGCAGTAACCCGGCACTTAACCAGGGGGTAACCGAAATCAGCTGGGCTGAGGGAAGAATAAGCTGCAAGGCAGTATGCAACGCAAAAAAGCCGTACACCAACCCCCAGACCAGCGACACCAGCAGCAGCAAGCGCCTGCTGTCAAAACCCAGCGGTATCGCCAGCCGGTTTTTTACCAACTTACTGTTAATCAGCCGTCGCACCAGCTGTAAACCCATAATCAGCAGTAAAAAGAACACGATCATACTGACACTGAAAATCAGGAACTGATTACTCATAATGGCATCGACATGATCCTGCGGGTAAAACAGCACCAGCGCCCACTCATCTACCGGTGTTGCTGCCAGAATAAAATTACCGGGCTGGCCATGATAAAACCCCGCCAGCCCGCCTCTGATATCGCTTCCTGTCGGCTCGCCCGATTTAATCGTCTGGCTTAGCAGGTTATTTTCACTGCCAATATAGAAAATATTCTCGACAAAGGTACGGCTGTTATCATTGTGATACAGCACTTTACCGCTGCGCCGTTCTACTATCATAAACTGCAGGCCATTGGCAGAGGGCGAGGCCAGACTGACAGAAGGCAGTACCACATCGGCTACCAGCACAAAGCCGGCATCTGCGCTGCTGCCGGCATCAGGTTCAGCCATTAAAGGCATGGCTATGGTGGTGCCGCGGGTACCATTATTAATATTCAGCAAACGTTGAATATAAACATTGTCAAAGCGCTGACCCGCCAAGTCCAGCTGCCAGCCATTGCCATTGCGTACCCGCTTAAAATAGTCGCGGTGCGATAGATCATAGATTTTGGGAGCAGCGTTATTCTCCAGGTAATAGGCGGAGGGCAGGCTGGAGCGCCCTGCTGCATCCAATACCGTGACAGACAGAAGACGGCTGGGTGTCATGGCTCTATCCCGCCGGTAAAAGGTGCGCAGCGAGCAGGGCGGGTCTGCCGTTACCTGCATTGCCGGTGGGTAAAAATCGAAAACCAACTCAGCGGGCGGGCAGTCCGTCAGTAACTGCGGATAATTAACTTTTTGTAACTCACGCACGGGCTGCATCAGCTCCGCATAGGCCGCGCTGCCTTGCCAGTGCTTTTGATAATACTGACGGTAAGCCTGTAATTCAGAAAACACCGCATTAATGTCGTTTGTTAAACTGGCCCGTAGTTGCTCAACATAGTCTTGCGCCTGTTGCTGGCGGCTTTGCTGCCATACGGTCACGGTCAGGTAGCTGAAAATCAGTGCCAGCAACACCGCAAAAAAACCATAGGCCACCAGATAACAAAAACTGCTGTAAAGCCGGTTAACCGACTGGTTTTTCGGTTGCAGATACATCCGTAATACCGACCAGACAAAGGTCAGGCTCACCAGAGTGGCAAACAGTAACGGAATATTCCAGTAGCCGCTGCCCTGCTCTGCCAGTTGCTGCCGGGGCAATAAGCCGACCAGATATAATTGCGACACCGCCTTATCGTCAGCGGCATAATCTACTGCCACCAGGCCAGAGGCCAGTCGCATTGGGTAAATAAACAACCGGTAGTCGCCATAAGACAGTTTCATATCCAGATGCACACTGTAACTGGGCAAGCGCGGCTCGGGCCGCTCGCTGCTATCGGTTACCTCACTGAAAAAGTCGCTGAACTGCTGCTTGCTTAGCGCTTCGGTGACGCTGGTCAGGTTAACAAAGGAAATGCTGGTTTCACCACCGGTGCTGGCCAGCACCTGGCTGTCTTCGGTGACAAACAGCAGCTGGCTAAAGCCACGCTCTGGCTCTGGCAGAAAATCGGCATGCTGAATTTCTGCCTCAATGTAATTGACCGTGTCTTTATCTGACCATTGGTACCAGCGCAGTTGTACCTTATCCTGGGTTAGCCAGTAACGGTTGGTGTAGTCTGGACAGACAACACTGGTATCAGCAGCCTGTTGCTGTGAACACTCAGCGCTCAGCTGTTGCCGCTTGGTGACTTTATAACTGGGGAATAAGGCGCGGATCGCGGTTTCGCTCTCCTGGTAGTCATACAAGCTTTGCAGTTTAATCAGGTTTTCAGTGAAGGTACTTCCGGCTTCGGCCAGCACCCGGAAGTAATCCTGGTTTATCACACTGCCGCGGGCCTGGGCATACCGATAGTAACCAAACACCACCAACGCCAGTAAAGCAGCCATCAGCAATATCAGGCCGGCAATCCGTTTCGGCCCGGACTTGGACGTAGGTTGCGCTGGCGCTGGGTTGTTACTCATGGTACTGGCCTTTAGTTAACAATAAAGTAATAACTCATTCTTTGTAAAATGCAAATTACCGCCGCTATAAACGGTTTAACCTATGGTTATTCATTTCTAAAAGTTGTGGTCAGCCAGTAAGCTGATTTCTGCTAAGCAACATTTGCCTGGCACTCCCGGTCAGAACTCTCCCGTTCCTGGGCCGGAATTTAACTAACCTCCTGGTTTTTTTGGTTTGTTACAGGGCGCTTGTCGCCCTTTTTTTATTACAGCTGAGGATAACAATGACATTATTTTCCGGCTTGTGGCTGATATCAGCCCTGATACCAGCTCTGATGGCATCACCAGTATTGGCAAACACAGCAGTAAATAAGACCACCAACCCGGATGTGCCTTACTGGGATCAGAAACAAAACGCGGTAAACCCGGACAGCACCTGCAGTATTACCTCGCTGGCAATGATTACCGATTTCTTTGGCCTGACCGACCCGGCCGAGCTGGGTCAGCGCACGCCCGATTATCTGAATGCGCGTTTTGGTTTATTGCAGGACGTACCGGCCCTGGCCGGAGGGTTTAATACCATCGCCAAAGAGGCAGGTAGCGCGTTACGGGGTATCGGGGTAACCAATGGTACTATTGGCCAGCTACAACAACTGGCCAGCGCGGGCAAACCTACCATAGTGCATGGCTGGTTTACTGTGCCGGGGCACATTCTGGTGGTAACGGGTTATGACGGCAGCCACTACACTGTAAATGACCCTTACGGCGTCTGGAACCTGCAAAAATGGGGCAGCTACGACACCAGTAAATCAGGCAAAGCGGTGCGTTACCCGAAAGCCGCCTTTGAATATGCCATTAATGACAATGGCACTGGCGATGACTTATGGCTGCACCGGTTTGAGTAGTACTTATTCCAGGACTTCACACTGAAGTATAAAGCAGGAACCGGATTGCTCACATCAACACGCCGTGAACCTATCCCTGGGGGCTCGTTTCCGCCCGTCCAGGGCTTCAACGGTTGACTTAGAGCAAACCGATTCCTGCCGGATGCTACTCCGCCCGCCGCTGTGCCAACTGCAGACAAATTGCACTTAGCACTATCGCCGCAACGCCCAGCGGCAATACCACGGTTAAACTGCTGGCGCTGATAGCCAGGGCGGCTATCGGCGGCCCCAGCATCAGCCCCACTTTAAAGGCGCTCAGGCAAAACACAATTAACCGGCCAGACGGGTCAACATCGTTAAAAATCCCCATCATTACCGGCACCACAAAGCTCCAGAAAATCTGATACACAATAGTGGCACTGGCGTAGATCAGCCAGGCCGACCCGCTGCTCATCAGGCTTAAGGCAAATAAACAGGGCAACTGAATAGCCACCATCAGCCACAGGGCTGCGGTGCGGCCGAATTTCGCCACAAACACCCCGGATAGCAGTGAGCCAACGGCACTTATCGCAAAGCCCAGCCCCAGCACGTAGCCTACTTCTGTCATGGTCAGGCCCGCTGCCACACCCAGCCGCTCCAGATAGCCCCAGACACTGCCCTGGGCAAAGTAATACAGCACCACCCCGCTAAATACCCAGATAGCCGGTTTCAGGCGGCCACTGATATCGAAATGCACACTATGTTGTGGCTTCAGGTTTTGCGGAAAATTAACGAAGCTCAGCAGCAATGCTGCCAGCAAAAATAAGTTAAAACTCTGATAAATTGCACCATAACCAAAACGGCTAATCAGCTCTGGCAGCACCAAAAAGCCGACCGTGCCAAACACCACCTGAATGGTTACCATCACACCAAAGGCTTTATCTACCCGACGCTCATCGCCGAGGGCCGCCAGCGCTATCGCATAGCTGACCCCACAGGCCAGGCCGGCAGCAAAGCGTAGCGCCATTAAAGCGTGATACCCATCAATAAAGGCCGTAGTCAGGTTGGCCAGAATAAACAGCACTAAACTCAGCTGCACCGCCGGGCGCCAGGCCAGCCGGCGCACCCACCAGAAGGCCGACGTGGTCGATAACAGAATACCGGCAACGTCAGCCGCCGCCAGATAACCCACCTGCTGGGTACTGAACTGACCACTATCCGAAAAGGCGCCAACAATAAGTGGCATCAGGTTAGTGACCGCAGCCCCCATCATGGCGATCAGCATAATGCAGCTGTACTGCGCAAAATACAGTGCTGAGCGACGCTCAGCGGGTAAAGAAAGTTCAGGCATCTGCTGCTCCACAAAAAGTAAAAGTGAGCACGGGCCACCGGCTCACTTTTATCCAGCCTGTATCATTGTCAGCTATACACTCAGTTACACGTAGTAATACACGTAGTAATACACGTAGTAATACTTCTAGTAATACTGGTAGGAGAAGTTAATACCCACGGTGCGCGGCGTCAACGCTATCGTGCGCCGGCCCAGAATACCCCCGTTCAGATTCGATACTATCGCATCTTCGTCGGTCAGGTTTTGCACCCACAGCGCGACATCCCAGTTATCTTTACCAAAGCCGATATTGGCACTGTACGTGGTGTACGAAGGGTACTCAAATACCGTTGACGTCGGGTCATCCTGGCGGTCATTCTGCACCTTGCCAACATAACGGCCATTCAGTGCAGCATACGCGGTCATACCATTGTCAAAATCAGTATCGTAACGCACCCCAAAGTTATGCCGCCACTTCGGCGAGCCACCCAGTAAGCCGCCTTTATTCCAGGTACGGCATTCATTGTCAGCTTCCGGTACATCCTGATACACACACTTGGTCAGGGTTTCATCCCACTTACCTTCAGTAGTGGCCGTGGCATAACTCAGGCTGATATTGTCGCTCAGATAATAACGGCTGTTAAGCTCCCAGCCGCGGGTAACCGCATCCGGGCCATTGGTCGTGCCGTTAACCGGGAAAATACCGTCGATGGTTTGCGAGAAATAGGTTTGCACATTGTTCCAGTTAATCTGGTAAATATTGGTTTGCACATACCAGCCATCGGCCAGATAACCTTTTACTCCAAGCTCCAGGTTGTCAGTAGAATCCGGCTCATAGTTCTGCACATCGTCAGCCACCTGCTGGCCGCCTTCCTCCCGGAAGCCGTTAGTGCCGCCACGGCGGAACCCTTGCGAGTAAGTAAAATAGGCAAACACTTCGCCGTTGAACTGATACGAGGCATTAAATTTATAGAAGCTTTCGCCACTTTCTTTATTACTGAACTCACGGTTAGAGTCGGTGGTTCCCAGATAATCGCGGATCAGCGCCAGGCCGGTATCTTCGTAATTAAAAATCCGGGCACCGACAGTAATATTCAGCTTGTCGGTCACGTCATAACCCACTTCGCCAAATAACGCCAGCTCGGTGTACTTACTGCCTAAATCTTCTTCATAACCCTGGCCCGGCACACCACCCACGGCGCTGCGGTCAAAGCCCAGCCAGCTAACTTCAGATGCAATTTCGTCCAGCTGATCAAACCATTCGGAGAAGCGATAATTACGATCCTGATCGGTGTAATATATCCCGGCAATCCAGCTTAACCGGCTGTCAGTATCAGAGGTTAACCGGGTTTCATGGGTCAGGCCTTCATAAGTATTATCAAAGGTCATATAGGCCGAGTCATTGCCATCTGCCAGTGCCAGCCCCGGGATCCAGCCATAGTAGGCATCACCCTGCGAGGCGTAATCCGCCTGACCAATACTGCTGTCTTCATAGAATGCCGTGGTGCTGTGCAACTTCATGCCCGCTAATTGCCAGTCCAGATCAACGGTATTCATGCTCAGTTCGCGGTCAGCATATTCTTCAAACCGCGCGACAATAGTACGGTCGTTATACTGAAACGGTGTATCAAAAGAGGTAAAGGTGCAGTCGGTGATGCCCTCACAAGCCCGGTCAACCGGCAAGCGGGCCGCACCATTGGTACCGTGCGCTAACTGGTCCTGCATAATGTGGCTAAAGGTCAGTTTCACATCATCATTAACCTGCCACAGCAACGCGATTTTGCCGCCGGTCACATCCTGATAATCATCATCTTTATAAAGCGTCTGGTTTGGGTTGGGATTACCGGGAAAGCCCTCATCCGCGCCAAGCCACACCGGGTTTACCTGGCGGTCGGTGTAGCCTTTTTCATCCAGCCGGGCAATGGATGCCCGCAGTGCCACACTCTGGCCCAGCGGCACATTCAGCACAATATCGGTATCGTTGCTGACCCCACCATTTTTGGTCTGGTACAGGCTGGTATTAAAATTAAACTGAAAGTCATCCAGCACCGGCTGGTTGGTAATATAGCGAATAGTACCACCCAGGCTGCCGGCACCATATAAGGTGCCTTGCGGGCCGAGCAAGGTTTCTACCCGGTTAATATCTTTAATCCGGTAATTAATACTCGGCAGTGGCGTCGCATCCAGATAGTAGGCCATAGTGGTGCGGATAAACTGCTGAATATTGTTAGCATTCACCCCCGACACATTCAGGCCACGCACTGACACCGAATCAGAGAAACGGGCACTGTTGCCCGGTGCACTAATCTCTACACTGTCAGCAATCAAATCTTTTAAGCTGGCTATCCGCTTTTCGCGTAGCTCTGCTTCGGTCATCGCACTAATATTCATCGGAATTTCCGATGCTAATTTAGGCCGACCTGAAGCCGTGACGGTAATCACTTCAATTTGTTTTTCTTTTTTTACCTGAGTACCGTCTGTGGCATCCTGCTGTTGAGCCTGGGCCGCGCCAGTGACTAAAATTGCTGAAATTACCAGACTTAACCTGTGTTTAGTAAAAGGTACCATGCTAAGTTTCCTTCCTGTTCCCGTTATTATTTTTAATTTACAAGTCTGGTAATCCTGCTAAATTATTTGCTCAGAACTTGTACGCTACCATGAATAGAAGCTTTTTTATGGCAAGTACAGTTGATAACCATCGGTTGAGGCGATACGAGATGCAATTATCATTTGAACAACTGCAGGCATTTTTAACCACAGTCGAGACCGGCAGCTTCTCGGCAGCAGCCCGTAAACTGGGTAAGGCCCAGTCCTCGATTAGTGGTCTTATCAGTAATCTGGAAATTGATGCCGGCTTTGAGGTATTCGATCGCAGCAAACGCACTCCACCGCTTACCGCTGAAGGTCTGGCACTGCTGAACGACATTAAGTCGGTGCTGAAAAGCTATAACAACCTGCTTAGCCGCATTCAGAACCTGAATAAAGACGTCGAAACTGAAATCAGCCTGGCGTTTGACGATTTAGCCCTGCCGGTCAGCCTGATTCTGCAGGTAGCCTCCGACTTTAAAGAGCACTTCCCCAATACCTCGTTAATGTTGCTTAAAGCCAGTCATCAGCAGGGCTATCAGCTGCTGAAACAAGGTAAGGCTGACTTAACCATTGCCATCAGCCAGGACGACTATCCGGAAAACGTGGCCTTTCGCGGTATTTCCCATGTCCATTACGGCACTGTGGTCAGCAGTAGCCACCCGCTGGCAAAACTGGCGCAGGTTACCCCTTATGATTTATCGCAGCACCGCCACTTGCGCATTACCGATGCCGACAGCGGTTTCCGCCGCTTTGACTCCGACTTATCCAGCACCATCTGGTTTACCAACAGCTCCAGCCTGCTGATTGACGCCGTTAGCGTCGGCCTGGGCTGGGCCGAGCTGCCGCTGCATCTTATCCGGCCGCAACTGGCCAGTGGCCAGTTGCTCAAACTGCCGACCAGCCATCAGGCCGTCTCCTTTCCGCATTGTGTTGATATGGTATGGCAAAGCGAAACCCCGGTCGGACAGGGAATGCAGTGGCTGCTAAACGCCCTGACCGAGCAGGGCATTGCGTTTAGTAAGCAAAGCGGCGAAGCCGGTTAGGAACAAGTATGGCGAAGCCGGTTAGCACGTCATTAAAAGCAGCCCCCCCGCAAATGGGGGTAAGCCAAACTGCTCCCGCCTGAACGGGGAATAGCGGCTCCGTGCCGGTTCACGGTAAAACCTGTACACCAGCTACAGGAGACTATAATGAGCAGCCGCTACGATACCGCCGAACTAAACCGGCTTGATAAACAACATTTTACTCACCCCTGGACCATTTTTGACGTGTTTCAGGAGCAGGGGGCCCTGCCCATCAGCCGCGGTGATGGCTGCTATATTGAAGACAGCAACGGCCGGCGTTATCTGGACGCAGTGGGCGGTTTATGGTGCACCAATATTGGCCTGGGCCGCAGTGAAATGGCCGATGCCATCGCTGAGCAGTGCCGCAAACTGGCCTTTGCCAACCCCTTTGTTGATATGACTAATGTCCCGGCCACTTTACTGGCCGCAAAACTGGCAGAGCTGGCCCCGGGCGATCTGAACCATGTGCTGTTTAGTTGCGGTGGTTCAACTGCGGTCGACTCGTCCTACCGGCTTATTCAGTTCTACCAGAACTGCCGGGGTAAACACACTAAAAAGCATGTGATCTCGCGGAAAAACTCGTACCACGGCTCTACTTACCTGTCGATGTCAATTGGTGGCAAAGCAGGCGACCACCCGCCGGAATTCGATTTTATCAGCGATTTTATTCACCATATCAGCTGCCCCAATTACTATCGGGCACCGGCCGGCATGGCTGAACCCGAGTACCTGCAGTTTTTACTGGATGAATTAGAACAAACCATTTTGCGCGTCGGCCCCGATAACGTCGCCGCCTTTTATGCCGAGCCGGTATTGGGTGCCGGTGGCGTTATAGTGCCGCCAGCGGGTTATCATCAGGGTACCTTTGATATTTGCCGCAAATACGACGTACTGTATATCTCAGATGAAGTGGTTACCGCCTTTGGCCGGCTCGGCCACTGGTTTGCCTCAAAAGACGTATTTGGCATTGAACCGGATATGATCATTACCGCCAAAGGGCTCACCTCAGGCTATCAGCCGCTGGGCGCCTGCATTTATTCCGACCGGATTCATCAGGTCATCAGCGAGCCCGGCCACGGCCGCTGTTTTGCCCATGGTTTTACTTACTCCGGCCATCCGGTGGCTTGTGCAGCGGCGCTGAAGAATATCGAAATTCTTCAGCGTGAACAACTACTTAACCGGGTACAACAACTTGGCCCCTATTTTCAGCAGCAGATGAAAACCCTGGAAGACCTGCCTATCGTCGGCCAGGTGCGCGGTATGCAACTGATGGTCTGCGTTGAGAACGTACGCTGTAAAAAAACCAAAGCATTATTCCCGGAAGAGCTGGATATCGGCAAACGCATCGCCGATCACGCGGAAACCCTGGGCTTAATTGTCCGGCCCATCGTCCATTTAAATGTGATGTCGCCGCCCCTTACCATCAGTCGCTCGCAAATTGACGATATTGTCGCAACTTTGCGCAAAGCGATTGAACTGACTATCAACGATCTTTATGCTGAAGGCCATCTGGCCCGACAAAGCGCCTGTGCCTGAGAGCTTTCTTATGAAGAACAAGTGTATGAAAAAAGCATCCATGACTAAACAGCATCTGTTTTCCGGCTTATTGCTGGGCAGCCTGCTCTGGCAAAGTGCCGCTTTTGCCGGCAACCCGCAAGCTAGCATTGTCGAGGCGGCCATGCCCTGGCAAAACCAGACCTTCGAGCAAGGCAAGGCCGAACAATGTATGAACTGGACCCGTACCGTGCTCAGGCAAGCCTGCGGCGAAAAGTTTGCCAGCCTGCAATCTGCACAACCCTGGGATTTAGCCCAGCTTGGGCCAGGTGATAAGCTGCAACCGGAACACGCGGACTCGCTGGCCGCTGATGAATTCGGTACTAAAATTGAAAGTGTCAACGCACTGCAGGCCGGCGATTTAGTGTTTCTGCAAAACACCTACGGCAACTGGAACAAAGGCGTTATTACCCATGTCGGTATCGCCACCGGCGACGGCAACTACATTCACCGCATGACCTCAAACGCAGGCTATGTCCGGATAGAACCCATCCCGGCAGCCGACTTTCACGCCGGGCTCAGGCTTAAACCGGAGTTGTGTCAGTAGTTTTCCTGCAATGGCGGCCAGACCGGCCGTCTGCTACCAAGCGAACTTTAATAACCGCGTACGCATATAATCTATTTTAGTAGTCGTATATCAAGCGAATTAACCGCGATGGCATGTATTTGATCTCGATCAGAGTCAATTCCAACAAATTGACCGCGATCGCATATAATTTGTTGCGCATGGTTGTATTTACGCTAATATAACCGCGATAGCATTTATTTGAGGTGTGCAGTGAAAGTGCCAGTGAAAGACAGCAAACAATTAGGGCAATTGGTCAGGTTAGTCAGAAAAACTCAGGGCTTAGATCAACTGGCCGCAGCTGGCTTATCTTTCAACGGCACCACCTTTATCAGTGATTTTGAAAATGGCAAAGCCACTGTCGAACTGGGCCGGGTACTGCGGGTATTAGAAATGCTCGGCATGCGCCTAAGTATCGATTTACCGATCGAAGATATCAGCTTAACAAAAACCCAGCAGCAGCAATTGTCAGACATTCTAAGCGGAAGCTGCTGATGAGCCGCACACTTGACGTTTTTGTCGATACCGAGCTGGTCGGCAAGTTAACGGATCAGAATAACATCTGGTCTTTTCAGTATCATCCGGACTGGCTTGCCCGTAAGCAGGCTCATCCGTTATCACCGGCACTGCCATTAACAGCAGATAAGCTGACAGACGGCGCGTCCATCCGGCCGGTACAGTGGTTTTTTGATAACCTGCTGCCGGAGGAAGCCGCCCGCGAGTTGTTAGCCCAAGCAGTAAAATTGCCGCAAAGCGATGTCTTTGGCCTGCTTGAGGCAGCTGGCGCTGAGTCTGCCGGCGCTATCACCTTATTACCACAGGGTCAGACACCGGCAGCAGGTAGCCTGGAACCGCTTAATGCAGAAGAACTTAGCGCCCGTATCCGCGCCTTACCCAAAACGCCACTAAACCGCGCCGAACGCAAAAGAATGTCGCTGGCTGGTGCTCAGCATAAAATGTTGGTGGTGTATCACGACAAGCAGTTATTTGAACCGTCCGGCTTTTTCCCTTCCACTCATATTTTAAAGCCGGAGCATACTTCGCCAGAGCTGTACTTTCATACACCAAGAAACGAATGGTTTGTGATGAAGCTGGCAGCGGCTTGTGGCCTGAATGTGCCAGAGGTCGATATACAATATTTACCTGAACCGGTGTACCTGATAGAGCGCTTTGACCGCACTGGCCAGTACCCTAATCAGCAGCGTTTGCATGTACTGGATGGCTGCCAGTTACTAAATTTAGCCCATACGATGAAGTATAGTAATAGCACTGTCAACAGACTAAAGCAGCTAGCCGATCAAACCAGAAAGGTCGGTATAACACGGTTGGCCATCTTCAAATGGGCCGTATTCAACGCACTGGTCGGCAATGGTGATGCGCACCTGAAAAACCTGTCGTTTTTTATCAGTAGCGACAAGATGGTACTGACACCACACTATGATTTGCTTTCCACCATTATCTACGCCGACATTGGCAAACACCTGTCTGAGAACCTGTCGCAGCCAATGGGCAATGCCATCACTTTCGACGAGCTAACCCAGGCCGACGTACTGGCCTTTGCCAGCGAGCTAAATATCGCTCCCGGCCTGGCCAATCGCGAGCTGCAGCAACTGCTAACTGCTGTCCCGAAACAGGCAGCAGAATTGCTGCAGCAAGTACAAAGCTTGCCGCCACACCCCGGTAAAGCCGGCGAGCTAAGAATGCTCAGGCAAATTTGCCGCCTGGCAATAGCTGACATGGTTCAGCGGCTGCAGAGTTAAATAACTGAACGGGCAACATGTGCAGCTTAATTACACTGACTCTTTTAATTCCTGTTTATTGCCGCCGCTATTGAGCAGTTCGCCGGCTTTGCCTACAATGGCCTACTTTTTATTTTCTAAAGATCAGAGCCATGAACGATACAACCGCCGATTCTGTCAACAACGAGCAAGCCCGTCCGGAATTACCCGACCGCCTGTCGGTTAATCCGCGCAGCCCGCATTATGTGGAACAGATATTCCAGTACGACGTCGGTATTAAACTAAACGGCAAAGAACGCTTTGATATAGAAGAATATTGCATCAGCGAAGGTTGGGTAAAAGCAGCCGCCGCCAAAGCACTCGACCGCCGTGGCCAACCACTGTTGATGACCTTAAAAGGTAAAGTTGAAGCCTTTTATCGCTGATAACAGCAGGAAGTGCGGGTAGTTGCTTGTAGTTAAAAATAGTTGGCTCAGTCAATTTGCCCGCGCAACCCGGTTGCGACCGCCAGCTTTAGCATCATACAACGCTGCATCAACCCGACGCATAAAGTCGTTACCTGTTTCCTGGTGGTCAAACTCGCCGACAGCAAAGCTGGCGGTTATTTGCCCTACTATATCGAATTGATGTTTGCTCAGCGCCAGACGCAAGCGCTCGGCCAGGTCCAGCGCTTCAGACATCGTAGTTTCGGGCGCCAGAACGGCAAATTCCTCACCACCCCAGCGGCTGACAATATCACTGTCTCTAACTTCGTTTAGCAGTGCCTTTACCAGCGCCCGCAGCACATCATCACCGATGCCATGGCCAAAAGTGTCATTAATCCGCTTGAAATGGTCAACGTCCAGAAAGATCAGGGCTAAAGGGCGCCGGTAACGCCGGGCGGTAGTGCAAACCATTTCCAGCCGGTCATCGAAGCCCTTGCGATTAAACGCGCCTGTCAGATAGTCCTGCTCGGCGTGTTTACGATCGCTGATATCGCGGATCATCTCATAAAAGCCCTGCACCTCGCCTTTAGTACTGCGCAACGGCGTGTACTCAATCTCCACTGGCTTCGCAGCGCCGTCTGCCTGCAGTAAATGATACTCAAAGGTAACCCGCTCGCCAGACAGCGCCGACAACATATAATGCTGAATATCCTCAAACTGTGTCTGGCCCATAACCTCTGCCACCTGCTTACCGACAATTTGCTCAATCGGCCGGTTGTACCAACGGGTATAGGCGACGTTTATTTCGCGGTAGTACAACTGCTGGTCGACAAATGAAATCAGAATTGGCAACGAGTCTACCAGCAAAGTACGGCGGTCACGCTCGCCTTTAAAAAGCCGGGCGTCAGCCAGCGATGAGGCTAGTAGCTGGCTGGCCATATTAAGCAGTTTCAGGTCGTCGTCACTAAAGGCGTCAGGTTGCGCAGAGTAAACCTTTAGTACCCCAAAGCACTGCTCCTTATGAGTCAGTGGCACCAGCAAGCCGGAACGAAACCCCACCTTATCGGCTGCAGCTTTTGCTACACGAGGATCATGATGGGTATCGCGGCAATGAATAGATTCTCGTTGCAGGTAACAGGAACCGGACAGGCTGCCCGCGACTGGCAAGCGCAACCCTAATGAATCTGCCGCCCGGCCACTACTGGCGGTGTACACCATTTCGCCGTGCTCCGCTTCTTCAACTGCAGCGCCGTCGGCACCGGTTACCGCCATCGCGACCTCAGCAACCTGATCGCGCATTGCTTGTAAATCCAGGCCGGCAGTCCCAACCTGGGTTTGGATCTCGACCAGCGCCTGTAATTGCTGGCGCTGTTGCTCAAGATTACGCATCACGGAAACATCACGCTGGGCGGCGATAAAATAACGTGGCTGGCCGGTGGCAGGAAACGGCCGGATTTTCCACTGCATCCGGAACGAACTGCCATCTTTACGATAATTAATTGTTTCGCCGGAAAACTCCTCACCTGCCAGCAGTTGCTGGCGCAAGGTTCGCATTAGTCCGGCATCCGTTTCCGGGCCCTGCAGCAGGCGCGGCGTCTGTCCTGCCAGCTGTTCAATGGTGTAACCGCTCAGTTTACAAAAGGCAGGATTGGCATAAACAATATAGGGGCCTGGCCGATCAAGCTGGTTGTCAGTGATCAGCACAGCTTCACGAACCGTTTCCAGAGCGGCTTTCAGCAGTTCATAGTCAGACATTGCGAGCGTCATCCCCTGCTACTCCTTCAATTCTAAACAGGCTGTGTACCGAATACTCCCGCCTTAGTCAGATAAAAATAGTTGGCTTGCTGACACCAGCTTAGTTAAAAGTCGACAGCTTGGCAAAACCTTAAAAAATTGGGGTCAGATAACAATAAATAAAAAATTGGGGTCAGATATTAATTAATCAACCTATCAACCTCGGTCAGTTGGTTATTGCTTAATTCGGCATCAGCCAGCACCATTAACTCTGTTGATACCGGCATCGACGCTGCCAGGGCAAACCTTACTGTGGCCTGCTGATTATTTAAACGCCAGATATCAACCGGCAAGCGTCGTTCTGTCATGCTGCCATCGGCAAACGTCAGTTTAAGCTGAAATGGCATCACAATGCCGCCCCGGTTATCTACTGTCACTGTCAGGGTGCCATCATCGCTACTGACGTTAGCTAGCGCCAGGTCAACGTGATTAGCCGAGTAAAACCAGCCACGCCAGAACCAGTGCAAATCCAGTCCGGTTTCAGCGTGAAAAAAACGGATAATATCGGCGAATTTCGCTCTTTTCCCGCGCCAATGGCCAACAAAGTCGCGCAAGGTGGCATCAAACAACTCCGGGCCAATAAGATGCTGGCGTAATATTACCCAGGCCACTGCCGGTACATGATAATGGGAATCAAGTTTGGCACTGAAATGATCGGCCCGGCGCACCGGTGCGGCATAAGCCGCCTGCTGCATTACAGCACCCACGTCTTTAGGGTCACCATAAAAGCTTTGAAAATCCGTACTCCAGCGCTGCTCTAACAAATAAGCTAGAAAGCTGACGATACCCTCATCGAAAAAGCCTTCATGGCGCTCATCGGTATTCACCAGCATCGGAAAATAGCTGTGCGCCACTTCGTGCATAATGCCACCCAGTACATCGTGTTTTTCAGTGCGGCTGTAGGCCGGCGCCGGGCCGTTAATAGCCGCATCAGGGCCGCGAAAACCGACAAAGGTAATACCCGGATATTCCATACCAATACCGCCAATATTAACCACGTTCATTGTTTTAAACGGAAATTCACCGAAGTATTCCGACAACTCAATAACAGAATGGCGGGTGCTGGCCAGCGCATATTTATGCCAGAGCCAGCGGCCGTTATCCGGGTAAGCCACATTCAACCGCTGCCAGCGACCATTAATATTCAGCTGCTCAGTTTGCCAGATCAGCTTATTGCCGGCAGCAAAAGCAAAATCACGCACCTGTGTTGCACTAAACTGCCAGGTTTTGCTGGCAGTGCCGTCACCGCTCTTTGGCATAAGCAACTCCGGCACAAGCAACTCCGGCATCAGCAACTGCGCACTGCCCTGTTGCTGCCAGGCCCGATACTGTGCTTCAGTTAACACCTGCTCCGGGTTCGTCAGCTCACCCGTGGCCAGCAGCAGATACTCTGCCGGCAGGCTAATATTCACCTGATAATTGCCCTGCTCAGTGGCAAACTCAGCATCTTTAATAAAAGGGCTAAGCGCCCAGCCTTCGTCAGTAAACGCCACCGCCCGCGGAAACCACAATGCGACACCAAAGATGCTGCTGCCATCGCTGAAGCGCTCAACTCCGGCCCGCGGCCGGCGCGGATCGGTGCGCTCCGGCAGTTGCAGTTGCCAGCTGACATTCAGGCTGGCACGCTGACCGGGCAACAATGGCTCGGCCAGGCTCACCCGATAAAACGTATCCTGCCTGAGCAGCGTCAATTCTTTATTGTCAGCGCTAAAGCGAATCTGTTGCAAGCCGGCCGCTCCAAGGCCCTTGCCATGCAAGGCTGTGCTGATACTGTCTGGTAAAAAACGATTAAGGGGTAACTCGAACCACAAGGCAGTCAGCGTCTGTGGCGAATTATTCTGATAATGAATCTGCCCAGTGGCATTAATGGTGGCGCTAGCGGGCTTCAGCTCAGCGTTAATCTGATAATCCACCTGCTGCTGCCAGTACTGTGCCGATGGTACTCCGGTAACGCTGCTGCCTGCTGGTAATGGCAGTGCCAGTGGCGCAAACAGATCGTCAGCCGCCGCTGCCGCAGCAAAACACAGTAATACGCTGATTACCAGCCGGTTTTTCATATTTAACTCCGGTTCAATACAAATCTACTTGTAGCAGGAGTCGGATTACTCTAAATCAACCGTTGCAGGCCCGGACGGCCGAATCGAGCCCCCAGGGATGGGTTCACGGCGTGTTGATGTGAGTAAACCGGCTTCGGCTACCCTGGCAGTGACTAGCAAATTCAACTACCCAGTCCGCTTTAAATCCGCAGCTGCGGCAATATCCAGCAAAGGATCGCGCAACACCGGGGCTTCTGAGCTGGCCAGTAATTCAATAAATAGTGCCAGCAACTCCGGGTGCGAGCCAATACCAAGCTTGGCGTACAGGTTTTTGCGATGCATTTTTACCGTTTCCAGCCCCAGCTTCAACTGCCGCGCTATCGCCTTTACGCAGTGGCCTTCCAGCATCATATTCAGCACATCGCGCTCGCGTGCAGTGCATACTTCGCTGCCAAAACAACGCTGAAAATCATCCACCAGATAACCGGTAGCGTGTGGTCGCAGCGTATCATTGTCCAGCAATTGCTGATGTTGCAGCACCAGTTGCTCCACCAGACAAAACAGTGCCTGCCACTGCGCAATAACATCCAGCCGGAACAGTTCGCTGCCGGCAATTTGCGCCAGTTCGATATGGACAAAGCCCTGATGCAGCCCCAGCGGTATAATAAAACCCACTTCATCCTGAATTTTCAGATGACGAAAGTAGCTGTTGTAGTATTGCTCAAACTCGGCGTATTCATCCGGCGCAATATCACTAAGCCGCCATACCCCTTTATGGCTGCCGCGCAGGCCCAGCCGGTAAAACGGATCCAGCACATAGGCCGATTTCAGGTAGCGGCCAAAATTATCCCCCGGCAGGGGCGCGCGCTGATACAACAATTGCGGCGGCTCGGCCGGGCGGAACAGCAGCACCACGCACTCATCCAGGCTTTGCAGTTGTGCCAGCAGCTGACACAGTGCCGGATAAAAGCGCTCTGTGCCCTGGCTTTGCTGCACCCGCAGCAGTTGCTCGCTCCAGTTGGCCAGTTGCATCCGCTACTGCACCCCTTCCTGCATGCGATAGGCCACACCCGGCAGCACACACAGCATTTCATACACTAAATTCGCCGCCAGCAGCGCCGTGTTGCCACTGGTATCGTACGGAGGTGATACCTCAACCAAATCGCCACCCACCAGCTGCAATCCGCGGCTACCGCGAATAATCTGCAGCGCCTGCGGTACCGTTAAGCCGGCAATTTCTACCGTGCCAGTACCGGGGGCGTAGGCCGGATCAATACCGTCAATATCAAATGATAAATAACAGGGCGTATCGCCAATCTGCTGCCGCACCTGTGCCATTAGCAGCTCAAGCGATTTACCCCAGCACTCTTCTGCCGTTACCACGGTAAAACCCTGCTGGCGCGGCCAGTCAAAGTCATCGGCGGCATAGCCGGTACCGCGCAGGCCAATCTGAAATACCTTGTCACCCTGCAATAAGCCCTCTTCCACCGCGCGACGAAACGGCGTGCCATGGGCTATCGGCTCACCAAACATATGCTCGTTTACATCAGCGTGGGCATCGACATGCACCAGCGCCAGCGGGCCATGTTTAGCCGCCAGCGCCCGCAGGATCGGTAACACTATAGTGTGGTCGCCGCCCAGCGTCAGCGGCACTACCCCTGCAGCGGTAAGCTGCTGATAATGCCGTTCAATAATATCGATGCTTTTTAACAGGTTAAACGTATTAATGGCCACATCACCCAGATCCGCAATTTGCAGTGAATCAAAGGGCGCGGCGCGGGTCGCCATATTGTAGGGCCGCAGCATCCGCGACTCATCCCGGATCTGGCGCGGTGCCAGCCTGGCCCCGGGCCGGTTAGAGGTACCAATATCAAACGGCACCCCAATAATACCAACGTCAATATCGGTGAGGTCCGTCGCGGCCGGCAGCCGCATAAAGGTCGCCGGGCCGCCAAAACGTGGCATCTCATTGCCGCTAAGCGGCTGATTTAATACTCTTTGCCGGGATTCAGCGCTACTCATGGCGCGTCCTCAGCCACAATGGCTTTTAGCTCGAAGTATTCTTCCACGCCCTTTAACCCCAGCTCGCGGCCATTGCCACTTTGCTTGTAGCCACCAAAAGGCGCGGCATTGTGCCAGGGGGCAGCGTTTTTAAAAATCAGCCCGGCCCGAATGCCGCCAGCCAGCCGCTCGGCAGTAGCATCATCGTCCGCCCAGACCCGGCCGCTTAAGCCATAGGGTGAATCGTTAGCAATCCGCAGCGCGTCAGCTTCGTCCTGATACGACAATATGCACAGCACCGGCCCGAAAATTTCCTCGCGGGCAATCTGCATCTGGTTATGCACCTCAGCAAACACGGTCGGCGCAATATAATATCCGTCGCCCAGCTGTGGCAGCAGCTCAGCACCACCGGCTACCAGTCGCGCACCTTCGCTCAGGCCAAGTTCGATATAGCGCTGCACACTCTGATACTGCGCCTGGCTAATCAGCGGCCCTAAAAACACCCCTTCCTGATGCGGCTCGCCCACTTTAAGGCTATTAGCATGTGCCGCAGCAATGGCAACGGCGTCGTCATACTGGCTATGGTGCACCAGCATCCGGCTAAGTGCGGTGCAGGTCTGGCCCGAATTGGCCATCACATCCTCCACCCCCAGCCGCACGGCCTCTGCCAGCCGCGTAGTAGGGCTGATAACAAAGGCAGATTTACCGCCCAGCTCCAGACACACCCGTTTTATTGTCGCTGCGGCCTGTTGCTGAATATGGCGGCCAATCTCGGTTGAGCCGGTAAACGACACGCAATCGATGTCGGCATGGCCTGATAAAATATCGCCAATCTGGCTGCCACTGCCCAGCACCAGATTAAACACCCCTGCGGGCAACCCTGCAGCTTCTGCCGCCATTGCCACACAAAGCGCGGTTTTCGGGGTCAGCTCGGCCGGTTTTAACACTACCGTGCAACCGGCCAGCAATGCTGGTGCCAGCTTGGCAATAATCTGATGCAGCGGATAATTCCACGGCGTGATTAACGCACAAACTCCAACCGGCTCTTTCCGCAGTTTCAGCCGGGCATCCAGCTGCAGCTGCTCGTTACTGAGCATATCGGCATAGCCCAGATGTTTGGCAAACGCATCCAGCGGGTCATCCACATGTACCTCACGGGCAAACCACAATGGCGCCCCCAGCTCGGTCACCACGGCTTCCACCAACTCATCGCGACGTTGCTGCAACTGATAAATAAACTGCGCCAGATACTCTGCCCGCTGGCCAAAGCTCAGGGCCGCCCAGGCCGGAAAGGCATGGCTGGCGGCCGATACCGCATCATTCACCAGCCCGGCATCGGCGCGGGCAACACAGGCGTAGGCTTCACCACTGGCCGGGTTAACTAAGGTGTGCCAGTCTGGCGCAGCAATGGTCCGCCACTGGCCATTTACATAGTGGGCATTAATGCGTTGCAACATAATTAAGCTCCTTACAACTATTCTTTGCAGCTACTCTTTGCAGCTATCCAGGCCATAGCCTTGCAGGCAGGCCCATTCGGTCATGGCGTTGGCGATGGCATCAAACAGCGGTGCCGCCCATTGCCGGCCGTTTTCAATACTGCCCGCCAGCTCGACAATATCGATGGCCCGGCTGACTTCGATAATGCTGACCGTAGCGCCGTAGCCGGCAGCACGCTCAATCAGTGGATGCCAGGCCGCGGAAGACCCTTCCACCTCAGAGTGGCCGCCACGCACCCGCGCCCCCTGATTGCCCAGGCCAACCTGTTGATAAAAATCAGCAATATGCCGTTGGATCAGCGCTTCCCATTCAGGGTTACGCTCATTGGTGCCGGTTACCAGCATTTGCGCGCCGGGCAGCGGGTTCTGAATATTGGGGTTATGGGCATCGGCGGTCAGCAAAATGGTCTGTACGCCAGGGTTACCTTTATGAATAGCGGCAATAAAGTGTTCAAACGCCTGATATCCGTCTAAATCTTCGCTGTAATGCTGAATCGCCGGCGTTAACACCACAAAGCCGCGCTGCTTTAAGCGCCAGGCCATTTCCTGCTGGGTAATCTCATTCCACAGCTTACCAACGTTGCGGCCATTTACCGCAGCGCCGGGCATCATCTTGCCTTCTGCCGTGTATTGTTGTGGCAATATCGCAATCGGCTGGTCGGTGGTCAGCCAGATGGCAGCAACATCGGCCACGGTCCAGTTGTCGCCGGTATAGTTAAAGCGCACCCGCCGCTCACCATCACCACGCTCAAACTGAAAGCTTTTATCCTGTTCCAGCTGAATAAACTGCACCGGCGCCGCGTTTGCCGGGCCGGGCTCAGGCTCGGCAGGCAGCACTTGCTCAGAGCCCTGCTGCGGGCCGGGTTGCGGGCTCAGGCTGCAGGCTTGCAGCAGGCCAAACAGCAGCAAATACCATGCTTTCATACGCTATCCTTATTCGGGTAATTGCCATCGATGCTAGCAGTCGCGCTTCAGCACAGCATGTTAGTAACTATCGGTTTACGCGATGGGTCAGAACCGGGTCAGCTGGCCACCCGGCCCGGCTTTCCATAGCGTAAACCGATGGTTATTCATTTTTGCGCGGGTACGCTTCTGCGCACAATGGTCTGATTACCGTAACGCACCTTAATGCCGGAGCCTGCCGTTGAGCCCAATTTATCTGCCACTAACCGAACAGTTACGCCAGTTTGCCAGCGGCCAGTTATCGCCGCTTACGTTAATGCAGCAAAGTTTACAGCGCGTTGAACGCCATAACCCGGCGCTGAATGCCTTTAACTTTTTATTTGCCGACACGGCACTGGCTCAGGCGGAGCAAGCCGGCCAGGCATACCAGCAGGGTACGGCCGGTAAACTCTGCGGCCTGCCGCTGGCAATAAAAGATGAAACCTATATTAAGGGCCAGATCACTACTAACGGCTCGCGCTGTCTGGCCGACTTTGTCGCCAAAGACACCGATCCACCGGCCCAGCGCCTGCTGGATGCCGGCGCCATTATCCTCGGCCGCACCACCACGCCGGAATTCTCCACCTCGGCCGTTACCTGGTCTGATCTATGGGGCGTCAGCCGCAATCCATGGAACCCGGCCATTACCTGCGGTGGCTCGTCCGGCGGTTCGGCCATTGCCGTGGCCAGTGGCATGGCCAGCTTTGCCAACGCCACCGACATTGGCGGCTCGGTCCGTATTCCGGCCGCATTTTGTGGCCTATACGGCTATAAACCGCCGCATGGCCGGGTGGCAGAAATAAGCCCGTACAATATTGATTTATATTGCCATCACAGCATTCTGACCCGCAGCCTGGACGACTTACGCTACGTCTACCCGCTGCTGCGCGGCGCCGACTGGCGTGACTCGCATTCATTTGTGCCCGACACCAACCCCGGGCTGCAACCGCGTAAGCCGGTGCGCCAGCTGAAAATTGCCGTATCGGCTAATCTCGGCTTCTACCCACTGGCGCCAGACATTCGCCGCGAATTAACCCGCAGTGCCGATGCCCTGCGAGCACAGGGCCTGCAGGTAGATGAAGTAGAACTTAACTGGGACAGGCGGGTCATCGACACCGCTAAAATACAACAACGGGCACTGATGGGCCTGCTGTTAAAACGCCAGTTTGGCAGCGCCGCTCAGCGCGCGAAAATGACCCCGTATATGCAGCATTATCTGGCACAGGTAGACACCCTGACCCCGGAACTAATGCTCGATGCCAATCTGTATCTGTGCCAGATGTGGGATGCCCTCGCCACCGTGTTTAAGCAATATGACCTGTTACTATGCCCTACTCTGGCTACCACCGATATCCGGCCGGATTTTGACTACAGCCAGCACCAGGTATCAGTCGATGGCAAGGCGGTCGATGCCAACAAAGGCTGGTTTATGACCTACCCCTTTAACAGCTTAAGCCAGTGCCCGGTACTGTCGATGCCCAATGGCTTTTGCGATAACGGCGTCCCCAGCTCGTTGCAAATTGTTGGCCAGCCGTATCAGGAAGGCGATGTGTTTGCCGTCGCCCAGCTGCTGGCCGATACCGTAGCCAGCGGTTTTTACCGCAGCGATTTCCCGCAGCTGGCTTAGAAAGTGGCTAAACGGTAACGCGGCAGGAATAACCTGGCGCTGGCTATTGCTTATTGGCCTGACAACATGAATAATTTATTCCTGAGCAACCATAACAACTGTGCTGGCTAGCCATAGCAATCTCAGCACGGGAGGCAACATGCAACTCAATTGCGATTTAGGCGAAAGCTACGGCAGCTGGACCATGGGCCTCGACAGCCAGGTTATGCCTTATATCGACCAGGCCAATATTGCCTGTGGCTTTCATGCCGGCGATCCGGACGTGATGCAACGCACCCTGCAACTGGCCAAACAGCATGGCGTGCAAATTGGCGCCCACCCCGCCTACCCCGACCTTAACGGCTTTGGCCGGCGCAGCATGCAATGCTCGCATAATGAAATAATCAACCTTATCCATTATCAGGTCGCGGCGCTGGACGGTATGGCACAGTGTCAGGGCTTAAGCCTAAGCTACGTCAAACCGCACGGTGCCCTGTATAACGATATGATGAGCAAACCGGCAGTCTGGCAGGCGGTGTTGCAGGCCATCGCCAGCTATCATAAACCGTTAAAGCTAATGCTGTTAGCCGACAACAACAGCCAGAACCATCAGCAACAAGCTGCGGCATTAAAGGTAGAACTGTTGTTTGAAGCCTTTGCCGACAGGCGCTATACCGACCAGGGTAAACTTACCCCCCGCAGCGAAAAAGGTGCCGTGCTGCATGGCAGCGAGGTACTGGCCCAGGTCAGCGAACTGCTTAACGATGGCAGTGTTACCACTGCCACCGGCCAGCGCCTGGCACTGAATGCCGATACCCTGTGCGTACATGGCGACAACCCGGGCGCCATTGAGCAAGTGGCGCAAATTCGTGCTTTGTTAAACCGCGCCCAAACATCAACACCAGCATGAAAACGAATATGAGCAAGCCACTTTATAGCTTAACCGTTGCCAGCGAAAACGCGGTTATGGTGTATTTTAAGCAAAAAATGGCCCCTGATATTGCCGGTCTGGTGCAGCAGGCCGGGCCGCTGATCCGCCAGGCAATGGGCCAGCACTTACTGGAATTACTGCCCTCTTATGCCTCGGTTATGGTGGTATTTAACCCCTTTAGTTGCGATCATTTTATAGTTAAACAGCTGCTGCAACAGGCGCTAAGCAGCCTTAGCGCCAGCAGCCAGCCTGCAGGCCGGCGCATCGAATTACCGGTATATTACAGCGAACAAAGCGGCCCCGATCTGGCGCTTATTGCCAAAACCAAACAACTTAGCGTTGCTGAAGTGATTAAACTACACCAACAGCAAGTGTACCGGGTGTACGCCATTGGCTTTGCCCCGGGCTTTGCTTATCTTGGCGAAGTGGCCGAACAACTGGCGATGCCGAGGCTTAAAAGCCCGCGCGCTAAAGTACCCCGCGGCGCAGTGGCCATCGCCGACCGCCAAACTGCAGTATACCCGGCGGTATCCCCGGGTGGCTGGAACTTAATTGGCCTGTGCCCTACTCCGATGTTTCAGCCGGACCAGCAACCCCCTATGCCAGTGGCAGTGGGTGATGAAGTGCAGTTTGTCGCTATCAGCAAAGCCGAGTTCTTAAACTTAGGCGGCGAGCTATGAGCCATTTTGAAGTTCTAAACCCCGGCGTACTCAGCCTTATTCAGGACACTGGTCGTTTCGGCCAGAGCCCGCTTGGCCTGACCAACGGTGGCCCGCTCGATGCCGGCTCGGCGCGCTGGGCAAACATGCTATTGGCTAATGACGCCAACGCCAGCTTTATTGAATGCAGCATTGGCGGCCTGCAACTAAAAGCGCACTGCCCTGCTACCTTCTGTGTTACCGGTGCCAATTTAACGGTAACCGTTAATGGTAAAGCCCGGGCCATGTGGCAAAGCCATACCGTACAAAGTGGCGATATTATCGAGCTTGGCATGGCAAGCCAGGGCCTGCGTGCTTATATCACGGTGGCCGGTGGCTTTAACATTACCCCGCAGTTTGGCAGCACTGCCACGGTAATGCGCGAAGGTATCGGTGGCCTTAACCAGAACGGCGCTAAGCTGCAGGCGGGCGATAAGCTGCCGCTGACAGCCACTAAAGCAGTGCCCTTGCGCCAATTACCGGCAGCCCTGCAACCCAATTTTGATTTTAGTAACGGCCTTAGCCTGCGCCTTATTGAAGGCTATCAGCACCAGCTGTTCAGCAGTGTTGAGCGCCAGCGTTTTTATTTTAATACCTATAAAGTGACACCAAAGGCCGACAGGATGGGGGTTAAACTCAGTGGCCCGGCGATCAGTTGCAGCAGTACCAGTCTGTTATCTGAAGGTATTTGCTATGGCGCAGTGCAAATTCCACCAGACGGCCAGCCAATCGTGCTGTTAAACGACCGCCAGACCCTTGGCGGCTATCCGAAAATAGGCAGTGTGCTGTCGCTCGACTGCTGGCTACTGGCCCAGGCGCCGGCCGGTACCTCATTGCAGTTTGTTAAAACCGACCCGCAGCAGGCGCACAATGCCCTGTTGCTGGCACAGGCCCGCTTTAAGCGGCAGTTAGCAAGCATTAAAAACCCGGGCGGAGCAGCAGATGACAACTAATTTGCTTGAACTCAGCCAGCAAATTGAACACTTATTAGTCGCCCGTAATTTACGTGGCATGCAGCTGTTGCAGCAACAGTTACGGCCCGGTTATATCCTGCGCGCGGCCAGGCTGATTAACCAATGCCAGGGCACGGTATTAATTGGCACCGGCTTTCCGGTACTCGAAACCTTTGAAACCGACGGCCCGGTTGGCGCTATTGCCCTGTATCAACTGTTAGAACAGCTGGGCGCCTCACCGGTGCTGGTGAGCGGCAATCCACTTTGCAGCGTGCTGGCCAGCCGTTATCGCACTTATCAAATAAGCGTTAATCAGCAGCACAACCTGCCGGCTATTGCGACAGCGGCGCTGGCAGAACTGCAACCGCAGTTAATTATTTCCATTGAACGGCCAGGTTTTACTGCCGATGGCCGCTACGCCAATATGCGCGGCGAAGATATCACCGCGCGCTGCGCCAGTTTCGACCACTTTTTAAGCCTGGCCAGCTGCCCCACTATTGGCATTGGCGATGGTGGTAACGAAATTGGCATGGGCAATATGGCAAAATTTCTGGGCCAGCTGAATATTACCCCGGCCATAACCGAATGCGATGAACTGCTGGTAGCCGACGTGTCTAACTGGGCCGCCTGGGGTATTATTGCCATGGTGTCGGTACTGCAGGGCCGTAACTTACTGACAGGCGCTGACCCGTTGGCCATTTTGCAGTTTTTATCAGCCCACGGCAGTGTCGATGGCGTAACCCGGTTAAATACCTTAACCGAAGATGGCCTGGCGCATACCGAGGGCGAGCAACTAATTAGTGATTTGCAGGCCCTGTTAGCAACATAGATGTAACGGGTTACGGGAAATAGAATCGACTTACCCTAAGCCGACCGTTGCAGGCCTGGATGGCCGAATCGAGCCTACAGGGATGTATTCACGGCGTGTTGGCGTGGGTGAGCCGGTTCGGTTTCAGTGCTGCGTATTAGGTTCCAAAAAAACCGTTTTTAAAGTGAGAACAGCATGAGCATAGTGTATTTAAATGGTGATTTTATCCCGGCAGCAGAGGCCAGAATCTCACCAATGGATCGCGGTTTTTTATTTGGCGACGGCATTTACGAAGTTATCCCCAGCTATAACGGCCGCTTTGTTGGCTTTAAACCGCATATCGCCCGCATGCAGGACGGCTTAGCTCAGCTTTCTATCGACCCAGGCCTGAGCCTGGCCGACTGGCAAGCCCTTTGTCAGCGCCTGCTGGCCGACAACAATGGCGAAAACGGCGCCAACCAGGCAGTCTATATTCAGGTCAGTCGCGGCACCGACACCAAGCGCAACCATGCCTTTCCGGCCAATATTAAAGCCACCGTTTTTGCCTACGCCTTCCCTATCGCCGCCGAACCACTGGCCGATAAAAGCAAAGCCACTACCTATAACGTGGTAACCGGCCAGGATTTACGCTGGCAGCGCTGCCATATTAAATCGACGTCATTATTGGGTAATGTGCTGCATTACCAGCAAGGCTACGCCAGTGGCGCCCAGGAAATTCTGCTGTTTGATAAAGACGGTAACTTAACCGAGGGCGCTGCAGTAAATGTGTTTGTAATAAAAGACGGCGTTATCGCCACCCCGCCGCTCAGCAATAAGCTGTTACCCGGTATTACCCGCTTATTGCTGCTGAATATTTTGCGCAAGCACAGCAATATAGTGGTAGAAGAGCGGGATATTTCCGAGCAGGAAGTATTCGCCGCCGACGAAATCTGGCTAACCAGCTCCAGCAAAGAAATCGCGCCGGTACTCAAAGTAAACGAGCATACCGTAGGTACAGGCGAAGTCGGCGATGTCTGGCTGGCCGCGCAACAGCTGTTTAGCGTCCATAAGTATGATGAGTAAATCTGCCCCAACCCCTCTTTGTTAAAGAGGGGGTACAAACTAACCCGTCCCACTTTAGCAAAGGGGGACCACAGGGGGATTTGCTACTTTACTCTGTCATATTTTGCAGGCTCGGTTTCAGCTACCTTATCCATAGCCTGCAAAAATGCCCGCTCGTTTCCTTGCTGCTGCCGCGTTAACAAATACTCCTCCGTTAGTAGTGCTGTCATTTTCTCTGCAACAGCAGAAGAGACAAACTGATTAATAGAGACACCGTCTTTTTTGGCCAGCGCCTTCACCTGTTGATGCAAGGAGTCAGGCAAGCGTAAACTAAGCGTACTCATATTTCACTCCTGTTAAGGGCTAAAAACTGTTGCGGCGTTATCAACGAGCTTAACCTGACTTTCCATATTGCGTGGGCGTATCTTCCCGCACGATTGCCAGTTTATAACCCAGTGCCTGCAATACACGGTTAATAGTGTCAAAACGTGGTACCGCATTGGGTCTTAACGCTTTATACAATGCTTCACGGCTTATGCCAGCATCTTGCGAGATCTGTGTCATACCTCTTGCGCGCGCTATTATGCCAAGCGCATGCGCTAGCTCAGCAGGATCATTTTCATTCATCACTAAATTCAGATAAGCCTGAATATCCGCCTCATCACGCAATTGCTCGGCAAGATCGAAAGTAGGTAAATCAGCAATCTTTAACATAGTTTACTCAAACGGATCCGGGTCAAGTTATCGTTCAGGCTGTTTAGCCACTCATCAAACTCAGGCAAATATTTTACAGTAAACATGCTTGTATAATATGTAAAAGAGATTTGATTAGTGTAGTCGTTCGAATACAGCAATACAAGGTGATACCAAATCTCCCCCAACCCCTCTTTAACAAAGAGGGGAACCTAACCCGTCCCACTTTAGTAAAGGGGGACCACAGGGGGATTTTTACTCCGACCCCATTTACCAAATAATATGCTAATATTTGTTTAAATTTTGTAAATAATAAAATTGAGCTATTAGCTAGCAGTATACGCTTTGACATTGACCGCCATATTTAATGTAACTACAATAACTATGTTGATAACCTTTGATCCAGACAAACATCGTAAAACACTAGCAGAGCGCGGGTTAGATTTTTCGCGTGCCGCAGAGATTTTTAGTGGTAAACATTTCACCGCTACCGATGACCGGCAAGACTATCGTGAATTACGCTACATTACCGTTGGTAACTTGGATGGCCGGATAATTGTAATGGTTTGGACATTACGCGATAAAGCCCGACGAATAATAAGTATGAGGAAAGCAAATGAACGAGAACAAGCTCGTTACGCCAGCCGTCTGGAATGATCCAGACGACGCGCCGGAATTAACTGACGACTTCTTTGAACGAGCTGATGAATTTCAGGGTAGTAAGTTGATTCGTCGGGGTCGGCCAAAAGCAGATCAAACCAAGCAAGCGTTAACTGTTCGCTATGATGCTGACGTTATTGCCGCTTTTAAAAAAACAGGTCGAGGTTGGCAAACGCGGATGAACCTGGCATTGCGCGACTGGCTAAAAACCCATTCACCTCAGGAATATAAATAGCCGGACCAACTAAACTTCTAAACCGATCGTCACAAGATCAATTAATTTTGATCTGATAATCATCTAGCCTAAGTGGCCTTGGACGGCCTCCGAGTTAATAGCTATTTTTTGATTGCCGTCGAAAAAAACTATTTCCAAGGAGGCCGT
>NZ_OBEB01000010.1 GCF_900215315.1 Arsukibacterium tuosuense | reverse complement strand
AACAGTGGCGAGACACGCTGAAGCATTGCATTCATTTACTCGACACCACGAGTTACAGCATTATATGAGAACAAGATTTTGTGGGGATCCCTCAGGGTCAGATAACAATTAAATTGGCGTTGAAACTGGAAACTGGCAGTTAAGGCATTAATGCTTGTCTGAAAATTTGTTGCAGTGGCCCAAGGTTAAGGTTTACACCGGCGATATTGGCTGTGACCCAATCCTGCTGTAATAAGGGCGGCCATAGCATCTTTGATATTTAACAGGTTTATTAATACGTCACTGTCGGCGTAACAATATACATCGTGCAGTACGCCGTATTTATCGCGCATACTTTTTATGGAGTTGCTCAATAGTCTTATTAGCGTCTTCTTTTTTCAGTGCCATGCCTTCGTACTGCAGACTGGTTTCATAGTTTTGCTTTTTCGGCATAAACTTCACCGATTTTTCTTTAACGCTGTTGGAATAAGGCTGGGTCATATTTCCTCCACACTGTGGCTAAAGTTTACTCCGATAGCGCTATAACTGCCAGTTTTGCCGCGAGGATGCAGCAAATCTATGCAGGGCTAAAAACCACCGAAGTTACTCATATTGCCAGCACTCAAACACCAATTGCCCAGACGGATAAGGCTCTGCTGTATCGCCATAATGCAGCAGCTCCAGCCGGGCGTGGTGTTTGCCGGTACCGGGGCTGAAATAAGAAGCGCTATACGCCCTGACTGGTGCGGCAGGGGCGGGCGGCTGTATTTCCAGATAAAAATCTAAAATATACGGTACATCGGTAATATCCATCCGGCTAACGCTAACGATAAAAGTATGGTCATTTGCATTAAATAATGGTTTGGCGGTAGCATCGGCAGCAGTTAACGAAATGGCCTTGTCCTGAATGTCATTCAGGCTAAAACCGGGATAGTCCAGCGGGATCAGGTGACAACTAAGGTTCAGCTTAGACTGGCTGGCATGTGTGGTGGTAGCCAACAATGTAAAAAGCAAAGCGATTAGGATTTTGGACATAAAACGGTGTCCTTACTGTAGGTTGTAAAGCTAGAGCGAGTTTGATGTGTCACCAAACTGCAAGCATGATACCCCTGCTGTTTTAATTGCGACATTACCATCTGGTTTATGCCGAAACCTATGGCGGGCAGCATTAATACAAAAAAGATAAAAAGCCGGCTTTGCATTTTGCGGAATTTGGCTAATTTAGGGCCAGCTACCAGGTGTTTCTCCGCAATACTCATCAGATGCAATATTGGCAAGATAAGTGGTAGTAACAAAAACGCAGTGCCAGTTTGTATCTCGACTAAAGCCGACTGTGCTATCGCTTGATATTGTTGGTGAACTCGCCAGAAAAAGAACAAGGCAAAGGCTATTGCCAATGCCTCGAACAGCGCAACTAAGGTTACTTGTAATACTGGGCGCATAAGTTATCTAAATTGCATGCGGCGGACGGCGTCGTTAATTAAATTACGCTCGAACCGCACTATCTGCCTTGCAAGCTCACCAAAAGTACGCTCTTTTGCGTTTTCCAATGCATTAACCAGGGCATTAGTTACCCCAAAAGTGCGGTCCAAATATTCGAGTGTAAGAGCCGTTGCAATGCCAAACGCGATGGCAGCAACGATAGGCCCAGCTGCAACTGTAGTAATGGTGCCTGCGACCATACCAGCGGCCGAAGCAACTACTGCGCTTAAGCTAATTTTGACCAAATCTGACGCTATTGTGCCGACCAGTCTGAGCAATGTGCTTTGTTCACCGATAAGAAATTGCAACACTGTCATAGGAACAGAGATAAATATGCTTAGCCGTGCGCCTGTTATCATTGCTGAGGTGACTCTTTTTTGTCCGATAGCTAAGTCGATGACTTTAGGGTTACTAGCGAGATAGCGGGTGCCTGTAAGCTTCTCTCTCAGACCAGGATGACCTTTTAATATGACATAACTTTGGCCATGCACCTCTTTAATAACCGCTTTTCCTGTAAGGCCTAGTTCTCTGATAAGCTGATTTGCAAAACGGAGATCCGTAAGCTGCGTACCGATACCCGTAACCAGCTTGGCGTTATCCATATTGGTGTGATTACTAAGCGTTGTCCCAAGCTCAGAGAATTGTTCTAAAGACAGGATGTGCAACTCTTGGCGTTCGTTGTTCATTCTCGTCAAATCAATATTTGTATCAGCCATGGTAATCTCCTTTTACGAAAAGAACATAAGTTATCACAAAATTAATTCAGGGTTAAACATTTGTATGTTTAAACGGCTGGGCTTGGCTACTAATTGAGGTACTTAAATGATTAACAATAAGGGCCGCATGCGGCCCTTAACCATACAAGAGCGCGCGGCGTTAATTCAGGATTTCCGGCTGTGTAAATCCGGCATGCTGCCAGCGCTAATATCATGGAATTTGAGTAATTCTCAGCTAACAGACGAAGGTATTGACGTCATATTTGACTTGCTCTCAATTTACCAGTGGTTAATATTCAACACGACTCAAACACGTTGGAAATAATCGCTCTATGCATGAACAAGCAACACTAAGTGAATCAATAAAGCTGATAGAAGCAGAAAACTTCAATAATGCCATAGTCACGCTCAGAGCTTTGATAAGCGAACAACCTGATTCATATCAAGCCTGGTCACTGCTGAGTAAATGTTTGTTTGAAGTTGGCGATTTGAAACAAGCCGTGCAAGCCAGTGTTCATGCTCAGAGTATCGATCCGCTAATACAAAGCTTTCAACAAATTCAAAATTTGCTACAGCAGGTAGCCTTCAGTGAGGCAAAGCAAATAGCCAATACGATGCTAGCCAAGTATCCTGCGCACCCCAGAGCGATTTGCACACTGGCGCACATTGCGACTAAACAAAATGACCCCGAACGCAGTGTTTCTTTGCTGGAAAGTGCGATCAGTTTTAATCCTGCAGATCTAACCTTGCAAAATATGCTAACCAATAGCTATGCGTCGGCCGGATACTTTAGTAAAGCAATACAAGCGGCAAACATGCTGGTTGTCTTAGATGAAACGTTTGAATCACTGTGGACTTTAATTGGACTCTTACTTAAATACGGACAGTATGACAACTTGCTCGACGCGTGCGAACGCGCTCGGCGCTATGTTGGCCAAAGCGTGCAACGCGCAAGTCAAATTGATCTTATCAAAGGCCAGGCTCTGCGTATCATCGGCAACAAAACTGAATCGATTGCAGCGTTGAAAGCCAGTCTTGGCGCCGACCCACTTAATGCCGATGCATGGTGGGCTTTGGCTGATATGAAAGACTATGCATTTTCCGATATAGAGCGCGCAGACATTAACAAAATAGTCACCGCAACGCATCTCGATAAGCGAAAGCGTTGCATCGCAGCCTTCGCTTTAGCGAAAGCAAGTGAAGGACAGTCGAGTCCAACACAAATGATGTCGTATTACCATCAAGCCAATGCTTTGGGCGTGTCTGAATACTATGAACCAAGCCTGTTAGAAAACGAATTTAATACGCGCACCAATACCTACACAACAAAGAATTTGATCGTACAAGCAGATAGCGTAGAAAAGCGTATTACTCCTATCTTCATTGTTGGCTTGCCGCGCTCAGGATCTACATTGGTGGAACAAATTCTGGCGAGTCATAGTGCTATCGAAGCAACGTTAGAGCAACCGACCTTACCGATTATAGAGAGCCGGGCTCAAACCCTGTGTATGCAGCGCTATGGCTTACCTTTACCCCAAGCGTTGGACAAACTGAGTCCCGAAGAACTGTCCCAGTTAGGTAACGCTTACTTAGAGGACAGTGCACTTTTCCGAACTGGCAGCGCTTCGTTTTTCATCGATAAGCAACCCTTTAACTTTCGATTAGTCGGGTTTATCCACAAGATTTTGCCCCATGCCATTGTGATTGACGTTCGACGTAATCCATTGGATTGTGGTTTTAGTCTTTACAAGCAGTACTTTCATTCTGGCGTAGATTTTAGTTATAACCTGAGCCACATTGGTGCAGCCTACAATGCCTACGTTAAGCTCATGGATCATTGGGACAATGCAATACCGTCAAAGGTTTACAAGCTCGAATATGAATCCCTGGTAAATGATCCCGAGGCCGAAGTACGTAAATTGTTAGCCAAACTTGGTGTGCCGTTTGAGCAAAAATGCTTATCTTTTCACAAAATAAAAAGAAATATTCATACAGCAAGTAGCGAACAAGTGCGTAAGCCGCTAAACCGCCAGGGCATTGGAGCCTGGCGCAAAGTGGAAGAGCAACTATCTGATTTAATTGATATTGTTCACAAAGATGGCACGGGCGCGGACAACAAGCATTAATCACCTCTGACGCTGTAATACTCAGCGCCATTGCATCAAATTTAATATTTACCATTAAACATTAAATTAATTTTAAATAACAAAGCAGATTGTCTTGCTGAAAGACTTTTTGCACTATTTTTGACCGTCTAATTGCACTGATATGGTGATGGTCGATGTTATTGAACTGATGATTTGTGGCTTTAATCTGTTCTGCACTGCGATTGATACTGGTGGCATAGAACATGCTTAGTAGCATTGAGCATTTGAATAATCGTTTAAACAAAACAAAAACAAAAACAAAAACAAAAACAAAAACAAAAACAAAAATAAGATTAAGAATAAGAACACAACTTCCTTCGGAATTCAGGAGCCGCACATGAATAAACACTTTAACCCACCCCGCTTTGCGCGTTCAGCGATATCGCTATGTATTGCAACTACATTGGGGATGACAACGGCTGGTATCGCGCACGCCCAGGAAACCCAAGCAGAAAAAGAGAAAGCGGTTGAAGTTATCAATATTACCGGTTCTCGCATTCCATCTGACCCTAATGTGATGTCTTCAGTACCCATGCAATCTCTCGACAGTAAAGATATTGCCCGCTCTGGTGAACTGAACTTGGCGGACATTGTTAACGACATCCCGGCACTCATATCGTCAACTACCGCAGAGAATACTGACACAGGTGCAAACGCCCTCAATTTACGTGGCTTAGGCAGCGCACGGACGCTAACCCTGGTCAATGGTCGTCGTCATGTAGCAGGTTTCCGCGGCACCTCAGCGGTTGATGTCGGTACTATTCCCAGAGCTCTTGTAGAACGTGTGGAAGTCACTACCGGTGGTGCTTCAGCTGTTTATGGTGCAGACGCGGTAACTGGCGTAGTCAACTTTATTCTTAAAGATGATTTTGAAGGTGTTCAGTTAAATGTCGTTGGTGCGGTACCTGAAGAAGCCGGTGGCTCCTCTTTCGCGTTCGACGGCGCATTTGGTCAGAATTTTGATAATGATAAGGGCAATATTGTATTAACCCTTTCGCTCGAGAAAGAAGAAGCGCTTTTGCATGGCGACCGCAGCTGGTCGCGCAATAACGGTTTAGGTGCCGTAGTACCAAATCCAGATTACGATGAAAATGACCCCAACAGCCCACAACGTATCTTAGCAACTGACGTGCGCTACTGGCTATCGTCTAATGACGGTTCGATCGCACCGACCTTTGGTGGTAGAAATGAACTCTATGTCGATATCAATAATAACGGCATTCCTGACTGCCAGGAATCACAAGGTGGCAGAGCCAGCTTCCTGGCGGGTTGTTGGTTGACTAACCCCGATGGCAGTATTCGTGTCAATCAAGATGGTCCAATCTATGACGGGTTATTAAGCAGCGGTGGTGATGGCGCGAAGTTTAATTTCGATAGCGATACCTTGATGCCAACCACAGACAAGGTCGTGCTTAACCTGAATGGTAACTATCAGCTAACTGATGACCTAAACGCGTTTTTTGAAGCTAAATACGTTAAGGCTGAAACCGCATTCTATGAAGAATATGACTCCTACTACGATACGCTATTCATTCAAGCAGATAACCCGTTTATACCCGCTCAATTACAACCGGTTGTTGACCAAACCGGTGGGTTACTGCTTACCCAGGATGCTTATACCTGGGATGATGATGAAACCAATTATACACGCGAAACCACGCGCTTTGTTGCGGGTCTGGAATGGTACTATCATGTAGATCACTCACTGGAATTTGTGGTTAACCACGGTCGGTTTAAAAACACCACCGATTACTCAGACCAAATGACGGACAGGGTTTTTGCTTCGATGGACGCTGTCATGGGCCCTAATGGCGCAGCCGTTTGTCGTTCTGACCTCGACCCGAATGCCGCCTATGAGATTGACTATTTTGCCTTTAATGTGAACTATGCAGACGGTAACTTCTTCAGTGATCGCTACTATACCTTTACACCTGGCGATGGTCAGTGTGCGCCATTAAATCCATTTGGTGCGGGTGCAATCAGTCAAGCAGCGAAAGACTTTATTACTGCGCGCAAGCAAGACCAACTAACGATTGAACAAACGGTGATTTCACTTACCGGTGTCGGCCAATTTGAAGTGTTTGAAAGTTTCCTTGATGGTGCGATTGGTTATGCAACCGGCCTTGAATATCGCGAAGAATCTAGTGACAACCGTCTAGATCCGCTGGAGCTAGGCATTTTACCGCAAGGTACTTCATTTACCCCTGGGGCATTAGTGAGCGATGTATCGCCATGGTTAAACTTTCTCACGGGTATAGACAACGTCAAACAGTTTGATACCGCCGGTAAATACGATGTTATCGATGCGTTCCTTGAAGTCAGATTACCGATATTTTTCGATCGTGAATTTGCCTATGAGTTTACGGTTGATGGTGCAGTCAGAGTCGCCGACTACTCAACTCTAGGCCAGGCAACAACTTGGAAATTCGGTTTTTCTTATAGCCCGGTAGAGAGCTTAAACATTCGCGGTACTATTTCGGAAGCAGTAAGAGCACCAAACATTACTGAATTGTTCGATCCGCAACTCCCAATCACCATTAACTTGAATACAGATCCATGTGATCCTAATAACATTGCTGCAGGCACCTCATTCAGACAAGCAAACTGTGTGGCAGATTTACAAGCCTTAGGTGTACCGACCGAAGAGATTCTTGATGCTGACGGCAATTATATCTGGCTCAACCCTCTTACTGCTCGCTTCTCAGGTACTGAAGGCGGTAATCCGGACCTAGATGTTGAAACAGCTGAGACAATAACCCTGGGTGCAGTATTTAGACCGACCTTTATTGAAGGACTTACTGTCACGCTAGATTATTGGGATGTGAAAATTGAAGATGCGATTGCGGCTGTTGGCGCAGCAGAAATCCTCAATGGTTGCTATGATTCAGAAAACTTCCCTGCACTAGGCTTCTGTGACCAATTTTCGCGACGCGCTGATGGTGGTTTAAACGACCTGACAACGGGCGATTCGAATTTCGCACGTGTTGAAGCCGACGGTATTGATTTTTCTGTTAATTATCAATTTAGTGTTGCAGAGAATGATTTTGGTATCACTGTAGTTGGTACACGACAAGAATCGCTTAATCGCTTTTTCAATCCACTCGACCCGAACGATGTGAACGTAGTTCTGGAAGAAATTCAGGTTCCGAAAACCTCGGGCAATCTTGAGTTAAGCTGGACACGTGGCGATGTCAATGTTGCTTGGCAGACCACCTATCAGAGCCGTCAAGCCTATGGCACTGTCGAAAGCTCACTAGGCATTAACGGTAATGCGCCGTTATATGGCCAACCGGGTAATGGCTTCTTTGGTAGTACAGTGATCCACGATATTAATGCAAGCTATACATACAGCGATGATATCGTGATATTTGGCGGTATCAATAACGTCGCTGATAAGTCACCGTTTGTTACACAAGAAGCGTGGCCTGTTGGCCCCAGAGGAAGAACATTCTTCTTGGGTGTTAATTACACCATGTAAGGTGAACACGTAAAATTAACGTGAAATTATAGCGTCGAAAATAGATGTATGAGGTACATAGTGCCTCATGCATCTCACTCTCTCACTTCACCACTCTTAAATAACACCTCAGATAACAAAGTGCTCATATATCAAAGCTCATATTTCAGAAAATTAGGGTCGAAAATTAGTGCCAGATCAAAATTAAATTGCTGCTGGGCTAAAAACCACCGCTGTTACTCGCTGTTACTGATACTGCCAGTATTCAAACACCAATTGGCCTGACGGATAGGGATTTAATTTAACCGGCTAACCAGATAAAGGTTTATTGGTACTAAACTGCGGCAATAACCGGCATTTTTGTCGCTCTGGAGACTCTTCACATTCGGCACGCGTCAGCTCAATGCAGTGCTCTGGGGTACTGGTATAAACCATTACCTTGTCGTGTAACCACTGGCGTGATTGCAACTCACATTCGCTATATCCCTGCGCTTGCAGGTAACTGGCGGAAGGGTAGTGAATAAGTTGTGGCAAAATTACCGCCAGGCCCAGCCCGATAAAAAATACCAGACTCGCCTGCTTATTTTGCCTGGCCGTTACAGCTTTACCCTGCAATTTTCGCCCGCCAAAGTACAACAACATGCTGCCAATTAATGCTGCGCCTAAACAGTAGAAGGCACCTTTGTTTATAGTTACTGCCGCGGCATCAGTAAGCAGCCCATTCACTAATACCAAAAAGTAGTAACTAAAGTAGCCAAAGCCAAAAGCTGTTAGCAGCGCAAACACCGCCAAACCCATGGCAAGTTGCCACGGTGCCAGTTCGTTCTCATCTTTTTGCATTAATACAGCCTTGGCGATAGAAAGCGATCTAATTGATGTTTAGCGGCATCAATAATAATTCTTCGTGCAGAGTCAACAACGTAGTCAAGCACTGGCTTTGCAGCCCGTGAAGCAGCTTGCGATGCTCTGTTCTGGATATCCCGGCGCAACTGTTGAGCATAATTCTGTGATCTTTCAGAAAGCTCTTCTAATCCTTTGACAACTTTATCTGATATGCCGAAGCGTTCATCCAAATAGTTAAGGGCTGGAGTTAATGCCAAGCCTACCAGCACCACAGCAGCTATAGGGCCAACCGCAATACCTATAGCTGCGCCTACTGCAATAGCGCCCCAGGCTACACCTGCGGTAATTGCGACTTTTACGACATCGACAGCTAAGTAGCCAATCAGCTGAGTTAACGTCGCCTCGTCGCTTAAAAAGAAATCGGCAATTCGGTAAGCGCCAACCAATACAACGGTAAGAATTCCACCTGATCTGACAGCAGCTTGTGCAGCATGCTTACCTAACCCCAGAGCCATTACCTGAGTATTATTTGCCAGATAGCGTGTACCGGTAAGTATTCTGCGTAACCCGGCATGGCCTTTGAGAATGATATAAGACTTGCCATTGTATGATTTTACATATGCCTGCCCTAAGCCACCAAGAGCATAGCCCAGCTGCGCCAGTTTAGTCATATCTCCACCTAAGGCGAGGTAGTTCGCGCCGAACTCAATACTACCTTTTATCTGCTCCCAAAGCGTTTTTGCCTCGGTATTCCCTCTTGCTGCCTGGCTATTTACAATTTCATCCATCATTTCTGGTGAAATAACACAAACCTCGTGTTGGTTGTCTTGAATCACCCGTTGCATACAACGTTTTTGTTGATCCGTCAGCATAAAAATTCCTTAAGATAGGCATACATTATCTAAAGGATTCTAAACGCGACACCTTATTTATTCAAATTAAATTTACATTTAACTTTTTATGTTAATGATTTTGTGTCCGAGGGGCGGTAAAGGCAGACAATCTCGATATAATCATGCAAATCACAATGTAGCATTGCCACTCCAGCGGGTTGTTTAGTCGTTGATTGTTAGCGCTGCTTTTTTGGATCTGCGTGGCCTGAATCGCCGCCATAACAACACCATGCCGCTCAGGGTAAACAGCAGAGCGCTGGCCGAAAAGGTGATAAGCAGTGGGTTATTAAAGTTACTGCGATCCTGATAATCCATAATATGTAACATCCAGAAAAAGTCGAACCAGCGCCAGTTGTCGGTGCGTACCCGCATTACTGCGCCGGTAGCCGGGTCGAGATAAAAGCGGCTGTTGTTGCTGTCGGCAAATTGTATTTGCCATAACGGCGCAGGCAGGTGTCCTACTTCCTGTGGCAGTTGCTGCAGAAGTTGGGCTGCTAGTAGCTCACCGTCGCCCTGATACTGCGCCAGGGCCAGGGTACGGATTTCCGGTTCAGCCAGCTCTGGCAACAACTCTCCGCTAACCGCGCTGTAGCGATAAACCTTTGTGGCTTCATTCACCAGATACGCCGGTGTTGCAGTAAGCTGGTCATTCTGCCAGCTTAGCTGTTGACTCAGGCTCAGGCTGGCCTTGGCGCCGTGCTGCTGCAGCACCTGCTGCGGGCTTACACTTGCTTGTTGCCACTGGGTACTGACAAACTGACGCAAATGTTCGCCCCGCACCTGCTCTATCGGAAGGATGGACATAATAAGGCCACTTAAAAACCAGAGGGTAATTTGCACAACCAGGATAAGGCCCAGCCAGTTATGCAGGCTGCGAAAAAATTTAAACATTTATTATTATTCTTCAGTAGCTGATGATTTATCAAACCAGAAAACCCGCAGTATTGTAAAGCAACATCTTGCTGCCTGACGCTGAGATGTCTGCAGCAGGCCCGATCCGACACTGCGTTTGGCAATGACATGAATTTCGCTATACTTTGCCGAAATGTAAAATTATGGAGCGGCATACGACTTTATGATGCATTCAAAAGCATTGTCGGCCGAGACCTGGCTCGACCGGCTGGATCGCTCTTCTTATGCTTTGCCATTGTTATTTATGCTGTCGATGGCTGAGACCCTGATCATACCGATACCGATTGAAGCCATTTTAATTCCGTGGATGTTAAGCCAGGACCGCCGACGCTGGACTATTGCTACTGTAGCGCTGGCAGGCAACCTTACTGCCGCCGCGCTGGGGTACTGGCTGGGTGTACTGGCCATGGAGCAATGGGGTGATACCCTGGTGGGGTTGTTTGGCGGCGCTGACGCCTTCGACAGCTTCAGCAACGAAATTGAAGACAACGGTTTTAAAGCGATCCTCGCAGTAGGCATTACCCCGACCCCGTTACAAATTGCCATGCTCGCCGCTGGTGCCACCGCTTATTCCTTTCTGCTGTTTTTACTGGCAGTTGGCTTATCACGAGCCACCCGTTATTACGGTCTGGTTGTGCTGGTGCACTTTGCCGGGAAGAGGGCAATGCAGCTGTGGCGGCGCTATTCAAAACAAATTGGGGCGTTATTATTGCTGCTGGTGGCTGGCTGGCTTTGGTTTCAGTTCCGTTAAGCCTTCGGTTTGCGACCTTTACTTAGCCAAATCCACCAGATAATAGTGCATTTTGCCACATGCCTGGTGAGTTGTTTCCGTCTAAGATATTGAATGTTAAGTTAATTTAATTCAGGCATTTATTTTGCTTCAGTGGCCGGTGATAAGCTTGGTATAACAACGAAAAAAAGGATGCAATATGAAAGGCGGAATACTCAGTATCACAGCCGCAGTGCTGTTAAGTGGTTGTGTAATCTATGTTGGCAATGGTCATGCGGGCGACAGGCTGCATGAGGAGCGGAGCCTCAGCCTCAGTGGCGCTGATATCAGCCAGTTGGTGGCTGACACTGGTGCCGGTAAGCTGGAGATAATCGGCGAAGAAGGGCGTGAGCTTATTGAGCTGCAAGCCAGTATTTATTATTACGATAGTGACGATATCCGTTTGTCGCTGATCCGCCGTGGTAATGACGCTGTGCTGGAAGCCGGTTTTGCCAGTGGGCTTTACAGTGGCAACAGTCCTTATATTGATGTCGTTGTAAAGGTGCCGGCCCGGCTGGCACTAACTCTGGATGATGGCTCTGGTGATGCTGAAATCCGGGGCTTACAGGGCGATCTGAATATTGAAGATGGCTCAGGTGCGCTGCGGATTAGTGGCGGGAATAATGCCACAGTAGTAGATGGCTCCGGAGATTTGTTTATTGCCAGGCTTAGCGGCAACTTGACCCTGGAAGATGGTTCGGGCGATGCAGATATTCGTCAGGTACAGGGCAACGTAACCGTTGAGGATGGCTCCGGTGATTTAAATATCAGCGATATTGGTGGTGTAGTAACCATTGATGATGGTTCGGGCGATATTAATGTTAATGGTGCCGGTGGCCTGACGATACTGGATAGTGGCTCGGGCGGCTTAAAAATAAATGCCATTAATGGCCCGGTAAAAATTAACGACTAAACCGGCGAAGTCAGGGATAAACGACGGGTTACGTTGATTTATCCCTGATAACGCTCAATTAACGCCGCTAATTCGCCGCTTTGGCGCATCTTGTCTAATTCACTTTGTAGTTTTGTGGCGACAGTTGCCGGAAATTGCAGGTTAAGTGCCAGGTAATGTTCGCCAACATTGTTTAGCCTGAATAATGGCTCTGCCGTATCTGCTGGCATATTATGCTCGTTCATCCAGCTGGCAAGCGCCCGTTTTGAACCCGCCAGTAAATCTATCTTTTTTGCCAGAAACAAGGGTATCGGCTCTGTTCTGGTAGAAAACCCCATCATATTAGTGTCGTAGCTAAAACCATGGTGCTGAAAATACGTTTCCAGTCGACCACCACGTGATACGGCCAGCACGTAGTTTTTCGCTTGCTCTAAATTCGTCGGGTTAATCTCTGTCCGGTCTCTTAAACGAAAAACATAGCCATGGTCAGTGGCGATAGGCCCAACCCACTTAAACAGTGCTTCGCGATCTTCAGCTCTGGTGGTGGAAAATACGCCACTGTTTTGCTCTCGCTGAGCCTGGCCGAATGCCCGGCGCCAGGGCAGTATGCTTATGGTGCAGGAGAGTTCCAGGCGTTGGCAAAGGGTGGACACCAACTCGGCATTGATGCCGGTAACGCGGTCATCTTGCATATAACTGTAGGGTGGCAGATGCTCGGTATAAAAGTGGTAGCCGGTTGGGACGGCATGAGCTTCAGAAGCTATAACAAGAGCCCATACCAGGGCGCAACAATAATAACCTGTCCACTTCATCGTTCCGCGCATCCTCACTATAACGGCAAAAACTTAATTAAACATACACTACTCGTTAAGTCCTTGCATACTGTTTAGTAATGATAATGCAGCAAATTTATCTGCTATAGGGTCGCAAATGAAGTCAGCGATTTACCAACTTGCCGATAAAACAGCTATTGCTGCATGATGATTCCCTTGCTAGCATCAGTTAACATTTACGATGAGACACGTTATGCGCTGGATGCGATATTTTTTACCGCTGTTATTGCTGATTTCTGTTTCGGCACCGGGCCTGCAGCAGTATTCTGAGGGTGCCTGTATTTTGCTGGACCAGCAGGTAGAGCGCTTTAGTCACATGCCGCAAAGCAGTAGCTATCGCAATGCCAAAAGTGAATACGATAAAAAATGTCGCAAGCCAACCAGAGCGGTGCCGCCAGAAACAGAAGCCCGTCGCGATACCACACCAATCAGACCGGCACCCCGTGAACCAGATCCGGTGGTGGTTGAGCCGGCAGAACCTGCGGCAACAAAACCTGAAGTGTCAGCAACAGAGACGACTGCCTCTGAAACAACTGAGCCTGCCACCACAAAGCCTGAAATCAGAGAAGTTGATACCAGCCAGGTCGCAAAATCCTTAGCAACGCCAGCAGCAGTAGCAGAGCAATTACTGCAGGCTAAACCTGCAACAGATCAGCCGGTTGACGCTGAGAAACGGCTAGTGGCTGAGGGCGAATTAGCTGACACAATGCTACCCGTGCCGGTGGTTGTTCCGGCAGATGCAGAGCCAATGGTTGGCGACTGGTGGCAGTGGGATAACCTGCTAAATTCCATTTTGACTAACCTGCCGTTGATTATTGCTAATATATTTGCGTTTTTACTGGCGGTATTTTTGCTGACCAACTGGCTTGGTCTTAACCTGCCGGGCTTTAAAGGTGTGTTTGCAGAATACAAATTAAATCGGCTGTTGCGCTGGCGTTTAGCCCGTGGTTATCGTCATTTCCGTAAACTGAAATTACTGACCGCAAAAGAAGAGTTGGTGGTGGTTGATCACCTGGTGCTAAGCCCCTTTGGTATTTTTGTCATTATGGTGAAAGGCTATCGCGGCAATATTTACGGCAATGTGGCAGAGGCTAACTGGATGCGCCAGTACTTTGGCAGCAAAAAACAGTTTATGAACCCGCTACATCAGAATTTTAAACATGTTGAGGCGATAAAGCATCATTTACAGCTGCAGGGGACGGATTTGGCGCAGCATGTGCATTCAGTGGTAGCGTTCAGCCGGGTGGCCCAGTTTAAAACTGACATGCCGGCAAATGTAACCTATGTTGATACCGCGCCGGCTTATCTGAAAAAGTTCGACGAACCCTGCTTTGATGATGAGCAGTTAAACCGTTTTGCGGCTTTGTTACGTCAGGCCAGCACCGCCAACTAAGCAGTAGTGGTGTGTTCCTGCAAGGTAAGATACAGGCGTAAATCCAGCTCTAACTGGTGATAGGCTGGCTCCATATGCAGGCAGAGTTTATAAAAAGCTTTGTTGTGATCTTTTTCTTTTAAGTGCGCCAGTTCATGCACCACTACCATTTGTAATAGCGGCAGCGGCAGTTGCTTTAATAAAGCGGCCACTCTTATCTCGTTTTTGCTTTTCAGCTTGCCGCCCTGCACCCTGCTTATTTGGCTATGCGTACCTAACGCATTATTGATAACATGAATTTTCGGGTCAAACACCACCTTACTTAGCGGGTCGCTGCTTTTCAGCCATTGCCGTTTTAACGCCATAGTTAACTCGTACAAAGCCTTATCGGTTTGCACCGGATGGCTCTGCTCTGGGTAGCGTTGTTGTAAAACGCCAGCCAGCTTATCATCAACCAGCAACTGGCGTACCTGCTGTTGCAGATTATCAGAGTAATGACGAAGGTAGATAAGATCCTGCATGGTTGCGCTCAGCTTTAGCGACACTATGGCAAAGAATCATACCTGATTTTTCCGATCAGGCTGATTCTTTGTGGTGCAGCCAGACGATTATTCAGGCAACCGCTGAAAGGTTGCCTGGGTATTAGACGCCATAAAGTAACTTTGCCATTGCTCCAGTGGTAGCTCGTATTGCACAGTCTGGTCTTTATAACCTATGGTAGTGGTGCCATCTGGTTGCCAGGCTAAATGAATTAATACCGACTCACCGGGTGCAATGTCACTGGCCAGCGCTTTACGAAAGGGTTTATAGCCCGGCATGATGTATTCAATCAGCAGCAACGCCGTATCAGCCTGGTTCGGCTGCAGTAATGATACCCGCAGATAGTCATTATCCGGATCGCCAATTTGCACATGAGCATAAGCGGTTACATTCTTATCCTCTACAGCCAACGGCGTAAGCGACATATTAAAACTGACACTGGCCGGGGCCATTTCCAGCGGTAGCGGGTAAAGGCCGAATTTACCGGGCGGTACATTCAATGCCAGCAAACCCGGTTTCACTTTAGCGGTGTTATCTGCCAGGTGGCTTGGGGCCGGTGTCATGCTGTGGTCGGGTTTGTTACTTATCCGGTAGAAGTGTTTAACCCCGCCATCTTCGGTTTGCACCGTTACCCGGGTATCGTTTTGCTCCAGTACTTTATTACAGATATTCTGATCGTCAGGGGTATAAGGCAACTCGGTAATAATATCAAAAGTTTTATAGGTCAGATTCTGGCAGAACTGGTCGCCATGCCGGCGCCAGTGGCCGGTAGCGATGTAAAACGAATTGTTATCAACGCCATAGCCGTACACTTCGCCATTTTCAAAATAGGAGACATAGCTATTACAGGTTGCACCAGAATCTGCAGACTCACACCACTTGCCGGACTGGGCATTGGTGAACGGGGAAAACAGCACAGCTGTTATTGATAACAACAGGGTACAGTAGAGGGTATACTTCATTATTACCTCATCTATTTTACGTCTACTACGCACCCACAATAAGCAGCTACTGGTTAAAAATCAACCTAAAGCTGGCTTTAATTTGAGCTGTTTTCAACCGCGCTATTAAGTTGTTGTTGCAGCAGCTATTGTTATTTTCTGCCTGAAGTGTTGACTGAAAACCTGCGAAGGTTGGCAAAGTGTTACTTAGCTGAGACAATCTGCCTTTGCTTAGCCAATGAGAGCATTATGGAAGGTACCCCTAAACAACCCTCTAATTTATCTTTGCTATTGCAAAGTTTGCTGGAAGAGGCGCGACAGTTACCGGAGCAGGGCAAGGTGGCGGATTATATTCCGGCACTGGCTGCGGTAGCGCCTGAGCAAATTGGCCTGGCGGTCGCTACCATTGATGGCCAGGTGCACAGTGCTGGTGATGCCGACACCGCCTTTTCTATTCAAAGTGTGTCAAAAATATTTGGCCTGGTGCAAGCGATGAACCGTAAGGGCGATGCGCTGTGGCAACGGGTGCATATGGAACCCTCCGGCCAGCCTTTTAACTCTATTGTCCAGCTGGAGTGGGAGCACGGTATTCCGCGCAATCCCTTTATTAATGCCGGCGCCCTGGTTGTTGCCGATATGCTGGTCAGCCATTATTCGGCCAGTAAAGCGGCTGCCCTTAATTTTATTCGCAGCCTGGCAATGACCGAAGAAATATGGGTTGATAACGCCGTTTACCATTCAGAAAAAGAACATGGTAACCGCAACGCCGCGCTGGCTTACCTGATGAAAAGTTTTGGTAATATTGAAGCCGAAGTCCCGGCTGTGCTGGATCACTACTTTTATCAGTGCTCTGTTGAAATGAGCTGTAAACAACTGGCACTCAGTTTACTGTTTTTAGCCAACCGCGGTGTGCACCCGGTAAATGAGCAAAGTATTTGCAGCCGGCGCGATGCCCACCGAGTCAATGCCATTTTATCAACCAGCGGTATGTATGATCAGTCGGGTGAATTTGCCTTTACCGTGGGGTTACCGGCGAAAAGTGGTGTCGGTGGCGGTATAGCTGCAATAGTGCCAAATTATGGCGTTATTGCCGCCTGGAGCCCGAAACTGAATAATTTTGGCAACTCCTGCCGGGGGATGCATATGATTACCCAGCTGGCAGGACAGCTGGGGTTATCGGTTTACTGAGTCAGCTGAGTTGGCTTAGCGTTTATATTGGGTTGGGCAGTAGGCACGGCTGATAGCTGGGTTGCGTAGCTTCAGGTGCTTGGTATTGCGGCCGCTGACCCGGGCCCGCCAGAGCCGGAACGAGCCGGCTTTAAGTTCGCGGCGCATTAGTTTAATCAGCGCCGGTTCGCTTAAACCATATAACTGCTCAATCGCTTCAAATGGCGTGCGATCTTCCCAGGCCATCTCAATAATGCGGGATAAATCAGCCGCGCTGAAGTGGTGGCTCATAGTGTTGTATCCTGTTTACCTTGGATAAATTTATCGCCCAGTAAGCCTGCGCCTAAATGGCCAACTTTAACGTAAATCAGGGCTCCTTCAGCTTGAGTAAAAGGGGTGTGCTGGCTGTAGCGGGGGCTGCGTATCCAGCTACCTGCAGGGTATTGGCCATATTCGTCGCAGAACAGCCCTTCAAGCACCAGAATTTCCTCGCCGCCGACATGAATATGCTGGTTAAATTGGGTCTCCGGTGCCCAGCGTACCAGTGCCGTACTGACCCCATCGTGTTCATGTAATGGCAGTACCGACAAGCCTGGCACCAGACCGGGCCGCCAGTGTTGCTGATGAGTATTGATTGCCAGCTGTTCAGTGTCAGTTGCCGCAAATTGCCATAGTTTAACCAGTAGAGTACAGCCGTTTTCAGAAAAGGGCTGATGTGAGCTGCCGGGAGGGTTACGCAAATAAGTACCGGCCGGATAATCACCATGTTCATCACTGAACACACCTTCCAGCACCAGAATTTCCTCACCGCCGTCATGGGTATGGCTACTATAGCCACTGCCCGCCTCGTAGCGGACAATACTGGTAGCACGGGCCACTTCATTCCCTGCCCGGTCCAGCATCATCCGGCTGACACCGGCCAGCGGCGAAGCAATAAATTTATAGTCAGCGGGCAGGATTACTGCCCGCTGACTGAAATTACTGTTGAGTTGCATCACTGACTAACCTTTAACCAAAGTGGCAGAAACACAGTTTATTACCATCAGTATCTTTTATATAAGCACCATAAAAAGTGTTAGCAATGCGTTGGCCCGGGGCACCATCACAACTCGCACCCAACGCTATGGCTTTGTGGTACAGCGCATCGACTTTCTCCTTAGAACCCGGTTGAAACGACACCATGTTGCCATTGCCCGGCGTTGCAGGCTGTTGGTTGAACGGTTCGCATATGGCCAGCATCGGCTGGGCCATACTTTTACCAAAGAAGGCGATACGGCCCATATCAAGTAGTGATTTGCCACCTAATTCTGCCAGTAATTCACCGTAAAATGCCTTAGCAGCAGTTAAATTATTCACACCCAGGGTTACGTAGCTGATCATCTGAAATTCTCCGGTTAGTTAAAATGTATTAGTTTATTTATGCTGGCAGCAGTATACGCAAGTCGCCAGCAAACAGAGCAGTGGCAAAGCAGGTTATTTATGTCCTGTGCTAAGTAGCAGTCAAAGATTATTTAACTATTTCTCCCCAACTGACATCCTTTCAGACCTGTTTTGGGTTTAATTGTTGGCAATAAATAAGCATAGCTTCTACAGTTGTCCTAATTGTCAATAAACCACTAATTTTGTATTTAAATTTGTTATGTGGCTTACCAGCTAAAGAGTAATACTAAGTATGGAGACGTTTCAGTTAAGCCAGCTGCAGGATGCGATTGTCCACTCGGCCGTTGATGCCATTATTGTGATTGATCAACAAGGACTAATCTGTTTCTTCTCACCTTCCGCAGAAAAACTATTTGGTTACAGTGCTGCAGAATGTGTCGGACAGAATGTACGCTTGCTTATGCCTGAACCCTTTCACGGCGAGCACGACAGCTATCTGAAGAACTATATCAAGGATAAAAAGCCGGCAAAAATTATTGGCATTGGTCGTGATGTGCAAGGTAAACGCAAGGATGGGTCAATATTTCCGATGCATTTGTCTGTTGGCGAGTCAAAAACCAATGGTAAACGCTATTTTGTTGGTATTTGCCATGACCTGACCGCCTATCAGGCCAGTGTCAAAGCGCATTTAAAGGTATTGTCGGTGCAGGATGCGCTGCTGGAGGCTGCCGTTGATGGCATTATTTCAATTGATGAGTTTGGCATAGTGCAAAGCTTTAACCGCGGCGCAGAACAGCTGTTTGGTTATAAAAAACAGGAAGTGATTGGCCAGAATGTCAGCATGCTGATGACCCAGCAACACGCAGGCCAGCACGATAGTTTTATTGATAATTACAAAGTCAGTGGTAAAGCAAAAATTATCGGTATTGGCCGTGATGTCCAGGCGCAGCATAAAGATGGCTCGGTTTTTCCAATGCATTTATCAGTGGGCGAGTCGATTACCGAACAAGGCCGGATTTTTGTTGGCGTATGCCATGACTTGTCAGAATTTAAAGCAGTATTGCAGCGACTTATTTCTGCCGAACAACGTTACCGCGATATTGTGCAGAACCAGAAAGAATTTATTTGCCGGCTAAGTAAAAACTCCCGGCTGACATTTGTTAATAATGCCTTTAGCCGGCAACTGAACCAGCAGTTATATCAGATGCTGGGTATATCTATTTTTGAATTTATTCATGCCGATGAGCGGCACAGCGTCGAGGCGTTGCTGACCCAATTACGACAAGGCGGCGAGGCGCAGACTATCTCATTGTCGGTGCGGATGCTGGGGGCCGACAATGCCATACATTGGGTTGACTGGACCTTCAGCAGCCTGGCGGGTAAAGCCGACTCAACGGATGAAATACAAGGCGTGGGTATTGATATTACTGAGCAGGTTAAAGCCAAAAATCACGCAAAGTTTCTTACCAGCTTTGACAGTTTAACCGGTTTGCTAAATAAAGAGGGGTTGATGGAGCAGTTTGGCCGGCGCTCTGATGCTGACGCCGTTTACGCTGTGCTGTTTATTGACTGTCATCGCTTCCGGTTGATTAATGAAAAGTACGGCTACGAGTTTGGTGATTTAATGCTGATTGAAGCGGCGCACCGGCTGCAAAGTTTATTGCCGGGTGGCGCGCTGGTTTGCCGGCCCGGTGCTGATGATTTTATTGTCTTGCTACCGTTGGCTGAGCGCAGTGAATTACTGCCCTTTGTTTATCAGTTAATTGAGCAATGCACCGAGCCTTACTGGCTGGCCCAGGAGAAAATAGCCCCGTCTATCTGTATCGGTATCAGCATGTTCCCGGATGACTCGAGCCAGTTTACCGAACTTATTCAGCAGGCAGAGTCAGCCATGTTCGACGCCAAACATCAGGGCCTGCCGTTACGACTGTACCATGAAGATATTCACAGCGCCCTGACCCGAAGGTTGGAGCTTGAGCAGGGCTTGCGGCGTGCGCTGGAGCACAATTTACTGACTGTAGTACTGCAGCCGAAGTACCGGTTATTAACTGAACAACTTATTGGCTATGAAGCGCTGGTGCGCTGGCATGATGCAGCGCTGGGTACGGTGGCACCGGATGTCTTTGTCGCGGTTGCTGAGGCTGTAAATCTGGGCAAGAAACTGGATTGCTGGGTAATAAATGCGGTACTGCAACAACTCAGCGAGTGGCAGCAGGCAGGTTTAACCCCCCAGGCTGTGGCAGTAAATATTACCAGTAAGCATTTTTCTGACCCGGCGCTGTATCAGTTTATTATGGACAAACTGCAGCAATTGCAGCTGGCTCCGGACTGCCTGCAACTGGAAATTACCGAGGGGGTGGCCATGGATAAATCGCCGACGACGTTGGCGAACCTGAATGCCTTTCGTCGTGCCGGTATTAAAATTGCTATTGATGATTTTGGCACCGGCTATTCGTCGTTATCCTACCTGACCTCGTTACCTATCGACTTTATTAAAATTGACAAAACCTTTGTACAGGCACTCGACAATGGTCATAACCTCAGTTTGGTAAAAGCCATGCTGGCAATGGCCAGCGCTATTGAAGTTGAGGTAATTGCCGAGGGCATTGAAACCCCGTCCCAGCAACAACTGCTGGCGACGCTGGGCTGTCAGTTTGGCCAGGGTTATTTATATGCCAAACCCACAGCACTGGCCGATATTGAGCAGCAGCTTATCGCAGCCGGCTAAGCCAACTGTTTAACAATTAGCACATCACAGGGAGTATGCCGGCTTAAATAGTGGGCGGTGTCGCCGAACAGCACTGAACTGAAGTTATGCGGATGGCTGTTGCCAATAATCGCCAGCTGGCAGTGATAATTCTGCACGGCTTTAGGAATTTCATCATCGGGCAGCCCCTCACTCAGGTGCACCGTTTCTGCCGTTAGCTGATGCTCTGCAATATAGGGTGTGAGTTTATCATTATGTTGCTGCTGAACATCCGGCAGTGGCGCAAAGCCATGGTTGCTGTCGTAGGGCAGGCTCATGCTGTAATCGTCCGTCTGGTAGCAATTCAGTATGTGTAATTGTTTACTATCTTGTTGTACTAACTGTTCGCCAATCGACAAGATTGCATCGTTTAATTGATATTGCTGTTGTGCACTGCCGTCGACATCCAGGCAGGCAAGAATGCTCAGCTCACTGCTTGCTGTGCGCTGCTTAACCAGCCAAACCGGCAAATCACAGCTGTTGATCAGATAATGTTCCACATCGGGTACCAGCCAGGACAATATACTGCGTTTAGCTTGCTGCTGTTTAATAATCAGGCTGATGTCGTGTTGTTGCAACAGCTGGTCTATGGCTCGTTGCGCCGGTTGTTGCCAGTCAATGCTGATATCGGCAATTGCTACAGGTATTCCCGCCTGGCTGATTTGCTGTAACAGCTGCTGCCGGTAGTGTTCCGCCTGCTCATTAATGTCGGCTAGCTGGCGCTTTTTATACCATGAGCAAAACAATGTCAGTTTGCTGTGGTGTTGTCTGGCCAGATTTATGGCTCTGGCTAATACTTGCTCGTCATCGGCCTGGTTCTGCAGCACAATCAGTAAATGTTTGAATACCTGTTTCATAGCGTTACCCGGTTTATCTGTACGTTTTTGTCACAATGACAACTCGTCAGCCATACCGCTTAACTGGGCTGTTATAGTAGTAAGCGGATTTAGCCGGATAAAAAGACAACAAAATGAAAAAAAACTTAAAATGACGGGAAATCAGGGTAATAAAGGCTACATGGCCTGGCTAAGCCAGGCTCTTGCCAGCTTGGAACTGCGCTCTATGGTTTTGCCGGAAACGCCATATAAGTCACCAATCTGTGCCGGGCTTAAACCGGCAAAGAACTGTAAATCGAGGATCTCGGCTTTTTGCTGGTCAAACTCAGCCAACGCTGTCATGGCATTGTGCAAGCCAATAATACTGCTGCTATCATCGCCCTGCAGTACATCATCGGTCAGAGTAACCTGTAATAAACCATCTCCCCGTTTGGCGGCATTTCGCGCCCTGGCATGGTCTACCAGAATACGGCGCATAATACTGCCGGCCAGCCTGAAAAAATGTAACCTGTCCTGGTAATCTACTTCTGCCTGCATCAGACCAATAAAGGCTTCATTGACCAGCGCGGTGGCCTGCAGAGTATGGTTTGGCCGCTCCTGGCGCATATATTTTGCCGCCAGCTGATGCAACTTATCCTGCACCAGGATGCTTAATTGCTGCTCTGCCTGCAGGTCGCCATCACGCCATTTGCCCAGCAGGGCAGTAACATCATTGTGTTCCTTAACAATAGACATAAAGCTATTTTCAACTAGGCTGTTATGGGACTAACAGTATAGACACATTTTAGCTAATTTAGGAAAGGCGGGGCAACGCATTAATGGATAAGCAGATGTGGCTTAGAATAGAGCAAATTTATTATCAGGCAACAGAGTTGCCCGCTGCTGAGCGCAATAGCTTTATTAAACAGCAAAGTAGTGGCGATACTGAACTTTATCGGGCGTTGCAGCAGCTGCTTGCCAGTGACGGCCAGACCATACAGCTACAGGATATGCTTTCTGCAGAAGCGACCAGCCTGCTGAGAAGCCAGCAGGATTTAACCGGAATGACCCTGGGCCAGTATAAGTTAGTGCACCAGCTTGGCCGTGGCGGTATGGGTACTGTTTATCTGGCAGAGCGGGCAGATAAGCAATTTGAAAAGCAGGTCGCAGTTAAGGTTATTGGTACCACTTTGTTTAATCCGGTATTACTGCATGCGTTTAAAACTGAGCGGCAAATTTTAGCGGATCTGGAGCATGCGGCTATTTCCAGGTTACTTGATGGCGGCACTACCCGTGACGGTATGCCTTATCTGGTTATGGAGTATGTTAAAGGTGAGCCGATTGACAAGTACTGTGCTGCGCGCTTGCTGTCGCTGACGGCGCGGTTACAATTGTTTGTCAAAGTGATGGCCGCGGTAGCGTTTGCCCATCAGAAAATGGTGGTGCATTGTGATCTTAAACCGTCCAATATTTTAATTGACCAGCATGGCGAGCCAAAATTACTGGATTTTGGTATTGCCCGCTTGCTGAACCGTGCCACCAGCACCGACGCAACCACAGCTACTGAGCAACTTGGTTTAACCTTAAACTTTGCCAGTCCGGAGCAAAAGCAGGGCAAAGCACTTTCTGCCCTGAGCGATGTGTACGCTTTAGGATTGGTATTGCAGTTACTGGTGGCAAAAAGTGCCAGCAGCGACGTGCATTGGATTATCCGGCGTGCCTTGCAGCAAGAGCCCGCCAACCGTTATCAATCGGTCACGGCGTTTGCTGATGATATAAAGCGCTTTCTGGGTAAGCACCCTATCCAGGCCCGGCCCGGCAGCTGGTGGTACCGCTGCCAGACATTTGTCCGGCGTAATACTGCCAGCAGCACTTTGGCAGCGGTTATTCTGTGTGGTATTACAGCGTTTAGTGCGGCATTCTGGCAACAGGCGCAGCAGGTAAAGCAAGAGCGGGATATTGCCCGGCTGCAGCGGGACAAAGCGCTGGCAATAACTGAATTTGTTACCAATATGCTGGGCAGGGCCGACCCGGTTGAGGCGCAGGGCGCCGAACCTAAGGTGCGGGATGTGCTGGATGAGGCCAGTAATCAATTGGCAGAACAAAGCGACCATGCCCTGAGCCAGCAACCTGAAGTGGCGGCAGCAGTGCACCGGATTATTGGCCGTACTTATCATTCGCTTGGTTTGTTAACTGCCGCCCGGCAACATCTGGAACAAGCCAGGCAACTGGCGCTGCAGTATAACTTTACCGAAACGGAGGTGTATTGGCAGATCCTGACCAACTTATCTTATATCTATCAGGACCAGTTTAAGAATGACCAGGTATTGGAGCTGCGTTATCAGGCATTAAAGCTGGCTGAACAGTTGTACGGCAATGATCACAAATTAACCCTGGGCTCCATTGGTAACCTGGCTGCGGCTTATATGGAAGCAGGAGAGTTGGAGAAATCTGAGCAAATGTGGCTCAGGTTATATCAGGATAGGATCCGGGTGCTGGGTGAAGACCACCGGGATAACATTAACTCATTGGCAAATCTTGGTGTGATCAATCACTGGCTGGGTCGGTACCAGCAGGCAGAGCACTACTACAAACGCTGTTTTGATATGGCTGAGCGCCAGTTGGGCAGACGTCATCCCACCACGCTAACCTGTATGAGTACTCTGGGTTCAATTTATGAAAGCTCTGGCCAGTACCAAAAGGCTGAACCAGTAATTACCGGACATATTGAACTGGCGACGGAAGTGTTGGGTGAATTGCACCCTGCTACCCTGCGTTCAAAGCATAACCTGGCGGATAGCTACCGCGGCCTGGGCCGGTATGCAGAAGCAGATGTGCTGTTTCGCCAGGTACTGGCACAGCGCGCTGAGGTGCTTGGCAGCGACAATATTGAAACCCTGCAAAGCCAGATGAAACTGGCGCGATTACTGCGCCTGCAGCAGCAGTTTAGCGAAGCCGAGCAGCTGGTACTTGATGCCTATAATAAACAACAAAAACAATTAGGTGAGGGCCATCCCAGTACTTTGATAACGGCTCAGGTACTGGCCGATACCTATCTGGCGCAGCAGAAAACCGACGCCGCGCTGCAATTGTATCAGCAGATCGTTATGTTGCACGGTGAAAAAAACGCCGACCATCCTGACATTGTCGATACCTGGGCAGGCATTGCCAGAGCTTATTTGTTGCAGGGCAACCCGCAGCAGGCAAGCGCAGCGCTGGAGCGCGCCGATAGGATCATCGCCTTGCATCCGCAGAAAAAAAGCAGCAATGTTCAGCAAGCCAGGCTTGCGTTGCAACAACAAGATACGGCGAACTAGCTGCCAGCTTTATTTGGAGGCTTGTCAACGCTGTCGCTTGCCGGCAAACAGCATTTTTCGCATCGTGTTATCTTTGAGGAGGTAGTGATGAAACAACGCGGCCGCGCTATGCAAGCCTATCAGCAGATAACCGGCGCTGGCGACGATTTCGTGTAGTTCTTCCAACCAGTCGGCGATGCCTGCATCCGGGCTTAGCAGTTGCGGCAGGGTAATACCAAAAATAATGGTGCTGCTATGTTCGGCGTTAACCAGCAACCAGCCCAATAGTGGCTGAACTAACATCAGCAGGTACAGGGCACTATGAGTTGTAATCATCAGATAGCGTTGCCATTCGGGCTGCACATTACTGTGTGGCGGTGCAGGCCATAGTTTTCTGGCCAGAATTCTGAACCAGAAAACAATAAAAATGCTTAAACCAAACGCATAGTGGGCGGTTTTTATTAAATTTCTGGCATCAGTTCCTTTCTCAAATACATCTCTGAACTCCATACTGCAGTAAACCAGCACAAATAACAGCGCGGTAAGCCAGTGCAGAACGATCATAATGCCTGGATAACGGCCCGGATTGGTAGCTTGCATAACTGCACTCCTGTGGTTGAGAGTGCCAGTCTGGATGAAGCGGCTTAAGTGAACCTTAAATTAGCCCTTGGCCGCTGCTTCAGGAAACTGAATAAGAACATCCAGGCCATGCTGGTGATTGGCGGTAAAGGATATGCTGCCATGGTGCAGCTCAACAATATGTTTAACGATAGATAAGCCCAGGCCGACACCTTCTGTTTGCTGGTGCTGCTGATGCCGGTAGAATCTGTCGCCAAGCCGGTTGATATCGGCATTCGTACTGCCGCCGTTGCTGATCCGGACCATGATGTTATGGTTGCTGTCCCGCTGGGTCTGGATACTAACCGTGCCATCCGCCGGAGAATATTTGGCGGCATTGTCTAAGACGTTTCGCAGCACACTTTGCAGCAGGGTGCTGTCACCGTATACCTGACAACTGTCATCCAGTTCCAGCTGCCAGTGTACTTTATCCAGCAATTTGATTGGTAACTGCGACAGGCTCTGATGCAGCAGCGGCGTTAATGGCAGCGCTTCACAATCAATCTGCTGCAGATGTTCGAGTCTTGCTACAGATAACAGCTGATTGACCAGATGTGACATGCGTTTGCTGCTTTCAGTAATCGCATCCACTGCTTCAGCCACCTCCAGCGGATCAGTGGCGCTGCTGAGGTTTTGCGCATGCAGTTGTAAGATACTCAGCGGCGTGCGTAATTCATGCGAGGCGTCAGCAATAAAGCGTTTTTCCTGCTGTAAGTAGCGCCGGATCCGTTGCAGCATACTGTTTATTGCGCTTTGAACTGGCTGCAGCTCTAACGGCAGCACCAGTTTGATTTCGTGCAATTGTTCCGGGGTTTTGTTGGCAACCTGCTGCTGTAATAACTGCAGCGGTCGCAATACCAGTTTAATCACCAGATAAATTAACAGGCTAAGTGGTAGCATCATAAACAAAATAGGCCTGACCTGCGCCTGAGCAATATGTGCACCCAACTCTTTGCGAATATCTTCGCGCTGTGCGGTAAAGATCCACAAATCCTGCTCTGGCACAAAGTAGCTAAAGGTTATCCACAAGGTGCCGTGCTCGGTGATCTCGTGGTAGCCGGCCTGTCGTTTCGGGGTTGGAAATTGCAGGGCATTTTCCGACAACATCACCAGCTTGCCGCCCTGCTGGGCCTGAAAGGCTATTTTGCCCTCATACTTATGGCCATCGAGCAACCGCTCCTGCTGGGCGCTTAGTGTTTCACCCATTTCAGTAATGTGCGGCACTGCGATTACCAGTGGTTCGGCATTGATTTGTCTTAACGGGTTGCTGCTGAGCAACAAACTGATTAACTTAGCGCTGCGAGCCAGTTCGGCATCGTAAATTTCATCCAGTTCGTGCAATGCATCGTGGTAGGCAACCCAGGCATTTAAGCTTAAGGTGCCAAGCATCAGCAGGTTAATACCCAACAGCAAATAAAACTTAATGCTATTAAATGCCATACTGGGTTACCAGCATATAGCCCACGCCACGCACCGTTTTAATCAAATTGGCTGAGAGCTTTTTGCGCAAATTATGAATATGCACCTCTATAGCGTTACTTTCATTGTCACCATCCCAACCGTAGCTTAGCTCTTCCAGTTGCTGACGCGATAAAATCCGATCTGGTTTAAGCATAAATTCTTTCAGCAGCATAAATTCGCGGCGGGTCAGGCTGACATCCTGCTGCTGAAACTGACAATGGTGGTTTTGCAGATTCAGGCTGATGCCTGCCAGATGCAGGTTGTCATCTGTTCGTTGTTGCTGGCGGCGGCACAATACTCTGATCCGCGCCTCCAACTCCAGGACATCTATCGGCTTAACCAGATAATCATCAGCGCCGCTGTTCAGGGCAGTAAGCTTGGTATCCAGTTGGCTTTGGGCGGTAAGCACCAGAATGGGCATGATAACGCCACTGTGGCGCAGCTGGCGGATAATATCCAGCGCAAAGCCATCCGGCAGCCCCAAATCCAGGATCATCAAGCCAAAACCGCTGTCCTCTGCTGCCAGCAGCGCTTGCTTACCCGTTGTGCACAGTTCCGGCTGGTAGCCCATCCGCTTTAAACGGGTAATCATGCCCTTGGCCAACAACTCATCATCTTCTACCAGTAAAATCCGCATGCAAATTGTCCATTGGTACTTTCGTTTACCACAGAATAATCAGCCAGCTGGCCGCAGCACCACACAGTGCTATCAGCACTGCTGCTGAACTCAAGTCTTTGGCTTTACCACTAAGTTCATGATAATCATGACCGATACGGTCAACTGCTGTTTCAACTGCGGTATTAAGCAGTTCTACGATCAACACCAATAATGTACTCAGCAGCAAAATGGCGCGCTCTGCCGGGCTGACATCAAGCCAGCAAATAACCGGCAATATAATGAGCAGCGCTATAATTTCCTGGCGCAAGGCAGGTTCTGTTTTAAAACCTGCTACCAGGCCCCGCCAGGAGTACTTACTGGCAAACCACAGCCGGCTCAGACCCTTTGCTTCAGATTTCATGACTTGCTCCAACTGATTGTTTGCGGGCTAAGTTTAGCTTAAACAGCTTAAGCATTTATTAAGGTGAAATCTAACTGTTTAGAGGTGACCACTGTCCAGTATCGGGGTGACATAGTAACGAATGCCTTTGTCGCCGGGTTTGCAGGAACGGCATTGCCGTAGCTGTGTAATAACCTGCTGGCGCAGGCAGGCATCGACAATCACTTCTAAACGGAACATATGCCGGTATCCGACTACCTGTTCTAATTTATCAAACTGGCTATTCTCGCGACTATGGCCGTCTATCGGAACAATCGAAAAACCGCTTAAGTTATCCAGTTTCAGTAAAGTATCGACCACTGCATCGCGTAGCTCGAGTGGAAAAAAAGCGTGCAGAACTTCAAGATTTTTCATTTCGACCTCGTAAACGCGCGTACATTAATGGCAGCAGGAATAAAGTAGTTAGGGTTGATGTTACCAGACCACCAATCACCACTATCGCTAACGGTCGTTGAATTTCTGCACCCGGACCACTAGCCAGAGCCAGCGGTATAAGCCCTAACATGGCTGTGGTAGCGGTCATCAGGATAGCACGTAGCCGGTCACTCGCCCCCGTTATCACCAGTTCGTCAATGCTGCTGTAACGGTTGTCGATACTTTGGAAATGGGACAGCATCACGACGCCATTTAACACGGCGACACCTAATAAAGCGATAAAACCAACGGAAGCCGGTACCGACAGGTATTCACCGCTGATAAAAAGTGCAATTACTCCGCCCATCAGTGCAAACGGAATATTGGCATATACTAAGCCTGCTATTGCCAGTGAGCGAAAAGTAGTAAACAGGATCAATACGATAATAAGTAACACCACAGGCACAATCATCAGTAAATTACTGGTTGCCCGTGCCTGATTCTCAAATTCACCGCCATATTCTATGGTGTAGCCACTGGGGAGCGGTATGCTGGCGTTAATTTGTTGCTCCAGCTCCTCAACGAAGCCGACGATGTCCCGTTGCTGCACGTTACTGGTAACAACGGCAAAACGGCTGCCATTTTCCCGCTCAATTAAACTTGGACCAAACTGGGTTTCAATGGTGGCAACGCTGGCTAATGGTGCAACTGAGCCATCTGACAGGCTGATCGGCATTTGCGCCAGTTGCTGAATATAGGTAACCCTGGAAAGGCTTTGGCTGCTGCTGAACATTAACGGTGTTTTAATTTTGCCAGCAGTTATCTCACCGACCTGAAGTCCGTCGACAAAGATCCTTAACCGCCGGGACAGCTCGGCTGTGGTAAGTTGATAGCGGGCAGCAACTTCCGGACGCAAGCGAATATTAATAAATTCACCGCCATCGATAAGGGTTGTCTGCACATCAACACTGCCAGTAATTCGGCCGGTAGTGTCAGCAATCTGCTGCGCCAGATCACTGAGTGTCGCAATGTCATCACCAAATACTTTAACTGCAACGTCACCTGAGGTGCCGGTCAGCATTTCTGATACGCGCATCTGAATGGGTTGGGTGAAATTGAAGTTGATGCCCGGATACTGGTGCAAAATTTGCCGGATATTTTCAATCAACTGCTCTTTGTCTGTGACCTGCCAGCTTACTACCGGCTGCAACTGGATAAACATATCGGTTTCATTCAGGCCCATTGCGTCCATGCCAAGTTCATCTGAGCCGATGCGGGCGACGATTTGCTTAATTTCCGGTACGTCGCGCAGTAAACGTTTGCTAATCTGGCCATCCACTGCAAGCGACTCGGCTAAACCGACGCCCGGATGCTTTTCTAACTGGACGATAAGATCGCCCTCGTCCATAACCGGCATAAAGGTTTTACCGACAAAAGTCCCGGTAATACCAGTAGCAATAAGCAGAACAAGTGCCATGACAAGCCATGGCGCTGGCCGCCGGATCAGTTGTTTTAATGCGTTTTGATAGTGTTGCAGCAACCATTGCAAAAATCGGGGCGCCGGTTTAGCTGAGAACTTAATAATGCTGACCGCAAGTACCGGAATAACACATAAAGCAATAAGCAATGATGACAACATCGCAAAAACGATGGTCATGGCGACCGGTGAGAATAATTTGCCTTCGAGGCCGGTAAGAAAAAGCAGTGGTGCGAACACGATAATGACTATTAGGGTGCCGGAGATCACCGGTTTTGCCACTGCCAGAGTGGCGCGATATATCCGGTGCGCGCGCGGCGCGTGGCGTTGTTGCTGGCTTTGGCTCAGAATGTTTTCCACCACTACCACGGCAGCGTCAACCAGCATACCAATAGCGATAACAATACCACCCAGTGACATCAGGTTTGCTGTGAGTCCTGCCAGGTCCATGGCAAGAAAAGTCAGGGCTACCGCCAGCGGGATCGAGATAGCCACAACCAGCGCCGCCCTTACATCCGCCAAAAATACAAACAGCACTAGCAATACTAACAATACGGCGGCAAAGAGTGCCTCTAGAATGGTGTTGACCGCGGTTTCAATAAGGCTGGCCCGGTCATAAAACACATTCAGTTCACTACCTTCTGGTAAGGTCATCTCAATTTGGGCAATTTTTGCTTTGACTGCCTGCACGACATCGCTGGTGTTCGAACCTTTCAGGGCAATAATCATGGCCTGGGCGGTCTCGTCACCATTATGGGTTACGCCACCAAAGCGTGCCAGATGACCGATGTTGACTTCGCCAAGTTGCTCCAGCCGCAACGGTTCGTTGTTCGCGGATTGGATTGTCAGCTGGCCCAGGTCGTATGCATCGTTAAGCTTGCCTTCTGTCCGGATAACCAGGGTACTGGTGCCGCTGTTGATCCGCCCGACACTGCCATTCAGATGATGTTGTTGCAACCAGTCAATAAGTTGTTCCAGGCTGATCCCTGCCTGCTGTAAGCGTTGCAGATCAGGTGCAAATTCGTAGGTTTGAACATAGCCCCCCATAGTTGTTACTTCCGCCACGCCGGGCACCGTGCGCAACAGTGGCCGGATTTGCCAGTCTAAAATGTGGCGGCGCTCAGTCAGCGTTAAATTAGGGTTGTTATAGCTAAACATGAATATCTCACTGAGCGGGGTACTCATAGGTGCAATGCCGCCTTCGACATTGGCAGGCAGACTGCCCCATACCCCGGCAAGACGCTCACTGACTTGCTGGCGGGCCCAGTAGATATCAGTACCCTCTGCGAAGTCGATAGTAATAGAGGTTATCGCGTATTTAGTGGTAGAGCGCAATATGCTTTGATCGGGTATCCCAAGCAATTCGGTTTCTATTGGCTGGGTGATTTGAGCTTCAACTTCGGCAGTCGTCATCCCGGGGGCGCGAATGATCAGTTTTACCTGAGTTGGTGAAATATCCGGAAACGCATCTACAGGCAAGCGTTGCCAGGCTTGCACAGCAAGGGCAACAATCAGGGTGGTCATGGCGAGCACAAAAAGCTTTTGGGTGAGAATAAAGCGTAACAATGCGGCCATGCTTATTCGCCTCCCAGACCCAGATAGTGGCCATAAACCGCGCTGACAGATTGGCTAAGGATTTCAGAAGCGCTGCTAAGGGCGACACTTTGCACCCAAAATGAATCAGCGTCTTTGGCTACGATAGTCACTGGGACCAAGCGTAGGCTTGCTGAAGATTTCAGCCATACATGCTGCTGACTGTTATGCCGGACAATGCTATTTCCGGGCACCCGGAACACTGCCTGAGCATAAAGCGGTACCACACTGAGGTGTTGCTGCCAGTTGGCCTGGCATGCTGGATGTGTCGTCAACGGAGCACTCCACCAGATCCGACTAAAACCCTGACTCACTGCTTCCAACCGGGCGATATCAAGTTGGCAGCTGCCAAAACCAATAGCCGTCAGTTCTGCCTGTTGGTCGGTCAGAGTCCCTTGCAGACGAATTTGTTCTGCTGCAATGACCCGGAATAATGCCGTATCTGCAGAGTCTGCCGCCATTAGCACACCTGCAATGGGCGCGCTCAGGGTAATTTGTAAGTGATCATCACGGATGCTGCTGATACGTTCATAAAAATGATCTAAGTGCTCAAAATCAAGCAAGGCAATTTGATATGCCTGGCTGACCTCTTGCCATGAGCCGGAACTTATTGCCTGGCGGGCAAAAAGCGCGCGATTATCATCGTAGCGTTTTTTAACCAATTGGAAGTGGGCTTTGCGGGTTTGGTACTCGGTCAGAAAATGATGAACTTCAGAGCCCTCCAGTTGCAAAACTGCTTGCCCTTCTGTAACGAGAGTGCCGGGTTGTTCCAGCCATAAAGTCGCCGCATTTTCCACCACCCGGCTAACCGGAACTGCACTGTTTGGATAAGCACTGACCCGGGCACTCAGTTCAGGCCCGCCAAAATGAGTTGCTGCAGTGACTTCTGAGTAGCGAAGCGCCAGGGCGCTTAACTCGTTGATAGCCACTTCGGCTGACTGGGCGGCCGCATTAAGCGGCAGGCTTAGCACCAGCATGATACTTATCGTGCTGGCAAAGCGTAGCACTGAGCAAGGCTTCATAAAATAACTCCGGCAGTCTGATTTAACGTAGCGATGGCCTGTTGCACTTGCACTTCAAGTAACGCGAGCTGGAGCTCAGCCTGCAATAGTTGTTGCAAACGCTGTTGCGCGATATCCGGGCTGATCTCCTGGCGTTCGAGCAGCATAAGCAACGCTGCTTTTGCCTGCTGGCGTAAAGGTTCATTGCCTTTTAATAACGCTAGTCGCGTTTTAACGGTGTTTAGCTCAGTTTGCGCTGTTTGATATTGGTGCTGGATGTCCAATTGGGTGTCGCTGAAGCTGTTTAGCCACTGCTGATAGTCCAATTGGAAATTATTGGAGTCGAGCTGATTTATTTGTCTGCCAAATGTCAGTGGCACATCAAGCTGCGCGCCAATTTGGTTATCATCAAAGCCAGGGGTGCTAACCCGCTTGACCCGGGTGGTTAGTTGCCAGGCTGAATTAGCTGTTGTGCTGGCCTGCAGCTGTAGTTTGAGTTGTTGCTCTTGCATCATCAACAGGTGCAGACGAGGATGTTGTTGTAAATCTGGCTGGCTAAACTCAGCTTCATTCACGTCCGTAGGAGTGCTCCGCTGTCCAGTTAAATATTGCAACTGCTGCCGGGCATTTGTCAGCTGCTTTTCACTTTGCAGACGCTCAAGTTTAAGCTCTGTCGCAGCTTGCTGATACAAATATTGGTGAAAGACATCGGTCCCCCGGCCACTGCTAAGAGCCTTAAGCCTGGTAAGAAAGCGTTGATAAACCGTTAATTGCTCTGCCAGAATAGCGTGTCTGGTTTGCTCGGTTTGAATTGTCCAAACGATATCGCGGACCAGGCCGCTGGCGTGCCAGCGTCGATAACTAAGCAGGCTTGCTCGCAATCGTTGTTCGTTGTTAATTAGCTCATCATCAAGCCGGGCCCGGCCGGGGCTTTTCAACGGCAGGGTTAAAGCAAGTTCAACTTCGTCACTACCGCCATTCGTCTGGCTTTGCAGAAATGCCGCCGACAAGGTCGGTGCATCAGCTAACCAGCTCGATATCCAGGGTGCCGCTTCTATTGTGGCCTGGCGTTGAATGGTTGCCTCAGCCGCATCGGTAAGTTGCAACATATTTTCGGCAATTGTTGGCGCTGGGTCGGCAGAGGCAACGCTACTATGGCCAGACAACACGCACATCAAGAATACAACTACACCGGATTGCGGTTTGACTAAGCCCGCGAACGAGAGCATAAATAAGTCCCCTGGTTAATCATTAATCATGATGTACAGGATGTTATTGTAAAAAGCTTAAGCTTTTCTTAAGGTAACAGTAAAGTTTAGCTGCCAGAGTTAATTCTCGAAGCAATATCAGGCAAACAAAGGGCATGAAGTGTATGAGCCACATTGAAGATCACCGCTCGCATCGGGTTGGCTGGTTGCGTGCGGCAGTGCTGGGCGCTAACGACGGTATCGTCTCTACCGCCAGCTTAATTATTGGCGTGGCCGCTGCCAGTACAACGCATGCCAGCATAATGTTAGCAGGGGTTGCAGGTCTGGTCGCCGGCGCTATGTCTATGGCGGCGGGGGAGTATGTGTCGGTCAGTTCGCAGGCGGATACTGAATATGCTGATCTTGAACTTGAAAGAATTTCACTGTTAGAAAACCCACAATTTGAAAAAAATGAGCTGGCGGAAATTTATGAAAAGAGAGGTGTTGAGCCTGCTCTGGCGCGCACAGTTGCCGAACAGCTGATGGCCCACGATGCACTGGGTGCTCATGCCAGAGACGAGATAGGTATTTCAGCAAATGGCACTGCCCGGCCTGTTCAGGCAGCACTGTCATCTGCGTCCACCTTTACCATTGGTGCTGCTTTGCCACTACTGGTTGCCTGGGCAGTGCCCGGGCAATATCTGATTCACGCTGTTTCTCTGCTATCGCTATGCTTTCTCGCACTACTAGGCGCCCTGGCAGCGCGGGCAGGTGGGGCACCCGTAATAAAGGGCGCTGTAAGGGTCACTTTTTGGGGCGCGCTGGCAATGGCGCTAACTGCAGCGGTAGGCAGTATTTTTGGCGTAGTTGCTTAGGAAGGCGGGCGGCAGAGGCCGTTTTTGTACTTAAGTATTGCTTAAGCTTTAACCACTAGCATCCAATTCAAATAGCTGTTGGATGTTATTGCATGCCATTAAACCGTCGTTTGCTTAGATTTTTCGGGCCCTATCTGCACTATGTGGTGATGCTGCTGGTGATGCTGCTGTTATTGTCAGCCAGTCGGGCAGGGTTATTTATCTGGCAATACGACAGAGTCGTTGCTGCCGGCGATATCGCTACCATGCTGCTGCAGGGAATAAGAGCTGATCTGATCCTGGCCGGCTTATGGTTAAGTCTGCCGTTGTTGCTGGCGCCACTGTTGGCCCATCAAGCCAGTTTTACTCTGTGGCGTTACTTCAGCCATGGCTGGGTATTGCTTGGTCTTTGTCTGGTTATTTTTATTGAAGTATCGACCCCGCAGTTTATTCTGCAATATGACATCCGGCCGAACCGGCTGTACATTGAATATTTAAAGTACCCTAAAGAGGTTTTCAGTACGCTGTGGCAGGGCTATCGGGCGATGTTGCTCGGTGGCATCGCCATCACCTTATTGTTGCTGTGGCTGTTGCACCGTTTATTCAGCAAGGTTACGGCTGTCGTCCAGCCTTATGCAACCAGAACATTCTGGTGCAGCTGGCCTGTTATTTTATTGCTGGTATTTGCCGCTATCCGATCTTCCACCGAACATCGGCCGGCCAATCCGGCGTTGTTTGCGATAACCAGCGATGCATTAGTAAACTCACTGATTATAAGCTCGCCATACTCCGTGTTGTACGCATTATATAGCCTGCGACATGAAGCGCGCTCCAGTGAAATATACGGTACGCTGCCTGATGACGAGATGCTGGCCCTGGCCCTGGATTGGCCCTGGCTGAAACAACTGAGTTTCTTAAATAAAACGCTACCGACCTTAAACTATCGCCAGGCCAGTGTAACCCGCAGTAAACCGCTGAACCTGGTGATTATTTTGCAGGAAAGTCTGGGTGCAACTTTTGTTGAATCGCTGGGCGGGGTGGCGGTAACGCCGGAACTGGAACAGCTAAAAAGCAGTGGCTGGTGGTTTGAGCAAATGTATGCCACCGGCACCCGCTCAGTGCGCGGTATTGAAGCGGTGGTCTCGGGCTTTATGCCAACACCGGCACAAAGCGTGGTTAAGTTGTCTTTAGCGCAGCAGAATTTTTACACCCTGGGCAGCACGCTGGCGCAGCGCGGCTATCACACCAGCTTTATTTATGGCGGTGAAGCGCACTTTGACAATATGCGCAGTTTTTTTACCGGCAATGGCATCAAGCAGGTGATTGATCTGGCACAAATGCCTGCCCCGGTATTTGTTGGCAGCTGGGGTGCCAGTGATGAAGACTTATTTACTGCTACAGCCCGTCATCTGGCTGATATGCACCAGCAGCAGCTGCCCTTTTTCAGTCTGGTATTTACTTCGTCAAACCATACGCCTTTTGAGTTTCCGGATGGCCGTATCAGCCTGCATGAACAGCCGAAACAAACAGTAAATAACGCCGTTAAATACGCCGATTATGCGCTGGGTCAGTTTATCGCCCATGCCAGGCAACAACCTTACTGGCAGGATACCCTGTTTCTGATTGTGGCCGATCACGACAACCGGGTGTATGGCAGCAATCTGGTGCCGGTAGAGAAGTTTCATATCCCCGCACTGATCTTAGGTGCTGATCTGATGCCCAGGCACATTAAGCCGGTCGCCAGCCAGATTGACCTGGCGCCAACCTTGTTATCGTTGATGGGGATCAGTGGCCAGACTCCATTAACCGGACGCGATTTCAGCAAAGATGATAGCAGCCCGGGCCGCGCCTTAATGCAATTTGATCAGTACTTTGCCCTGATGGAGCAGCAACAGCTGACGATTTTGCGACCCGGTCAGCCGGCGGTCAGCGCACGTTATAACCTGCTGCAGAAACAGCTGGTGCTGTCGGAGCAGGCGCCAACCGCTCAGCAGGTCAAACGGACATTGGCCCAGGTACTGTTGCCCTCTTATCTGTACCGCCAGCAACAATATCATTTAGCAGACCAACCCTAAGGGCGCTTAAGGTTTACTTAAGCAATCCCGGTTAGCTTGAACACCACTATATCGGAGGTTTTATGCAGTGTCGGATTATTAGGGTGTTACTGGTCGGGTGTTTGCTGAGTAGTTTGCTGGCTGGCAGGGTTGCTGCAACCGAGCTCAGTGATTTAGAAGGCAGCCCGGTTAGCAGCATGCAGCAGCTCAGAGGTAAAGTGGTACTGGTCGATTTCTGGGCGTCCTGGTGCGTACCCTGTCGCAAGTCTTTTCCCTGGTTAAACACTATGCAGCAACAACACGCCGCTGCTGGCTTGCTGGTGCTGGCGGTAAACGAAGACAGCGAGCGCAATGAAGCAAACCGCTTTTTACAGCAGGTGCCGGCTCAGTTTGCTGTGCTGTATGACCGCGCTGGCGCGATGGCAGAGCAATACCAGTTAAAGGGTATGCCCAGCAGTTTTCTGATCGACAAAAAAGGCCAGATCCGTTATCGCCATATTGGTTTTAAACAAGCCGATATCGCCGACTATGAAGCAAAAATTCGCCAGTTACTGGCTGAGGAGTAAGCAGAATGAAACTGAAAAAAATACTGAGTGCCGGCGTTATCAGCGTGCTGCTTAGCCAGCTGAGCGCCTGCAGCAGCCTGGGGGTTAAGCCATGGGAGCGCGACGTGCTGGCAAAAGACGAGATGGCGCTGAACAGTGCCCCACTGGATAACCGGTTGGACGACCATATTTACTTCAGTAAAGAAGGTAGTAGCGGTGGTCGCAGCTTTGCCGGTGGAGGTTGCGGATGCAATTAAAACAGCTGGCAAACATCAGCGCAGCGCTGGCTGCAGCCAGCTGCGCCTTGCTGGGACAACAGGCTCAGGCCGGTACCGTGTTGGATGACTGGCAGTTTAACAGTGCCATTTTACTGTACAACGAAACTGACCGGGTTAGCGCCGGCGAAGCTATTCTGACGGCACGCGGTGACTTTGGTGATGACAAGTTTCTGAATCTGGGGCTGGTAGTGGATGCACTGACCGGTGCATCGGCCACCGGTGCTGTGGCACAGCCTTACGTGCAAAGTTTTACCCGGCCATCGGGCCGCGGTAGCTATGACGTCGCACCGGGCGTCATACCCCTTGATGACACCTTTCATGATACCCGGGTGCAACTGGATGCGAGCTGGGAGCAATCGCTGGCACCGAACTGGCGGGTTAGCGGCGGTGGCCATTTGTCAAAAGAGTATGACTACTTATCGATGGGACTGAATGGTTCTCTGGCGCGGGATTTTAACCAGAAAAACACCACAGTATCGTTAGGCCTGGGCTACAGTCACGATACCATTTCGCCTGAAGGTGGTATTGCCGCGCCATTTGCACCTATGTTGCTGCGCCCCGATTTTGCTGATGACAACAGCTATCAGGCGGCTTTTGACACGACACGGGATCGGGCCGATGACACCAAAGATACGCTTGATGTTTTGTTTGGGCTGACCCAGGTAATTAACCGTGACTGGTTAATGCAGTTTAACTACTCACTCAGTATGGCCGATGGCTATATGACCGACCCCTTTAAGTTGGTCAGTGTGGTAAATGCCAATGGTGAAGTACAACAAAACCTTTACGAAAACCGGCCGGACCAACGCACTAAGCACAGCTTATACTGGCAGAATAAACTGCATGTGCGTGGCAGCTACCTGGATGCGTCATACCGCTATATGTGGGATGACTGGGAACTGACATCGCATACTGCTGATGTGAAATGGCGCTTGCCAATGGGCGACAGCTGGTATGTCGAGCCACAGTTCCGCTACTATCAGCAAAGTGCGGCAGAGTTTTATCAGCCATTTATGTTGCAGGCAGAGCCATTGCCGCAGTATGTCAGTGCCGATTACCGGATTGGTAAAATGAATACCTATACCGTGGGGGCTAAATTTGGCACTAAGTTGGCGCAAGGCAACGAGCTGTCATTTCGGATAGCACTGTATCAGCAGACGCCGGAAAATGACGGGATAACGGCCCCGGGTGTACTGGCCGAGGTTGAGCTGTATGAAAAAGTGACCGCAGTAATGGCACAACTGAGTTATTCTTTCTGATCAGCACTGGTAATGTGCAGGCGTCATGTTAAGAGGGAGTCGTAATGGACAGAGGCGTAATGCCTGACATCACTGTCAATGCAGGGCGCCATTGTGTTGTCGGCCAGTTTCGGGCGATGGCCAGCCCGTGCGAAATTCTGCTTGAACAGCAGGATTTGCAGCTGGCCCGGCAGTTAACCTTGCTTGCGGCAACTGAAGCGGAACGCATTGAGCAAAAGTACAGTCGCTATCGCAGTGACAGTGTATTAAGCCGGTTAAACCGCAAGGCCGGCAGCTGGCAGACGCTGGATGCAGAAACCATGCAGCTGTTAGCCTTTGCTGACAGCTGTTATCAGTTAAGTGATGGCTTATTTGATATCAGCAGTGGCATTTTACGCCGCGCCTGGCAGTTTGATGGCTCGGCTAATATTGCCAGCCAGCAACAGCTTGATACTCTGCTGCCCTTAATTGGCTGGCACAAAGTAAAACGAGAAGCTAACCGGCTGTGGTTGCCGGCCGGGATGGAGCTGGACCTCGGCGGCATTGCCAAGGAATATGCGGTAGATAAAGTAATGCAATTACTCAGCCAGCAGTTTTCTGACACTGCAATACCCAGCGTGGTGGTTAATTTTGGCGGCGATATGTGTTGCAGCCGGCCCCGCGAGGATGGCAGCTTATGGCGGATTGGTATTGAAAATCCGGCGCTGGCAGATCAGGCAATATCGGCAGTCGGATTAAGTAACGGTGCGCTGGCTACCAGTGGTGACAGCCGGCGCTTTTTATTCAAAGATGGCGTGCGTTACAGCCATATTGTTAACCCGAAAACCGGCTGGCCTGTTACTGACGCGCCACGCTCAGTGACGGTGGCAGCACCAAACTGTCTGCTGGCCGGTATGCTGGCCACCACTGCCTTATTACAAGGCAGGGATGCTGAAGCGTTTTTACAGACACAGCAACTGCAATATTGGCTGGTGCCGTAACAATTTCAAGGCTGAAATAGCTATTGATTACCACTTAAGCTGAACTGATAGGCATGCCGCGCCAGTGGTTTGCTAACACCTGTTTGATAAGTATCAACCTGCACCAGGCCGTTGCTGTCGATGTTGAACACCCGGAACATCGCAGTGTGCTGGGTTTCATCCGGAATTTTAGTCCGTTCCAGCGCCGGTATATGCAGATAATGCACTTTGCCCAGTTGCTTTGAGTGCTCGACCCGGTCCATATCCATATGTAAGTCTCCGGAAATTACTGCGGCCAGGTTGGGCTGAGCAATTACCTCGCTAAAGCCGGGGTGATGAATACCTTTTTCGGCGTTTTCAGGATAGACACCTGCCTGGGCGCCATGCACCACCAGTAATACCGGCTTGGGATACAGCTGGCTGATTTGCTGCTGCATCCAGTTGATACCGCTGTCGTTAAAATCGCGGCCATGATCCGGCGAAGCCAATACCAGTGCAACACTATCAAACTCCAGCACATAGCTCGGATCGTTAATGCTGATTTTGCCCTGATTCCACTTATTAGCATACTCCAGAAAACGCGCTACCGTGCTGCCGTGCTCTTCATTGCCCATGATAGGGTAAAACGGCAGCGTCAGCTGTTGCAGCACCGGCGTAACATTATCGTACTGCACTAAGGTACCTTTATGCGCAATATCACCGACCCCCACCACAAAATCGAGCTGTAAAGGCCCGCTTAACTGATTAACGTCAGCCACTGCCGAGGCGACATTGGGAAATTGCGGCTCGGGTTTGGGCTCGGCGTCACCCAGTACGGCGAAGCTTAGTACTTTTTTGCTGGGCGCGTTGCTGGTTGTACTGCTGGTTGTGTTGCTGCTTGGGCTGGCCTCTGCTGCAGGTTCTGCCACCGAGCAAGCGCCGAGTGTAGCGGCCAAAATTGTGCTTAGCAGTAGCAGATGCAGTTGTTTCCAGCTGCAGGTTTTAACAGGTTTCATAAAGATCCTTTAAAAAATGACGGTTAATTGAAATTAAATAAGCCTTTAAAATCAGTAGGGATTAAGCCAGTCCAGCGTTTAAAAGCCCGGCGAAAATTATGTTCATCGGAATAACCGAGTTGTTGTGCCAGCTGGCGATTGGAATAGTGACCCTGTTGCAACAGGCGGCGGGCCTGGTCGCGCCGGACCTGATCCAGCAGCCGGACAAAGTTGGTGTGATGCTGACTTAGCTGGCGTTTCAGGCTGCTAGCGGAAAGCCCCAGCACGTCTGCTACTTGTTCATGACTTAACAGTTCCGGCAAAGCCCGTTGTTGCAAACGACAGACCTGTTCCAGCAAACCGCGTTGGCGGGGCAGCACCCGGTTCAGCTGCAGACAACTGCGGCGGGCGGCTCTGAAATGCTCTGGATCAGCGTCGCTGAAAGGTTGTTGCCACAATGACAGCGGAATACTGATGCTATCGCAGGGTTGGTTGAAGTTAACTGCACAATCCCAATGCAGCTGAGCCTGCAACTGTTTAGCGCTGCACCCTGATTGCAATTGCACATTAATACCTTCGGTGGTGCCGAGCTGTTGCTTGAGTAGATTCAGTAGTAATGAACACAGCACCGTCATAACAAACGGTTGCTGGTTAGCCAGACCCACAGCGGGCTGCAACTCGATGGTAATAGCTTGCTGTTGTGGCAGCAGATACACAGTGGCATAAACCGCAGGAAACAACTGATGTCGGAAATACCATAGCTGAGCCAGCGCCTGGCGCAGGTTTGCAGATGCCTGCAGACATTGACACAGTGAAATATAACGGCTGTTTAACAGGGCGCTGCCGAGCAAAAAGGCCAGCTCCGGGCTGTTCAGCTGCTGCTGACAGTTGTGCAGTAATTTAAGCCAGTCGGCATGGTGTAGCCTGCCATGCGGTTTATGTAGGTCCTGCTCGAATATGCTGGTGCCGGTAAGCAGTTTGCTTAACGTCGCCCCGCGGCGCTGCGCCAGTGCCAGCAACTCACTGCTACCGTGCTGCAATAGCAGTATTTTATCCTGGTAGCCGAAGCCGGGCGTATCCTGATAACCGAAGCGGCGCGCGTTCATCAGGCAGGTTTGTAACTGAAGTTAGCGGCCTGTTTGGCCAGTGCCAGCGCCTGCTCTGCCGCCTTAAACGCCGCTTTAGTGCTGCCCTGTCTAACGGCCAGCGCAACGACGGTGGTAGCCGGGTCGTTATTACTGTCTGACAGCTGTGGCAATTGCTGACGCAGGTGCTGCGCCATAATCTGTGCCTGCGGCTCAGCCGTATCGGGCAGCAGGGCAATAAAGCGGTCACCGGCATAGCGGCACACCAGATCACTGTGCCGGAGCTGGCTGCTGAGCAATTCACTTAACTGGCTAAGATACGCATCGCCTGCCGCCATGCCATGCTGACGATTAAACTGACTGAAATTATCGATATCAACCACCAGCAAACTCAGTGTTTTGTGCTGGCTTTGGTGCAGTTCAATCTCACGTTGCAGCACGGCCTGCAAATACGCTGCGCCATAGAGTTGCGTTAACGGATCGATCAGCTGATGCTGGCGTAAAAACAACTCGCGGCCCTGCAGCTGGCGGTTAATGGCCCGTTGTTCGCGGTGCCAGCCGACCAGACCGTAGGTGAGAATTAACATACCGACCGGTGCCGGCAGTGACTCAAGCCAGCTCATCAGCCGGATAGCGTCCGGATAGCGGATAAACTCGTCCAGTAAGTCGAGAAAGTACGAATACACCAGCAGCAGACTGCCGTAATACAGCCATTCGGTAACCCGCCCCGCTGGCCGGCTGCTGATAATAAGCCCCAGCCAGCCGCAGGCTACCAGCAAGGTAGTACCCTCGCCCAGAATATCTAACCAGTCGAACTCGGTGGCTTGCTTGGCGCTGCCACTATGGATAGCCAGCAACAGGCCGCTGAGTAACAACAGCAGGCTGGAAAGCAGTTTATAACGATGTTGTTGCCACATAAGTACAGTTGTCCGGCAAATAATGACCAGTTTGCGGCGCTGGCATGACACTGATATGACAAATTGCAGCCGTTAGCAGGCTCTGCTGCTCCATAAAGACCCGGGTCAGTAGCGTGCAGCAAAGCCTGTTAACAACCGCTGTTTTGTCACAGAGCAACGGCAGACTGGTTGGCACTTCCTACTGCAACCTGAGAGCTCGTTATGAAACCGAACTATCGTCGTACCTTGCTGGCATCTGCCATAGCCCTGGCCTGTAGCGCCTTATCTGCCCCGTTACTGGCAGACACCGAGACTGATGAGATTGAACATATTGAAGTACGGGGCCAGTTTGGTGCCTTAAGTAAAGCGCTGAACCGCCAGCGCGATGCGGCCGGTATTGTTACGGTGGCCAGCACGGATGAAATGGGTCAGTTCCCCGACAGCAATGTCAGTGAAGCACTGCAACGATTAGCAGGCTTATCGGTGGAGCGGGATCAGGGAGAAGGCCGCTTTATCCGGGTGCGGGGTCTGGCACCGGACTACAACTCAGTAACTTATAACGGTACATCGCTGGCCGCGCCTGAAGCGGGCAGGCGGGCGGTGGCGCTGGATGTGATCCCGTCGGACTTGCTGGAGTCGGTAGAAGTCAATAAAACCCTGACCCCGGATATGGCTGCCGGCTCGCTGGGCGGCACAGTCGAAATAAAAAGCTTGTCAGCATTTGACCGCAGTAACGACTTTTACTCTGTTACCGCCGAGGCCGGCTACAACGAGCAACAGTCGAAAACCAGCCCTAAAGTGTCAGGGGTATTCAGTAAAATCCTGGATTTAGGTGGCGAAACAGACAGCCTGGGGATGGCCATTGCCGCCAGTTTTGCCGAGCGTAAATTTGGCTCAGAAAACGTTGAAACGGGCGGTAGCTGGGATTTTGAAGAAGGTTTAGAAGAGTTCGAGTTACGCGACTACACCATCAGTCGTGAACGGTTGGGACTGGCACTGAACCTGGATTACCGCCCTGGTAGTAATAACGAATATTACCTGCGCAGCCTGTATAGCCGTTTTAGTGACAATGAACAGCGCCAGGGGCTGGTGGTTGAATTTGCTGATCCGCAATGGGCCGGCGCCAGCGGCGAAGCGGAATTGCTGCGCTCGTTAAAACAGCGCGAAGAAACCCAGAGTATTACGGCCCTGGTGCTGGGTACCCGTCAAACAGCTGGCAACTGGGAGTGGCAACTGGAAGGTGGTGCCAGCAAAGCCGACGAAGACACCCCGTTTAATATTGGTGCAGCTGACTTTGAACAGGCGTTTGACGACGGTGTGGGCTTCAGCGGCAGCAATATATTGCGGCTAACTGCCCCGGCTGATGCTTTTCTGGCCCAAAGCTATACGTTAAAAGAAGTGGAAATGGGTGATACCTATACCAAAGAGACCGAGCGCAATATTAAGTTTGATCTTAGCCACGAAAGGATCAAGGGCAGCGCCAGTATGCAGCTGAAAGCCGGTGTTAAATTCAGCCAGCGGGAAAAAACCGCCGCTGAAGATGTCTGGTTGTTTGAGGATTTTGCCGATCAGGGTATTACTGCTCTCAGTATGAACGATTATGCCAGTGGTGTGGTGGACTATAGTCTGAGTAACCTCGGGCCAGCGGTCAGCAGTGCTGCTATTTATCAGTTGGTGGCTGGGCTTAACCGAGCTGATTTTGTTGACGAGGTGGAGTCACAAATTAACGATTATCAGGTAGATGAAGATATCAGTGCTGGCTATGTCATGGCGCAGTGGCAACGCGAGCACTGGCAGCTGGTGGGTGGTGTGCGCTATGAACATGAAAAACGTGACGCAGTCGGTACCCGTTATGATGACAGTACAGAGCTGTTTAGTGCCAACCGGCAAAGTAGCAGCGAGGGGTATTGGTTACCGGCACTGGTCGGGCGCTACAACCTGGCAGAGAACAGTATCGTGCGGGCGGCGTTCAGTACCGGCCTGGTGCGGCCGAACTTTGAGCAGCTGGCGCCAGCCTTTATTCTGGAACGTGACGATGATGAACTGGAAGCCGCGTTCGGTAACCCGGATTTAAAGGCGCTGACCTCGAATAATTTTGATTTGGGTATTGAGCATTATGCTGACAAGCTGGGTGTGCTGTCGGCCATGCTGTTCTATAAGCAGATTGATAACTTTATTTATGAAGCCGATTTAGCTGGCCGGGGCGAGTATGCTGACTTTGCCAAAGCTGAAACCTATGTCAATGGCGGCAGCGCCGATTTATACGGACTGGAATTAAATGCCGTGCATCAGCTGGCGGGTTTTGATAGCTGGCTGGATCACCTGCTGCTATCGGCCAACCTGACCCTGACCGACTCTGCGGCAGATATCGAATGGTTTGATGATGGCAGTTTACTGCGCCGGGAAGTGGCACTGCCCAGCCAGTCAGATAAAACGGCTAACCTGAGTATCGGTTATGAAACCGACAGCCTGAGCCTGCGCCTGGCGGCTAACTATAAATCGGAGTATCTGGCGGAAGTCGGCGATGTCAGTGATGCCGGCTACGACGTGTATGCCGATGACCATCTGCAACTGGATTTCAGCAGTAAATGGACATTCAGCCGCGGTATGCAGCTGTATTTTAATGTGATTAATTTAAATGATGAGCCTTACTACGCCTATACCGGTCGCAAGCCCTATAACTTCCAATATGAACAGTATGGTCGCACCGTGGTGCTGGGCGTGCAGATCACTAACTGGTAACAGGAGTCAGGCAATGCAATTAACTAAAAAAATGGTTACCCGCACTGGAGTGGGGCTGGCGTTAGCAGCACTGGTTGGCGGCTGTCAGCTTGAGCAAACAAAACTGACAGGACAAAGTACGCTGGCACAACAGCTGGCTGATATTAGCGCCAGCCATTATCACACAGTGCAATTGGCTGGCATGGAGTATCAGATTTTCAGCGATCAGGCTGGCTTACATGTGCGGCAAAGCCCTGAGACAAAAGATGCTGAGACAAAAAGCCCTGAGATAATTGGTCATTACCCTGGCGCATTTATCCGGCTCACTGTGCAGCAACTTGCCGACGACAGCCTGTTACTGGCCGCGATGGACGACAATAATAACAGCCTGCATTTGTGGCAGCTGAAACCGCAAGCGAACGAGCCGTTGCAGTTACTCCGGCGCCAATTAATTAGCAGCCGGGTGGTCGATGACCTGTGTTTTTATCAGAGCAGCGAGAACCAGCAGTTAAGCCTGTTTTTACTGGGTGGGCGCGGTGGTGCTGACCAGTTACTGCTGCAGCAACAGCAGCAGTGGCTGGATGAGCCAGTGGTGATCCGCGAGTTAAATGTACCTTACGACAGCACGGCTTGTGTAGCCGACCCCTATAGTGGCGCCTTGTATATTGCTGAAGCTGACCGGGCCATCTGGCGCTATCAGGCAGAACCGGAAGCCGATGAAGGTCGCAGTCTGGTGCAGGTAAATGCGCCTTTTGGCCAGCTCCAGGGTGAAGTAAAGGCGTTGCAGTTATTAGCGGATGGTAGTTTACTGGCATTGGAAGAACAGCCGGCCCGGATACTGCAGCTTAGCCGTAGCGGAGACCTGTTAACGACCCTGCTGGTGCCGGCCCTGCCTGAAGCAAGTGGTCTTTCCGTCAATCTGCAAGCTAATAAGGCCGCGTTATTTGTCAGCAGTGAACAGGCTGGTCCGGTGCAGCAACTCTCTTTATCGCTCTCTGTTGCTGCCGCCCGCAGCAGCAGAGCACCTGTTGTACAGCTAATGCCAACCTTACAGACCGAGGCCGCCAGGCAGCGTGGTGATGTTATGGACGACCCGGCAGTTTGGCATCACCCGGCTAAGCCTGAGTTAAGCCTTATTCTGGGGACTGATAAAAGGGCCGGGCTGGATGTGTACAATTTGCAGGGTGAGCGGGTACAGCAACTGCCGGTTGGCCGCTTAAATAATGTTGATGTTCGGTATAACTTGTCCTGGCAGGGCCGGGCGCATGATCTTGCTGTGGCCAGCTTACGCGACGACAACAGCCTGCAATTGTTTGCGATTGATAATAATGGCGTGCTGCACAATGCCGGCAAGATTGCGACTGCCATGACCGAGATTTACGGTTTATGCCTGTATCAAAGTGCTGATAGTGGCAACCATTATGTGTTTGTCAATGATAAGTCCGGCCTGATTGAGCAATATCAGCTGAGCAGTGATGGCAGCAACTGGCAGGGTCGCTTAGTACGCTCGCTGCAGGTACCCAGCCAACCGGAGGGCTGTGTGGCGGATGACAAACGCGGTATTTTATTTGTGGGCGAAGAAGATCAGGCTATCTGGCGCTTTGCAGCTGCAGCGGATGCAGCCACGACCGGCGAGGCAATCCTGCGGGTTGATGGTGAGCGTCTGGTTGATGATATTGAAGGTATCGCGCTGGCGGAGCATAACGGTAACAGTTATCTGGTGGTCTCCAGTCAGGGCAATGACAGTTATCTGATTTATGATGCCGCACCGCCCTATGCTGAGCGGTTACATTTCAGAATTGGTACCAACCCGGAACTGGGAATTGACGGCGCTTCAGAAACGGATGGTCTGGACGTTACCACCCGATCCTTGGGCCCCGGTTTTGAACAGGGTGCATTGGTGGTGCAGGATGGCCGTAATCGTATGCCAGAACAAGGCCAGAACCTGAAGCTGGTGCCCTGGTATGCCATCTTGCAACAACTGCAGTAAATAGCCATTTTGTTCCGGATCATTAAAACCAGCTTAGTGCTGGTTTTTTCGCTGGTGAAAGCGTTGTTTGGTTGTGCAGAGAAGGAATGCCAGCTTCAGTATACTCGTATGCTGTTGCGAGTCGTTTATTGACGTTTTAAAATTTTCGGCTAGTATAAGACAAATGAGACATTTGTTTATTTGGAGCCATGTATGCCAATTCCCGTAACGATTGCTGACGATTCACTGATGTCACGAAAAGCAGTAAGGCGAGCGCTGCCGCCTGAATGGGATGTTGATATCACTGAAGCCTGCAATGGAAAGGAGGCGTTACTTGCTGTTGAGTCCGGCAAAGCAGAGGTACTGTTTCTGGATTTAACCATGCCAGAGCTCGATGGCTTTGGCGTGTTGCAGTATTTACATGAACATCACGCAAAAACGGTTGTAATTGTAATCAGTGCAGATATTCAACCTGAAGCAAAACGGCTGGTTGATGCGTTGGGGGCGTTCAGATTTTTACATAAACCACTTCAGGCACAGCAACTGCGGGAGACGTTGTTTGAAGTGGGCTTGATATGAAAACCTTATTGTCGGAACAGCAGCGTGATGCATTGCAAGAGCTGATGAATATATCGATGGGGCGAGCTGCGAATGCGCTAGCCCGTTTAATCGGTGCAAAAGTGACCTTGTCGATCCCAAGAATTGTCGCTGTTACCCCTCAGCATTTTGCCCAAATGCTAAAGGACAAAGATGTCTGGTATACCCGGCAATCATTTCTGGGGCATATCGGTGGTGAAGTACTAACGGTGTTGTCAAAAACGGGCTGCGATTCTATCGGCGAATTGATGGATTACGAAGTGCCGCTAGATAACGAAACGCTTAGTGAGTTATTGCTTGAGCTGGCTAATATTCTGGCCGGCGCCTGTTTGTCTGGTTTTGCTGAGCAACTTGGGTTAAACGCTAAGCTGAGTATGCCGACGCTGTTTTTTCCTCAAAATCAGCAGGTGGTGCAGGTGCATTGGGCTAGTACGCTGATGATGGAAGTAGAGTTTAAAGTGGAAGCAAGTCAGTTCGACTCCAGAGTAGTGATATGTCTGGATGAGATAGCTGTCGGTATCTTGTTGCAGGCGCTAAACCGGTTGTTGGAGTAGTTATGCAAAACACAGCCTTGCTGAGTAAACTGGTATCGCGTTTGTCGCTGGGGATCTGTATTGTTGACCAGAACTACAACATATTATTTTGCAATGATTTTTTTACTGACCGTTTGGGTATTTTGCATCAAGACGCTGCATTGCCCAATTTACTTGAGTTGTTCCCGCACGAAGCCCGCTTCCTGAAAAAGAAGATTAACAGTGTATTTGTACTAAACAATGCAAGCTTTTCGTATTGGGAGCACCGCCCCCACCTTTTTCAGTTTCGCAGTAGCCGCCCTATAACAGGCGAAGAAACACTGATGTTTCAGAATGTTGAGTTCTTCCCGCTGGATGTTGATGCGCAGCAGGTCAATACCGTCTGTATGGTGGTACAGGATGTTACCGAGCTGGCAAGCTACTATCAGGCAGAAAAAGCCCTGTCACAGCAGCTTGAGCAAGAACATGTCGGGTTAATGGAATTAAACAAAAAGCTTGAAGCGGCACAGAATCAGTTGCTGCAATCAGAGAAAATGGCAGCAATAGGTCAGCTGGCGGCAGGCGTTGCCCACGAAATAAATAACCCGGTTGGTTTTGTCAGTTCTAATTTGCAAAGCCTGCAGGACTACAATACCAAGTTATTTAAGCTGGTACAGTTTTACCAAAAATTGTTTGCCAAAGTTAACCAGCCTGGTTATCAGGCGTTAGAGCGGGATATGCTTAAACGTCAGCAGTTTGCCTTTATCAGCACCGATTTACCGGAACTACTGCAAGAATCAATTGATGGGCTTGAACGAGTCGCGGCTATCGTAAAAAACCTTAAAGCTTTTTCACATGTTGATAGCAGTGAATGGCAGTACGCTAATATTATCGATGGACTGGAAAATACCTTAAAAATTGCCGCAAACCAGATAAAATACAAAGCTGAAGTACATCGGCTTTACCAGCCAAATCTGCCTGAACTTTACTGCCAACCTATGCAGCTAAATCAGGTATTTTTAAATTTGCTGGTTAATGCGGCTCAGGCCATTGAAGATAAAGGTGATATTTATATTGAAGTAGCGGCAACGGAGTCTGCTATTACCATCGCCATCAAAGATACCGGCGTTGGCATCGAGAAGAAACACCTGCAGAAAATATTTGAACCCTTTTTCACGACTAAGCCGGTAGGAACCGGCACTGGCCTGGGGCTCTCGTTGTCGTATAGTATTTTACAGAAACACAAAGCCAACTTGTCGGTGGAAAGTGAACCAGGTGAAGGCAGCTGTTTTACCATTACACTACCTAAACTGGATCCAGAGCAGCTGTCAGAACTATTAGCATCAAATTGGTAATCTCTACGGCATTATGCTGCCTTCAATAGCTAACATTAATTTAGCTAGAAGCTGATTATCTATTTTATTAGTGCTGATTTTTTGTTCTGCCTCTGCTGCGGCTTCGGCGATAGCATACAAATTAAAACAGGCACTTGTTCCTTTAATCTTGTGCAATTCGTGTGATAACGTTTCATATTTTTCAAGACTCCATAGCTGCAGCAGGCTATCTTTCTGAGCAACAAGGCTTCGCTGATATTCAGCTGCCAGCTCGTCATCCTCCTGATGGATGTTTGGTGCTGGCATGGTATTCAGCAGCTGTCCTATGGTTTGGAATAATGATGTTTTATCAATAGGTTTTGTTAAAACGCTGTCGAACGGTGCCAAAGAGGTTTGATCAGTAAATACGTCGGCACTCAGCTGAATTATTGGTGTTTTAAGGCTAAGTTGCCTGATTTCTAACGCCGCTGTGCGGCCATCCATACGTGGCATTTGCTGGTCCATTATAATCAAATCAAAGACGTGATTTTTTGCCATCTCCAGCGCTTCTGCACCGTCTGCCGCAAAGCTAAGCACCAAGCCGGTTTCTTTCAACAACGAGGCAATCAGATCACGTATGTCTTTTACATCGTCAACCACCAACACACGTTTACCCTGAGTTATTTCACCTGAATTTGTTTTACTCTGTGCTTCAGCAGCGGCTAGGGGCTGCGTTTCGAGCGACACTAATGTAGCTGGTATTCGCAGCCTAAAGGTAGAGCCTTTATGCAGGGTACTGTCAACTGTCAGTGTCATACCCATAGCATCAGCCAGTTCTTTACTGATATAGAGACCCAGGCCGGTGCCGCCATAATCCCGGCTGATGCTGGAGTCGGCCTGAGTAAAGGCCTGAAACAGAGTAGGTATTTTATCAGCTGCTATGCCTACACCTTGGTCTGCAAAGCTGATAACAACATCACTTTCTATGTAGTGGGCTGACAAGCTGATCGTGCCGTTGTGGGTAAATTTGACCGCATTGCTCAACAGATTAAGCAATATTTGTTTTAGTCTGAACGGATCGGCCCAGATACAAAGCTCTGCCGGTAGGCTGATTGCAACGTTTGCAGTAAGTGCTTTACTGTCGCATAGTTGGCTCAGACTGGCTGTAATGTCGTCTAATATACTCAGCGCATTTACCGATTTTGCTGCATAGCTCATTTTGCCTGCATCCATTTTTGCTACATCGAGAATATCATTGACGACATTGTGCAAATGCTCTGTATTGTGCTGTACACGTCTTAACACAGGCAGGGTGTCGGCATTGGCCTGTGATATCAACGTTTCGGTAAAGCCCTTAATAATGGTAATCGGCGTGCGTAATTCATGGCTCATGTTGGCTAAAAAGCGGGTTTTTACTGCTGCCAGATGATTAGCTTTGTCACGCTCCTGCTCCAGCTCGCTGGTCCGTTGCTCTACTCGTTGCTCTAATTCGCTGTTCAGTTGGCGAACCTCCTGCATGGTAGCGACTATGGCATGATGTGCGCCGGAAACGCGGCGCTGCATGTTAATAAAGCTGTCCGTTAAGGCATCCATTTCTAACGCTGACTGACTGAACTGAGGTTTAACCTGACTGGCGCTTTTACCGTCCCAGTGTTTGGTAAAGTCTACTAACTGTTCCAGTGCCATGGTGTAGCGGCTGACAAAGCGTTTTGACAGCGTTACCGATGCTTCAAGAATTAAGGTAATAAGGCCAAGTGCTATAGCGAAGTAAAAATAAAACAGCAGGATTGTAGATTCGGTATCAATAAAATAGTTTAGAGACCAGCCGGTAGTGCCAATCTGCTTCTGCAACATAAAATGATGCGCATCTTCACTAATAATTATTGGTGGTAAAGGATTGAAAACGCTGTTTTGTAAAAAGGCTTTCGGCATTGCGCTGGCGTTTTCTGGCCGTTGCCATGTCTCACCAACTTTGCCACTTGTTTTGTTACCCCAGATTTTTTTACCTGCATTATCAAGCAGGATTTGATGTGATACATCGTCATCGTCATCGTCTATCGTAAACACATGCAGTAAGGCTGCAAGCTCGACAGACAATTGTAAAACACCGAGAAAACGGCCTTTTTCAGCTATTGGTGCGCTTACCGCAAATAATTGATCCTGGCCAAGCATCCGACCGGTAAAGGTATCACTGATATAGGGCGATTGCTGGGTTTTGACGGTCCTGAAATAAGCACGGTCTGCAACACTTGTGCCCAGCAGATCGTTATTCTGTACATCAGCTTTGTAAAACTGGGTGACGTAACCCAGTTGATCTGTGGTTAACGCCGAGATAAATTCTGGCCGTTGCGTTACAAGATGTTGCAAGGTGGTTTTATCAAGCATATTTTCAGGCAACGTCGCCATTGCCTGTAACATGGCTAAATACTCATTCAGCTTAAGCTCGACATCAGATTTCAGATTATCTAACTGAAAGTGATAAGCTGCCATTTTTTTAACCAGATTAACACTGGTAGCACCGTTTAACCCCAGCGTAATTAGTAAGGTAGCCGGAATGGCTGCATAAAGCCCAAAGCGGTATGACAGCTGATTTTGTAACGACTGCTGCCTCAATTGTTTTGCCTGAACAGACATTGCCAACAGTAAGGTTGCTGCTTTTAAACACCAGGCAAAAACCGCAGCACAAAGCAACACAAACAGACTAAGCAACAATGGCTGATGACTTATACTGACCGGCAGCATCAGATAACAAATTACGGCAGCAACAGGCATATATATCAGGCTGAACAGCCAGATAGTGCGTTTAGGCTGGTTAAAATAGATTATAAATAGTACGGTCTGAGCCACAGTGAGTATTATCGCCGGCGACTGGCCAAATGACAGTGTTACTATCACGAAACTTACTATGCCCCAGACCAGGCCTAGCCTTGCCATAATAACAAAGATGGCGACATTGCCGACAGTAAGAGGCACCGTAATAGGCAGCGCAACCGCCGAGAGGTTAGCCAGATAACCCAGTAACACACAATAGCTAAAAAACAATATCCTATTTATTTTTAGCGGTTTGCTCTGCCAGTTAATCATCTTTGCTGGCATCCGCAACAGGTAAGCTGACAACAAAAACACTGCCATCGGCGCTGGTGTGTTCCAACGCCAGACAGCCGTTATGCTGCTCTACAATAGCGCGCGAGATAGATAGGCCGAGCCCAGTACCCTGACCCACATCTTTGGTGGTAAAAAAAGGCTCAAATATGTGAGAAACTGCACTGTTGCTAATGCCACAGCCATTGTCTGTAATTTTTATTGTTAGCCAGTGTCCGAGTTGAGTTATTAAGACCGTTATCAAACCTTGTTTATGGTCAATGGCATGATAAGCATTATTGATCAAATTCAGCAGTACCTGACTAAGCTGCGTGGCGTTGCCATTTACATAAGCGCTAGCGATATCTTTGGTAAGTATTAATTTGGCGTTGCGTTTAATTTGCGTATTAGCTATCCGAATGGTGCTTTCGAGTATTGCCATCAGGTCGATTTTTGACACGGAGATGTCATCCGGATGTGAGAAGGTTCTCAAGTTATTAATGATATCGCGCGACCGACGAGCGCCGGTAAGGCTTTCCTCAATTAAATCAAAGCTATCTTCTAATAGAAAACTCAGGTTCGCTGCTTTAGCTACATCTTTTAGCGCTGGTGTAGTCGCATAGGCATTGTGTACAAAACTCTGCACGGTTTGCATATACACTTTTAATGTATTGAGATTACTGTAAATAAATCCCAAGGGGTTATTCAGCTCATGGGCAACACCTGCCGCCAGCTGACCAATAGCAGCTAACTTATCTTGTTGCACCATGCTTTGTTCTATCCGCTTTTGCTGGGCGAACAGCTGGTCGCGTTCGGCCGCCAGGCGCTGGTTCTCAAATAATGAAAGAAAGCTGGCAATAAAACTGCTGTAGCTTGCTACCACTGTTTTAGCTTCAATGTTAAATGTTTTTGTTTTATCTGAAAGTAATACAATAGCGTAGTGGTGCTGGCCAATTCTGATAGGTTGGATCAATGCCGACCTGGCCTGTGGCAGCGTGGTGGTAAGCACTGCGGGCCATTTGGGGCTTAGGGCGAGGTCGAAAAAAGCGGATGATTGACTGAATACGTGCTGTTCTGAATCGATATCATTTTTTTTATGGAGTAACTGGGCAGGTAGATTTTTTAGTTGGGGGCTGGTGGCGTCCAGAATACTAAAAGATGTCTCATCATCATTGATCGCAACAATGAATTGTTGATCCGCTTGAAGTTCCTGACCAAGCAAGTCAAATAAAGATGTAAATGGTGACTGGTTACGGCCCTTTACAGCGAAAGTGTCCAGCGTATCACGCATCAGACTGTTTAATTTTTTGAACTTGAGTAGTTGCTGATTTTCTATCTTCAACTGCAGTAAAAGTTCTTGCTGCTTCTCAGACTGACTCATTATCACTCCCGAAAATAATGGCAGAGATCATTAAGTTACCATGCCTGTTTATACCATCAGCAAAGCGTCCTTGCTCACCAAAGGTATAGCCGCCGATAAACGGAATATTTTCCAGTGCCTGTCTTATGCCATGATGCACCCTTTTTATATCATCAGGGATCGCTAACATACAACCGGCACAAAAAATAACAATGGCTGCCTGCGGCTTACTGTCGTACAAATTACTTAGTTGTTGCCGGGCAATACCCGATACTGTTGCTGCACGCTCAACCAACAGTTCCGTATCACCTTGCATAAATGTTATGCGCTCACCAGTATTTACCTGCGAAAAGAGATCGATAGAGCCATCTGCTCTGATCGATGCCGGGTGTGAGAGCAATGCCATGCTAACTTCATACTGTTGCACAATTCGGCCAAGTGGCGAGAAGGTACTGGCAGCCAGAACTGGCCCTGCCGGTAAAGGTGTTTGACTGTTGTGTCCACGCCAGGCGTTATAGACATCTGCTGCCGGCTGATTATTCAGACTGATAAGTTGTCGCTCATTTGCAGCGGTAACAATTGCCGAGTACGGCGTTTCCTCATAGCCGCAACTAAAGTAATAACTTATTGGTACTGACGGGAACAAAACTGCAATAATAAAACCGGTCTGAATTAACTGCTGACCATCGAACATACACCAGTTACCGCTAACATCGTTATCTGCACTGCTGCCACCAAACACGGGGACATCGTTGCCGATGAGTTCACGAATACCTGTCAGTAAACCTTCTTCCAGCCCGGGAGAGGGGCTGCACCAAATAAATGCTGGCAGCTCGCCCGGCTTATTAGCGGCCAGCAAGGCTTGTTGTAAGGCAGCTTTGCTGTCTTCGACAATGGTTTTACTATCGCTGTGTCTGCTGGCTACACCGTAAGCACCGATAGGGTCAATAAATTGTAAGATGGCTAAGTGGTGGCTTCCTTCTGTAGCTTGATCAGAAAAAGCGTCCTGACACGAGCTTGTCGCTACCCAGTTTGCAGATAACGTAGTGGCATAATGACAGGACGATAAGGCACTAATGGCGTGAACACTGCCAAAAGCAATAGACAAACATGCCGTTTCCGGTTGTTCCAAAGCAACCAGTTGATCACAGAGGCAAGTGTGGTCAGCCGCATCAAGGCAGTGTCGGAGCACTCTCATTATCTATTCCTCTTCTGAGTCGGCTAAACTGATGATATCTACTGCTACGAGCAGTATTTCTTTGTGTTTCATCTGGTACGTCAGCAGCTTATCCAGTGATGATTGGGTAATTATGTGGTCTTTGGGCAACAATAAAATGTGCTTTTTGTTATAGAGATTATTTTTAAGCTTCATGCCCGCTCTCAATTGAGTGACTTCCAGACCGCTGCGTATTTTCTCTGTGGTATCAAGCTCGTTTTTCTGCAGCAATACTGATAGTGCCATCACGACATCAGGGTCGTAATTGCTGCCCTGATGCAGTTTTATGCTCTCAAACGCCTGACGCAGCCCAACTTTCTTGCCATCCTGAAAACCATCTGTGATCAGCCACAAGTCTCTTGCTACGGCAAGGATCCTGGCGCCTAGTGGGATATCGGTACCCACCTTTTGGGCCGGTTCACCAGCGCCATTAAATCGTTCCAGCTGGTTGGCGATAATGAGCGAAACATCAGCTAAATGTGTAGCGGGTAACAAGATCTCCTCCGCGTGCTGCGGATGTTCGCAAAAATGACGGCGATCAGTACCGTCAAGTTTTGCATAGACACTAGACGCGATGTTAGGTGGCAAGGCAATTTTACCAATCTCACAAAATAAACCTGCTTTGCGTACAGTAACCAGTTGCTCTTTCGGTAACTGCATGACTTTAGCAATGTTTTCGCAGGTGCTGCTAATTTTTCTGGCCAGTTCACCACTTAACGGCGGATAGCTACTAATGATGTTGTACAGTACCTCCAGGGTTGCTGCTTCTTCTTTCTCACGTTGTGCGGCCAGCGCTTGATATTTGGCTAAGGTATTTTTTAGTTGCGCAGTGCGTTGATGCACCATTTCTTCAAGCGAATGATTCATCTCTTTTAGTTGTTTATTTTGGGCTGCTACTTTTGCCGTCAGGAGTTTGTTCTGGCGTACTAACCTGTACAGGGCCAAGCCTTCATCTAACGCTGCCAATAGTTCCTTGTTTTCCCAGGGTTTCTGAATATAGCGATGAATTTTTCCAAGGTTAATGGCTGAAATAGTAGAGGCTAAATCAGCATGGCCGGTCATCAAGATGCGATAAGCGTCGGGCTGAATTTTAGCAGCCTGAGCCAGAAACTCTGCGCCAGTCATGTTAGGCATGCGCATATCGGTAATGATGACATTGACCCGCTGTGTGCGCATCAGCTCCAATGCTTTAAAGCCGTTGTCAGTTAGCAGCAAATCGACTTCTGAATTGATAAAGAGACGTTGCAACGACTTCAGGATGCTCTGCTCGTCATCTACACACAATACAACAGGCCTCTTATCATCTGACAGGGTTATCATTTTAACACCTTTCGCATTTGTCTTATTTGTCCTTGTCTATTAAATTATGCTATAACTTAGCAGGAATCAAGTTTAGCAGTGGAAGTTATTAGGTGAAGACGCTTAAACCCAGTGAAATTGCACAGTACTGCGATGTACATCAGCGCACCGTGAGCCGTTGGATAGCTAATGGGCAACTTAAGGGACATAAACTGCCCGGCAGAGGTAATTATCGGGTGCTGGTAGAAGACTTCATCAGCTTTTTGCATCAGCAGCAAATGCCAATGCCTGAGATTTTGTTGCAAGAGGACACAAAGCAAACGCCGGCACAGAAAAAGCGCGTTCTCATCATCGATGATGAGATGGCTATGCGCAATGCTGTGCGTCGGGTGCTGCAATCGACCCCTTATGACATTATATCTGCTCAGGATGGCTTTCAGGCGGGTGTGAAAATTATTGCGGAAAAGCCTGATTTAATCATCTTAGACTTGTCTATGCCCGGGCTGGATGGTTTTGACGTCATTCAGTTTATTCGTCAGCGCCCTGATCTTACAGATCTTAAAATTCTTGTACTGTCCGGTTTAGCGCCAGCTGATTTAGCCGAATCGGTGCGGATTGGTGCGAATGATGCGATTGCTAAGCCATTTGATAATACAGATTTGCTAAGCAGGGTAAATAACTTGCTGAGTTAGGAGGCAAGATGGAAAAGTCGGTTCTGGTTGTTGATGATGAAATTGGCATTTTAAAGGCGCTTAGCCGTGTACTATCTCGTTCTGGTTACCATGTCAGAACTGCAAACTGCGGTGCTGATGCGCTGTCGATATTACAGACATGGCCCTGCAAAGTGGTGTTGACCGATTTTCGCATGCCTAACATGACTGGCGCTGAATTGTTGGCCACCATAAAATTGCAGTATCCGGAAATTGTTGGTTTGGTTATTAGTGGTTACTCTGACTTTCAATCGGTGAAAACCTTGCTAAATGCAGGTTCGGCATATCATTTTCTACAGAAACCCTGGGAAGACGATGAGTTGCTGCAACAAGTCAGTGCTGCGTTTGAACATTATTTACAGCGACGTTTTAACAGTCAAACTCAGAAAATGTTGCTGGCAGCCTCCGAACCACTGTTGGAATTATCTAAAGACGGCTTGGTGTTACAAGCGAATGCAGCTGCACTTGCATTGCTGGGTGATGAAGTAAACAAAGATGGTTGCTCACTTGCCAGTCTGGTGGTGCCTGCGGATCAAGACAAAATTACTCCAGCACTGTTTGATGTTGGAAGCAGCGCATTTGTAACACTGAACGGTCGGACAGAAATTGAACTTAGCTGTCGCTTAGTTGGCCCGAAGAGCGGAATTATAGAATTGTCTTATGTAACGGTTCCTGTGCTAGTTAATAACGTATTCGACTTACCGGCAATGTTAAACTACCAACAGTTGTTACAGCTGATACAGAATTGCGTACAACATACGCGATCTTTAGCTTTGGTTGCAGTGAAGATCCGCAGTTTTGAAGTATGGAGTCGTGCTATTGGTTACACCGAAGCGGAGCGGGCGCTTGAGTCTATTGCTGAACAACTGCTAGCTTCTTCGGCCCCTGTTGGGGAGCTGGCATTTCTGGCCAATGAACAGTTTGTGATTGCGTTACCCTTGCCAGGCAGTGAGATGCAGGTATTACAGAATATCACTGAAATACTCTCATCAATCACAGGCCACCTACAACTGACTAAGGGACCAATAGATTTTGCTGTAAGTTATTGCCTGCTGCCTGAGGATGGCAATGATCCACGCACTATATTGAACAATTTGCTGTTAGGTAACATGTTGGTTGCCGAGAGCGGACTGCGCATGTTTATGCGTTATGACCGTCAGGCGGTAGAGCGCAAAAAACACCAATTGTCATTAAGTCAGGCCCTGCATAGCGCAATTGAACAAGACCAGCTGTTTTTGAACTTTCAGGCTAAGTACGACATTCATAAACAGGCGTTATCAGGTTGTGAGGTACTTGTCCGATGGCAGCATCCGGACTACGGTATCGTCCCACCATCATTGTTTATTCCATTGGCAGAGCAGCAGGGACAAATTATTGAAATTGGCTACTGGGTATTGAAACAAGCATTTCAAGCCTTGGTTAATTGGAATAATAAGGGGATTCACATCGGCAAAATGGCGGTAAATATTTCTGGTCGTCAGTTGATGGAACCAGATTTTATAGATTGGATAAAACGTCATCTAACTCAGTACGGTGTAAACGCCGCCCTACTCGAGTTCGAACTTACCGAAACCTTTTTGCTGGAAAACTTTGATGATTGTGTTAACAAGCTAAATGTGTTGTCTGATCTCGGCATTAGCATTGCTATTGACGATTTTGGTACCGGTTATTCCTCTTTAGCCTACCTAAATAAATTACCATTAAATGTGTTGAAGATAGATCGTTCGTTGATTGCTGATATTGAAAGTAATTTGCAGACTCAAAGCCTGGTGGCAAACATTGTCCGCCTGGCGCATGACTTAAATTTGCGTGTTGTGGTTGAAGGTGTTGAGACAGTAGATCAGCTACAACTTGTACAGCAAATGGGTTGTGATGTTATTCAGGGATATTTTATTGCCCGGCCACAATCAGAGCAAGGCTATATTGCTCTGTTATCGTCAGCGAACTCTCAAAGCGCCAGATCGCTGAGCGGAGATAAAGATGTTTAACGTACTTTTTATTGATGACGACGATTTTATGCTGCGCGCTCTGTTGCGACTTGCCAAGCGGCTGCGGCCGGATTGGCAGTTTTTCACAGCCGCCGATGCCAACGCCTGGCACAATGCCTTGAACCCCACCACAAAGCTGGATCTGGTGATCTGCGACTATCTTATGCCGCAGGTAAATGGAGATAAAGTACTTGCTGAAATAGCGCAGTCGTATCCCGGCGCAGTGCGGGCATTGTTAACCGGTGATACTACGGAGGATGTCGTCTGCAATGCCAGTAAAATTGCTCACTTTGTATTAAGCAAACCATTTAACGAACGCGATATTTTACAACTGTTTCAAAGTGTGGAATTAACACACCGCTTACCCGTTTCAGCCGATGTCCGCGAGATGCTGGGTAACAGTGCTCTGCTTATGCCATTACCCTCAGTGGTTAAAAAAGTGCAGGATGTATTGCTGAATGATCACTCTGAAGCTGCTGATATTGTAGATATCATTCAGCATGAGCCGTTAATTACCGCCAGAATACTGCAGCTGGCAAACTCAGCTTTTATGGGGTTTAGTCGTTCAACAGCCTCGTTGGAGGAGTCAATTCGGCGTCTGGGTATGAAGTTAACCAGCGCAGTGATAACGTCTATCGCGTTAGAGCAAGCAATAACACCAATGTTAGAGTACGACAAACATCGCAAGATAAATGATGCCGCCTTTGATACAGCCATGCACTCACGATTAATTTGCCGTGGATTGGGATATAAACAGGAAGTTCAGGAAGAACTGTTTGTTGCAGCCTTACTGTCAGCTATAGGTGCATTAATTACGGCAACGGACCAGTGGCGTCGACAATATAGCGAAGTCTATGCGGATTGGCCTGCAGTAAAACTTGAGGTCCTCGTGTCTGTCTTTATGCTGACGTTATGGGGATACACTGAGTCATTGTGTCAAACAGTGTTGTGGAGTGCAGAGCCTGACTTCAGCTCTGCAAAGGGTAACAATGCGCTACTGCTTTTTTTATCGCGCCAACGCAAAGAGCATACTGGGGCAATACCTGGCGAGATACTGAACATGTTACCTGACACATCATTCCGGCAAAAATTAGCTCAGATTTGATTAATCGGTATTCTGCTAAACTTTGCGCGGCCGCAGTTTTTCACCCAGCACCAGCATACAAGGCGTTAAGAACAGGGTCAGTAAGGTCGCAAAAGTCAGGCCGCCGGCAATGGCACTGGACAGCTGGGTCCACCATTGGGTCGAGGGGGCACCAAAGCCGAGGCTGGGTTCCAGCAGGTTAACGTTTACGGCCAATACCATCGGCATCAGACCGAGCACGGTGGTTACCGATGTTAGCAATACCGGCCGCAAGCGCAGGCAACCTGTTTCCAGCGCCGCTTCGATTGCCGACATACCGCTTTGCCGCAGCTGATTAAAGGTATCAATTAATACGATATTATTGTTCACCACAATGCCGGCCAGGCCGATAATACCCATTCCGACCATCACGATACCAAAGCTCTGACCGTTGACCAGTAAGCCCAGTAATACCCCTGCAGTGGAAAAGACAATGGCTGACAGTACCAGCAAACTCTGATACCAGCTGTTAAATTGCACCAGCAGGATCATCAGCATTAAGAATACAGCGGTAGCGAAAGCCCCGATTAAGAACGTCATGGCTTCCTGCTGATCGGCGCTTTCTCCGGCAGTTTTCACCTTCACGTTTTCAGGCAGTGCTAAATCGCTGGCCAGCAGTGCCTGTAAGCGCTCGCTAACCTGAGCACCTGGCGCTAAATCGCTTTTAATCGTGACGGCACGGTTGCCGTCTATCCGCTTAATAACACTGGTTTTAGGCGCCGGCACCAGTTCAACAAAATTACTCAGTGCTACCTGGCCCCGCGGCGTTTGAATGGTCAGCCGGCCCAGCTGATCGAGCGAGCGCCAGAATTGCGGGAAGCGCACCCGGATATCCACTTCGTCACTGGCATATTCCGGCCGGAACTTGGCCAGCAGTAAGCCATTACTGACCATTTGCACGGCATTGCCAACGGTAAGGACGTCGGCCCCAAAGCGGGCGGCGGCGGCACGGTCAACTTCAATCCGCCATTCAATGCCGGGCAGGCTGCGGTCATCTTCAATATCGACAAAGCCTTCCATTTGCTCCATCTGGCGGATAATTTGTTCTACCGCCTGTTCGGTGGCAGCTGCTTCACTGCTGCTTACCTGAAGTTCTATCGGTTTGCCGGCGGCCGGACCTTCCTGTTGCTGGCGAAACTCCAGAATAATTCCGGGAATATCGTCAGTAAGCTGGCGCATGTCATCCAGAATGGCGGCTGCTTTGCGCCGCTCATACCAGTCGATAAACTGAAACTGCAGGGTGCCGACCACATCGGGTGCCAGCTCGCCGTCCGCGCTGGCCAGCGAGCGGGCATACAGCGCTTTAACCTCGGCTAAACCCAGCAGACGCTGCTCAACCTGTTTGAGCAGGGCATCTTTTTCATAAATAGACATATCACCGCGGGCCCGCACCCACACTTGTGCAGATTCCGGCTCTACTTCAGGGAAAAACTCCAGGCCATGGTTGTATTTGCCGTAGCCGACAAAGATCAGTGCCATGGCGCCGAGTAACCCAGCCAGGGTCAGGCCGGGATGGCGTAACAGCCGGCTAAGCAGACGGCGGTAAGCCAAACCTGCCCGACTGGCTTCGACGTTATGAGGTGCTGGTCGGGCGCGGGTGAGCCCGCCCATTACCGGCAGGAAAATCAGCGCCATAAATAACGATGCCAGCAAACACAGGATCACCGTCGCCGGCAGGTATTTCATAAACTGGCCCACCACACCCGGCCAGAACAACAGCGGCATAAACACCACCACTGTGGTGGCGGTAGAGGCAATAATCGGCCAGGCCATCCGGCCGGCAGCGTTGGCCCAGGCTTCTTTTGGTTTCTGGCCTTCACCCAGGTTACGGTCGGCCAGCTCACTGACCACCACCGCACCATCCACCAGCATACCGGCCACCAGAATAAGCGCAAACAGCACAATAATATTCATGGTGTAGCCAAGGGCAAAAATCATCAGAATACCGGCAAAGAAGGCGCCGGGTATGGTGATACCAACCAGCAGCGCTGAGCGCACGCCCATAGTGGCGATAATTAATATCAGTACCAGTACGACCGCAGTTAACACGTTGTTCAGCAAGTCTGACAGCATGTTTTTTACTTCTTTTGACTGGTCCATAATGTAGTTAATCTGCATGCCATCCGGAAACTGAGTACTGGCCTGGTCGATCAACGCTTTGGTTTGTTCAATGGTAGAGATAATATTGGCGCCGGCACGTTTCTTCACTTCCAGCACTACTGCCGGCTGGCCATTAATCCGGGCAAAGCCCAGCGGGTCTTTGAAGCTGCGACTAATAGTTGCGACATCGCCAAAGGTGATAACAGTATCGCCATCGACCTTAATTGGCATCGACAGGACATCTTCAAGGTTTTCAATCACGCCCGGTACTTTCATCGCGAAGCGACCGGCACCGGTATCCAGGCTGCCTGCAGCAACCAGCCGGTTATTGTTTGATACCAGACTGAACAGTTGCTGGTAATCCAGGCCATAGCCCTCAAGGACTTGTGGGTCTACCACGATTTCCAGCATATCTTCGCGATCGCCACCAATGTCTACTTCCAGCACTTCAGGGATAGCTTCGATGTTTTCCTGAAGCTGCCGGGCGATATACACCAGCTGGCTTTCAGAAACGGGGCCGGATAACCCGACCGATAATACCGGGAACAGGGCGACGTTAATTTCATTGACTGTTGGCTCATCGGCTTCGCTGGGCAGCTTGGCCCGGGCGGCGTCTACTTTTACCCTGACATCGGCCAGCGCCTGGTCGGCGTCAAAGCCGGCATCAAATTCCAGCATGACTGAGGCGTGGCCTTCGCTGGAGGTTGAGGTCATTTTTTTTATGCCTTCCAGGGAGCGTAGCTCGTGCTCCATCGGCCGCACTAATAAACGCTCACCATCTTCCGGGCTGATGCCATCCAATGACATCGATACATACATCATCGGAATAGCGACGTCGGGGTTGGCTTCTTTTGGAATAGTCTGATAAGCGGTAATACCGGCAATAAATAAAAACAGCAGCAGCATTAAGCTGGCGCGGCTGCGCCCAATCGCCGCCTGAATAATGGCATTCATCGCTTGGCTCCTGCCACCTGCACTTTATCACCTGGCTTAACAAAGCCCGCACCCTGAGTAATGATCTGCGCCCGCTCAGGTAAGCCGGTTACCCGCGCCCCTTCGTTGTCTGCGCTAACTATTTGTACCGGATAAAATTCAACCTGCTGTTGCTGATTAACTGTGGAAACACCCAGCTGGCCGTCACTGTTCAGGCTAAGGAGTGCCGGCGATATCAAATGAGCCTGAACCGGCTCCAGCTGCACTTCAACCGTGGCGCTGCCGCCGGCAATCCGCAACAGTTCCGGGTTAGCAACCGTCACCTCAATGTAGAAACTGCGGGTGGCCATATCGGCAGCATAACTGATAAAACTGAGCTCGCCACTGAGCTGACGGCCATCAAGTAAGCGCAGATTAACCTGCTGGCCGGCTTGTAAAGCCGCGATATGCTGCTGGGGAATTTGCGCGGTAACCTTAAGTTTATCAATTTGTACCAGTTGCATTAGCTCTGTGCCCACTTGCACCACATCTCCTACTTCAACATGGCGCCGATCTATCACCCCGTTAAACGGCGCAACCGGTTCAATCTGGGCCAGTGCCAGCCTGGCATTTTCAAACTCTGCTTCGGCTCTGGCCAGTTCACTTTCCAGCCGGGTAAGCTCGGTTTCAGACAGAAACTGCGATTTCCCCAAGGTGCGGGCACTGGCAAGTTCCTGCTTTTTTAAAGTTAAGTTGGCCTGAGCCTGGGTTAATAACTCGCTACGACCTTCATCAGATAACCGTAGTAATCTTGCCCCCTGTTGCACGCTGTCGCCCTGGCGGGTCAGCAGCTCCACTATAGTACCGGCTTGTTGTGATTTAATACTGATACTACGCCAGGGTAATACCTGCCCCTGAGCTACCCGGGTTAACTGGTAGGGCTCGCCATCTGACCAGCGGGCTTCAACCAATGATAGCTCCTGTTCCGCTGTCTGCTGCTCTGCAGGCGCGTTATCTTTTGCACCATACTTATCGCCACTGAGTAACCAGAGTAACAGTGCCAGCGCTAATATAATGGCGATAATGACAGGAGAGGCGGCGAGCTTTTTAAACATGAGCGATCCTTGGCGGTAACGGTAAACAGCATTACGGCGTGTATCAGCTGAAATATACCTACGTGAATGAATGTAAGCAAGTTGATAACTGTAACCAAATGTGGTGAGTTTAACATGCCACGGCAGTAATGTTGCCTGGTGGGGCCTTGTTTTTTGCTGGATGCAGACCAATTAATTCACCAGCTTATCGGTAGTTTTGTTGCCGTTAATTCTTGTAATAGCTAACTAACGGGACATGTTATGGCCAATTTATTCGACCCAATTCAAGTGGGTGAGTTACAGCTACCAAACCGGATCATCATGGCGCCACTTACCCGCTGCCGGGCGGGTGCTGGCAGGGTACCAAATGAGCTGATGGTTGAATACTATCGGCAACGCGCCACAGCAGGGTTGATAATTACCGAAGCGACATCAGTTTCACCAATGGGCGTAGGTTATCCGGATACCGCTGGGATTTGGTCAGACGAACAGGTTGCCGGCTGGCAAAAAGTGGCCGCTGCCGTGCATGAAGCGGGTGGCCGGATAATGCTGCAATTATGGCATGTTGGCCGGATTTCAGACCCACACTATTTAAATGGCGAACTGCCGGTAGCACCCAGTGCTATTGCTGCCAACGGCCATGTCAGCTTGCTGCGTCCCAAAAAAGCGTATGTTACACCACGTGCGCTAGCGACAGAAGAAATTGCCGGCATTGTCGAGGCGTACCGGCAGGGAGCTGAAAATGCCAAAAAAGCCGGTTTTGATGGTGTAGAGATACATGGCGCCAATGGCTACCTATTGGATCAGTTTCTGCAGGATGGCAGTAACCAGCGTACTGATCAGTATGGTGGCAGCATCGAAAACCGGGCCCGCTTAATGCTGGAAGTAACCGATGCCGTTATATCGGTGTGGGGCGCAGGCCGGGTCGGCATGCATCTGGCGCCCAGAGCAGACGCCCATAGTATGGGTGACTCACAGCGTAGCGATACTTTTGGTTATCTGGTGCAACGACTGGCTAAGCGCAATATTGCCTTTATCTGTGCCCGGGAAGCGCAGGCCGATGACAGCTTAGGGCCTAAACTGAAGCAGTTGTTTGGTGGCGTATATATTGCCAACGAAAAATTTGATAAAGCCAGTGCCAATAAGCTGATTGCCAGCGGCGATGCTGATGCCGTGGCTTTTGGAGTACCCTATATTGCCAACCCCGATTTAGTGGCCCGTTTTGCCACTGACGCTGAATTAAATACCGCAAAACCAGAGTTGTTCTATAGCGGCGGTGCCGAGGGCTATACCGATTATCCGGTCTTGGCTGAGTAGTTAGTTAAAACGCTTTAGTTGTCAGCTAGCTTTTGTTGGCAATGTCCAGCGTCCCCGCTCAGGACGCTGGTACAGCCAGGAAAACTACTCATGCCTGATAAGAACCGCCATCTTTGGCGGTAAAGCGTTTTTCGCTCTGGCAACCTTTACTAACCTGCTTACCGGTCAGCATACTGAACCAAGGTTCTGAGGGCTGTTTAGCCTGCAGCTGAATGTCATCAATCCCGGCGCAGTCTTTTTCACCGTTGCAGCCATGGCGGTTTAACACCAGCTCTACATGGCGGCCCTCATTTACTAATACCAGTGACTCCGGTGCTTCACGGTGGCCGCTTAGCGCCACAAACTGCGCCGGGTTTTGCAGGCCGCTCTTGCTGCCGTCGGCGAAAAACGCCAGCAGGTGCTGGAAATACACCATATAACACACTACATCTTTGTGTGAGCCTTCGGCTAACGGAAACGTTTTATCCAGGAAGCCTTTCGAGTAATCCATGATCTGCTTTACATGGCGCTCATTCAGCTGATTAATCACGTTTAGCTCGGTCGCCATCCAGGCATTATGATTTGGCGTGTTTTGGCTGTGGGTTGGGGCCAGTGTAGTCATGTTGTTATCCTCGTCTTTTGTCGGGTATTGGTAAATCTCATAAAGCAGGCTTGGAATCCTGTTGGCGCAGCCACAGAGTGTCTGAGCGGATGCGCCAGCAGGAGCGAGTTGCTGTGGCGAGCACGGCAGGAATTGCAAGCCGTGCTCTGTGCAACTTCATTATTTCCCTGCTTCTAATGAGCTTGTTGCTATCGGTTAAAAACTAGTCTAGGCTAAAAATCAGCATAATTTCACAATAAAAATTTTACAGTGTGAATTTTACAAAATGAAAGCAAACAAAAGCCTGCTCAGAAAGTCGCATTTTTTAGGTACTAAAATCAGAAACCTGAGAAAGCGCAATAACTTAACCATGGAAGACTTGTCTACCCGTTGTATCCGGGTAAACCCGGAACAGGCGCCGTCGGTGTCTTATTTGTCAATGATTGAGCGCGGCAAACGTACGCCCGGCATAGAAATGCTGGAGGTTATCGCCGAAGTATTTCAAAAAGACCTCGATTGGTTTTTAGATGGCGAAGATGAAGGCCAGGATTTAACGCCGCAAAAAGGCAGCCGCGGCGGTATTAGCGGCATGGCGCTGGAGCCGGGCTTTTTATTCTCGAATGACATTCTGCAAATCGCCATTCCGGAAATGTTGTCGCAAACCGGTACCAGCGGTAAACAATTTGCTCAGTTGCTGATCCGGGCCCATCAGGAGCATCACCAGAACCACTTTCCTGAGCTGGAACGCGCCGCTGAAGAAGTCGGCCAGAAGCGAATGCCACTCAGTGTCGACGAGCTGCTGGCGATTGTAAAACAACTTGGGTTGAAGGTAAGCTGGTTCACAGCACCACCGCAAGATATTCTGGATGAGTTAGGCGTGCTATCGAAAAACGTGTCCACCTCGTTTTTTACCCCGCCGGCTACCCTGCATTTAAACCGTTTGCTACAGCAATTTCCTACCCGCCTGAAGTACGAGCTGGCAGTGCACATCGGCCATGCCGTGCTGCACAATAAAGATGGCGTAAAAAGCAGCATGACGGTCGGTGGCACCCATGACGATGATATGTCGCAGTCGACTGCAGTGCAGCCACAAGACATTCTGCACGCCTGGCGGGATTTTGAATCGAGCTTTTTTGCCGGCGCGTTGCTCTGTCCCAAGTTACCGTTTCGTCAGCTGCTGGACAGGCAGGGTTATGAAATCAGCAGCCATCAGCAGGCGGGTGTGTCGGCATCAGTAGCGATGCGGCGGATGACTGCGGTGTCTCCGTATACTCACTGGCACTATTTTGATGCCTATACCCCGGGCAAACTGAAAGCGGTGTATCGCGGCAATGGTATACCATTGCCATGGGGCAATATGCGTAAGGTGGAAGATCCCTGTCAGAACTGGGCGGTATTCAGGATGTTTGACGTGGAGGGCGTCGCCAGTAGCGCCCAGTTGTCTTTGCTGGATGTAAACGGTCAGCCACGGATTTACTGCTGTGAGTCGACCAAAGTCAGCGATTTAGCCGGTAACAGTCATGTGCTGTGCGCCGGCATTGATCTTAATCCGGCATTGCTGGCTCAGGGTGTCGATGCCGATGCGATGGCCAGCGAGCTGAAACAGTTATGTATAAACAGCGCAGGTGGTGCCAGAGTGCCGAAAACCATTCAAACCTCCTTAACCAGCGTCGCTAATATTTTAAATATTAACTGGGTAGCCCGCAGCCTGCAAAAACCAGCGCAGTTGATTTGTGCCCGGGGCAATAGTTGTCCGCGCAGTCCGGGCTGCTACAACTGCCCCAGCAACTAATTTATACCCAAACCAGTTGAAGATGCCGCCAACACCGCTGCAACTTCAAGTGGGACGGGTATATATATTCTGTTACAACTTGTCGGCTGCAGATATTTGGCTTTGGCTGACGGCAGCGTTAAGATAGCAGTGACACTATAACTATAACCCTATTTCATCCCCGTATTTCAGGAACCGATAATGAAGAGAATCAGTATTATTGCTGCCAGCGTTGCCCTGGCGTTAGGTCTGGCCGCGTGCAGCGAACCAGCAGATAACAAAACCAGTGAGCCGGTAGTTGCTCAGCAGCAGGCGCCTCGGGTGTCTGGGGTAGATAGCCAGTATTTTGACCCGGCGGTAAAATTCAGCGAAGACTTCTTTCTGGCGATCAACGGCAAGTGGCTGGCAGAAACCGACATCCCAGCGGACAAAGCGTCTTATGGCTCCTTCCATATCTTAAACGACAACTCACAACAGGCAGTTAAAGCCATTATTGATGAAGTGTCGGCCCGCACTGATTTAAAAGAGGGCTCTGACGAGCAGAAATTAGGCCATTTCTTTAATAGCTTTATGGACGAAGCAACGATAGAAAAGCTGGGTTTAAGCCCGCTGCAACCGCAATTAGATGCAATCAGCTCGTTGGAAAACAAACAGCAGTTACCAACACTGTTTGCCCAGTTACAACGTGATGGCATCGCTATTCCGTTTGGCTGGTTTATTAATAACGATGCAAAAAACTCCACCGAATATGCGGTATATCTGAACCAGGGCGGCTTAGGCCTGCCAGATCGCGACTATTATTTTAATGATGACGAAAAATCATTAAAACTGATTGCCGATTACAAAGCCTATTTAACTGATATGTTCAACATGGCAGGTAATGCCGATGCTGCCGCAGCCGCTGAGCGGGTATTTGCCCTGGAAAAAGCGTTGGCCGAGCACCACTGGACCCGGTTAGATAACCGTAATGCTGATAAAACCTACAATAAAGTCACGGTTACTGAGCTGAATAACAGCATGGGTAGCTTTAACTGGGCGGCGTTTGCCAATGGCGTAAAGCTGGCAGAAGTAAACGATATTATCGTCCGTCAACCGAGCTACTTCGAAGGGTTTGCCAAGGTCGTCGAGGCCACTGATTTACAAAGCTGGCAGGATTACCTGAGTTTAAAAACCATTCATGGCTATGCCGATAAACTGAGCAGCAACTTTGCTGATCGTCGCTTTGCCTTCTATGGCACCACTTTAAGCGGTACCGAGCAACAGCAACCACGCTGGAAGCGGGCGGTAGATGCCTCAGATCAGGTATTGGGTGAACTGACCGGTAAATTGTATGTCGAGCGCCACTTTAAACCTGAAGCCAAAGCACGGATGGAAGAGTTAGTAGCCAACCTGATTAAAGCTTATGAAATCTCGATAAAAGAACTGGAGTGGATGACCGAAGACACCAAAGTGGCGGCGCTGGATAAACTGAGCAAGTTTACCCCGAAAATTGGCTATCCGGACAAGTGGAAAGACTACTCTGCATTAGAAATTAAAGAAGACGACCTGGTAGGTAACTTTATCCGTGCCAGCCATTGGGGCTACGATGAAATGGTGGCTAAATTAGGCCAGCCAATCGACAAGAGCGAGTGGTTTATGACCCCGCAAACCGTCAATGCCTACTATAACCCGGTTAACAATGAAATTGTGTTCCCTGCGGCTATTCTGCAACCGCCGTTCTTTAATATGGACGCGGATGATGCAGTAAACTATGGCGGTATTGGTGGCGTTATCGGCCACGAAATCGGCCATGGTTTTGATGACCAGGGTGCCAAGTACGATGGTGACGGTAATCTGCGTAACTGGTGGACTGAGCAGGACAAAGGCCAGTTCCAGGCCCGTGGTGCTAAATTAATTGGCCAATACAACAAGTTTGAGCCACTGCCAGGCGTTAATGTTAACGGTGCGGTGGCCCTGGGTGAAAACATTGGCGATTTAGGTGGTATGACGGTAGCGCTGAAAGCCTACAACTTATCGCTGGACGGTAAAGAAGCGCCGGTTATGGATGGCTTTAGCGGTGAACAGCGGTTCTTTATCAGCTGGGCCCAGGTATGGCGCACTAAGTTCCGCGAAGAAGCGTTGCGTCGTCAGTTAAGTACCGGTCCGCATTCACCAGCTCATTACCGGGTTATTGGTGTGTTGCCGAATATTCCTGAGTTTTACACCGCCTTTGATATTAAAGAAGGTGATGCGATGTATATCGCGCCAGAGCAGCGCGTTAAGATCTGGTAACGGTTAATCCATAGGGTAATATTTTTCTGCTACACTGCACAGGCTGAACACTTAGGTGTTCAGCCTTTTTTGTGTATGAGTGACCTATAGTTAAGTGATATGCGGCCGGTTACAATTCCCGCCCTGGCTCGCCACAGCAACTCACAAATGCTCGCGCATTTGCTCAGACACTCTGTGGCGCCCAGTTCGGGATTCTAACCTCTGCTGCAGACAACGGGCGACACGGTATCTTTGCACCGAAGCCGACCGGAACCCTCAGCGTACTGAGGTCTGACCACTATAACAAAGAATATATAACATCCGGTTTTGCATTCACGCTATTTATACCCACTATAAGCGGCGTGGTTAACGGCCTGATGTCAATTTGGCCCGAATTTTTATATAATCACGCCCATTCATTCTAAGAATGACGCCGCAGTAGCAAGACTGCCGGCAACGACCAAGAGGATCATACTGTGCTACAACAATATCGCGAACATGTGGCCGAGCGCGCTGCGCAAGGTATCCCGCCAAAACCGCTCAATGCCGAGCAGGTAGCCGCCTTAGTTGAACTGTTAAAAAATCCGCCAAAAGGCGAAGAAGAAACCTTAGTTGATCTGCTGGTTAACCGGGTACCACCGGGCGTTGATGAAGCGGCCTATGTTAAAGCCGGCTTTTTAGCGGCGCTGGCTAACGGCGAAGCCAGCAGCAGCCTGATCAGCGCAGAATATGCTACCGAGTTATTAGGCACTATGATGGGTGGCTACAATATTCAGCCGTTAATCAGCCTGCTGGATAACGAAAAGTTAGCGCCAATTGCCGCTAAAGCACTGTCGCACACCCTGCTGATATTCGATGCGTTTCATGATGTCACGGAAAAAGCCGACGCCGGCAATGCACATGCTAAGCAAATCGTACAAAGCTGGGCCGACGCTGAATGGTTTGAAAGCAAGCCAGCGCTGGCTGAGAAAATTACTGTTACGGTATTTAAAGTTTCTGGCGAAACCAACACGGATGACTTATCACCGGCACCAGATGCCTGGTCTCGGCCCGATATCCCGCTGCACGCGTTAGCTATGCTGAAAAATGCCCGTGAAGGCATTAACCCGGATCAGCCGGGCACCGTTGGTCCGATTAAGCAGTTAGACGAGCTGAATAAAAAAGGCTTCCCGCTGGCCTATGTTGGCGATGTGGTCGGTACCGGTTCATCACGTAAATCTGCCACTAACTCTGTACTGTGGTTTATGGGCGATGACATTCCTTACGTGCCGAACAAGCGCGGCGGTGGCTTCGTGTTAGGTGGTAAAATTGCGCCTATTTTCTTTAACACCATGGAAGATTCAGGTGCGCTGCCAATTGAAGTAGACGTATCCAAGCTGGAAATGGGCGATGTTATCGACATTCTGCCATTTGAAGGCAAAATTGTCCGTCACGGTAGCGATGAAGTACTGGCTGAATTCAGCCTGGCAACTGACGTGTTAATTGACGAAGTGCGCGCCGGTGGCCGGATTCCGCTGATTATCGGCCGTGGTTTAACTGATCGCGCCCGCGAATTCCTGGGCCATGGCCCGTCGGATAAGTTCCGCCGGCCACAAGCTAAAGTTGATTCTGGCAAAGGCTTCACCCTGGCGCAAAAAATGGTTGGTAAAGCCTGTGGTGTGCAGGGCGTTCGCCCGGGCACTTACTGCGAGCCGAAAATGACCACTGTGGGCTCGCAAGATACCACCGGTCCGATGACCCGCGATGAGTTAAAAGACTTGGCCTGTTTAGGCTTCTCAGCTGACTTAACCATGCAGTCGTTCTGTCACACCGCCGCTTATCCGAAGCCGGTTGACGTAGATACCCACCACACCCTGCCGGACTTTATTATGAACCGTGGCGGTGTAGCACTGCGTCCTGGCGATGGTATTATCCACAGCTGGTTAAACCGGATGTTACTGCCTGATACCGTCGGTACCGGTGGCGACTCACACACCCGTTTCCCGATTGGTATTTCTTTCCCGGCCGGTTCTGGTCTGGTTGCTTTTGCTGCCGCTACCGGTGTTATGCCATTGGATATGCCAGAGTCAGTATTAGTGCGCTTTAAAGGCGAAATGCAGCCAGGTATTACCCTGCGCGACTTAGTGCATGCCATTCCATACGTTGCCATTCAGAAAGGTTTGTTAACGGTTGATAAGAAAGGCAAGAAGAACATTTTCTCCGGCCGTATTCTGGAAATCGAAGGCTTACCAAACTTAACGGTAGAGCAGGCATTTGAACTGTCTGATGCTTCTGCCGAGCGCTCAGCCGCCGGCTGTACGATCAAGCTGTCTGACTCATCTATTGCCGAGTATCTGGAATCAAACATCGTTATGCTCAAATGGATGATTTCAGAAGGTTACGGCGATGTGCGCACTATTGAGCGTCGTATTCAGGCGATGCAAGCCTGGCTGAAAGATCCACAGCTAATGGCTGCTGATGCCGATGCTGAGTACAGTGAAATTATCGAAATTGATCTGGCTGACATTAAAGAGCCGGTGCTGTGTGCACCAAACGATCCGGATGATGCACGCTTACTGTCTGAAGTAGCTGGCGACAAGATTGATGAAGTGTTTATCGGTTCTTGTATGACCAACATTGGCCACTTCCGGGCGGCCGGTAAGCTGCTGGATAAGTATAAAGGCCAGTTGCCAACCCGGTTATGGATTGCCCCGCCAACCAAGATGGACCAGGCGCAGTTAACCGAAGAAGGTTACTACAGCATTTTTGGTAAAGTCGGTGCCCGCACTGAAATGCCAGGCTGTTCACTGTGTATGGGTAACCAGGCACGGGTAGCGGAAAACTCTACGGTAGTGTCTACCTCTACCCGGAATTTCCCGAACCGCTTGGGTCAGGGTGCTAACGTCTACTTAGCCTCAGCTGAGCTGGCGGCAGTGGCTTCTATTATTGGTAAGCTGCCAACAGTAGCGGAGTATCTGGAATACGCTAAGCAAATCGACGCGACCGCGGCTGATACTTATCGTTATCTGAACTTCCATCAGATGCCACAGTACACCAAAAAAGCGGATAACGTGATTATCCAGCAAGCGGTGTAATTGCCGCTGTTGTGCAAAAGGCCTGCAATCGCAGGCCTTTTTTCTGCTCGCTAATATACGGCGAGCAGCTACAATTTTATGACCATCAAACAGATAAACGTTCGGTTGTCGCAACTTTGCGCAACCTTAGCGGGCCTGAATACTCTGCCAGGGCGACACAGAGTGTCTGAGCGCCGCAAGCCTTAGGGCGACAAATTCGTCAGGAACGAATTTGAACAGCTTTGCTGGCTTGCTAAGGGTAGGATATCCGCAGTAGTTGCTGTGGCGAGCCTGGCAGAGTATGCAGGCGTGCTCGCGCAAAGTTCCATCTACTGCTTAAACATGGAACAGAAGTATGGAATACGACTTTATTTACGATCGCAATACACTGCAGTTCAGCATCAGGCTGGCGGCAGAACATGAGGTATTAGGCCGCTTTTTACTGGACGAATTTGGCCAGCAGGCCGAAACCTATTTGCCGCTGCTGCAGCAACTAAGCGCGCTTAAGCCGCACCAGAGTATGCAATATCAAGGCAAGGAGTTTTTGCTGGAGGTAGAAAATAGCGAAGTGACGCTAAGCCACAACACCCTTTTTAACCAAAATAATGAGCAGCCAACCGAACAGCAGCAAGCCCTGATTGAGGAAGGGTTAGAACTTGAGCAGCAGGGTATGAGCTGTCAGTGCGGGCTGGAAGATTTACTAAAACTGCTGCGGGAATGGCAGCAGTTTCTGGCGGATTAATCTGCTTTTACATTTAAAGGTAACAATAAGGTAAAACGGGTGCCTTCGCCCGGTGTGCTGCTGACTTTAACACTGCCACCCAACTTCTGGGTAATAAGGTTAAATACAATATGCAAGCCCAGGCCGGTGCCGCCCTGATGGCGGTTGGTGGTAAAAAACGGGTCAAATATCCGCTCAATGTGCTCATTACTGATACCCGCACCATTGTCTGCAAATACAATTTCAACCTTTGCCTCTAGTTGTCTGCAGCGAATGGTGATCTCGCCACTGTTGCGGTCTTTAAAGCCATGAACCACGGCGTTTTGGGTGAAATTGGTTATGATCTGGCCAATAGTGCCCGGGTAGCTATCCATTTCAATATTATCAGGGCAGTGAACCAGCAAGCTGACTTTGCGGTTGCGCCACATTAAACTCAGGCTGTCGAGTAATTCATCAAGATACTTTGCCAGATTAAACCGACGCTGGTTGTCTGCAGTGAGATCCACCGACACCTGCTTGAAGTTGGCGACTAACTGCGCGGCCCGCTGCAAGTTATGATCAAGTAACAGACCGGCCTGGACTAATTTACTCAGATAGTTATCCATCTCCTGTCGCCGAATATTGCCGCTGGCCAGCTTCTGCTGCAACAATTGGCTCTCTTCTGTAACCACACTGTTAGCCGTTAACGCTATGCCCAGCGGGGTATTTACTTCATGTGCCACACCAGCAACCAACTGGCCAAGTGCGGCCATTTTTTCCGTACGAACCAGCTCTTTTACTGTCGACTCAAGCTGGACCAGGGTTTGTTCGGTTTTATTCTTTGACTCTTGCAATGCCCGGGTGCGCTCATTCAACGCCTCAGTGCGTTGCTCGACTAACCAGGCCATTTCTTCCTGTTGTTTACGCAGATTTTTTAACCGAAATAAATGGACTCCGAGCATTAAGGTTAGCAGCAAGCCGATAAGTAACACCCGTGCCAGCCACGTTTCCCACCACAACGGCAATACTTTAACATTCAGGGTAGTTTCGTCACTCCAGCCTGACTGGGCTATACCTGCACGCAACCGAAACTGGTAGTCGCCAGGGGGTAGTCTCTCAAAACTGGCGCTGCGCCCCGCGGCATTATGGGTGATCCAGTCAGCTGTCACCGGATCAAGCCGGTATTGAAACCGGACCTGGGCGGTTTCAATAAACTCCCTGGTGGAATAATTAACGCCGAAACCCCGGCTGCCGCTGGCGGGAATAGTCAGTTCAGCTGTTGGTAACGGGGTGTCTTCGCCGTTGACCTCTATAGCCAGAATAGCTGGTGTGGCTATAGGCCCTGCAGAATAGGCCAGCACTTGTTCCGGCTGAAACAGGGTAAAACCATCCATGCCGCCAAAAACAATAGTGCCATTAGCCATTACGTTGCTGGAGCCGTTAATATAGTCACGCCGCAGCGTGCCATGCTGATAGCCAAAGTTACGAAAGCGGTTGGTTTCAGGGTTGAATACCGAGATGCCAAAAGCACTGCTTAACCAGATATTACTGGCCTGATCAAGTTCTGCGGCTTTAAGCTGGCCACTGGCTAAGCCTTCGGCTTCAGCAAATTGCTTAAAGCGGAATTCAGCTGGTTCACTGCCTGTACCTGGCATAATAAGTTCAAGTAGACCGGTGCCGTTAGTTGCCAGCCAATGACGATTATCAGCGGTCATCACATAGGCCATCGGCGCAGAGGGCAGGGTATATTCTAACGTTGTCGCGTTGCTGGCCAGTTTGTGCTCAAATATTAAGCTGCCATCAGAGGCGTCAAACCATGCCAAACCACTGTACGACCCCACCAGAATATAATGTTGCCCCACTGGTTGAATAAAGGTAATGGCGCGACTAAAAGGATGTTTAGCAAGAGTGGTTTGGCTGGTTTCGTCCACAATAACCAGGCCGAATTGGTCAATTGCCAGCCACAAGTAACGGGCAGATGCCCAAAGCCGGCGCACAGGGCCTGGCGGTACTGACGCCGGCAGCGTAACGTTTCGGTAGTTGCCGTTCTCAGAGTTAACAGCAACAATGTCCTGACCATGTCCGAACCATATTTCATCTGCTCGTTGCAACGCGCAAAAAAAGGTAAAGCCATTGCTGTTACTGTCGGTCAGCCGGAAGTTGGCGTCGGTTAAATTCAGGCTGAACAAACCGTCTGCGGTTCCCGCCCATAAGGTATTATCATCGCTGGCCAGACTAATAGTTGCGGGGTTTCTTGCGATGTCCATTAAGGCTAGATCATGGGTGATACTGACAAACAGGTTATTTGCCTGATTGAGCCGGGATACGCCACCATTCCAGGTGCCGACCCAGATGCTACCATCCGTATCTTGCAGCAAAGCAGCAACTTTACCACTGCCGAGACTGGCCGGGTTATTTCGTTGGTGGTGATACGACACTTTTTGCTGCCAGTACCCGGATTCCAACGCTAAACGGCTTAACCCATGCTGGGTGCCAATCCAGATATCAGCATTACTATCCATTGTAATGCTACGAATTTCTTTACTGGCTAAGTTTTTGTCATAGCTTGTAATTTCAATCTCAGTCCAATTGTCGGATCCAGCTTCAAGCATCAGCAGACCTTCACGTTCCAGGCCAACCCACACTCTGTCAGCTTTATCATGATATAAGGCCATGACTGAGGCGTCGGAATATGGAAAATTGCTGGCTGCGGCGATGTGCTGACTACTGGGGTCAAAACGCAGCAAACCGCGTGGCGTACCCAGCCATAAATTGCCGGCGGCATCGGCCGATAAGGCGGTAATATTCAGATTAGAACCACCATACCATTGAATTTTCTGCGTTGAATTCTGCCACAATGCAAGGCCCTGATTGGTGCCAATCCATAGCCGCTGCTTTTGATCCAGATGCAGCGCCAGTACCAGCGGTTCTGTACCGTTAGCGGCCTGTTTCAGGTTGACATTTTCAAAGGTACCCAGTACCGGATTAAAATAATTCAGGCCGTTCAGGGTGCCTACCCAAAGCATGCCCTGCTTATCTACCAGCAAAGATGTCACAAAATTATCACTGAGTGACTGACTGAGTTGTTCTTCCGGAAGAAATACCTGGATAGAAAAACCATCGTAGCGGTTCAGGCCACTCTGGGTGCCGATCCAGATATTGCCAACATGGTCCTGCGCAAGAGAAGTAACAGTGGTCTGCGACAAACCTTGTTCAATATCAATTCTGGCAAAACGTGAAGCAGCCGGAAACTCTGCAATTTGTGATGAAAAAAGTGGCAGGGATAGCACAGCCAGCACAACAAACATCAATAAACAACATAGTCGGATGACCAGGTACATAATTAAACCTTGGGTGCTAAGGCAACGAATAACGTTCTTATCTAATGCTAAGCATAGCCGTAAATGTTATGGCTGCAATATTACAGTATCAGCATGTTGCTCTGCACAGCCAACGGGAAATACTGCACCATTGTGGGGCGCGGCAAGGTTACAAAGTAGATGAATATTATATAAATCACTGTAATTAATGGTGATTTTAAAAGTGGCACAAGGTTTTCTTGTATTTGATGCAATCGCAGAAGATTAGTACATAAGGAAACCAACATGAAGCTTGTTTGTGCCATCATCAAGCCGTTTAAACTGGACGATGTTCGCGAAGCTATTGCAGACATTGGGGTAGAAGGTTTAACGGTAACAGAAGTAAAAGGCTTTGGCCGTCAGAAAGGGCATACCGAATTATATCGCGGTGCCGAATATCAGGTCGACTTCCTGCCCAAAGTAAAACTGGAAATTGCTGTGCTGGACGATCAGGTTGATCGCTTGCTGGAAGCCATTCAGCAAGCTGCTCATACCGGCCGCATTGGCGACGGTAAAATTTTTGTTTACGAGCTGGAACGTGCGGTACGGATCCGTACCGGCGAAGCCGACGCTGAAGCGATATAAGGAGCCCTGTCATGCAAGAACAAATTTTTCACTTACAATATGCCATGGACACCTTCTACTTCCTGATTTGCGGAGTGCTGGTAATGTGGATGGCTGCTGGCTTTTCGATGCTGGAAGCCGGTCTGGTGCGTTCGAAAAACACCACGGAAATTCTGACCAAAAACGTCGCGCTGTACTCCATTGCCTGCATTATGTATCTGGTATGTGGTTACGCCATTATGTATGACGGCACCTGGTTCTTAAGCGGACTGACAACAGTGGATGTTGATGCCACCCTGACCAGCTTTGCTGAGCGGGAAGATGGCTTTACCGGCGGTGCGGTATACTCTGGCGCGTCTGACTTCTTCTTTCAGGTCGTGTTTGTTGCTACCGCCATGTCAATTGTCTCTGGTGCAGTGGCCGAGCGTATGAAGCTGTGGGCCTTCCTGGCCTTTGCCGTAGTATTAACTGGCTTTATTTATCCGATGGAGGGTAGCTGGACCTGGGGCGGCAATGCGGTATTTGGCTTATATACTCTGGGTGATTTAGGTTTCTCTGACTTTGCCGGCTCAGGCATTGTTCATATGGCCGGAGCGTCTGCTGCATTAGCGGGAGTTATTCTACTGGGCGCCCGTAAAGGCAAATACAGCAAGGACGGCAAAATTAATGCTATCCCAGGTGCCAATATGCCGCTGGCCACTTTAGGTACTCTGGTGCTGTGGATGGGTTGGTTTGGCTTTAATGGTGGCTCCGTGTTAAAGCTGGGTGATATCAGTAATGCCAATGCCGTAGCGGTAGTGTTTCTGAATACTAATGCCGCTGCTGCCGCTGGTGCTGTCGCTGCGTTAATCCTGTCAGTGGTACTGTTCCGCAAAGCGGATTTAACCATGGCGCTAAACGGTGCTTTAGCGGGCCTGGTTGCGATTACTGCTGAGCCGTCTACACCATCGCCATTGTTGGCAACATTATTTGGCGCTATTGGTGGTGTGCTGGTTGTGGTGTCAATTATCACTCTCGATAAACTTAAAATCGATGATCCGGTTGGTGCTATTTCTGTGCATGGCGTGGTGGGATTACTTGGTCTGTTGCTGGTACCGGTAACCAATAGCAACAGTACTTTCAGCGGACAGTTGATTGGTGCTGCCACTATCTTTGTCTGGGTATTTGTGACCAGCTTTATCGTCTGGTATGTGCTGAAACTGGTCATGGGGATCCGGGTTAGCGAGCAAGCAGAGTATGAAGGCGTTGATGCCTCGGAGTGTGGTATTGAAGCCTATCCTGAGTTTGTCTCGTCGGTAAAGTAAGCAGCCTGGGGAGGGCCGGTGGGACTTCCCGGGAGCGGGTTGGTGATGCAATACCGGTAATGTCAGGTAGCGCATCAGCCAGCTGAACCTAAACCACCAAACTACGTCTATCCTTGTCCTTTGTCTTAGAATCTGACGCCCTGCGGTAATTGCCGCGGGGTTTTTTTATATCCTTCGTATTTCACGCTGCAGCTTTGTTGACTTCCCTCGCTCGGCTCAATCGCATAGCAGCACTATGCTCATGAGCACTCACTTACTTGTCGCCTCACTGCAACGTTAATTACTTTGGATATTTGATTTATTAGTGATGAGTTATAAGGAGGGGAAATTTTCTTTAGGCCAGAAAAGCGAAAGGCCGCAAACTTCGCGGCCACTTTCGGTTCTGTTTCAGCTAATCCGTACTGTTACTCGTCCTGAGTAAATCATCCCTGGCTCCATCCCGGAGTGTCCAGCGGCATCTTGCCGGGTCCTGCTGTCCCTAACTATTACTACCTTGTAATAGTACACTCATCCTGAGTGGTCCTGCTGTCATCCTTGTCATTCTGCGCTTGTGAAGCTAACAAAACGGCCATCCTGGCGGCTTCCTGCAATATCATCCTGATATTATAGGCTCATCCCGGAGCGTGTCCTTTAACCTTCCTTGTGCTATCCTAGCTTTGATTTACTTCCTGTAAATCGTACTGACTTCCTGTCAGTTCTCATCCGTTGATGTGTTCATTATGCAACGAATGACGCTCGCAGGGATGCTGGTTTCAGAAATAAACCTGCTGTAATAATATTGTAAAATGTTAATATTTAATAATAAATCATATAAAACATGAGCTTAATAGAATGTGTTACTTTGAGCTTTGCAGAAAATAGCGTTTAAACTTACCTATTTGTGAGATATATCTCACACAGCAATCAGGTTTTTGTCTTCGATTGCAGCCAAAGAGCAAAAAATAGCAATAGAATTTGTATCAGTAATCGGAATTCAGGGAAGGTAATGGCAAGAGAACAACTGGGCATATGCGCTGAGGCTAACTTACATGCCAGCTATCTGCTATTTAACGCGCTGGAAGGGCAGGAGGCCGTAATGCGACAGAAGCTGGCGCGAGTGCCAATATTGCTGGCCCGGCTGGCAGAACACTTCTCTGAGGCGCAACTGACGGGTGTGGTTGCTATAGGTGCCAATTACTGGGATAGCCTTTACCCCGGAGCCCGGCCACAGGGGTTGCAAGCTTTTCCATTTGCTGACAATGACAACCTGGCGTTAGCTGAAGTCTGGGCAGACTTATTTGTCGTTGTGCGTTCTGACAGACTGGATGTCAACTTCATTGCTTGTCAGCAAATATGCCAGCTATTGAAACCCGATGTTGATTTACTGGAGCAATTGCAGGGCTTTCGCTATCTTGACGGCCGTGATCTAACTGGCTTTATCGACGCACCGCAAAATCCAAAAGGCAGCCGTAAGCGCCAACTGACGTTAGTTGACCCGATTACACAGCCCGTCTTTGCCGCCGGCAGCTATCTGTATTTACAACGTTGGCACTATGATTTGGTGCACTGGCAGCAGCTGGAGATCAGTCAGCAGGAAGAAATAATGGGAGTGAGTAAAATCGAGGGCACGTTGTTGCAGCCGCCGAGGTTGCACCCCAACAGCCATGCCTTAACCAGTCGGCTGGGAAAGGCAGAAAATTTACCGCCGCTGGTGACGCAAAACATGCCTTTTGCTGAGCAAAATAGTCAGGGCCTCATTAATTTAAGCTATGCCAGCGAGCCTGATAGTTTTAACCGGCAGTTTGGTTTTCAGTTAGGTTGCCAACCTAGCAGGCAGGGTGAGCCGGGCCACTCGGCAAATCAATACGATTTATTTTTCGATTATTGCCACGCCGATCTTTGTGCCGCGTTCTTTGCGCCGTCACTGAGCTTTCTGGAGATGGCGTGCCGACCAACCGGTAAATAGCGAACCTGTTATACTTTTTCAAACAGCTCAGTCACTTTACCCAGAGTAAAGTTGATATTTTTTACACTTATCGGCGCTATAAAGATAGTGTCGTCGCCGGCAATGGTGCCAAGTACACCCTCAGCTTTACCCACCGAGTCAAGCAACCGGGCAATCAGCTGAGCCGCGCCCGGGCTGGTGCGGATGATAATCATCACATCGTTGTGTTCTATATCTAACACCAGCTGTCGCAGTGGGCTTTTGGTAGTGGGTACACCCAATTCAGGGGGTAGCGTATACACCATTTCCTGGCGGGCATTGCGGGTGCGGACAGCGCCATATTTACTGAGCATGCGGGATACTTTTGACTGGCTGACATTGTCAAAGCCATCATTCTTAAGAGCGTCGACAATTTCACTTTGCGAGCCGAAACTTTCGGTTTTCAGTATTGCTTTAAACGCCTGAATTAAGGCTTCCTGCTTTGATTGTTTGGTCATGGTGGTTTTTCTTGTTGTTGAACGCCTGCTAATAGTAACAAATTCGGCCAATCAGTACAGTTTGTCAGGTAAACAAGACGAAAATTCGCTAAAATGCCAGGGTGTACCTTAGACTTTAGGCTTAAGCCGTTTGTAATTGTCGCGCCAGTTCAGTATTGTTGGCGCGTTTAATCTTACCCTGACATATGGAGAAAATCATGAAAGTTGCCGTATTAGGTGCTGCCGGCGGTATTGGCCAGGCATTGTCGCTATTATTGAAATTAGATTTACCTGCGGGTACCGATCTTGCCTTATACGATCTGGCGCCTGTTACTCCGGGTGTAGCAGTTGATTTAAGCCATATCCCAACAGCAGTAACGGTAACAGGTTTTGGCAAAGAAGATTTAAACAAAGCTTTAGCCGGCGCTGACATCGTGATGATCCCTGCTGGTATGCCGCGCAAGCCAGGTATGGATCGTTCTGACCTGTTTAACATTAATGCCGGTGTGGTAAAAAACCTGGCAGAAGCTATTGTCCAGCAGTGCCCGAAAGCGCTGGTGGGTATTATTACTAACCCGGTAAACACCACCGTCGCTATTGCCGCCGATGTCTTTAAAAAGGCCGGTACTTATGACGCCCGTCGTTTGTTTGGTGTTACCACATTGGACGTTATTCGCGCAGAGACTTTTGTTGGTGAGTTAAAAGGTAAGAACCCGCAGGATGTTACAGTTCCTGTAATTGGCGGCCACAGTGGTACCACTATATTACCTTTACTGTCGCAGGTTGATGGTGTCAGCTTTAGTGACGAGGAAGTGGCATCACTGACTCACCGTATTCAGAATGCAGGTACTGAAGTCGTTGAGGCAAAAGCGGGCGGCGGGTCAGCAACATTATCAATGGGTCAGGCTGCTGCCCGGTTCTGTATCTCTTTAGTCAAAGGTTTACAGGGCGAGTCAGTAACTGAATATGCTTATGTTGAAGGTAATGGCGAACATGCCCGTTTCTTTGCCCAGCCATTGGTGTTGGGTAAAAATGGCGTAGAGAAGCTACTGCCAATTGGCACGCTGAGCAGTTATGAACAAAAAGCGATGAGCGATATGTTAGGCACTTTACAAGCAGATATTACGCTTGGCGAAGAGTTTGTTAAAAATAACTAAGTGTTATTCATATAGCAAAAAGGCGCATTAAGCGCCTTTTTTTTGCCTTGAAAATACTGAATAAGCTAGTGACTGCGTGATACGGCCATATCGGCCAGCGCTATCAGAGCCTGCTTATAGTCTGATTCTGGAATATGATCAAGCGCCCGGCGGGCCTTTTCGGCTTCCTGCTCTGCAATGGCACGGGTGTAGCCAAAAGCGTCAGTTTGCTCCATTGCTGCCAGGATATCGTTAAGGTGGGCCATACCGTTGCCATCGATAATGGCGCTGCGAATCATGGCTTGCTGTGCGCTGTTACCATGCTTCAGAGCATGAATCAGTGGCAGGGTAGGTTTGCCCTCAGCCAGATCATCCCCGATATTTTTGCCCAGTTCAGCAGCGTCAGCTTGATAATCCAGAACATCGTCGATTAATTGAAAGGCTGTGCCTAAATGCATGCCGTATAGCTTCATACTGTTCACCACAGCTTCAGGTTGCTCAGCAATAATAGCGGCTAACTGAGTAGCAGCTTCAAACAGTTTAGCGGTTTTGCAGTAAATAACCTGCATGTAGTTTTGTTCGCTGGTGTCAGGATCGTTGACGTTCATCAGCTGCAGTACTTCGCCTTCAGCAATCACGTTAGTGGCATCAGCAAGTATTTGCATTATGCGCATATCATCCAGCGCTACCATCATCTGGAATGAACGGCTGTACAGGAAGTCACCAACCAATACACTGGCCTGATTACCAAACACCGCATTAGCGGTTTGTTTGCCGCGGCGCAGGGTTGACTCATCAACGACATCGTCGTGTAACAAGGTAGAGGTATGAATAAACTCTATTATTGCAGCCACACTCAGGTGCTTATTGCCCTGATAACCCAGTGCTCTGGCAGCCAATACCGCAAGTAGTGGCCGCAAGCGCTTACCACCACTGTTGACAATATATATACCGAGCTGATTGATCAGCGCGACGTCTGATGTCAGTTGGGAAAAGATATGCTGGTTTACTGCAGCCATATCAGCGTCGCTGAGCTGGCGTATATCGTCAAGCGTCATGAAAAAACAACTGCTAAACCCATAGAATGGCGGCAATTCTACACTATAGAAGCGGCTGGTATAAAGAGAATCTCGATCCTTTTAACCACTACATGATCTTTTTTATAATTGTGCTTGCGGCTATCTGGGAAATTGCGTACAATTCGCGCCCTGTGATTTGAATTAAACACGCCCCTGATGCCTCTAACATTGCAGAGCGTAGGCGTGGCTTGTACGGAGTTAACTATGTACGCGGTTTTCCAAAGTGGTGGCAAACAACACCGTGTGACGGAAGGTCAAACGCTTCGTCTAGAAAAACTAGACTTAGAAACCGGCGCAACGATTGAATTTACCCCGCTGATGATCGCCAATGGCGAAGAAATCAGCATCGGTGCCCCTTTAGTTGAAGGTGGCAAGGTAGTAGCGGAAGTGGTCAATCATGGCCGTGGCGATAAGCTTAAAATCGTTAAATTCCGTCGTCGTAAACATTCACGTAAACAGATGGGTCACCGTCAATGGTTTACTGAAGTTAAAATTACCAGCATCAGCGCGTAACAGGAGTATCGACACATGGCAAGTAAGAAAGGTGTAGGTAGCACTCGTAACGGTCGCGATTCAGAGTCTAAACGCTTAGGTGTTAAGCGTTTTGGTGGTGAGTCGGTATTAGCTGGTAGCATCATTGTGCGTCAACGTGGCACTCGTTTCCACGCCGGCAGCAATGTAGGCATCGGTAAAGACCACACTTTATTTGCTTTAACCGAAGGTAAAGTGAAGTTTGAAGTGAAAGGCGAGCACAACCGTAAATTCGTTAGCATCGTTAGCGAATAAGCAACATATATTGAAAAAACCCCGCCTGGTGCGGGGTTTTTTTATAAATTTTCTCCCCTCACAATGACATGGGTTATACTTAGCGGCTACGGCATGCGCCTATGTTTTTACAGTGGATCAGGACACAACACATGAAGTTTGTAGATGAAGCGATAATCCGGGTTGAAGCCGGCGATGGCGGCAACGGCATTATCAGTTTTTTACGCGAAAAATTTATCTCTAAAGGCGGCCCTAACGGCGGTGATGGCGGAGATGGCGGTGACGTGTACCTGGTTGCTGATGAGAACCTCAATACCCTGGTCGATTTTCAGTTTGAAAAATATCATAGCGCGCAACGTGGCCAGAATGGTGGCAGCGTTAACTGTACTGGTAAACGCGGCAGTGATCTTGAACTTCGGGTACCGGTAGGCACCCGCGCAGTCGATGTTGATACCGATGAAGTGATTGGTGATTTAACCACTAATGGTCAGAAACTGATGGTTGCTAAAGGCGGTTGGCATGGTCTGGGTAATGCCCGGTTCGCCAGTAGTACTAACCGTGCCCCCCGCAAGAAAACCAATGGTACCCCTGGTGAAATTCGTAATTTACGGCTTGAGTTATTGCTATTGGCTGATGTTGGCTTACTGGGCTTACCCAATGCCGGTAAGTCGACGTTGATTCGCTCAGTTTCAGCTGCCAAGCCTAAAGTAGCTGATTACCCGTTCACAACATTGGTACCCAACCTTGGCGTTGTCCGGGTTGAAGCGCACCGGTCTTTTGTGATTGCCGATATCCCCGGCCTGATTGAAGGCGCGGCGGAAGGTGCCGGCCTGGGCATTCAGTTTTTGAAGCACTTAGAGCGCTGCAGGCTGTTGTTGCATGTCATTGATGTACTGCCTGCTGACGGTTCTGATCCGGTTGAAAATGCCAGGACCATTATTCAGGAGTTGCATAAATACAGCAGTAAACTTGCTGCCAAACCACGTTGGCTGGTGTTTAATAAGCTGGACTTAGTGCTTGACGATGAGCTTGACCAAACTATTGATCAAGTGACTAAAGCGCTGGAGTGGCAAGGACCGGTGTTTAAAATCTCGGCTGCCGGTCGCACAAATACTGAACGGTTAGCTGCTGATATTTTGAGTTATATTGAAGAGCTACCAACTGAACAGGTTGATGCCGAAGTGGCAGATCCGGTTCATTTCAAATGGGATGATTATCATGACGACGCTGCCAGTGAACTGGTGGACGATCTGGATGATGACGATGACTTTGATGACGACGATTACGATGTCGAAGTGATTTATCAGCGCTAAGGTGTAGCATGAAAGTTGCGATGATAGCCGCCATGGCGAAAGGCCGGGTAATCGGTAAAAATAACCAGATGCCCTGGCATTTACCGGCCGATTTACAGCATTTCAAAGCCGTTACCCTGGGTAAGCCGGTTTTGATGGGACGGAAAACTTTCCAGTCTATCGGCCGGCCATTGCCAGGGCGGCGGAATATAGTTATCAGTCGGACTACGCCAGACAACAAACAAGGTGTTGAATGGTTTAGCACTGTAGAGCAGGCATTGGCAGCAGTAGCAGACAGCGCGGAAGTGATGATCATCGGTGGCGGAGAGATATACCGGCAGTGCTTGCCACTGGCTGATACCTTATATTTGACCGAAATTGAGCTGGCAACAGACGGTGATGCTCACTTCCCGGATTATCAGGCAGCTGGCAGCTGGCAACTGGTGACAGAGCAGCAATTTGAGGCTGATACAGTAAATCCTTACCCTTACCGCTTTATTACATTACAGCGTAATTAGAAGTCGTCTGGCATTTGCACAGGTTGTAACATGTTGCTAAGATGCTCGCTAACGATCCAGCTGAGGAGTAGTAAATGAGATTAGTACCCACCTTATTATGCACAGCCGCATTAAGCGCTGCTGTGATTGTGTCGCCGGTAGCTGTCGCCGATCAGCAGTTAGCGGCTTCTATGTGCGATTATGTGGCGGCTAACGATAGAAACCGTTTACGCAAAGTACTCAGTGACTACCGTCTGCGTCTGCGTAATATCTATGATGGCGTAGTTTGTAATGGCGAGCCGTTAATCCGGCATGCTTTCAGAAGCAATGCACCTGACGTAGGTGAGTTTATTGTCAGACAATTGCCTGGTTCGCAAGTAGCTGATTCAGGTGACATTGCCTGGGCAGAAAGCAATGGTTTTGCAGATTCACCATTATTAGCTGCGTTAAAAGACCGCGCTGGCCAATAATTTTTTCCAAAAAAAATCCGCTGATTCAGCGGATTTTTTTATTTCAGAAAATGACCCTTTAGCTTATACCCGGAATTGCTCAACCGATTGGCGCAGTTCCTCTGCCAATCTTGCAACTTCATGGCTGGAATCCGACGTCTGCTCTGCACCAGAAGCGGTTTCTTCGGCAATGGCAACGATAGACTCAAGCAACTGACTTATTTCATTCGATACCTGATTCTGCTCCTTGGCAGCACCAGAGATTTGCTCACTCATATCATGAGCCAGGTGCACTGCGTGGGTAATAGAATCCAGGGCAGAGGTTGCTACTTCAGTTTGTGTTACACAGTTTTCGGCTTGTTTCTTACCTTTATTCATTGCTTCAACTGCAGCTTGTGCACCGCTTTGCAGCACCTGAATCATTGCCTGAATTTCCTGTGTGGAGGCTTGAGTTTTACTGGCCAGAGACCGAACTTCGTCAGCTACAACAGCGAAGCCACGTCCTTGCTCACCCGCACGGGCGGCTTCAATTGCAGCATTAAGGGCCAGCAAATTGGTTTGTTCAGCAATGCCGCGGATTACATCGAGAATGCTACCTATAGAGGCGCTGTCTTTATGAAGTTTGTTAATTACTACAGATGCCTGGTCAACCTCTTTGGACAGTTGAATAATGGTGCTCTTATTGTCCAGTGAGATGCCTTTAACCCGTTCCGCTTCTTTATCGGCATTCTTAATTTCCGCAAGTGCGTCATTTGAGCTTTGTAACACGCCTTGTGATGTACTGCTCATTTCAGTTGTCGCTGTGGCTGCCTGAGTTACCTGAGATTTTTGTTCCCGGATTGCCTGAGTGGTCTGCACGGTAATGGCTGAAGTTTGCTCTGAGGCGGCGGCCAGCTGAGTAGAGCGGGAAATAATACCCTGAATAAGTTGCTGCAGGTTACTTACTACTTTATTAACGTTGCGTGCCAGTTCGCCAAACTCATCTTTTGCTGAGGCATCCAGCGTTTTGGTTAAATCGCCCGACGCAACTACACCCAGCATACTGTTAACTTCGGCAAGTGGCTTAACAATACGTCTGACCGTAACGGTTGCGATAACAATCGACAGCAGAATAGAAATTACTACCACGATAAAGATCCAGGTGATTGCGTTATCTACACCAGAGGTTGCATTTTGTTCAATTTCTTCGGCTGCAGTTCTGGTAAGTCTGAGTAAATTATCTAACCTTTGCATACCCGTTTGAGTAAGTTGATTGGCGGTTGTTAATTGCGCTTCTGCGTCTGCTGCACCAGCCAGCAATTGTACTTTTAAGGCCGGAATGCCATCACTACCCTCTAAAAACCCCGATATTTGTTGCACTTGCTCTGCGATATCGGCAGTCATCGTGACAGCGCTACCTGCTTCTTCCTGAATTATCGCAACTTGCTCCCTAAGCTCCTGTAACCGGAATGCAATTTCGTTGCTGACTGTAGCGACAGTGGTATCTGTTTCTGTGCGGTTTAAGTCAATGACATTATTAATCAGGGTATTGATACCTGTTTCAATCTGTGTGGCCGCCTGATAGGCGCGGGGGAAGCGGCGCTGCACATCGCGAACATCAGTAAAGTCGAGAATAAGCGATGCCATATCATCAGCGCTAAACTCCAGGTCATTAGTTTTGCTGGCAATAGTAGTACGCAGCTGGATATTAGCGTCCAGGCGACGTTGCAGGTTTGTGCTTGCCTCAATAAATGCTCGATAGGTTTCGCTTACTTGTTCAGAGCCTGCTTTTAAATCCGGATGTTGCTCAATAGCCTGACGTAATGCGTCTGCCGCTCTATCGTAAATTGACTTTTCTTCAGCGAAACGTTGATTCACTGAAGCCGTCCGCTCCAGACTATCGGCATAAAACCCCTGCAAGCTGGCGCGACTCATTGTCACAAACTCGGTTTTCATCGTAGCACTGTTTTCCAGGGCCGGGATGGAGACTTCATTCACTTCAGTGGTGGCGTTACTTATATTATTCAGACTGATATAAGCGGTAACACCAATAAACAGCAGTAACAGGGAAATGATGGCAAAACCACCCATTACCCGTAACGCTACGGTTAACTTCATAATAACTCCCACTTTAAGTGTTTTCTTTAAGCACCTTAGCTTAAGATTTCCTGCTTAACAAGACTGGAATGAGCAGTTTCGTTGCGCATGTTTCAAACCAATCATTTTATGCCGGTGACACAATAGCGTTGCTGGCGTTCGACGCAATAAGCGGTCAGGGTGTTACCCCAGACACACCCCGTATCCAGTGCATGAATATTCTGAACCGGGCTAAAACCATTTAGTGCTGCCCAATGCCCAAAAAAAAGCTCGGGGTGTGGTTTAGTCCGCCAGAATTCATACCAGGGCACCAGGTTACTTTGCTGCGCTGGGTTGCCTTTCTCTTGCAAGCTTAAGGCGCCATCTGGCGTACAAAAACGCATTCTGGTGCAGGCGTTAATAGTATAGCGCCACCGTTGTTGATCGGTATCAGCCTGCTGCCACATATCCGGCGTATCGCCGTACATAATAGCAAAAATTTGTTCCGGCTGATGTATTAATTGCTGGCTGACAGCCGAAGCCGCTGTTGCAGCTTCATCAAGCGTCCACTCCGGAGACAGGCCAGCGTGAACCATTAACTGTTGCTTATCAGTACTCTGATAAATCAGAGGCAGTTGTAATAACCAGTCGACAAGTTCCGGCAGGTTCGGTGCCTGTTGTAATTGCTGTAGGTTATCAGCAGGTTTTACGTTACCGAAGCCGAAATGGCTGGCAAGAAAATGTAAATCGTGATTTCCCAGTACGCATTTGGTACTGTTGCCGAGGGACTTAATAAAATTCAGCGTCGAAAGAGAGTCGGGACCGCGGGCGATTAAATCGCCACAAAACCAGAGCTGATCAGTTGAAGTGTTGAAGTCAATATGAACCAGCAGGCGCTGCAAGGCGTCATAGCATCCTTGTACATCGCCGATAACATAAGTTGCCATCAGTTAAGAATATTAGGCATAGCTAACCGGAATACCGGTATAGCGGCATTAAACGTCTGCTTATTACTGCTAACCATTTCATAGTGGCCCTGCATGGTGCCTACCGGCGTTTCCAGCACAGCACCGCTGGTATAACTGTAGCTGGAGCCCGGAGTAAGTTCAGGCTGCTCGCCAACTACGCCATCTCCGTACACTTCAGCTTGTTTGCCATTGGCATCGGTAATCAGCCAATATCGTTTCAGTAACTTGACCTGCTGCTCGCTGTGATTTTCGATAGTAATGGTATAAGCAAACACGTAACGGTTTTCTGCCGGATCCGATTGCGCGCCTAAATAAAAATTGTCTACGTTTACCTGAATATCGAACGGTTCACTCATCATGAATTTCCTGCTCTGCCAACCACTGCGCAACCTTAATAAAGCCACTGACGGGTAACTGCTCCGGTCTGATAGTCGGGTCGATACCCAAAGCGATTATCTGTTCTGCAGTAGCGAAATTACTAAAGCCATTGCGAAGTGTTTTACGGCGCTGATTAAAGGCCTCCAAACATACCCTGTTTAACACTGCCGGATCAACTTTTGCGCGCTCGGCAATCGGATAAGGCAGCAGTCTTACCACCGCTGAGTCAACTTTGGGCGCCGGTGTAAATGCACCCGGACCCACTTCAACTACCGGGATCGCCTGACAATAGTACTGCGTCATTACGCTCAGGCGGCCAAAAGTTTTGCTGCCGTGACTGGCTGTCATGCGCTGAACCACTTCTTTTTGCAACATAAAATGCATGTTGTTGATATGGTCAGCAAACTCAAACAAATGGAACAACAGAGGAGTGGAGATATTGTAAGGCAGATTACCGAATATTTTTAATTTCTGGCCAGGTTGCAGCAGGGCGGCGAAATCGAACTTCATCGCATCCGCCTGATACACTGTCAGTTTGTCAGCCAGGGTAGGGTGCTGGCGTAAACGTTCTGCTAAATCGCGATCCAGTTCAACGACGACCAATTTGCCGGCTGCCTCAGCAACGGGTTCAGTAAGTGCACCCAGGCCAGGACCAATTTCTACTAAAACGTCACTTGCTTTCGGGGCGATGGCTTGTACTATCCGGCCAATAACATGCTGGTCATGTAAAAAGTTCTGACCAAATCGCTTACGGGCGCGATGGCCCTGGTGAACATTATCTGTCATAAATTAATTCGCTTGTTGTGCCAGAGTAATGGCCTGATTTACAGCGTGAAATAAACTACCGGGGTCGGCTTTACCGCTGCCGGCGAGGTCCAGGGCGGTACCATGGTCAACTGAAGTGCGGATTAATGGCAGGCCAAGGCTGATATTGACTGAACGACCAAAGCCTTTGTATTTAAGCACTGGCAAGCCCTGATCGTGATACATAGCCAGCACGGCATCAGCATCATCCAGATACTTAGGCTGAAACAGTGTATCGGCAGGTAGCGGACCAACTAAATCAATGTCTTGTGCCCGCAGTTCATCAAGAGTTGGACTGATAATGTCCAGCTCTTCACGGCCCAGATGGCCATCCTCGCCAGCGTGTGGGTTCAAGCCGCAGACATAAATTCGCGGATTTTCAATCGCGAACTTGTGGCGTAAGTCATGGTGCAGGATAGTGATAACCTTCAGCAACCGGTCACGGGTAATGGCTTTTGCGACATAGGCCAAGGGGATGTGGGTAGTAGCAAGTGCAACCCTTAAGCCTTCAGTTGCCAACATCATTACCACATATGGGGTATTCGATTGGTGGGCAAAGAATTCGGTATGGCCGCTAAAAGGAATACCCGCTTTATTTATGATCCCTTTGTGTACCGGCCCTGTCACAATAGCGGCAAATTGACCACTGATCGCGTTTTCGCCGGCAAACTGCAAGGTATCAACCACATACTGACCATTCGCAACATTAAGTACGCCAGACTGCACAGTTTCTGCCAGGGGGAAATCGGCCACTGTCAGTGTTCCGGCCTGCTGAGCTTTGGCCGGCACCTTGTCGTTGTATGGCAATAGCGTTAACTCAATGCCCAGTGCAGTAGCACGATCAGTTAATAACGTTGAATTGCAGCATACCACAAGCTCTACCGGCCAGTCCTGACGGGCAAGTGCCACCACCAAATCAGGTCCGATACCCGCGGGCTCACCGGGCGTTATGGCAATACGCAGGGTCATTTAACTCTCCGGTAAGACGTCGATGAAGGCTTCATCACGAATTTCTTTCAGGAAATTGGCCGACTCTTCATTAAAACGTCTGTTGTATATCATCCGGTATACCTGATCGCGCTTTTTATCAGCAGTTGCATCAACGACTCTTTTATCAAGCACCTGAGCAATATGCCAACCATGTTCTGTACGGAATGGTTCGCTGATTTCATCAGGTTCTAAGCGTAGCAATGTGTCCCGGAATGCCGGTACAAAAACCTGAGGCTCATTCCAGCCTAGCTCGCCACCGTTCATCTTTGAACCCGGGTCTTCAGAATGGGCTTTAGCCAGCTCGGCAAAGTCAGCCTCACCGGCACGAAGTTTTGTAACAAACTCCTGCAGGGTGTTGCGGGCACGCTCCTCGCTAAGAATAATAGATGGCTTTATAAGAATATGACGAGAATTCACCTCTTGTAACTCGGCTACGTTTTCACCGCGGATATCAAAAATAGTCAAGATATGGAAACCAGCGCCAGAGCGCATAGGCCCGATTAAATCACCTTTTTTCTTTTCGCGAATGCTCTCAGAAAATAAGGTTGGCATCTCATTGATATTCATAAAACCCAGTTCACCACCTTCCAGCGCTTTACCACCTGAAGATGACGCGATAGCAATCCGCTTAAAGTCACTGCCGTTCTGTAACAACTCCATGACTTTATCCGCACGATCTTTAGCCGCACTGATATCGTCAGGGGTTGCCTGGCTGGGAATGGCAATAAGGATATGGCCCAAATTATATTCTTCACTGACGGCACCTTGTTCCTCCATCAGTTTAAGCAGACTGTCTACTTCTTGCGGGCTGATATAAATGCGCCGCTGCACGCTGCCGCGAACCACTTCATTGGTAATAATTTCCTCTCTGAGTTTTTCACGGAAACGTTCATAATTGCCCTCTTCTGTTTCGACCTGACGCCGAAACGCCTCAAGGCTGAGATTTTCATCCTGAGCAATAGTGCGAATAGTATCGTCAAGCTGAGCATCACTGATCTGCAGCCCCATTCGTTCTGCCAATTGCAATTGCAGACTGGTTAAAATCAGACGTTCCAGAGCCTGTGTGCGCAGCGCCTGATTTGAGGGTAGGGTTTGTCCCTGAGACTCGGCATTGCGTTTTACCCGGTTAACCACATCATCAATATCGCTTTGTAGTACGACGCTATTATCAACAATAGCGGCAATCCGATCGATCTCCTTTTCGGCTGCGAGATTTGAAAAACTTAAACAGCCAATAAAAGCCAGACAGATAACTTGCTGTAACTTCATAAATTCCTACACTAATTAGTTAGTAAATATGGCCTACGGTAGCCAAAAATGCCATTTGACAACATATCCGATACGCCAAACCCTGCTTTATCGCCGAAACCTTTCAATACAAACTGCAGACTGAGCCCACTGTCCAGCTCACCAAATTGTAAAGCATTGTCAATATTGGTATCGAGGTTTGCCACAATATAGCGCCTCGCAACCAGTCGGACCGCCCAGCAGCAAGATTCATATTGCACGCCAAAATTGGCGTCTATCATACGATGATTTGTGACATCACGATAGTAACTGGCGACAAGCTGCCAGTTTTTTGCCAGCGGTACAGTACCCAGTACCCCCAGCTGCTGAATTTCTAAACCTGAGACAGCACGACTATACCGATGGTTCAATTGCAGCAAGGTATTGTCACTGCCCCGATAATCCAGACTGGCATTACTTTTTATGATTTGCTCACCATCAATATCATATTGGGCTGCAGCGCTGAAGTACCATTTACGGTACCAATGCCAGATCATTTCAGAGGCCAGCACAGAGTCGGTAGCAGTTTGCTCTTCGGTCAGGTTATCAGAGCTTTCTACCGGATCTTCCAGAAAAAAGATTTGGCCCAGACTAAAACGAAACAGTTCGTTGTCTACATTGTCATAAAAGCGGGTAGTCCAGCCGACAGTTAACTGATTTGCCTCGTTAATTCTGTCGATACCTGAAAAACGATTCTGCCGGAACAAACCATAGTAGTCGTCCTGTAGCCGGGTGGTATCATACAGGCCGATATTATTCTGTTGTCTGTATGGGATGTACAAATACTGAATCTGAGGTTCAAACGTTTGCAGGGCGGGCTCACCGAACCAGTCATACTCACGTTCCATATTTAACCTGCTATACAGCCTTAACTTTGGCAACGTCCGTTGCACAGAGGTATCAATATCAGCACTCTGCAGGTTGCCGTCTTGCTGATAGTAGGTGTAAAGCATGCTGGCTTCAGCGGTAAACTCCAGTGCTGGAGTGATAAAAGGTAAACGCAGTGTGGGCTCCAGATGCAACCTGTTGGCTGAACTAATCAGCGCTGTATCATTTTTGAAATGAGCATAGCTGGCTTGCCAAACCAACTCTAACGGCCTGAAAACCGGCAATGGTTTGGCAGAACTCAGTTGTATCTCTGGCAAGGTTTTATAAGCATCGGAAAAGTTACCCAGTATTTCAAAACCCTGTAACCTGATCGTGCTATCAATATTATCACCATAATAAGCGAGGGTAGCTTCCCGGTATAACTGGGTATCACTCTGATTGGTATAATCTGAACCCAGCTCTGTCAGGTAGGCATCGTCACTAATGTCGGTAAAATCAATGTAGCCACGCCAGTTAGCAGTGAAATCGGAGCGATGGCTTAAATGACTAAGGTAGCGGCTGCCAAAATCTTCTGGTTTATCATTATCTGCATTGAGGTACTCGAGTTGCATAATGCCTTGATGAGTAGTGGTCAGGTACCGGAATTCTGATTTAAGCTGTGTGCCACGTTTACTCATATAACGCGGCGTCAGAGTCAGATCATAGTTTTCTGCTAAATTAATGTAGTAGGGTAACTCAACATCAAGCCCTAATAATTGAGAACTGCCAATTTTGGGCAATAGCAAGCCCGTTTTTCGCTGCTCATTTACAGGAAAAGTCAGGTAAGGCAGATATAATACCGGGATGTCTTTTACTTTAAAAACAGCGTTACTGGCTGCACCCCAACCTTCACCTTCGTTAATTTTAATATCGCTGGCATGTAAAGACCAACTATCGTCCTGCATTGGACAGGTGGTAAATAAAGCCTGGTCCAGCCTGATTTGTTCGGGACTGGCCTGCAGGCGTTCAGCATAGCCACGGCCTGCCTGTGCAAGAAACTGGTAGTGGGCATCACTGATGACGGCTTTATTAACTGCCGTATCGGCAATAAATGAACTGGCAGATACCTTCAGGCTACTGTCAAAATACTCTATTCCACCATCAGCAAATATACGTTGCTCATTACGGCTGAAGCGAGCACTTGGTGCGGTTAACAGGGTGTCACGATGAATAATTTCAACATTGCCATTAAAAAACGCTGTCTGATTGCCACGCAGGTCGGCGTCATCGGAGTTAATCCGCACGGCGTTGTCATCCGCATCCAGTTTACCCAATATAGCGGGCTGGGTCAGTGGCTGATAACACATCGGTATTACAGGTTCATTAGCTTGCAGCTGACTACAGAATAACCCTGTGACAGCTATTCCGGTAAACCATACTTTCATCCAGTATTCTCTGCCCCAGATTTTTGATGTTTTTTGATAAGATTAGCCCGCTATGATAAATCAATTTTAGAATTCCTGCTAATCCGATATAGTGCGGCTTTACCGCGGTTATAAACTTGTTTCCGTAGCTTAGAACAACATAAGTCGCGTAGTTCATTTAATGAGGAAAATACTTTGTGGGGTAAAATTCTCGGTGCGTTGTTTGGTCTGGCGTTACTCAGGCTGCCCGGGCTGTTTATCGGTCTGATACTGGGGCATTGGTTTGACGTTAAAATGGGCGCTAACCTGGCGCGGTTTCGCGGGTTGTTTAACGAGTCTGAAGAGCAGCAGGGCCTGTTTATGTACACCACGTTTGCCACGATGGGGCATATAGCCAAGGCGACAGGCGTGGTTACTCCGGCGCACATTCGGCAAGCGCGCCACTTTATGCAACAACTTGGCCTCAATGAAGCACAACAACAAGAAGCGCAAGCGGCTTTTCGTGATGGTAAAGCAAGTAACTTTCCGCTAGTGGCTCAGCTGCAAGCCTTTCATCAGCATTTTGGCCGGCAGAAGGATGTTACACACTACTTTGTTGAAATTCAGCTGGGTATTGCTAATGTTGACGGTGAAATGAGCCATGAGCAGTATCAATTGTTGCAACAGGTCGCACTGCAACTATCGGTATCTCGTTTACAACTGGAACAAATGCTTGCTGCATATCGGGCGCAGCAGCGGTTTAACCGGCATGACAGCAAGCGGCCTTCAGCCAACGCCATGCAGGATGCATATAAGGTGCTCGGTGTCAGCGATAACTGCACCGAAAAGGAGTTAAAACGGGCATACCGCAAACTAATGGCTCAGCACCATCCCGATAAATTGATGGCGAAAGGGGTGCCGGCAGCCATGCTGGATGTAGCAAAAAGACGCACGCAGGAAATTCAGGCAGCCTATGAGTTGTTGAAAAATCGTCATTAGGCTAGCAGATTTACAAACCTATACTGTGCAACCAGCCAGTGATCTCTTTCAGTACCCAGGCGTGAATATCTTCCTGATAAAATGTACCTGTTAACTGGCGCTGCCGGTATTGCGATTTCAGGTTCCGATTTACCAATTGTTGTCTTAGTCTCAGGTTGGCATTGGCAAAACGGTTGTCACGCTGATGGCTGATATCCAGGGTGGGTGTTGATTGCTCAGCGATATGGCTTGCCAACTCACGGTTTAACTGAACGTCAGCGAGATAAGCACCCAACATTATAAAGGCTGCAGGTGGAACCAGTTGTTCAGATGCATATAGCCGGTTTAGTAAAGCGGCATTACTGCCTTTGGCGATAACAATGATATTGCCACTTTGCAGTTCTGACTGGCGAATGGCCGCGACCATGTACTCAGCTAGCTGTTGCTGATAGTCGGTCGCATTTTGCTCAAGGTTAAAATCTGCTGGGGGCGGCGCCATGATAGCCAGTGTATGCCACCCAAATTCATTAAGTTGCTGGCGCAGAGGATTCATATAATCAGGACTGGCAGGATGTTCGGCCCAGTCAGGAACCAGAATGGCCGTGCCTTTGGTAAAACTGGTAAGGGCTTCGCGCTGTAATACCAGAAAATTATTGTTGCCGGCGCTAAGCTCAGTGAGCTCGCTGGCCAGTATCTGACGTTGTAAATCCTGTTGCCACAACTGCTCTCTGGTAGGCAACTGCTGAGCTATGGCAGCGGTTGCCGGCAGTAACAACGTGAGTACAATCCAGGTTATCCTCAAAAGCCACGAATAGTTCAATTTCCACCTGCGTAACTAAGCTCCTGTTATAGGGTGTTATCGGCTAAACCTGCCATAACATTAGCAGTATCGTCAGCATGGATATATTCCGGGAAGGTGTACATCACTTTGGAGTCATGACTGAACTTGACGTAAGTTTCACCTTTTTCAAGCACCAGCACCGCCAATGAAGGCTGCATAATAAAACAGAAAGTAGTGGGTTTAAATTCAGCCAGTGCTTTGGCCATCTCCCGCAGCTGATCATTAATTGCTAGGCGCTGAGTTTCACTTTCATCGGTGCAAACATGCGCGGACTGAACCAATGTTGCTGGCTGATCTGCATGTAAAGGGAAGGTAATACATGCTAATACTGTGGTAATAACCCAGTAACGGCGTATAGCGTGTATAGACATAATGTTTATCCTCGACTGGCTGTTTACCGGGTAAAACTAGCAGGAACAAACTGTCGCGGCAATAAAAAAACCGCCAAAATTGGCGGTTTTTTGTTAAGCGTAAGAAAATTAACGTAATACTGGTTCTTTAACTTTCGCTGTTACTTTTGCTTCAATACGCTGGTTAGCAGCATGAGCTTCAGGGGTATTACCTTCAACCCGTAACCGCGTAACACCGTAACCTACAGAAGTAATACGTGAAGACTCAACGCCTTCGCCGGTCAGAATGTCAGCAACCGATTGTGCACGACGTTTCGACAACAGCATATTGTATGACGGATTACCGATGTTAGAAGCATGACCTTCAATAACCACTTCTGATTCAGGGAAGCGCTTCATAAAGGCCGCTAACTGGATAACTTCTGAACGCTGGTCAGCAGATACTGACGCTGAGTCAAAGCCAAACTTAACTTCGATATCAACATCACCAACCCGCTGCATTTCCTCAGTAAAGACCGTGCAACCCTGTGGGTCGACCTGATGAGTTGCTGCAGTGTTAGGGCAGCGATCATTTGCATCTGTTACGCCGTCGTTATCGCTGTCTGCTGGCTTCGCAGGTTGTGCCGGTTGTGCCGGTTGTGCCGGAGCTGGAGCTGGGGCAGGAGCAGGTGTTGGTGCAGCTTTGGCTGCAGCAGACCCAAACAGATAAGTCATACCCAATTTAATTCCGGCGTCAGCATAGCTTTCGTCAATACCTTGGTAACGATTAGCTTCTGCAAATAAACCAAAATTCTGATTAAAGAAATGTTTGTAACCAACTCCAATGTTAAAAGCTGTTGAACTTTGAACAGCATCCATGCGCTTCAAACCACCGACCACGTAGGTTGAGGGCATGCTTGCCAAATGGTACATAACATCAATGCCTAAACGATTGCCATCGGAATCAGAGCCATCAAGTTTAGAACTCAGGTCAAGCTTCGCGAATTCAGCACGAAGAGCCCAGCTTTCATTCAGATAATAGCCTATCTCAATGCCGTAACCCCAGTCCTTCTCCATGAAGTTCCAGTTAGCTGATTCTGTTTTATCAGTATCTGGCATGTAATATTCACCAAAAACAGAACCAAATACTCTATTCTCCAAATCTGCGGCAGGAGTTGATTGTGCAAGGGCTTGTGTGCTGATAAACGGCAGGGCAGCCAGTACAGCAAGGGCAGTAATTTTAAGTTTCATCCATTTCTCCTTAGATTAATCCAGCATTTCGATAGTCAGATTGTTATCTCTGTTAACTACGAATCTGCTATCTATATTACAAGTCATTTGTATTTAAATTTGTTCTTTATTTAAAATAGTACAGCAATTTGTTATTTAGCAACCCGACATGCTGAGTATCATAAGCCAGTTATCTGAATATGGGGTTAATAATTGTAAAAAGAAGTCAAAAAGCACAATTTACTGAGAAAATACTTATTTTTCCGCTGGTGGGATGTTTTAACGATAATGTTTGTGCGTGTAATTGTAATCGGTCTGCGGCTGCAAATGTGGCCGCGTCGGCATAAAATTTATCACCGAGAATGGCGTGGCCAATCATTTGCATATGTACCCGCAGCTGATGTGAGCGACCGGTAACCGGTGTTAACAGCAGCCGGCTGAGATCTGCACCGCGTTCCAGCACCTTATAATGGGTAACAGACGCTTTTCCCCGCTGGAAGCATACCATTTGTCTGGGGCGGTTTGGCCAGTCACAAATTAATGGTAAACACACGGTACCCTGGTCAGCGGCTACCAGGCCCGTTACTCTGGCAATGTATTGTTTGTCAGTTTGGCGCAACTGAAACTGCCGGTTGAGATCACGCTGAGCGTCAGCATGTAACGCTAATACCATCACTCCCGAGGTCGCCATATCCAGCCGGTGAACAATTCGTGCTGTTGGCAGCACTAATTTAACCCGGTATTCCAGACAGTCCCAATGTTCAGCAGCTTTACCCGGCACTGACAACAAACCACTGGGCTTGTTCACCACCAGAATATCGTTATCCTGATAAATGATATCCAGATAAGGCGTTTGTGGTGGCAGGTACTGAAATAAACTCATACTAATCGTGACTTACTATAATAAGCCGGATTGCATCAAGTTTCAGACGCGCTTTCCCAATATAACCTGTCAGTTGTTGTTGTCTGTCACTGAGCATCTCAATTTCTTCCTGACGAACAAGTGGGTTAATTTGCTTTAAAGCAGTTAACCGTTGCTGTTCAGTTTGCAGGGCATGTTGCATTTTTGCCAGTGCGCTCTGACGCAATGTTGTCAGTTGTGCCATAGCGTTCGCTTCGCTATCACTTAATAAGGGGTGGACCAGACTTTGTAAGGCGTTAACCAGTTTGCTGGCTGTTTGCCTGCCAACCGGCTTTAATTGCCGGTTAAAATTATCAAACGGTACCTTCGCAGCTAAGTCTTTACCGGTTTTGTCCAGCAGTAACCGGATGGGTGTCCCGGGCAAATAACGGCCTATTTGCAGATTAGCAGGGGCGCTTGCTTCCACAATATAAATAAGTTCAACAAAATAGCTGCCAACTGGCAGCGCTTTGTTCGGCAGTAATGTCACAGCAGTGTTGCCCAGATTGTCATTTAGCAACAGGTCCAGGGTGCCGGTTACCATCGGATGATCCCAGTTTAAAAACTGAATGTCTTCCTGCGCCAGTGCAGTTTCCCGGTCAAATGTAACGGTCACGCCGTCGTCTTCAAGTCCGGGGTATGCACAACGTAAATGCTCGGCAGGCGTCAGGACAATGCTGGTGTCAGAACGGTCTTCCTGGTTCACGCCCAATAAATCCCAGGCCTGAAACATCAGCATTGGCAATTGAACATCGACATCTGTTTTTGCAATATCTGCCGCCAGTTGCCGTGCTTGTTGTCCGCCAGCTGAATTCAGCTCCAGCAGCTTATCGCGACCTTGTTCCAGTTGATCCCGCAAATGCTGATGTCGTTGCCGGCTCTGGGTTATCAGTTGTTCCACTTTTGCAGTGTCAGGTTGCATCGCTGCCAGCAGACTCAGCAGGGCCGCGCTATCCTGCTCATATATAATCCGGCCCGTCTGACAGGTTTTCGCAAAAGCATTCAGACCGTGTTGATACCAGTCCAGCAGCACTTGCTGAGCGCTGTCTTTAAAATAAGGTATATGCAGTTGAATATCACTTTGCTGGCCTATCCGATCCAACCGGCCAATCCGCTGCTCAAGTAAGTCAGGGTTCAGAGGTAAATCAAACAGCACCAGATGGTGAGCAAACTGGAAGTTACGTCCTTCACTGCCAATTTCGGAGCATACCAGGACCTGGGCGCTATAATCCTCCTGGGCAAAGTAGGCGGCAGCTTTGTCGCGTTCAACAATAGACATCCCTTCATGAAACACCGCTGCCCGTATACCTTCTTTCTGACGTAAGGCTTCTTCTACTGCCAGCGCCGTCTCGGCTGCGGCGCAAATTACCAGAAACTTTGCCGGTTTATGCTGTTTCAGTAATGTTGTCAGGTAGTCGATCCGTGGGTCAAATTGCCACCACTGACTACTACTGCCTTCAAATGCCTGAAAAACCTGCTCAGGGAACAGATTTGCCTTCGCCAGTTCTGTAGCCGGACTCTGCAGGTTAAGGCTATGAAATACTTTAAGCGCATTGTGGTATTGCTCTGGCAGCTCCAGTGCAACAGGCAGGGCCTGGCGAGCCGGAAAACCTTTGATGTTGGCCCGACTGTTCCGGAACAAAATCCGGCCGGTTCCGTGCCGGTCCAGTAATTTTGCAAGAATATGCTGCCGAGCTTGGGCAGTCGCTGCCGATTGGTCTGGCTGGCGTAATAAAATCAGCTCAGCACTTATATCCTCCTCACTGATAAGTTGCTGTAATGTGCTGGCCAGCTCATCGCTTAGCTGGCAGTCTTCCATGAGCCGGGCAGCGGTAGTGGCAATTTGTTGATATTGCTGCTGCTCGTTAGTAAAGGTCTGGTAGTCGTAAAAACGATTTGGGTCTAGCAAGCGCAAACGGGCAAAGTGGCTTTGCTGGCCTAGCTGATCCGGGGTGGCAGTGAGCAAAATAACACCGGCGGTGTCTTCTGCCAGGCTTTCAATGCAGCGGTATTCTTTACTGGCATGCTCTGGCGACCAGGCTAAGTGGTGAGCTTCGTCAACCACCAGCAAATCCCAGTCACTGCTTTGCGCCTGGTCCAGCCACTTTTTGTTGTTGCTGATAAACTCAAGACTGCAAAGCACCAACTGGGCAGTATCAAACGGGTTACTGACATCCAGCTGCGACTGTTGGCATCGCTCTTCATCAAATACTGAGAAATGCAGGTTAAACCGGCGCAGCATTTCAACCAGCCATTGATGCTGCAGGGATTCCGGCACGATAATCAATACTCTGTTGGCCAAACCGGATAACAGCTGCTGATGAATGATCAGGCCTGCTTCAATGGTCTTACCCAGGCCCACTTCATCGGCCAGCAGGACCCGCGGCGCATGCCGGCTGGCAACTTCTTCTGCGATATGCAGCTGGTGTGGAATAAGACTCATCCGGCCGCCCTGCAGACCCCGCAAAGGACTCTGTTGTATACGGCATTGCTGCTGCCGGGCCAGATAACGCAGGGTAAAATTATCAAAACGATCAATCTGACCGGCAAATAAACGGTCTTGCGGCTTATTAAAGCTGATAAAGTGATCGAGAAAGGTTTCTTTAAGCTCGGTCTGCTCGCCACTGTCGACGCGGGTACCACTGTAAATAAGGGTGTTATGTGACTCTTTTACTTCGCTGACAACTAAACTAAAACCCTCTGCACTTTTTATTTCATCCCCGATATTAAATATAACCCGGGTAAGTGGCGCTTCGGCCTGAGCATACTGCCGGGTTTCACCGGAGGCTGGGAACAACACCGTTAACATCCGACCCTCGATACCGACCAGAGTACCTAAACCCAGGTCAGATTCCGTATCGCTGATCCAGCGTTGTCCCAAAGCAAAATTCATATCATCGTTACCATCATAAAATCGGGGCGCCATGGTACTAGTAAATTAATAAAACTGCATCTGCCATCGCGGCTTTATTTTTGCCTTTGCATACTGTCATGCCTTTGTCACGATAGTGTCGCACAGTAATTTAACAGCAAATTACATATTTAATTCAAGAATTCAGCGCCAAGCGGCGCAGTTGCACTATGCTTAATTAAGCTACATTAAGCTGGCATCGACACCACGGATAACAGGTTAACTTTAGTCTCGTTTGAAGGAGCTGCGTATGGCGCGAAAAAAAAGCAAAGAAAAGAAAATCTATGTGTTAGACACCAATATTCTGCTGCATGAACCCTTCGCCTTTCTGAATTTTGAAGAACACGACGTCGTCATCCCGATGACGGTGCTTGAAGAACTGGACCACATCAAAGACCGCAATAAAGACGTAAGCAGAGATGCCAGAGTCGCTATCCGGGCGTTGGAAGACGTGCTGCGGGATGCATCACCTGAGCAAATGCTGCAAGGGGTTGCGTTGCCCCGCCAAAATGAACATTTGGGGGGCGGACATTTATTTATCATTAATGATCATCATATTAAAGATGAAATTCCTGGTTTGCCGGGTGGGGAAAATGACCATTTAATTATCAACACGGCGCTTTATCTGCAACGGGAAAAAGGACCGGTTAAGGTCATTCTGGTTACCAAAGACATTAATATGCGCCTGAAAGCAAAAGGTGCCGGGCTGAAACAGGTTGAAGACTATCGCACCGATCAGTTAATTGACGATGTGCGTTTTCTTTATAAGGGCTATTTTAAGTTCAGTAGTGAGTTCTGGAGCCAGGTCGGTGAGTGTCGCAGTGAAAACGAAGGCCGTGATACCGTGCACTACGTTAGCCGTAAAATACTGCCCAACGCTTATATTAATGAATATCTGATTGATGAGGCAGAAACATTCGCCGGGCGGGTGCTGGCTATCACCGAGCAGGAAATTAAGATCCTTGATTTTGGTTACGAGCGCCTGATGCATCGCCATGCCTGGGGCATTCATCCCAAAAATATTTATCAGGCGATGGCTATGCAGGCTTTACTGGATCCGCAAATGGATCTGGTGATCCTGACCGGGCCGGCTGGCTGTGGTAAAACCCTGATCGCGCTGGCCGCTGCGCTGGAGCTGGTTATTGAAAGAGGCCAGTATGATAAAGTCATTGTAACCCGCAATACTCCCGAAATTGCTGAATCAATAGGCTTTTTGCCAGGCACCGAAGAAGAAAAAATGGCCCCCTGGCTGGCTGCCATTACCGACTCATTAGAGGTGTTACACAAAACAGATGAACATCCTCACGCCAGTGTTAACTACATCATGGAGAAAGCGAATATTCAGTTTAAGTCAGTTAATTTTATGCGTGGCCGTAGTATCCAGAATGCCATAGTAATTCTGGATGAATGTCAGAACTTAAGTGCTGCACAGTTAAAAACGATTATTACCCGCTGTGGGGAAGGTACCAAACTGATTTGCTCAGGTAACTTGTCGCAAATTGACAGTAACTATCTGACAGCCGTGACGTCTGGTTTAACCTATATTGTTGAGCGCTTTAAAAACTTTGAAGGCAGCACCACTATTAACCTGAATGGTGTGGTACGCAGCCGGCTGGCGTCTTTTGCTGAGGCAAACCTGTAATTTTATAGTGGTGGCGGCCAAAAAAGCCGCCGTCACTGTTTGCTTATCAGCAGAAATGGTCTAGGATTTGCAAAACTTAAAAGTAACGCAATGCAAAGGAGTTGCATGTCCAGTCCCGCTTATACGGTATATAACAGAACCGTCAAATTTTCCTTACTGATAATATTATTACTCAGTTTTTTTGCCGCCTTTATCCAGTTTTTACTGCAATTCAGCACCAGTGTGAAGAGTAATCAGCAACAACTGGAAATGTTTTCTCAGCAAATGGATGCTCAGCTTACCCCGGTATTGCAATTTGCTGAGGCAGTTAAAAACCGGGCTCAGCTTGCTGTTCAACTGACGGCGCCAGCAGAAGATAAAATACCGGTATTGTCGCTAACTACTGGTGACCTGATATTGCACCAGCTTGCTGGCGATAGTGAGCCACTTAATCAGGAGCTGCAGATGCTGATGCAACTGCAGCCTTATTTCGATATTGCCCCGGCCAGTATCACATCGCTTAAAGACTTGTACTACGTATCAGAGCAAGGCTATGCCTACAATGGCCAGCATAAATGGTCTGACTATGTTGTCGAACAACTGATGGAATGGTTACAACGCAATCAACGCTCAGAAAATGGCTATGATCGCAATCCGGTTTTTTATAAAGATTTTATCCTTGAGCAGGCAGCGATGAGTGTGCCTTTTTACGTCAACGAACGCAAAACAGGTAGATTTGTATTAGCACTGGAGCTGGCTCCCTTGCTGGAAAGCCTGGAGAAAAACAACCCTGATCGATATTTCTTATTGCTGGATCAAGCCGGTAATGTCGTTGCCAGTTCTGAATTCATTAATGGTGATAACCTTGAGCAATACCAATTGCAAATTCAGCGGTTGGCTGGCTTGCCCTGGTCAATAGCCCTGATTGATAAACGTCGCTCCTTGTTCAGTGCTGGCCTGGGCAGTTTTATATTGCATTGGTTAAGTTACGCAGCTGTTTTACTGTTACTGGCCTGGTTGCTGGCCAAACGCTACAAACGGAAAATCATGGGCCCGTTACAGCGATTATCAATTCACATAGACAGACTGGCGAATGAGCAGGCCGGCGTGCGGCGTATTCCGGATGGCTGGCAGGATTTATTTGAAAGAGTTAGCCAACTCAGAGCAAGCGATAGTCAAAAAACCGATTAAGGATAAATACCTCCTGTATTTTTGCCACTTCGCCCAGAGATAGCGGCTGAAGGCCTGACGGGTCTGCTAGCAGATAATCGGTTTCTTGCAGCGTGACTGTTAGCTCGCCAGGTTCAGCAGGTATTGCCAGCGCTAACATCGTGCGTTCTGGCAAGTACAAGATAGCCTGTTTCATGGTTGGTAGAGTGCTACGTAGCAGGGTGGCTAATAATACTGTTTTACTGGCGCTGTCTCCCTGATGCTGCCGCAGCAACTGAAGTGGTGGTGTGAAACTATGGCCGTACTGTGCTTGTTCAGCCGGGTGGCCTGGGATCAACTGGACCCAGTTCAGTAAAAGTGCTGCCAACTGTCGTTGATTGGTTGGGTTTAGCTGGCTGACAATGGTTTGGGCTGCAGGGCTAATATCAGCCAGACTCTGTTCAATAATTTTACGGTGATCAACGGTAATCAATTGCCGGTTATCGGGCATAGTAAGCTGCTGATAACCGGCGTCACTCAGGTATTGTTGCTGAAATTGCCGGCTGAATTGGCGTAGTTGCTGCTGTAATTGCAGCCGCTCAGTATTAGCGCTTTGCGCCCGCAATGAACCGCTGGGGTAAAAGTACTTCACCTGAAAATTTTGCGGGTCTTGTCCTGTTACGGGTCCTGCTTCGGGGATAATCTGGTAAGGGCCGGCCTGTCGCGCTTTTTGCTGTAATTCCCGCCATAGTTGTTGTTGCATCACATCAGGCACATAAACCCGCACCAAATTCCCATTACGCTGAATACTTATTGGTTCCAGAGCGAACTGCAAACCGATGTCTTGTTCATCAGCGCGGAACTGATAGCTGAATAAACGCTGATTGTTTGCAACCTGCTGCTGCATTCGAAGTGGATTCGCCTGCAGCAGCGGTGCCAGCAACAACAATAACAAAAAAACGGTTCTCAATCACTTCTGCTCCCGGCGCCTGAATAGCAACAAGCATAACGTCAACAACGCCACCACGCCAGTTGTGCCGGCCGACACTTCGACACTGCTGCTGGACTGGATCTGATCGCGTTGGTAATCTTCCAGCGTCAAAGCATCCAGCGCGCTTAAATCATAACCTGACGCTTCAGCTAATAAGTAGCCTGTGTTGGCATCGAAGATCCGGATAGTCAGCAGATAAAAGTTGGCTGGATACCGGTGTTGTAAGTCGGTCTCTATGCCCAGCCAGTCGTTGCTGCTTTCGCCAAAGAGTTCAAACACTGAACTGGTGTAGTAAATCCGCTCACTGCCAAAATCAGGGGTCAGGCTTAATTCTGCAAACACCTGATGGTATGAGTATTCTGTATCGGCATCAAATTCAACATACAACTGATGAAAGTAGCCATTGTAGTTGTCATCCCGCGCCAGACTGATATCAATACTGTGAAACCAGACTTCGGACTGATAGCTCTGGGTTACTGCGGCACTTTGCACTTTATTGGTTTGCATCAGGTTTTGTTGCTGGCTTCTGCGCTCAGTACTAATGCTGTCTGCCCAGCTCAGCAGGGGTAAAACTACCAGTAAAGCTATGGCGGTTTGCAATAAGGTTTTCATAAGCAGATCTCCTGGATATTTGTTACTATTACAGGCTAAAGCGCTGAATTTCAGCTGAACTTGTTGGTAAAGGAATAGTAAAGGTATGAAGTTGTCTCGGCGGATTGAGGTTCAGGCTGCGGGCCAGGCTATTGCCATTTTAGCCGCTGCAATACCGGAACTGCCTAAAGGCCGGCTGAAAGACGCGATGAATAAAGGCGCTGTGCAGCTGCTGACCAAGCCGGTAAAACGATTGCGTCGGGCGCAATATGCGCTGCAGGCGGGGCAGGTGTTGCAACTACATTATGACACCGACATTCTGAGCCGTAGCTGTCCTGCAGCCAGTTTGATTGCCGACTATCGTGCCTACAGTATCTGGTTTAAACCAGCAGGTATGTTGTCACAAGGTAATGAATGGGGCGACCATCTGAGTATGCTGCGTTTTGCCGAGCAACACTTTGCTAACCGGCCGGTTTTTCTGCTACACCGGCTGGATCGCGAGGCCAGTGGCCTGGTGCTGATTGCTCATACCAAAGCGGCGGCGGCAGCCTTCAGTAAATTGATTGCCGCACATCAGTTGACGAAAACCTATCTGGTACAGGTTAAAGGCAAGTTAGCGGCAGATTTTATTGCCGCTGGTGAGATAGCTGTCCCTCTGGATGGCAAAGCGTGTCTGACCCGCTTTAAACAACTGGCATATGACGCTCTGACCGATACCAGTTGGTTAGAAATTGACTTAATCAGTGGTCGGAAGCATCAAATCCGGCGCCATTTCTCGGAAGTCGGCCATCCGGTCATGGGCGATCCACGATACGGCGAAGACAACAAGAACCAGAGCGGCCTGGCGTTACAGGCCTGTGCTGTTGCCTTTAAATGTCCGCTCCTGCACCATCAACGGGCAATTGCCCTGAACAACGAGCTAGTCCTCGCCGGTTTCAGCCTGGTCACCGGCCAGCCGCGCACTTAAATTTGTGGGCAGCAGTTCCTGATTCAATGTCAGCTTAAGTGCACCGAGTTGTAGCGCATTAAGCATATCCGACCGGATATTGCTGCTATGCCATTCACAAGGCCGTGGTTGCTCAGTCGTAAGTTGTAATTGCCAGCAACGCGCCGGGTCGTCCTGCAAACTGGCAAGTTTCCAGCATAGCCAGAATGCCTCACGCAAGGTCGTCAGATCCCGGGCCTGCCAGTGCGATCCCAGCAACTGAGTCACATCCAGTTGTAAACTGATTAGCCGGCCCTCACTTGCCAGTGGTGCTACGGCAAGTTGTATCTCATGCTCAAGTTGCCGGCTAAAGTGTGCCGCATCTTCAGCACTGGCCCGGTAACCCAGCCACAATACATCACTGTTAATACAACACCCTGCCAGTTGCACGTCAGTCAGGTTTTGTAATATCGCCTGCACCGGTTGGCGTAGTGTTTCTTCCCCCTGGTTAAGCTTCAGTTGCTGGCTATCCTGTAACGCTATAGCAAGCAAATGCAGTGGCTGTTTACTGCGGCTATCTTGCTGCAATCGTTCACAAAACCGGCTCCAACTGTGCGACAGCAAAAATGCCAATCGTAGCGATTGTGTCTGGCTATAACGTTTTTTCTGTCTCCAGGCCAGGTATCCAGCAAGGATAGCAAACATTCCCAGGACCAGCACAGTGACTCGCCAGCGCCAGAGTTCTCGTTGTTGAGCTTGCTGCTGTTTGATTAACTCTGCATGGCTTTGCTGTTGGGCGCTACTCTGGCTTAACTGGTCGTTCAGTTCGCTCAGTTTATCTGTGGTAGTTATGGTTAATTCGGCAAATTGCAACTTACTGGCTTGCTGCTGAAACTGATAAGCTTGTTGCCAATCTTGTTGCTGTTCTGCTAACTGAGCACGAAGATTGTAATAGCGGGCCTGCAGATAGTTTGCGGCGTTATCCATAGTCGGGCTGAGTTCGGTTATGATCTGCTGACCTTGCAAAAATTGCTGTTGTAAAATTAATAACTCGGCTAATGCCAGCGCGCTTTCCTGAACATAAGTTTGCGCACCAATTTGCCGGAATTGCTGCAGCGCCTCGTTATAGTAACGTGCTGCCTGCTGATTATCGCCCCGCAACATGCTGACCCGCGCCAGGCTTTGTTTAACGATAGCGGTGCGCATGACATTATTTATTTGTTCACTGATTGCCAGCGCTTCCAGTAAGTATTGCTCAGCCTGCGCGATACCTTCCGGATTCTCCAGATGGCTTTCAGCCATGTAAACCAGGGCATAGCTGTAGCTTGAAAGGTTCTTCTGGTTTTGATAAAGCCCGGCGGCCTGCTGCATATGCTCCAGCGCCAGTGCATGCTCGCCGATTTTTCTGAATGCCATACCTAAGCGGAAATGAATGGATGCCCGGGCGTCAGCGTCATTAAGTTTGTCGGCCAGCAGCAGCGCTTGTTGCAGCTGATGATGCGCCTGATCAAAGCGATTGTTTTGCAAAGCCAGCCTGCCCAGCATTATCCGGGCTGCCAGCTCTTTCTGCGGATCGTTAAGGCTTAGCGATAATGTCAGGCTTTGGCGGGCAAACTGTCCGGCCTTTGCTAAATCACCCAGTTGGTTGTGAGCCTGGGCAAAGTTAGTTAGCACTTCACTGTACAGTTGTTGTTCTGCGATGCTGTTACTGGCGTGCAATAAGGTGTCTGCTTGTTGTAAATAGCTGATAGCATTCTGGGTATCCCTGAATAAAATGCCGTACACCTTGGCCTGTAACAGCGCAACATGAGCTTGTTGCTGGTTACCGGTTGCCAGCTCGCCGGCTTGCTCCAGCGCTGCTAATGCCGCATCTTTATTATTGGCGGTTAAATACGCCTGAGCCAGTACCAGCCAGTCTGCGTAACTGCGTTGTCCATTGTGGGAAAGCTGTTCGGTGATAACCTGCTCGTAATTGTCAGAGGCAATGCGTAAGCGTTCAGCCAATTCTTCTGGTTGTGCCTTCTGGCTGACTAACAGGCTGCTGAGTAACAGGCCGCAGAGCAATATTTTGCTGCGAATTGACATAGTTTAGTAACGGCTCATTTTTTTCTGCCAGTGTAGCCGGAAAGCCGGAGCCGCGCTATAGCTGGCGCAGCGGTTTACCGGCTAAAAATGCCGTTATATTTTCGGCTAGCTGTGCCGTCATTCTGGCTCTGGCGGCAGGGCTGGCCCAGCCAATGTGCGGGGTAAGCAGCAGGTTAGGCAGCGGTTGCTGTAATAAAATATGGCTGGCAGCGGGCGGCTCGCTACTGAGCACATCCAGCCCGGCTGCCAGCCGGCCCGTTTTCAGTTCAGCCAGCAAGGCCGGCTCATCTATCAGATCGCCCCGGGCCGTATTAATTATAATGGCCCCGTCTGGCAGCAGTGCCAGCCGTTCGCTATTAAGCAGCTGGTACGTTGCCGCCGTCAACGGACAGTGTAAAGACAGCACATCAGCCTGGCGCAGGGCCTGCTCAAAGCTGACTCTGTCAGGCCGGCAATGCGGCTGGCCAGCATGCTCACTAATGATGACTTGCATGCCAAACGCCCTGGCAAGCCTGGCGGTTGCCTGACCCAGGGCGCCATAACCTACCACCACAAAATACTTTCCTGCCAGCTCGGTTAAACGGTGGCTATGCAGACAAAAATGTGGGCTGCGGCTCCATTCACCAGTGGCCAGCGTCTGATGATAATTACTGATCTGATTGGCCAGCCCAAGCAGTAACGCCATTGCATGCTGCGGCACAGCTGTATCGGCATAGCCCCTGACATTACAAACACGAATACCGCTGGCCGCTGCAGCAGGCAGGTCAATATTATTTACCCCGGTGGCGGCTACGCAAATAAGCTTCAGCTGGGGTAGGGCGTTAACTGTTTCTGCGCGCAGCGGTACTTTGTTGACGATAGCAATATCGGCTGACGCCAGGCGGGGTATTATCTGCTCAGCTGGGGTGTTGTCGAAGCATTGTAACTGACAGCCAGGTAAATGCAGCGGACTTAAATCCGTATCGCCCATCGAGCCGGCGTCCAGAAAAACGATTCGGGTCATGCAATCCTCATTTCATTTGGTTATGATATGCACCTGCAATGTGGAGGTGTTATGTTCCCAGCCAAATTTCAAGCTGTTATTTTTGCATTTATTATGTCGGGGTTTATGGCATTTCTGATGTCAGGTATTCTGACGTTCATTAACCTGGGCTGGTTCAGTGGCTTCGTCGTCGCCTGGTTAAATGCCTATTTGTATGCCCATGCCTGCGCGTTTCCATTGGTGTTTGTCTTTGCTCCGTTGAGCCGGCGCCTTACAGCGCGGCTAATAAAAGCTCCCGGGTTCAGCGGTAACTGATATCTTTATACATCGGTGCTAACAGTGCCAGTAACGCGTTTTGATCGGCAAGGCTGATTTGCTGGCGTTGCATAACCTTTATTAATCCTTCAACCAGGGCATCATAATCAGCCAGGGTGATATTGAAACCGGTATGGCTTTCCTGCATGGTACTGCCGCTATACTGGCAGGGACCTCCGGTCAAATCGCACAGCTGTTCAGCCAGCATGGCCCGGAAACGGCCAATATCACTGTCGGCAAAATGATGGACAATCCGTTCGTCATGTTCAATTTGATAAAGTAAGCCATCGACAATAGCATTAATGCCCTGTTCGGCCCCCAGGCGCTGGTATAGCGAAGTCTGAGCCGGATTGCTGCAGCCGAGCAGCATGAGCAGACAAGCAATAACTAACCCGCTGTGTTTTACCACGTTGCCTCCAGCGCCAGATAGTAACCGGTTTGCGACCGCTGACCAGCGATATTGCCAAGGTCAACGTAAGCGCCGGTTAAACTGACATTTTTATTTATAAACCAGGCGACAAACACATCGCGCCAGTGTTGTTCAGCAGCAAAGGCCAGGTTATCCGGTTTTTGTTTGAATTCAATACCAAGCGCCAGGTTGTAATTCAATAGCACAGCGGCAGAGCCTTCAAACAGGAGCTGATAGTTGTTATCACTGCTACTGCCAAAGCCCAGCAAGCCGGTCTGGTTTGCCTTGGTGGCCCGTACCGTGCCGTTAAGCAGCAGGTTACGGCCTGCTACCTGATTAAACAGGACCTTGCTGGCAGCCAGATAGAAATCAGTGCCATTAGCACTTTTCGCGCCTACTGCTTGTGGTAACGCAAAGTCTGCGTTACGTTTGTGCTGGACACCAACACTTATTTGCGGCATCGCGGTGTAAAGCAGTTCACCGGCCAGATGATACTTCACAGAAAAAATATCCTGCGATAAGCTGCCGCCAATCGACTCGAGCGCGAAACGCTGGCGGGCATAGGACAGCTCCCATTTATTATCGAGACTCAGCGCGACACCACCACTGTTCAGGCTAAAATCGTTAACGCCTACCCGGCCGGCGAATGTGGTCAGGGCCCACTCATCGCTGCTGGCATAACCGTTAATTACTGCCCAGGGCACAATTCCGCCACCGGCATTACCTTCAATTGTGGTTACGCCGCCGGTGGCAATAATTTTACTGCCGGCAGAGGCGATTGCCGGCAACCATAAAAGGCTGATAAGCAGCATCCGTAATGTCATTCAGAAAGCTCCGCTGTCTGTTTTGCTGTGGCGGCAAAGTTAGTGAGCCACTGGCTGAATTCAGCTGTTGCCAGGGGTTTACTGAAAAAATAACCCTGCACAGTGTCACAGCCCGACTCTTTCAAATAGCTTAAACCAGCCAGGTTCTCCAGGCCTTCTGCCGTCACTTTAAAGCCAAGGCCATGCGCCAGTTTGACGGTTGCATTAACAATAAGTGCATCATTACTGTTGGTTTCAATGTCTTTGACAAAGGCCCGGTCAATTTTAATTTCATTAACCGGCAGTTGTTTTAAATACGCCAGCGAAGACTGACCGGTTCCAAAATCGTCTATTGCCAGATTAATTGCCATCGCTTTTAAGGTATTCAAATTAGCAATCACTTTGCTGGTGTCCTGCATAACTGCACTCTCGGTAACTTCCAGCGCCAGGGCGGTAGCGGGAACCTGATACTGCTGCAGTAAAGTGCTGATTTGTTGCGGCAAATTCTGGTCAAGTAAATCGGCCGCCGATAAATTAACGGCTATCCGTAACGTCGGGTAGTCTGCTTGCCAGGCGGCAAGTTGCTTCACTACTGTTTTCAGCATCCACTGGGTGATCAGGCTGATGTTGCCCGAGTGCTCGGCTGTGGCAATAAACTCTACCGGCGAAATAAATCCCAGTTGCGGGTGTTGCCAGCGGATCAGGGCTTCTGCGCTGTGGCATTGTTCTGATGCCAGCTCAACTTTGGGTTGGTACACCACGTACAACTGACCGCTGTTCAGAGCCTCAGGTAAATCACGGATTATTGTCAGCTCACGCTGATGGGTTTCATCCTGGCCGCTCTGATAAAAGGCAATCCCGCCGCCGGCCTGGCTGGCATTTTCCTGCGCTAAATCTACCCGGCGCAACGCGTCACTGGCTGAAACCTGGCCGGGTTCAAATGGATAAATACCAATGGCAATTTTTAAATTTATCAATGAGTTCTGAATGTTATAAGCGGGTTGCAGGCTGTTGTAGAGGTCAACCAACTGTTGTTCGGTCAGGTTTTCGTTAAACAACATCAGAAATTCATCACCGTTTAAGCGGGCGCAAAATGCTGCGGCCGGCTGATGATGTCCCAAGCGCTGGGCTAACAGTTGCAACAAGGTGTCGCCATTGGCCAGGCCAAGGGTATCGTTGATGTGTTTAAACTGAATAATATTAAGCTGTAATAAGGTACCGCGTTGCGTTTTTAAAATAGCGGGTAGCCGTTGCTCTACTGCATGGCGGTTTAACAGGCCCGTCAGGGTGTCATGTTCGGCCTGCTGGCGCAGTTGCTGCTCGCGCGCTGCAATACTATGTTGCATATTGACCAGCGTGCTGGTCAGTACTCCAATTTCATCCTGACTGATAGTCGGGGGCACGGCCGCATTACCCTGGCCTATATCTCTGGCAAAATGACTGAGCTGACTTAACGGCCTGCTGATACTGCGGGCAAACAAGAAGGCGGCAATCAGCGCCAACACCAGACCAAAAGCAAAAATTTCGACCAGTTGCCGGCGCAGTTGCTGGTAACTGCTGAGCCAGCGATCATCCGGCATATGCAGTAACGCCCAAAGCCGCTGTTCGCTATCAAGCACTTTACCACGGGTAATAAAGCTGAAATCAGCAGCAAAATGGGTTGCATCGGGATAGCGCATAATATCGTCAAGTTTACTAATTAACTGGCTTTGTGTTTCAGCTGGCAGGGTAGTGGTCAGCTGCTGGTTAGCGCGGTTATCCAGTTGGGTAAAGCTGATATCAAGCCCGGTAATCCCTTTAATCTGTTCAGCCAGCGGCACATCGACTAAAAACCCCATGCCCACCCAGGCAATAATCACCGGTGCCCTGACCGGCACCAATACCAGCTGATAGGCCTTGCCATCAATCAGCAAAATATCAGTCGCAGCATCGGACCCCAGCGTAGCGGGCAACAGCTGGCGGATGTCGCTGGTATCTATCGACTCACTGCTGGCCAGCAATTCACCCTGTGGGTTTAATAATAAGGCCAGCTGCGCATTGATCCGGCTACCATGGTTTTGCAGCACGGATTCAATCGTAGCTTGTTCTGCAGTGGCAATAGCCTGGCGAAAGCCAAAGTCGGCTGCCAGCAGGCTGACGCTGTTAGTTAGCTGGGCAGCCCGGCTATCCAGTGCCTGCTGAAACACCTTGCTGGCAACGTCCAGAGACAGTTCAGCTTGTTGCAACGAATTGGCCCGCATTGATTTTAACGTCGCGTAGCCGGTAAGCAGCATCAGCAGGCTGAGTAACACAACCAGTAAGCTAATCCATTTACTACGCAGCGAATTAAACATTCAGTGGTTACCTGCTGCCGAAACCACGTTGCGGCGCCTGTGGTTTTTGCTGCGATAGATCCACCGCAAGGGTATACGCCGCCGTTTGCACTGGCATCACCACATCTAAAGCCGTCGGTTGGCGGTCAGCCAGCTGCCAGGGGTGCCAGATATAAAGCTGATACCCGCCGGGCGCGATATCAGGCCAGTTCAGCTGGCCAGCCCCGTCACTTACCGCAACCAGGTTACTTTCGCTGACATAAATGTAGGCCTGCATGTAATCATGGATATTGCAGCCAAGGGCAACAATACCCGGGGTATCGAAGGTGATCGGCGCTTCAGGTTTGTCAGCGTACAATTGAATTTCAAACTGTTTAGCCGGTGAGAAAGAGTAGACATGATGGCGGGTTTTATCGAGATTGGGAAACTCCACTACGCTGCCAGCGGGGATGGCGCTGACAAAAGGTACAAAGGTCAATGCTTGCTGAGCGACCTGAATGCGTTGTTGCTTAAGCTCGGGATTACTTAACGACCGTAACTCCACCACAGCATCAGCCAGCGGTTGCTGCTGCTGGTTGGTGAGATTGATAGTTAAACTGGCAGCGCTAAGCTGGCTGGCGTACGAAATTAAAGCTACAACGAGTCCGCTGGCGATTAAAGCTAACTTCATAATACCTGCAACTTTTCCGGGGATGTAAATAACCATAGCAAGGTCTGGGCTTAGCGACAAATAGATTCTGCGCTGGCGGCGGATATAGTTTGAGCTGGTGATAAAACTTCAACAACCTCTTACATATTTACTAACAATTTGTTGTTAGCTGGCGCTGCGCAACAATGCTAATTTAGCTGTATGACCATAAATATAATAGCGAGCGAAGTATGCAGTTAATTGTGACCGCGATCAGTAAGGATTACGGCCCGGTTGCCGCGGTGCGCCAGGTAAGCTTTCAGATAAATTCAGGGAATATTTTTGCCTTGCTCGGGCCTAATGGCGCAGGTAAATCCTCCATTATCAGGATGCTGGTGGGCATGACCCGGCCTGACAGCGGCAGCATTCTGGTAAGCCATCAGGACCAGCATTACGACCATGTACCAAGGCGATTGCTGGGGTATTTGCCGGAAGACCGTGGCTTGTATCCGGACAAGAGTATCGAGAAAAACCTGCTGTATCTGGCGCAGTTGCATGGTCTTAGCAAACAACAAGCGTTAAAGGAAATGGCGCACTGGCTGGACGTATTTGAGCTGACCGACCGTCGCCTGGAAGATTTAAAGCAGTTATCGAAGGGAAACCAGCAAAAAGTCCAGCTGATAGCTGCTGTGCTGCATCAGCCGGCGCTGGTTATTCTGGATGAGCCTTTCTCCGGCCTCGACCCCATAAATCAGGAAAAAGTGGTCACCTTTCTTAAAGCGTTAAAAGCCCGCGGCATGACAGTTATTCTAAGTGCCCATCAAATGGCAATGGTTGAGAAGTTAGCTGATCATATGCTGCTGATGGCGCAGGGTAAAGCGATCCTCAGTGGTACGCTGGCTGATATCCAGCAGCAGGCCGGGCCGCAACGCCAGATCCATATCAGTTGCGCCGGGCCGGTAACTGCTGAGCAATTACAACAGTGGCTGCCAGAGCTTGATATCGAACTTCTAACCGCCAACCGCTTTGTGCTGCGCCTGAGTGCCGGGCAAAGTGTTTCTGCCACGTTAAAACGACTGGTTAATGAGCTGGAGCTGACTCAGGTAGAAATGCAAAGCGCTGATTTGCATCAGTTATATTTAACGGCAATGGCAGAGCACCAGCGGAGGGAGCAGGCATGATTTCACGACAAAGCATGATCGTGGCGAAATGGGAATTTTTACGGTTCTTTAAATGGAAGCAACAGCTTATCTCGTATTTATTAATGATGGCTGTGATGGCAGCCGTCGCCCTGTGGAGCTACTTTACCGATGAAAGCCGCAAGGTATACCGGATAGCGGTGCCGGCACAGTTCAGTATCAGTAATACGGAGCAGTTTCAGTTTCAACGGCCGACCATCGCGCTGGATGAGCAACTGGCGCAGTTAAAAGATAGCGAAAGCTGGCACGGGGTGGTCACGGTCAGCCCGGCAACGGCTGCTGAGCCTGGCGTAGTGCTGCATACTCTGGCCGCAAAAAAGTGGCAACAGCAACTGGAGACCGAACTTAATAACTATTTTCGCCAGCAATACGCGACCGAGCTACAGTTAACACCGGCCCAGCTTACCCGCCTGCAACAGCCACTGGCGCTTGAATATGTTTATCTGGACGAAGACTTTAAGGGCAAAGACACCCCGGAGAAAATGATTGCGCTGGGGGTGCTGATTTTACTGTTTATTGGCCTTAGTACGGCGTTTGGGCAGGTGCTGCTCAGTATTACCGGCGAAAAGCAGCAGCGGGTTACGGAGCAACTTTATGCCATCGTTACGCCACAACAGTGGATGGACGGCAAGGTGCTGGGCCACAGTTTAAGTGCGATGAAAGCGATGGTGACTTCAGCGCTGGTGATGCTGCTGGTGTTTATTGTCGTCAGTGTGGTGGTGCGGGATAACGGAGTAAACCTCAGCTGGGTAAACTGGGGCGTGCTGGCCTGGCTGGTGCCGTTCGCATTACTGGGCGTATTGCTCAGCGCCTGTTTTATGGGAGCTATCGCTGCGTCAATTGACGACCCTAATACCAGTGGCAAGGGCGCGGTAATGATGATTACCTGGCTGCCAATGCTGTTTACCTATCTGGTGATTGACAGCCCAACCGGTACCGCCATGACCATTTTAAGCTGGCTGCCATTAACCTCATTTGCTGCTATGCCGGTTAAAATGGCCATGGTTGAGTTACCCTGGTGGCAGCCTGCGTTGTCGTTATTGTTATTAGTGGCAGCCTTATGGTGGATGCGCCGCCTCGCCGGCCGGATATTTCTGCGAGGTATGCAAATGTATGGCAAGGAACCGGGCTGGGGCCAGATTGTTGGCTGGGCGCTTAGTAACAAATCAGAGTAACCGGTACTGACACTGGCAACGCCAAGCAGCAGGTATTGAACCAAATAGCCTGGCCTGTGCCTAAAGGCGCAGCTGAGCAGAAAGCTGCCCGGCTGCTATTTGTTGGTACTGCGGGCGACAGCCCGGGCGATATGCTTTATTATGGTGCCGGTTTTTTTGGAGTGGTTATGTTTAATTCTTCGTTTCGTCAGCAGGCTGCAGCCTGGCAGCAACAGTTTTCCCAGCGCCAGCGTGGCAACATTTTGCAGCGCTTGCTGGCCTGGATAGTGTTAGGCTTTATGCTGGTGGTCGCAGCAGCCATATTGTTATTTATGTTGCTGCTTAGCTGGCTGGTTATCCCGATAGTGGTTTACCGTTACCGCAAAAAAATGCGCCGTTTTGCTGAAGCGGCACGCCAGCATGCCGGGCAGGCAGAGCAGCAACAAAACGGACAGCAGGGCGGGTACCGGCAGCAAGACCGTGATAGCCGGGTAATTGAAGGCGAGGTTATCCACAAGGACGAAAAATAATTGCGGTAAATCCTGCGGCGCTTTTGCCTAGTTCGCTGGCTGCACCGCTAACTTACTCTGAATGTAATCGCCGTGCCGGATAAACAATAAATCGGCAATTTTACGTAACATTGCCTCTTCATTGGGCTCCAACTCACCATCGGCAAAGGCAACTTTCCATAGTTGATCAAGCAATGCCAACCGCTCTGCATAGGGCAGATCTTTGAGTTTACTGGTAAAACCATGCAAACAGGTAGCATCGCCCGCCTGGGCCAGGGCTGCAGCGAAAACCGGTTCGGCTGTCGCCGCTGTTAAACCAAATTCGGTTTGCAGGTATTGCATTACCACATCATGTTCCTGTTGTTCAGAACTAAAGTCGGCATGTGACAACTGCAACATTAAAACCACGGCCAGATACTGTTGCTCAGTCAGCCCGGCATCACGCCATTGCTGATGAGTATTGCCACTGCCTTGCCAGTCAGAATTTGATTTTTCCAGTAAGTTTTTAAACAAATTAAACATAGATACTCCGGTTGGGCGGCCAGCGCCGCTTGAATTGGTTAAGACGCAGCCCCATTCAAACAGTTCCGTTATTCTGCCATAGTGGCTTAAGCATAAGCGAAGGATACCCCTCATTGCCAACCCTTATTGTGATACTGCTTGGCGGCCTGATTATCGGCGCTGTCCTGGGGCAGCAACCGTGGCGCCGTTACCGGCGCCGCCAGATAGCGGCCCAACCTTTCCCGGCGCGGTGGCGCAGCATTTTGCGACAACGAATGCCATATTTCCGGGCATTGCCTGTCGATTTGCAATTGCAACTGAAGAAGCATATTCAGGTGTTTATCGCCGAGAAAACCTTTGTTGGCTGTGACGGTGTTACGGTAACTGATGAAATGCGGGTCACTATTGCGGCCCAGGCCTGCTTGTTACTGCTAAACCGCCCTGATTATTACTACCCGAAGCTGCAGCAGATTTTAATTTATCCGGCTGCGTTTATTGTGCATGGCGCCGCCCCTGATGCGGCAGGGGTGGTAAATGAACACCGCCGGGTGCTCAGCGGTGAGTCCTGGGGCCAGGGTAAAGTGGTGCTAAGCTGGCAGGATGCCGTGCAGGGCGCGGCAAAGCCGCACGACGGCCGCAATGTGGTTATTCACGAATTCGCCCACCAGCTGGATCAGGAAAAAGGCCTGGCCACCGGTGCACCCCTGCTTAGCCGCAGCACTGACTATCAGCAATGGTCGGCAGTTATGCAACAAGCATTTGGCCAGCTGCAGCAGCAAACGGCCAGTGGGGTGCACGGTTTACTCGATGGCTATGGCGCAACCAACCCGGCCGAATTCTTTGCCGTTATTTCCGAAGTGTTCTTTGAGCAGCCTGCACAGTTACAGGCGCAATATCCGGATCTTTATCAGCAATTAAGCCTGTTTTACCGCTTAAACCCGCTTAGCTGGCAATAAAAAAGTGATCTGATGCCAGCTTTGCGCCATACTCTGTATCTTAACAAGAACAGTTCTTATTTAGCGAAGGATGCCTTATGCGAAATTGGATAGTCGCTTGCTGCCGCCGTATCCGGCTACCGTTTGTTACCCTCATCGTGCTTTCAACTGCGGCCTCATTGCCGGCGCAGGCTCAGGATAAAGAGCCGGTGCCAGTGCGGGTGGCTATGCCTGCAGCGCAAAGCGTTGGCCAGCAGCTTAGCCTGACAGGCACCCTTACTGCCCGTCAGCATGCCCGGTTGTCGGCCAGAACCGATGGCCTGGTATCCCGGGTGCTGGTCGATGCCGGCGACAAAGTCACCGCCGGTCAGGTGTTACTGGAGCTGGACCCGGCGCTGGCCAGCCAGCAACTGAAACAGTTACAGGCGGCCAGCCAGGTAACGGCGGCAGAGTTGGCAGAAAGCCAGCGACTGGTAACCGAGGCTGAGCAGTTAACCACTGAGCAATTATTCCCGCAAACTGAGCTGCAACTGCGCCAGGCTAATATGGCTCAGGCAGCAGCGCAACATCAGCAGGCTGAGGCTGCGCTGGCCCGGCAACAGGAAATACTGGCCCGGCACAAGCTGATTGCCCCCTTTGCCGGCGTTATTGCCGCTAAACTGACCGATGCTGGTGAATGGGTTAACCTGGCGACACCGGTGCTGGAGCTGGTGGCAATAAGCCCGCTGTATTTAGATATTCAGATGCCACAGGAGCATTTTCAGACCCTGAACCAATTACAGCAAATTAAGGTGCGCAGCGACATGCAGCCTGATACTGAACTCAGCGCTAAAATCATCGCTACTGTGCCGGTTATTGATGCAGCTGCCCGCAGTTTCCTGGTGCGACTGCAACTGCAGGATCATCAGCAACTGCAATTGCTGCCCGGTACATCAGCCAGGGCCACCTTTAATATGGCTACCCGGGGCGAGCGCAATGTGGTGGTACCGGCCGATGCCATTTTACGCCACCCGGATGGCACCTTCAGTGTATTTACCGTAAAGGATGACACCGCCTACCGCCGGTTAGTTAAGCTGGGCCGGCGCAGCGGCGAAGGTGTGGAAGTGCGCGATGGCCTGGCCGAGGACGAAGCGGTAGTTATCCGGGGCAATGAAACCCTGCGGGACGGCCAGCCGGTAAAAGTTACCCGGGATCAGGACTAAGGAGCAGCTATGCTGGCAGCAGGTATCCGTCGCGGCACCATTTTAGCCGTAGTGGTATTAATTATTGCGGTACTGGGCATTGCCGCCGCCATGCGCATTCCGGTGCAAATGATCCCGGATTTGGAAGTGCGCACCATCAGTGTGGTAACCGGCTGGCCGGGGGCCACCCCTCAGGATATTGAAAAAGAAATTCTGATAGAACAGGAGCGCTATCTGCGCAATCTGCCGAATCTGAAAAGGATGATATCGGTGGCAGAAACCGGCTCGGCAAACATCGAGCTGGAATTTCCATTTGGGGTTGATATCAACGAAGCACTGATCCGGGTCAGTAATGCACTGAGTCAGGTGAATGCCTATCCGGAAAATGTCGATCAACCCCGGCTGTTCAGCAGCTCCTTTTCCAGCAATGCTTTTATGTATTTCCGCTTGATGCCACTGCCCGGTAACCCGCTGGGGCTGGATATGGATATGGTGCGGGATTACGCTGAAGATTACGTGCGGCCGCGAATGGAGCGGGTGCAGGGCGTGTCAGAAATCGGGGTCAGTGGCGGTGCCGCCCGCCAGGTACAGATATTGGTCGACCCGGCGCGGCTGGCACAGCGCGGCATCAGCATGACCGATGTCCGGCAGGCGATTCGTAATCGCAATACTGATGCCTCTGCCGGCGATATTGATAGTGGCAAGCGACGTTATTTATTGCGGATGGTGGGGCGCTTTAACGATCTTAGCGAGCTGGAAAACCTGATAATACTGCAGCGTGGCGACAGCCAGGTGGTATTGAAAGATGTTGCCGAAATCAAACTGGATCATTTCGAAGTGCGCGATATGTCCTTTTCTGACGGTGAACGAACCCTCAGTTTGTCGGTACGCCGGGAGAGCGGGTCTAATGTTATTGACATCAAAAACGCTATGCTACCGGAAGTGGAGCGGATAAATCAGGACATGCTGGCAGCGAACGGCCTGCAGTTAAAACTGGTCAGCGATGATGTGCGTTATGTACAAAGCTCGATAAGCAATGTCTGGACTAATCTTGGCCTGGGCGCCATTCTGGCAACGATGGTCATGTATCTGTTTCTGCGCTCGACCCGCGCCACTCTGGTGGCCGTTATTGGCGTGCCTATCTGTACCATTGCCGCCTTTTTAGGCTTGCTGCTGTTTAACCGTACCATTAACGTCATATCCCTGGCGGGTATTGCCTTTGCCATCGGTATGACGGTCGACAACACCATAGTGGTATTGGAAAGCATTGAGCAGGCCAGGCGCAACGGCTTAAAACGGTTAGAAGCGGCGATTAGTGGCGTGCAGGAAGTGTGGCCGGCGGTACTTGCCTCGACCATGACCACAGTGCTGGTGTTTGCGCCAATATTATTTGTCGAACAGGAAGCCGGCCAGCTGTATTCCGATATTGCCATTGCCATCGCCTCGGCCATTATTGCCTCGATGCTGGTGGCCGTTTTTGTGGTACCAGCCGCCATTGCCCGGCTGGGTTTTGGCTCCGGGGTTGCACTTACTGAGCATGAAGATAAACCCGGCAGGTTGCTGCGCGGAGTTACCCGGCTGGTCAGCAGCGGCAAAAGCCGTTTGCTGACCTTGGTTATCACCCTGGCGTTAACCGTGGGTGCCGGCTGGATACTACTGCCACCCGCCGAATACCTGCCGGAAGGGGAAGAGCCGAAAGCGTTTTCCCAGATGATAGCGCCGCCCGGCTATAACTTGTCTGAAATGAGCGTTATTGCCGACGAGATTAAAGCCGTACTGAATGACGCGGTAGATGCCGATCCTGAGCTGTTTGCCCGCGGTGAAACAACGCTGCCGTCATTGCAGTATTATTCACTGAGTGTCTCAGTCGGGCGAATTTGGGTCCTGAGTGAACCGACCCGCGGTGAAGATATCGAGCCCATGATGAACGCCCTTACCAGCATGTTCCGGCAATACCCCGGTATGCGGGCGTTCTCGGCCCGGGGCTCAATTATTTCCAGTAACGATGGGGGTACCCGGGCGGTGGCGCTGGACATTTCCGGCCCTGAACTGGCCGATTTGTATCGCACAGCAGAAGCAGCATATCTGGCCGCAGAGCAGTTATTCGACAATCCGCAGTTAAATTCTGACCCATCATCGTTGTCGCTGGACCAGCCGTTAATTGAAATCCGGCCGCGCTGGTCCCGGCTGGCTGAATTGGGCTTTGACGCCAACGACTTTGGCTTTGCCGTGGCTGCACTGAGCGATGGAGCCTTTGTTGATGAGTTTTTTATGCTGGACGACAAGGTCGACATTTTTCTGTTCAGTGGTGCCGGTGCTAATCAGACACTGCAGCAACTGGCCCAGGCGCCGGTGCAAACACCCCAGGGGGCGGTGCTGCCGTTAAACGCTCTGGCTGATTTAGTCGAAGTAGCCGACAGCGCCAGTTTACGCCGGGTTGATGGCCGGCGAACCGTAACCTTATACATTATTCCGCCCCGGGAGGTTGCCCTAGAAACCGCAGTGGCCCGGGTGCAGGATGAGCTGGTGCCACAGTTACAACGGGCTGGCGATGTCGCCTCAGGCGTTAACCTGAGTATCACCGGCGCGGCGGATCAGTTAGATGCGACCAAAGCGGCCCTGGGGGGCAACTTTGCCATTGCCGTTATTCTGATTTATTTATTGCTGGTAGCCATTTTTACCCACTGGGGCTATCCGCTGTTTATTCTGGCGACGGTGCCGCTGGGCCTCGCCGGTGGTCTGGTAGGGTTGGCGCTGATAAATGGCCTGGGCGATCTGCTTAATCTGCTTGGCTTACCGGGTATTTCCCAGCCGTTCGATATGATTACCATGCTGGGCTTTTTAATTCTGCTGGGTACAGTAGTTAACAACCCGATTTTAATTGTCGATCAAAGCCGGAAAAACCTGCAGCAAGCCGATTGCAATGTTATTGAAGCGGTAACGGCGGCAGTTGCAACCCGTTTGCGGCCGATATTAATGTCGACCACCACCACCATTTTCGGCCTGGCGCCGCTGGTATTTATTCCGGGCGCTGGCACCGAGCTGTACCGTGGGGTAGGTATTATTGTGCTGACCGGCTTGCTGTGTTCCACCATTATTGCCCTGACCTTTTTACCGGCATTACTGGTAACGGTAATGCAGTGGCAACAGCGCCGGGCGGGGAATGCAAAGACAGCTGGCGTGGCTGAAGACGGCTGAAGTAACAACCGCTAAGACATAAAAAAGTATTTAATCAGGTAAGCGATCAGCATTAGCGCAATCAGCGGGTAAATCCAGCGGGCGTATTTGCTTAAGTCCTGTTCTTCGGTTTTTTTGCCAAACTTTTCCAGTAAGGTAACCAGCACAAACAGGCTGATAAATAATATAACCAGAATGGTCAGTAAATTACCCATGCTAAGGTGTTCCTTTTTTGTTTTGGCCCGGCTTGGCCTCGTATTAGCCGCAGCAGCTTACCATTGGCAGTAAGTGTTGGCCAACAGCGACTGCAACAGGCTAGAGTAGTCGCCTGAATTTAATCTGAGTAACAAGATGGCCCAACCTGAACTCGACAGCGGTTACTACCTGCAGCACTTTCATGAACTGCTGCAGTTTGTCAGCCTGCATTATCAGCCGGTGTTAACCCGCGACAGCCGCGCTTTTATAGACGATTTTACTGCGCTTAGCGAAAATGGCCAACAGTTGCTGGTGCGGATGCTTAACCGTAAAGGCCAGGTATTTAGCGATGCTGAACTAAACTACAGCGAGATTGGCACCGCCGGGCCGGTACTGGACCAGCTGGCCGCAGCGGGCTTTGTCGCAGAGCTAACCCAGCCTGATTTAGCAGATTTCTGGCTGCGATTAACCAAAGACACCCTGTGGCAGCTGCTGCAGCTGGCCAAAAACCAACTGCCAGCAGAACAATGGGCGCAGTATTCGGCAGATTCGGCAATTAAAAAAAGCCAGACCAAACCGCTGTTACTGGGCGCCGCATTAAAGCTGCCCGTAGACTGGCTGCTGCTTATTGATAAACTGCCGCAGCGCTATGTCGCACTGCAACGTCAGGACGCGCTGAATTATTTATATTTCCTCTATTTTGGCCGGATTGAAGCCAATTTATCATTATTTACCTTACGGGATTTAGGCATCAGGCAAAGTGGCCAGTTTAAGCAGCAGTTTCAGCCACGCTTTACCGAAGCCCCTCAGGCGCTATTGGCGTATCAGCTGGCTAAAGCTAAACCGGCGATTCTTGAGCTTAGCAAGCAGCTGAAAAAGCAGCCGGAAAGCGCCGAGCTGGCGCTAACGGAGTGGTTAGCGCTGGTAACGCAGTGGCCTGCAGCTGCTGATAGTGGCGGCGAAGATCAGGCGCTGCAACTAAAGCGCAGCGAGCGTTGTTATCAGCTGGGGAAACTGGCCGAGCACTATAAGCTGACCGATTTAGCGGTCAGTTTTTATCAGCAAAGTAATGGTTTTCCGGCCAGCGAGCGTCTGGTACGGCTTTATTATGCGCAAGGGGATCAACGGCAGTGCCAGCAGTATTTAAAGCAACTGCTGGCCGACCCCAGCTGCGATGAAGAATGGCTGTTTGCTGAAGACTTTTACCAGCGCAAGTTCAATGCCTCAGGTGGCATCCAGCGCTCACAACTAACCCGGTTATTGCACGACGCGCCCGTAGTCGGGGTAGACGAGTTATATCTGGGCCAGGCCGAACAGGGTTTAATGGCCCATTACCAGGCGCAGGGCTACAGGGTGTTTCACGGCGAAAACAACCTGTGGCTGGCGTTATTTGGCCTCTGGTTCTGGCATGAGCTGTTTGAGCATCAGCACAGCGCCCTGCATAACCCGTTTGAACGCCGGCCCCGCAACTTAACCAGCGGTGGTTTTTATCATCAATTCAGTACTGAAATAGAGCAGAAACTGCAGCAGCTTACTGCGGCCAATTTAGCCAGCACCTTACTGGCCGCTATTACCGCCCACTATGGTAAAGCCAATAACCTGTTTTACTGGCATACCGACTTAGCTGAGCAGCTGTTTCCGCTAATCCAGTTTGCACCGCGGGACAAAGATGGCAGCAGTGCACTGGCCCCCATATTGCGCGCCATGGCGCAGGATTTTAAGCGCCACTCTAGCGGCTACCCCGACTTAGTGCTGATTAAAGACCAGCAGCTGCAGTTTATTGAAGTAAAAGCCCCCGGCGATAAAATTCAGCGCCACCAGTTAGCCAGGCTATTAGCCCTTAGCAATGCCGGCTTTAACGCCCGGATAGAAAAATTGCAGTGGATAGTCGACCCAAACCGGGTTTATGTGGTGCTGGATGTCGAAACCACCGGCGGTAAAGCAGGTAGCGACCGGGTAATCGAAATTGGCGCGGTAAAAGTGCAGGCCGGCGAGGTGCTCGATACTTTTAGTACCCTGATCAACCCACAGCGCTATATCCCGTCATTTATTACCCGGCTAACCGGTATTAACAGCGCCATGGTAAGCGATGCCCCCAGTTTTGCTGAGATTGCGCCTGCGCTTAGCGAGTTTCTGCAAGGCGCAGTATTTGTTGCCCACAATAGTAAGTTCGATTATGGCTTTATCCGCAGCGAATTCACCCGGCTGGAAATACCGTTCGCCATGCCGCAGCTATGCACGGTAGTAAATATGCGCCGCTACTATCCGGGGCTGGAATCCTATAGCTTAGGCAAGCTCTGCCAGCACTTCGACATTAAACTCACCAACCACCACCGCGCCCTGGATGATGCAACGGCGACAGTGGAGTTGTTAAAGCTGATTAATGAAAGGCGCTAAGATAAATTGCTACTTATTTCTGCTTGCAATGACCATAAATGATAACTAATATTCACTCTTAATTAACAAATATTTTCAGGGATGAAGTATGTCATTAGAAATTTGCATTACCACCAACCCGGTAACCCGTGAGTTTATTCCTTGCCCGGCAGGGCATACCTTAGATGAGCAGTCAGTGCCTGCTGTGCCTTTGCTGGCTGCTGGTACACCTTATATCACCAAATCTGATAACGCCGCAGTTAATGACTCAGGCGCTTTACATTTTCTGGAAATGTTAAAGCAAATGCCTGCTAGCGACCGCAGAAACATCGCCCGCTTAAATAAGGATTTTGGCACCGAAGTGGTTGATGCCCTGGCTGAGTTTTATCAGTTGCAGTTAAAACCTGCGCTATTGTCGGTAAATAGTTTTACTCAAAATACCGCAATACCCTATGTGAAAAAGGAGATACCAGGATTTGCTGGCGCAGCGGCAACGGCCGTTGAATCACGTTTAAAAGACTTTGCAGCCTACGTAAGGGATTATCAGCACGCGCTGGAACAATACCGTGCAGCCTATATTAATAAAGTAAAAGCTGCAGAAAAGCGCGCGCTGGCGAAGAAAGTTGCGGTAGCTCAGGCAGAGGTGAATAGACATTTTCAGGGCGAGATTAAGCGTATTATGGCCACCAATGATGCTAAAACAGGCAATCGGGGCACGGTGTGGAGTAATCCGGAACGCGCAATGGGCTTAGCGCGAGGTAGTAAAACCGATGCAGCAATAAAATTGCAAAGCTACCATAACGTAAAACGCGTTCAGCAATTTCAGCGTGTTGCTAATATTGCGGGTAAAGCACTTGTTGTTCTGGATGCCGGGTTGCGAGTAAATAAAGTTCAGGATACGTATAATCAAGGTGGCGACTGGCAAAAAGAGTTTGCCAGAGAAATGACGGGGTTGGGACTTGGTGTGATTGCAGGATCTATTGTTGGTGGTCAGCTAACCACAACCTTAACATTAATACTTATCGCCACGCCGTATGGCTGGGTGATAGCTATTGGTGCTGGATTGATAGCAGGTTTAATATCAGCAAAATTTGTTGACGAAATTGGTAAAGACATTAGTGATGTTTTATGGCATTCCAGCACGGCGATAGGGCTTAACTAATGCCCAGTGAGTTATTTAATAATTTACTGCTAGTTATCATTGTTCTGATATTTAATTTTCTAGCTGCAACCATGTGGTTTGCACGTGTTTCGGTAAAACACATTGATAGAAAGCTAGAATTATCAGGTGTTGGTAAGCCGGAATGGGATGGTATTGGTATCAGAATCAGTATTTATGCGCTTGCGATACTCTCAGAATGGTTTGCCAAAACGCCTTTGATAGCTGGCGCTGAGGTAAGAGCAATTGCCCGCAGGAAAGATTATTACTTGGCACTGTGGTTTGAATTGTCTTTCTTACTCTTTCTTGTTGCAGTATTTGTTATTTATCCATTTATACGTGATTAGTTTTGGATTGATTGTGAATCAGATCAACATTGCGCTTGTCTACGATGCTTTGATATTTGTTTCCATGGCATCAATTATTAGTACTTTGATTTCCATGTGGTGCTTTATCAGGGTTACAGTGAAATATTTTGATAAAGAATTAGCGCGTATGGGCAGAGACTGTAATTATTTAGGGTCACCCATTAGCCTCTCGGAGTCAACAGCGTAACCAAACCCGCGCGCACGGTTAAGTGCGCGTCTCTTTTATTCCTTGTAAACCAATAACCT
>NZ_OBEB01000012.1 GCF_900215315.1 Arsukibacterium tuosuense | reverse complement strand
CCCACCTGATCCCATTCCGAACTCAGAAGTGAAACGCAGCTGCGACGATGGTAGTGTGGCATTCGCCATGCGAGAGTAGTACACCGCCAGGCTCCTAATAAAGCCAAAAAGCCCACTCAGTCGAGTGGGCTTTTTGCTTTATCCGCTGCGCGGGTGTACTGCTCACGCACGCCGGCCACAGCGCTTTGCTTGTGGCATTGCGAAACACCTCCCTGTGTTTCGCCCTTCGGGCCTGCCTGCGGCAGTCCAAAACTGCTCCCGGCAGTTTTGTCGCCATGCTACCCTTGAGTGTTGTTGAAGCTCCCCCTTTGTAAAAGGGGGATTAAGGGGGATTCGGGGATTTGCTTTAGCTATTTATCAGTTTTACAATAACGCCTTATATTTTCAGTGGCCTTACTATGCATATCCTCCACGATCAGCCAGCAGAGCTTTATTCCACTTTCCGTTTGAAAACCCGCCTGGCTACTGTTATCGAAGTTAGCTGTTTGGCTGATTTGGAACAGATAGATACTGCTTCATCAACTCCGCTGGTATTAGGTGAAGGTAGCAATACTATTTTCCTTGAAGCGCAAACCAGGCCAATAGTGCGTTATACCGGCGCTAACACCACTGAAAACTGGCTGGACGATAACAGCTGTTTACTGCATGTCGAAGCTGGCCATAACTGGCATCAACTGGTCACCTTGGCGGTGCAACAGCAATTGTGGGGCATTGAAAATCTGGCATTGATTCCCGGTTCTGTTGGCGCTGCGCCGGTACAGAATATCGGGGCCTACGGCGTAGAACTCGCTGATGTTTGCGCTTATGTGGAATACTTTCATTGGCAAACGAAAAGATTACAGCGATTGACGACAAGTGAATGCAATTTTGGTTACAGGGACAGTGTGTTTAAGCATCAGTTAGCCGGTAAAGGTATTATTGTTGCTGTCGGCTTAAATTTAACGACGATCGCCCGGCCTGTGCTTAGTTATCAGGGGCTGGACAAATTGCCGGCAACCAGCGCTGTCAGTGACATTTACCAGCAGGTTATTGCCACCCGCAGTAATAAATTACCCGATTACCGGCAATTAGCTAACTGTGGCAGTTTTTTCAAAAATCCGGTGATCAGCAGCGCTGAGTATCAGCGATTGCATCAGCTGTACCCGACCATCCCAGGTTTTAAACAGAATAGTAATCAGGTAAAAGTTCCGGCCGCCTGGCTGATAGATCAGCAGGGTTTTAAAGGATACCGGAATAACGATATTGGCTGCTACGAGAAGCAACCTTTAGTGTTGGTCAACTACGGTAACGGCAGTGCATCCGATTTGCTAACACTGATAAGCCAGATCCAAAGCAAGGTCAAGCAGATTTACCGAATAACTTTAGAGCCGGAAGTCAGGCTATTAAATAGTGATGGCCAGCAATATGTCTAAAACCAGCCTGGTATGCCAGCGTCAGTTGTTACAGTATCTTGCCGATGGTAGTTTTTATTCAGGGCAGTGGCTGGCAGAGCAGCTTGGTATTAGCCGCACTGCAGTGGCTAATTATCTGAATGAGTTAAAGCAGCATGGCCTGGAGATTTTCAGTGTGAAAGGTCGTGGTTATAAACTGGCATCTTTAATTCAGTTATTGGACGCGAACAAGATCAAAAAACTCCAGACGGCGGATTGCGCACAAATCCTGGTGCAACACATTACTGACTCTACTAATAGTCAGTTGTTAAGTCGGCTGCAAGCCGGACAAAATCTTGAACCAGGAAGTGTTATTGTAGCCGAAGCGCAGTCAGCCGGGCGTGGCCGGCGTGGCCGGCCATGGTACTCGCCATTTGGCACCAATCTGTATTTTTCATGTTATTGGCGGCTTGAGCTTGGCGTGCCAGCGGCAATGGGGCTGAGTTTGGCTATTGGCCTGGCTGTTTGCCGGCTACTGCAACAGCACTATCAGCTACCGGCTAAGGTAAAGTGGCCAAATGACATTTACGTCAATGAAAAAAAAATTGCCGGCATACTGGTCGAACTATCTGGCCAGGTTGATGCCGCTTGTGATGTGGTCATCGGTATCGGCTTAAACATTGGAATGCCAGAACAAAGTGCGCAGCACATTGATCAACCCTATACTGATCTTCGAACTGAGTCAGCGCAACACGTTGAACGCAATAGCTTAGTGGTTGCACTACAGCATCAGGTTGTTAGTGTGCTGCGGGAGTTCAGCGCAACTGGTTTTACGTCTTTTGTCCCGGAGTTTAATCAGTTTGACTTATATGCGAATCGTAAGGTATCACTGATGGCAAAATTACCAATAAGTGGGATTTGCCGGGGTGTGGATAAGCAGGGGGGGATCATTATTGAAACCGAAAAATCTACTGAAGTATATTATGGTGGTGAACTAACTCTGCGAGCAGGGGGCTAGATGTATCTATTACTCGATATTGGTAATACCCGGGAAAAAGCCGCTTTGTTTAACGCCGATAGCATAAGCGCTTTACCGCAACTGAATGCGGAAAATTTAAAGACTTTACCGCTTATCGCAGTCTATTTTGCCTGTGTTGCCAATGACACCCGCCTTAATGCGTTAAAAGTTAGATTGGAGCTGGATCATCTGCCCTGGCGCCAGGTAGTGTCAGAAGGACAAGCGTTTGGTGTCGCTAATTGCTATACAGAGCCGCACCTGTTGGGAGTAGATCGTTGGTTGGCAATGTTGGGTGCCCATAAGCTTTTTACCGGGCAATCAGTTATGATCGTTGATGCTGGCACTGCACTGACTATTGACTGGCTTGATGAACGAGGCGCTCATCAGGGAGGCTGGATTATGCCTGGACTGCGTTTACAGCAGCAAAGTGTTGTTCAGCAAACGGCGAAAGTATTTAACAAAGAACTACTCGATGCCAGAGTGATCCCCGGCAGAGAGACTATCTCATGTCTGCAAAATGGCTGTCTGGCTGCGGTTATCGGCGCAATACAACAAGGATGGTTGTTAAATAAAGCTGAGCGCTTAGTTCTGACCGGTGGCGATGCGCTTTATCTGAAACCTCAGTTGGCAGATTTAACTGTCACAACCGAACCTTTATTGATTTTTCAGGGTCTTGCCCGATATATTGACCATTAACCCTCAATTTGCGCAGGAATTGAGCGGTCAGACAAGAAAAACAGTCTTTTTTGGTTTTTTCTGTTGCGCCGCTTCCGGCATTCTACTAGAATTCGCACCCACTGACGTAGTGCCGCTTTAGCTCAGTTGGTAGAGCAACTGACTTGTAATCAGTAGGTCATCCGTTCGACTCGGATAAGCGGCACCATTAGTGGAGGGGTTCCCGAGTGGCCAAAGGGATCAGACTGTAAATCTGCCGGCACTGCCTTCGAAGGTTCGAATCCTTCCCCCTCCACCATTCAGTCAGTCAAATAGCTACGAGTAGGCCGCGGGCATCGTATAATGGCTATTACCTCAGCCTTCCAAGCTGATGATGCGGGTTCGATTCCCGCTGCCCGCTCCAAAACATGTTACATGCTGATATAGCTCAGGCGGTAGAGCGCATCCTTGGTAAGGATGAGGTCCCCAGTTCGATTCTGGGTATCAGCACCATCTTGTTCGCCTCTCGTTTTTATACAACTCATTTTTTAAAACCGCCGTTTTGTTTAATAAGGGTTACTTATGGCTAAGGCTAAATTTGAACGCGTAAAACCGCACGTAAACGTAGGTACTATCGGCCACGTTGACCACGGTAAAACTACTCTGACAGCTGCTATCACTAACGTATTAGCTAAGACATACGGCGGTCAGGCATTTGCTTTCGATCAAATCGATAAAGCACCGGAAGAAAAAGCCCGTGGTATCACCATCAACACCTCACACGTTGAGTACGATACCCCAACCCGTCACTACGCACACGTAGACTGCCCGGGCCACGCTGACTATGTTAAGAACATGATCACCGGTGCGGCGCAGATGGACGGCGCAATTCTGGTTGTTGCGGCGACTGACGGTCCTATGCCACAGACACGTGAGCACATCCTGTTATCACGTCAGGTAGGCGTACCTTACATCATCGTGTTCATGAACAAGTGTGACATGGTAGATGACGAAGAGCTGTTAGAGCTGGTAGAAATGGAAGTGCGTGAGCTTCTTTCAGACTACGACTTCCCGGGTGACGATTTACCAGTAATCCGTGGTTCAGCGCTGAAAGGCCTGGAAGGCGATGCAGAGTGGGAAAAGAAAATTCTGGAGCTGGGCGAAGCGTTAGATACGTATATCCCTGAGCCGGTCCGTGCGATTGATAAGCCATTCATCATGCCAATCGAAGACGTATTCTCAATTGCTGGTCGTGGTACTGTAGTAACAGGCCGTGTAGAGCAAGGTATCATCAAAGTAGGTGAGACAGTAGAAATCGTTGGTATCAAAGACACAGTAGCGACAACCTGTACTGGTGTAGAAATGTTCCGTAAGCTGTTAGACGAAGGTCGTGCAGGCGAGAACATCGGTGCGTTGTTACGTGGTACTAAGCGTGAAGACGTAGAGCGTGGTCAGGTATTGGCTAAGCCAGGTTCAATCAAGCCACACACTAAGTTCGAAGGCGAAGTGTACGTGTTGTCAAAAGAAGAAGGCGGTCGTCATACTCCGTTCTTCAAAGGCTACCGTCCACAGTTCTACTTCCGTACTACAGACGTAACTGGCGCAGTTGAATTGCCAGAAGGCGTAGAAATGGTAATGCCAGGCGACAACCTGAAGTTTGTTGTTGAGCTGATTTGCCCAATCGCGATGGACGAAGGTTTACGCTTCGCAATCCGTGAAGGCGGCCGTACTGTAGGTGCTGGTGTAGTATCTAAAATCATCGCTTAATTAATTTTTAATAAGCAGTGATGTAAAGAAGGCTCCCCTGTGGAGCCTTTTTTTATTTCGGGCAATTAAAATAGCCCAAAACTTAACACGACAGGCACAGTACGCTTGTTTTAGTTAGCTGAGACAGTATAATGAGCGGCTATTTAATGGCTGGGTAACAAACAGCCATTTAAAAGATTGAAGGGGCATAGTTCCAATTGGTAGAACAGCGGTCTCCAAAACCGATGGTTGGGGGTTCGAATCCCTCTGCCCCTGCCAAATTTAAGGTAGAAGCTGATAGTGGCTATGCCTGATAGTTTATAACGACTGGCATGATACACGCCAAATTGAAGTGAGTTAGAGCATGAGCGTTGCGAGCGAAAATCCAAAAAACGGGCTTGATCTGGTTAAATGGTTATTAGTTTTTGTCATTCTGTCATTAGCAGTTGTGGGTAACTATATTTTCGAACTAGGTGCATTAGAACGTGCTATAGCAATTGTTGTGCTGGTGATTATTGCTGGCGTAGTTGCTGGTCAAACCCATAAAGGCCGTACTTTTATTAATTTCGCTAAAGAGTCTCGTTCTGAAATCCGTAAGGTTGTTTGGCCTACCCGCCAGGAAACAATGCAAACTACGCTGGTAGTAATAATAGCCACTATTATTATGGGCTTATTATTATGGGGCCTGGATGCTATTTTATTACGGGTTGTTTCTTTCTTTACCGGATTGGGGATCTAAAGCATGGCTGCAAAAATGCGTTGGTATGTCGTACAAGCGTTTTCAGGATTTGAGCAACGGGTTGCCACATCGCTGCGTGAATATATCAAACTTAACGAGATGGAAGAAAAGTTCGGTGAAGTATTAGTACCTACCGAAGAAGTTATTGAAATGCGTGCTGGCCAGAAGCGTAAGTCTGAGCGCAAGTTCTTCCCTGGTTATGTATTGGTACAAATGGAAATGTGTGAAGAAGCGTGGCACTTGGTAAAGAGTGTGCCGCGGGTCCTCGGTTTTATTGGTGGTACCTCAGATCGTCCTGCGCCTATTTCTGAGAAAGAAGCCATGACCATCCTCAATCGTCTGCAGGATAATGCAGATAAGCCGAAGCCAAAAACCTTGTTTGAAGCGGGTGAAGTAGTGCGGGTTACTGAAGGTCCATTTGCAGACTTTAATGGCGTAGTTGAAGAAGTCGATTACGAAAAAAGCCGCGTAAAAGTCTCCGTATTAATTTTCGGCCGGGCCACCCCGGTGGAACTGGAATTTGGTCAGGTTGAGAAAGCCTGATTTATTGGTTGTAACGGGGCGCTGATTAAAATATAATCTGCGCCCTTTTTATCGTCAGGGGAGCCGTTTGAGTAAGTGTCCTCGCATTTACAAGGCTACGACCCTATAACAGAGGTGAAACATGGCAAAGAAAGTCACAGCACTTATTAAGCTGCAGGTAAAAGCAGGTATGGCAAACCCTTCGCCGCCAGTTGGTCCGGCATTGGGTCAGCACGGCGTAAATATCATGGAATTCTGTAAAGGCTTTAACGCCCGTACTGAAAGCCTTGATAAAGGTATGCCGATCCCAGTAGTTATTACTGTCTACAGCGATCGTTCTTTCACATTCGAAACCCGTACCCCGCCAGCGTCGTTCCTGCTGTTAAAAGCAGCGGCACTGAAAAGCGGTTCTGGTCGTCCGAATACCCAGAAAGTTGGCAAGGTTACAGCTGCGCAGATTGATGAGATCGTTAAGATCAAACAACCTGATTTAACAGCTGCAGATCATGCTGCTGCGGTGCGTACCATTGAAGGTACTGCTCGTTCAATGGGCTTAGTGGTGGAGGGCTAATCGATGGCTAAATTAACAAAACGCGCTAAGTTAATCCGCTCTAAAGTAGATGTAACTCGCGAATACGACATCAACGAAGCTGTTGCTTTGTTAAAAGAATTAACTGCCGGCAAGTTCGTTGAGAGCGTTGACGTTGCAGTAAACCTGGGCATCGATGCTCGTAAGTCAGACCAGAACGTGCGTGGTGCAACAGTACTGCCACACGGTACTGGCCGCACTGTACGTGTTGCTGTATTTACCCAGGGTGCAAATGCTGAAGCGGCTAAAGCTGCCGGTGCTGACATCGTTGGTATGGAAGACTTAGCCGAACAGGTTAAGAAAGGCGTAATGAACTTTGACGTTGTTATCGCTTCTCCGGATGCCATGCGTGTTGTTGGTATGCTAGGTCAGATTTTAGGCCCACGTGGCTTAATGCCTAACCCTAAAACAGGTACTGTTACGCCTAACGTAGCTGATGCTGTTAAGAATGCTAAAGCGGGTCAGGTTCGTTACCGTAATGATAAGAATGGTATTATCCATTCCACTATCGGTAAAATCGACTTTGATGCTGACAAGTTAAAAGAAAACTTAGAAGCCTTATTAGTTGCATTAAAGCGTGCCAAGCCTTCAGTAGCGAAAGGTATTTTCATTAAGAAAGTGACCATTTCATCTACTCACGGTGCCGGCATGACTTTAAACCAAGCTTCTCTGAGTGCAGTGGTTTAAGGCTTAGCTTTACAGCAGGGCGGTATTGTTCTATAATCCCGCCCTCAAAAAATTCGGGTAGAAGTGTTGATTTAGCGCGTTAAAACCGCAAATCAGCGCTTCCGTCCAAGACCGTAGGTGCAATAAAGCGCAAGCCGCATTGCTTAAAATAACAACCTACGCAGACGGTGCAGGCCCCAGAACGAATTAAATTCAATCTGGTCTCACCGTAAATCGCGCGCCTTCGGGTAACCAGAGGCGATGTGTAGGCAACCGGATTATCTTATCCGGATGAACCAGGAGTTAAGAGCCAATGGCTATAAAGCTTGATGACAAAAAAGCAATTGTTGCTGAAGTCCAGGAAGCTGCCAAAGGTGCTTTATCTGCGGTAGTCGCAGATGCTCGTGGTGTCACTGTTGGCAACATCACTGCCTTGCGTAAGCAAGCTCGTGATGCGGGTGTTTGGATGAAAGTGGTCCGTAACACCTTAGTTCGCCGTGCAGTAGATGGCACCGAGTTCGAGTGTCTGAAAGATGCATTCGTAGGCCCGACACTGATTGCGTTCTCTAAAGAGCACCCAGGTGCTGCAGCGCGGATCTTTAAAGATTTCGCTAAAGATAACAAACAGTTCGAGTTGAAAAGTGCCGCTTTTAATGGCGAAACAGTAAGCATTGATGTTTTAGCATCGTTACCAACATACGACGAAGCTATTGCACGCTTAATGAGCACTATGAAAGAAGCAGCAGCCGGCAAACTTGTACGTACAATTGCCGCGGTTCGCGACCAAAAACAGGATCAAGCCGCGTAATTTTGCGTGTTGTTTGATGAGTGGAATTTAATTCGGGATCCGTCCCCTAATTTAGGAATCTGAGCAATGTCAGTGACTAAAGATCAAATCTTAGATGCTATCGCAGCAATGTCTGTAATGGATGTAGTTGAATTAGTATCTGCAATGGAAGAAAAGTTCGGTGTATCTGCCTCTGCCGCTGTAGCTGTTGCTGCTGGCCCGGCTGCTGCCGCTGAAGAACAAACAGAATTCAACGTAGTTCTGGCTGCTGTTGGCCCTAACAAAGTATCTGTTATCAAAGCAGTACGTGGTGCTACCGGCTTAGGCCTGAAAGAAGCGAAAGACCTGGTTGAGTCAGCTCCAGCTGCCATCAAGGAAGGCGTTTCTAAAGATGAAGCAGCTGCTCTTAAGAAAGATCTTGAAGAAGCTGGTGCATCTGTTGAAGTTAAATAATCCGGTCAAAACCGGGTTAACTGCCTGAAATTCGGGCTGGGCTGGTGATGAATTAATCACCGGCCTTTTTGCGCTGTGGGACAATGATTTCCCCACCCCTGCTGTTACCATGTCTGGTAGCAATAAATTACCGGTAATTCGGTAGTTGGGAAAAAAATCAGCAAGCTGAGGAACCCCATGACTTACTCTTATTCTGAGAAGAAACGTATCCGTAAGGACTTCGGCAAACGTCCGGAAGTACTGGATGTGCCATACCTGCTATCGATTCAAATTGAGTCTTTCAGCAAATTTATCGAGCCAGATCCGGAAGGTGAATACGGTTTAGAAGCCGCGTTCCGCTCTGTATTTCCAATCAAAAGCTATTCAGGCAGCGCGGAATTGCAGTATGTCAGCTACCGCATTGGGGAACCTGTTTTTGATGTAAAAGAATGTCAAATCCGTGGCGTTACCTATTCTGCGCCATTGCGTGTGAAGCTGCGGATGGTGTTATTTGATAAAGAAGCACCAGGCACGATTAAAGATATCCGTGAACAAGAAGTTTACATGGGTGAAATCCCGCTAATGACTGAAAATGGTACCTTTGTAATTAATGGTACTGAGCGGGTTATCGTTTCTCAGCTGCATCGCAGCCCAGGTGTCTTCTTTGACCACGACCGTGGTAAAACGCACTCTTCTGGCAAAGTATTATATAACGCCCGCGTTATTCCTTACCGTGGTTCATGGTTAGACTTTGAATTTGATGCCAAAGATAATCTGTTTGTCCGGATCGACCGCCGCCGTAAATTACCGGCAACTATTTTATTGCGGGCGCTGGAGTTCAGCACAGAAGAAATTCTGGCTACCTTCTTTGAGAACACCAAGTTTGAAGTGAAAGAAGGCAAGTTGTTGATGGAAGTGGTTGCCAACCGTTTACGCGGTGAAACAGCCGGTTTTGATATTAAAGATAACGATGGCGAAGTGATTGTCGAGCAAGGCCGTCGGATCACTGCCCGTCATGTGCGTCAGCTGGAAAAAACCGGTCTGACCATGATGGAAGTGCCACATGAATATGTAGTTGGCCGGGTACTGGCTAAAAACTACGTTGACACCAGCAGTGGTGAAATTGTTGCAGAAGCCAATGCTGAATTAACTCTGGATATGTTAGCCAAGCTGACAAAAGCCGGTTACGAAAGTTTTGAGACACTGTACATCAACGATTTGGATCAGGGTTCTTACGTTTCAGAAACTATTCGGATTGACCCAAGTAATAACCGGATTGAAGCGCTGGTAGAGATCTACCGGATGATGCGTCCGGGTGAACCACCAACGCGTGAAGCCGCTGAAACTCTGTTTGAAAATTTATTCTTCTCAGAAGATCGGTATGACCTGTCGACCGTTGGCCGGATGAAGTTTAATCGTCGGGTTGGCTTTGAAGAAAACATTGGCGCAGGTGTCCTGAGCAAAGAAGACATCCTGGCAGTAATGAAGGTGTTAATCGACATTCGTAACGGTAACGGTGAAGTTGATGATATCGACCACTTAGGTAACCGTCGGATTCGTTCTGTTGGTGAAATGGCCGAGAACCAATTCCGGGTCGGTTTAGTCCGGGTAGAACGCGCTGTTAAAGAACGTCTGTCACTGGGCGACTTAGATGCCGTTATGCCACAGGATCTGATTAACGCTAAGCCTATTTCAGCTGCCGTTAAAGAGTTCTTCGGTTCCAGCCAGCTGTCACAGTTTATGGATCAGAATAACCCGCTGTCAGAAGTGACGCACAAGCGTCGTATTTCGGCGTTAGGCCCGGGCGGTCTGACTCGTGAACGTGCAGGCTTTGAAGTACGTGACGTACACCCGACTCACTATGGCCGGGTATGCCCGATTGAAACGCCGGAAGGTCCGAATATCGGTCTGATTAACTCGTTGTCAATGTTTGCTCAGACTAACGAATATGGTTTCCTGGAAACCCCGTACCGCCGGATTGAAAACGGTATTGTAACTGACGAAGTTGATTTCCTGTCAGCGATTGAAGAAGGTAACTTTGTTATCGCCCAGGCGAACGCTGAACTTACTGCTGAAAATCGGTTGTCAGAAGAGTTAGTGCCTTGCCGTTACAAAAACGAATTTACCCTGATGCCGTCATCAGAAGTCCAGTATATGGACGTTGCACCACAGCAAATCGTATCGGTTGCGGCGGCGCTAATCCCGTTCCTGGAACACGATGATGCTAACCGGGCCCTGATGGGTTCGAACATGCAACGTCAGGCAGTTCCTACTTTACGCGCTGATAAGCCGCTGGTAGGTACTGGTATTGAGCGCGTGGTAGCGAAAGATTCAGGCGTAACCGTAGTAGCGAAACGTGGTGGTACCGTTGATTATGTCGACGCCAGCCGTATTGTTATTAAGGTGCACGAAGAAGAAATGATCGCCGGTGAAGCTGGTATCGATATCTACAACCTGACCAAATACACCCGTTCTAACCAGAACACCTGTATTAACCAGCGTCCTTGCGTTAACCATGGCGAGCCAATCGAACGTGGTGATGTATTAGCTGATGGCCCGTCTACCGATTTAGGTGAACTGGCGTTGGGCCAGAACCTGCGCGTGGCATTTATGCCGTGGAATGGTTACAACTTCGAAGATTCGATTTTGTTATCTGAGCGTCTGGTACAGGAAGATCGTTTAACCACTATTCATATTCAGGAATTAAGCTGTATCGCTCGTGATACCAAGCTTGGTCCTGAAGAAATTACCGGTGATATCCCGAACGTCGGTGAGTCTGCGCTTTCCAAGCTGGACGAAGCCGGTATCGTGTATATCGGTGCTGAAGTTAAAGGTGGTGACATTCTGGTAGGTAAGGTGACACCTAAAGGTGAAAGCCAGTTAACGCCGGAAGAGAAGTTGTTACGAGCTATCTTTGGTGAAAAAGCCTCTGATGTAAAAGACACCTCTTTGCGGGTACCAAACTCAGTAACCGGTACTGTTATTGATGTACAGGTATTTACCCGTGATGGCGTTGAGAAAGATAAGCGCGCCCGCGAAATCGAGGAAATGGAAGTCAAACAGGCTAAGAAAGACCTGAATGAAGAATTCCGGATCCTGGAAGCCGGTATTAGTGATCGGGCCCGTAACCTGCTGGAGCAAAGCGGTTTAGACCGTGCCAAGCTGGATACGTTAAAAGGCGATGCGTTGTTTAATCAGAGCCTGAGCGATGAAGACAAGCAAAACGATTTAGAGCAGTTAGCGGCCCAATACGAAGAAATTCGGGTTGAGTACGATAAGAAGTTTGAATTAAAACGCCGTAAAATTACCCAGGGTGATGATTTAGCCCCTGGTGTTCTGAAAATTGTTAAAGTGTATCTGGCTGTTAAACGCCGGATCCAGCCAGGTGATAAAATGGCGGGTCGTCACGGTAACAAAGGTGTTATCTCAACTATCGTGCCGGTTGAAGACATGCCATACGACGAAAAAGGTCAGCCGGTTGATATCGTACTGAACCCGTTAGGTGTTCCGTCACGGATGAACATTGGTCAGATTCTTGAAACTCACCTGGGCTTAGCGGCGCGTGGTATTGGTGACAAAATCGACGGCATGATTAAAGACCAGAAAGAGATCGCAGAAATCCGCGACTTCCTGGTTAAAGTATATGCCTTAGGTGAATCACGCCAGAACGTTGATGTTGCCAGCTTCACTGATGATGAAGTGCGTCGCCTGGCGCAGAACCTGCGCAAGGGCCTGCCAGTGGCAACACCGGTGTTTGATGGTGCTAAAGAATCAGAAATCAAAGAGTTATTAACACTTGGCGATTTACCGACCAGCGGTCAGATCACCTTATATGATGGTCGTACCGGTAATACCTTTGAGCGGAAGGTTACGGTTGGCTACATGTACATGCTGAAACTGAACCACTTAGTTGACGACAAGATGCACGCGCGTTCTACCGGTTCTTACAGTCTGGTTACTCAGCAGCCGCTGGGTGGTAAGGCACAGTTCGGTGGTCAGCGTTTCGGTGAGATGGAAGTGTGGGCGTTAGAAGCTTATGGTGCAGCTTATACCCTGCAGGAAATGCTTACTGTTAAGTCTGATGACGTCAACGGTCGTACCAAGATGTATAAAAACATCGTTGACGGCGACCACAGAATGGAGCCTGGTATGCCAGAATCTTTCAACGTACTGATGAAAGAAATCCGTTCGCTCGGTATCAATATCGAATTGGAAGAGGAATAAACCGACAGTTAGTTGGCGGGGTAGTGTGCTGCCCCATTCCGGTTTACCTCTTACAGGAGAGCAAAGGTGAAAGACTTATTAAAGTTTCTTAAACAACAAACTAAAACTGAAGAGTTTGATGTTATTCGTATCGGTTTATCCTCACCGGATATGATCCGTTCATGGTCATTTGGTGAAGTGAAAAAGCCAGAAACGATCAACTACCGTACCTTTAAACCAGAGCGTGACGGTTTATTCTGTGCCCGGATTTTTGGCCCGGTAAAAGATTACGAGTGTTTGTGCGGTAAGTACAAGCGCTTAAAGCACCGCGGTGTTATTTGTGAAAAGTGTGGCGTTGAAGTTACCTTAACCAAGGTACGTCGTGAGCGGATGGGCCACATTGAGCTGGCCAGCCCGGTAGCGCATATCTGGTTCTTAAAATCGCTGCCAAGCCGGATTGGTTTATTACTTGATATGACCCTGCGTGATATCGAGCGCGTGCTGTATTTCGAAAGCTATGTGGTAACAGAGCCAGGCATGACCTCGTTAGAGCGTCGCCAGATGTTAACTGAAGAAGAATATCTGGACGTACTGGAAGAGCATGGCGATGAATTCGAAGCCAAGATGGGTGCTGAAGCCGTGCTGGACATCCTGCGTGGTATCGACTTAGCAGTTGAAATTAAGCAAATGCGCGAAGAGCTGCCTACCATCAACTCTGAAACCAAGCGTAAAAAGATCAGCAAGCGTTTAAAACTGATGGAATCTTTCTTCACCTCAGGCAACAAGCCCGAGTGGATGATTATGACCGTGTTGCCAGTATTGCCACCGGATTTACGTCCTCTGGTACCACTGGACGGTGGCCGTTTTGCCACCTCAGATTTGAACGACTTATACCGTCGTGTGATCAACCGTAACAACCGCTTAAAGCGGCTGTTAGACTTGTCTGCGCCTGATATTATTGTCCGTAACGAAAAGCGGATGTTGCAGGAAGCGGTTGATGCCTTATTAGATAACGGCCGTCGCGGTCGGGCTATTACTGGCTCAAACAAACGCCCACTGAAATCTCTGGCCGATATGATCAAAGGTAAGCAGGGTCGTTTCCGTCAGAACTTACTAGGTAAGCGGGTTGATTACTCAGGCCGTTCGGTTATCACCGTTGGTCCTACCTTACGTCTGCATCAGTGCGGTTTACCGAAGAAAATGGCCTTAGAATTATTTAAGCCTTTTATTTACGGTAAGTTAGAAGCCCGCGGTTTAGCCACGACGATTAAAGCGGCTAAAAAGATGGTAGAGCGTGAAGAAGGCGCAGTATGGGACGTTTTGGATGAAGTTATCCGCGAACACCCGGTACTGTTGAACCGGGCACCAACTCTGCACCGTTTGGGTATTCAGGCATTTGAACCGGTACTGATTGAAGGTAAAGCGATCCAGCTGCACCCGTTAGTATGTGCCGCGTATAATGCCGATTTCGATGGTGACCAAATGGCGGTACACGTACCGTTAACCATTGAAGCGCAGTTAGAAGCCCGTGCGTTGATGATGTCGACCAACAACGTGTTATCACCTGCGAACGGTGAGCCTATCATCGTACCTTCACAGGACGTTGTATTGGGCTTGTACTACATGACGCGTGAGGCGATAAACGTCAAAGGCGAAGGCATGATGTTTAAAAGTGCGAAAGAAGCTGAAAAAGCCTTCCGTGCTGACTGTGCCAGCCTGCATGCCAAAGTTAAAGTACGGATCACTGAAGTAGAAATTGCTGAAGATGGTAGCCGCACTGAAACAGTAGCCGTACGCGATACTACCGTTGGCCGTGCTATTTTATTCTCTATTCTGCCTGAAGGCCTGGCGTTTGATTCAATCAACCAGCCAATGGGTAAGAAGCAGATTTCTCGCTTATTAAACGGCGCTTATCGTCGTATCGGCCTGAAGAAAACCGTTATTCTTGCTGACCAAATCATGTATACCGGTTTCCACTATGCGATGTTATCTGGTGTATCTGTAGGTATTGACGACATGGTGATCCCGGCTGCAAAAACCGAGATTATCGACGCAGCAGAGACTGAAGTTGCTGAAATTCAGGACCAGTTCCAGCAAGGTCTGGTCACCGCCGGTGAAAAATACAACAAAGTTATCGATATCTGGTCAACAGCTAACGAAACCTTGTCAAAAGCTATGATGGACAACCTGTCAAAAGAGTCAGTAGTTGACCGTGATGGCAATACCGTCGAACAGCAATCATTTAACTCAGTTTATATGATGGCTGACTCAGGCGCCCGGGGTTCACCAGCGCAAATCCGGCAACTGTCGGCGATGCGTGGTCTGATGGCTAAGCCAGATGGCTCTATCATCGAAACGCCGATTACCGCTAACTTCCGGGAAGGCTTAAGCGTATTACAGTACTTTATCTCTACCCACGGTGCCCGTAAGGGTCTGGCTGATACTGCACTGAAAACAGCGAACTCAGGTTACCTGACCCGTCGTCTGGTTGATGTTGCTCAGGATTTAGTGGTAACGGAAAGCGATTGTGGTTCAGATCAGGGCATCATTATGAAGCCATTGATCGAAGGTGGTGACGTGGTTGAAGGCCTGCGTGAGCGGGTACTGGGCCGGGTTGTTATCGGTGATGTTGTATCGCCAACCACCGGTGAAGTATTGGTTGCTGACGGCACCATGCTGGACGAACAACTTTGTGATTCAATTGAACAAAATTCAATTGATGAAGTGCATGTTCGCTCAGTAATTACCTGTCAGACTGACTTTGGTGTTTGTGCCAAATGTTATGGTCGTGACTTAGCACGTGGCCACCTGATCAACGCAGGTGAAGCAGTGGGTGTTATTGCTGCCCAGTCAATCGGTGAGCCAGGTACCCAGTTAACGATGCGTACTTTCCACATCGGTGGTGCAGCATCACGGGCGTCAGCAGAAAACAGTGTTCAGGTGAAAAACGCCGGCACCTTAAAACTGCATAACGCTAAGTTTGTACGTAACGCTGATAACAAAATTGTTATTACCTCTCGCTCTGCTGAAGTAACAGTATTCGACGAGTTGGGTCGTGAGAAAGAGCGCTATAAGCTGCCATACGGTTCTATAATGGCTACCGATGACAATGCCAAAGTGGCCTCTGGTCAAATCGTTGCGAACTGGGACCCGCATTCACACCCAATTATCGTTGAGCGTGGTGCTAAGGTTAGCTTCAGCGATGTTGATGATACCAACACCGAAGTACAACAGGATGAACTGACCGGTTTAACCCGGACAGTAGTAAAAGATTTGGCCAAAGCTAACGCGAAAGAGCCGAAACTTATCCTGGCGACCGATGATGGTGGCCTGCAGGAGATTCGTCTGCCAAGCTTCACCACTATCGAAGTAGCGGACGGCGAAACTGTACTGACCGGTGGCGTGTTAGCACGGATTCCACAGGAAAGTTCAAAGACCCGCGATATTACTGGTGGTCTGCCACGGGTTGCCGATTTATTTGAAGCACGTAAACCAAAAGATCCAGCCATCCTGGCCGAAATCTCTGGTGTTATCAGCTTCGGTAAAGAAACCAAAGGCAAACGTCGTCTGGTGATTACCCCGGAACAGGGTGATGCTCATGAAGAGATGATCCCGAAATGGCGTCAGGTTAATGTGTTCGAAGGTGAGCGCATTGAAAAAGGCGAAGTTATCTCGGAAGGCCCTGAGTCAGCGCACGATATTCTGCGGTTACGTGGTATTCACCATGTCGCCAGCTATATCGTGAATGAAGTTCAGGACGTTTACCGCTTACAAGGCGTAAAAATTAACGATAAGCACATTGAAACGATTATTCGTCAGATGTTGCGTAAGTGTTTAATCACCAGTCCGGGTGACAGTGAGTTCCTGGAAGGTGAAATGGCAGAAGTGGCCCGCGTTAATATCGCAAACCGCGATCTTGAAGCGGCCGGAAAAATGCCAGCGCAGTATGAGCGTTCATTACTAGGTATTACTAAAGCGTCACTGTCGACCGATTCGTTTATCTCGGCAGCGTCGTTCCAGGAAACAACCCGCGTTCTGACTGAAGCTGCCGTTGGTGGCAAGTTTGACGAACTGCGTGGTTTGAAAGAAAACGTTATTGTGGGCCGCTTGATCCCGGCAGGTACTGGTTTTGCGTATCATCAAAACCGTGCCCGTCTGCGTCAGCGTGGTGGCAATACCGACGTTGTTGAACCGTCAATGAGTGCAGAGTCTGCTGAACAAGCTCTGACCGATGCACTTAATATGAATTTGTCGGGCAACGACGAGTAAGAAAGGAGCAGGCAGTTTGCCGGTGGATAAAAAGCCAGCAAACTGCATTGTAACTTGACAGGTCAAAGCTTGACCATTAGAATTCCGCGACCCTAATTTTGGGGTGCGGAATTTTCACGTTTATTGGGTATTTATTAACCAGGAGTATTTAATGGCAACAATCAACCAGCTAGTGCGTAAGCCGCGCAGCCAGAAGGTAGCCAAGAGCACCGTTCCGGCGCTTGAAGCTTGCCCGCAGAAGCGTGGTGTTTGTACCCGTGTATACACCACTACACCTAAGAAGCCAAACTCAGCATTACGTAAAGTATGCCGTGTTCGTTTAACTAACGGATTCGAAGTTTCTTCTTACATTGGTGGTGAAGGCCATAATCTGCAAGAGCACAGTGTTGTGCTTATTCGCGGTGGCCGGGTAAAAGACCTTCCAGGTGTGCGTTACCACACCGTACGTGGCACATTAGACTGTGCAGGCGTAAAAGATCGTAAACAAGCCCGTTCTAAATACGGTGCGAAGCGGCCTAAGAAATAACGGTACTCCGTTAGTAAGGCCAAACTAAACAACTTTTTTTCTTCAATGTATTAAAAGTTTTGGAATCACCTGAAGCAATCGGAGTTACGAATGCCAAGAAGACGCGTCATAGGTCAACGTAAAATCCTTCCAGATCCTAAGTTCGGAAGTGAATTACTTGCCAAGTTTGTCAATGTCGTTATGGTCGACGGAAAAAAATCCACAGCCGAATCAATTGTATACGGCGCCCTAGAAATTGCAGCTACCAAATCGAAGAAAGAGCATATTGATCTTTTCGAAGTTGCTTTAGATAACATTCGTCCAACTGTCGAAGTTAAATCACGTCGGGTAGGTGGTTCAACCTATCAGGTACCATGTGAAGTTCGTCAGGTACGGCGGAATGCTCTGGCTATGCGTTGGTTGGTAGAAGCTGCCCGTAAACGTGGTGAAAAATCAATGGCTCAGCGTTTAGCTGGTGAAATGCTGGATGCCATCGAAAACAAAGGTTCTGCGGTTAAGAAGCGTGAAGACGTGCACCGTATGGCCGAAGCGAACAAAGCATTCGCTCACTTCCGCTGGTAAGCAGAGTTTAAAGAAGAGGACACTATTGTGGCACGTACAACCCCAATAGAACGCTACCGCAACATTGGCATTGTTGCCCACGTAGACGCGGGTAAAACCACGACTACTGAGCGTGTGCTTTTTTACACCGGTCGTTCTCATAAGATTGGTGAAGTACATGATGGCGCAGCAACCATGGACTGGATGGAGCAAGAGCAGGAGCGGGGAATTACTATTACCTCTGCTGCTACGACGACATTCTGGGTTGGTATGCAGGCACAGTTTGACCAGCATCGTATTAATATTATCGATACCCCTGGCCACGTTGACTTCACTATTGAGGTTGAGCGGTCGCTACGGGTGTTGGATGGTGCTGTGGTGGTGCTGTGTGGTTCGTCAGGGGTGCAACCTCAGACTGAGACTGTATGGCGTCAGGCAAACAAGTACGAAGTTCCTCGGATGATTTTCGTCAACAAGATGGACCGGACCGGTGCTGACTTCCTGCGGGTAGTTAAGCAGGCCCGGACCCGTCTGAATAGCACCATTGTGCCAATTCAGTTGCCTATCGGCGCTGAAGACGACTTCAACGGTGTGGTTGACCTTATCAAAATGAAAGCCATTAACTGGAACATGGAAGATCAGGGGATGACCTTCAATTATGAAGCTATCCCCGCTGACATGTTGGCATTGTGCAAAGAGTGGCGTCAGAACCTGATTGAAGCTGCGGCTGAAGCCAGTGAAGAGCTGATGGAGCGCTACCTTGAAGGCGACGAGTTCTCTGAACAAGAGATCAAAGCGGCCCTTCGTGCACTGACATTACGAAATGAAGTGGTATTGGTATTATGTGGCTCAGCCTTTAAAAATAAGGGTGTGCAAGCCATGTTAGATGCGGTTATTGAATACCTGCCTTCGCCGACAGAGGTAAAGGCTATAACAGGTATTCTGGAAGATGAGTCAGAAGGTGAGCGTCATTCAAGCGATGATGAACCCTTTGCAGCCCTTGCTTTTAAAATCGCAACTGACCCGTTCGTTGGTACGCTGACCTTTTTCAGGGTTTACTCTGGTGTAGTAGAGACAGGTTCTGCTATTTACAACTCGGTAAAACAGAAGAAAGAGCGTATTGGCCGGATGGTGCAAATGCATGCCAATACCCGTGAAGAAATAAAAGAAGTTCGTGCCGGCGATATCGCCGCCGCAATCGGCTTAAAAGATACCACGACGGGCGACACCTTATGTGATCAGGATAACGTTATTATTCTGGAGCGTATGGAGTTTCCTGATCCGGTTATCTCGGTAGCCGTTGAACCAAAAACCAAGGCTGATCAGGAAAAAATGGGTGTCGCGCTGGGTAAACTGGCGGCAGAAGATCCTTCTTTCCGGGTGCATACTGACGAAGAAACCGGCCAGACCATTATTTCAGGTATGGGCGAATTACACTTAGACATTATCGTTGACCGGATGCGTCGTGAATTCAAGGTTGAAGCCAACGTGGGTAAACCACAGGTGTCATATCGTGAAACGCTGCGTCAGGCTACCGAAGTCGAAGGTAAGTTTGTGCGTCAGTCTGGTGGTCGAGGTCAGTTTGGTCACTGTTGGCTGAAAATCGAACCGCAGGAAGAAGGTGCAGGTTACGAGTTCGTCAACGCGGTAGTGGGTGGTGTTATTCCGAAGGAATACATTCCTGCCATCGACAAAGGTATACAAGAACAGATGAAAAACGGCGTATTGGCGGGTTATCCGGTTATCGACGTTAAAGTGACTGTTTTTGATGGTTCATACCATGATGTAGACTCTAACGAGATGGCATTTAAAGTGGCTGCTTCAATGGGCTTTAAGAAAGGTGCGCTGCAAGCGAAACCAGTAGTACTTGAGCCTATTATGAAAGTTGAAGTGGTAACGCCTGAAGAGTTTATGGGTGATATTGTTGGTGATTTAAATCGTCGTCGCGGTATTATTCACGGTATGGACGATGCCCCTGGTGGTATCAAAATCGTTGACGCAAATGTTCCGTTATCAGAAATGTTTGGTTATGCAACCAACATGCGTTCACTGAGTCAGGGCCGCGCCTCTTACTCAATGGAGCCTCTGAATTATCAGGAAGCACCAAACAACGTAACTGAAGCGATTATCGCTGCACGTAAGTCTAACTAATCAATTAGTATGGCCCGGTGTAAGTCGGGCTACAATTTAATATAGAAGGGTCTACACATGGCTAAGGCTAAATTTGAACGCGTAAAACCGCACGTAAACGTAGGTACTATCGGTCACGTTGACCACGGTAAAACTACTCTGACAGCTGCTATCACTAACGTATTAGCTAAGACATACGGCGGTCAGGCATTTGCTTTCGATCAAATCGATAAAGCACCGGAAGAAAAAGCCCGTGGTATCACCATCAACACCTCACACGTTGAGTACGATACCCCAACCCGTCACTACGCACACGTAGACTGCCCGGGCCACGCTGACTATGTTAAGAACATGATCACCGGTGCGGCGCAGATGGACGGCGCAATTCTGGTTGTTGCGGCGACTGACGGTCCTATGCCACAGACACGTGAGCACATCCTGTTATCACGTCAGGTAGGCGTACCTTACATCATCGTGTTCATGAACAAGTGTGACATGGTAGATGACGAAGAGCTGTTAGAGCTGGTAGAAATGGAAGTGCGTGAGCTTCTTTCAGACTACGACTTCCCGGGTGACGATTTACCAGTAATCCGTGGTTCAGCGCTGAAAGGCCTGGAAGGCGATGCAGAGTGGGAAAAGAAAATTCTGGAGCTGGGCGAAGCGTTAGATACGTATATCCCTGAGCCGGTCCGTGCGATTGATAAGCCATTCATCATGCCAATCGAAGACGTATTCTCAATTGCTGGTCGTGGTACTGTAGTAACAGGCCGTGTAGAGCAAGGTATCATCAAAGTAGGTGAGACAGTAGAAATCGTTGGTATCAAAGACACAGTAGCGACAACCTGTACTGGTGTAGAAATGTTCCGTAAGCTGTTAGACGAAGGTCGTGCAGGCGAGAACATCGGTGCGTTGTTACGTGGTACTAAGCGTGAAGACGTAGAGCGTGGTCAGGTATTGGCTAAGCCAGGTTCAATCAAGCCACACACTAAGTTCGAAGGCGAAGTGTACGTGTTGTCAAAAGAAGAAGGCGGTCGTCATACTCCGTTCTTCAAAGGCTACCGTCCACAGTTCTACTTCCGTACTACAGACGTAACTGGCGCAGTTGAATTGCCAGAAGGCGTAGAAATGGTAATGCCAGGCGACAACCTGAAGTTTGTTGTTGAGCTGATTTGCCCAATCGCGATGGACGAAGGTTTACGCTTCGCAATCCGTGAAGGCGGCCGTACTGTAGGTGCTGGTGTAGTATCTAAAATCATCGCTTAATTAATTTTTAATAAGCAGTGATGTAAAGAAGGCTCCCCTGTGGAGCCTTTTTTGTCACCAAAATAAAATTCAAACGCACGTTTGAATGCCTTGTCTGAACCGGAGCGTTATGCCATATTACTCACTCATCCGTCCAGTGAGGAATTTGCAATGAGCAGCTATCAGGCCCCGATAACCGATATGACCTTTAACTTGTTTGATGTCTGGCAGCTAGACCAGTACTGGCAAACTAATGGTCAGTTGCAGGACTTAATAGAGGCCGATACGGCAAAAGCAATCCTGGAGGAAGCGGCAAAAATCTGTGAGCAACAAATAGCGCCATATTCCGCAGATGCAGATCAGCGCGGTGCACAATTAACTGATGGCAAGGTAAGCCTGCCTACTCATTATTATACAGCCTATCAAAGCTTAGTTGAGGGCGGCTGGACCAGCTTAAGTGGTGACCCGCAATATGGCGGTATGGGCATGCCAAAAGCCTTATCGATGATGGTCGATGAAATGCTTTGCAGCAGCGATATTGCCTTTTCACTGTACCCTGGCTTAACTGCTGGTGCCTGTGTGGCTTTGTTGCAGCATGCCGATGACACTACCAAACAAACTTATTTACCAAAGCTCTACAGCGGCGAATGGTCGGGCACTATGTGTTTAACCGAGTCACATGCCGGCTCTGATCTGGGCATTATGCGCACTACTGCCAAGCCAAACGCTGATGGCAGTTATGCGTTAAATGGCTCAAAAATTTTTATTACTGCCGGCGAGCATGAACTGACTTCCAATATTATCCATCTGGTATTAGCCAAACTACCTGATGCCCCTGCTGGCAGCCGTGGTATCTCGTTGTTTCTGGTTCCTAAGTATTTGCTTGATGCGAATGGCGGGGCCGGCGTGCGCAATGGCGTCAGTGTCGGGTCCATCGAGCATAAGATGGGCATAAATGGTTCAGCAACCTGTGTCCTGAATTTCGATGACGCCAAAGGCTTTTTAATTGGTGAACCACACCGCGGTTTAAGTTGTATGTTTACCATGATGAACTATGAGCGACTGTCGATGGGTAGCCAGGGCCTGGGCGCTGCCGAACGGGCTTATCAGAATGCACTTGCTTATGCTAAAGATCGCTTACAGGGAAGGATCACAGAGTCTGATGCTAATAAAGCAGAGCCGATTATTGGCCACCCTGACGTGCAACGGATGCTGCTGAATATTAAAGCAATGAATGAAGCCGGCCGGACCTTTGCTACCTGGGTGGCAGCGCTGCTGGATAAATCTAAATATGATAACTGTGTGGTTTCCGGCCAGCGCGCAAACTTACTGACACCCATCGCCAAAGCTTTTATGACCGATCAGGGTTTTGATGCCTGCGTTAGTGCCCAACAGGTGTTTGGCGGCCATGGTTATGTCAAAGAGTGGGGCATGGAGCAACTGGTTCGTGATGTGAGAATTGCCCAGATTTATGAGGGCACCAATGGTATTCAGGCCGCAGATTTTATGCTGCGTAAAGTTGCCGCAGATAAAGGCACTGTGCTATTTAGCTTATTGGATGATATTGCTGACGAACTTATCGAAAAGCCTCATGTCTCAGCAGCTCCATTGACGAAGGCGGTAACTGATTTGCGGGCGATCACAACCCAGCTTTTGCAGAAAGAAAATGTTGTACTGGCTGGTGCCGCCTGCGACTTTCTGGCACTAGTCTCGTACATATTGTATGGCTACATGTGGTATAAAAATCTGATGGCGCTGGATACCAGTAAACATAGCAGTAGTTTTATCGATGCTAAAACACATACAGCAAACTGGTTCTTTAGCCGGATATTACCCAGAGCAACCGGAATAAATGCGACATTAAACAACGATTCCGTAATGTTATATAATCTGGCGCACGAAAATTACTAGTTAGTCTCGCTATTGTTGGTAAGCAACAGCAGACTGAATAGAGTTTATTTTAAGGATTTCTATGAAGTTGTTGTTAGCTTGCCTGCTGTTATGCAGCTCGATACAGTTATTTGCCGCTGATGCACTGGATAAAAGATTAAAGGCAGAGCAATGGGATGAGTATGAGCCTTTTACCCTGCTACCCCATAAAACCAACTATCTGATGCCATTGACTTATGTTGATGGTATCGCCAGTACCTTAAGCCGGGATGGGGTCAGTGCGCCATCAGATAACATTGAGGCCAAGTTTCAGTTAAGCCTGAAAACCCCATTGTTGACGAAAATTTATAAAGACAATGGTTATCTGTTCTTTGCTTTTACTCAGCAAGCCTACTGGCAGGCTTATAACTCGGAAGTGTCGTCGCCGTTTCGGGAAACTAATTACGAGCCCGAGCTTATTCTGATGTTGCCGCATTATCGCAACTACGAAGAAGCGGCCAGCCGGATTATTAGTTTAAGCCTATCCCACCAATCTAATGGACGTGCTGGTGAGCTCTCGCGTAGCTGGAACCGCTTAAAACTAAGCTGGGTAACCTCTATCGGTAATGTGTTCATCAATTTTGAACCCTGGTACAGGTTTAACGAGCAAAGAAAAACCTCTGTGGATGATCCGAAAGGCGATGACAATCCGGATATTACCAAATATATGGGCTGGTTTGAGTTATCAGCAGCTTATAAGCAGGATGATGCCACCTGGCGACTAATGGTGCGCAATAATCTGCGCAGTAATAATAAAGGAGCAGTCCGGTTTTCGTATTCTCAGCCATTTAATCGTCATATCCGGCTTTATGCTGAATTATTTACCGGCTATGGCGAAAGTCTGATTGATTACGATCGATCTGTTACCCGGATTGGTATTGGCTTTGAATTAAATGATATTCTCTGAGTAGCAAAAGACAGCGCAAATTATAAACAACACTTGCGTTTACGGTTAGTTTAAGTATAATGCGCGGCCAGTCGATTTAATTCTGGCTGCAACAGTTAACAGCACTGAACTTGCTTCAGGCTGAATTGACTGTTCGACAATGCTCCCGATTGGGGAGCAACTGGTACTTTGGTGCATAAGCATACCCAATAAGGGTTATGGCTTATGTTTATTTTTGCTCTTTTTGCTCTTTGAGGCTTTGATACATGAGTAGTCAAAGGATACGCATCCGTCTGAAAGCGTTCGATCACCGTTTGATCGATCAGTCAACTATGGAAATCGTTGACACAGCTAAGCGTACTGGCGCCCAGGTCCGTGGTCCAATTCCACTGCCAACCCGTCAGGAACGTTTCACTGTTCTGATTTCTCCTCACGTCAATAAAGATGCGCGTGACCAGTACGAAATCCGTACCCACAAGCGTTTAATCGACATCGTTGAACCAACCGAGAAAACGGTTGATGCGCTGATGCGTTTAGATCTGCCTGCTGGCGTTGACGTTCAAATTAGCCTGGGTTAATCAGACAGGTTTTTAGAGAGGTTTAGGAAATGGCTATCGGTCTAATCGGTCGTAAAGTGGGCATGACTCGCATCTTCACTGAAGATGGCGTATCGATCCCTGTAACCGTAATCGAAGCGACACCAAACCGCGTTACTGATGTTAAAACGCAAGACGTTGAAGGCTATAGCGCGCTGCAAGTGACTGCTGGCACAGTTAAGGCTAACCGCCTGAACAAACCAGAAGCTGGTCATTTTGCGAAAGTGGGTGTTGATGCTGGTCGTGGTCTGTGGGAATTCCGCCTGCTAGACAACGAAGGCGCTGACATTCAGGTTGGCAGCGAGATTACTGTGGATATTTTCGCAGATACGAAAAAAGTTGATGTGTCTGGCACATCAAAAGGTAAAGGTTTTGCTGGTGCTGTTAAGCGCTGGAATTTCCGTACCCAGGATGCTACTCACGGTAACTCTTTGTCACACCGTGCTCCAGGTTCTATTGGTCAAAACCAATCACCTGGTAAAGTATTCAAAGGTAAAAAAATGGCTGGTCACATGGGCGCAGAACGGGTAACCGTGCAATCGCTTGAAGTGGTTCGTGTAGACGCAGAGCGTAACATTCTGTTAGTAAAAGGCGCAGTGCCTGGTGCTATCGGCGGTGACGTGATCGTTAAACCAGCTGTTAAAAGCTAACGTCTGAGGAGATAAGTGATGGAATTAGCATTACGAGACGCTCAAGGCGCTCTTGAAGTTTCCGAAGCTACCTTTGGACGTGAGTTTAACGAAGCTCTGGTACACCAGGTAGTAGTTGCTTATGCAGCTGGCGCCCGTCAAGGTACCCGTGCACAGTTAACTCGTTCAGAAGTTCGCGGTGGCGGCAAGAAGCCATGGCGCCAGAAGGGTACAGGCCGTGCCCGTGCTGGTACAATCCGTAGCCCAATATGGCGCGGAGGCGGTGTGACATTTGCGGCTAAGCCACAAGATCACAGCCACAAAGTAAACCGTAAAATGTATCGCGGTGCGATCATGAGCATTCTGTCTGAATTAGTGCGTCAGGAACGGTTAATCGTGGTTGAAAACTTTGCAGTTGATACCCCGAAAACCAAAGAGTTATCTGCCAAATTAAAGGCGATGGATCTGAAAGACGTATTAATTGTGACTAACGAAGTAGATGAGAACCTGTTCTTGTCTGCACGTAACCTGTACAAGGTTGACGTACGTGACGTACACGGTATCGACCCGGTCAGCTTAATCGCATTCGACAAAGTGTTAATGACTGCTGCTGCAGTTAAACAACTTGAGGAGCTGTTAGCATGATCCGTGAAGAACGTTTACTGAAAGTGATTCTGGCTCCGCATGTTTCTGAAAAAGCAACTAATGCGGCAGAGAACAACAACACTATCGTTTTCAAGGTATCTACTACTTCTACTAAAGCTGATATTAAAGCTGCCGTAGAAAAACTGTTTGAAACAGAAGTAGTGGGTGTTCGCACTGTTAATGTTAAGGGTAAGACCAAGCGCACTGGTGCGCGGATGGGCAAGCGTAGCGATTGGAAAAAAGCTTACGTTACTCTTAAAGAAGGCAGCGAAATCGATTTCGTTGGCGGCGCTGAGTAAGAAGAGGAGTTAGGAAATGGCACTTGTAAAGTGTAAACCTACGTCACCAGGTCGTCGCCACGTATTAAAAGTGGTTAACCCTGACCTGTACAAAGGCAAGCCTTATGCTCCTTTGTTAGAGAAGAACGTTAAAACTGGTGGTCGTAACAACAAAGGTCGTATCACTACCCGTCATATCGGTGGTGGTCATAAGCAACATTATCGTGTTGTCGACTTCAAACGCACTAAAGACGGCATTCCGGCTAAAGTAGAACGCTTAGAATACGATCCAAATCGTACCGCTAACATTGCTTTAGTACTGTATGCAGACGGTGAGCGTCGTTACATTCTGGCCCCTAAAGGCCTGAAAGCTGGTGATTCAGTCATTTCTGGTATGGACTCGCCAATTAAAGCGGGTAACACTTTGCCACTGCGGAATATCCCGGTAGGTCAGGTTGTACACAATATCGAAATGAAACCAGGTAAAGGCGGCCAGCTGGCTCGTTCAGCCGGTGCTTTCGTACAGATCCTGGCACGCGACGGTGAGTATGTCACTCTGCGTCTGCGTAGCGGCGAAGTACGTAAAGTATTAGCAGATTGTCGCGCGACTATCGGTGAAATCGGTAATGCCGAGCACATGTTACGTCAATACGGTAAAGCTGGTGCTATGCGCTGGCGCGGCATTCGCCCAACCGTACGTGGTGTAGTAATGAACCCGGTTGACCACCCACACGGTGGTGGTGAAGGTAAGACTTCTGGTGGTCGTCACCCTGTTACTCCATGGGGCGTACCAACTAAAGGCTACAAAACTCGTTCAAACAAGCGTACTGATAAACTTATCGTACGTCGTCGTGATAAATAATTTGTGAGGAATTGCCATGCCACGTTCTCTCAAGAAAGGTCCATTTATTGACCTTCACTTGCTGAAGAAGGTAGAGAAAGCGTTGGAAAGCGGTGACAAGAAGCCTATAAAGACTTGGAGCCGTCGTTCAATGATCATACCTGATATGATCGGTTTGACCATCGCTGTCCATAATGGTCGTCAACATGTACCGGTGTTTGTCTCGGAAGAGATGGTTGGTCACAAGTTAGGTGAATTTGCACCTACTCGTACTTACCGTGGTCATGCAGCCGACAAAAAGGCCAAGAAGCGCTAAGGGGTAAATGATGCAAGCATTAGCTAAACACAAATTTGCCCGTTCTTCTGCACAGAAAACCCGTCTGGTCGCTGACCAGGTGCGTGGAATGTCAGTCGATAAGGCGCTGAACGTACTGACTTACAGCCCTAAGAAAGCTGCTGAGTTAGTTAAAAAGGTTCTTTTATCAGCCATTGCCAACGCTGAGCACAACGAAGGTGCGGATATTGATACGTTGAAAGTGAAGACCATCTTCATCGATGAAGGTCCTTCAATGAAACGGATTAAGCCACGCGCTAAGGGTCGTGCTGACCGTATTGTTAAGCGCACCAGCCACATCACTGTGGTTGTAGCTGATAACTAGGAGATAGAAATGGGACAGAAAGTACATCCTAATGGTATTCGCCTAGGTATCACTAAGCCATGGAGCTCAACCTGGTTCGCGAATACAAAAGATTTCCCGGATTTCTTAAACGGTGACTACAAAGTTCGTCAGTACCTGACGAAGCAATTGAAAGCCGCTTCAGTAAGCCGGATTGATATTGAGCGTCCTGCGAAAAGCATCCGTGTGACTATTCACACTGCTCGTCCAGGCGTAATTATCGGTAAGAAAGGTGAAGACGTTGAGAAGATCCGCAAGCAAGTTGCCGCTATTGCCGGCGTACCTGCGCAGATCAATATCTCTGAAATCCGCAAGCCTGAATTAGATGCCAAATTAGTCGCTGACTCAATCAGCAGCCAGTTAGAGCGTCGTGTTATGTTCCGTCGTGCTATGAAGCGCGCAGTACAAAACGCAATGCGGATTGGCGCTAAAGGTATCAAGGTGCAGGTAAGTGGCCGTTTAGGCGGCGCTGAGATTGCCCGTGATGAATGGTATCGTGAAGGTCGTGTGCCACTGCATACCCTGCGCGCTGACATTGATTACAACACCTCAGAAGCTTTAACTACTTACGGTATCATTGGTGTTAAGGTGTGGATTTTTAAAGGCGAGATCTTAGGAGCTCTGCCATTAAGCAGCAACACCAACAACGCTAACAATAACAACCAGCCTAAAGCGCCGAAAAAACCGGCACGTAAGGCTAAGTAGGGGTATTGAGCGATGTTGCAACCAAAACGTACAAAATTTCGTAAAGTGCACAAAGGTCGTAACCGTGGTTTAGCCCAGGTAGGCGATAAAGTATCTTTCGGTACTTATGCACTGAAATCATTAGAACGTGGTCAAATGACTTCACGTCAAATCGAATCTGCACGTCGTGCTATGACGCGGGCTGTTAAGCGTGTTGGTAAAATCTGGATCCGTGTGTTCCCAGATAAGCCAATTACTGCTAAGCCGCTGGAAGTACGGATGGGTAGTGGTAAAGGTTCTGTTGAGTACTGGGTATGTCAGATTAAACCTGGCAAAGTTCTGTACGAAATGGACGGTGTGTCTGAAGAGTTAGCGCGTCATGCATTTACGCTTGCTGCTGCTAAGCTTCCATTTAAGACAACCTTTGTAACGCGGACGGTAATGTGATGAAAGCCAGCGAATTAAAATCGAAAAGTGTAGAAGAGTTAAACGCTGAATTATTAGGTCTGTTACGTGAGCAATTCAATATGCGCATGCAAGCAGCTACTGGTCAGTTAGCTCAGACACATTTATTGAAGCAGGTGCGTCGTGATATCGCGCGCGTTAAGACTATCTTAACCGAGAAGGCAGGTGCGTAATGACTGAAGCGAATATCCGTACGCTGCAAGGTAAAGTGATCAGTAACAAGATGGATAAGTCTATCACTGTTGCTATCGAACGTTCTGTGAAGCACCCTATTTATGGGAAATTCATTAAACGTACTACCAAACTGCACGTACATGACGAAACCAATCAGTGTAATGAAGGCGATGTTGTCACAATCCGTGAATGTCGTCCTCTGTCCAAGACTAAGTCCTGGACGCTGGTAGCGGTAGTTGAATCAGCGACTTAATTTTTAAGTCACTGAAAGAAACGGCCCAGTAGGGCCGTTTTTTATTATTAAACTATCCATTTGGTAAAAGTGCTGTTATAATCACGCGCCCTTCTATCTGGGGGGTATTTATTATCGTAAGCAGCGTAGTCCGAGAGGGCTATATAGTAGAATAGCGGAGCACTAAGATGATCCAGATGCAATCTATGCTGGAAGTCGCAGACAACAGCGGCGCGCGCAGCGTAATGTGTATTAAGGTCTTAGGTGGTTCGCATCGCCGTTATGCCGCAATTGGTGACGTCATTAAAATTACTGTTAAGGAAGCAATTCCTCGCGGTAAGGTTAAAAAAGGTGACGTTCTGAATGCAGTGGTGGTGCGTACACGCAAAGGCGTACGTCGTCAGGACGGGTCATTAATCCGTTTTGATCGCAATGCAGCAGTGTTGTTAAACACTAAGCTGGAACCGATCGGCACACGTATTTTCGGCCCTGTAACACGTGAACTTCGTGGCGATAAGTTTATGAAGATCGTGTCACTGGCACCAGAAGTACTGTAAGGAGTCACAATGGCTAGTAAAATCCGTCGTGATGATGAGGTGGTTGTTCTTACTGGTAAGGACAAGGGCAAACGCGGCAAAGTGACGAAAGTATTACTTTCTGAAAACCGTGTTTATATCTCAGGCGTCAACCTGGTAAAAAAGCATCAGAAACCTGTTCCTGCGCTTAATACCCCGGGTGGCATCGTTGAGAAAGAAGCCTCTATTCATGTTTCAAATATAGCGATTTTTAACCCAGCAACGGGTAAAGCTGATCGCGTAGGTTTCCGTTTTGAAGATGGCAAGAAAGTTCGCTTCTTCAAATCGAATAATGAAGTAATCTAATTACTATTGGAGTAATACGATGGCGAAACTGCATGAAATTTATAAAGACACCGTAGTCCCAGAACTGTTTAAACAGTTTGGCTACACCAGCGTCATGCAAGTCCCTCGGATTGTTAAAATCACGCTCAATATGGGTGTGGGTGAAGCGGTTGCAGATAAAAAGATCCTTGATAACGCCGTAGCGGATTTAACCGCTATTGCTGGCCAAAAGCCACTTATCACTAAGGCTCGTAAATCTGTAGCTGGTTTCAAAATCCGTGAAGGCTACCCTATTGGCGCAAAAGTGACCCTGCGCGGCGAGCGTATGTGGGATTTTTTAGAGCGTTTAGTCTCTATTGCTATCCCACGTATCCGTGACTTCCGCGGTGTAAACCCGAAGTCATTTGATGGCCGTGGTAACTACAGCATGGGTGTACGTGAGCAAATCATTTTCCCAGAAGTCGATTACGACAAAGTAGACGCAGTACGTGGTTTAGATATCACGATTACGACTACCGCCCGTAGCGATGACGAAGGACGTGCTTTACTTGCCGCGTTTAACTTCCCGTTCAAGAAATAAGGTGTAGGGTCATGGCAAAACAATCAATGAAAGCTCGCGAAGTAAAGCGTGCACAACTGGTAGCCAAATTCGCTGCAAAGCGTCATGAGCTGAAAGACCTGATTGCGAATCCAGCGACTTCTGACGAAGACCGTTGGGCAGCAGTTCTGAAGCTACAGACGTTGCCGCGTGATTCCAGCCCTTCACGTCAACGTAACCGTTGTCGTGTAACAGGTCGTCCACATGGTTATCTGCGTAAGTTCGGAATGAGCCGTATCAAGGTTCGTGAAGCAGCTATGCGCGGTGAAATTCCTGGCCTTCGTAAGGCTAGCTGGTAAGAATCACGGGAGTAACGAGCTATGAGCATGCAAGATCCAGTAGCGGATATGTTTACTCGCATCCGCAACGGCCAAGCTGCCAACAAAGTTGCGGTTAAAATGCCATCTTCAAAATTGAAGTTGTCAATCGCGAAAGTATTAAAAGACGAAGGTTACATCGGCGATTTCGCTGTGTCTGGTGATGTTAAGCCAGAGCTGGAAGTTACGTTAAAGTATTTCCAGGGCAAATCAGTTATTGAGACTATCGATCGTGTTAGTCGTCCAGGTCTGCGAATCTATAAGAAGAGCGGCGATTTACCTAAGGTAATGGGCGGTTTAGGTGTGGCCATTGTGTCAACATCTAAAGGACTAATGACTGACCGCGCCGCGCGCAAGGTTGGTATCGGTGGCGAAATCATCGGCTACGTAGCGTAACGGAGGTAGTAATCTATGTCTCGTGTTGCTAAGGCCCCAGTCACTATACCAACCGGCGTTACTTTAACGCAAAACGGCCAGGTTGTGACGCTGAAGGGCAAAAACGGCGAGTTAACGGTTAACGTTAACCCTGCAGTTGAGATCGTTGTCGAAGGTAACGTTTTACGTACCAATCCGCGCGACGGTTTCGAAAATGCAAACGCACAAGCGGGTACTGCCCGTGCATTGATCAATAACCTGGTAACAGGTGTTAGTGAAGGTTTCGCTCAGAAACTGGAATTAGTTGGTGTTGGTTATCGTGCAAAAGCAGAAGGTAAGGTATTAAACCTGAGCCTGGGCTTTTCTCACCCGGTCGTTTTCGAGATCCCGCAAGGTATCACTATCGAAACGCCTACCCAGACTGAGGTCTTGGTAAAAGGTGCTGACAAACAATTAGTTGGTCAAGTTGCTGCAAACATCCGGGCATACCGTAAACCAGAGCCTTATAAAGGCAAAGGTGTTCGTTATGCGAATGAAAACGTGCGTCGTAAAGAAGCGAAGAAAAAGTAGGGTAAGACGATGGATAAGAAACTTGCTCGTCTGCGCCGTGCCAAACGCACTCGCAGAAACATTATCGAACAAGGTGCGAATCGCCTGGTTGTACACCGTACACCACGTCACATCTACGCCCAGCTTATCGCACCAAATGCTGAAGTGATCGTTGCTGCTTCTACTGCAGAAGCAACTATTCGTGAATCATTGAAGTACACAGGTAACGTAGATGCTGCAAAGGCTGTAGGTAAAGCGATTGCCGAACGTGCAGTAGCCAAAGGCGTTACTGCTTGTGCTTTTGACCGCAGTGGCTTCCAGTATCATGGTCGCGTGCAGGCGTTAGCAGACGCAGCACGTGAAGCCGGTCTTCAGTTCTAGGAGTAGCTCATGGCTAACGAAGAAGCTAAACAACAATCTGATTTACAAGAGAAGCTTGTTGCAGTAAACCGCGTGTCAAAAGTAGTTAAAGGTGGTCGTATTTTCTCCTTTACTGCATTGACAGTAGTCGGTGACGGCAACGGCCGCGTTGGTTTCGGTTATGGTAAAGCACGTGAAGTACCCGCTGCTATTCAAAAAGCAATGGAAAAAGCACGTCGCAACATGACCCAGGTTGAGTTAAATGGTCACACTTTACACCACCCAACTCGTGGTGTGCACTCAGGCTCTAATGTTTTTATGAAGCCTGCATCAGAAGGTACTGGTTTGATCGCTGGCGGTGCAATGCGCGCCGTATTGGAAGTAGCGGGCATCCAGAACATTCTGTCTAAGTGTTACGGCTCAACTAACCCAATTAACGTAGTTCGCGCTACCATCAATGCCCTGGCTTCAGTGAAGTCACCGGCACAAGTGGCAGCTAAACGCGGTTTACGCGTTGATGACATTTTGGGGTAATTTGCCATGGCGAAGAAGACAATTAAAGTAACCCAGACTAAATCGAGCATCGGTCGTTTACCGAAGCATCGTGCATCGTTATCGGGTTTAGGTTTGCGCCGTATTAACCATACTGTTGAAGTTGAAGATACACCTTCAGTTCGCGGCATGATTAACGCTGTGTATTACATGGTTAAAGTGGAGGAGTAAAAGATGCTTTTAAATACACTTTCTCCCGCACCAGGTGCAAAGAAAGATAAAAAACGCGTAGGCCGTGGTATCGGTTCTGGCTTAGGTAAAACTGCAGGTCGCGGTCACAAAGGTCTGAAGTCACGTTCAGGCGGTAAAGTGCGCCCTGGTTTCGAAGGCGGTCAAATGCCTTTAAAACAACGTTTACCTAAGTTCGGTTTCACTTCACAGAAATCTCTGGTTTCTGCTGAAGTTCGGTTACACGAGCTGGCTGCAGTTAATGGTGACGTCGTTGATTTAGCAACCTTAATGGAAGCTAATATTATCTCTCGTACTGTTAAGTTCGCTAAAGTTGTGCTGTCTGGCGAGCTTACTCGTCCGGTAACTGTAAAAGGTTTAGGCGTAACTAAAGGCGCGCGCGCAGCCATCGAAGCCGCCGGCGGTAAAGTCGAAGAATAATAAGGATAGTACGCTATGGCTAAACCAGGTTCGGACTCAAGAGGTGCAAAAGGCGGATTCAGCGAGCTGAAATCCCGCCTGTTATTTGTACTTTTGGCCATAATCGTTTTTCGGTTAGGCTCCTTTGTGCCAATTCCTGGAATTGACGCCAACGTGCTGGCTCAGTTATTCGAGCAACAAAAAGGCACCATCGTTGAAATGTTCAACATGTTCAGCGGTGGTGCACTTGAACGGGCTTCTGTTTTTGCGCTGGGTATTATGCCCTATATATCTGCTTCAATTATTGTTCAGCTGTTAACCGTGATGCATCCGCATCTGGCAGAGCTGAAAAAAGAAGGCGAAGCAGGTAAGCGCAAAATTAATCAGTATACCCGTTACGGTACATTAGGTTTAGCAATACTGCAGTCTATTGGTATAGCCACTGGCTTACCAAATATGATGCCGGGATTAGTGCTTAATCCGGGTTTTGCATTTTACTTCACTGCGATCATAAGTTTGGTAACCGGCACCATGTTTTTAATGTGGTTAGGTGAGCAAATTACCGAACGTGGTATTGGGAATGGTATTTCGCTGCTTATTTTTACCGGTATTGTTGCTGGCTTCCCGTCTGCCATTGGCCAGACGATTGAGATGGCACGTCAGGGCGATTTGCACTTTTTACTTTTAGTCGCTATTGGTGTGATTGTAATTGCGATTACCTGGTTTGTGGTGTTCGTTGAACGCGGCCAGCGTCGTATTGTGGTTAACTATGCTAAGCGTCAGCAGGGCCGTCAGGTGTTTGCCGCGCAAAGCAGCCATTTACCGTTAAAGGTGAATATGGCCGGGGTTATACCACCAATTTTCGCTTCTAGCATAATTCTGTTTCCAGGCACTATTGCCAGTTGGTTTGGTGCAGGCGAAGGTATGGTTGCGAACTTCCTCCAGGAAGTGTCGCTAGCTTTATCTCCGGGACAACCGCTGTATATGATGTTATACTCGGCGGCTATCATTTTCTTCTGTTTCTTTTATACCGCGTTGGTGTTTAATCCGCGTGATACAGCAGACAACCTGAAGAAATCCGGTGCTTTTATCCCTGGGATCCGTCCTGGTGAGCAGACATCAAAATACATTGATAAAGTGATGACCCGGTTAACCTTAGCAGGTGCTTTGTATATTACTTTTATCTGTTTGGTTCCCGAGTTCATGATGGTTGCATGGAATGTGCAATTTTACTTCGGCGGTACATCTTTACTGATTATCGTGGTGGTAATTATGGACTTTATGGCACAGGTACAGACCCATCTGATGTCGCATCAGTATGATTCTGTACTTAAAAAGGCAAATCTTAAAGGTTATAGCCGTTAAGATATATTTGCGGAGTTAAGTTATGAAAGTACGAGCTTCCGTTAAGAAGATCTGCCGTAACTGCAAAGTTATCAAGCGCAACAATGTTGTGCGTGTTATCTGCAGTGAACCTAAGCACAAACAGCGCCAGGGTTAAGGTAGAAAACAGTTTATCGGGCTGAACATTGCGTTCGGCCCGTTAATTGTTTGCAATATGAGCGCCATTTGAGTATCCTTACGGGCTTTTCAAATTGGCACCTTTTAATTTTTTATAGGAGAACGTTAGTGGCCCGTATCGCTGGCATTAACATCCCCGATAATAAACATGCAGTTATCTCTTTAACTTATGTTTATGGTATCGGTAAAACCCGCGCTAAATCAATTTTAGCTGCTGTGGGTATCGAAGAAAGTATGAAAATTGCTGCATTATCTGATGCGCAGTTAGATACGCTTCGTGACGAAGTTGCTAAGTACACCGTTGAAGGTGACTTACGCCGTGAAGTGACATTAAACATTAAACGTTTAATGGATCTTGGTTGTTACCGTGGCTTACGCCACCGTCGTAGTCTGCCAGTTCGTGGTCAGAGAACTAAGACCAATGCGCGCACCCGTAAAGGTCCACGCAAAGCGATTAAGAAATAGGACGGGGTAATAACATGGCAAAAGCACCAGTTCGTACTCGTAAACGGGTAAAAAAGCAAGTTTCTGACGGTATGGCTCATATCCATGCCTCTTTCAACAATACCATCGTTACGATCACCGATCGTCAGGGTAACGCTCTTTGCTGGGCAACTTCTGGCGGTTCAGGTTTCCGTGGCTCGCGTAAGTCAACGCCGTTCGCTGCTCAGGTAGCTGCTGAACGTGCTGGTACTGCTGCGTTAGAATATGGTCTTAAGAACCTTGAAGTGTTTGTAAATGGTCCTGGCCCAGGCCGCGAATCAGCGATTCGTGCACTGAACGCCGCTGGATACCGCATTACAAATATCACCGACGTGACGCCTATCCCGCATAACGGATGCCGTCCCCCTAAAAAACGTCGCGTGTAATTACAGCGCTTCACGGATTATTGGAGAAAGAAGATGGCAAGATATTTGGGTCCTAAGCTCAAACTTAGTCGTCGCGAAGGTACAGACCTGTTCCTGAAAAGCGGCGTAAGGGCAATTGATTCAAAGTGTAACTTAACAACTGCTCCTGGTCAGCACGGCGCACGTCGCGGTCGCTTATCAGACTACGGTTTACAGTTACGCGAGAAGCAAAAAGTACGTCGTATGTACGGCGTGTTAGAGAAGCAGTTCCGTAATTACTATAAAGAAGCTGCTCGTTTGAAAGGTAATACCGGTGAAAACCTGTTAGCGTTGTTAGAGTCTCGTCTTGACAACGTGGTATACCGTATGGGTCTGGCCAGTACTCGTGCTGAAGCACGCCAGCTGGTAAGCCACAAAGCTATTTTATTGAATGGCAAAGTGCTGAACATCCCATCGTATACTGTATTACCTGAACAAGTGATCTCTGTGCGCGAGAAAGCCAAGAAGCAAGCACGTATCAGTGCAGCTCTTGAAGTAGCAGCGCAACGTGAGAAGCCAACTTGGATCGAAGTTGACAACACGAAGCTGGAAGGCGTTTTCAAACGTCTGCCTGAGCGTTCTGACTTGTCTGCGGACATCAACGAACAGTTAATCGTCGAGCTTTACTCTAAGTAAAGCTAATTGTTAAGAGAGGATATATGCAGGGTTCTGTCACCGAATTCCTTAAGCCGAGATTAGTTGGTATCGAAAGGATCAACCCAACTCGTGCCAAAGTTACTTTGGAACCACTTGAGCGCGGTTTCGGGCATACCTTGGGCAACGCGTTACGTCGTATTCTGTTATCGTCAATGCCAGGTTGTGCAGTGACTGAAGTAGAAATCGACGGCGTGCTCCATGAGTACAGTGCCAAAGAGGGCGTACAGGAAGATATCATTGATATCCTTCTGAACCTCAAAGGCCTTGCCGTTCGCCTGGAAGACAAAGATGAAGTCACGCTGACTTTAACGAAGAAAGGTGCCGGCCCTGTAACTGCTGGAGACATCCAGCGTGGCGACGGTGTGGTTATTACTAACCCTGAGCACGTTATTTGTAATCTGACGGGTGAAACTGAGTTCAGTATGCGCCTTAAGATTGAGCGTGGTCGCGGTTATGTGCCTGCATCAGCTCGTTTGTCCTCTGATGATGACGAACGTCCGATAGGTCGTCTGTTATTAGACGCGTCGTTCAGTCCGGTTGAGCGCATTGCTTACACCGTTGAGTCGGCTCGGGTAGAACAGCGTACCGACCTGGATAAGCTGATCATCGATATGGAGACCAATGGCACTGTTGAGCCTGAGGAAGCCATTCGTCGTGCAGCAACAATTATGGCTGAACAGCTGGAATTCTTTGTTGAATTGCGCGATAAGAGTGAGCCGGAAAAACGTGAAGAGAAGCCGGAGTTTGATCCGATTCTGTTGCGTCCAGTTGATGATTTAGAATTAACAGTTCGTTCTGCTAACTGCTTGAAGGCAGAGCAGATTCAGTATATCGGTGATCTGGTACAACGTACCGAGGTTGAGTTGCTGAAAACGCCTAATCTTGGTAAGAAGTCACTTACCGAAATCAAAGACGTGTTGGCGTCGCGGGGTTTATCTCTGGGCATGCGCCTGGAAAACTGGCCGCCAGCTAGTTTGGTAAATAAAGACTAACCAGACACCAGTTCCTGGTTTAGTGAGAAGGAATAGATCATGCGCCATCGCAAGAGTGGTCGTCAATTAAATCGGAATAGCAGCCACCGTACTGCAATGTTCCGCAACATGGCAAGCTCGTTGGTGAAGCACGAAATCATCAAAACGACTTTGCCAAAAGCTAAAGAGTTACGTCGTGTGATCGAACCATTGATCACCCTGGCCAAAAACGACAGCGTTGCAAACCGCCGTTTAGCTTTTGCCCGTACTCGTGATAAAGAAGTTGTTGGTTTGTTGTTCAACGTTTTAGGCCCGCGTTACAACGCGCGTCCAGGTGGTTACACTCGTATTATGAAGTGTGGCTTCCGTACCGGCGACAATGCACCAATGTGCTACATCGAGTTAGTTGACCGTCCTGAAGTGGACGCTCTGCCAGTTGAAGAAACTGCTGCTGAGTAAGCTAATCTCAAAGTAAAAACCGGGCTTTTGCCCGGTTTTTTTATGCCTGTTTGTTATTCAGCAGAAAAATGACTAAGCTAGAATATTCCGGTTGATTGGTGAAGTTCTATGCAATTAATTCGTAATCTGCTTATAACAGTCATGTCGATATTTCCATCGTCATATTATGTTAAGGCAGCTGGCTGCGCCGAGCTTAGCATTGGAAACTGTCATGACCTTGCCCCATTGCTGGCGACTACAACAGGTCAGCACGATGTGCTTAATAAGGTTCTGGCAACCCCCGAACTCTTTAAAGTACAAATCCTCTACACCCAGATTGACCGCAAACCAGATAATAAAGTCGAGTTTATTCATTATCAATTCGGGCTCGATGAGTCACGCTATTATTACCCAGCGAGTACGGTTAAATTGCCGGTATCACTGTTGGCGTTGCAATGGCTGAATCAACATCAGCAACCTGGCGTAAATAGAAAAACTACAATGTTCACTGACAGTAGCAGGCCAGTCCAGACAGAAGCTTTGGCAGATGAAACTGCAGAGAATAAACTGCCTAGCGTTGCGCATTATATAAAGAAAATTCTGTTGGTTAGCGATAACGACGCATATAACAGGCTTTATGAGCTATTAGGTCAGGAATACATTAATAGTCAGCTACACGATAAAGGCTTAACAAATACTGTTATCAATCATCGTCTCAGCTTGCCTTTACCGGAGCTGGAGCAAAGGCATTATAATCCTATCCGTTTTGTTGATGAGCAAAGCAAACCTATATTGTCGTTACCGGCTCGCAGCAGTGAAACACGCTTTGTAAACCAAGCCAGCCCAATGCTAGGAAAAGCACATATCGCAAATGGTGAACTGGTCGATCAACCAATGGACTTCAGTGATAAAAATCGCTTTTCTGTTGCCGACTATGCCGGAGTACTGCAAAGGATATTCTTCCCGCAATCATTTAGTTCAGCACAGCAATTTGATATTAGTGAGCAAGATCGTTTGTTTGTTATTAAGTATATGGGAATTGCTCCTGCGTCTGTGCACTATCCCGCCTATGATAGCGAAGAGTATCCTGATAATTATGCCAAGTTTTTGCTGGTCGGCGGGCAGGATCAACCAGCAATACCCAGTCATTTGAGAATATTTAACAAAACGGGTTGGGCCTATGGGCATGCGATCGACGGTGCTTATATTGTAGATACAAATAAAAATATCGAGTTTATGCTGATGGCGGTAATTTACGCTAACGAAAACGATACTCTTAATGACGACAATTATCAGCTTAATGAAATTGCCAAGCCGTTTATGCGCCAACTGGGTCAATTGATCTACCAACATGAATTGCAGCGGCCGCGTAAGGTAGTACCGGAACTCACTCAGTTTAAAGAGTTACCTGAATAACTGCCTGAATTCTGGTCTATTTGCCGTTTATTTCTGCTTATTGCACAAAAAACACCCGGTCAGTCATCATTCTGTAAAAAAGATCTTGATCATGTTTGTGGGATCTCTATAATGCGCATCCACAGACGGGGCAGCGGCAACGCAGCAAACGACTGAGAAAGACTACTGAGAATGGCGCAAGCGGTTCTCGCTTCACTCTTGTAACAACGAGTTTGAAGCACGCTCTTTAACAATTAGCAATCAATTATCTGTGTGGGCACTTATAATGATGTTCGTGTAAACGAAAAAAATCAGTATGAG
>NZ_OBEB01000006.1 GCF_900215315.1 Arsukibacterium tuosuense | reverse complement strand
GATGTTTGGCGATTGATCTGATCACCGAACGCCATGAATGTTCCTTCTGAATTCATCTTTTTGTTTTAGCTAACAATTTTGTGGGGATACCTCAGACTCTGACCCTTTTTAAGTTTTGGCTTGATGCAGGTTAAACAGCAGTTCGGCTTCGGCCCGGGGTAGTTCACACTCGCGCATAATTTCGTCTAAATCGGCGCCCAACTGGACCATTTTCATCGCCCGGGTATAAATTTTACTTTCAGGATCGGTCAGCGACAACGCCTGTTGTTGCTCGGCTAACTCGGCGCAGGCACCTTGCAATTGTTGCAGTTCGTTTTCCAGGGTCAGTACCCGCTGGTCGAGGGTCAGTACCCGTTGACCTACCCCGATAATACCCGCCCGTAATTCTTCAGTTTCGCTTTGAGCACTGCTAAGTTGCTGATTATTCTGTTCCAGCTGTCGTTGCAGAATGGCAAGCTGTTCACCACCACTGCTACGCTGTTTCAATAACAACCAGAATAACAGCACCAGTAAAATTGCAATAACAATTGCCTGGCCCAGCAGCCATGGGTTCATCGGGAGTTCTCCGCTCACAGACTATTAATTTCTTCCCACTCTTCATCGTTGAGCAGTTTGTTTAAGTCAACCAATATCAATAATTCACCTTCGCGATTTGATACGCCCTGGATAAAACGGGCACTTTCGTCAGTACCGACATTTGGAGCGGTATCCACTTCAGACTGCTTCAGGTACACCACTTCAGCGACGCTGTCGACCAGGATGCCAATGACCTGACGTTCGGCTTCAATAATCACTATCCGGCTGTTGTCGGTAACATCGCCCGGTGCCAGGCCAAAACGAGCGCGGGTATCAATAACGGTTACCACGTTGCCCCGCAGGTTGATGATCCCCATCACATAACCGGGTGCGCCAGGTACCGGAGCAATTTCGGTATAGCGCAATACTTCCTGTACCTGCATTACATTGATACCGTACGTTTCTTCCTGTAAACGGAAAGTCACCCACTGTAACACCAGATCGGCATTTTCTTTTTTGCCGGCTGCTTTTGCCTGATTATTGCTCATATACCGCTCCTGTAAATTTTTACTGCCTGCTCAGGCATTAATGTCCTGACCGCGATTAAGTAAGTTAATCATAGCGTCAACATCAACTAAAGCACACATATGCTTTTTAATTAATCCTGCCATCCAGGGTCTTTTGCCGTCAGTTTCCCGCCATTTTACCTCGTCCTGCTCCAGACTAAAGGTATTAATCAGCGTTTCGCAGGTTAGCCCCCAGTTACTGGTACCGAGCATAATAACATACTGATAGTTTAGCTTTTGCTGTAGCTGATGATCATATTTTTCCGGCATTACCCAACGGGCACTGTCTACCACACTGATTTTCTGCTGCCGATACAACATAACGCCTTTAAACCAGGCAGGCTTGCCAAATAAGCTGTTAATTTCACCCAGTTGATGGATACCGCCAAGCTCAGTAAGTGGTACCGCCAGTTTTAAACCGGCCACATTGAAAAATAATGCCTGAAAACGTCCCTGCCGATAAGCCCGGGTTTCAGCTTTTTTAACCGCAACCGCTGGCTGGGTTAACTCAGTAGCGCCCAGGCGCTGGGCGATAGGGATATCACGGCTCTGCACGGCAATATCTGCTGGTGCCGCTGAGTGAATTTCAGTTTTCAGCTGCGGTTTAACAGGCGCCGGGGCGCTTATTAAAGGCTGCGGCATATCCGGTGCCGCTACCTTAACTACCGGGCTTGCCTGAGCCAACAGCCGGTTCAGGTCACGGGTTTTGGCATCTTCTACCAGACTGGTTTCTGTCGCACCATCGTCAGTTAATAAAGCTGATAAGTAGTGCTGCATCACTTTCTGGCTGGCAATTAAACTGCTCATTATGCCTCCGGTGCCAACTGCAATAAGTAGGTCAGCAGCGTATTGTAAGCAAACACTCCACGCGATGCCGGCGCATAAACATTGGGTGGCGTTTGCGCCACACTGGCGTCACGGAACTTGGTATCGACCGGCACCACTGCCGACCATACTTTGTCCTGATACTTAGCCTTCAGCTCTTTATACGCCTCCAGCGAGGCCCGGGTTCTTTTGTCGTACATAGTGGGAATTATAGTAAAAGCGTAATCTTTTTGCTGCGAGTTGCGCATCAGTGCCATCGTGGCTATCATCCGCTCCAAGCCTTTCAGTGCGAGGAACTCGGTCTGCACCGGAATTAATATCCGGTTGCAGGCGGCAATAGCATTGACCATCAGTACGCCCATAACGGGTGGGCAGTCGAGTAACACATAGTCATATTCTGTTTTAACTTTTTGCAGGGCTTTTTTTAAAATCAGTCCCATACCGCCCTTATTGCCTAACGAGCGGTCCAAGGTAGCTAACGCCATGGAGGAGGGCAGAATATCCAGATTACTGACCCCGCTTGGACATAACGACTGCAGAATTTCTTCCCGGGTAATATCTTTGCCGCGAATAAAAATATCATAGACGCTGTTTTCCAGCTCTTCAGCATCGATACCGAAGTAATAGGTCAGCGATGCATGCGGGTCGGTGTCAACCAGTAACACCCGTTTACCCCGCTCAGCGAGCAAGCCACCTAACGTAACGGTCGTGGTTGTTTTACCAACACCACCTTTCTGATTTGCTATTGTCCAAATTACCACGTTCAGGGTTCCTGTTGTTCGGGCAGTGCATCCGGATTGTCCTGACGGGTGGTGATCCTTACCCCACCACCTGGCAACGCGATTACTCTGATACTGCCATCTTCCTGAGTAACCTGCTGTAACTGTTGTTGTAAATCTTCACTTTGTTGCTGCTGTTCCAGTTCATCCGGCATATAGCCATAACGCGACAACGCAATGACGACTTTACGATTTTCTGCCCGGCCCTGCGCCGTTTCGTTGCTTGCTTGCGCATAATACTGGCCATAACCCTCTATCGCCATGCGATAGGATGGCGTACCCAGATCTTCCAGTACCCGCAATACTGATGTCGCCCTGGCCACTGACAATTCCCAGTTTGAAGAAAATAATTCGTTATTAATCGGCTGATCATCGGTGTAGCCGCGGATCCGGATAAAGTTATTTATCGGGTTAATTATCCGGGTAATTTCGTTTAGTAAGGTCCTGGCAGAATTGGTGGCTGTTGCACTGCCGCTGGCAAATAGCAAGCCGCTGCTCAGTTCAATAATAAGCCAGTTTTCTTCTTGCTGAATATCAACTACGCCCAGCTCTATTAAATTAGCCAGCGCCTGCTTCAGCTCTTGCTCCAGTGATACCAGCGGACTGCCCAGATGCTGTTGTTGTACTTCTGATAACTTACTGGCATCTGCTACCAGCTCTGGCCCTTCAGCCGGCTCGAGTGAGGTGCCGTATTTGCTGAAATCACTTTGCGGTGCGGCCTGCGGCAGCACGCCACTGCCTGTAACACCACTGCCTGTTTTGGCGGGACGTTCAAACACATTAGTCAGGGTATCCGCCAACGCGCTGAATTCTTCATCTTTAACTACCGACATGGCATACAGCACCACAAACAGCGCAAACATCAGTGTCATATAATCAGCATAAGACACTAACCAGCGGTCGAGTTGTTCGGGTTCATCATGCTGATGTTGCTGCTTGTGCCGGTACATAGTAATTAACTCAGCCGATATGCGGCGAGCTTACGCTCGATGTTACGCGGATTTTCGCCCTGGGCTATCGACACCAGGCCCTCGACAATCAGTTCATGATACAAGGTATGCTGATACACCAGACTTTTTAGTTTATTTCCTACCGGAATAAATATCAGGTTGGCAAAACCCACACCATATATGGTTGCCACAAAAGCAGTGGCGACGCCCATACCCAGTAATTTAGGTTCAGAAATATTAGCCATCGCCTGAATTAAGCCCAGTACCGCACCAACAATACCAATCGTCGGGCTATAGCCACCCATGGCTTCAAAAATTCGGGCACCGCGCAACAAGCGTTCACGCTCCAGGGTCAATTCAGCGTCAAGAGTGTCTTGTAATACTTTAGCCTCAACACCGTCTACCAGTAAGTTTAAACCCCGGTGTAAAAACGGGTCGCTTTCCTCCAGCGCCGCAGACTCCAGTGACAAAAAGCCATTGGTTCTGGCTGAACTGCCCCAGTTGACAATGCGCTCTACCGCATTTTGCATTGGTAAACTTTGTGGCCTTAATACCCAGGGTAGCATGCTCAGGCCCAAGCGGAACTGAGGAAGCGGAGTTTGTAACATCACGGCCCCAACCGTGCCGCCCACTACGATAATAAAAGCCGGTAAATGCAGTAAGGTGCTGAGGGCGCCACCCTCCAGCATAAAGCCCCCGGCCACTGCTAATACCGCCAGTAAAAAACCACTGATTGCCAGTTTATCCATGTTTCACTTCCGTTATCAGCCGGCCGGCCACCTCATTCAGACTGACTTCGAGGTCCATTAATCCCGCCGCCGCAATTGCCTGAGGCATGCCATATACTACGCAACTTGCCTCGTCCTGAGCCCAAACCCGCGAGCCCGCTTGTTTGAGCATTCTGGCACCTTCCCGGCCATCTGCTCCCATACCGGTTAACACTACCGCCAGTACTTTATCCTGAAATACCCTGGCGGCGGTGGCAAAGGTCACATCGACACTGGGTTTAAAGGTAATACGCGCTGAATCGTCTTCTTTAATCCTGAGTCTGGCCTGATTGTCGTTGCCTTCTACCAGCATTTGCTTACCGCCTGGCGCCAGATAGGCCACGCCAGGGCGCAACATATCGTTATCTGCAGCTTCTTTAATTTCTATCTTTGCCAGGGTATTCAGACGCTGGGCAAACGCGCCGGTAAAGGCCGCTGGCATATGCTGAATTAGGATTATCGGTAGCGGAAAGTCAGCAGGTAAGTTAGTCAGGATCCGTTGCAAGGCAACAGGGCCACCGGTAGACGTACCGATAGCGACGAGTTTATAGCTCTGGCCACTGGCTTTAAAGTTAGTCGTGCGGGCGGCGTTGCCCCCCAGCCGCTCTGTAAGCTGAGGCCGGCCAAGCCCACCCCGGGTTAAACCAGAGCTGAGGCCCTGCGCCGCAGATCGGCTTGTATCGTTTGAACTGCTACCTGATATACTGGTTGCTGAACTGCTTAGAGAAGTGCTAAAGGTGCTGCGTCCCAGCGGTCTTTTGCGCGCAACTGCCTTTACCCTTTCCCTTAACACATTACCGGCTTCTTCTTTATCACGGGCAATATCTTCGAATTTCTTCGGCAGAAAATCAACTGCACCGGCATCCAGCGCATCAAAGGTCGCTTTGGCACCTTCGTGGGTCAGCGACGAAAACATCAGAATTGGAATGCGTTGGCTTTGCAGAATTTCGCGCACCGCACTGATGCCGTCCAGCACCGGCATTTCGATATCCATGGTGATGACATCAGGCTTTAATGCCAGCGCTTTAGTGACTGCTTCGCGACCGTCGCTGGCGGTATCTATCACCTCCAGCTGCGGATCAGAATTCAGAATTTCCGTCAATCGACGGCGAAAAAAACTGGAATCATCTACAATCAGTACCCTGATCGTCATGCGGCACTCTCTTAAGCGTTCAGCTTATTAAACCGATCAAATTTAATCTTGGATTTCTTGGCATAATTTTTAAGTAAGTTTGGTACATCCAAAATTAAAGCAATACCCCCGTCAGAGGTGATAGTCGCGCCCGCCATACCCGGCGTGCCCTGTAGCAACGCATCCAATGGTTTAATGACGACCTCTTCCTGGCCAATTAAGGAATCAACCACAAAACCCACCTGCTGGGTACCAATTTGGACGATGACTACGTGGCCTTGCTCCCGGCGTAATTGTTTATTCGAGCCTTTTACTAACCAGTGCTCGAGGTAAAACAGCGGAATAGCTTTATTGCGTACGACGATAGTTAGCTGGCCATCGACAATGTTGGTTTTTGCCAGATCAAGATGGAAAATTTCATTAACGCCGGCCAGTGGTAAAGCAAAGGTTTGTTTACCCACCATCACCATCAGCGTTGGCAGAATAGCCAGAGTGAGAGGCACTTTAATTTCCAGTAAGGTGCCTTCACCCAGCTTGGAGTTAATTTGCACAGTACCGTTTAGCTGGTTAATTTTGGTTTTAACCACATCCATACCCACGCCACGGCCGGAAATATCAGAAATCTGTTCCTTGGTGGAGAAACCCGGGGCAAAAATAAGATTAAAGGCGTCGTTATCCGACATCCGCGCGGCAGCGTCAACATCAAGAATGCCACGCTTAATGGCAATACCTTTTAATTTTTCAGGGTCCATGCCGGCACCATCATCCTGAATGGTCAGCAAAATATGATCGCCAGCCTGGGTTGCTGCCAGTTTGACCAGACCTACCTTCGGTTTCCCCGCCTTTAAGCGGACATCAGGCATTTCAATGCCGTGGTCGACCGAGTTGCGCACCAAATGCACTAACGGATCGGCCAGCGCTTCTACCAGATTCTTATCTAAATCGGTATCTTCACCTTCCAACACCAGGTTAATGTCTTTTTGTAGCGAACGGGCTAAGTCACGAACAACCCGGGGAAAACGGCCAAATACTTTTTTGATAGGCTGCATCCGGGTTTTCATCACAGCACCCTGAATATCAGCGGTCACCACGTCAAGATTAGAAATGGCTTTGGTCATTTCTTCATCCTGAGTGCTGGTCGACAAACTGACCAGGCGGTTACGCACCAATACCAGTTCACCTACCATGTTCATAATCTGGTCAAGCCGCTTGGTATCAACCCGCACTGTCGTCTCAGCTGCTGGTGCTGCATTGGCTGCCGCCGCTTTATCTGCGGCCGGCGCTGCTGCCGATGTTGCTGAAGGTGTTGCAGACGCTGGCTGTTTAGCAGCAGCTGCCTGAGCTGGCGCGGCAGCGGCGGGCGTTGCCGGCTTGGCGGCAGCAGTAGGAACGGGTTTGCGTTCTGCCGGAGCTGGAACTTCTACCGGAGCGTTACCTTTGCCATGCAATTGGTCCAGCAGTGCTTCAAACTCGTCGTCGCTTATTTCATCATCACCCGCCGAGCTCGCTGCGGGCTTGGCCGGTGTCTTATTGGCATCAGCTGCAGGCGCCGTACCAGCGGTTTTATTGGTGTCTGGTACAAAAGAGCCTTTGCCATGCAATTGGTCCAGAATAGCTTCAAATTCGTCGTCAGTAATATCACTGCTGTCATCGCTAGCGTTATTGCTGGCTGGCGCTTTTGCTGGTGAGGATTCGGTGCGGCCTGGCGCACCTTTACCATGCAACTCATCGAGCATTCTTTCAAACTCAGCTTCGCTGATATCGTCTATATCACCGCCATCAGCACTGTCAGTAGCTGACAGACTCTGAGCAACAGGAGCAGGTTCAGGTTCAGCAGGCAATTCCGGTTCAGCAGATACGGCAATCGGCGGCGGCGCCTCGCCTTCACTTTCAGGTTCACTGTAGTGATGCAATGCATCCAGGATTGCAGGGTTAGCCGCAGTCAACGGCTGACGTGCCTGTACTTCGACAAACATGGCGTTTATCGCATCCAGTGTTTGTAAAATAACATCCATCAATTCCGGGGTAACCCGACGTTTGCCAGTGCGCAAAATATCAAATACGTTTTCAGCACCGTGGCAGGCATCAACCAGTTCAGTCAATGATAAAAACCCAGCGCCACCTTTTACGGTATGAAAGCCACGGAAAATGGCATTCAGTAAATTGGCATCATCAGGATTGTTTTCCAGTTCAACCAATTGTTCCTGCAATAATTCCAGGATCTCGCCGGCTTCGACCAGAAAGTCTTGTAAAATGTCTTCATCCATATCAAAGCTCATGCGCAGACACCTCTGTTAGAAACCCAAACTGGACAGTAAATCATCAACGTCGTCCTGACCAGACACCACATCATCACGTTCCGCTGCATCAATAATAGGACCTTCTGCTTCATGCGCTGCCTTGGCTTTCGCCTTAGCTGGCTTAGCTTTGACTTCTGGTAATTCAGGGTTAGTTTGTCCAAACGCAGTAAGCAGGCCAATCAGGCTGTCTTCAACCTCACGCACCAGCTCAATCACCCGGCGCAAAATCTGGCCGGTTAAATCCTGATAGTCCTGCGCCATTAACACGTCAGTCAGCAATGCGTTCAATGTAGCGGAGTCGACACTGGCCTGCTGCATAAAGCCATCTACCCCATGGCACAACTGTTTAAATTCAGCCAGCTGAATTTGCCGTTGCATTAAACGCTGCCATTGTGGCTGTAGCTGATTTAGTTGCTGGGTAATTTGATCTGCTATCGGTAAGCAGGCTTCTACTGCGTCCATGGTTTTATTGGCCGCTTGCTCCGTCATATCAATAACATGATTGAGCCGTTTTTTTGCATCTGGAATATCTTCCTCCAGCAAATTGTTCAGCGCCGGGTCGATATGAAAGTTCTTCAGCGAATCATGTAATTGCCGGGTGAGTTTACCTACCTCAGCAAATAATTCAGAAGAACCGGGTACCGTGATTGATTGCACCAGCTTGTTTGCCAGCTGTTGCTCGCCAATCTCCAGTAACTGCACCAGTTCTTTTGCTTGCTCCAGCGTAATATCAGCAGCCGTCGTGTCAGACATAGTGTCACTCCTTGTCAGTTACGGCTTAACCTAAACGCTCAAAGACTTTTGCCAGCTTTTCTTGCAGGGTGGCGGCAGTAAAAGGTTTAACAATATAGCCATTAACGCCAGCCTGAGCGGCGGCAATAATTTGCTCTTTTTTCGCTTCTGCGGTCACCATCAGCACCGGAATATGCTTTAACTTGGCATCGGCCCGGATAGCACGCAACAAATCGATACCTTGCATTCCCGGCATGTTCCAGTCGGTAACAACAAAATCAAACTCGCTGTTTTGCAACATCGGCAGCGCTGTACTGCCATCATCAGCTTCTGACACGTTAGTGAAGCCTAAGTCACGCAGCAAGTTCTTAATAATGCGCCTCATGGTTGAAAAGTCATCAACCACAAGAATTTTCATATTTTTATCCAAAGTCCCCTCCGACGAGATAATACGCCTGGTATCTCAACTGCTTTAATTTATACCCAAGCCTGCATTCTGGCTTTTAACCGCACGAGTGCCTGGCTATGGATCTGACTTATCCGGGACTCGCTGACATCCAGCACTGCCCCAATTTCTTTTAAATTTAATTCTTCGTTGTAATACAGTGAGAGTACCAGAGCTTCGCGCTCCGGCAAACTGCTAATAGTCGATACCAATGCTTTATTAAACGCTTCATTCGCTTGCTGTTCATATAACTGATCACCGTCCCTATCGTCAGAGGTCACCAGAACATCTTCAGATACGCCGAGATCTTCAATACCGATAATTCTGCCTGTGCTGACATCGGTTAACATATGATGGTACTCATCGAGGGATATATCAAGTTTTTCAGCAACTTCAAAGTCTTTAATATCGCGGCCAAACTCTGCTTCAAGTTCGGCTATGGTATCAGCAATTAAGCGGGCGTTGCGATGCACCGAGCGAGGGGTCCAGTCACCACGGCGCATTTCATCCAGCATAGCACCGCGAATGCGGATGCCGGCAAAGGTTTCAAAACTGGCACCTTTGCTGCCATCAAAATTTTTCGCAGCTTCAATCAGGCCGATCATGCCGGACTGAATTAAATCGTCTACCAGCACGCTGGCAGGTAAACGGGCCATCAAATGATAAGCGATGCGTTTTACTAACGGAGCATGACGTTCAACCAGCTGCTGCATCTGGTCAACCCCACCATATGCGGCCAGCTTACTATTCACACTACCCCCTGATCAGCATGCGGCTGCAACAGTTGCTCAAGAAAAAACTCCAGATGGCCAGAAGCATTGGCAGGCACCGGCCATTTTATCGCTTTTAAGGCTAAACCTTTAACTGCCATGCTGGCCGGGCTTTTTGGAAAGACATCGATAAAGGCTTTTTGTTTACGGGCCGCTTTGCGAACATTTTCATCGTAAGGCACCGTTGCCACCAGTTCGAGGCTGACATCCAGAAAACGGTCAGTTACCCGGCTTAACTTGGCAAACAGCTCCTGGCCTTCTTTCATATTGCGCACCATGTTGGCGACAATCTTAAATTTTTCAACACCATGATCCCGACTCAATATTTTCATCAGGGCGTAGGCATCGGTAATAGAACTGGGCTCATCACATACCACAACCACCACATCCTGCGAGGCCCGGGAGAAGCTTAATACCATATCGGAAATGCCTGCAGCAGTGTCCACTAACAGCACGTCGACCGGGGTTTTTAATTCACTGAATGCCCGGATAAGGCCAGCATGCTCGACCGCTGACAACTCGGTCATATTCTGCGAGCCAGACGTCGCAGGTACAATTTTGATCCCGAAAGGGCCATCAATAATGACATCGTCCAGCTCACACTCGCCGGACAACACATGAGAAAGATTTTTTTCCACCCGTAAACCCAGCATCACATCGCAATTTGCCAGGCCAAGGTCGGCGTCCAGCACCAGCACTTTTTTGCCCAGTTGAGCCATTGCCATTGCCAGGTTCAGACTGACGTTAGTTTTACCTACGCCACCCTTACCACCGGTTATTGAAATTACTTTTACCATCTGCTTATTCATTCTTCTCAGGCCATTGGCTTGATCGTCAATTAATTCGTGACTATGCATAGGCTGTTTCCGTTCGGGACACATCATCCTGATACCACTGATGTCCGGCACTGCTGTGAGTCAGCCGCAATATTTCAGCTCGTTGCACTAAATCGGCGGCGTCGGCTACCACGATATCTTCCGGCACCCGCTGACCATTAGTCAGATAACTAACCGGCAATGCGTTTTGAATGGCCACGTTGATTACTTCACCCAAACTTAAGCATTCATCAAGTTTAGTAAAAATACAACCCGCCAGAGAAATCCGTTTGAACTGCGCAACCGTCTCCTGCATTACTCTGGCCTGCGCTGTCGCAGACAATACCAGATAACTTTTTATTTTGACACGTGAATTATGCACTAAACTGGCAAGTTTTTCCGCCAGGCGCACGTCTCGCTGACTCATACCGGCAGTATCAATAAGAATAAGTTTACGCTGCGCCAGCTGATTTAACAGCAGGGCTAACTCATCACTGTCTTTCGCCTGCTTGACCGGGCAGCCAATTATCCGGCCATAAGTGGCCAGCTGTTCAAAAGCACCAATCCGGTAGGAATCGGTAGTGATCAATGCCACCTGATCGGCACCATGACGTTTGGCGAAACCTGCCGCCAGCTTAGCCACGGTAGTGGTTTTACCTACGCCGGTTGGGCCGACTAAGGCCACTATACCACCGTGGCGCAGGATGTCGTCATTGGTGGTGCTCAGCTGCCCGCCCAAGAGTTCCATAGCGGTTTCCCAGGCTTCGCAGGCGCTGATGTCTTCCGGCATAAAGCACGCTAGTTGATCGGCAACCTGCTCTGACAAACCCAGCTGCTGTAAATGTTCAATTACCAATGCCCGCACCGGCTCGCGCCGTGCTAAGTCCTGCCACATTAAGCCTGAAACCTGATGCTGCAATAACTGGCGCATTGACAACATTTCGTTACGCATAGCCTCAAACTGGGTCGCCATCGACTGGCTCTGTTGCTGCTGCTGTTTGCTCAGCTCCTGCCATTGGCTGGCCGCCGCAGCCGGATTAGTGCCAGAACTTTGACGCTCAAATGCCGCCGCCGGGTTTACTGTCTGTTGCGAAGCCGCAGGTGAGCGCTTATTACTTTGTGCAGCAGGCTCGCGGCCCTGCTGTTTAATCATTTGCCGGGCCAGCAACTCACGCAATGAGTCGGCTGGCGCTTCTGTCTGCTCAGTAGCGGTATTTCTGGCTGCAGCCACTGGTTCGCCATCATCAATCCGGGCGCTGAAGCGGGGCTCGCTGCGTGGTGCCTGCCGCGCGGCAGTAGCCGGGACAGCCGGTGCTGCAGCAAGTTTAGCGCTCTGGCTCTCCGGATCAATCGCAGCCACAATCTCGACGCCTTCCGCCACTTTTTTGTTTGATAATATTATCGCATCTGGCCCCAGGAACTCTTTGACTTCCGTCAAGGCGGTACGCATATCCTTAGCGACAAAGCGTTTAATTTTCATGAGTTACTCCTAGTTTTGCTGACCAATAACGCTGACAATTCGAATTTGTTTATCATCGGGAATTTCCTGATATGACAATACCCGCAGACCTGGAATAGTGTACTTCACGAATCGTGCCATGACTGAGCGTAAAATTCCTGACGTTAGCATCACCGCACTGTCGCCACTTAATTCCTGGTTCTGATGCGCTTCCTGCAACGATTGCTGGATCCTGTCTGCCAGTCCGGGCTCAATGCCGGCACCATCATTGCCCGCAGCCTGCATTGACTGATGCAACATTTGCTCAAGCTCAGGTGCAAAAGTAATCACCGGAATTTCTGGCTTGCTACCCACTACTTCCTGCACAATTAACCGGCGCAGCGAAATCCTGCAGGCCGCAGTAAGCACATCGACATCCTGACTTTTACTACCATATTCCACCAGCGTCTGGACGATAGTGCGCATATCACGAATGGGCACCCCTTCCTGCAGCAGGTTTTGCAGCACTTTAACCACCGTGGTCAGTTGCAGTACATCCGGCACCAAACCTTCTACCAGTTTCGGTGAATGCTTGGCCAGCATATCCAGCAGGTTCTGCACTTCTTCATGACCCAGTAAGTTGGCGGCATTATTGGTTAATATCTGGCTCAGATGGGTAGCCACTACGGTGGCAGCATCAACTACGGTGTAACCCAATGTTTGTGCGTGTTCACGCTGGTCTTTGCTTATCCAGACTGCTTCCAGGCCAAAAGCCGGATCTTTGGTAGCCACACCTTTAACCTGACCGAATACCTGGCCAGGGTTAATCGCTAACTCGTTATCGTGGCGCAGTTCACCCTCTCCGCTGGTAACACCCATCAGGGCAACCCGGTAGCTGTTTGGCTCTAAATCAAGGTTATCCCGGATATGCACCGGTGGCACCAGAAAGCCCAGTTCCTGTGACAGTTTCTTACGCACGCCCTTGATCCGGTTTAACAGCTCACCGCCCTGGGCTTTGTCTACCAGAGGGATCAGGCGATATCCTACTTCCAGACCAATGGTATCAACGCCCTGGACGTCATCCCAGCCAATCTCTTTAACCGGTTGTACCTGGTTATCAGTGGCAGGAGCTGCATTTTTCGTCACCAGCTCTGCTTGCACCCGAACTGCTTTTTTCCGGATAAACCAAGCGGTACCGCCAATTAATGCAGCCAGGCTTAAAAACGCAAAGTGTGGCATGCCTGGCACAATACCCATTAAGGTCAGTACGCCAGCCGCGATAAACAACACATGAGTGTTGTCACTGAGCTGAGCTGTCATTTGCTCGCCCAAATCACCTGATTTATTCTGCCGGGTAACGATAATAGCGGTGCCAATCGACAGTAACAGTGACGGTATTTGGGCAACCAGGCCATCACCGATGGTTAGCAGGGTATAAATTTCCATGGCATCGCCGAAGCTTAAATCATGCTGCAGCATACCGATAAATAAGCCACCGATTAGGTTGATGACCAGAATGACAATACCGGCAATCGCATCGCCTTTTACAAATTTACTGGCACCATCCATTGAACCGTAAAAATCAGCTTCGTTGGTCACTTCCTCACGGCGGGTCCGGGCTTCATCCTGGGTAATCAGCCCTGAGTTTAAATCAGCATCTATTGCCATTTGCTTACCGGGCATCGCATCCAGAGTAAAGCGGGCCGACACTTCAGCAATACGTCCCGCACCTTTGGTTACAACCACAAAGTTAATGATGATCAGAATTAAAAACACCACAATACCGACCGCATAGTTACCGCCGATAACCACCGAGCCAAAGGCTTCAATCACTTTGCCGGCAGCATCACCGCCGTTATGGCCCTCCAGCAAAACTACCCGGGTACTGGCCACGTTCAGGGCCAGCCGCATAATAGTTGCAACCAGCAAGACGCTGGGGAAAATACCGAAATCAAGCGGACGCAAGGTATAAATGGTGACCAGCAGCACGACCAGCGACAAGGCAATGTTAAAAGAAAACAGGGTATCCAGCAGAATAGGCGGTAACGGCAACACTACCATCGCCAGCGCTGCCAGAATAAGCATTGGCGTGCCAAGCCCTTTCATAAAAGACAATTTTGATTTATCAAAGTTGTTGAAATACTGAACAAACTGCATGGCGTACCTAACAAATTATTGGCGCATAACGCGAGGCTAAGTCAGTAACAGCAAAAAGCGTTCCACAACTGAAAAATGGGTCAGAGTGAATAAATTATTCACTCTGACCCATTTTACAGCTTTTAGCTGTGAGGTTAGCGCTTAGTGGCGATAATCGGCGGGTATTGGCAACTCTCTGGCCAACGTTTTTGGCCGGCTGCCTTTGCCTTTTTTATACATTTTCAGCTGATAAACGTAAGCCAGAACCTGAGCTACCGCAGCGAACAGCTGTTCAGGAATAGGATGATCCAGCTCCGTGGTGTAGAAAATTGACCTGGCCAGCGCGGGCGACTCAATCACCGGTACTTTATGCTCATTACCAATTTTCCGGATATGCATTGCGACTTCGTCTACGCCTTTGGCCACCACAACCGGCGCCCGGAACTTACCCTGGTCATATTTGAGCGCTACCGCAAAATGGGTCGGGTTGGTGACAATAACATCGGCTGTTGGTACTTCCTGCATCATCCGTTTCATTGACATTTGCATTTGGGTGCGGCGAATGCGGGCTTTAATTTCCGGGCTACCTTCCGAGTTTTTATGCTCGTCTTTAATTTCCTGCAGGCTCATTTTTAGCTGCTTAATGTGGTTCCATTTCTGGTAGGGCGCATCAACCAGAGCAATAATGGAGATGCTGCTACACAGCCCGAGAAACAACCAGGCCAGCACATACAGGGCTGACTCGATATTATTCGGTTCGCTCATCAGTGACAGCGCCATAATATCCATAAAAAACAGCTTTAGCAGCAGATAAGCCACGGTAACCACCACCGCCACTTTCAGGATGCTTTTGCCAAGCTCTACTAAGGCTTGTAAGCCAAACATCCGCTTAAAACCTTTTAACGGGTCCATTTTGCTCAGTTTAGGCCCCGCCGCCTGCCAGCTGAAATTAAAGCCACCCAGCAAACAGTTACCAACAAAAGCGGCCACCAGAATAAACCCAAAAATAGCGGCTAATGGCGGTATTAATTCTTTGCCTACTTCAGTCCACGCAGTAAACATTGAGTTGGTGTCGAACATGTCTTTTTGGTCAAGGTGCATCATGCGTTGACCGACATTTAACACCCCTACCGCCAGCATTTTGCCAAACATCAGCATGGATGCCGCACTGGCGATCAGCACAAAAGCCGTGCCAAGGTCTTTTGAGCGGGCTATCTGGCCCTTTTCTGCTGCGTCTTGCAGCTTCTTGGGCGTGGGCTGTTCGGTTTTTTCTGCGCCGGAATCTTCTGCCATAGTCAGCCTCCGTCAACAGCCAATAAGCCGGCAGCTGTAGTCTATTGCGTGCTGCCATTGCTTGTCGTAGTGGAATAAAAAGGTGTCAAGGGTAAGCCATAAAATCAGCAAGCCTGACAACATGGTAATCGGGAAACCTATCGAGAAAATATTTAACTGCGGGGCGGCCCGGGTCATGATACCAAACGATAAATTCACCACCAGCATGGCCACGATAGGCGCCAGGGCAATCGCCAACGCTGTAGCAAACATCCAGCCGCCAAATTCAACAATGGTCCAGTAGCTGCTCATCTCCCACCAGGTACCGTTAATAGGCAAGGTGTCAAAGCTGAACACCAGCATCTGGATCATAATTAAGTGACCGTTAAAAACAAAAAACAGCAAGGTGGCTAAAATCAGATAAAACTGGCCAATGGCCGGCACACTGACGCCACTGGACGGGTCCGCCATTGATGCAAACGCTAAGCCGGTCTGGGTGGCCAGCAACTGCCCTGCCAGCACAAAGGTGGTAATAAACATCTGCGAAATAAAGCCCAGGGCAAAGCCAATCATAATCTGAAAGAACACTTCGACAAACATTGCCGCCGATAATAAGTTGGGCGGTGTTACCGGTGGTAGCATCGGCATTGCCGCCAGGGTAATCATCACCACCAGGCCGGTTTTTATCCGCATTGGAATATTACGCGCTCCCAGCCCGGCCATAATCATCAGCATGCCGGTAACCCGGCACAGCGGCAACAGAAAATCTGCGATGCCCTGCATTAAGATGTCGAGCGGGAATTCCATCAGCTCACCACGGAAGGGATACTGAGAATTAAGTTCTCGGTATAATCCATTATCACCCGCACAAACCAATGGCCACCAAAGATTAAAGCCAGTATGGTAACAATTAACCTGGGCAAAAAGCTCAGCGTTTGTTCGTTAATGGAAGTGGCAGCCTGAAATACCGCCACAATCAGGCCAACAAATAACGATGGCAAAATAATGGCGCTAACCAGCAAAATTACAATGAACAGTGCATCACGCAGCACATCGACAAAGACCTCTGGGCTCATGTGCCGACTCCATAACTGGTAGCAAGGGTACCCATAACCAGGATCCAGCCATCGACCAGCACAAACATCATCAGTTTAAATGGCAACGAGATGATCATCGGTGATAGCATCATCATACCCATTGCCATCAGCACGCTTGCCACCACCAAATCGATTATCAGAAACGGAATAAACAACATAAAACCAATTTGAAATGCCGTTTTTAATTCACTGGTAATAAAAGCCGGAATTACTACTGTTAACGGGTAGTCCTGCGGCTGCTCTAACACTTCAATGCCAGCAATTTGCGCAAAGGTATCCAAGTCTCTGACCCGGGTTTGATGCAACATAAAGGCTTTTACCGGCACAATTGCCGCATCCAGCGCCTGCACCGGGGTAATCGACTCATCCAGATAAGGCTGAATAGCCTGCTCATTAACCGTTTTAAATACCGGCGCCATAATGAAAAAAGTCAGAAACAATGTGATACCGATTAGTACCTGATTTGAGGGTGTTTGCTGCAAGCCAATAGCCTGACGCAGAATTGCCAATACCACGATTATCCGGGTAAAGCTGGTCATCATAATGACCATCGCCGGAATAAAGCTCAGCATGGTCATTAACGCCAGCACCTGCAGCGTTAAGCTGTATTGCTGGGAACCATCATCATTAGTGGTAACGGTTACAGCCGACAACATACTGTTGTCAGCCAGCACCGTTGGGCTGAGTAACAGCAACAACACACACAGCAATCGCAACATAAAAACTTACTTTTTCAGGAATGATTGCAACTGTGTATGAAAGTCTGATGCCAACTTTGTCTCAGGAAGGGAATTTTCTAACTCAAACAGCATATTTATGCTTTGTGGCGTAACCCCAAGCACCCGCTGTTTTCCTTGAATTTCAATAACTAACAAGCGCTCGCGCTGCCCCAGTGGCACCGAACAAATAACTTTAACATGCTGGCTGCCTGGCAGACGTAATGTCAATTTTTTGAATAACCAGCCCAGTGCGAGGACCAGCAGCACTACCGCCGCCAGAGAAATGGCGATTTTAGTCAGGCTAATACCACTGTTCGGGCTGCGCTCTGTGGGTGGTTCCTGCCGCTGAAACGGCGAACTTTGTCGTGGTTCGGTTGCAGGGTCTGCTGGCTCGGCAATAGCGTCTGGCTCTGTAAGGAGTTCAGGGGCAGCTGTCGCTTCAGCTGTAGCTTTATCTTCAGCTGTAGCTTTATCTTCAGGCTTAGCGTTATCTGCAGCAGTCTGTTGCTGCTCAGCCGCCGCAGGCTGCGCGATTGCAACAGCGCCGTTTGCCAGCAACAATGTCAGCAATAGCGCAATAACGGTTTTATTTAATACCTGCATTAGCGTAGCTTTTTAATCCGTTCAATCTGACTGATCACATCGGTCAGCCGAATACCAAATTTATCGTTCACCACTACTACTTCACCATGCGCAATCAGGGTGCCATTGACGAGTACATCCAGTGGCTCACCCGCTACCCGCTCCAGCTCAACTACTGAGCCCTGGTTTAACTGCAACAGGTTGCGAATACTGATTTTTGCACGGCCCACTTCCATCGAAATAGTAACCGGAATATCCAGAATAGTGTCTAATTTTCGCTGCTCATCAACGGTAATGTTAGACTTTTCGTCCTTTAACTCTTCCAGATCCACGGCTTTTGCACCATCGTCTTCGCCCTCGGCTTCTGCCATGGCTGCAGCCCATTCATCCATTGTGTCTTTATCGTCTGCCATAATGTTATCCTCTGTCCCGCTCTGTTAAGTTCAGATCGGCTTCTAATTCTGAAATATCTGCATCGCTGTCCAGGCGCCTGCCACCTTTGGTAAATACGTGAAGCTCAGATTTAACCGATTCCGGCCGCCTGATTTTTTCAATAATTTTCAGTGCCACATTCTCACGTGAGCGGCCCAGTTTCGCCCGGTAAGTCGGTAAGTCTTCAATTAATACCGTTATATGCTCTGGGATCTCTACCGGAATAATGTCGCCGGCTTTCAGCTCCATCACTTCCCTCAGGGTTAAGTCTACATCGAGCATCTTAGTGGATAAGTCGACTTTCACATCCATAATTTCGTCACGCAGCGCCTTACTCCAGCGTAAATCGGTGTCTTCTTTGTCGCTTTGCACGCCAGCGTCCAGTAATTCGCGGATCGGTTCCAGCATTGAGTACGGCAGCGCAACGTGAAAGTCGCCGCCGCCGCCATCCAGTTCGATATGAAAGGAGCTGATTACGACCACTTCAGTCGGGCTGACGATATTGGCCATCGCCGGATTCACTTCCGAGTCAAGATACTCGAACGACACGTCCATTACCGGTGCCCAGGCTTCTTTGTAATCTTCAAAAATCAGTTTCAGCAGCATCTGAATAATCCGCCGCTCGGTCGGGGTAAACTCCCGGCCTTCAATTTTGGCATGGTAGCGGCCGTCACCACCAAAAAAGTTATCTACCAGAATAAAAACTAACCGTGCTTCCATGGTAATTAAACCGGTGCCTTTCAATGGCCGGAACCGCACCATGTTCAGACTGGTCGGTACAAAAAGGGTGTGAACATACTCACCAAATTTAATCATCTGCACGCCGTTAATAGAGACCTCTGCCGTGCGACGCATCATGTTAAACAAGCTGATCCGCATATGGCGGGCAAAACGCTCGTTAACCATCTCCAGAGTAGGCATACGGCCACGGACAATACGATCCTGCGACGAGAAATCGTATTCCATGGTAGACCGGCCGCGGCCATCACCACCGTCGTCTATTTCTTCTTCTTCGACGTCGTCGACACCGTGTAACAGCGCATCAATTTCATCTTGCGACAATAAATCGGTCACGTTAGCTCACTCTTATTGCATAACAAAACTGGTGAAAAGTACCTCTTCCACCACCACTGACCCGGCAACTTCCAGCAACGCTTGCTGTAAATCACTCAGGGCTTTGTTTTTTAACGCATCTTTACCTGTGGTTGTTACCAGCTCGTCCGCATTAGCGCTGCTAAACGCGGCCAGCAGGCTGGCTTCTATCAACGGAATATGGCGCAGCGCTAAGGTTTCATTATTACTTCCCCGCACCAGCAACTGTACTTTTATTTGCACCAGACGATCGCGTGCGGAACCGGGAATATTAAAAACAAAAGGCCTTGGCATAGCAACATACAGCGCATTGCCCTCAGCAGGACGGGGCCCGCTCTCGCCAGCAGCCTGACTATCAGCTACTTCAACGTTGCTTGCCGGGTCGGAACTTTCACTTCCCAGAAAATAAAAATAAGCACCTGCAGCCAATACCAGTACCACTAAAACGGCAGTTGCCAGCAATATTATCTTTTTCTTACCGCCTTTGCCCTCTCCCAGCTTTAAATCACCATCGGCTGCCATTTGAACTCCGCTATTTTTATTAATTCAGGCTATTATGCTCACCGGCCGACCCTAATGTAAATTGCTAATCTGTCACCGATACGGCCCAGATCTGCACTTTTCAAGCACGGGGGCGCATGCCACGCTAATCATGCATAGTAGTCGACAATACGTTCACTAAGCTTAACGTCTAACTGCACCGCTGTCGCCTGCTCTTCGGTCGGTTGCTCATTAGCTCCCTGGCCACTACCCGAATTGCCATCGCGCCGGCCACTGGCCTGACTGTCGCCGTGGCGTTGCTGCTGAACATTACCCTCCCCCAGCTGAATGCCTTGCTGCTGTAGCATTTCCCGTAATCGGGGCATTTGCTGCTCTAACAATTCTTTGGCATGCTGTTGCTGCACGATAAATTGCACTGAAGCCTGCTCTTGTTGCAAATTTACCCGAATTTGCATCTGACCTAAATCAGCGGGGTCGAGCCGGATTTCAGCAACATGAATATTCTGACGCACCATCATGTTTATCCGTTCTTTCAACTGACCCGCTGCATTTTGTGCCAGTAAATTGACCTGTTTTAATTGCTCAGTAACCGACTTATTGACACTTTGGGCTTTGGCGCGCTCTGCAGTTTGCTGAGAACCTGTCACTGTTGCCGCCTCCAACCTGGCCATAAGTGTTTCGCTCTGGCTCTGCCCTGCCTGACTCAATATGCTGCCAAAACCGCTTAATGATGAATCAGTTCTGGCGCTGCCGGCTGCTAAGCCAGAGTCCGCTTTAGTTTGCTGGCTGCCAGTCTCAGGTTCCGCTAGCAGCGACTGTTTTGTCTGATTATGGCTTTCTGCCGACCCGCCGCGTTGTTGTTTTGCTAACGAAGACTCTGCCACCATAGCTGCACTGGCGAGCGTGCTGCCGGGTTTGTTATCGTCAGTCGCTAAAACAGTTTTATCTGCGTTTTCAAAAATGGTTGTTGCTGCTGACCGCGCGCTGGCAGTGGCCTTTTGAAGTTCAGTTGCCTCTGCTGCGCTTATCATTGGATCTGAGGTCTGAGGTACCACAGTGCTTTTTACTGCTGCAGATTCAGCACTGGCCAGTGCTTTGAGCTCGCTTGTCAATTCAGAGTCAATATCAAGCCCTTCCAGCACAGACTGTTGCCGGGCTAAAAGCTCTGCTTCAACGTTTGCTGACGCTTTACTCTGCTGATTAAGTGCAGATACCCGTGACCCCACTTCGCTTGTATCCGTCAATTTATCACTGCTGATTTGCGCAGATGCTTTATCTGATAACGCTTCAGTAGCAATGTTCGCACTGGCCGCGATTGCGTCAACTTCTGCTGACTTAGCAACAGCCTGTTCAGCCGCGGTCATTGCAGAAACGGTGTTGTGCTGGCCATGTTTAAGGTTGTCCGCTGTACTATCTTCCGGTGCAGACCCACTTTGCTCCTCTGCCTCACCTGCTGCATTATTAATTCCGGTTAACAGTGCAGCGGCAGCTTTGTCCACTGCTGATTGGTTTTTAGTGTCACCCTCTGCTTGCTCAAGCTCGACAGTATAGCCAGCGGCAGACCCTGCGGCGGAAGATCCCGGATACACTGGCAGAATAAACCATTCCCCTTTTGCCACTTTTTTTCCGTTTGTACTTTTTGTTGAATCATCACTGTCTGCAATACCATTACTGCCGGCCTTTGCTGCATCTTCACCTTTTTCATCAGCCCGTGATGTCAGTTGCAGCCTGGTCTGGCTTGCTAAATCTAACAACCCCAGCAGAGTGCCGGCATTTTTCTCATCTGCCAGTATCAGTTCAGCTTCAGGGGGGATTACTGGCGGTACACTATATTCCGGCCGGTCTGTTGGCTGCCCCTCCATGCTGGCGGCTCGCTTGCCTTTACCAGTAATGGTAAAACCGGCAGTGCTGTTTCCAAAAGTGTTATTACCGGCAATACTTTGCCTGTCTGTTTTTTGCTGCTCACCCGACTGATTAAGCAAGCGTCCGAATTTATTCACACCACCAGTATTATCTATTACAGTACCGGCATCATGAACGGCAGGCTCAGCGCCTGCAGCCACGGGGCCCGAGACTGCAAAAGAAAGTGACAACAACGGATTCATCTGGATCTCCTGGTTGTGCTAATTATTCACGGGTTATCAGCCGCTTTTATTTAATGACTAAAGATTAATACAAAAATCGCGCCAGTTTTAAAAGCAACCGAAATTACTGATCCTGAGTCAACTGTCGGCGGTAAAATTGCTGGCCGGCGTATTCATCACTCAGGCTTTGCTGCTGCCGCTCCAGCAACTGCAGGGCTGCGCTATCTGCACGTTCTACCAACAGCTCCAACGCCTTGCGCTTTGTTTGCATTTTTAACCAGCTTTGCTTGCGTTGCTGTGCCGCCGCTTTTGCCTGATGCACTACTCTGGCTTGCTGGATCAGGGCTTGATCCAACTTACCAATAAAATTGACATACTGACTGTACTGACGGCTTTGTAAACCCTTGCTGCCCTGGCGCTGGCTTTGTTGAATATATTCAGTGCGGTAATTTGCCAGTCCCTGATATTTTTGCTCAGCCTGCTGATAATATTGCTGTGCTTTAATAAATTGCGCCTGCAAATTGTCTTCCCGTTCGCGCTGAACTTTTATGATTAAACTAAAGCGGTGAGCGGCCATCAGCCAGCCATTCGCTGTGCAGGCATTACCTGGCTCAGCGCCGTTAAACTGTCGTCATAAGGCACTATTTGCTGCATACCCTGTTGCAAAAACGCGTTGATTTTTGGCATCAGACCAATGGCCTGGTCCAACAAAGGGTCGCTGCCCCGCACATAAGCGCCAATAGCAATCAGATCCTTGCTTTGCTGGTAGCTGGCATACAGTTGTTTGATGGTGCGGGCAAGTTGCTGATGCTCAGTACTGGTAACAGCAGGCATAACCCGGCTGATCGATTTTTCGATATCTATTGCCGGAAAGTGACCACTATCGGCTAAGGTACGGGACAATACGATATGGCCGTCAAGAATGGCCCGGGATGCGTCAGCTATCGGGTCCTGTAAATCGTCGCCCTCTGACAACACTGTATAAAAGGCCGTTATTGAGCCCTGGTGGCCAGTACCATTACCCGCCCGCTCCACTAACGCCGGTAATTTGGCAAATACCGAAGGCGGATAGCCTTTGGTAGCTGGCGGCTCACCAACAGCCAGCGCAATTTCACGCTGCGCCTGTGCATAGCGGGTGATAGAGTCAATCAGCAGCAATACATCAAGGCCCTGATCGCGGAAGTACTCGGCAACCTGAACCGCAGTCTCACATCCTTTTAACCGCATTAAAGGTGAAACGTCGGCTGGCGCGGCAATAACCACTGAGCGCGCCTTACCTTCGTCGCCAAGAATTTCATCGATAAATTCTTTTACCTCACGGCCCCGCTCACCCACCAGGCCGACCACGATAACGTCGGCGGCAGTACCGCGGGTCATCATCCCCAGCAAAACACTCTTCCCCACGCCACTACCAGCAAATAATCCCATCCGCTGGCCTTTACCCACAGTAATCATACTGTTAATTGCCCGCACGCCTACGTCCAGCGGCTGCTTTACCGGCCGGCGTAACAATGGGTTAATGGGTTTACCTTTGCCTTTACTGAATTCTGTGGCGTTTATCGGCCCTTTGCCATCAAGCGGTTTGCCAACGCCATCAATCACCCGCCCAAGTAAATTTAACGATAGCGGTATACCTTTATATTGAATGACCGGGGTAACCCGGGCGCCAGGCACCACACCGGCAATATCATCCTGCGGCATCAGAAATAACCGGTCATTAGCAAAACCGACCACTTCCGCCAGAATAGCACCGCGGGCACTTTCAACCAGGCAAGGCTGGCCGATTGCCGCCCGGCAGCCCGTGGCCTCGAGCGTTAAGCCGACCACCCGCACCAGATGGCCTGATACCGCGGGCAATGATGGGTGAATATACTGCTGTTGCTGTTGCAACCGCTGCAGCAAACTGGTGTTCTCAGTCATTGGGCGGACTATCCTTTACTTGAGTATCCTTTACCTGAGTATCATTTGCCTGAGTATCTTTTAGCTGCGAATGCTCTGATTGGGCATCTTTTGATTGCGCGTCGTTTGACTGGGCTTGCTGTGTTGGGATGTCCGATGATTCTGCAGCAGCGTGTTCACTGCTATCCGCCGTCTCGGCTAATTGCAAAAAATGCTCAAGGCTGCTTTGAATTCGCTGGTTCAAACTGCGATCGACACTGGAGCTAATGCTTTCGACCAGACAGCCGCCCTGTTCAACCAACGGTTCCGGCCGTAACTGCCAACCACGTTCAGTCAGTTCAGTGTCGTTGTAATGACGCTTTACACTGGCAACATCTGCCGGGTTAAGCTTAATAATCAGGTTGCTGCTTTGCAGTGGCAGAGCACTGACCGCTTCCTGTAATGCCTGCAGTATCACTTTCGGATTTGTGGTCACTTCGACGTTGATCACGGCTTTCGCCATAGCAAGGCAAAGCTGCAACAGCTCTTGCTCAACCCTGTTGTCAATTTTTGCCAGCGGTTGTTGCAATTGATCCAGTAACACACTTAACTCGGCGCGCAGGGTATCAAGCTCTGTGGCACCATCTTCCAAACCCTGCCTTTTACCTTCCGCCTGGCCCTGTTTAAATCCATCTTGCTGGCCCTGCTCGCGGCCTTCGCTGTAACCTTTAGCAAACCCCTCTTCTTTGCCCTGAAGTATTCCTTCATCATGCGCTGCCTGGCGCATTTGCTCGATATCATCTGCGGTCAGTGGTTTAATCACTAACTCCTGTTCTTGCTCTTCAGCTGCAGCAGCTGTGGCTTCTGGCAGATGCATATTCAGGGCATTAGTCCGGGTGTCCTGACTACGGGCATCGGCGGTCAAATCCGGAGTATGCCAATGCTTTACCTGCTCAGATGCGTCAGGATCGGGTGAATAAGGCCGGTTACGGCTATAGGCGGTTTTAGTCATCGCTGATTCCGTTGCCTGTTAAAGGAAGCCTGTTTATAAGAAATCTTCGCCACCGCCACCACCCAGCATAATTTCGCCGGCATCTGATAAGCGACGGGCGGTAGACAGAATCTCTTTCTGAGCGGTTTCTACTTCGCTAACCCGGACAGGTCCCATTGCTTCTAAATCGTCCTGCAACAATTCGGCTGCCCGTTTCGACATATTTTTCAGGATTTTCTCTTTCAGATTTTCATCGGTTCCCTTCAGCGCTTTCATCAACACGTCCTGCTGAATTTCCCGCAACAACACCTGGATACCGCGATCATCGACATCAACCAGATTTTCAAATACGAACATCAGATCCTGAATTTGCTGCGCCATTTCTTCATCATGCTCACGGATAGAATCCATCAGCTGACCTTCCATATTGGTATCCAGATAGTTCAGGATATCGGCAGCCGCTTTTAAGCCGCCCATTTTCGCTGACTGGGTACCGGCCTGACCGGCAAATTGTTTTTCCATAATTTCGTTTAGTTCCTGTAATGCTGCAGGTTGCACTTCCTCAAGATTGGCGATACGCATGGTTAAATCCAGCCGTACCTTCTCTGAGAACTGCGATAAAATTTCGGCTGATTGCTCTGGCTCCAGATAGGACAGCACTATGGTCTGTATTTGCGGGTGCTCGTTGCGAATGATATTGGCAACCTGTTTTGAATCCATCCACTTAAGGGAATCCAGGCCTTTGGCACCGCCGCCCAGAACAATCTGATCGATAAGATTAGCGGCTTTTTCTTCACCCAGTGCTGCGGTCAGCGCCCGTTTGATAAATTCTTCACTCTGGAAGCCGATGGTGCTGAAGTTCTGAATTTGCTCAATAAACAGCCGATGCACGGCAGAAATTTTAGCCTGATTTAAATCAGTCATCTGTGCCATCGCCAGGCCGACTTTCTGCACCTGCTTTGGCTCCAGATGTTTTAAAATCTGAGCGGCATCTTCTTCCGACAAACTGAGCAGCAGAATGGCAGCTTTTTCAACACCATCCAGTTTACCAACATCAAATGTGGGTTTTTCTTCTATATTATTCATCTTCAGCCAACCAGTTTTTCACTACCAGAGAGGATAACTCAGGTTCATTGGCAACCAGGGCCCGAACCGCCCGCAGTAAATCTTCATCGCCATGCAGGTCTGGCAGCATTAAGGTACCGTCAGGTGCAAAACCCACTGCGTTTTCATCAAAACTTGAATTTAGCATATCTATGGTGTCATCACCCAGGTCTAAACCACTGCTCAGCGCATTGTCATCATAAGCATCGTCAGTTTGTTCAGGGTAAATAAGCTTTTTCAGCATTGGCCGCACGATGCCCAGCATCAGGGCAATAATAATAATGCCGCCGATCAGCAAACGCAGAATTCGCAGAAACCATTCCTCCTGATAAATTGCCAGCTTCTCTTCTTCAAACAGCTCTTCGCGGACAAAAGGCACAGAGATAACTTCGATGGTATCGCCACGCTGGGCATCAAAGCCAATACCACCCTGTAACAGGCGACGAATATTGGCCAACGCTTCCTGCGTGCGCGGTTGTAGCTCACTGACCCCCTCGGCGTTAGGTTCACCAGGCTCATAGTCTACCGCCACCGACACCGACAACCGACGAATAACCCCACTTTGCTGTGAAGTATGGCTGATAGTCGTGTCCAGCTCATAATTGCGGGTGGCTTCTTTGTGATTGCGGCCCGGGATCACCGGCCGGGCATTACCACCGTCCGCTTCTTCCGGAATAGTTGAATTAAGTGGCGGCTGGTTAGATAAAGCGCCGGGAATACCACCACTGCTGCCGCCAACGCTGCTTTCTTCAATGGTCATTTCACTACGAATAGCAGGTAAGTCAGGGTTAAAACGCTTCTGAGTTTGTTCTACAGCAGTAAAGTCCAGCATCAGGTCTACCTGCGCGGTATAGTTGCCATAGCCCAGTACCGGCAACAAAATAGAATCTACTTTCTGCCGGTATTCGTCTTCACGGGCCCGTTGCAGCTCATGCTCGCGCCGGCTTCGGGCAGCGCTGCCATCCTGAGAACCACTGTTCAGTAACCGACCGCTCTGATCGCTTACCGTTACTTTGCTTGGTTCCATTCCCTGTACAGCAGAGGCAACCAAATCGACAATGGCATCAACTTCACTGTCACGGATCACCGTACCACCACGCGAGGTCACCAGCACGGTTGCCGACGGTGATGCAGCCTGACGGGCAAATACATTTTCTTTAGGAATAGCCAGTAATACTCTGGCGCGGGCAATGCTTTGCAACTCTTCAATGGTACGGGCCAGTTGCTGTTCGCGGCTGTGCTTTAACCGCTCCATTTCCAGGCGCTGACTTACGCCAAAACCACTGTCCTGCAATAAAAACTCGGTTCCCGCTGAGGGCTCCTGAGTTAGGCCTGCCCGGGACAGTCCCAGTTTTACCGCCTGATACTGATCTTCAGGCACGTAGACAACATTACCTTCAAGCTGATATTCAACTTTTTGCGTATCTAAATGATCGAGCGTTTGAATTAGCTCCTGCGTGGCATAAGTACCCAGTGGGCGCATTTCTGCCTGTCTGGCCCAGAAAAAGATAAGCACCGCAATAACCAGACAAATAACCAGGGCAACCATCAGGGTAACCTGACGCATCATGTCTACGCCACCAATCGCGCCCAGAAAGCCCGACTTCTGCTCCTGTGCTTCAGAATTATTTGAGCTGTTGTAATCATTAGGGCTAATTGCCAGCTCTGTCGATTGATTATCTGCCACGTGCTACCCCTTAAACCGGCATTGACATAATGTCTTTGTACGCTTCAACCATTTTGTTGCGCACCTGGACTGTTGCTTCAAACGCCAGGGACGATTTTTGGGCAGCTATCATTGCCTGCACCAGCGATACACTAGGATCGCCCATCTCTACCCGGTTTCTCAGCTCTCCCGCCTCTACCTGAGTGGTATTAACGGTTTTCAGCGCATCTTTAAACAGGGTACTGAATTCAGACTGGCTGGGGTTAACCTCTGTCAGCTGCTGCAGCGGTTTCATCTCGGCCGACACGCTGCGGGCCTGACTGGCCATCGATTGCATTTGGGCGTATAACGCCTGACCTTTAATGTTCATAACTGTACCCTGTTTTACGAACCTGACCGAAAAGTGTTGTGTCAATAAATTGCCAATGGTTGGCTGCTAGGTTTACTAAGCAGGAGTTATGCCACATTTATGGTTTTGTTTTTAAACAAAAAAGCCGGCAAGCCGGCTTTTTATCTTGACGCTCGGGTTACTCAGGCGGGCAACTCTATACCTGACTCCCGCATCCGGGCCAGTTTATAACGCAAGGTGCGATCGCTTATCCCGAGCTTTTCTGCCACCGCTTTGCGTTTATAGGCACAAGCTTTTAACGTTGCCAGAATAATTCTGTGCTCCTGCTCGTGTAACTCAGTTTTAAAATCGTCTGGTACTGCGGTATCAGTTACAGCTTTATGGGTTTGGGCTGATGGCATTGACAATGGCTCTGCTGAGGGCTTGGCCAAAGACTCTGTTGTCGTCTGACTGACAGACGGGGCTGATGTTGAGGTGGCAGCGTTACCCTCTGCTGATAACAGAATATCTGCAGGGGTAATGTGCTCACCCTGACATAAAATAAGCGCGCGTTGGATCACATTGTCCAGTTCGCGTACATTGCCCGGCCAGTTATGCTGCAACAACAGCTGCTTTGCACTATCACTCAGGGTCAGCACCGCCCGCCCCTGTTGCCGACAGTATTTGCTGATAAGATGGATAGCCAGTGGTGTGATATCCTCGCGCCGCTCAGCCAGGGCCGGCCAATTTAGCGGAAATACATTTAACCTGAAAAATAAATCCTGGCGGAAGCTTCCATCAGCAACCGCCTGCTGTAAATCACGGTTGCTGGTGGCCAGCACCCTTACATCGAGTTTGATAGTTTTTCGGCTGCCCAGCCGCTCAACTTCACGCTCCTGTAATACCCGCAACAGTTTAGCTTGCAGGTTTAAATCCATTTCGGTTATTTCATCCAGTAACAAAGTGCCATGTTGCGCCTGTTCGAATTTGCCAGGACAGCCGGCAATCGCGCCGGTAAAGGCGCCTTTTTCGTAGCCGAACAAGGTAGATTCCAACATGTTTTCCGGAATAGCAGCACAGTTAATTGCAATAAAAGGGCCCTGTGCGCGGGCAGATTGCTGATGAATATAACGCGCCAATACTTCTTTGCCTGAACCGCTGGGCCCGGAGATCATTACACTGGCTTCCGAACGGGCCACTCTGGCAGTTAACTCCAGTAGCGCTATGCTGGCAGGTGCTGCTACCACGGGTGTCGCAGGGTTGGCCTGTTCGGCTAGAACGTAACGGCTAACGGTGTTGAGCAATACCTGAGGCGCAAACGGTTTGGCCAGATAGTCTACTGCGCCCAATCGGATTGCCTCTACCGCATCCTGCACGTTGGCATAAGCGGTCATCATTAATACCGGCAACTGCGGATAATGTTGGCGTAAGGTCTTTAATAAGGTTAAACCGGAGACCTCGCCCATCTGCACGTCGCTGACCACCAGCCGTACCTGCTGTTTTTTCAGCAGCAACAAGGCACTTTCGGCACTGTCAGCACTAAACACCTGATAATTTGCCAGGCTCAATGTGTCGCACAAGGCCTCACGCAACCCGGCGTCATCCTCTACTATCAGTATTGGCGTAGCTGTCGTCATTCGATACCTCTGCTTGAAGAATTAGCGTGCTAGTTTGTTGATTTTGAAAAATGAATGGGAAGATTAATAACAAAGCAGGCACCACAATCCGGGCGTTGCACATATTGGACATTGCCCTGATGCGAGTTCACCACTGCCTGCACCACGGCAAGCCCCAAACCACTACCATGTTGCCGTCTGCTGAAAAAAGGCTCAAAAATGTGAGGATGTAAATCAGCGGCAATGCCGGGGCCATTATCACTCACAGTTAGTTGTAAGCTGGTGCCTTCCTGGCGGGCAGAAATATGGATATGGGAGCCACTGCTAACGGCCTGAATACTGTTTTGAATAAGATTATTAACAGCGCCGGCCAGACTGCTCAGATTGCCCAGTAAATACAAGTCCTGACAGCGGGTACTGATGGTAAGCTGTGCCTGATGCTGCTGCAGTAATGCCTCTGCTACAGCGTCAACTTCATTCAGGAGCGTTTGCAGGGTAAAAGGTTGCACGGCCTGCGCGGTGCCGGCACGAGCGAATAACAGCATATCATTTACCTGCTGCTCCAGATCATGCAACCTGGCCAGCAGTTTCTGCTGAAACTGCTGCTGTGAAGACGGGGTAAGCTTACTGCTCCCCAGATTTTCAGCATACAACATCGCGGATGACAGTGGCGTGCGTATCTGATGGGCCAGAGTTGCCATCATTTTGCCAAGGGTAGATAAGCGTTGTAAATGAGCCAAGCGGCTTTGCAATTGCCGGGTCTGCGTCAGATCTGTCAGCACAATCAGCTGGCCAGGCTCCGGACTCAGGGGACTGATTTCGAGCTTAATCCGTCGGCCATCTTTTAAAGACACTTCCAGGCCATCATCACTGCGCGGAGCGAAACAACGGTTTATTACTTCAAGCCAGGGCTGGCCCAATAAAGGTTGGCCTAGCATCGTCGTCGCAACCGGGTTAGCTTCTGACACAATGCCTCTGGCACTGAGCAGCACCACCCCGGCAGGCAACACATTTATAATATGCTGCAGGCGATTGTCAGCAACACTGTTAAGCCCTGCCAAAGCCTGACTGACCATGCTACTCAGATCCTGCTGGCAAAACGCAGATTGGCTCAGTGCTGGCTGAGAATTGCTTAAAGTAAAGTGGCTGACACCTGGCATAACAACTGACCTTTATTCAAATAATAAAGTCGATGCAGAGATTATGCCAAGGTTAAATTATTGATTATTATGATAAAAAGCGGAGTTGCACCGTCAAAGGCTTGACAAAATGCCGCTATTCGTCCCGGCCAAGGTTATACTTGCGCATTTTTTCAACCAGAGTGGTCCGGCGCAGTCCCAATACTTCTGCGGCGCGGGCAACAACATAATCATGGTGTTGCAAAGCGTTGGATATCAGTTGAACTTCCAGCTCCGCCAGGTATTCTTTCAGGTCGAAACCATCGGCCGGAATATCACTGAGTTGCGGCAGGCTAACGGCGATGCCACTGGTGTTGCCTGTGCTATGCTGTCTGTTATCACTGCGGTTAAAACTATCATTATCTTCGTTATCATTATCATCGGCACTGGCAGCAAACAGATCATTGAGCATATCGCGTTCCAGCAACGCTTCCGGGTATTCAGGCTGATAACTGTCTACATCCAGATAACAGTATTTTTGCGGTAACTCGGCGACATCCACCACCTGGTCCGGGTACATGATTAGCATTCGCTCCAGTAAATTTGCCAACTCACGTACATTCCCCGGCCAGCTGTGCAGCTTCAGACTCTCCAGTGCCCGCTCAGTAAACCGGATCCGCCCCTGATGACCTGCGGCCTGACGGTTCAGTAGCTCCTGGATAAGCAGGGGTAAATCATCACAACGCTCACTTAAAGCCGGCGTTTCAATTGGAAAGACATTTAGCCGGTAAAATAAATCTTCCCTGAACTGTCCTTCGGTAATCATGTGTTCCAGATCACGGTGGGTAGCAGCAATAATCCTGACATCAGCTTTAATGGTCTGGCTGCCACCAACCCGCTCAAAAATGCGCTCTTGCAGCACCCGCAATAACTTAACCTGCATTGGCTGGGGCATATCACCAATTTCATCCAGAAACAGGGTACCGCCCTGAGCCAGTTCAAACCGGCCTTTACGGGTGGAAATTGCGCCGGTAAAGGCGCCCTTTTCATGACCGAATAACTCACTTTCCAGTAACTCAGCCGGAATGGCACCGCAGTTAATTGGCACAAAAGGCCCCGCTGCGCGATTAGACAATAAATGGATATTGCGGGCAACAACCTCTTTGCCGGTACCCGACTGCCCCAATACCAGCACATTGGCATCGGTTTTCGCAACCTGAGAGATCAAAAAGCGGACTTGCTGCATCGGCTCTGTCTGACCGACCATGCCATCAAATTTCAGGGTAGTTTCAGTCTGGCGCTGACCGGGTAACAAACGATGATATTGCTGACAATCCCGCAGCAGTTGCGTCAGAGAGTTATATGAAAATGGCTCTGTCAGCAAGCCAACAGCATTGGGATATTGCAACAACGGGGTTAGCGGCTCGCCGATCAGTAAAAAAGCGCAGCGCGGATATCGCAACAATAACTCAGCGTGCTCGCTCTCGCCAATAGCGCCAAGCAGTACAACCGCAGCGGTATCCAGCGTCAGCTGCTGCCGCAGCGCCTGATAATTGAGCGCTTGATGAGGTTCATTAATAAAACTGAGAACTGTCGCCAGTCTCTCGGCGCGACGCTGCTGTGAGTCAACAATATAGAGAGGAGGATTTGCTGCCATTGTGCCGCATTATTGTTATTGCTTTGATTTCATTGTACTGCGCTAGCCTGAGCTTGCAACCATAAACGCTATTTTTTTGACAGCTGTCAAAAAAATAGCGTTTGCAAGGTATAGATGATTAATGCAATGGTTAACTCAGCAGAGTTAATGCCTGCTGCTGTTGCATCCGGGCTTGCATAGCCACGCTGGTTGAGCTTTGACTCAGAATATCGGCCGCCGTTTTTTCACTGGTCGCTTTAGCGTAGTCTAAGTCTTCAATCCGGCTACGGGCAGCTGATTCTGCAATCTGCTGACTATTCAAATTACTGCCGGCACTGGCAAAGCGGTTGGCTTCAGCCCCTGCCTGTGCCTGTAAACCACCAATCAGTTCTATTGAATCGGTTATCCGGCTTAACGACTGCTCAGCAGATGCTGCCGAAGTGAAGTCGATATTAAATGCATCTTCATTTTGTAAAGCAGTTTGCACGTCTGTGGTCGTCAGATTGACTGCGCCGTTGCCCGTACCAAAGGCGACACTGGCATCAGCACCAAATAACTTTTTACCCGCAAACTCCGTGTTATCGATAGTTTGCTGGATATTCGCCAGATAGCTGTCCGCTTCTTTTTGTAACGCCTGCCGTTCTTCTGCACCGTAGATGCCATTACCGGCAGCCACCGCCAAGCGGTTAAGTTCACCCAGGTTATCGTTAATACCCTGCAAGCCCTGCTCATACACCCGGGCCAATGAGATACCATCGTAAACATTACGTTCACCCTGCGCGTTGGCATTAATACTGCTACTTAACTGATTGGCAATTTGCAAACCTGCAGCATCATCAGCAGCGCTGTTAATCCGCCGCGCCGTTGCCAGTTTTTTCAGCAAACTTTCCTGTTGCTGCTGCGCCTGATTCAGACTGTTTAAACCCGTTGAGTCATTCAGTTTCATAACTGCACCACTTAAGCAAACAAATTGGTTATAGTTTAGCCGATCTGGCAATAATGTACCAACTTAATACCCAGAGGACATTCAGACCAGCATTATTCCGCTAACGCTATAAAAGTACTAACAATCTTATTTCGGGCATACTTTATGCTTACTATATGCAAATAGCACTTCAAGCTAACAACTTTGTGCTAAAGTCAGAAGGCAGCAAAATGCGAAATAATTGTTTGAGGGCGCGCTATGTTTGATGGAAAAACAATTTTAATTACCGGCGGTACCGGCTCCTTTGGCCACAAGTACACCGAAACACTGCTCGCGCGCTACAAGCCAAAAAAAATTATAATTTATTCGCGTGACGAGCTGAAACAATACGAAATGCAGCAAAAGTTTGACCAGAGTTGCATGCGTTATTTTATTGGCGATGTCCGTGACGCCCAGCGGATGAGCAGAGCCATGCATGGCGTTGACTTCGTCATTCATGCTGCAGCTTTAAAGCAGGTACCCGCTGCCGAATATAACCCGATGGAGTGTATCAGAACCAATATAAACGGTGCCGAAAACGTTATCAATGCGGCGATTGATAACAATGTGGAAAAGGTGATTGCCTTGTCCACTGATAAAGCGGCCAACCCGGTTAATTTATATGGTGCTACCAAGCTCGCCTCCGATAAGTTGTTTGTGGCAGCCAACAATATATCCGGCGGCACCCGGCCACGCTTCTCCGTTGTTCGTTATGGCAATGTAGTAGGCTCCAGGGGTTCCGTCGTGCCGTTTTTTCAGCAGCTTATTACTAAAGGCCATGATCACCTGCCGGTGACGCATGCTGAAATGACTCGTTTCTGGATCAGCCTGCAACAAGGTGTAGATTTTGTCTTGAAAAACTTTGAACGGATGCTTGGCGGTGAGATTTTCGTGCCTAAAATTCCGTCAATTCGAATTATCGATTTAGCCAAAGCGATGGCGCCTGATTTACCTGTTAAAATTGTTGGCATCCGCCCTGGTGAAAAACTGCACGAAATGATGTGTCCGGGCGATATGTCTTATCATACCTATGAATTTGCTGACCATTATGTGATTGCGCCGGCCATCAAGTTTTTTAATCGCAGCAATGACTTTAGTGGCAATGCCCTGGGTGAGAAAGGCAAGCCTGTAGATGTTAACTTTGAATATGTGTCTGATACCAACCCTGATTTTATGGATATAGAGACTATTCGCCAGTTTAACCAGGATTATGCTTAATGATCCCCTATGGCCGCCAACATATTAGCCAGCAGGACATTGATGCCGTTGTTGAGGTGTTGCAAAGTGATTTTTTAACCCAGGGGCCGGCGGTGCCGGCTTTTGAGCAACGACTTTGTAAATTAACTACAGCACAGTATGCTGTTGCCGTTAACAGTGCTACATCCGCATTGCATATCGCTTGCCTGGCATTAGGTGTTGGCCCTGGCAGCCGGGTCTGGACCTCCCCTATCAGCTTTGTCGCCTCGGCTAATTGTGCCCGGTATTGTGGCGCCATGATCGATTTTGTTGATGTAGAGCCGGACACCGGCAATATGGCAGTGGATCAACTGAGGCAGAAACTGGAGCTCGCCCGAAGCAATGATACCTTACCGCAAGTGGTTATTCCGGTGCATCTGGCTGGCGCCAGCTGTGATATGCAGCAAATCCATTATCTGGCCAATGAGTTTGGATTTCAGATTATTGAAGATGCCTCGCATGCTGTAGGAGCGAGTTATCAGGATGAACCCGTCGGTTGCTGTCGTTACAGTGATATCACCGTGTTCAGCTTTCATCCGGTAAAAATTATCACCACTGGCGAAGGTGGCGCCGCCCTGACAAATAATACCAGCCTTGTCGATAGAATGCGTTTACTTCGCAGCCACGGCATTAGCCGTGATGAAAACCTGATGACAGAACCCAGTCATGGTGCCTGGTATTATCAGCAACTCCAACTGGGTTTAAATTACCGGATGACCGATCTGCAAGCTGCGCTGGGGTTAAGCCAAAGCCAACGCTTGCTGCCTATTATGCAACAACGCCAAATGCTGGCTGCCAGCTATAACGACTTATTGGCAAACCTTACTATTGGTTTACCTGAACCAGACCCCTCTGTTATCAGCGCCTGGCATCTCTATATTATCCGGCTGGATGACAAAACCAAACGCAAAGCGGTATTCGATGGCTTGCGCGCTGCCGGCATTGGGGTGAACGTGCATTATATTCCAATCCATACCCAGCCCTACTATCAGCAACTCGGTTTTGACTGGGGCGATTTTCCGCACGCAGAAGATTTTTACGAGCGGATTATCAGTTTGCCGATGTTTCCGGAGTTAAGCAGCGAACAGCAGCAATTTATCGCTGATACACTAAAAGAGCTATTAACGTGAGAGTCGCCATAATTCCGGCTCGTGGCGGCAGTAAGCGTATTCCACGTAAAAATATTAAACTGTTTTGTGGCCAGCCTATGCTGGCTTATCCAATTAAGGCTGCACTGAACAGTGGCGTGGTAGATAAAGTAGTCGTCTCCACCGATGACACCGAAATAGCCGCCATAGCACGCCAGTACGGTGCAGAAACACCGTTTATGCGCAAGGCAAAGCTGGCGGATGACTTTACCGGCACCACAGACGTAATACGTAACGCCATTAAGGAGTTGCAACAACTGGGTTGGCCGTTAAGCAGCTGTGCCTGCATCTATGCAACTACCCCGTTATTAGACAGCGAACGTATTGCAGCCGCATACCGGATGCTGTTAAGCAGTAAAGCCGATTATGTGTTTAGCGCCGCCCGTTTTTCTTTTCCCATTCAGCGCGCCTTGCTGCAAAACGCAGAAGGCGTAGTGCCGTTTGACCCGGCCAGCATTATGCAGCGCTCACAAGATCTGGCTGAGACATTCCATGATGCCGGCCAACTGTACTGGGCAACCGCTGATACCTGGCTGGATACTGCTAAAGCCGTATTCGGCACCGGTTCGCGAATGCTGCTGTTACCGGCTCATTTGGTACAGGATATTGATACTGCTGAAGATTGGCGTCGTGCTGAGTTGTTGTATCAACTGTTACAGGCGCCTGCGCAGTGAAGGTACTGTTTCGCACCGATGCTTCTGTTGCGTTAGGTTCAGGCCATGTTATGCGCTGCCTGACATTGGCAGATGCTTTACGAAAGCTTGGTGCCAACTGTGATTTTGCCTGCCGGTTAACATCCGGTCATCTGGCTGATGTTATCCGCAGACAGGGCTTTAACATACTGCCGTTACCGGATGTTATTGCTACTGAAATGGCAGATGCAAGTGCAACCCTTGCACAACTCACACAGAATTATGACCTGCTGATTATAGATCACTACGCGCTGGCCGCGGATTACAGCCGGCAACTGCGAAGCCATTTTCGGCATATTATGCAAATAGATGATCTGGCCAACCGCAGCTATGATTGCGATCTATTGCTGGATCAAAACCTGGTAGCCAACGCAGAGCAGCGGTATGGCAAACTGGTGCCGGTTCACTGTAAAGTGCTTACCGGGCCGCGATATGCGCTATTGCGCGAAGAATTTTATCACCCCCCGGAGCAACGCGTTTCTGACCGGATACTGATTGGCTTTGGCGGCAGTGACGAGCAAAATTTAACTAGCCTGGCTATCGATGCAGTCAATAAACTAAAGATTCCGGGACTTACGGCCGATATTGTAATTGGAGCTAATAACCCGTGGCATGCAGAAATTTACAAACTAACTGCGAGCCTGCCCAATATGCGGTTACATGTGCAATGTAACTATATGGCGAAGTTAATGCATCAGGCACGACTCATGCTTGGTGGTGGTGGTGCCAGTCATTGGGAAAGGTGTATTAGTGCTCTGCCAGGTTTGGTTGTTACCGTTGCCGAAAATCAGCAGGCGACAACGGCTTTTCTTGACCAGCTTGGCGCTTGTGTGTGGTTGGGACAGGCTGCTGATATGTCAGCAGAGTTCTTTGCAGAGCGACTGTGCTATTACCTGTCCAGGCCAGCACTGCTTGATAGTATGGGCCGCACGGCAGCCGGTTTGATACCGGCTGCCGCAGGCACACCACTGGTAACTGAAACTATAATGAAGACACTGAGTAACGGACATCAGTAACGAGGGTAAGCAATGGCAGTAATTATGCTTGGCAAACACGCGGTAGGTCCGGATCAACCGCCATTTATTATTGCAGAATTATCCGGTAACCATGATCAAAGTCTGGACAAAGCATTGTTAATGGTGGAAGCGGCAGCGATGTGTGGAGCCGACGCGATTAAACTGCAAACCTACACTCCGGATACCATTACGCTTGATGTGCACGATAACGAGTTCTATATCGATAACCCTGATAGCCTCTGGCACGGCAGCTCACTTTACAATTTGTACAAGCAAGCTATGACCCCGTGGGAATGGCACAAACCGCTGTTCGACCGCGCAAATGAGTTAGGTATGTTGGCGTTCAGCTCACCGTTTGATTTAACCGCGGTAGACTATCTGGAACAACTGGATGTGCCTTGCTATAAAATTGCCTCGTTTGAAAATATCGACCATGGTTTGATTGCCGCCGTTGCCCGCACCGGCAAGCCGGTTATTGTGTCTACCGGCATGGCCACCCAAGCCGAACTGGCTGAAGCAGTTGACGTGCTGCAACGTAACGGTTGCCGTGACATTATCTTGTTAAAATGCACCAGCAATTACCCGGCCCGCCCCATCGACGCCAACTTACATACTATTCCGCATTTAGCGGCGCTGTTTGGCTGTCAGGTCGGCTTATCTGATCACACCGCCGGTATTGGTGTCAGCGTCGCTGCTGTCGCCTTGGGTGCAACAGTAATTGAAAAACACTTTGTACTGGACCGCAGTGAAGGCGGCATTGATGCGGCTTTTTCGATGGAGCCTGCCGAATTCAACCTGCTGGTATCAGAATGCCGTAAAGCTAAAGATGCGTTAGGTAAAGTGCATTATGGTTGTACTGCCAAAGAAATTGCTTCACGGATACACCGCCGCTCACTTTATATTGCCAAAGATATGCAAGCCGGTGATATTTTTACTGCAGATAACCTGCGCTCTGTGCGCCCCGGGCTTGGCCTGGAGCCGAAGTACCTGCCACAGTTTCTAGGTCGCAAGGTAAAGCAGGATGTAGTAATGGGCACTCCGCTAAGCTGGGATCTACTGTGACAGAGTCCCAAGCCGGCGCTGCACTCCTGTTAACCAGTGCAGGTGCTAAAATTCCTATGTTACAAGCAGCCAGGCAAGCCTGGCTTCGGCTGTTTCCAACCGGCGGTATTATTGCCGGTGACATGCAGCCGCTGTGCGTAAGCAGAGCCTTTGCTGACAGTTTCTGGCAAATGCCAGCCACAGTTAATGCAAATAAAGCTGAACTGCGCCGCGGCTGTATTGAGCGAAATATCAAGGTTATTCTGCCCAGCCGGGATGGAGAACTGTTGTTTTGGGCTGAAAGTAAGCCCTATTTTGCCGAGGCCGGCATCCAGATTATTGTATCACCGGCCACCGGCACAGCCTTATGTCTGGATAAACTGGCCTTTGCTGACTTTGGCCAGCAGCATCAATTACCCATTATTCCGGCGTCATTACATATTGATAATGTCATCGCAGAGCAGTTTGTTGTTAAAGAGCGTTTTGGTGCCGGCGCCAAATCAATAGGCCTTGCCCTGAGCAAGGCACAGGCCATTCAGCATGCTAAACAGTTACAGAATCCACTCTATCAGCCTATGCAAAGTGGCAAAGAAGTCAGTATCGACGCCTGGCTGGATCAAGACAGCAGTGTAAAAGGCCTGGTGCTGCGACAGCGCGATAAAGTAGTCGCCGGCGAATCACAAATTAGCACCACCTTTACCGATGCGGCTTTAACGCAACAATGCAGCAAAATATTGAGGCAGCTGAAACTAACAGGCCCGGTGGTGATGCAGGCTATAATTGATGCTAAAGGCAAGCCGCATATTATAGAGTGCAACAGCCGTTTTGGCGGAGCCTCTACGTTAAGCATCTTGGCCGGCTTGGACAGCCTGTATTGGAGCTTTCTGCAAGCCATGCAGCCAGAGGCTACCCTGACAGCATATACCGCAGCAACGCAGTCCATCAGGCAACTGCGATACAGTATGGATACCTACCAGTATGATCCTGATTTTTGATCTGGATGACACCTTATACGATGAACGCCAGTTTGTTGAAAGTGGCTTTCGTTCCGTAGCCGATATGGCGCAGCAGTGCTGGCAATTAGATGCCGCTACCAGTTTTCAGCGCTTATGTCAGTTGTTAGACAGCCAGGGCCGCGGACGTATTTTTGACGATTGGTTAGCACCCCATAACTTAGCCACTAAAACCAATATCAGCGCCTGTGTACACCGCTACCGGTTGCATAAACCGCAGCTCTCACTGCCGCCTACCCACCGGAAAATGCTGCAAAGCCTGCCAGGGCCGCTGTACCTTGTTACCGACGGTCATAAAATAGTGCAGCAAAACAAAGTGCAAGCGCTGGGTTTAGCACCTTATTTTAAGCGTATATTTATTACCCACCGCTTTGGCATAAAGCATGCAAAACCTTCTACCCATTGTTTTGATTTAATCCAACAAGCAGAACAATGCCGCTGGCAGGATTTGGTTTATATCGGTGATAATCCGGCAAAAGACTTTGTTAATCTAAATAAAAAAGGCGCCGGAACCATTCGTATACTGACTGGCTGCCATAAGAATGTGCAGGCTAAACCCGGCTATGATGCTAAAACCCGGCTGCATACTCTTACTGAGCTGATGCCGTTGCTAAAAGGTAACCACAATAATGTCTGATCAAACAAAATTTACCGAACAACGCCACGCGCTGGGTTTTATTGAAGCGATGCCCAAGCCGTCTGAGGCACAGTTACAAATACATTTTAGCCGGGTATTTAGTAAAAACTTTATGATTGGCAAAAACATCGACAATTATATTCGCTATGCTGAAGCCATTACAGCCCTGGGCTTTGGCCGCGAGCTGATCGCTTATGTCACACCTGAGTAAGCCTTACTTTTCGGGAATAAAAAATATGAATAACAAAGCAAACACCAAACCGGTGGTATCAACAGATTCATCCGCTACAGAAGCCGATAGCCGCAAGAGCTTTTACCAAACCTTTAGCGACTGCCCGGTGCCACCGGCAGAAATGCTGAACAACTTAGGCCTGTTTATGCGCCGACAGGACCTGTCGCGTATTATGTTTATGGATGAATTGTATAAGAAGGCACTGCCGGTGCACGGTGTGATAATGGAGTTTGGCGTGCGTTGGGGGCAAAACCTCGCGCTATTTTCCTCGTTTCGTGGCATGTATGAACCTTACAACTATAACCGTAAGATCATTGGTTTTGACACCTTCGAGGGTTTCCCATCCGTGTCTGAAAAAGACGGCAACAACGACGTTATTAAAAAAGGTGCTTACAGCGTTACAGAAGGTTACGAGCACTACCTGGACAGTGTGTTGCAATATCATGAATCAGAAAGTCCGCTAAGCCACATTAAAAAGTATGAACTTGTTAAAGGTGATGCCACAGCTACCCTGGAGCGATACCTGGCAGATAATCCACAGACTATTATCGCCATGGCCTACTTTGACTTTGACATTTACGAGCCGACCAAAATATGTCTGGAATTAATCAAGGACCATTTAACCAAAGGCAGTGTGATAGGTTTTGATGAACTGAATTACCATAAGTTTCCTGGAGAAACGCTGGCATTAAAAGAGGTATTTGGTTTGGATAAATACACCATACGACGCTCGCCGCTGAGTCCGCTTACCTCTTACATTGTTATAGAATAGCGAGCAGTTATGAAAGGTATATTACTGGCCGGGGGCACCGGCAGCAGGCTTTACCCTATTACGCTGGGCATTTCCAAACAGCTATTGCCTATTCATAACAAGCCGATGATTTACTACTCTTTATCCGTTCTGATGCTGGCGGGTATCCGCGATATTCTTCTGATTACCACTGCTGACCAACAAGCCGCATTTCAGCGCTTACTGGGTGATGGCAGCAAATTTGGCATTCATCTGCAGTACGCCGTGCAGCATAAGCCAGAAGGTATTGCTCAGGCGTTCTTAATTGCAGAGCAGTTTATTGGCAATAACGATGTATGTCTGGTGCTGGGCGACAATATTTTTTATGGCGAAGGCTTCACTCCTAAATTACACAGAGCGCGCAGTCGCCTGCCGGGCGCAGTGATTTTTGGCTACCAGGTAAAAGATCCGGAACGTTTTGGCGTAGTAAAGTTCGACGCCGACTTTAAAGTACAATCTATAGAAGAAAAACCGGCGCAACCGCAAAGCAAATATGCCGTTACCGGACTGTATTTTTACGATAATAATGTTGTTGAGATAACCAAAAATCTGCGCCCTTCAAAGCGTGGTGAGTTGGAAATTACCGGTGTAAATCAGGCCTATCTGGCGCAGAAACAACTGCAAATTGAATTGCTCGGCCGTGGTTTTGCCTGGCTGGATACAGGTACACATGAGAGCTTGTCGGAAGCGTCTACCTTTGTCGAAACCATCGAGAAGCGGCAAGGCTATCAAATTGCCAGTCTGGAGGAAATTGCTCATCTGAATGGCTGGCTGTCACGTGAAGAGGTATTAAGGCAAATGCAAACGATGCCCGACTGCAGTTATAAAGATTACTTATCAGAGAATATTATTTCTAAACCACGGCTATAAAATTCTCTGTGCAAGTGGCGGTTTTTAATAACGGCACCGGGCTGTTTCCGGACATCTTCATTACAATCTGGTTTTGATTAGTTCCTCGATAATCCGGCTGACAGATTTGCCTTCTTTCTTAGCCAGCTCGTAGAGTGAATTTTTCAAATCCGGAGCAATACCTTCAATCTTTCCAAAATACCGCTTGCGCACAGAGCCGCCGCGATAACCCACATGCTCTATATCAATATCTGCATAAGGCAATTGGTCAGATTTAGTGAACTTGATAAGATAAAAACAATTACCTAAAACGTAACTCAGGCTTATGTCAGATGCACATAATGGCAGATGTTCAAGTGGTACTTTTTCTTGCCAAAGGGCATTATTTTCCATAAACATCTTGCCGTAATCATCTGCTCTTAAATGCTCAGCTACAGATTCATCACCAAATAGAATGGTTCCGCCAACTTTACAAACCCGATTCATTTCCGATATGGCCAGCCCGATATCGCCAAAAAGGTTTATCCCGCCAAAGTGGAAAACGGCGTCAAAATAGCCATCTTTGTACGGCAGATCTAAGGCGTTGGAAACAGTAAGAACAATATTTTCCGCAGAATACTTATCTGCCGCCAGAGAAATGAAATGCCTGCTAAGGTCTTGTGCATGCACAAATCCATCTTTGCCCACCAACATTGCCGCGACCTTAATATCTTCTCCAAGTCCGCAACTGGTGATCAGTATTTTTTTACCCGTGATATTCCCCAGTCGTTCAAAACAGTCTCTGCGAAAGTCCATTTCCTCTACGTTAAAAGTACCAAACAGCCAGTTAAGAAAATTTCTGTATATCTCAACAGACTGTGAATTGTCGTACATTGCTTTGTTTAGCTTGTCACTGCTTGATTGATTAGCTGTTAAATCAACAAAGCCGCTTTTTCCGGGGGTATCCGCCGCACTGTCTATTGCAGAGTGGTATTTATTTAACAACGCCTGTTTTAACTCGAAAGTGCGATCGGTTTTCATTTTTCTTCCTCTGTAGTCGTACAGTCAAATCCGGCCAGCGGCTCAGTACTGTTATCATACACCCCATAGTCAATCAGATGACACCGGGAATAAAAAAACCAGACTAATTTTAGCTGTTTATAAACGACAAGGTGCTCAGCTGCACGCCTGATACACGTCTTACGGCATAAGTAAGATCTACAGTCAGTATATATAAATAGCGGCATAAAAATTGCTGGTTATCTGTGATTTTTTTAATTAACGGGTGGCTATATGAAAGTTTGCAATGCTAACAGAGAATTTTTCTTACATGTCGTCAGCGCTGTATTTAACGCTTACGGTAAGAAACCTTTGATTGCTGAGCTTGGCGTACTAAGAGGCGAGAACGCACTAAATATGTATAATATTTTATCTCCTGAACACATGGTGCTGATTGATAGTTGGAGTAAAGATATTACAAAAACATATAGCCCTTTTGACACTTTGCCACCCTGGATAAATCCGGTTGAGACCTATTCCTACTACTTCGGCGGCTCTCTTAACAAACAGTCAACTTTTGACAAAATATACGAAGAATGTTTAGTTAAGTTTAGCGACTTTAGCAATGTCACTATGATCCGCGACGATACGATTAAAGCAATCAGTAAAATACGCCCCGCTACCGGCATAGACAAGTTTGATCTGATATATGTCGATGCCAGTCATCAGTATGAGTATGTTTTACGGGACCTGATGTACTACAAAGAATTATTGGCGCCAAACGGCTTTATGATACTGAATGACTGCTGTCACAGTGATGCCGGTACTAAACAGAATCTTGGCGTTCTGGAAGCGTTGACAAGCTTTATGAAGCGTACAGATTTTATCCCGCTTGCACTTACCAATACTGACTGGTCTGACGTAATCCTGGTCAGAAAGGGTTCCCAGATGATTCAGGCTGTTGATATAGCTATCTCAAACTCAGATGTCGCCTATGTAGAATTGCCGTATCAATTTATCTCATCTGCCAAAGTTATTTATGGCAAACAAAGAGCCAATATCAGTTTCGTTTGATATCCGCCAGCAGCCCTCCGGGCCTCTGCAGACATTGAATACTATGCCTGTGAAGCTTCGGAGGGTTCATAATGCTTCCCATGAATCAGTTCATTGATACTTTCCAGTAAGGCGCTAACGATATACTCCTGTTGCTCACCGGTAAGCTCTACCCACAATGGCAATCTTAAAATCCGTGCAGACGCATCATCTGTTACTGCCATAGTAGTCGCAGCACGACCAAAATGTTGCCCCGCGGGAGAGTTGTGCAATGGTATGTAATGAAACACTGTACTGATTAATTTTTCTTTAAGTTTATCCATAATTACCTGCCGCTCGAGTTGCGCCGGCAGTAACACATAGTACATATGTGCGTTATGGCCACAATGCGCAGGCACTGACGGTCTTGTGAGCAAGCCTTCATTTTCGGCTTTCTCAAGTAAAGTATGATAATAATCCCAGCGAGCAAGCCTAAGTGCAGTTATATTCTGAGCGTCTTCCAGCTGAGCCAGCAGAAATGCTGCAATAATCTCACCCGGTAAAAATGAGGAACCAATATCCTGCCAGGTATACTTGTCTACAACGCCGCGGAAGAACCGTGCTCTGTCGGTACCTTTCTCACGGATAATTTCGGCTCTTGTAGCTAAATCAGGCCGGTTTACTAACAGGGCACCACCTTCGCCTGAAATGACATTCTTTGTCTCATGAAAACTGTAGGCTCCTATATCGCCTATAGTTCCGAGCGGCCTGCCGTTGTATGTCGACATCACGCCCTGTGCAGCATCTTCTACAATCTTAAGACCATGCCGCGCAGCAATAGCACAAATCGTATCCATCTCACAGGCCACACCGGCATAGTGCACAGGCACTATCGCGCGGGTTCGCGCCGTAATAGCCGCTTCAATCAGCTTTTCATCGATATTCAGTGTGTCGGATCTGATATCAACGAAAACAGGCACAGCACCGCGCAAGACAAAGGCGTTGGCCGTGGACACAAAAGTATAGGAAGGCATTATTACTTCATCGCCCGGCTGCAAATCTAACAGAATAGCGGCCATTTCCAGTGCGGCAGTACACGAATGGGTTAACAACGCTTTGTTGCAACCGGTCTGCTGCTCAAGCCAGTCATGACATTTAGCGGTAAAGTCACCGTCTCCGGCAAGCTTGCCAAGCTTGTGCGCTTTGGCAATATACTGGATCTCTTTACCTGTCATATAAGGTTTGTTAAAAGGAATTTGCATGCTGATATCCCTGCATTTAATCATCAAAGGCGCTGTAGCCGCTGCGCGACAAAAGCATCAACAGACTGTATTTCGTCGAAGCCGAAACCGAGAATTTTCTTCTGTTTCTCATTTAAACCCTCTTCAGACAAATTGCCGGGTATTTTTATCTGCTGTTTAAAAAAAGGAATATTGAACAAGTGATTGACTGCGCGACGATCTAAAGGTGAAAGGTTGAAGCCGCCGGTGTGGAAAGTCATACAATTAATCACTATAAACCGGCCTGCTTTTGCACATACCTGAACAGCATGATTTTTTATATACCGCGTTGAGGGCATTTCTTCCCGCAAATGAGAAAAGGGTAAAACATAGGTAGAACCATTATCACTGGTAAAATCATCGACACAGTACAGCGCATTTACCGCGATAGGGCGTGAACTTACAAAGTGTTGATAAGGCAAATCTCTATGCCATTTCCCTTGATTATAAGGTTGCCTTGAAGGATTCGTAATTGCATTTTGCTGGTTAAGGATGAAACTACCGGTAATAACACTACTGACGAATTCGAGCAGGACAGGGTTTAACGCTAAGCGTAAAAACGTATCGCTGTTCTCAAACAATAGCGGCGCTCTTACCGTGTGATATTCATCACAACTTTTCAACTTGTCACTGCCATAATGCGTAATATAACGCTGTGACAGGGTGTCAAAATCCGCTTGTATAGTGGCAATGTCTGCACCGGACAAGCCGGCATCCAAAATAGCATAGCCGTTGGTTAAAAATTGCTCCCTGATTTCTTCAATGTCAGTGAGCACCTGCTTCTGCTCAAGAATGCCATAGCTCTGCGTTGGAATTTTGCCTTCATCCATAGTTTAAGGACCTTCAGATGCGTATTTACGGCGTGTTCAGAACCGCCAGACCAAAACCAGTACGGCCATATCCATTACCGCTGTAAAGCATGTACGTTTTGTTTTTATGCTGAAACACAAACGGATACTCAATCATCTCGGAATCCCAACCAGATTCTGAGACATCGATACCACTGTTGTTCAACGCCAGTTGCCAGCCCTCACCAGTGTTATATGCATAGCCAATACGGTATTTCTGCCCTGTACCGCAACGGTAAGAAAACCACATATCCAGCCTATGCTCAGAACTTTTAATGACAGAAGGTCTGGAAAACACCTGCGCATAGTTTAGCTGATAGGGTACTGCTGAATCGGTCTTGTGCCAGCTAACGCCATCGGCAGACTGCGCATGCTTGATGATATGCACCATCTCACCGTTCTCAGCTTCCCACGTAAGAGTTGAACCGTACCACATGTCATAGCGCTCAGGTGCGGTTTGCATAACCCAGGGATAAGACAGACTGATAGGATCATCCGTGTCCAAAGCCAAATAGGGTTGCCTGTCTGTCACTTGCAAAGTCAAATCTTCAGCCACGGTTATCCGGCCAATATCACCCCGCCAATGCCCCTCCGACGGGGTTTGCCAACCCATAAAGAGAATAAAGGTTGAACCGTTAACCTGATAGTGATTACCAATACTGATGCCGTCAGCAAAAAAACTGCCGGCAGCGCCATGTATCAAAAATGGTTCAAAATGATCTTTAACCACTTCGCCGCGAACAATATCGATATCTACCGCCCCTACAGAAGAGCGGTTTTGCTCGTCTCTGCCACTGTAATATACCCGAAAGACATCATCAGCCATATGCAACGCTAAGGGGTTGGCCGCATGTGTAGCCAGTTTAGCGTGACGGGTTTTGCCTTGCGGACTATACAGCAAGCCCAATTTTTGCCATTCAGGTTGAAATGTCATATTCTGCGCAACCCTGAACTTGGCAATGCAGACCGCTCTGTAGCGGTACCTTTGTACAAGCCATCAGCTTCTGCATTAGCCAGCAATAATACACCGGCACCAATAACACAGCGGTCGCCAATCCGAATATGATCACGCAATGTGGCATTAACGCCGATAAAACATTGCTCGCCTATATCTACACCGCCGGATACAACGATATGTGAAGCAATAAAAGTGTGATCCCGTATTATCGAGTGATGGCCGATATGATTGCCGCTCCACAAGGTCACGTTATTACCAATTTTAACAAAAGGCTGGATGGTGTTATCTTCGAGAATTAAGCAGTTCTCTCCGATGTCCTGCTGGTTCAATACTGTCGCCTTGCTGCTGATATAACTCACCAGGGTATATCCCATAGCTTTAACCGCGAGGTATTTCTCTTTTCTTACAGCATTCAATTTAGAGTAACTCAACGCCACAAACACGCTGACGTCCTGCGGTGAAAAAAACGCCTTCAGCTCAGAGAATGCGATTACAGGTAAACCGCAAAACTCCTCAACCGTCTTGTATTCGCTGTCGACAGTAAAAGCCACTACATCATAGAGGCTGTCATTGCTGAAATAGTAGTGTGCTAATTGTGCGATATCGCCCGAACCAAATATAACTAATTTATTTTTCATGACTTCCTCACAATAATCGTAAATTCAAACAGATTATAGTCATGCAATAAAGCAACATTCCGGCCGTAATGTATTTTGCAATGGTTAAACAATTCACAGGGATCAGCATAAAAAAGTCCGTCTTTCATTCTCTCAGCATCCGAGTACGACGTCAGGCAATTAAAGGCAAACCCTTTCGTGCTGAACTTATCAATAATAGCAATAGTTTCAATCAAATAACTTTGCCAATCATGTATTGAATTTTCCAATTTGACATTGAAAATACCACTGGCCACAGTAAAGTCTGCCGCGACTTCCGGTACCGCACCACAGAGAAATTTTGCATTAGCTGAACCAATATAGCGCTGCCGGGCGGCTGAAATCATACTGGCAGCAACATCAACGCCGACATAATCAAAAGAGCTGTATTTTGTCCGCAGGAAATCATAGAAAGCGCCATAGCCACAGCCAATATCGTTTAGCGTAAACTTTCCGTTGTTGCAAATAACCTTGTTCAATTGCTCAAAGCGCAGAAATTGTCCCTCTGCGCCATTCCAATCCACACCCTGCGGGGTTGCGCCATGCTCACAAAGCTTACTTGAGTAATAATCAGATACCTGACTAATAATGCCACTGTTGTCTTTCATGCTTTGCCCTCATATTTGATCAGCGAATCCGTTGGCTTTTTCATATAGAAAAGTGACTCAGGACCGCAGTTAAACAACAGATCTAATATACTGACGAAAGGCTCAAACCCACTCCATTGTTGGGGATACGCCGGATAACCATTGTAATCAGCCCATCCGACATCAATACCTTCTTGTTCAAACAAGGCTACATCGAGATAATCTTTTGCCGCCGGGCCTGATACATAGAGCCCCGCGCCTGCCTGCCGGCAAATATCGACCAATCGTTCTGTTTTCCCGTCAATCAGTTGGTATTGAGAAGACAGTGAAATAGTAGTGTTGATACCTAAGTAGCGGCATATCGCCGCAATAAAGGTGTAGTTTATATTTGACAGCATGTCCTGATTTTCAGCCAGGTACAGAGGCTCAAGCCAGGCAGCAATCCCGGCGAAATATCTGGATTTCTTATAGTTTTGCGAAAGCGTTTGCCAGTGTGATTTATACCAATGGCTATCTGATACTTTGGTATCTTTAATTTTCTGAAAGTACTTACCTTTTACCTCAACAGGAATCGTTAACCAACAAGCTCCCTGCGCGGTCTTTATCTTATTTCTGTTGCGCCAATCCCTGCGGGTATATTGCATATCATCATACAAGATGAATTCATCCACCGATGCAATCAGGTCAAAATAGCCACGCCAAGGTATATAATTTGACTGAGAAATGGCTACACGCTTCATTCAGTCTCTCCTTTCCACCACAGACGCTACATTAAACATTGGCCCATTCACCACGTTGTCAAAGAGGTCTGTATATTTATCACTAAGAGCTTCAAGCTCAACAAACCGTTGCAAAGCGTTACTTTTCAACGCATCTAACGCCGTAAAGTCATTGCAGACAGTACTGATTACACTGCCCATTTCGGACAAAGTGTTAAAAGCAAAAAGCTCACCGGCAAACGAATAAGCATCACCGTATTTCAACGTTAAAACCGGTACGGCCATACTCAATGCACACAATGCAGTTAAACCACCACCAACACGTGGTGGCGTAACATATATATCAACCAGCTTTATAAATGCCGGAAAGTCTTCCTGATAGCCCACGAAAACAGAGATACTGCGCAGGACAGGAAATCTTTTGCAGTAATCTTCATAGTCATTAAAAACGCCGGCAAAGACCACAAAATATCTATCGCTGGAGATACATAACAGCATAGAAATAAAGTTATCGTCTATTTCCGCATCAAGCCGGTTACCGGGCACGGCCAATACAACTTTATCGCGGGGTATACGAAATTGATCACGTGTAAGCTCTGACTGCGCCAAAGCGCGCTCAGGTAACATGTCAATAGACAAGATCCCCGGCTGCAAACACTCCGGCACTTCGTCGGCATTTGTAATAAAACGCTTATTAAAAACCCTGTATTGGCTTAAGGTATGAGGCAACCGCGACACTGTTGGTACCACCACATTAGGCACAAGTTGGCTGATGATATCGGCAGTAATACTCTCGCCCACTGTTATGGTGAAATAAGGCTTGTACGTTTTAATCAACTCAATCACACCGCTTATCTCGACAAGATTAGGCATGCCGGCGGAGAGTTGCAGATAATTAAAACGCGCGCCCTCATAAGTCAGTGTTTCAGCATTGTATTGCCCCCTGCTACCGTATGCGGCATCGTACCAGGGCAAAGCACCGCTCGTGGGCAATAGCTCGCAGGTGTCTATTAATACAACCTGCTTATTTGCAGATAAGCACAGCGCTTTAATGGTTTCTAATACAATTTTACTCGGGGCATGCCTGGGGCTGAGAAACTGTGCGATAAAAACAAACACGATATCGGGATTTCGCTCTTCTTTATCAAAAAAAGCGCCGGGGGGGCCCAATTGCAACGCGAACTCCCGCACCACATTGCTATATGCGGTAAAACGGGTATTAAAATCAGACTTGTTTTTTAACGCTCCGTTAAACTCCAACGACAGAAGTTGGTTATAGATAAAGTACCGCTGATTAAGTGTAAAGCGACTATCCGACACCAATTGCCACAGATGTAAAATACTGACATTAGTGTCACCCAGTTTTAATGACAGACTTTTAAAATAGACCTCACCATATTTGTTTAGTCTGTTGGCATAAAAATTCAGTAACCGAATCTGTACATAGACAGAAAATGCGCATTTTTGGCCTTGTAACCCGGCAATAAACGCAGCGGTAAGCTGGCTTATTGATTCATGCTCAGCAATATCGGTAAGACGTTCGTCCAGCAAAAAGAAGCTCTTCAACCTCTCAAATTCTGCTGACACCAAAGGTTCCGCCAGCTTCAGCTCAAAAGCAGGAAGGGCCACAGCAACCGACATCAGCTGCGCAATGTCCGCTTTTGACAATGGCAGTCGATGTATTAAGTGAACTCCCCGGAACAGTTCGGGAAAGAACTGCGTTAACTCAGCATGTATGCCAGCGTTATTTGTGACAAAACTTACGGCGTTAAACTTTACGTAATGAGTCCGTAGTGCAGACAATAAAGGCTCTACATAGCCTTTGGTGCCGCAGTTAAACACCAGCACATTGCTCTGCGGGTCCGCAGTATTAAAGTACACATCATCGCCGACGCTATCCTGGCAATCAATTAAGATGATGCCTGTTTGCTTAATATCTGCAATTGTCATTTTTCCCTTTCCATTCAGCGCAATAACCAAACTATAATGGACTTGAGCATGCAAAGATAACGCCACATTTTGCACAGGATAAAATAACCTGACTCTGTAGGCGATATGCAGAATATTACCGGTTTTACACCGATAAAATGTCAAAAAACTAACGCGTCAGCTTTTGGCAAACAAGTGTTGTACATCCACATCGTCAAACTTTAACGGCTGTTGCTCAAACTGCTCGCCGGCGCTTTGCACATAATCACGCCATACCTGTAGAACCTGATTAAACACCGGCAAGATCTCCGGTGTATCATCACTGATACAAGAGGCGATTTTTGTCATCAGGCCGCCGAAGTAATTGGTGCTACCGTAAAACAAATAAAAGGTTGGATCTGACGGGTCTCGCGCAGCGGTTTGCAACAAGCGCCATTGTCTAGAAATAAAGGTTTTGGCTTGTTCTTGTGTGGTAATCTGTTCGTCAAATAGCACCAGCCAGGCGTCAATAGTGCGACGAAACGTTACAAAATCGATTTGATTAAATATTTGCTGGGCGTGCGCAGATAAATCTGGGTAGTAGGCGTTATCTATCAACTGTTGCAACAACTGGTCTTTATGTTCAGGTAAATCCCTGAACAAAATATTTTCCGGCTGCAATGGCACAGCACCGTCAATCTTCACGCCGTTGCTGCAGTTGTAGATTTCTACTTTGCGTCCGGCTTTGCTGATAGCCTGTTCCAGCAATTTTCGCGACATATCAAATTCAGGCTTGGTAAACACATAAGGTAAAAAATTCCCCTTAGCAGGCATACCGCCACCATGAGTTTGCTGGTAGTCATAAACTTCTGAACCGTCCTGGCGATAGTAAGCCGAGGATTGCGAATGATGTTGCCGGACATCAGCGTACCCAAGGTCAACCCCAAACAGATAAAACACTTTAAAACCCAGCCGCAACACATAATTAAGGACTAAATTAGTTACCGTTGGGTAAGCGTAACTAAGCGATGCGACATGAACACCTTGTTTTTTCAGGCGCAGATCAAAAAAGTTAGTTGATGACTCGCCATCTTTAAAACACAACAAGGTTTCTTTAAACAACTCTGCTGTATCGGGATGAATACCGTTGACACTTATCAGTCGAATGTCTTTTAAATAAGCAGCATCCTTTACCTGACTCACCCAATTAAATGTCGAACGGTTTTGTTCGACTTCGGCATGAAAGTCAGGTTTTATACCCTTTTTATACAAAGAATATAATGCAGTGCCACAACTGATTATGACGACATTTTCACGATGCTCCTGTAAATAGCTGAAACTGCTGTCTAAAGACGGACCATTGCCGACCACAAAAACTGGCAGATTAACCGCAGCCAAATCACGATAGTCACTATTGTCGTAGCGTAAAAACTTATGCTGCTTTGCAAGACTATTGTATGTGTGAGCAATGCCGTAACGACAATGATCAAAATACTCTCCTAGCGCCAGAACAACTTTTAATTCAGCACGCAAATCAGCGATAGCCTTGTGCATTTTCTGATTAAAATAAGAGCAAAACATATAGGTATCTGCGATAGAGTATGCGCCAACCTGATAAAATTGAGCGAGTAAATCGTAAAAGTAGGTTGAGCCATCACCCCCCAGATTAAGATAAATTCGCTGGTCATTTTGCTCAGCTCTCTCAAAGATATCAGCCCAGGCTGTTACTTTGAGACTCGCGGCAAAAAAATCTATGTTAGGCTCACAAATATACAGATTCTTAATTTTATATTGCTCAGTAAGTATCTCAATGTGTTTACCAAGACCTACACCAAAGATAATCAGTGAATCAACTTCTTCCGGCAGCTGAATTTTCTGTTGTAGCTGTTTATTAATCAGTGGCTGCGTTTTTGCTATGTGTGAGTAATGAATGTAATGACTAAACTTGTCTACCGAAGTCTGACCAAGTAACACATCATCTTTGTAGGGGTGGCGGGTAAAGTGAGTTACCAGAGTTTCTGACTCAGAATCAAGGTCATGATAAAAAAAAACTTTTCGACCGGGGTGATACAAATTACTTTTATTGTTTTGATCCAGAGAAAGTTGCCAGTGTCCGTTTTGGTGTTTTTCTATCTCATCATGCAGTTTGGGATAAAATTTCTGTAACGCCACCATATTTCGCTGAACCAAATCTCCAGCCGGTTTTACTGCTTGTGGATGCAAATTTCCAAGCACATTAACGCTACGCTCCGCCACGTAATCGTTATAATCTTCATATGCCGAAAACTGAGCGGTGCCACCAAGCAACTGTTCAGGACGGCCACTGTTTACAAACAAATATTCTGCAACTTTATCCATAACTGGATGACAGTAATGCCGATAAATGTAAACCCGGTTAAATTCTGCGACATTCCGCAGTTCTGCCAGGTCTTCCGTCACCGAGCTACCATCATTTTCAAGTTGCAGAAAAAGCTGCGTGCCATTACTCGCTGCTGTTTCCAGAAGCTGTCCCCAATCGTTGGCCTGCAGTGAACAAATCAATGTATCAACATTGGGTTCATAAACGATAAGGTACTTAATGTTTACTCGTTGCAGCAACTCATTCAGCTGATACCCGAGCCCCAAGCCAAACATAACAACAATGTCTAACTGAGAAGGTAAGCGTTCAGCCGGCCAGGGCTGTTCAGCACTAACAGCTTCACCATTGCTCTCAACATTAATGTAAGGGGCAAGATTGCAAAAACTGTCCACCTCAGAAAATACTTCATCAGAGGGATTCTCGCTGTACCAGACACGGCCTGTAGCGAAATCGACAATATTCAGCTCAGAAGCATGGGTACAAAATACTGAATACTGCTGCATAGTATGCTGTTGAGCAATTGGCAATACAGAGGGAATATACTGAGCTAAAGCCCTAAGATTATTGTTAAAACGCTGTTTGACACCGGCAGCGACTTTTTGCTCAGATGCCGCTTGAGCGTCGCTATCTGGATTAAGCTGGTGATTGATATACTTCAGCATGCAAAGGCCTGATATTAATGGTTAATTATGTTGGCCATAGCTATGACGGGCGCGGTACCCTTTCTTAATCTGCATCATGTTGTCAGCTACAGCATCTTTTTCAGCTGACAGTTTTGCCATTGTTACCTGCAACCAGTCAAGGTTTTGCTGCAGAAACAGTGCAAATTGCTCAATATCGTCTCGCGGGGAAGGACTTTCGGATAAATGTATATTTAATTTTGCCAGTAATTGAGCAACCTGCTCTAAATCATAGGCAGGTTGCTCAACTATTGTATCAATTTCAGTGCGCAGCGCAGCACACTGCTCAGAACGCTCAACTAATGACATCAGGTACCAACAGCCAGCTGCTGATTTTTTTGCGCCTGCATAACGTAGCCTTCCTCACGAGCTGCCGGTGGGATCTGATCCCAGCCACTTTTTATTGTGATTAGAATTTCAATAACTTCGTCAAGCTTCTTTATACTCTTGTCCCTGCTAGCCTGAATAAGATGGTTAAGCATGAAATCATAAAGCGAAAACAAGTTATCTGAGATTTCGCCGGCACTCATATCCAAACAACCTTGCAGTGCAGAGATAATATTAATTGATTTAGAAATAGCCTCTGATTTGCCAGCAAAATCTTTGCGATCAATACAACCTTTGGCTTTCGCCATATTCTCTAGCGCACCTTGCATTAATAGCTGAATAACACGATGCGGATCTGCAACGGCCAAGTCATCTTTAATACCTACTGCTTTATATGCTTTTATTCCGTAACTCATATGGTGCTCCACTAATTCGATTTATTGGTTCCAAATCCTGGCAAACTCGCTAGCTGCGACGTAACTGTAGAAGCCATATTTTGCATAGAGCCTAATAAGGAATCTAAAGCGGTGTAGCGTTTACGTAATGTTTGCTCAAAGCTCTCTATATATCGGTTAGCCGCTTCCAAATCTTTAGTATTTTTATCTAATTGTGTTTTTAGCGAATTTTCTTTACTGGCGATAATGCCTCCAGCTTCAGTAAACTGTTTAATAAAATCATCTAAAGAAGCACTCAGGCCGGTATCGCCACCAAAAATAGCTGCAACGCCATCATAGTTTTCGTTCAGGGCGCGGTCAAACCGCACGCGCCCGGAGTCACCACCAAATTCGGAGCTGGCTGAAATCTCCAGCTTCCCATCATTATTGAAGGTAATGCCCATTGAATACAGTGTTGCTAATTCAGAGCCAGACTCGCCTACTACTCCTCCAAGTATACCTTTCAGCTGATTGATAATTGAACGGGGAAGGGAGTCAGCAGCTAATGCCCCCCCTTCAGCCGTGACGGTTTTACCGTCTGCACCGAGAGTGCGGCTTTTTGTAAGATCAGCAATTTGATCAACCAAAACATTATAGTTATTAATAAAGTTCTGAATATTTTCTTCAGCGGCTTCCTTATCGGTGGCAATATCTACCTTTGCATTGTTACCGTCAGGCGTAATGGCTTTGACTGTCAAACTAACGTCCTGAATGGCATTAGTAAAAGTATTGCTGCTGTTGGTCGCAACAATGCCGTCAATTTCTATAATTGCATCTTGTGCTAGCTGGCTTGCCGTTAATCCGGCAGTAGCGCCGGTAGGCACTGTGGAAATCGCGTCAAGCTCAGCGTTGTTATTACTAATACTCAGGTCGTTGCCTGCACCGGTTTCATCTGACGTTAATACCAGCTTGGTACCAACACTACCACCAGCATTAATAATGTTAGCGTTTATGCCAAAGTTGTCCGTCTGCGCATTTATTTGCTGCCTCAACTGGTTGAGCGTCATGCCAGCCGTCACTTCCACATCGAAGCTTTTGGTGCCGGCACTCAGCGTTAACGTACCATCAGTGGTAGAAATAACATCATCTGCCGAGCTGTATGCCAGATCATTACTTTCTAAACGACTACCCGATGCCAGCTGATTTACCTTAATATCAAAACTGGCGGCGACCGCTGTGTTCGAAGCAGAGGCTTCCAGATAAGTTTTGTTTTCAGTGGGTTGAGTTACACTCGCAACACGAGAGTTTAGGTTATTACCGCCAAGCTTTTTGATTGCATCCTGAAACGCAGAAAGGGCTGACTTTAACTGGCCGACGCCAGATAGAGAGGAATCTAACGTTTGCTTGGTGGTATTAATACGGTTAAGTTTACTGTCACGCTCCACTTTTACCAGAGTACTAACAAGCTCTTCGAGCGGCAGACCGGAAGCAGAACCAAGGAAATTAATACCAGACATAAGAAACCTCTACACTTTGCTATCTATTAACAGGCCAATTGACTGCCCCATTTCTTCCTGTAACCGTTTGATGTCCTGTGCGACTTTCAACAACTCTTCAGTTGGAATTTGTTTTATCAATTCATCTGTCGCAAAGTCTACCACTTTTATTACCGAACGACCCGATGCATCATCAATTGAAAAACTGAGCGAACGTTGCTCCAGCGCTACCGCCTGATTAACCACGTCAACAGCTTGCTGCAGTTCAGCTTTACTAATATCGGTCACCGGTGTTACCACTTTTGCGGTCTCAGCCTGCCCTACCTTAATCGGCTCAACCACAAGCGGCTTACCGACACTTTCTGCAACCGGGGAAAATCTTACTGCCGTTGCACTGTTTGCATTAATACTACTCATATTCAGATTCCTTATCGGCGCGCAGGGTGAAAGCTTTAATTAAAGCTCTCACCGCTACGCGTATTAGTTTAACCCAATAACGATAAAGCTGCCTGTGGCCGCTGGTTTGCCTGCGCCAATACTGTTGTACTGGTTTGCTGCAAAATCTGCTGACGAGTCAGCTCTGCGGTTTCACGGGCAAAGTCAGTATCACGGATCCGGCTACGAGCGCCTGATACGTTCTCTGAAATATTGGTTAAGTTACGGATGGTAGACTGAAAACGGTTTTGGATCGCACCTAAATCAGCCCGGGTACCGTCAATTACACCGATAGCTGTGTCGATAGCCGCCAGAGCAGCAGATGCACCACCAACAGAAGACACGCTCAGAGCACTTAAACCAAGCGCATTAGTACCGTAACCACCGGTGCGTGATAATTTAATTTCAATATTCTGGCCAGCATTCGCGCCAACCAGAAATTTGGCTGAGTATGAACCGTTTAGCAAGTTCTGAGTACCGAACTGCGTTACTGACGCAACGCGGCTCATTTCCGCTTTTAACGCGGTAACTTCTTTTTGCAGTGCTGCACGATCTGCAGAACTGTTTATACCGTTTTGCGACTGTATTGCCAGAGTACGAACCCGCTGTAAAGAGTTAGTAATCTCTTCCATCGCGCCCTCAGCAACCTGGGCAACTGAAATACCATCGTTGGCATTACGTGCAGCCTGGTCCAGGCCATTTACCTGACTGGTTAAGCGGTTGCTGATCTGCAAGCCGGCTGCGTCATCTGCAGCACTGTTGATCCGGAAACCTGAAGACAGACGTTTGAACGCTGTATCAAGGTTGTTACCTGAATTAAATAACTGCCGCTGTGCGTTCAGCGACGAGGTATTGGTATTGACATATAAAGCCATGAGTCACTCCTTAGTCATCAGTAACTAGCTACTTCAGACTATGATTAAAAGTACGGATATTCCGCTATCTGAGCCAAGCTGCAACTTGGCTTAATCAGGTTGTCGGCCGCACTCTGAAGAACTTTAGGAAAAAAATAATTTTTTTTATTATTTTTTAGTTTGCTGTGCAAAGCAAAAACGAGGTGTAAAGCTGAGGGTAAAAAAAGCCATGCAGAACAGGCGCTGGATGGCTTTCATGGGTGTTTATCACTCTGAATAGTTTCAACAGAGTGTTAACGGTTAGCGTCATATTTTAGCGCGCGTCACCAAAGCAGCTACTGGTTAAGAACACTGAGTGCAGCCTGCGGTCGTTGATTAGCCTGTGCCAACACCGAGGTACTGCTTTGCTGTATTATCTGAGTTCGGGTTAGTTCAGTGGTTTCCCTGGCGTAATCGGTATCACGGATCCTGCCCCGCGACGCAGATACGTTTTCACTGATATTACTTAAGTTGCTAATGGTTGTTTCCAGTACATTTTGCCAGGCCCCAAGGTCGGTTCTGGCCCCATCCACGGTTATCAGAGCGACATCGAGTCGCTGCAAGGTATCGGCGATATCGTCTGCACCCAACATGATGTCCGCAATATCTAAACCGGTAGCGTCACTTCCATAACCAGTTGCCAGATCAATGCTAATTTTCTGACCGGCGTTGGCACCGATCTGAAACACCGCAGCGGTTACCGAACCGTCAAGCAGTTTAATACCGCCAAATTCAGTATTCTCCGCAATGTTCTGAATTGCTGCTGTTAGTTCATCAAATTCCTGCTGTAATGCGCTGACATCAGCTTCACTGTTAATACCATTTTCAGACTGAATGGCCAGCACGCGCAGGCGTTGAATACTGGTCTGGATTTCATCCATTCCCCCCTCAGTTACCTGTACCAAAGAGATCGCATCATTGGCATTGCGCACTGCCTGATCCAATCCATTGACCTGACTGGTTAACACGTTAGAGATTACCAGGCCGGCTGCATCATCTGCCGCCCGGTTTATCCGCAGACCGGATGCCAGACGTTCAAAACTGGTTGACAGACCGGCAGTAGCATTACTTAGCAAGCGCTGAGATGCCAGTGACGACTGGTTGCTATTCACAACAAGTGCCATATTACTGCTCCTATGTAAAAGCCTTTGGCAGCCGGGACATAATCCCGGCTAACGGTTTTACTGCAGTAAGCTCAGGGCCGCCTGAGGCCGCTGATTAGCCTGGGCTAACACAGTAGTGCTGGTTTGCTGTAAAATCTGGGTCCGGGTCAACTCGGCCGTTTCTTTAGCAAAGTCAGTATCACGGATCCGGCTACGCGCACCAGATACGTTTTCTGAAATGTTGGTTAAGTTACGAATAGTTGCCTGAAACCGGTTTTGCACCGCACCTAAATCGGCGCGCGTACCATCAATTACCCCTATGGCAGTATCGATCAGTGCCAGGGCTGCTGAAGCGCCGCCCACTGACGACACACTCAGAGCACTTAACCCCAGCGCATTGGTACCATAACCCCCTGTTCTTGACAGTTTAATGTCAATATTCTGTCCGGCATTGGCGCCGACCAAAAATGACGCTGAGAAGCCACCGGACAACAGGTTGGTTACCCCAAACTGAGTAGTAGAAGCTACGCGGCTCATTTCAGCTTTTAATGCGGTGACCTCTTTTTGCAGCGCAGCCCGGTCTGTTGAACTGTTAATGCCATTTTGAGACTGAATGGCTAATGTGCGAACACGCTGCAATGAATTGGTAATTTCTTCCATCGCGCCTTCTGCTACCTGCGCCAGAGAAATACCGTCGTTGGCATTACGAGCAGCCTGGTCAAGGCCGTTAATCTGACTGGTCAAGCGGTTACTGATTTGTAAGCCCGCGGCGTCGTCAGCTGCGCTGTTAATCCGAAAACCAGATGATAATCGTTTAAATGCAGTATCCAGTGCATTGCCAGAGTTAAAAAGCTGACGCTGGGCATTTAATGACGAAGTATTCGTATTGACATATAAAGCCATGTTTACTCTCCTGATATTAAATTAAACACTAACAGAATCAACCTTAATTTGGCAGATAACCGTTAAAAAGTGTCATATATGTATCGGAAAAAAAACGAAAAACTTTAGTAAAGAAATACAAATAACTACTTAATCAATAAATAGCAATTAAGCATGCTTAAAAACAAAAAACCACCTTGCGGTGGCTTTTTTACGAAGGAGAATATTAGCCCTGTAATAAACTTAACGCTGCCTGCGGCCGCTGATTCGCCTGCGCCAACACCGTCGTACTGGTTTGCTGCAGGATCTGAGTTCGGGTTAACTCGGCTGTTTCTTTGGCAAAGTCAGTATCTCGTATCCGGCTACGCGCGCCAGATACGTTCTCAGAAATATTAGTTAAGTTGCGAATGGTTGCCTGAAAGCGATTTTGCACCGCACCTAAATCAGCGCGTGTGCCATCAATTACCCCAATAGCGGTATCGATCAGTGCCAAAGCTGCTGATGCGCCGCCAACTGACGACACACTTAACGCGCTCAACCCCAACGCATTAGTGCCGTAGCCACCCGTGCGCGACAACTTAATATCAATGTTTTGACCAGCATTGGCACCCACCAGGAAAGTAGCAGAAAAACCACCTGCTAACAAATTTTGAGTACCAAATTGAGTACTGGATGCAACACGACTCATCTCAGCTTTTAATGCAGTGACTTCCTTTTGAAGTGCGGCACGGTCTGTTGAACTGTTAATACCATTTTGTGACTGAATGGCCAACGTGCGGACACGTTGCAATGAATTGGTAATCTCTTCCATTGCCCCCTCAGCGACCTGAGCCAGTGAAATACCATCGTTAGCGTTACGCGCTGCCTGATCTAAGCCGTTTATCTGACTGGTTAAGCGGTTGCTGATTTGTAAGCCTGCTGCATCATCAGCAGCGCTGTTAATCCGAAAACCGGAAGAAAGGCGTCTAAATGCAGTATCAAGTGAATTACCAGAGTTAACCAACTGGCGTTGTGCATTTAAAGATGAAATGTTTGTGTTTACATATAAAGCCATGATATCGCTCCCGATAATCCGTAACTAGTGATAAATCAGCCCTTAAATCCTGATTTATCTGCCTGATACTTATTTATCGGTGCTATCCTGGAAAACTTGAATTATTTTTTAAGATTTTTCTGCCTGACGGCTGTCAGGCGTTAGGATATGATTTATCTTATATAGTCGAACAGACTTACGCCGGATACCTTAGTAAAGGTTGCTGAAATGGCTTCCAGGGCAATTTCCTGCTTAGTTATCTCTGTCAATGCGGCCGCGTAGTCCACCTCAGCCAAATCGGCGCGATACGACTTATTGTTAATGGTTAAATCTTCATTCGTACCAAACACACTATCCAGCACATTCACTCTGCCACCGATTGTTGACAAGGTGCTGTCGATATTTGATGACGCTGATGTCACCTGAGTCAGGGTATCACTGATTGATTCCCCAAATTCAGAAATAGAAAGCGAAGGATCTTCAAGTGCAGTGATAAATTCACCAATGGTAGTCAGAATATTTTTCTTCTCTGGTGGCTGCAGTGAAAAATCTACCTGGCCGGGCACCGCTGCTGCTCCGCTAATCTCTATAGTTAAACCATTAAACTGAATGGGCTCATCGGCCACAAAAGTGCCTGTTACCGGAGGTACCAAAGGCGTACCGTTTTGCTGGATCTCATAATTCGAGGGCGCAGTCAGAACAACATTAAAATCATTGTTAGCGGGTGTCAGGCTGTCATAGGTTTGCTTATAGAATGTATCAAACCGGCTTTGGTTAGTGACCGACACTGTGGCTGCCGTAGCTCCGCCAGCCACTATCGCCGCCGGCGTGGTTTTGAGTCTGGCATCAACGTTTTCAAATACTGACTTACCACTGTCATTACCTGGCAAGGCTATAGTGGGTGATATTTGCAGTGCTTTCTGGCCATCATCGCCCTGAAACTCATAAATACCCGTCGCAGCATTAAACGTGTAGCTTTGTGTTTTGTCCTGATACCCCGAAAAAATATAGCCGCCTTCAGCATTGCGGGTATTCATCAAATCCAGTAATTCTACCTGAATATTTTTTAGTTCCTGTGCTACGGCTTGCTTGTCATTATCGGTGTAAGCACCATTGCCAGAGGCAATTGCCAACACCCGGGCACGGTCGATAGAAGTGCGCATATTGGTTAACACGGTTTCTTCCAGTGCCAGGTTATTTTTCAGCAGCACACTATTATTCTGAAACTGCGCAACCTGCTCCAGGTTCTGATCCAGACCCAACACTTTAGCGGAGGCAGCCGGGTCATCTGCAGGGGTCAGGATCCGGGTTTGTTTGGTCAGTTGATCCTGCGCCCGGTTCATCTTTTGCTGGGTATTTAAAATGCCGTCCAGGCCAGCATTAAACTTCATATTAAATGATAATCTCATTACTACCTCACCGATGCCAACAAGGTGTCAAAAACGGTTTGTGATGTCGAAATAATCTTAGCTGCTGCTGCGTAGGTTTGCTGAAAACGGACTAAATTGGATGCTTCCTCATCCAGACTTACCCCTGACAATGATTCATACCAGGCAGTAGTTTGATCCAGTAAAGCTTTACTGGCAGCCTCGTTGTTACGGGCCTGGCTGGTTCGCTCGCCAATTAAGCTAACCATCTCTGCATAGGACTGATTGAAATTCACAGCATTAGCACTGTCTGGCGCTGACAACGGATTCAAGCGGGTTGTTTTATCTGTTTGTAACGCCGACAAGGCCAGGCCATTGCGGTTATCATTAAAACCACCATCATTGAAGCTTATACTGAAGGTATCACCTACCGCCGGCACCCCGGTTACTGAAAAATCAAAGCCGACATCTACGCCCGCCTGAGCAAAAACGTCCTGATATTGATTTGAGCCAAAGGCTGCCGTTGCTACCGGGTTACCCAGGTTGTCAACAATTTCAAAAGTATCACCACCAGTATAAGTCATAGTCCAGGGACCATTAATTAACCCTGACGGTGTATCAAAGCCATAATCCGGTAAGGTTGCGGGAGTCGTGTCCGTTACCGTTAAACCTTCTACCTGAGCATTACCCAGGTTAGCAACCGTAAACTCTGTTCGCACAGGCGATGCTAACGCGACATCCTCTGGCCTGGTGGTGGCCAGCTGTAAGGTACGGGAGGCAACGCTTAACGGTTTTAGCTCAAACTGATCACCGACCGCGGGGGCACCATCAATCGTGATCTCCAGACCATACAAATCATCAGCAGCATCCGCTGAGTTTATCGTTACCGGGAAGGTTAAACCGCTAACGACTTTGTCGGAACCCGCTATAACATTGCCCTTAGCGTCAAGCGCCTGCAGCGTTATTTCATCAGCTGCAGTTACGGTCAGTAAAAAATCGTTTGGCGGCAAACTATTGCCTTTACCGGGTTCAATGGCAACACTTACAAAACCTGTGCCGGCATTAGACGCAAAATCGTAACCTTCGCTAACAGGCAAGGTGAATAAGTCGCCCCCTATCTCACCATTTAAATTCATACCCAGGCGGTTCTGGCTGTTAATGGCGTCGGTCATCGACAATGCCAACTGGCCCAGACGATTCTGGGTAGGGATAAGAATTTCTTCTCTGAACTCGAGCAAGCCGCCAATTTTGCCGCCAACAGCCTCAATATCAATATCACGCTCTATACTGGAACGTGCTGATAACTGCAGTTTTAGCTCGCGCTGTGTTGGATCAGGATCACCACGCAACGTCATCAGATTAAACTGCCCCCGCTCGACAACCAAAGACTGACCGGTACCTAAGAAAACCAGTTTTTCACCATTTGCTGAATCAAGCGTTTTAATCTCGACCATTTCAGCCAGCTTCTGAATGGCAAAATCGCGTTTATCCAGCAGGTCCAGCGGCACCGGGCGGGCGGCTCCGGTACCGAATGAGGCTATCTCCAGGTTCAGATCTGCAATTTGCTTGATGTAACCATTTGTTTCACTGGTATAAATATCCAGTTGTTGGTTTACAAAATTCTCTTGATCCAATACCAGGCTGGACAAGGTCGAAAACTTGTCCAGCAACGCCTGAGAGCTACCAATAATCAGTTGCCGGTTGGCCAGGGTAGCAGGTTCATTATTAGCAATTTGAAATTGTTTGAATAAATCATTCACGCCGGTGGCTATACTATTGGCCGGGTTTGAAAACAACGCATCCACCCGGTTTGCTTCTGAAACATATTGCTGAGCAAACGAATAGTTTGACGTATCACGACGTAATTGTTTCAGGGTAAACTCGCTAACCAACCTTTCTGTCGTACCCCTGCCAACGCCCAGGCCCAGCTGCTCAGCTTCAAATTCAGTGCGCTGTCTGACATAACCCGGGGTATTGATATTGGCGATATTATTACTTGTGGTATTCAGCAAAGTAGAATTAGCCAATACGGCTGAAGTACCAATTCTAAGTAAGTTATCTGACATAGGTTGCTCCGTTGCCACATCGGGTGGCTAACATGCTATTCATCGGCGCCAAAATTAAAATCTTGAGCGGCATTTAGCTCAGCCCGCACCTGATTAAAGGTAGGGCTTTGATATACCGCCATAATTTTTTGGGCATATTCAGGATCAGTGGCATAACCTGCCGCCTGTAATTCATTAAAGTATGCAGCCGGCTCCGCGGTGACCTGCAACGCCTGCTGATAGCGCGGGCTATTACTGATAAAACTGGCATAATCCTGCAGGCTTTGCTCTGGCGAGCCGTAAGAGCGGAACCTGGCCTGCTCCTTCTGAGCTACTCCCCCCCGAAACTCCAGCGTATCAACTACCGCACTTTCGCCCTGCCAATTGTTATTAGCCTTAATGCCGAACAAATTGAAACTGTTGTCACCTTTGGCGGTTTTAATCATCCGCTGGCCCCAGCCGGTCTCCAGCGCTGCCTGGGCGATCATCGCCATCGGATCCAGCCCCAGCGCTTTTGCTGCCTGCTTTGCCGCCGGCAATAATTTACGGACAAATTCCTGCGGCGAGCTAATTTTCCAGTCAGCTGGCACAACCGGTTCAGTTGCAGCAGTCTGCGTTGTTGCTTTGTTCATGTTAGTAATTGGTGGGCCTGCAGGCAAATCAGCGATAGCTTGTAAAGTGTGTCTTACACCCGTGCTCAGCTCACTGCTGTTTACTGCCTTACTGACATCCGGTCGCTGTGGCAGCGGATTAAAACTGGCTGTGCCCGGCATCTTCAGTTCACTGTCTTTTACAGGCCGGTTGATACCCGCTGTCGGGTCCAGCTGGGCCACTAATAAGTCAGCCAGGCCAAGCGCGCCTTTCTGCGCCAAGTCGGTAGACAACTGACTGTCGTGCATATCCCGGTAAAACTCAGTGGTCTGACTATTCATCATGCCTTCGGATTCAAATGCAGAATTGGCTTTGCGCATACTGGTCAGTAGCATGCTCATAAAAATCGCCTCAAACTGCTCGGCAGCCTGTCTTAAACCGGCTTTTTCGTCGGTTTTAGCGGCCGTTTTAATATTCTGCAGGCTGTTAACATCATGATAAGAGACTTGGGTTTTAGTCAGGCTCATGTTAGATCACCACCAGTTCGCCATGAATGGCGCCCGCTTCTTTTAGTGCCTCCAGAATGGCCATCAAATCACCCGGTGCTGCGCCAACCGCGTTAACGGTCCGCACCAGGTCATCAAGGGTGACTCCCGGGTCAAATTTAAACATCCGCGAGTTTTCCCGGGTGACATCAATAATGGTATTCTCTTCAATCGCCGTAACTCCCTCTCCAAACGGATTAGGCTGCACCACTTCCGGGTTTTCGGCGATGGTAACGGTTAAGCCGCCATGGGTAACCGCTGCCGGAAACAATCTGACATCTTTGCCAATAACAATAGTGCCGGTGCGCGAGTTAATAATAATTTTGGCTGAATGATCCGCTGGCGCAAACTCCAGGTTTTCTAAAGTAGACAAATAAGACACCCGCTGCGACAGATCACGCGGCGCCCTTACCTGCACTGAACTGGCGTCTTGCGAGTACGCCGTGTCAGGGCCCATAAACTGGTTAATTACCTCAGCCAGTCGTTTTGACGTGGTAAAGTCGGCCCGTTTTAAGTTAAAGGTAATGAAGTCACCATTACCAAACGGCGAGATGACTTCCCGCTCTACCATGGCACCATTTGGAATGCGGCCAACGGTTGGCGTGTTGACCAGAATACGTGAGCCATCCAGGCCTTCAGCGCCCAGGCCACTGACAATTAAACTACCCTGGGCAATAGCGTAAACGTTGCCATCCAGACCGGTAAGAAAGGTTTGTAGTAAGGTACCACCACGCAGACTCTTAGCACTGCCAACAGACGACACCGTAATATCGATAGTTTGCCCCGGCTTGGCAAATGCCGGCAACTCAGCATGTACCGCCACCGCCGCCACATTTTTAATCTGGCTGCGCTGACCGGCCGGCATATTGATACCAAAATTTGCCAGCATGGTACGAAAGCTTTGCTCAGTGAACGGGCTTTGCTCACCGGTACCAGGTAAACCCACTACCAGACCATACCCTACTAACTGGTTGGCCCGCACGCCGTCAATATCAGCTACGTCTTTAATCCGGGCCGCCTGGGCTGAGCCTATTGTTAAAAACAGCGGCAGCAATAGTGCCAGGCACCCGGCCAATTTTATCCGCAACATCGTCTTTACTCCTGAGAAGGCCATAACGTATCGACTGCAACCGTCGCAACGAATCGTCTAAAATGGCCACAATGGCCCGTTAAAGAACCGGCTTAACCAACCCGGCGACTGACCATAATGGTGAGCCCCGGTACCACTGTATTCAATGCGGGCATTAGCAATTTTGTTTGACTCAACCGTGTTATTCACATCAACATCCTGCGGCCTGATAATGCCGGTTAAGCGGATGTATTCTTTGCCGGTATTCAGGGTTAACCACTTTTCACCACGGATAACTAAATTGCCGTTAGCCATAACCTGTAATACATTGACAGAAATATCACCCACCAGACTGTTGCTTTGATCCGCTTTGGCATCACCGGTAAATTCCGACGTTGAATTCGCACCAAACTGCAATACATTGCCGGCCACTGACACTGCGCGGCCACCCAAACCGATCATCGGGTCGACTGTTACGCTGCTGTCCTTGCCAGATTCATGTTTGGCTTGCTTGGAGGCCTGAGTCCGCTCGCGCAGTACTACAGTTATAATGTCGCCCTCGTGTCTCGCTTTGTTATCAGAATAGAGGCTATTAGAATGATGCTGCGCAAACAACGAGCCGGTTTTCAACACCGGCCGTGGCGCTGGCTCCGGCGGTATTGGCGAGTAATAAGGATCGTCAGCAAAAGGTTGCTGCGTTGCCGCGCAAGCCGACAATAACAGGCCTGCAAATACCGCGGATAATACCGACACAAAAGTACGCATAACGCCTCCGCTTATAATTGCTGAATTGCAAAACCCAGCATCTGATCGACCGAGGAAATAACTTTTGAATTCATCTCGTAAACCCGCTGTGATTCAATCAGACTCACCAGCTCCTCAGTCACATTAACGTTGGAGGTTTCCAGTGAGCCCTGGACAATAATACCTAACCCTTCCAGACCCGGGATGCCTTGCACCGGATCGCCACTTACCGCGGTTTCTTTAAATAAGTTCTGGCCTGTAGGCTCTAAACCTGCCGGGTTAATAAAGTTGGTAACGGTTAACTGGCCCAACACGGCGTTATCGACCTGGCCGGCCAGACGTACCGATACTTCACCATCCTGCGATACAGTGATACTGGTGGCATCAGGCGGAATAACAATATTTGGCTGCACCTGAAAGCCTGCACCAGAGGTTACCAGGTTGCCGTCACCATCGACGGTAAACTGGCCGTTTCGGGTATAAGAAGTCGTGCCATCCGGCATCAGCACTTCAAAAAATCCATGGCCCTGAATCATCATATCCAGACTATTCTCAGTGGTAATCATATTGCCCTGAGTAAAGTTTTTCTGGGTTGCGACTACCTTAGTACCGGCACCAATCATTAAACCATTGGGCAACTCAGAGTTTTGGGAAGAGCGGCCGCCAGGCTGATTAACATTCTGGTACAACAGATCTTCAAACACTGCCCGGCTCTTTTTAAAGCCCACTGTGCTGGCGTTTGCCAGGTTATTTGAAATAACCGAAATATCACGCTGTTTCGCGTCTAAACCGGTTTTACTTATCCACAGAGCTGGATGCATCTGCTACCTCCCGGGCTCGCGCCCATTAATCAGTTTATTAGCCCATGATCCGCAGCAAGGCGTTCTGCTGGCGGTCCATTTCTTCGGCACTCTTCATCATCTTTACCTGCAGCTCAAACTGACGCTGCAGGCTTATCATATAAGTCATTTCACCAACGGCATTAACGTTGCTGCCTTCATAAGCACCATGCAACAGGCTGACATTGATATCAGCCGCTGCCGGTTGGCCGTCTTTGCGCCGGAATAGACCATCTGTCCCCTTGGTAAGGTCTGCATACACGGGGTTTACCAGCTTAATCCGCCCCACTTCTTCCAGAGCGTTTGCGGGCGCGCCCTGAGGCAAGGCACTAATAGTCCCATCCTGGCCAATTTCTAATTTTGCCAGCGGTACCGGCAACTGGATCGGTCCACCATCACCAATGACTGCCCGGCCATTAGCGGTTTCCAGCATGCCGGTTGGGCTTAACTGCAAATTGCCTGCCCGGGTATAGGCTTCATTGCCATCTTCATCCTGTACGGCAAACCAGCCATCACCCTGGATAGCAATATCCAGCTCGCGCTCAGTCATGATCATCGGTCCGGCGTCAAAGTTTTGACCTGGCTGCTCAGTCATCGCAAACACTCTGGACGGTAATCCTTCACCAAATGCCTGCATAGCCCGGGCCTGTTCAAAATCAGCTTTAAAACCAACGGTATTGCTGTTAGCCAGGTTATTAGCCCGCACGCTGATGCCGTGCATATTTTCTTTAGCACCACTCATGGCGATATATAACAAATGGTCCATAACGCGCTCCGTTAAACGTCTCTGCTATTGTGAAGCAACTTTAATGCCAGTTAGCTGAGCAATGGAAAAGTGAATGGAAAAGTGAATAAAAAACGCCACCCGAAGGTGGCGTTTTTAAGTATTTTAAGCGGGTTAAACTTAACGTATCTGTAGTACGGTTTGTTGCAGGGTGCTGTTCACTTCCAATGCCCGTGAGTTAGCCTGGAAGTTACGCTGAGCACTTATTAAATCAACCAGCTCAGTGGTGAGGTTAACGTTGGACTGTTCCAATGCCGACGCGTTTACTGAGCCAAAAGTACCGGTATTGCCCTGGCCGCCTATTGGCTCACCGGAGGTTAAGCTTTGTTTCCACGAGGTATTACCAACTTGCTTTAATCCCTGTACGTTGGCGAAACGCACCAGAGTAACCTGCGCTAAATACGATGAGTCGCCGTTACTGTAAGTGGCCAGCACCCGACCAAAGGAGTCGATGTCAACTCCCGTCAGGCTACCGACGGTAGTACCGTCCTGGCTTAGGTTAGTGACATCAAAACCTGACGCATACTGCGTCGGAGTGCGAGTGCCAGACGCATCGCGAAAGTTAACTATGACATCGCTGGAGAATTGCGCACCATTTGTCAGATAGCCGTTAATGGGATCATTTAAATCTGCAAACGGCAATGAAATATTTGGCAAAGGAGCTGTTGGAACGAAATTACCACTGGAGTCAAACTCAATATTGTCGCCAATGAAGTAAGAATCGGGATTACGGGTTGCCGGCGCAACTGGTGGTGGCACGGTTGGATTTGCCGTATTGTCATCCCAAACAACAAAAGTCTCCCATTCACTGTTTGCAGGTGGCAGGGTATCAAGTTTACGGAAATATGTCGTTACTATGTGTGATTCCCCCAGACTGTCATAAACAGTTACTGAAGTTGAATGATTGTATGACGCCCGATCTGCTGGATCGAAAGCTAAGGCAACAGGCGGAGCAACAACTCTGGAATCTACGTTCATGCTAAGAAAAATATTATTGGTCGCTCTGGGCGCTCCGGCTGACGTCGGAATAGCAATAGGAGCTGACGTACTTAAACTCACTGAACTATTTTCACCGGTAACAGCGTCAACATTGAAGCCCTGCAAAAAGTTGCCTCTGTTATCAACAATAAAGTTATCTTTGTTGAGTTTAAAAGCACCAGAGCGGGTGTAGGTTAAATCTTGTGACTGTAAATCGGGTGTCGTGGCAAAGAAGCCTTCACCGGTAATCGCCAAATCAAGCGAGTTATTGGTAAATTGTAACGACCCCTGATTAAACTGTTGTGCTACTGTCGATGTGGTTACACCATCACCAACCTTGGTTCGGCCCGAAGAGAAAATAGATGTCGCATAAACATCAGCAAATTCAGCCCGTGACTCTTTAAAGCCGGTTGTATTGACGTTAGCAATGTTATTTGCCGTGGTATCCAGATCTTTCTGGGCAGCTGCCAGGCCGCTTAATGCTATTTGAAAACTCATAAATCACCTCACCTTAAACGGTCGCTTAACCGTAAGAAACTTCCAGAACATCAGTTAATTTTACAGCCCCTAACCCAACCAGGTTAAGAGTAATTCCTTTGCCATTGCCTGCCAGACTGACACTGGACACCGGGGTAAATACATTTACCGGCACCGACTTATTTTCACCGGCAATGCTGGCTTCAACTTTAATTTTGTAAACACCGGGTGGCATTTGTTCACCATTAGCGTCAGTGCCATCCCAGACAAATTCATTTTTACCCTGTGCCGGATTACTGACATCAAAATTAGTGACCAATTCACCGTTCGGTTTTTCAATCCTCACCCGCATATTGTCAGCAGGACTTTCCAGATTAATGTGGCCACGTGACAAAGCTTCACCGCTAAACACGATTTCTTCTGATTGGGTTAGTACACTGCGCCCGACCAGCGATGATGCCTGCAATGCCTGGTTAGAGGTCATACTCTCTGAAAGCCCCTTAAAGCTTTCATTCAGTGAGCCAATACCATCAGCCATGGTGAAATTGGTCATTTGCGCGATCATCTGATCATTTTCTACCGGCTTGGTCGGATCCTGATACGCCAGCTGCTGGGTTAACAACGCAAAAAAATCAGATTGGGTTAGCGCACCGTTATTTTTATCCGGCACTTTATTGCCGTTTTCCCAGTACATGCCATCTAACGCAGGGTTATTATTGGCCGGGTTGTTGTTAATAGTACTCATCTGCTATTCCTTGTTAACTCTGACCCATTCGCAATGTGCGCATGATCATTTGTTTTGCCGCATCTGCAGTCTGCACATTGGTCTCGTATGAGCGGGAAGCAGAAATCATATTGGCCATTTCTTCCATAATGTTGACATTAGGTTTGTAGATATAGCCATTTTCGTCCGCCAACGGGTGATTAGGTGCATACTCCACGTTAAGTGGCGCATCAGATTCAACAATGCCTAATACCTTCACCCCCGCACTGTCACCTTGCTGACGCCGCGCTTCAGACAATTGGGCAGCAAACACCGGATGACGGCCGCGGTAGGTTTCGTCAACACTGCTGCTAACGCTGTTGGCGTTTGCAATGTTACTGGCGGTGGTATTCATTCGTACCGACTGAGCGGTCATGCCGCTGCCGGCAATATCAAAGACTTTTGAAATGCTCATAATTATTGCCCCGAGCCGGTCAGAGCTTTCTTCATCCCTGAAATCCGACTATTAAGGAAAGTTAAACTGGTTTGATATTCCAGGTTGTTTTGCATGACAGCGTTGCGCTCACGATGAATATCCACACTGTTGCCGTCACCTGTATCAGGTTGGTCCGGATGACGGAACAACGTGTCTTTAGCCATAGTAGAAGCAATATGGAAATGCTGTTCGTGGGTGCGGCTGGCGCCTTGTCCCTGGCGGGACTTTGCTAGTTGCAGTGCCTGCTGAAAATCAACGTCTTTGGCTTTGTAGCCAGGGGTATCGGCGTTTGCAATATTTTCGGCCAACACTTCAGAGCGTTTTTCACGAATTAATAATGCATGTGGGTGCATACCAAATGCTTTTTCAAAACTGATTGCCATTTTTTTGCCACCTTAGCTGGAACTATGGCAAATCAAATGCAAAACACAGGCCAGTTTTTCAGCAGCTGGGGTTAAACCTTTTTACGGTAAATAATGCCCGGGTTGCAGCGGAGCATTTCAAAATCGTTATTGACGCTGGAAATAGATTCAGAGGCGCCCAGAAACAGATAGCCTCTGGGGTTGAGGGATTGGGCAAACTGTTTAATAATTTTGGCTTTTAAATCAGGAGAGAAATAAATAAGGACATTACGGCAAAAAATAATATCGAATTTGCCAAGTAAGGTATAACTATCCAGCAGGTTAAGATGCCGAAAACTCACGTTTTTCCGGACAAAGTCTTTGACCCGCATCATGCCGTTGCCACTGTCTTCAAAAAACCGGCTACGTCGCTCAGGCGACAAGCCTCTGGATAAAGCCAGGCCGTCATACTCGGCGCGCTGACAATGTTCGAGCATCGCATTAGAAATATCCGTACCGAGAATATTTAACCCCAAACTAAACGCACCTGGCCGGCTTTGCTGATACTCCAGCCCGGTCATCGCAATTGAATATGGCTCCTGCCCCGACGAGCTGGCCGCTGACCAGATTTTAAGCGTACGGCAACTTTTTTCCAGTTCCGGCAGAATTTGTTTCTTCAACAACTCGTAAGGGTAGGTATCCCGGAACCATAACGTTTCATTAGTTGTCATGGCATCAATTACCGCAGAGCGTAATTGCCGCTCAAACGGGCTTAGGGTTTTACCAACCAGTTCTGATAACGTAGCAATATTAAACCGGTGCATCAGTGGCCCAAGCCGGCTTTTGACCAGATACTGTTTATTATCACCCAATACAATGCCACATTGCTGCTCGAGAAAATCCCGAAACAGTTTGTATTCGCCTTCCTGTAGCTCTTTATTGGTCACTACTCGCCCTTAGCGCTTATTCTGCATGTAGCCACGTTTGCACCGACTCTGCCAGTTCATCAGGGTTAAATTTTGCGATAAAGTCGTTAGCCCCAACTTTTTTAACCATTTGCTGGTTGAATACCCCGCTTAACGAAGTATGCAAAATAACATGCAGGTTTTTCAGTTGCGGATCAAGCCTTATCTCAGCCGTAAGGGTATAACCATCCATCTCTGGCATTTCAATATCAGAAATCAGTAAACCGACTTTTTCGGTAACACAGGTTTCGCACTCTTTTGCTACCTGCTGTAAGTAGCTGAGCGCCTCGCGGCCATTGTTAACCAGATGCATTTTCACACCCAGGCCTTCCAGTGCTCTTTTTACCTGATTACGGGCTACCGCCGAGTCATCAGCAATTAAAATTACCCTGTCGCCCAAATCAGTGCTGATTGTTGCCGTATCCACTTCACTGCTTATCGTGGTTGGTGAAGGTGAAATCTCTTCCAGAATTTTCTCTACATCGAGAATTTCAACCAGTTCTTTATCAATTTCAGTTACCGCTGTCAGATAGCTTTGTTTGCCACCCGTACCTTTTGGCGGCGGCATTATCGCTTCCCAGTTAATATTTATAATGCGCTCAACCGAATTAACCAGAAATCCCTGCACTGAACGATTATATTCAGCGATAATAATAAAGGCAGTAGTGAGATCTGCAACCGGTTGACCACCGGTTGCCAGGCTAAGATCAATAACGGAAATAGTCTGGCCCCGAATATGGGCAATGCCACGGACATATTTGTTTCGCTTTGGAATAGCGGTTAGCGGCGGACACTGCAATACTTCGCGTACTTTGAATACATTGATACCATATCGTTGCTGGCCAGCTAACTTAAACAACAGTAACTCCAGCCGGTTCTGGCCGACGAGCTGGGTACGCTGATTGACGGAATCTAAAATACTGGCCATTTGCCACTCCTGTTACTACATTCTGGCGCTATTATTGCAGCAACGTCTGTGGCAATTACCCAATGACGCAACCAGAGCAAATTGCGACGGACACTCAACCGTTTATTCTGGGTTAGTGTCCTGGCAATATTAATTTTCGTTACACCGGCAATAGTATAACTGTTAGCCCACAAAGCATAGCTGAAACCATATGAACAAGTACGATAAATTTTATCCGATATTCTTTATCTCATTATTTTTTATCAGTAATCTGAGTTGGGCCGGGCTATCTGGCGTGGCCGAGTTCAGCCCGCAGCAACTAACTGAAATGACCGGGCAATGGCTGCAACAGGATCTCGGCATTCAAGCTGACAGTAGTATTGAGGTAGAGGTAGTGCCGCTGGATAACCGTATCGGCAGTAAAGTATGCGCCGGCGCCCCCGAATTCAGCCGGCCGCAAAACGGGAACTCCCGCCAGTTCACCGTTAATATCAGCTGCAGCCAGCCGGGTTCATGGCAGTTATACATACCGGTAAGGGTGACTGAAATGGTTGAGGCCGTTGCAGTTCGTCAAAATATCGCTACAGGTACGGTAATAACAGCCGATATGCTCCATATGACAGATAAAGAGCGGCGTTTTGTCCGGGGCAATCTGATCAGCGATCCGCGTCAGATAGTTGGCGCTCGCAGTAAAAGAGCATTGAGTAATGGGCAGCTGATCACGATGCAGGATCTTTGCCTTGTCTGTCGCGGGGATGTTGTTACAATACTAATTGATAACAGTGGCCTTTCTGTATCAGCCAGCGGTATTGCTGAACAGGATGGTACCTTTGGCGATACCATTGCTGTAAAGAATCAGCAGTCTGGCCGGAAAATTCAGACAGAAGTCGTTGCTGTTAATCAGGTAAGAGTAAAATTTTAAAAAATAAATTAAAGTTTTTTAAAGCTCAGCCGTTAACCTGAACATAGGGAACTGGTTTAAGGTAAAGAGGTTCTATCATGGCTATAAATATCAATAACCTGCAGAATACTTCTCAGGTAAAAAATGACAAAGTTGATCAGAGTGCACAGCGGCAGCAGGCCACAGTACAACAAAATGCAACTCAACAAGCAACCCAGCAAGGTGCTACACAGCGCCAGGACTCGGTATCGATTACACCACAAGCTAAGCAATTTACTAAATTGCAGGAAAAAGCAAATGCTGCCAGTGGCATCGATCAGGAAAAAGTTGATAAAATTAAGCAAGCTATTGCTGAAGGCAAGTACAAGGTAAATGTTGAACAGCTTGCCCGGCGGATTATGCAATTCGAAGGTGACTTGTTTAATAAATAATGAACAGCCAATTTGAACCTCTAAGCTCCCTGCTACAACAACAGCAAGCGCAATTGGATGCGCTGCTGTTGCTATTACGGCAAGAACTTGCCGCGCTTGCCGCCCGCGATATCGAAAACCTCAGCGCCAATACAGCCGAAAAACAATCGCTACTTACAGAGATACAAGCAACCGATAGCAAGATTGCGGCCAGTGAGCTGCTGCAAACCGCCAGCGAAGAGCCTTGGTTCAAACAACAGGTTGCTGTGTTAGAGCAGTTACTGGCTGACTGTAAGCAACAAAATGACGTGAATCAATTGACCCTGGAACAAAGCCAGCTTACGTTGCAACGCCTTAAAACAGAGTTATTGTCCGCCAGAGGGAAGTCGGGCTTAACCTATACCAATAAAGGTAAACCCACTGTAGATAATATAGGTAAGGGCATTAAAGCCTGAATCTGCTTTTGCGCTGTGACCCCCTTCCTGCTTAATAGTAGTGAATGCTTTTAATAGTCTGGCGTGGATAAACGTTTTGGTACAAATGATACACCTGCTCAAAATCCAACTCTAACTCCGTAATATAAGCATCATCAAGCGCATACGTTTTTACTACCCTGGCACCACGAATAACGCCCTGCACCGAGGTCCCGAACTGATCATTACCTGCAACCATCGAGCTGACACTGTTACTGCTGTCAATTCTTTGACCATACACCTGCTCAGCAAGCTCGCGATAAGCTTCCAGTTTCGACGCCCGCATCGCCAGCAATATTTTCTGGCTGTCGGACTCACCCGGTTGTAACGAAATCGGCGCCATACCGACTGCATGCAATAACGGGAAAGCCTTGGGCGTAACTGACGCATACTCAATATGCTTATCAAAAATCTGGCTGCAGCTGCTAAGCATTAGTACAGATAGTGCAGAAAATGTGATAAAGGTTATTTTCATCATAAGGCATCCGTAGTCAGGACCTATCCTGAATTTATTGCTGTAATTCGATATCAAGTAATATCATTAGTTTCTTAGCAAATTCTACGCCACTTTAATCAAGGCACAGTTTTTGCTTTAGATGGTAAATGAAGATAATTTCAACTCATTATTGGCGACTTATGAAATTACGACTGTTAGTCACTACTTGTTGTTGCGCGCTATTGCTAAGTGCCCCTGTTAGTGCCAACTGGTATGAGATGACAGGCCAGGCACCGATAGAGCAAGGCGATATTGCTAAGGCGAAGCAAGCAGCCATAGCTGATGCTCTGGAGCGGGCTGCTTTGTTTGCCGGCGTAAGGGTAAATAGCCAGCAACAGTTGGTTGCCGGGGTTATGCAGCAGCATCAGCTTACCCTGGACAGCAGTTCAGAAATTCGTGAGATCCGGCTGCTTAGCGAAAACTACGGCGGCGATTATGTTACCGTGACCTTGCAGGCTGAGATTTTACCGCAACAGCAAAGTTGTCATGGCAGCCAGCAAAAGAAACCGCTATTACTGGCCAGGGTAGAACTCGGCGCCCGGCGCGACGCTATTCACGGCCAGTTGTTTGAGCTGGATAAGAACGCTACAGCTCAGCTGTCTCGCCACCTGCAGGACTACAGCCCGGCAATTGTGGTCAACGCAGTAGATTACAGTTTACAACCCGAGTTGATGACTGAAAGCATAAACCGCCAGTTATTTACCGACGGCCAGCAGTTTGTGTTACTAAGCCAGATTACTGATTTGTCGCTGGGTAAGCAAACCAGCCGTTTCTGGCAAGACGACCGTTTCGAGCGCTATTTTGCGTTGGATGTTGCCCTGTATGACTTATTTAATAATCAACTGGTTTTTCAACAGCAATATCGCACCCAGGCCGAGTGGAACAGCGAGTTATCTGTGGCGGGCAGCCATAGCCAGCAGTTCTGGCAACAACCTTATGGCCAGAAAATTGATACGGTTTTAAAGGCTGTAGCGAAAGACATCCAGCAGCACACTCAATGTCAGGGTTTACTGGCGCAGGTAAGCCATATTGACCAGCATCAAGTGGCAATTAACAAAGGCGCCCGCCAGGGGTTGCAGGTCGGCGATAACGTAACCGTGATGCAAATTCAACGCTTTGCCGGTAAAGATGGCCTGGAAAAAATGCATAAAAGCCCGGTCACTCTTAAAATTACTGAAATCAGCAGCGATAATGCCTGGGCCAGCGCCAGCACCCCTACTCTGTTAAGTCATTTACAAATTGGTGATTTGATCAGTATCAACAGCGCAGGTTTGTAACCCTGGTATTCATATAACACGAATGAATGACAAGGTTTTTTGCCGTTCACTTAAGCTGTTTATTCTGTTAAACTTTCGCGCGTTCAAACCCACGATATTTGCCCTATAGTTAAATGGATATAACGGCCCCCTCCTAAGGGGCAGTTGCAGGTTCGATTCCTGCTGGGGCAGCCAAAAGCTATTTCCGGTGATCCTCATTTCACTTGTACACATATCGTCTATATTAATCTCAGGCAACCAAGCCCCCTCTGGCAGGATAGTTAAATGCTGCAAGTTACCCGCTTAGCAAAATCACATCAAACGCCACAAGGCCCGCTACCTCTGTTTAGTGACATAAGTTTTGGTATTAAAGCAGGCGAAAGCGTCGCCTTGATGGGAGAATCAGGTTGTGGCAAATCAACTTTATTACATATTCTGGCTGGCCTTGAGCATGCTGATCGGGGACAGGTTATCATTAATAACCAAGATCTTATTCAAATGAATGATAGCCAACGCGCCCTGCTTCGACGTCATCATGTAGGGGTTATTTTTCAGCAGCTAAATTTAATTCCCAGTCTGACAATTCAGGACAATTTAGCTTTTCAGGCCCGACTCGCCGGTACGTTAGACCCAAAGTGGTTAAAGCATCTTGTGGTAACGTTGGGCCTGGAAACAATGCTAAAACGCTATCCAGCGCAACTGTCTGGTGGCCAACAGCAACGGGTTGCGATCGGACGTGCTCTGGCAGCTCGCACGCCCCTGTTGTTTGCTGATGAGCCCACCGGAAGCCTGGATGAAACCAATGCGGAACAGGTCATGTCACTGATATTAGCGCTGGTAAAAGAAACAGGCAGCAGCTTGCTAATGGTGACTCACAGCTCCCTGTTAGCCGCGCGGCTAGATCGTGCAATGACCTTAAGCCAGGGACAATTGAGCTAATGCAACTCCGGCAACCTTCGCTATGGGTATTACATGCGTTACTGAGCCACTGGTGGCGCCATCCTGTGCAGTTGAGCACGCTTATTCTGGGGTTACTCGCGGCAACGGCGCTGTGGAGCGGCGTTCAGGCACTGAACCAGCAGGCACGTTTCAGTTACGAACAGGCAGCGGCGAGATTCAATAGTATTAATCAAGCGCATATTGTCAGTACAACCGAGCAACATCTGGCCGAAGCAGATTATATTCAGTTGCGCGGTTTAGGCTGGAAAGTCTCGCCACTGGTGGAAGGAGCACTGGCGCTTGCTACAGATGATCTGACCCTTAACGTTATTGGTATTGAGCCGCTGACCTTGCAAAGTGCGAACGCATCTTATCAAGGTGCCAGCGGATTACCGGCCAATTTGTCGTTAAATCATTTTTTAACACCCCCCTGGGAGGTTTGGGTATCGCCTTTAACCGCTGAGCGTATTACCCCCCTACTGAAAAATACTACCAAAGCTGGCTTTCCGATCAACCCGGAGGGCGATCAGGTCAGTATTAAAGTCAGTTCAGCATTGGCAAACAATGAGCTTATTACTGACATCTATCTGGCACAACACTGGCTTAACATGGAGGGGCAATTATCCAGGCTTCTTCTGTTCGATCATACTCAACACTCACAGCTTTCGGCAGAACTGGCCACACGTATGCGTTTAATTCTGCCGCAGAGCGATCATGATATCTCGCGGTTAACGGCAAGCTTCCATTTGAACCTGACCGCATTGAGCTTACTTGCTTTCTTAGTGGGCTTGTTGATGGTGTACTCCGCAATTCACCTGGCGCTGACTCAACGATTAACGCTGCGCCGTATTCTATTCAGTTGTGGGGTCAGTCAGCGTGAGCTGATGGCGTGGTTATTGGTGGAGTTGTTATTACTCAGCGGCCTTATAGCCTTGCCAGGCTTAGTCCTCGGTTACTGGATTGCGGCATTGTTGTTACCTGATCTGTCTGCAAGTTTGACCGGGCTATATGGCGCTCAAATTTCAGGCGACTTACAACTTTCATGGCAATGGTGGCTGCAGGGTGTATTTATGGCATGGGGCGGGACACTGATTGCTGCCATCGTGCCGCTGCTCAAACTTATCAAGCACGACGGTGGTCATCCAAGCCAATCGATGTCATTTCCGGGGCAGCAAAAACAGCGTAACACATTAATGGCAGCTGGCCTTTTTACCGCAAGCCTTGCTTTATTAATGGCATGGCTGGGTGATTCCTTACTAAGTGGATTTTTACTGCTCGCTCTGGTGTTCCTAAGTGCAGCGCTGCTCATGCCGGTGATATTAGACTCGCTTTTGCGGCTATGTCAGCGCTTTGCTCACTCATTTTCTGCAGACTCAGTCACACCGACATCCGCCACTGCACAGTGGCTCTGGGCAGATGCCCGTATGCAAGTCCCTCACCTAAGCGTGGCTCTGATTGCATTGTTGCTGGCGTTGTCGACCAGCATCGGTGTCGGCGGCATGGTTGAGGGGTTTCGAAACACCTTTACAGGCTGGCTTGATCAACGTCTTGCTGCAGAAGTCTACGTCCGCACTGACAGTGAAACACAGGCTCAGGAAGTGACCCAATGGCTTAGCCAACAAGCCAATGTCACTGCAATTCTTCCTTCTGCTGGTAAAGACGTTCAACTGGCAGACATGCCGATTGAACTGCGTGGCATCCAGATCCACAGTACCTATATTGACCATTGGCCTTTGCTTAGCAAAACGTCTCAAGCCTGGCATGACGTTGAATCGGGTGCAGCGGTGATGATTAATGAGCAACTGGCCCGACAGTTAATGCTCAACATTGGTGATAACATCACTATACCCGGCATGCAACAAACTGAATTTACAATTGGCGCAATATTCAGCGATTATGGTAACCCTAAAGGACAGGTGATGATGGCTTTGGATACGTTATATCTAAACTGGGCCGATGCAAAGCGTGGCAGTTTTGCGCTGCGGGTTGAGCCAGCAGAGATTGATGTCCTCATTCAGGCACTGACTGAGCGGTTCTCTTTTACTGAGACCCAGGTTATCGACCAGCAAGCCGTTAAACGCTACTCATTACAACTGTTTGAACGCACCTTTGCCGCTACTCAGGCGCTTAACCTGTTGGTGTTGGCGATAGCGGCAATTGCGCTATTTAGTAGTCTGTTAACCTTATCAACTATGCGGCTGAGCCAAATTGCGCCAATTTGGGCCTGTGGCATCTCACGGCGGCAATTAGTCATAACCGAATTGTTCAGATTGTTACTATTAGCTTTAATGACGGCATTATTGGCGATCCCATTGGGCTTAATTATCAGTTACTGTTTAGTAACGGTCATTAATGTGCGTGCTTTTGGCTGGGCACTTCCCTGGCAAGTTTTTCCACTGCAATGGTTATACTTAACACTAGCCGCATTGTTTAGTGCCTTTTTAGCTGCGATTGTGCCAGTGTTAAAACTCCGGTTCAGTTCCCCCGGTGAGCTTCTAAAAGGTTTTCGTGATGATCAATAAAGCCGTTTTATTGGCGTCTTTGCTGATGCTGTTGCTAATAGCAGCCTGCAGTGAGCCTTCACCTTCAGTGTCTGACCAGGGCTTTGCCGGGCTGGGGTCAGATGCAACCGGGTTCGCCCAGGTTCAGCCAGGCATTGAGATCCGCTACCCCGATGCCCTTAAGCAACATCCGGAATATCGCATTGAATGGTGGTACGTAACGGCTAACCTGGAAAGTGAATCAGGAGAAATGCTTGGCATTCAGTGGACCCTTTTTCGTCTGGCGGATTCGCCTTCACCACAGCGTGATGGCTGGGCGAATCAACAACGCTGGTTAGGACATGTCGGCTTAACAAGCACTAATCAGCATTTTTTTGCCGATACCTATGCCCGGGGTGGTATTGGCCAGGCAGGTGTTACGATGAACCCATTTTCTGTCTGGATAGATAACTGGTCGATTACTGCACTGGATGCAGACGCCACAGCCTTTACTTTACGTGCCAACACAGCCGATTTTAACTATACCCTGACATTAAACAAAATTGGACCTGCGGTACTACAGGGTGAGCAAGGTTTTAGCTTAAAATCAGCGGCGGGACAAGCGTCCTACTACCTTAGCCTGCCTTTTCTGGAGGTTTCGGGTGTAATTCAGATAGGAGATGAGCACTTGAGTGTTAGCGGTGACGCCTGGCTCGACAGAGAATGGAGCAGTCAACCGCTGTCGGCAGATCAGCAAGGTTGGGACTGGTTTTCGCTGCACCTGGATCATGGAGATAAGCTGATGCTTTTTCGGCTGCGACATGCGCAAGGGGATGATTATTTTTCCGGCACTTACATCCGCGCCGATGGCACAATCCAACCGCTGCAACCACAGCAAATACGGATGCAGCTATTACAACAGCATACCGTAGCCGGCAGAGAGCTGCCGGTAGAATGGCAGCTCACAGTAGAAGATTTTGGCATCGATATACGCACTCAGGCACTAAATCCCAATGCCTGGATGGCAACAGGGATTGCCTATTGGGAGGGACCAATCCGCTTCACAGGCAGTCACTCAGGTAAGGGCTACCTGGAAATGACAGGCTATTGAGCTGTACCTCATTCGTTTTGGCGTTTACCAGAGCGCCTGATTGTTATCCAGCACAAACAGTGGAATCAGTTGGCTGGCGCTGGCCAGGATGGTTTTGTTTTTCAAATGCATAATTCGCACATTGACCATAGCCCCGCGTTGGCTGTGTTGTACCGTACCGCTTAGCACATAATCAATTTGTTGGTTAGCAGTAATCTGGCCAGTACGATTGCTAAATACCGCATCGCCGTCTGCGGTCAGTTTAAGGCCTCCCGTTAGTTTATGATCGACCATAGTGACGCCATAACGGGGCAGTTGCTGCAGAAAACGCTCAGCCAGATCATTGCCCAGCGGGTGCAGGGTATTGCGTGCCGGTGTTAACTCGGCAAAGCCAGCCACGGCTACTGTTGCATTAACCATGGGCATGGCGCTGTTATGATACAGCTGCATGGCCAGCTCAGCGACATAGTCATCCAGCTGTTTATGGCTGGCGTACAGCCTGCTGCTAGCGGGATATGCCCTCAGCTGATAATCAGGTTCTGTTGACTGACTGCGGCTGCCGGGTTCGGTAATAATATATGGCGTTTCAGAAGACAGTTGTGGATTCTGTGAGGGATCATGCTGACTGAAAGGTAACATGCTGCAGCCACTTATAAACAAAGCCATGCAGCCAGAGATAATTAGAGAGATTTTTTTTATCATGGTATGCCCGATATACTGAACGTCTGTTTCAGTATATCGGCACCAGGTAGGGTTTCTTTAGGCGAGTCCTGACTTTATCCGGACAACACATAAACAAGGTGTTTAAGGTTATTTAATCCGCATCACTTGCTCGCCCTGACGGGAAATAACCGCCTGCACAATATGGCGCGGCACAAAAGTGCGGGCTGCAGACACCACCCGCTTGTTGTCGATTTGTACCAGCCTGGCATTAACAAGGACGCCTTGTTGATGAGTAGTAAGCGTGCCGGTAACCACATAACGAATAGCCACTTCATCGGAAAGCTCTTCGTAGTTGCGGCTCAACACAAAATCGCCCGTTTCAGTGACCCGGATATAATCAGTCACTTTATAGTCCAGTACCGGAACGCCGAATTTATGCAGATCATAAATCATTGCCTCACTTAAATGATTGCTGAACACCGAGCCCTGATCCAGCGCTGAATCAACATAACTAAAATCTGTTACGCCGATCTGGCTGTCACTATCCAGACTCTGCTGCAATGCCATCAATTCATGCACCAGATTTCTTACATAGTCGTTAACCGTTAACAGCGGCAGACCAGTGGAGCTTTGCAAATCATTGCCTGCAGGTGATGCCGTACTTGGTAGCTGGGCGATGCGTTGCGTGCGGTTGTCCTGGCTATCACCGCTTTGACCTGTAACGGTAACAGTGCGCTCGGGTGCTGCACAGCCGCTAAGCACTGTTAAAATTGCTATAGTTGTTAGCCGTTTCATTGATTTTCTCCTGCCGGACTTTGCCGGTAAAACATGGCACCACGTTTATTAACTTGCTGTGTGCTCCACAGCACATTTGCCGGAATATAATCAGTCACCGCTGCCAACACTTGCTTGGATGGAATATGGATCAGGCGGGCGTTCACAATAACCGCGTCCTGTTGCAGGGTGTAGGTACCGGTAAGCAGCGTATTGGCTTCGCCTTTGCTTTTAATGTCGCTTATTTGGCGGCTAAGCGCCTGCTCATAATCATCTGCCAGCATCACTTCATTGCTCAACCGGTACTCGTAAACGGCATAACCGAATTGGCGGCTGTGCGCAAGCATGCTTTCACTGAGCTGATTGGCAAAGTCGCGCTGCTCGGTGTTGGCGTCGCGCAAGTGTAAAGCTGTCGCAGGTAAAAAACTGCTGACGGCAATTTGCGGCCGGGTAAGCCAAAGTGGACTGTCATCCAGTTGGGCAAATAATTGCCTGGCTATTCGCTCGGTATAAAACCCCAGCGGCTGCGGACTCAGCTCAGATACTGTTGTTGGTGTCGCCGCAGGTGCCGCCGGACGCGCACAACCGGCAAGCACCACGCCTGTCAGCAGAAAACCTGCTGCAAACCATAGCCACTTCATATTTACCTCTTTTCAAGCCTGAATGCTTTGCCATTATCAAAAGCAAGATCCAGGCCAGAAAATCAGGATATTTTTGTCATTAAATCGCCACTGGCGCTTTAATGTGGGGATGAGCCTGATAATTCTCTAAAGTAAAATCAGTAATGCTAAAACCAAAAATATCTTTAATGTCCGGATTCAACCGCATGGTTGGCATCGGATAAGGTTCGCGGGCCAGTTGGGTATTCACTTGCTCTAAATGGTTTAAATAAAGATGCGCATCGCCAAACGTATGCACGAAATCGCCGGGTTCCAGGCCGCAAACCTGTGCCACCATTAACGTTAACAAGGCATAACTGGCAATATTAAATGGCACACCGAGGAAGATATCGGCACTGCGCTGATATAGCTGACATGATAAACGGCCATCATTGACATAGAACTGGAACAAAGTATGACACGGCGGTAAAGCCTGTTTACCCATAGCGGCGTTTTCTTTAGGTGAATAACGGGTATCGGGTAGTACAGCAGGATTCCAGGCGCTGACAATTAAGCGGCGTGAGTCAGGTGTGCGTTTTATATCGTTAATTAGCTCGCTTATCTGGTCAATTACCTGGCCGTCATGACTGGTCCAGCTGCGCCACTGCGCGCCGTATACCGGCCCCAGCTCTCCTGTTTCAGTCGCCCATTCATTCCAGATAGATACGCCATTGTCCTGCAGGTAGCCAATATTGGTTTCACCTTTTAAAAACCATAATAACTCATGAATAATCGAACGCAGATGGCATTTTTTGGTGGTAATAAGCGGAAAGCCCTGCTGCAAATCAAAACGCATCTGGTAACCAAATACACTTATGGTACCAGTGCCGGTACGGTCGGTTTTTTTATGGCCGTGCTCCAGCACATGACGCATTAAATCAAGATATTGCTTCATTTTCTCCCCCGTACTGACACTGCGGGCTTACTATTCACGTAAATTATCAGGCCGAGGCCTGCTGCGATCATCGGCAGACACAGCCATTGCCCCATTGTCATACCGGCTGATAATACACCAAGATGGGCATCGGGCTGACGGAAAAACTCCACGAAAAAGCGAAACACACCGTAGCCCAGCAGGAACACCCCACCCACAGTACCGGTAGCCGGTTTTAAGCGCCGAACCAGCATAATAATAATAAACAATAAAATGCCTTCCAGCAGCACATGGTATAGCTGCGACGGATGACGGGGTAAACTTCCTGCATTGGGAAACATTACCGCCCACGGCACGTCAGTGGTGCGGCCCCATAATTCGCCGTTGATAAAATTGCCCAGCCGGCCGGCAGCCAGGCCAAGAGGAATCAGTGGCGCGACAAAGTCGCCCAGCTGCAGATAAGATTTATGGTAACGCCGGGCAAACCAGGCCATCGCCAGTAACACTCCGAGCAAACCGCCATGAAACGACATACCGCCTTCCCAGGTTTTAAACAGGTACAGCGGCTCTGCCAGCAGTTGTCCGAAATTGTAGAAGAACACATAGCCCAGTCTGCCGCCAACAATTACCCCGAGAAAGCCAAAAAACAGCAAATCGCTGACTTGCTCTTTAGTCCAGCCCGAGCCCGGTTTCGCGGCTGCGCGGTTGGCCAACCAGTATGCAAGGCCAAATGCGACTGCATACATGACGCCGTACCAATGGATATTGAGCGGTCCATAACCAAATAACGGGCCTATAGAAACTAATACCGGATCGATATCAGGAAAGTCGAGGTAGGAACTTGTCATCTTTATCCTTTAAAAACCATCATAACCAAAAATTTTAAACTGTTGATATTATTAACTAAAAACCATTCTGGCGGCAACCAGCATCAGGAACACACCAAACACTCTTTTTATGGTAAGCACTGGCAGGCGCTGGGTCATAGCTGCACCCAACGTCGCCGTAAATACCGAGGTGGAGACAACACCAATTAATGCAGGCAAATAAATATAACCAACAAAACCGTCGGTCAGTTGGTAGCGTTGCCAGCCGGCAATAACATACCCCAGGGTGCCAAGGACAGCAATAGCGATACCGCTGGCTGCGGCACAGCCGATAGCCCGGCGCATGTCGACAGAAAAATAGTTCAGCACCGGTACCACCAGCGCGCCGCCGCCGATACCCAGTAAACCTGATATAGCGCCAAGCACTGCTGAAATAGCACCAAGCACGGGTTTTGCCGGCAACGGCGCCCGGCCCATTACACTGCGTGAGCCAAGCATTCTTAATGCCAGCAAAAATACTGCCACCCCAAAAATTACTCTTAAGGTCGTGCCATTTATATGATGGGCAACCAGACCAATCATCCCTGCACCAATACCGGCACCCAGCATAACAGTGCCGGCCAATGACCAACTGACATTATTGCGTTTATGATGGGCACGAATAGAGGAGCCTGAGGTAATAATAATCGAGGCCAGTGACGTGGCTACTGCAACCACCATAACGTTATCCAGACTAACCACGCCTAATGCCGGCAGCAGCACCACCAAAACCGGCACAATAACCAGACCACCGCCAATACCCAGTAAACCGGCCAGAAAGCCAGCCAGACAACCAATTAGCGCAGAAATCAGAAGTATTGTTAACAAAGGACATCTCAATATAAATACTGCGGTACAAGCGTGCTGCTTGTACCATTAAATCAGCTGAATAAGTTTTAAGCTCTCAATTGGCTAAGCAACTGCTTTTGCTCCAAAAAGCGTTGTACCAACTGTTTCACCTGCTTTGGCGACTGGCATGCCAGCACCTCGGGTAATATTGCTTCGAGCTCAGTCACTTTCACCCGACGTAACAACCACTTAATTTTCGCCAGATTACTGTTGTTCATACTAAAGCGACTGTAGCCCATTGCTGCTAATACCAACACACCTGCCGGCTCACCACCAAGCTCACCACAAATACTAATTGGGAACTTTAACTGCCGGGCCTGTTCAGCCAATAAATTCAACGCGCGTAGCACCGACGGATGCAGCGCATCATACAGGTTAGCAACCCGGGCATTGTTTCTGTCAACTGCCAGCAGATACTGAGTAAGATCGTTGGTACCCACTGAGCAAAAGTCAACTCGCGCTGCCAGTTCTGGCAGCTGATACATAATTGACGGAACTTCAATCATTACGCCAATTTTCGGTTTTGGTAGCGCAATATTAAGCTCGTCACTGACTTCAAAACTGGCTTGTCTGATCAGCCGGATCGCTTCATCGACCTCAGCCAGATCAGAAATCATTGGCAGCAGAATGTGTAAATTATCCAAAGTGATGTTGGCTTTTAACATCGCCCGGATTTGCACCAGAAAAATCTCAGGATGATCAAGCGTCAGCCTTATGCCGCGCCAGCCAAGAAACGGGTTTTCTTCAACAATACTAAAATAGGGTAAAGCTTTGTCACCACCGACATCCAGCGTACGCATCACCACGGCCTTGCCGGCATAACCACTCAGTACTTTGCGGTAAAGCTCCACTTGCTCTTGTTCAGTGGGAAAACGATTACGCATAATAAACGGAAACTCGGTACGATACAGGCCAACCCCATCGGTGTATTCGGCATTACTGGTTTCCAGCTCAATAGCCAGGCCACAGTTCACCATCAGCTTAAAAGGCTTGCCACATGAAGACTGTGACGGCAGCGCCACTTCCTGCTGGTAACGCGCTGTTAGTTCTGCATCTTCATTAATCAGCCGCCGATATTCCGCGCAAATAGCTTCAACCGGCGACAGCAGAATATGGCCTTCATAACCATCCACTATCACCTGCTGATTTTGCCAGTGCAGCAACGGCAGTTCGTTCACGCCCATTACGGCCGGGATGCCCAGGGCCCTGGCCATAATAGCCGCATGAGAGTTAACCGAGCCCCGCAGCGAAACAATAGCAACCAGTTGCTCACGGGGGACCTCAGCCAGCATGGTGGCAGTAACGTTGTCAGCAACTAATACCACTCGTTGCGGCAGTTTCACTTTACGCTGCTCCGAGTCGAGCAGATTATTCAAAACCCGCTGTCCCAAATCCCGGATGTCAGTGCCCCGCTCTCGCAGGTAAGCGTCGTCCATATCGTCAAATTGGCGGGCAAACTTTTCCACTACCCGCTTCAGCGCGCTTTTCGCACACCAGCCCTCAGCAATTTGCTGCTCAATTTCCTGGCCCAGACTGGCCGCATCAAGCAACTGGTGATATACATCAAATATCGCCAGGGCGTCTGCCGGGATATGGCCGGCCATTCGCTCGGCCAGCCGGTTAAACTCAGCTTTAGTCACTTTTACGGCACGGTAGAACAATGCCAGTTCTTTTTCTGGTTCATCAGACTTTTTCAGGGAAATGGCGTCGAAATCGCTGGAGGGCTGCAGTACATATGCTTCGCCAATGGCCATACCCGGCGCGCCCGGCAATCCAGCCAGCTGACCTGACTTCGCCATGGTAGATGGGCTCTGACTGGCCGCATCACGCATTTCTGCATTCGCTAATACCGAGGCTAACTGGGCACCAAGGGTAACCAGAAAAGACTCTTCATCTTCACTAAACACCCGCTCAGCCGATTGCTGAATGGTTAATACGCCAAGCACTTTTCGATGGTGAATAATAGGACAACCGAGAAAAGCAGAGAAGCGATCTTCACTAACTTCAGGCGTAACCCTGAAGCGCGGATGGAGTTGAGCCTGAGCGAGGTTGATAGGTTCTTCCCGTTGCCCTACCCAACCGATTAATCCTTCAGAAAAGCCGATAGCAACGTTACCCACAGCATCCTGATTTAAGCCGTCGGTAGCCATCAGCATAAAATGCTGTTGCTGATAATCAGCCAGATACACCGAACAACATTCGGTGGCCAATGCGGTTTTAATGCTTGAGACTAAGCCAGCCAGAGCATTGTCTAGAGCTGGCTCCTGAGCCACATCCTGAACAATCCGCCGCAACTGGCTTAGCATAAGAACCTCATTGTCCTGTCGGTTTTAGCAAATTTAATAGTTATTAATATATTTTCTTAATACTTTTTTTTAATATCTCTGCGGGTAAATGGCAAAGCAACCGGGGCAAATTCACGCATGACTTTTCGATACACTTCTCGTTTAAAAGCCACTACCTGACGCACTGGATACCAATAACTGACCCAACGCCAGTTATCGAACTCAGGATGCGATGTTACAGCCAGATTTACATCTTCTTCCCGACAGGTCAAACGCAATAAAAACCACTTTTGCTTTTGCCCGATACACACAGGATTACTGTCTTTGCGAATTAAGCGTTTCGGAAGTTTGTAGCGCAACCAATGCTTGGTAACACTGATTATTTCTACATCTTCAGGCCGTAGCCCGACTTCCTCATGCAGTTCGCGATACATGGCCTGCTCTGGCGTTTCGCCATCGTCGATACCACCCTGTGGATACTGCCAGGAATGCTGACCATATCTTTTCGCCCAAAACACCTGTCCCTGGGTGTTACAAATCACTATGCCGACATTGGCCCGAAAACCTTCGGCATCGATCACACAAACCTCTAGCGAGTCTATTTCTGCTATAACAAAGATTCTTTCACAAAGTCGCGGTTACGGCAAACGGAATTTCATTAGCCGCAATGCTTGTGCTAATCCATAGTTATCCACATTTCCCATTTTCTTTACCTAACCTATGTGAACTTCTTCACAGACTCTGTGGATAAAACTGTTGTTAAGTTGCACAAGGCTGTTGAGTAACGATAGATTCTGCCTGTTCATCGCCTTATTATTTTTTGTTAATCCTGCAAATTACAATAACTTATGCACGCAATACTGCCGATATTTTTATTTGCAGGCTGTGCATAAGTTAGTTTGCTGCGTTTTTAAGCAGCGTCAATGCGATAAAAATGCTACGGTAACGTCGACCTGTAACCGCATACTACGGCGAGTAATTCGTTGAAAAAAACGCCATTGAACACAGCCGGACAATTACTGCATTGTTGTCATAGCATTGCAGGTCTGACCCTTGGTCAATTGGCTGCCCAGCTAAAGGTAGACGTTCCCGCTAATTTAAAACGGGATAAAGGCTGGGTTGGTCAGTTACTTGAACTCGCGCTTGGTGCAGAGGCGGGCTCTCAGGCAATACCCGATTTCCCGGCGCTGGGCATTGAATTAAAAACCTTACCCATTGATCAACAAGGCAAGCCACTGGAAAGCACCTACGTTTGTGTCGCGCCTCTGACTGGCGTCACCAGTCAAAGCTGGCAGCAATCTTGGATTTGCCAGAAGCTGCAGCACGTACTTTGGGTACCCATATTGGCCGAACGACAAATTCCTCTGGCAGAGCGCGTTATTGGCACTGGCTTTTTATGGCAGCCCTCTGTTGCTGAACAGCAAGCGCTGCAGCAGGATTGGGAAGAGTTAATGGAATTAATCACTCTCGGTGGCATCGACCAGATCCGTGGTGCCCATGGCAAAGTATTACAACTCAGACCCAAAGCAGCCGATAGCAAAGCATTAACTGCCGCGGTCGGGGCCAATGGTGAACCGATTCAAACCCTGCCCCGCGGCTTTTATCTGAAAGCCAGTTTCACTGCAGCCATTCTCAGCCGCCAATTCAATCTGGCTGAACAGTCCTTAAAATACTAACGCTGATAACGTTAGTCCTGATAACGTTGGACAATTTGCTGATAAAGACCATTCTGCTTAATAGCCGCTAACCCACGATTAAACTCAGCAACTGACTCTTCTTCAACAGACGCTCTACTGAACATCACATATACATCATTATTGCCCAGGGTTACCTGATGCGGCTTGATAAGTTCATCCAGCCCTTTACGTCGCAGTATCGACGTGGCGACGAAGCTGTCCTCCAGAAAGCCGTCTATTTCTTCGTCCAGTAGCCGCGCCATGTTCATCTCACTGATGATGGCGCCAACAAACTGCGGCCTAAACTCGGCTGAGGCATAAAGCTCTGCAATTTCATCGCCATAGTAATACTCGTTGACGATACCCAGCTTGTGACCGGCGCTGACGAACTCCTGAATACTGGTCACGGGCAACTCAGCGTCGTCTGCACGTACAAACAACGAAAACTGTTCCTGGCGATAGGGTTCAGAGAAATAGGCGAAAGTCTGACGATCTTCAGTAATGGAAGCCCCCAGCACAAAGTCTATTTCCCCCTCTTTGAGTAAACCCAGCAATTCCACCCAGCTCCCCTGAACAATACTCAGTTCACACTGCATTTCAGAAGCGACAGCCCTTACCAGCTCAACATCGAGTCCGGTAACGGTGTTACCTACCGTCATATACTGGTAAGGCTCCCAAGCATCAAAGCCCATGGTAAGGGAGCACTGGGGCGGTACCGCCGACATCCGCTGCGCCACCGGCTCGGCCGGCACGGCTATTTCAGGTTCAGAGACAGGTTTGCAAGAAAACAGCATTAACGTGACAGCTAGTAAGACTAAAAGCTTGATAGACTTCATAAATCACCTCAGGGTGTTATGACTTTATTCAAGCTTAGTGCAAATTGCTTTTTTTGCGCAGCTGAACGGCAACTTATTCAGCTAATTTTTCTGTGGTGCCAGCGGTTAATTTTGGCGGCATTCTAAAAAGTACCTGCCACAAAGACTGCTGCCGCCCGGCGCTACTTGCCTCACGCCACATCCGCCGCCATTCATAAAAAGTAATGGTAAGCGGATTAGTCGAGTTGAAATCATCTGTAATACCGTAGCGGCAAGGCTCGTCCGTCTGCTCGGGGACAAAAGTGCCAAACATTTTATCCCAGATAATCAGTACGCCGGCAAAATTACGGTCAATGTAAATAGTATTACAAGCGTGATGCACCCGATGGTGTGAAGGGGTATTAAAAATGTGCTCCAGCAAACCAAGCCGGCCAATGGCCTGGGTATGAACAAAAAACTGAAATGCTAAATTAAGGGCAACTACAGCGAACACTAACGTTGGGTCATATCCCAGCAAAATCATTGGCAGCCAGAACAACCACATACCTGACAGTGGATACGTCAGGCTTTGGCGAAAGGCAGTGCTGAAATTCATCAGTCGGGAACTATGATGTGCCACATGGGATGCCCACAGCCAACGAATATGATGCGAGCCACGATGAAACCAGTAGTACAGAAAGTCCTGCAGCACAAAGGCCAGCAGCAGATTCAACGCAGTGAGTTCAATAGTAAACAAGCTGTATTGATGTAACCAGTAAAAAAATGGCATTAACAGCAACAGCGCCAGCATATCTGAACCCTGATGCAGTAGCGCCAGCACGGCGTTCGCCAGAGTATCACGCCACTGATACCAGTTTTGCTGTCTGAGCACGGCAAAGCGCCACTCCAGCATTACACAGAGCAAAAATACCGGGCTTAGCAGTAATAAAATTAACTCAACTGGTGGCATGGCTGTTCACTGTTTGGTATATCGACGACAAATAGTACGTTATTCCAGCGGCACTGCACAAGCCGCGCGGCTGCTTTCGGGGCGGTTGCTGCACAGGGCATCAATGAGATGCGTAATGGGTTGTGTATTGGCGTCCTGTTGCCGGCAGCACAGGTACATAGGTCGCCACAACCCATTACGGCCCAGTGCCAGGCTGGCAATCAGTCCTTGCTGTAAGAATGGCTGAGCCATCCAGTCTGGCAAAACCGCCACTCCCTGATTGGCTGCTACCAATTGCAAAATCTGGCTGGCCTGACTTATCTGTCTTTGCACCCCCAGAAAAGGTAAATCCGCCAGGAAAAAGCGAAAAACGTCCTGTCGGGCTTGAGGTAGCGGGTACCCTAATAATGTCTGCTGCTGCAAATCCGCCGGTTCTAGCCAGCTTTTTGTGGCTAAGGGATGCTCAGGGCTCAATAATACCCGCAGTTGCATACTGAAAAGTGGCTGGTAACTCACCCTGCTATCAGACCGCTTGTCTGAAGTCAGCACCACGTCCAACTCCCACTGCAGTAGCTTTTCTACGGCCTGATGCTCAATCTCCGCTACCCATTCAATTTGATCTCGCGGCGACTGACTGGTAAACGCCTTTACTGCCGGCATTAACCAGTGAAAACAGGCATGACACTCGACACAGAGTTTAAGACGTTTTGGTTTAGCCGTTACCGGTTTAAGCAACTGAATTATAGTATTAATTTCCGGTAAGACCTTAGCCGCGGTGCTTAACAGCAACTGGCCACTTTGGCTAAATACCAGCGGTTGGCTTTTTCGAACAAACAGTTGCTGCCCCAGTCGCCGCTCAAGCTCCGCCAGCTGGTGCGATAAGGCAGACTGAGTGATGCACAGCGATTCTGCTGCACCCTGAACGGTGCCTTGTTCAGCAATGGCCTGAATGGCTTTTAAGTGTTTAATTTCAATCATTATGAATTTTCTTCATCTGCCGCGAGCCTTTTTTTCATTTGTCAGCATCAGCATAACCACTAACAATAGACGCATCAACATCTAGACGTCTAAAAGGAAAGTATTATGCTAACACACAATCTTGGATTTCCCCGTATCGGCCGTAAGCGTGAGTTAAAAAGAGCATTAGAGGCATATTGGCAAGGCGAAATCAGCCAGCAACAATTACTGCAAAAGGGTAGCGATTTACGCCGGCAAAACTGGAAAATTCAAACCGAAGCAGGAATTGACCTGGTAGCTGTGGGCGATTTTGCCTGGTACGATCATGTGCTGGCGACATCGTTATTGCTTGGGGTGATCCCAGAGCGTCATCGTGCTGATAACGATACTGTTGATCTCAATACGTTATTTCGGATCGCCCGTGGCCGCGCGCCCAAAGGTAAGCCTGCGGCTGCCAGTGACATGACCAAATGGTTTAACACTAACTATCACTATATCGTGCCGGAATTTTCTGAAAACCAGACATTTGAGCTAACCGACAACTTTTGGTTCGAGCAGATCAGTGAAGCGCAGCAAGCTGGCGTTAACGCAAAGCCGGTGCTGCTGGGACCGCTAAGTTACCTGTACTTAGGCAAAAGCGTTGCCGGACAGGACAAACTGACCCTGTTGCCACAGCTATTAAAAACTTATCAGCACATTTTCGATAAGCTAAACGCGCTGGGAGTCAGCTGGCTGCAACTTGATGAGCCCTTGCTGGCACTGGAGCTGGAGGACAACTGGCTACAGGCCCTGGCTGCAGGCTACCAACAACTGAACAAAGGCAAGGTAAAGTTATTACTGGCAACCTACTTTGGTGATGTTAGCCACCAGCTCCCATTGCTTGCAGGGCTGCCACTGGACGGCCTGCATGTTGACCTGGTTGCCGATAACAGTGATATAGCAGCGCTACATAAGGCTGTACCAGACAATTGGGTATTGTCTGCAGGTGTTATAAATGGCCGCAATGTCTGGCGCAGTGATCTGGCAGCGCTGTACCAGCAGTTACAGCCGGTTTATCAGCAACGCGGTGATAAGCTGTGGCTGGCGCCCTCCTGCTCACTGCTGCATTGTCCGGTAGACCTTGAGCTGGAAACGGCGCTGGATAGTGAATGCCTGAGCTGGTTTGCTTTTGCCAAACAAAAGTGTCAGGAGCTGGCCCTGTTGAAGCATGCCCTGCAAACAAATGAACTTAGTGCTGTTGATCAGTACAGTGTGCCAATTCAAGCCAGGGCGCAGTCGGCCAGGGTGCATAACCCGACCGTATTGCAGGCGGTAGCAGCTCTTAAAACACGTTCAGCCGATCGTTCTGCATCTTTCACTGTGCGCCAGCAAGCCCAGCGTCAGCATTTTAAATTGCCACTGCTGCCAACCACGACTATTGGCTCATTTCCGCAAACCGCAGAAATACGCCAGCAGCGACTGGCCGTTAAGACCGGCAAGATTGATAGCAGCCAATACCAGCAACAAATTAAGCAGCACATTCAACTTGCCATTGCTGAGCAGGAACAGATTGGCCTCGATGTATTCGTGCACGGTGAGGCAGAGCGCAACGACATGGTGGAATACTTTGGCGAGTTGCTGGACGGTATTGTGTTTAGCCAGTTTGGTTGGGTGCAAAGTTATGGCTCGCGCTGTGTTAAGCCACCCATTATCATCGGTGATATCAGCCGACCGCAGCCAATGACTGTACAATGGAGTCGCTATGCTCAGTCGCTTACCAGTAAACCTGTCAAAGGCATGCTGACCGGGCCGGTTACCATTTTAGGCTGGTCGTTTCCACGTGATGATATCAGTCGCCAGGACATCGCCTTACAACTCAGTCTGGCACTGGCAGCTGAAGTGCAGGACTTACAGGCTGCAGGCATTGAGATTATTCAGATTGATGAGCCTGCGTTTCGCGAAGGCCTGCCGCTGAAGCAAAGCCAGTGGCAGGCTTATCTGCAATGGGCGGTAGCGGCGTTTAAATATTGCTGCAGTGACGTAAGCCATACCACGCAAATTCACACCCATATGTGCTACAGCGAGTTTAACGACATTATAGTGGCCATAGCGGCACTGGATGCTGATGTGATTACCATTGAGACATCCCGTTCCAATATGGAATTGCTGAGTGCATTTGAGCACTTTGCTTACCCGAATGAAATTGGTCCCGGGGTGTATGACATCCACTCACCGAATGTGCCAACGGTAAGCTGGATAAAGCAACTGATAAAACAGGCTGCAGGAAAAATACCCGCTGAGCGGTTGTGGGTAAACCCGGACTGTGGCTTGAAAACCCGAGGCTGGAACGAAACCCGTTCTGCCCTGCTGAATATGGTCAAAGCCTGCAAAGAGCTTCGTAGCGAGCTGTTGTAGCAGTTAGGGCAATAACAGTGATAAAAACGGCCAGGAGCGACACCTGACCGTTTTTAACTGCAGGGTTTAGCGTACGGGTAACTCAAAGGTGTCAAACATCCGGTCTATCTCTTCCTGGTTACGCAGCAGATTCGCCCGCTCTACCACGTCTTTTGTCAGGTGAGGTGCAAACCGCTGAATAAAGTCATACATGTAGGTCCGCAGAAACGCACCTTTCCTGAAACCAATCTTGGTAGTAGAGGCCTCAAACAGATGTCTGGCGTCCAGGGCGACTAAATCTTTGTCCAATTGCGGGTCTATCGCCATCGATGCAATCACCCCTACCCCCAGGCCCAACCTGACATAAGTTTTCAGCACATCAGCGTCAGTTGCGGTAAATACGATGCGCGGCTCCAACCCCTTAGCGGCAAAAGCCCGGTCAAGTTCAGAGCGCCCGGTAAAGCCAAATACATAGGTTACGATGGGATGCTGTGCTACGTCTTCTACCGCAATTTTACGGCCAAGCTGAGCCAGCGGGTGATCCTGCCTGACGATAACGCTGCGGTTCCAGTGATAGCACGGCAGCATAACTAAATCACCGTATAAATGCAGGGCTTCGGTGGCGATGGCAAAGTCAGCTTCGCCACGGGACGCCGCCTCGGAAATTTGCTGTGGTGAACCCTGATGCATATGCAGCGATACCTTTGGATATTTCTGCATAAAACCACTGATAACAGAAGGTAAGGCATAGCGGGCCTGGGTATGAGTTGTAGCAATATTTAACTTACCCTGGTCAGGTAAGGTATGCTCCTTGGCAACCGCTTTGATGCTTTCTACTTTGGCCAGGATTTGCTGGGCTATTTCAATAACATCGCGTCCGGCCGGGGTCACATGGGTTAAGTGCTTGCCGCTGCGGCCAAAAACCTGGATGCCAAGCTCATCTTCCAGCATTCTAACCTGTTTACTGATTCCAGGTTGCGAGGTATAAAGGCTTTCTGCCGTTGCCGACACATTTAAGTTATGGTTTAGCACCTCAACAATGTAACGCAATTGCTGTAATTTCATCTGGCCCAGGTCCGGTAAAGAATGATCACCGTTCAATATACCCGTCTTGTCAGATATTCCAACTAATTTTTATAAGTGGCAAAGCTATAACTATTAGTAGCAAAAAATTTTAACAACTGAATGACAGACGTTATCATCAGGTGCCCGGAGCAGTTATGACTAACCCAACAGAAATCGACTTCGCGACAGTACTGGCTTGCAGTGTTCACGACATGAAAAACTCACTGTGCATGGTGATTCAATCGGCAGAGCTTATACAGGCCGAAGGCAGCAAATTGTCAAATGATGCCCGTGACGAGCTGGCGCTGCTAAACTATGAAGCAAACCGGCTAAATTCAAATTTGCTGCAGTTATTGTCGCTGTATCGTCTGGATCGCCAGCAATTACCAGTACAAATTGACCAGCATTATCTGAATGAAGTCTTCGAAGAGTTATTGTTGAAAAATCAATACTTTGCTACCCAGCGCAATATCGAAGTGATTATCAACTCAGACAGTGATTTAAACTGGTTTTTTGACCGCGATCTGGTGATGAATGTCCTGAACGATGCCATTGCCAATGCCATGCGCTACAGTAGTCAGCGAATACTACTGAGCGCCGAGGTCGTCGATACTATGTTGCACATCGTGGTTGCTGATGACGGCCCGGGCTTTCCTGACTTTATGCTACACAACGCTGCTCCTGATATGCATAAACTGGACTTACGGCATGGTCATACCGGGCTTGGCATTTTTTTTGCTAAATTAATTGCCCGGGCCCATCACAATAAAAGCCAGCGGGGCATGGTAAGTCTGCAGAATGATGGAGTGCTGAATGGTGGAAGTTTCAGGCTAGCATTACCCTGATCTTCAGAAAACTGTTCATTGCCATCAATTCAGATTACTATAATTTATAAACGCGTATACGGTCAGAGGTCTGCATGTTGTTACCCATTATCATCTCGCTCATTGTGGCTTTGGTGATTATTGCTGTTGTCGTTAATGTTGTGCAACAACACAAAGAGCGGATTGCCAGTCTTAAACGCGCGGAATTTACCAAATTACGCCATTTGCTTGATGATACCGAAGATATGCTGGCAAATACGGCTAACGTACCATTTACCCCCGCCATCACGACTATGCTGTTAAAACGGATGGCTTTTGCTTTGCGTGCCATGGTTGAACTTGACCCGGGAACCAGAGAATTAAAGCAACGGCTGCAAGAAACAGAGACCCGTCTGAATGAACCTGTAAACACTGACGTGACAGCAACTGACAACCTGACGCTGCCCGACAACGACCAGCAATTAATCGGCCTGATACGCGGCATCAAAAAATTACGCACCACCCTTCGCAGTGAACATGCCAGAGGCAACATCGATACCTCTACGGTTATTGCCGAAGACAAACGCTTAGAGATACTTCAGGTACGAATTAATGTTGAGAGCCAGATTAAACGTGGCAAGCAGGCCCGGAGTAACAATATGCTTGGGTCGGCCCGTCAGTATTTTGAAAAAGCCCTTACTTCGTTAAACGGCAGCAGTCACCAGGATGAGTATGTTATTAGCCGTAAATCAGAAGTTGTGCAAACCCTCGAGGATATTGCTACTGAACTGAAGGCCGGCAATCTGCGGGATCGGGAGAAGAAAGAAGAAAAAGAAAACAAAGATATCGACGAGCTGTTTGCACCTAAACGTAAGTGGTGAGCACTAAAAATGGCACCATAAGTGCCATTTTTAGTCAGCCATATTGCTAAGCAACCGTGAGCTTATTTGGTGGCAGGTTTATCTTTGGATGAAACCACCCATTTGCCGTTTTCATACCAGGCCGCCCACCCCGTAGCTTTCCCCTCTTTCTCGGTCATTACATACTGCTGTTTCGTTTTACGGCTCCAACGAACAATGCTGGGGTTACCCTCTTTGTCTTTTACCGGTGCGTCAGCAAGATAATAAAATTTCGGTGAAATCCGTTCACGGAACAGCTTAAGTTCACTGACTAACGGCGCCCTGGTCTCCCTGGACTTAGGAAATGTCGACGCTGCAAGGAACAATCCAGCCGCGCCATCCCGCAGTACAAAATAGGCGTCAGATTTTTCGCATTTCAGCTCAGGCAAATGAACAGGATCTTCTTTTGGTGGCGCAGCTTCACCACTTCGTAGCAGTTTACGGGTGTTTTTACACTCACTGTTGGTACAGCCAAAATACTTGCCAAAGCGGCCAGATTTTAACTGCATATCACTGCCACACTTGTCGCACTCTATCAGTGGGCCGTCGTAACCTTTTATTTTGAAATTACCCGCTTCCAGCTCATAACCATCACATTCCGGATTATTACCACAGACGTGCAGCTTTCGCTGTTCATCTATCAGATAACTGTCCATTGCCGTACCGCATTTATCGCAGCGTTTCTTCTGCCGCAGCGCTTCGGTTTCCAGCTCATCGTCATCCGTTACCTTCACCGCCTCATCACCCGGCAGCAGATTCATCGTCGTGGTACAGCGCTCCTTTGGCGGCAGGTTATAGCCTGAACATCCCAGGAATACGCCGGTAGAAGCGGTACGAATGCCCATTTTACGGCCACAACTCGGGCAATCAATATCAGTCAAAACAAACTGATTAGCGCGCATACCGCCTTGTTCAGGGTCTTGCTCCGCTGTTTTCAGTTTGTCAGAAAAGCCGGTATAAAAGTTGTCCAGCTCTTTACGCCATTGCCGTTGCCCTTTAGCGATGTCGTCCAGGGTCAGCTCCATGTTGGCGGTAAAATCATAATTCATTAAATCATCGAAGTTTTCTACCAGCCGGTCGGTGACTATTTCACCCATTTTCTCGGCATAAAAGCGCTTATTTTCAACCCGGACATAACCACGATCCTGAATAGTTGAAATAATGGCAGCGTAAGTAGAGGGTCGGCCAATTCCGCGCTTTTCTAACTCCTTCACCAGACTGGCTTCACTGAAACGTGCGGCCGGCTTAGTGAAATGCTGAGCACTTTGTAATTGCTGTAACTGCAATTGCTGGCCTTTTTTCACATCTGGCAGCTCGTTGTCTTCCTCACCTTTGCGTTTAACCGCCGGTTGCACCCGGGTCCAGCCATCAAAACGAAGTACCCGACCTTTAGCTTTTAATTCGAAATCTGCGGCAACCACAGTAATATTAGTAACATCGTATTGCGCGGGTGGCATTTGACAGGCCACAAACTGGCGCCAGATTAACTCATAAAGTTTACGGGCATCGGCTTCCATATCGCCCAAATCACTTGCTAACACACTGACATTAGATGGCCGCACCGCTTCGTGGGCTTCCTGAGCATTAGCTTTACTGCCGTAGCTGACAGGCTCAGAGGTCAGGTATTTTTTACCAAACTTCTCATTTATATAATCCCGGCAAGCACCGACGGCTTCTGTACTGAGGTTAGTAGAGTCAGTACGCATGTAGGTAATATGGCCAGCTTCATATAACCGTTGTGCCAGCATCATGGTTTTTTTAACACCATAACCTAAGCGGGTACTGGCAGCTTGTTGTAAGGTTGAGGTTATAAATGGCGCCTGAGGTTTGCTGCTGCTCGGTTTGTCTTCCCGTTCTTTAACTTCAAAACTGGCATCTTTCAAACGTTCAATCGCAGTGTCAGCCTGCTTTTTATTGACCGGCTTAAAGGCTTTACCGTTTTCCCGCACCACATCCAATAGCAAGGGTTGCCTGGCGTCGGTCAGGGTATCAGCAGCGAGAGTCCAGTATTCTTCAGGAACAAAGGCCTTTATTTCCCGCTCCCGTTCTACCACTAAGCGTACTGCCACAGATTGCACCCGGCCAGCGGATAAACCACGTGCTACTTTTTTCCAAAGCAGGGGGGACACCATAAAGCCCACTACCCTGTCCAAAAACCGTCGGGCCTGCTGCGCATTCACCTGATCAACATTCACCTGACCGGGTTCGACAAAGGCATTGGTAATGGCTGATTTGGTAATTTCATTAAAAACAACCCGCTTAAACTTCTCAGGTTCGCCGCCAATAATTTCCTGTAAGTGCCATGCTATAGCTTCCCCTTCGCGGTCCAAATCCGTTGCCAGATAGACGGTGTCAGCTTTATCAGCCAGTGCTTTAAGCTCCTTTACCACTTTTTCTTTGCCTGGCAAGATCTCATAACGGGCTTTCCAGCCATGCGCCGGATCGATCCCCATCCGATCAACCAGCGCTTTATAGTCTTTTTCCTCTTTGCTCAGGCTCTTATCGGTAGTACGGACTTTATCTTTGCTACTGCTGGTTGGCAGATCGCGGATATGACCAACGCTCGATTTAACGACGTAATCGTTTCCTAAATATTTATTTATTGTCTTTGCTTTTGCCGGTGATTCGACTATTACCAGTGATTTCGCCATCTTAAAACCTGAATTCCCTAACTTTAGCCGCCTTTTGGCCGCCCTTTTTTAACATATATCCGCAAACCGCAGTTGTGACAAGTGAATAAACTCATTATTATGCAATCCGGGCCATTTTACAGACCCAGCGGCTATTTGATAGCCAACTCCAAAATGAAGCATAAAAAAACATAAGCGGCCGCAATAATAATAAAAACAGTGCCCCTTCCAACAGAAGGATATAAAGCAAAAATGAAGTACTTTGAAGCAAATTTCGATGGTCTGGTAGGACCAACCCATAACTATGCCGGCTTGTCAGTCGGCAACGTTGCCTCTTTATCTAACGCTAACAACACTTCCAGCCCAAAACAAGCAGCCAAGCAAGGTTTGCAGAAAATGAAGGCATTGCACGATTTAGGTTTAGTGCAAGGCGTGCTTGCTCCGCAAGAGCGCCCGGATGTATACACGTTACGCCGGCTTGGCTTTACCGGTTCAGACAGTGACATCATTGCCACCGCGGCCAAACAAGCACCGGCTGTGTTTCGGGCAGTATGTTCAGCATCCAGTATGTGGACCGCAAACGCCGCAACAATCTCGCCAAGTGCAGATACCAGTGACAACAAGGTACATTTTACTCCGGCAAACTTAACCAACAAATTTCACCGGTCACTGGAACCACAGACTACCGGCAGAATATTACAGGCAATGTTTGCTGACCCTGGCCACTTTGCTCATCATCAACATTTGCCAGACAACGACCATTTTGGTGATGAAGGTGCGGCGAATCATACCAGATTGTGCAGTGATTACGGCAAAAAAGGTGTTGAACTGTTTGTGTTTGGTCGTTATGCGTTCGATCAGTCCAAGGCAGCACCGAAACGTTTTCCGGCCAGGCACACACTGGAAGCCTGTGAGGCCGTAGCCCGTTTGCATGGCTTAAGTAACGATCATGTAGTTTATATGCAACAAAACCCCGATGTGATTGATCAGGGCGTATTCCATAACGATGTTATCGCTGTCGGCAATCAGAATGTGCTGTTTTACCATCAGCAGGCCTTTGTGGATACCCAAAGTAAACTTGATGAGCTAAAACGTAAATTTGGTAATGAGAGCGACTTATTTCTGATTGAAGTGAACGATAAAGATGTGTCAGTACAGGTAGCGATTAACACGTATTTATTCAATACTCAGGTTATTACCCTGGCCAATGGCGAAATGGCTATCATCGCGCCGACGGAATGTCAGGACAGCCCAACTGTTAGCCGCTATCTGGCAGAACTAACCGGCCGTGGCACACCCATAAAACATGTGCATTATTATGATGTAAAACAAAGCATGCGCAATGGCGGCGGCCCGGCGTGTTTGCGGTTGCGGGTGGCGTTAAGTGAGCAGGAACGTCAGGCGGTAAACCCACACGTACTGATGAATGACCAGTTATTTGCCACGTTAAACAACTGGGTAGATAAACATTACCGCGATCAGATTTCGGAAGCAGATTTGGCTGATCCGCTGCTATTAAAAGAATCCCGGGCAGCACTTGATGAGCTGACTCAAATCTTAAACCTGGGTTCTGTTTATCAGTTCCAGCGCTAACAAACCTGCACAAATAATAAAACCGCCAGTTGGCGGTTTTATTTTGCCCGCTGTCAGGCGGGCTGTATATCGTTAATCAACAACGGTACAATCACCTACAACACCAAATGGATTGCTTGGTGGTGGTGAGGTTTCAACTGTCACATCTTCACTCGATACAGGCAAGCCATACTCACGAGAAGACACATTTTCAGTACCCGACGCCGTTCCAGATACTTGTAAACGCACATCCATCCAGGCGCCTACATCTTGTGGGTATTGTACGTTAAACACGGCTATGCCACTCTCGTCAGCTGTGACAGTGACTGGCACAGTCGCCCGGTTGCCTGGCGTTATCTGGCCGTCGCCATTTGTATCTTCCGATATCTCTAAAATACCATCCAAATTTACGTCTTCGTTCAGGCAGGTAGCAGATACCTGGGCAGCCCAGTTTTTGAAGGTCGCCGGCGCTGGCGGTGACTTAACCCAAATCCCTTTGGAATAAGAAACCGGTACTACAGCAACATTGAGCTGTTGGTTTGGCACCGGATTACCCGAACTGTCGGTAACAATAACTGAAAACTCTTTTGAATAAGTACTATCGTTTGGTTTGGTTATTACGTTACCGGTACCGAACCGGAAGAATAACGTCCTGCGGCCCACAGCTATATCAGTCTGGCCGACAATTGCATCATTCGCTGCCAGGGCACCTTTCACAACCAGATTTAAACCTTCCACACCACCACCAGTGGTGCTATCGGCAGAAAACACAGTTGATGCCACACCCTGGGAATTAGTGCGTGCCAGCACTGCGCTGAGTTGACCACCCGCCGAATTATCCAGCGTAAACACCACATTCTGGTTTTTCACAGGGTTGTTGCTCGCATCACGAACGATGGCCCGCACTGCACTGGTCTCACCTAAACCTACCTGAGCCGGAAATGCCTGAACTTCAACTTTGGTTGGTGTAGTGGCAACAAACTCAACTATCTTCTGCGCATTTACACTACTTCCGGCATCTCCGCCCTGAGCGGCAATAGTGGCCAGACCGGCAAAACCAGACTGCACAAACACCTGAGCCTCACCATCTGCATCAGTATTCTGGGACACCGTTACATGTTCATCAACCAGTCCTGCTGCTGACGTAGCAATAAAACCACGAGAGGTTGCAAAACTAATGGCTTCACCAGCATTTGGAGATTCATCAATTAACCACTGAACGCCAAGGCCCTGTGCTGTATTTAATGGTATTTCTACCACCCCGTCCTCTTCACCATTGACTTGCTCGAACACAAAAGTGTCAGGGCTCACGTTCAATTCAACGTTGCTGGAGATACCAAGAGCTGACACCGTCAGGGTATCAACACCACTGTTTACACCAGTGTAAGTGAATGAAGCCTTACCGCCAGACCCTACCGTTTCGGGATTAGTCTCATTTAATGTATTACCGAGCGCTGAACTGACATCTAATACAACACCCTGAATACCATTACCGCTGGAATCGGTGACAAACACATCGATGGTGGCACTGTCGTTCAATACCACGGCTGATGGTGCCGCGATCTCCAGGTTAGTACCAACCACATCAATAATGAGTTCAGCGGTTTGCTGCTGAACCCGGGCAACTATTGATATTTCTCGGTTGTTACTATCAGATAAGGTCGTCAGAGTAGCTTTAGCGATGCCATTGGGGCCAGTAACAGTATCGACAATGTTTATTTCACCTGAGTCAGCAGAAAAGGTCACCGGAACTTCCGATAACGTAACATTGTTAACGTCCCTGACCAGAGCACTGAGTTCGACTTTATCTGTCGCACCAGAGCCTAGCAATAACTTATCAGCAATTAACCTGACGCTACCGATGGTAATGTCAACCTGATCGCCACCATCACCGGCAGAATTAAATACTGCGCTGGCAGATACTTCACCAAAACTGGCGTTGATCTGTCCTGCGCCAGAGCGATTACCAACAAGCAGAGGAATTGTTGCTACACCCTCAGCGTTGGTAGAGGCAGCCCCTGCGTCGTTACCCAACGCTGCCAGGCCCTCGCCGGAAACTTCAAAATTGATAAGCTGGTTGGCAACGTTGCCATCATTTGTCGCAGTTAAAGTTGCCGTAACAACCAGAGGGGTATCTTGCGACAGGTTATTGGTTTCAGTGCCCGCTGTATTAGTGATAGTGAGTGCCAGCGTAAACACCGGAGCGCTGCCACCTGTTCCACCGCCGCTATCACCGCCGCCACTGCCCAAGGTACCGCCGCCACCACAAGCGGCCAGCGATGTAATCATTAATGCAACAAGTAGTTGCCGGATGTTTCGCATGAAAACTCTCCCAAGCTGTTTTTTATATATAGTTTTTGTTAATTGCATCTTAAACCATTAATTATCACTACGTCACAGCAATTTTCAAAAAAATTTTTGTCAAGCCTGCCAAATAGCGCTGCAAACTGATAGTCTTAAGCAAATTCCGCACTGATATATCACTAAAACAATGAGCAAAAATCGTAAATTAGGATTAACTGCCCGCATCGTTATCGGCATGGTAGCCGGCATTTTAGTTGGTTTCTTTTTCAAAGCTATCTTAGCAGGCCAGGAAGAGCGTGTCCTCTCTCTGTTTAGCCTTGCCATACCACTTAAAGCCTTTTTCGTTGATGGTATTTTTCATGTTGGCGGCGAAATCTTTATTGCCAGTTTGAAAATGCTGGTTGTGCCACTGGTGTTTGTCTCACTGGTTTGCGGTACCTGCTCGTTGTCAGACACCTCTACCCTGGGTCGGCTTGGTGGCAAAACCATTGGCTTATACCTTATTACGACGGCTGTTGCGATTACTCTGGCCATGACAGCCGCCATATTAGTTGCCCCGGGCCAGGGAGTCGACCGGCAATCTGATGCCAGCTTTGATATTTCTGAAGCACCATCGCTGGCGCAGGTGTTTATTAATATTTTCCCAAGCAACCCGATTGAGTCAATGGCGCAGGGTAATATGCTGCAAATAATTGTATTTGCCGTTTTGTTTGGTATCTCCATGGCGTTAAGTGGTAAACCCGGTGAGCGACTGGCTGCGGTATTTAGTGATCTCAGTGAAGTCATCATGAAGCTGGTGACCATTTTGATGAACCTGGCGCCGTACGGCGTATTTTTTCTGATGGCTAAGTTATTTACTACACTGGGCTTTGAAACCATTGTCAGTCTGGCAAAGTATTTCGGCGTCGTGCTTGCGGTGCTGATTTTCCATGGTCTGATAAGTTACAGCGTTATACTTAAGCTGCTTACAGGGTTAAACCCACTAATATTCCTACGCAAAATGCGTGACGCCGCCTTATTTGGATTCAGCACCTCCAGTAGTAACGCTACCATGCCGGTTACGATGGAAACCGTAACTAAAAAGCTTGGTGTTAAAAACAGTATTGCATCCTTTACCGTGCCGTTGGGCGCGACCATTAATATGGATGGCACCGCTATTATGCAGGGTGTGGCTACGGTATTTATTGCTCAGGTCTATCTGGTCGATTTGACAATCGCTGATTACCTGATGGTAATCCTGACCGCGACATTGGCATCAATCGGAACTGCTGGCGTGCCTGGTGTCGGCTTAATTATGCTTGCCATGGTGTTACAACAAGTTGGCCTGCCGGTTGAAGGTATAGCGTTGATAATAGGTGTAGACAGGCTGCTTGATATGACCCGGACTGCAGTGAATGTTACCGGGGATGCCATGGTGTCCTGTATCGTTGGCAAAAGTGAAAAGCAATTTGACCAGGCCGTATTTGACGATGCGAGTGCAGGGGTGAAAGATGAGAGTGTAGATTTTCATCACTTACGCTAGCGCGAGCCATAGCAAACGCCAATGCTAACAACAGGCGGAGTTCAGCCTGTTGTTAGTTTAACACTGCTGCTAACTTCACCCTGTTGCTAACGCTGCCAGTTATGTTGTACCAGCCTTTGCCACCATTGTGATACCACGTTAGCTGAGCCCATTCCGACTTTCTCGGCTAAACCTTTTTTCAGTTGATAACTCACCTTAAATAGCCGGTGACTAGGCAACTTATTCAGCAGATAGTCGTCACTGGTCTGAATAGTGTCAACCAGTTGTAACTCCAGCGCCTGATATCCAAACCAATGCTCTCCGGTTGCCACACGCGCTACATCCAGCTGTGGCCGGTGTTGCTGGACAAAGTTTTTAAATAAAACATGAGTTTCCTCCAGCTCCTGTTGAAACTTCTGCCTGCCCTTCTCGGTGTTTTCACCAAACAAGGTTACGGTCCGCTTAAATTCACCTGCGGTAAATTGTTCAAAGTCGACATGATTTTTCTGCAGCAATTTGTGAAAGTTGGGCAGTTGAGCAATTACCCCTATTGAACCTAAGATGGCGAAGGGCGCGGCTATAATTTTATTACCAATGCAAGCCATCATATAGCCACCGCTTGCTGCGACCTTATCCACCGCTACCGTAAGCGCAATGCCCTGCTTGCGGATCCTATCCAGCTGAGATGCAGCTAATCCATAACCATGGACCACGCCACCACCACTTTCCAGACGCAGCAAAACTTCGTCCTCAGGCTTTGCGATAGCAAGCAAGGCTGAGACTTCCTCCCGCAGAGACTCGGTCTCTCTGGCGTCCATAGAGCCAGTAAATTCGAGCAAAAACAGGCATGGTTGGTCATCGCCCTGCAGTTTTTGGTTTTTTTGCCGGGTTTTCTGCCATTGTTTAAAAGCCTTTTTGTCCAGTAAACGCTGTTGTAAGTCTTCAGTCTGCTGTCGGTAATGTTTACTCAGATCAGTAAACTCCAGCTGGCCTTTCTTCGCTTTGGGTTTATGACTGGCGTTCACTATGATGCCAGCCACCATTGCTATCGCAAATACGATAGTCGCGGCCTTTGCCAAAAACATGCCATATTCCATTAAAAATGCCAAAGTAACACTCCTGTTTAATTGTTTAGACGTATTCTATCCTGATTTTCCAAAAGAAAAAGCCCGGCGCCTAAAGCCGCCGGGCTTTGTGTAAACCATCAGGTTTAGTTGCCGCTTGCTAATACTGCAGGGTTTGAAACCAACAAGCCCTGACCTCTGTTTAAGAAAAAGGTTACGCTTTGAGTTTGCATTTCCTGCGTTGCTGCCAGGCTGGCAGCCGGACTCAAAATTGAGCCGTGGTCACCCTCACTGAACCTGGAGATAGCATTATTACCATTCAGAGTAACACCGCCAGCCGCTGCCGGCACACTAACTGTTTCCAACAGGCGGGCCAGCGGTTCAGTTCCGGCTAATGGCATCTTACCTGCAGCCAGTGCTACCAGCGGGTTAAAATAACCGTTTGGAATAACCTGATCTGGCAGATTGCCATCACTATTGCCAACGACTTCAATCATATATACCGGTGTTTCACTGTTAACAAGACGCTCAGCATAATTATTAGGGTCGCCGGCATCCGTTACTGTCTGTGCTGCAAAAGCAAACTGAGTTAATGTTGCTGACACACGTGCCTGCTGCGCAGCATTAGCCGGCTCCGCTAACGTCACCAGATAGTCATTAACCACCGGTGCAGCACAGGCAGGATAAGTTTGCGCAGTCTCTGCTGTTGGCGCGCCACAGTCAGTATTCGCTGCAACGTAAGTTACAAAGTCACTGGTTAACTCACCGCCGGCACCCAGCATCACACTGGCTTTAATCAGTGGACCAAATGCTGCAGAATCAAGCAGGAAATTGGCTACAGCACCACCGGGCATCGCCAGCGCAGCGGTTTCAACGCTATACAACGCATCTAAGTCCGCATTACCTGTGCTGGTATTTGCCAATGCCACCATAGAGGTACCGGTAATCCCGCCCAGTGAGTGCCCTAAAAACTGTACCCGGCTGGTGTCCAGATCTACACCCTGAGCAAAATTCAGCGCCAGACGAAGTGCCAGCATATCAGCGATACTTTGCCGCAAATTGTCGCGGGTCACTAATAAATTGCTCAGGTTCATGTACACCGTTGCATTACCACCGCTGGCATTTAACTGACCAAACCCACGGTCACCATGTAAAGGATGGTCAATGGCAACAGTGGCGAAGCCCTGAGATGCCAAAGTACCGGTAATCGCCAACATATCGGAGCGACGTGAAGTAATACCATGTTGTAAAATAACCACCGGCCAGCCGGCCGCGGGCATATCAATGACATTGGCGTCGGGCACTGTCATCTGAACATCGACAGTCTGATAACCATTAATTTTAGGAATGGTATTAAACTTGGTAAGATGCCGCGCCTGATCAACACCTAAATCACGCAAAGCGCCACCACTAAACGCCTGGCAAGCGCCATCGTTTTCAGAAACCGGGGTTTCCGGTTTCATTTCCGGTGGTAAAGCAGCAATGATTGCGCCGCTGTCACAACGTGCCATCCAGCGGGTATTTAATGGTGCGGTTGGATTAGCTTCCGTTGGTAACCCCAGATAATAAGCCAGGTTCATTGTCCCGGTGTAGTAACGGGTAATCGCAAAAGCGGGGTTGCCGGCAAAGTTTGGGTTTAATTGTGAAACAGTTAAGCCAGTATCATTTACAACTAAAGGTGACGGGCCATAACCTGTTGGGGTGGGTGATGCCATCAATTGCTTTAAGGTTGAAAGCACTGCCCCAGCTGACTGCGTAGTGATAGCCGCAGTATAAATAATATTATCTTTGTTCAGTCCCTGATCGCTTACCATGACATTTTCAAAGCTGTTAATCACCCCCTGCAATGCCCGCTGAGAATCACTTGCCAGAGGTAATGTCGCAATATCCTGCTTCACCAGTTCATAGGTGGTTGAGGGTTTAACCGATTCACCATTGCTGTCCTGCAACACATTAGTCAGTGCAAGTAAGTAGGTCGTTGCATTGTCCAGAGGTTTCAACGGAATAACCGCAACGCTGTTACCACGACCAGCGGTTACAAAGTCCTGACCAAACACCAGCTCTTCAGTAATCTGACAAGCAGCACCGCGCGGTACTTCTGTGCACGCTGCTTCAGGCGACATAGGATCACCCATTAACGCTTTAAATACCCGAACTGCCCCAGGCGTTTGAGCGCTATCTGCATTTAAGCTAACGCCTGGCGCAAAGCTGAGGTCAATGGCAAACGGGTTCTGGGTTGACCAGCCATCAAGTGCACCAAGCGCAGTTTGCGGGTCGGTGTAATCCGGGTTATCCCCACTATCAAGGGTTAAGGTACCATCTGTGGTGCCTTGGAATAATAAGTCGTTCGGCACTGAAACCCGACCCGCAGTCGGGTCAAATATAACTCTCGAAGCAGGTGTCACTGTACCCTGGTCAGCAACATCCTGTTGAATATCTTCTAATGAATCACCGCAACCAGCCAGGCCGATCGCTGCCGCAACAGCGATACTAATAGCAAGCTTTTTCATAATCTCTCCCCGTCCTTAACGCTTTTTTTTTATTGCAAAGCAAAACCTTGCTTTACTTATTACGAATTCTTTTTAGTTTAGAGTGGCTGCCGATACTGAACAGCTACGACCAGTTAAAGTTAACTCAAAGTCTGCCAGATCGCTAGCGTAAAAATACGGTTGGCAGCAAGAAAGATGCAAAATATTTGTTTTAAGCGTATGCTTGCGCCGTTTTTTAACGCTAACAGGTTAGATTTTATGGATAACTACACCGCACCTGCAGGGGCGCTGCAGAGTAAAGTTATTTTAGTAACCGGCGCTGGTGATGGTATTGGTCGCTGTGCCGCACTGACCTACGCCCGATATGGGGCAACGGTTATCTTGCTGGGAAGAACTGTTAACAAGCTTGAGGCCGTGTACGATGAAATTGTTGCCGCTGGTGGCGCTGAGCCTGCGATTATTCCACTGGATTTAAAAGGCGCAACCGCCAGCCATTACAAAGATATGGCGACGACTATTGAGCGTGAATTCGGCAAACTGGACGGCCTGCTGCATAACGCTGGCTTACTCGGTGTACTTAGCCCTTTTGAGCACATCAATCTGGCGAGCTGGCAAGACATTATGCAGATTAATGTCACCGGCGCCATGCTGATGACTCAGGCACTGATTCCGGTTTTGAAAAAATCACCAACAGCCTCGGTTATCTTTACATCATCTGGCGTTGGCCGCACCGGTCGCGCATATTGGGGGCCTTATGCAGTATCAAAATTTGCCACTGAGGGGCTGATGCAGGTTATGGCTGACGAGTACGCTGGCAGTTCAATTCGGGTAAATTGTATCAACCCGGGCGCCACCCGCACCGCGATGCGCGCTAAAGCTTATCCTGGAGAAGACCCTATGCGTTTAAAAACGCCGGAAGACCTGATGTGGTTATATTTGTATTTAATGGCTGATGACAGTATCGCTGAAAATGGTAAGTCGCTGGATGCGCAACCAAAATAGCGAAGGTCTTTACAAATAACGAAATAAAAAAACCGGCAGCGTTGCCGGTTTTTTTTAAATTTTATGCCTATTAACGTTTTTCAAGAATCTCGCCACCATTGGCCACTGCCCACTCATTCCAGATTGTGACTTTACTATTAAAATTCTCAATCGCCTGGGCGGTAGCATCTGCAATAAGTTTATCGATGTCTTTAGTAAACTTTTTATCTACTTTTGCCAGCGGCACAACCTGAATACCGCGTTGCTGCAACCCTTTTTTCATGGTATGCGTGCGCAACAGCTGAAGCTGGCCATTCTCAACGTAGAAAAACTGACTTTCTTTATTAATGGTTTTAAATTTTGGTTTAACCGGTCGCTTTGCACTGTCGCTGTCACTGCGCTCAGCCACCACAACATCGCTGCTTTGTCTGTAACCAAGTTGCTCCAGAGTGTAACCCTGAGCTTTGGCTAATTGTTCGAGCTTAGCAATTAATTCAACTTCCTGCTGCCGCTCAGCCAGTACACCATTCAGTGTTTCAATAACATCGGTCAGTTTAACCAGCGTTAACTCTTTAGCTGCTTTCTTGAGTTCTTTTTTATCTAACAATAAAGACACGATTTGCTCCTTTATATAAAAATTTAATAAAGGATAAGCAATTTGAGCATTTAAATAAAGCTACAGAGCCTTTTTAATACTTAGATATAGAATAAAAAATATAATTTTATTCAGCCTCTGTTAAGAAAAGCTTTATTTCAGCTGTTTTTTGTTCCATTAATTTATAGTCACCTTTGGTTTCGACATTTAATCTGACAACATTTTCTGTATTAGAAACACGCAAATTAAAACGCCAATTATCAAAACTCATACTTAAACCGTCTATATCATCGGTTTCAATGGCCAAAGATTCATAATTCTCTGCTAATTTAGTAATAACCCGTTGAGGGTTGGCAATTTTAAAGTTTATTTCACCAGAGGAAGGATAATCCGCAATCATTTGCCGTACCAATTGAGATAACTTTTCCCCTGATAAAGATAATAACTCTGCTACCAGCAGCCAGGGAATCATACCGCTATCACAGTACGAAAAATCACGAAAATAATGGTGGGCACTCATCTCGCCACCATACACCGCATCTTCAGCCCGCATACGCTCTTTAATAAATGCATGACCTGTTTTACTGCAAATCGCCTTGCCATTATACTGCTTAACAACGGCATCAGTGTTCCAGTACAAACGAGGATCATGAATAATCTTCGCTCCGGGTTCTTTCTTCAAAAATGCGGCCGCCAGAATGCCGACAATATAATAACCTTCTATGAAATCCCCTTGCTCATCAAATAAAAAACAGCGGTCAAAATCGCCATCCCAGGCAATGCCAAAGTCGGCCTGAAAATGACGTACGGCCTCAGCAGTTGCCTGACGATTTTCTACCAGTAACGGATTGGGAATTCCGTTAGGGAAGTTGCCATCGGGCTGATGATTAACTTTGATGAAATGCACGGGTATTTTATGCTGAATAAAGGCCTGCTCTAACGCATCGACAACGTGACCGGCAGCCCCATTGCCTGAGTTAACCACCAGGTTTAGTGGTTTAATATTGGCTCCGTTAATGTAGGTAAGCAGATGATCGACGTAGGGTTTTAGTATGCTGTGTTTTTTATAGCTGCCGTTGCCAAATTGCCATGTCGCATTACCTGCCATTTTTTTGCTTTGTTCTGTCAGGTCTTTTAATGCTGCTGGCTCAAATAAGTCTGCCTGCAATCGTTGTGCTTCATCGCGAATAGCAAAAAGACCTGAGTCACCACTTATTGGCCTTGACTGCGCACGAACCAATTTCATGCCATTGTAGTCGATTGGGTTGTGACTGGCCGTAACTTCAATAGCCCCGTCAATTGCCAGATACTGGGCGGCAAAATACACCTCCTCAGTACCCGTCATGCCTAAATCCAGCACTTCAACACCTTCGGTCAACAGCCCCAGCGTTAACGCCAGCTTCAGGGACTCAGAACTAAGGCGGATGTCACCGCCTACCGCCACACTATCCGGCTTAATGATCCTGGCATAAGCCCGGCCAATACAGTAGGCAATCTGCTCGTTAAGTTCATCACCCAGTTTGCCGCGAATATCATAAGCTTTAAAGCAGGATAAGGGCTTCATATTATCCCCGACCATATTTATCAGCAAACCGGACGATGTCATCTTCTCCGAGGTAACTACCCGACTGAACTTCAATTAATTCCAACGGGATTTTGCCGGGATTTTCCAGCGAATGAACCACACCAATTGGGATAAAGGTCGACTCGTTTTCAGTAACCAAAAATTCGTTGTCACCATTTCTTACCAGAGCGGTACCACTGACCACTACCCAATGCTCGGCCCGATGGTGATGTTTCTGGACTGATAATTTCGCGCCAGGTTTTACCGTAATATGTTTAACCTGGTATCGATTCCCCTGGTCGACAGAATCATATTTACCCCATGGCCGGAACACTTCCCGGTGTAAATCAACTTCAGTTCGGCCGTAACTTTGTAAACGTTGCACAATACTTTTTACTTGTTGAATGTCGTTTTTATCAGCCACCAGAACCGCGTCTTTGGTTTCTACTACGATCACATTATCCAGACCGATAACAGCCACCAGTTTCTCTTCGGCGTTAATGTAACTATTGCGGGTTGACTCCAGCATCACATCGCCCCGACAGGCGTTGCCCTGGGCGTCTTTTGCCATAACGTCCCATAGCGCATCATAACTGCCTACATCACTCCAACCCGCATTCAGCGGCACCATTACCGTATTGTCAGACTTCTCGAGTACAGCATAATCCAGCGAGTCTGCCGGACTGGCGCTAAACGCATCTTTATCAACCCGGACAAAATCCAAATCCTGAGCGGCAGCAGTAACTGCCATCCGGCAGGCGTGCACCACCTCAGGTGCAAATCTTTCAAGTTCTGCCAGTAAAGTACTGGCTTTGAACATAAACATGCCGCTGTTCCAGCAGTAGTCACCCGATGTCAGATAGTGCTCCGCAGTGCTTTTATCTGGTTTTTCTTTAAATTCAGTTACCTGGAAGGTATTGGCCATACTTGCAACACTTTGCTTGCTGCGCCGGATATAACCGTAGCCGGTGTGAGCCGTTACCGGCACAACGCCAAAGGTAACCAACTTACCGGCTTCTGCTGCGATATCTGCTTCCGCAACAGCTTGCTGAAAGGCAGGAATATCCTGAATAACATGATCAGCAGCCAGCACCAGCAGCACCGGGTCCTGGTGTGTCTGCAAGGCCTGGATAGCAGCAATAGCTATTGCTGGTGCGGTGTTACGACCAACCGGCTCAAGCATTATGCAGGCATCATTAATAGCGAGTTCGCGCAGCTGCTCGGCTACCATAAAGCGATGATCTTCGTTGCAAACAACGATTGGCGGCGCAAGGTGCTCTATGCCTTTTAGTCGGAGTAAGGTATTTTGCAGCATGCTTTTTTCGTTAACCAAAGACAAAAATTGCTTCGGTTTTTTTGCGCGGGATAAGGGCCAGAGCCGGGTACCCGACCCTCCAGATAAAATAACCGGGATCATTGCAACTCCTTGCGGTACTTTCCATAAAATAAGTGGGTTAGCTAAGCTTAGTATAGCCAGCTTTTCGGGCGAACGTCACCCGGAATATTTTTGGTAGTCGCCACCACGAAATGGAATACCGGTGCTAATTCAGGCTGGTCGGTGCTCTTAATTGCGGTAGAATCAGCTATCTTAACGCGATATTTTTCAGGACTAGTGTTATGCCAAAATTTAAAGATTTATTTATTAATAATAAAAACTGGGCAGATCGAATTGAGCGTGAGCAGCCTGGTTTTTTTAAGCAGCTGTCAGAACAACAAGCACCAGAGTATTTATGGATTGGCTGCTCTGATAGCCGGGTGCCGGCAAACGAAATTGTAGGGCTGTTACCTGGCGAGCTTTTTGTCCATCGAAACGTGGCAAATCTGGTGCTGCACTCTGATATGAATTGTCTGTCAGTACTGCAGTATGCTATCGATATTCTTAAGGTAAAGCACATTTTAGTGGTAGGTCATTATGGTTGTGGCGGCGTAAAAGCGGCCATGATGAAACAACGGGTTGGCTTCGTCGATAACTGGTTGCGTAACGTTAAAGATGTTTATGCCATGCACCGGCAGGAAGTTGACAGTTACAATGATGACAACGAGCGACTTAACCGGTTAATTGAACTGAATGTTATGGAGCAGGTTCGTAATTTGTGCCACACCAGTTTTGTACAGGAAGCCTGGGAACGCGGCCAGCCATTAGCTATTCACGGCTGGGTATACAGCTTGCGTAACGGCAGAGTAAAAGATTTGCGGGTCAGCCATTCATGTGGTGATAAAATCGATGATATTTATGCCATGGACCCGCTCGAAAATTAATACGTTACCACCCGCTATTTAAAGATTATTTCCTGCGGGGCGACGGGTTGATATAAGGCGCTGTGACCGTCAACCCATTGCTCGTTTTGTAAGTAGCTGGACCGAACCTGTAAACTGCCGTCAGGCATAAGTTTACTGTGTGATTTCACCTGTGTAATACCGTTCTGATTGTTTTCGACATTCTCCAGTGCGGTAATTTCACCACTTTGCGGGTTAACTTGCATGGTGCCATGAGTATAAAAACCAGCTGTAGTAAAGTAATAATATGCCAGGCTTTTTTTAGTGTCGTCCCAGAAAATAAAGGACTCACCACCATATTCGCCATCATTTATGGAATGCACCGTTTTTATAGCCTGACCGTTAAGAGCCCGCGACCAGTGAGACAGATCAATCGCTGGCTTTTCACTGCCTGGCTGAGCAAGATCACCCTGCCAATACTGGCCCAGGTATGGGCGGAAGACTTCCAACTGCGGGTGAAGTTTTGGCGGTTCCACTGCGGCGGCAATACCAGCGAACAAGCAACACAACATAAAAAAAAATTTCATAACGAATACCTCTTACCACCGACTTACAAATATGGCTGAAGTATTAAAGATAGCCGGCTAAAAGTAAAACGGCACTTATAACACGACCGTTTTGTTACCATGCACCAGTACCCGGTTTTCTACCACCAGTTGTAACGCCCGGCTAAGTGCCGCTTTTTCGACATCGCGGCCGGCTTTGGCCATATCGTTGGCGCTGAAGTTGTGATCGACGGTTCGCACCATCTGCTCGATAATCGGACCTTCATCCAGCTGCTCATTAACAAAATGAGCCGTAGCACCAATTATCTTGACCCCACGTTCGAACGCTTGCTGATAGGGGTTGGCACCAATAAATGCCGGTAAAAAACTATGATGAATATTAATAATCCGGTTGCGGTATTGCGCCACGAAATCTGCACTTAAAATACGCATGAATTTTGCCAGCACCAGATAATCTGGTTGGTAAGGCGCTATCGTTGCAAGAATTTGCTGTTCGTGCTCTGCCCGGCTTATTCCCTGATGGCTGAGGTAATGATATGGAATGGCAAATTTTTCAGCAAGGTTGCTAAGTTCAGCGTAATTACCAACGATAGCAGCAATGTCTAACGCCAGAGAGCCATCAAACACTTTCATTAAAATATCACCCAGGCAATGCGCTTCCCGGGTAACCAGCACAACTACCCGTTTTGCGCTGTCGCTTAACAAGCTGCGACGACTGCCTGATGGCAACGCCCGGTCTAAGTCGAACAGCAAAGTGGTGTCATTAAACACCCCCTCCAGCACGGTGCGCATGTAAAACTGGCCTGTTACCGGATCTACATATTCGGTATTGCGGATAATATTAAGTTGGTGCTTGTAACAAATGTTGGTAATTTGCGCGATCAGGCCCTTCGAATCAGGGCATTCAGTTAACAGGGTCTTTCGTTCCATCATCTACTCTTAAATTAACATTGGCAGCGCTATTTTTACCTTAATAACCGTATAGCGTCAAAGATATTCAGACGTCTATGCTATCGCTTGTTGTTTCGTCATTGCAATTGCATAATGCCCGTTTAATCATGCTGGTTGCGTATCATTAATAATGAGTTCTTTTCAGTTCAATGTTGTTGGCACCATAGAGTCGCCCTATAAGCAAAAGTTTGCCATTCCGCGCCAGCCTGGTCTTATCGCTGAGGCAAGGGGCAAATTAATCCTTAGCCCGCCCTTCGCTGATGATGACATTGTCCGGGGTATTGAAAGTTTCAGTCATTTATGGCTGGTATTTATATTTCATGAAACCGCCAGCAAAGGCTGGTCGCCTTTAGTCAGACCACCACGGCTTGGTGGCAATGCCAGAAAAGGTGTTTTTGCTACCCGGGCGACCTTCCGACCTAATCCAATTGGTCTTTCTGTCGTAAAACTAGAGAAGGTTTACCGGCAACGCAATAAGCTGGTGTTGGAATTAAGCGGTATCGATTTGCTGGATGGTACTCCCATCTTAGACATTAAACCTTATTTACCCTATGCTGATGCCCTGCCGGATGCAACGGGTGGCTTTGCTGACAGCGCTCCTGAAACACTTATGGCAGTAAGTTTTAGTGAGCAAGCCAGAGAATTTTGCCTGGCTCAGACGGCTCATCCTGAGCTGGCATTGCTAATTGAAAAAGTATTAAAACAAGACCCAAGGCCATCATATAAAAAACAACGCGATGCCGAGCAACATTACGGTATGACCTTGTACCACTTTAATATTAAATGGACAGTCAATGGAGAACAAAACCATGTTACTGAAATCTCTCAGCTACCTTAGTTTGCTGACGGCTGCAGCCAGTAGCATCGCGATACCGGAGTTACCCGAGCCAGTCAGCAACAACAGTGTTGCCAGCACCACGGTACGGGGTAAAACCTACATTATCAGTGCCATGGGAATGGGCCCTGGCAAGCAAAGCAGCGACTTACATAATAAAGTCTGGATGCATACCCTGGGTGAATTCGGCTGGTCAGCGCTACCCGAGGTACCCAGCCAGCAACGCCTGACTGGCCGGGCCGCAGCCAGCACTGTTGCCCTTAACAACAATTTTTTTCTGTTCGGTGGTTATACTATTAACAATGATGGCAATAAACAAACTGCTACCGACAGTTACCGGCTTGATCCGGTAACCAGGCGTTATACCCGCCTGAATGACATACCGGTGCCAGTAGATGATGCCGTGGCTCTGCCCTATCAGAATCGCTATATTTATCTGGCCAGCGGCTGGAGTGATCACGGCAACGTGAATCTGGTGCAATTATTCGATAACTTTACTCAGCGCTGGTCGCAGGCTACACCGTTCCCGGGTAAACCGGTATTTGGTCTGGCGGGCGGCATTGTCGGCAACACCTTACTGTTATGTGATGGTGTAGCGCTCGAGTACCCTACGGCGAAGCCGCGCAACTTTGTCAGTGAACCTGCTTGCTGGCAAGGCACAATTGGCAGCCAACCAAATGAGATTGGTTGGCAGCAAGTACCGCATCCATCCGGTAAAGCCCGCTTCAGAATGGCCGCTACCGGCACTGAACTTAATGGTGAGCAGGTGATCGTTTTTGTTGGTGGCAGTCAAACTCCATACAATTACAGCGGAATTGGTTTTGATGGGCAAGCTGCTAATCCCAGTAGCGAAGTCTGGGTATATTCGGTTGCCAGACAGCAATGGCGAACGGCAGCAGACAGCACTCCGGTAATGGATGCCCGGACGTTGCTGGAGGTTAAAGGCGAGCTTTACACCCTTGGCGGCATGATTTCCGGCCAGCAGGTAACAAATAAGCCAATAAAACACCAGATTCAACTTCTGCCAGACTAAATGACTTGCTAGAATGATGGCAATTTTTTGACTACTTTTTTGAGAGCAGTATGCGCACCAGCCAGTATTTATTATCTACGGTAAAGGAAACACCGTCCGACGCTGAAATTATCAGCCACAAACTGATGTTAAGAGCCGGAATGATCCGCCGGCTGGGCACCGGTATGTTCAGCTATCTGCCAACTGGCGTTCGGGTACTGCGTAAAGTTGAAGAAATTGTTCGCCAGGAAATGAACAAAGCCGGCGCAATAGAAGTACTGCTTCCTATGGTACAACCCGCTGAGTTATGGCAGGAGTCTGGTCGTTGGCACACTATGGATGCCGAACTGTTACGTTTTAAAGATCGCCACCAGCGCGATTATATTCTGGGCCCAACTCATGAAGAAGTAATTACTGATTTAGTTCGCCGGGAAATTACCAGTTATAAACAGCTACCATTGAATTTATACCAAGTACAAACCAAATTCCGGGATGAACGCCGGCCGCGTTTCGGCGTTATGCGCGCCCGTGAGTTTATTATGAAAGATGCCTATTCTTTCCATCTCGGTCAGGCCAGCTTGCAACAAACTTATGATGCGATGTATAGCGCCTATTGCAATATCTTTAACCGGTTGGGACTGGATTACCGGCCGGTACAAGCTGACAGTGGCGCGATTGGCGGCAGTGTCTCGCATGAGTTTCATGTACTGGCTGAGTCTGGCGAAGATGCTATTGCCTTTTCTGACAGCAGTGACTACGCCGCAAATATTGAAATGGCTGAAGCCCTGGAACCAAAGGGTGAAAGACCAGCGGCGACTAAGGCACTTTGCGAAGTGGCAACGCCTGATGCAGGCACCGTTAGTGAGGTAGCGGCGCTACTGCAGGTATCCAACAGCACTATAGCCAAAACGCTGTTTGTGCTGGCTGAAGCTGATGAACAAGGTAAGCAGCAACTTGTCGCACTGGTACTTCGCGGCGATCATGATTTAAACGAACTGAAAGCTGAAAAACTTGATGGCATTGCCAGCCCACTCCAATTTGCGAATGATGAACAAATCCGCGCATTATGCGGTGCGGGCGCAGGTTCAGTTGGCCCTGTTGGTTTAAACATAAAAATTATTGCTGACCGCAGTGCTGTTCACATGGCCGACTTTGTCGTCGGTGCCAATAAAGACGGCTATCACTTAACTGGTGTCAACTGGGAGCGTGATATTCCACAGTATCAGGTAGCGGATATTCGTAACATTGTTGCCGGCGACCCGAGTCCCTGTGGCTTTGGCAACCTGATCATTAAACGCGGTATTGAGGTAGGCCATATTTTTCAACTCGGTGAAAAGTATTCAAAGGCGCTGAAAGCGGGTGTATTGAATGAAGAAGGCAAACATCAAACCATGACCATGGGCTGCTATGGTGTTGGAGTATCGCGCATTGTCGCCGCCGCTATTGAGCAAAACCATGACGAATACGGCATTATCTGGCCAGATGCAATAGCGCCCTTTCAGGTTGCTCTTATTCCGATGAATATGCATAAATCGGTTCGTATTGCCGAAGTAACTGAACAGCTTTACCAACAGCTAACTGCGGCTGGCGTTGATGTATTATTTGATGACCGCCGCGAACGTCCCGGCGTAATGTTCGCCGACATGGAGCTGATTGGCGTACCTCACACTATCGTGGTCGGTGAGCGTAATCTTGACAACCAACAGGTTGAATATAAAAACCGTCGTACTGGCGAAAAAGTGATGCTTGATATTGCCACTGTTGTCACTGAAATCCAGCAAAAACTTACCTGCTAATTAACTCTACAATATCCAGACTGTGTTAAGGCAATCAGCACTAACACAGTGTGGGTTTCTCTGTTCAATGTCAGTCTCCCTAATCTGATGTCAGTTTTTCGGTCATATAAATTAGAATATACTAAATTTTAATTGCCACCCGGCTTAAAGCACTCTAGAATAGATATTAGTTATAAGCTTATTCAATTTTGATATATGGAGGCGATGTGCTGGCATTAATTGGAGCAGTGATCATTGGCTTAAGTCTCGGCCTGTTTGGCTCAGGTGGCTCTATTCTGACGGTGCCTGTCCTGCTATACCTTATCGGTATGCCGGCAGAGCTCGCCATTGCGTCTTCTTTACTGATTGTTGCAGGCATCAGCTTATTTGGATCTGTGCACAATGGCATGAACAGGCTGATCAGCTGGCGACATGTGCTGTGGTTTGGTCTGCCGGGTATGGTGGGTACTTATGGTGGTGCCTGGTTAGGAACACTTATTGACAGTCGTTGGCAACTATTAGTATTTGCACTACTGATGATTGTCGCAGCAGTATTTATGTGGCGCAGCAAGTTAAAAGATGTAGTAAACCACCATACTTTCAACAAACCCAAAGTTATTGCCGATGGCTTGGTTGTTGGCGCCGTTACCGGCTTTGTTGGTGTCGGAGGCGGTTTCTTAATCGTCCCTGCGTTAGTATTGATGGGGGGCTTACCTATTGCGATCAGCGTCGCCACCAGCTTGCTAATTATTGCTATGAAATCTTTCGTTGGCTTTGCTAAATATTATATGGTGTTCAGTGCCAAGGGGCTGCAGTTTGACTGGTCAGTTATTGCTTTAATGATAATAGCCGGTATTGCAGGCAGTTACATAGGAGGATGGATTGGCCGACGATTACCCAAAGAAAAACTACAGCGTGGCTTTGCTGTATTTCTAGCCGTTATGGCAGTAGTCGTTATTACCCAATCCGTTATTTAATTCAGTTTAATGTAAGTTCAGGAGCAACCTATGAAAACATCACAACAACTGATTGCTGAAGCAACAGCCAATATTAAAGAAGTTACCATTGCTGAGCTGGAGGACTATCTGCAAAAACAACCTGAGCCACGACTAATCGATGTGCGTGAGCCTGCAGAATTTGCCCAGGGCCATATTGCTGGGGCCGTTAATTACCCGAGAGGCGTTTTAGAAATGCAACTGGCTAATCACCCGGCAGTAGCAGCCAGTGGCTGTGCTGCCGATATTGCGTTGACGCAATTAGCAAGTCAGCCCCTATATTTAATTTGCCGCTCTGGTGGCCGCTCCGCTCTGGCAGCAGAATCATTGCAGCGGATGGGGTTCACCGACGTCTACTCGGTAGCCGGAGGCATGCAAGGCTGGCTTAACGCCAATTTGGCAACGCAAAGCAATCAGCAGAGTTAAAGGAGCAGCATGAATAATTTCACCCCTGTTGCAGCTTTAATTGGCGGCAGCCTTATTGGGCTGGGCACTCTGCTACTGCTGGCAACTTTAGGCCGGATAGCCGGCATTTCAGGTATCGCCAGCCTGGCTCTGTTTCAGCGTGATGGCCGTAGCTGGCGACTGGCATTTGTTGCCGGACTGCTGCTGGGGCCCATATTAGTCGGCTTGGTAATCAACGATTTTAGTTTCAGCACACCTGATCTTAACAGCAGAACTCTGGTTGCCGGCTTGCTAGTTGGCCTTGGCACAGCCTGGGGCAGCGGTTGTACCTCTGGTCACGGCATTTGCGGTATCGGTCGCTTTTCGCCCCGCTCAATTGCTGCAACTCTGATGTTTATGGCTACCGGTGTCGTTGTCGCCAGTTTCTTTTAATTAGTGAGGTTTTTATGCAACTTTTATTTGCACTGATCTCCGGCTTACTAATCTCAGCCGGTATCGCTGTATCAAAAATGATTGACCCGCAAAAAGTTCTGAGCTTTTTAGATGTAACCGGTAACTGGGATCCCAGCCTGGCATTAGTGATGGCCGCAGCGCTAGTGGTATATACCCTCGGCTACAAATTATTGTTAAAAAGGGACGCGCCACTTCTCAACAAACAATTAATTTTGCCATCAAAGCAACATTTAGACAGATCGCTGCTGGCTGGTGCCGCTATCTTTGGTATTGGCTGGGGTTTAGCAGGTTATTGTCCGGGCCCAGCTATCGCTGCATTACCAGCAGCCAGCAGCGGTACAACCGGTTTTGTTATTACAATGATCCTGGGCTGGTTTATTGCTGGCAAAATTCCAATTAAAAAATAATAGGTAAAGGTACAGATTATTATGTTCATCGTTCGTCTACTGCTAAATTCATTGCTATAGTAAACAATAACCTAATCGCAGCAATTATAGCAGGCAGTCTGCTCTGCCATAACCAGAAAGTTGGTTGATGTGGATACAACGCTTGAAAATATTCTATTGCATGTATCGCTAAGCCCGGTGCTTGATAGCGGCGACAGTCAGGCAGCGGAATTGCTGTTGCTGCAAGCTTGTTTAAATGGTTTAAAAATAGCCCGGGTTAGCTTATGGTGCTTTGATGATAACAAAGATGTCATCACTTGCGAGCAACTTATTGATAAAGATTTGCCGTTAAGCAGCGAAAAATCAACCTTTAACCGCCGCGATTTGCCTGCTTATTTCAGCGCACTCGATCATCAACGGGTTATCCGTGCCACTGATGCCCGCAACCATCCTGCTACCGCTGAATTCACCGAAGATTATCTTATCCCATCCAATATTTTTTCTATGCTGGATGTGCCAATCCGGTTTGGAGGTGAAATGATCGGCATCATTTGTTGTGAACAAAAAAAGACGATAAAGCACTGGACAGACGATGAAACTCATTTTGTAGCAGCATTAGCCGACCTGTACGGCCGGGCATTGACGGCCAGTCAGAAAAAACAGTACCAGCAACAGCTTGAGCAGTTGAATCAACAACTCGAACGTCGCGTTGCTGAGCGCACAGAACAGCTGGAAAAACATATTCATGAACTACAGCATACCCAGGCGCAATTAGTTGAATCAGAGAAAATGGCATCTTTAGGCACGCTGGTCGCCGGCGTGGCCCATGAGGTTAACACCCCTTTGGGTATTGCCATTACCGCTAACTCTCATTGTGTTGAGCTGACAGATAAACTTCAAAAGCTATTAGAAAGTAATACATTAAGTCGCAGTAAACTCGAGGCCACCATCATGGCTTTGCGCGATAGTCATGGCGTCATAGAACGGACACTTAACCGCTCGGCGGAACTGGTTGTTAATTTTAAAAAAACCGCGGTGGATCAATCCAGCTACGATATTCAGACTATCGACCTGGCAGACTATATTCTCACATTGGTATCGACTCTGAAGCCATACACTAAATCGTATAATGTAAGTCATATTATCCAGTGTCCAACGCCAGTAAATATTACAACTTATCCCGGCGCTATAGCTCAGGTGATCACCAACCTGGTAATTAACGCCTGTATTCATGCCTTTGAACAAGATAACAATGACAATCAGATTGTCTTTTTGATTGAGCAAAAACATAAAGATAAAGATAAAGTGGAGCTAACAGTTCAGGATACAGGCAAAGGTATTGCGAAGGTTGATCAAAAACGAATTTTCGAGCCTTTTTACACAACAAAGAGAAGTAACGGTGGTAGTGGCCTTGGACTGGCAATTGTTTACAACCTGGTTGCCAGTACGCTCGGTGGTACCATCAGTGTTGAGTCAACATTAGGGAACGGAACAAGTTTTAGGCTCACCTTGCCGGTGAAATGTCCGACGGCGAGCAACCCTATTAAAAAGATGGAGAGCTCTTAGTAAACGGCTAAGTATCGCTGCATTTAAAGTAAGCTCAAACTTAAATATAAAATAAAATGGCTTCGCTACCGGGACTCGAACTTGAAGCTAATTAAAATGGCTTCGCTGCCGGGACTCGAACCCGCGAGCATTCTGGCTTGGGCGTGACAGGCCGGCTAAGCTCTTAACAGAGAGCAACCGACTGAACTACCGCTCCGCGCTGAAGTGAGCATACGCTCTTTGGAAACTGACTGAAATGGCTTCGCTGCCGGGACTCGAACCCGCGAGCATTCTGGCTTGGGGCGTGACAGGCCGGCTAAGCTCTTAACAGAGAGCAACCGACTGAACTACCGCTCCGCGCTGAAGTGAGCATACGCTCTTTGGAAACTGACTGAAATGGCTTCGCTGCCGGGACTCGAACCCGCGAGCATTCTGGCTTGGGGCGTGACAGGCCGGCTAAGCTCTTAACAGAGAGCAACCGACTGAACTACCGCTCCGCGCTGAAGTGAGCATACGCTCTTTGGAAACTGACTGAAATGGCGGAGCGGACGGGACTCGAACCCGCGACCCCCGGCGTGACAGGCCGGTATTCTAACCGACTGAACTACCGCTCCGGAATCAGAAAGCGTTTTTGCTGCTATGGCGGAGCGGACGGGACTCGAACCCGCGACCCCCGGCGTGACAGGCCGGTATTCTAACCGACTGAACTACCGCTCCGAAGAAGCAAAAAATTGGCGGAGCGGACGGGACTCGAACCCGCGACCCCCGGCGTGACAGGCCGGTATTCTAACCGACTGAACTACCGCTCCGCGCTAATTGCACCAGACAATTTCATTTGGGTATCGTCTGGTGCGGCGGGAATGATACGGATAAGGCCAAAGCCCGTCAACTCCTTTTTTGTCGCTTTTGGCTATTCCTTAATCATCCGGCAGGGAAAGATCCAGAATATCATCCAGATCGTTGTTTTTTTGTGCTTTTGTCTGTGACGTCGCATTTTTTGTACTGTTGTCAGTAGCTTTTGATGTCTTGCTTACATTTTTGCTTGCGTCAGCCGACTTACGCCAAAACATCAACGCGCTAAGCTTGCTACCACTCATTACCAACCAAATCGCAATACTACCGGCAATCAAAATAAATAAGTTGATGCCGATTACCAGACCCCAAGGGAAATCAGGTTCAGGTTCGGGTTCAGATTGTTTTGTCTCAAGCTCAGCTAATTTTTGTTCTGGCAGTTGCTCCAGCTCGGGGGCAGCAAAGGTTTGCTGGTTTACCACAAAGCTCAGCTCCGGCATCGTCAACATAAACTCACGGCCATCCTGCCAGTTGCCAAATACCGCGGTTTCCAGAATATAGCTACCAAACCCTTTGTTTAGCACATTTAATGTATTATCAGGGTTATCCTCGGCGTTCAGGGCGTACTGGTCGACACTGCCGTCCGGATAACGCACCCGCCCCTGGATCAGTAAACTTGCTGCTTCCACTCCGGGCTCTGTGACATTGAATTTAACCTGATGACTATCTGTTTCAATGCTCGCCAATACCACTTCCGGATTTATCGGTGCCGGTTTTAAAATAACAGGCGCCTGCTCCAGTTCCCGGGTATACAGCGCGGTCCGGACAATATATTTTGGTGTCCACTCACCAGCGACGAAATCCAGTTTAAATTCCCCGGTGAAAAGACCATCACGGGCCCGTTCATCAAAACCGCGGCCGTCATCCCGAAATGTCGCGACCTGAATAATACCGCGACCAAAGTTGTCAAACTCAGCGTTATTAGTACTGATAAAAATAACTTCCAGAGTCAGCACTTCACGAAAATCACGGGCGTTTACTGTTGCCCCGCCATTCAACAGCCGGGCCGTTACTTTTACTGTTTCACCTACCATCAGGTTGTCTGGCAGAGGGTCAACGTCCAGCTTAATATCGGTTAGCACCATGATCCTGCTTTCAGGCAAAATCCGGCCGATAGCCTGCCAGGGACCGGGCATTGGGTTTTTAATTTCTATTAAGTCGTAGGTGGCGGCATCATGCCAACGGATCTGATTTTCCTCCGCGGTATTAAAATGCAACTTACTGCCGTCAGGCCTGACCAATACCACCGAAGCACTGCCGGGCCGGCGGAACATTAACAGGGTGATGGTTTCAACTTCGCTGTCAATCCGGAAACGATTTTCAAAAAAAGGGATCTGGTTTTTTGTTGGTAAGTCGGCTAATAACGCAAAGCCTTCAGCCTGGGCGCTGGCTTGCTCGTCGGTCAGCGGCTGCTCCGCTGTTACAACAGTATCCTGCAGCGCCTGCACCATCGCTGGCAAGAGCAAGGCTGGCAACAGCAGTAATAACCACCAATGGTCCCTTAATTTCGCCACAAGCAACTTCCCCCTTTTTTCTGGACTAAATCCAGCCGGCTTTCATGAGCTTGTAGTTCATCGGCTGACGCCTTAATAACCTTTAGCTTGCTGTTACGAATAATAACTGTCTGGCCGTTATCGTCTGAATCGCCCTGTTGCTGTTCAGCCGCCAGATTTAAACTGACCTGACCTCCGGTCATCAGTAGATAAACGTCGGCCAGAATTTCAGCATCGAGTAAGGCGCCGTGTAAAGTACGGTGGCTGTTATTAATGTCGTATCGTCGGCACAGTGCGTCGAGGTTGTTTTTCTGGCCAGGGTGCAGCTCACGCGCCAATTTCAGGGTATCTAGCACCGCACAGTATTCATGTACCGGCGGTAAGACTGGTCGCAGCCTGGCAAACTCATGGTCAATAAACCCAACGTCAAACGCCGCATTATGAATAACCAGCTCGGCTCCCTGAATATAGTCAAAAAAGCTTTTAGCAATATCGCGAAATTTTGGCTCATTAGCCAGACGCTCATTGGTAATACCATGCACCGCTATTGCTTCAGCTTCAATCTCCCGCTCCGGGTTAATATAGACATGATAGTTATTACCGGTAAAACGGCGATTAACTAATTCAACACAACCAATTTCAATAATTCGGTGGCCTTCCCGGGGATTAATACCAGTGGTTTCGGTATCGAGAATAATTTGACGCTTTAACATGATAGATTTCGCTTTTTACTGCAATTACGTTAGATTATACGCCGTTTTGCTTCGAGGAAAGGCTTTATGCAGAAAAGTGTTGCGATCTATACCGATGGTTCCTGCCTGGGTAACCCGGGCCCCGGCGGTTACGGCGCTATTTTAGTGTATAACCAGCATCGCAAAGAACTAAGCGGTGGCTTTCGCCTTACCACCAATAACCGGATGGAACTGCTGGCCGCTATTATCGCCCTGGAAAGCTTAAAATCTGCCTGTCAGGTCGATTTGACCACTGACAGCCAATATGTACGGCTGGGAATAATGCAATGGCTGGCCGGTTGGAAACGCAACAACTGGAAAACCAGCCAGAAACAGCCGGTTAAAAATCAGGATTTATGGCAGCGGCTTGATACTGCCGCAGCCAGACACAAGGTAAATTGGCACTGGGTTAAAGGCCATGCCGGCCACCCGGAAAATGAGCGCTGCGATATATTGGCTCGCACAGCCGCTGAAGCGAAACCGACTACTGCTGATAAAGCTTTTGAACAGAGTCAACAGTAAGCAAAAACATGCTAGCTATTTAATTAGCAACAATAAACTCAGACTAGTCAACTGCGGCTAGAACCTCGATTCGGTCATCACAGAGTGTCTGAGCGAGCACGTAAGTGCGAACGAGTTGCTGTGATGAGCCGAAGCGAGTGTTGTAGCAAAAGCAGTTGACCTGCGCCGAACTTAATCGCCGCAATTACTCGCCAGATTTAGTCGTAGCTTCAGCACCGCTGCTAGCTGCCAGCATTTTTTCCAGTTCAGCAATAAAATCTTTATCATCTGGTGCGGTACGGCTACCAAAATGCTTAACGATCTGCTCGTCGCTACTTATCAGGTACTTATTAAAATTCCATGACGGCGTTTCACCGGTTTTGGCAATTAACGCTTTAAACACCGGGTTAGCTTCATCACCCTTTACTTTGGTGGTGGTAAACATTGGGAATTTCACGCCATAAGTCAGATAACACACTTCAGCGGTTTTTTCAGCGTCGTCATATTCCTGTTTAAAGCTGTCAGAAGGAAAGCCTAATACTACCAGCCCTTTATCCTGGTACTTCTGGTATAACGCTTCTAAACCTTCGAACTGCTTGGTAAAACCACATTTACTGGCAGTGTTAACCACCAGTACGGTTTTGCCCTGATACTGCTCGCACAAATCAACCGTTTCCCGGGTGTTCAGTTGCTGCATAGCATGCCCCAGTATTTCGCCGCACTGATTGGCGATGGCTGAGGTTGATATCACTGATGTTGCTAACACCGCGGCGTTTAACCATGTTTTCATTTTTAATCTCCAGTTATGCTGTTGGCTTGCACTGTCAGCGATTACGTTAGTTAAGCTTAAACCGATCTGTCACTTAGCGATAGCAGCAGATTAAAATTGATAGCTTGCCAAAATCCTGAAGGTTCTCGGCTCCAGCGGATGGGAATGCCGGTCTTCCACACCATCAGCCGGCTCACCCGGTAAGCGCGAGCTGTAAAAATAGTCAATATCATTCTGATTACTGTCCAGCAGATTTAATAATTCCAGATTTATTTGCCACTGCTGCCAGCCATACTGATAGCCGGCATTGACTACTGTCGTCGCAGCAGAGCGCTGCTGATTAAAGCTATCTAAGGTACGTTTACCAAAATGACGCAACCGTAAACTAGCCTGCCAGGGCCTATCAGCTTTGTAGATCAGCCCCATGCTGGCAACCAGCGGTAAGGAGCCGTCAACATAGTTGCCCTCACCCTCCGCCTGCCCGGAAAAACGCGAGCGGGTTAGTGCCAGCTCGGCATCCAGACTCCAGTTTGAGCCAAGCCAGTAGTACGCAGCCAGTTCAACACCGTAGCGCTCGCTGCCCCGATTTGGCTCATTGGTACCTGCATCACCAACATACAACAGTTCAGAATCGAGCTGCAGGTACCAAAAAGCAACAGAAGCATTAAATGCCGTGTAATCAAAAAAGCGCAGCCCCAGTTCAGCACCATCAGATTTAACCAGTAAATCAACGGGTGTTACTGCAGCTAGTGATAACGGATCTGCCACCGTAGTGGCACCACGGGCATCATTAGAATGAAAACCCTGGCCGGTATTAAAATAAGCCTGCCAGTTAGGAGCAAACTGATAGCTAACGCCGGCTTTCAGCGAGACTATATCATCAGCAGCATTACCGGAATTGGCGGTGGTAAGGGCACTGTATACCGACGCGTTCATGTAGTCGTAACGCAGGCCGATATGAGTAGTCCAGTCAGCGTTCAGCTGAATATCGGACTGACTGTAAAGCCCGACAGAGCTTTGCTTCACCTTATCGCTGCGCACAGTATTTAGTCGCTGTCGTGCCCGTGTGTTATACAAACCTACCTCGGCAATATCGTCGTAACGTAACTGCACACCGACCACATGCTCGACTGCAAACTGACCGACACGGTGATGCCAGTGATGGCTAAGCGCACCACCCACTATCTTTCTTTTATCAACCTGCTGAAACTGGTCACCGTTCAGTGGGTCGGCCAAAAAGTATGTAAAGTTGGACCATAAATCCATATCTGAATCAATTAAATAGGCATTTGCTTGCCAGGCATCGCTATACCAGCCAGCTGACAGACTGTAACGGCTGCTATTACCACCAACGGTCGGGTCAAGCGATCCCAACCGGTCTATCAGGCCTGCTGTTGCCGCACGGTTTGGGATCTGATCGGCGGCATTCCAGCTGTTGTTATAGGCCATAGTCGTAACCGTAAACTGGCCACTGGCCAGCGGCTGACTATAACGGGCTATAGCATTGAATTTATCAACGTCTTCATTAATATCAGTCCATGGACCATCATATCGCTGCACCTCGCCCGCCAACAGCAAGCTGCCAATGCCCTGAGCGCTGCTGCCTTTTGCCAGCAGCCGCTGGTAATTATTCTGACCAATCGACATTACCACTTCATCTTTGGTGCGATTTTGCAGACTGAAGCGGGCAGATCCTGCCGCCGAAAAATCACCATCGTCTGCATGATATGCCCCTTTCTGATATTCGATCTGGCTGATCAGCTCAGGCATAATAAAACTCAGATCAGTATAACCCTGACCGTGACCATGGCTGCGCATATTCAGTGGCATGCCATCGATTGCTGTGCTGAAGTCGGTGCCATGGTCAAGGTTAAAGCCCCGCAGGAAATACTGGTTTGCCTTGCCACTGCCACTGTGTTGCGTTACCACCATGCCCGGGATAAACTCCAGTACCTCTCCGGTTCGTAACAGTGGTCTGTCGTTTATTTCCGCATTGCCTATTATGCCTTCAGATGCCGAACTGGCCTGCCCCAGCAAATCGGTCTGCCGGCCCTTAATGATGATTTGCTCCATCATATGAGAAGACAAGGGATCGGCAGCAAGCTCTGCGGGCTGCACACTTAAGATTAATGCAGCAAGCACCACAGTATTTGGATAGTTTCTCATTATTTATTCCGAAAAAGAGCTAGTTATCAGGGAATTTCACAGAATCTGCGGCCAGTACGGCATTAGCCTCAGCACCGGGTACTTGCCAAGACAGCAGCAGCTTGTGGCTGGGTTCGCTTGTAAATAACGCCTGGTACGTCAATTGCCAACTGTCGCTTGTGGCACAGCTAACAGCTATTGGTAGTAACACGTAGAGATCACGTTGCAGTCGCTGTAACTGCCAATCAGCCGCGACGGCGGCTTTGAGCTGGCAACGCTGACCAGCGCTGCTGAACCCGATATGGCTGGTCAAATAGGTATTTAGCGTGGTGGCACTATCCATAACCTGTTGCCATGACACCTGATGGTTATTGTCAGCCGCTATTAATTTGGCCTGAGCTAAATCGTGTAACGCAACTTTCCAGAGCAATGCAGGTTGACCAGACTTCTCAGTCACATCCATATATGCGGTGCTGAATTTATGTGCCAGTGCTGCGGGTGCCAGAAGGCCAGTAACAAGTAAACAAAAAACCAACTTAAAACGTGTATTCATGGGGTTGTTCCTAATTGACCACTTAACGCCCGCTCGCTTTGCCGCAGTAAGGCAATATCGTCCGGCTCTTTGGCGCTTTTATAATTCAGTTCAGCCCAGTGCAGCGCAGCTTGAGGATTGGGGGCAACCGTTAAAAAATAATGCGCCAAATCGGCAGCATGCTCGGTATCGCCCCGGGCAAGCCTTAACTGTATCCGCTCTGCCAGTTCAGCGCTGACGTTGCTGTCAACGTCAAGCTGTTGTTCGGCCGCGGCCAGCCTGACCAGCAGGCTGTCAGCCAGACCAAATTGCTGATGTCTGGATAACAATTGTTGATACACCTGACGATGTTCCGCTAACGCCAGACTTAAATCAGCCCATTTTAACCATAAGCTGGTCGGTGCATCGGCCAATATCGGTGTTAACCACGCTCTTGCCACTTCCTGCTCACCTGACTGCTCTGCTTGTTCGGCCAGAATGCCCCGCAGCCACAAGTCAATCGTGGTCGGTAAACTCTGCTGGCGCTTATAAAGCACCAGTAATGCCTGATAGCTTTGTTGCCAGTCACCATTGCGTCCGGCCACTTCATAGCTGCAGACTGAAAACAGAAACAAGTCTTGCTGCCATAGCCGATTGCAGGCTTTTTGAGCCGCCTGATGCTGTGCCGTAGCCAGATAAATTCGGGCGGCCATCAGGCTGGCGGACAAATGCTGCGGCTCTGCTGCAAGCACCTGCTCAAGACTGGCTAATGCCGCGTCAAACTGATGTTGCTGCTGCAGAATATCAGCCCGCAATAGCTGGTATTCAGTGCTGCTATGATTTGCTGCACTTACCTGACTGAGCCAATATTCAGCCTGATGAAACCAGGCGTCATATCCCGGCTGACGCGCGCCATGCAAATACAGAGTGGCCAGCTTCAGAACATCGACGTCGTTCGGTTCGGTAGCAACTCGTGCGGATAGTTTGCTCATCTGCCCTGTTAACGGCAAAGGCTCCGCCAAAGCTATCGTTTCGTCTGCTAATGGTTTGTATCTGTCAGCATGAGACGCAGTGCAAATTACAGCAAACAATACAAAAATTACGTATTTCATAGGCAAGCCTTATAAAGAGCGGGGCGACTATTCGCCCCGTTTTTTTACAACTTACAGACCATCCAGCAAATCGGCATAATCTGCCTCGGCCATCGCGTCCATAGTAAACTCCCGACCGTTTACCGCTAATGGCGTAGCGGTGCCATCAGCAGCAAAAGCCTCGCGGCTGTAACTAAGAAACGAGACAACGGCTACCTGAACATCTATGCCAACGGTAGCTTCAGTAAAGTTTTCACCATCGGTAATTTGCACCACAAAACTGTCATCACCGGTAAACTCACTGGCCGGGGTGTAAACAAAGCGGCCATCGCTTTGAATCGCCACACTGCCGCTTGCTGCCTCCATAGTTAAACTGAAGCGAAGACGATCGTTTTCCGGATCAGTAGCGACCAACCTATCCATAATGACTACGTCGGTTTCGGTGACAAAGCTGCTGCTGGTAAGCTGCGGCGGTTTATTGGGCTTGTCACTACTGCCGTTGCAGGCGGCAAGCCCGGCAACTGTTGCCAGCAGTAGTACCGTTTTTAATACTAAGTTTTTCATCACAACCTCCTTAGTTAGGTGAGCCCGCCAGAGGCGTTAATAAATACGGAAACTGGCTATCCAGCATAGAGGCATCCAGCGGCGCGCCATCGGTAAAAGGTACGTTGCCTACAGGTGCGTCAGCGGGCTCACACAGGCCTAAATTAGTTGGCTCGCCGGCAATGGGAATGTCATGACACAATGCTCCCATCACCACTCTCAGTGCAATATCAACCACATCGTCACCCGGGCGGCGACCATTCGGGAAGCCTGCCAGGTCATCTCCGGCCACCCCAAATGCAGATTGCATCGCGGCGGGTGTTGCAGGTATCGCGGTATTTAACCGCAGCATTTCGGAAGGGGTGACCGTCGACAACTGATTTACACCGGGGAAACCGGTTAAAAATGCAGTGACTAAGTCTGTTCGTGGGAAGTTAGCAGGCGCTAAATCTTCGATATCAGTGCCCAGAGTGGTATTCACGGCATCTTTAAACAAAATGTTTAACAGCGCAGGCAAAGTAGGATGCGTGACATAATCGGCAAACTGACCGTCATCCGCCGGTTTGCTACTGTTAAATTTGTCTTTATCAGCCAGACCAATAACCAGCTCATTGACCAGTGGATTACTTAAACGCGATACCTGCACCAAAGCACCACCATTTACTTCAGGCCGGCTAAAGGTTGCATTCGGATTTAAAATACGCGCCTGTGGCAAACTGGCTGTGGTCCAGGCACCGATAACGCCATTGCCTGAGCCAGTGACACAGCTGGTAGGGACTTCAATCGCCAGGGTTGTGACGTTTTTGTCAGTCAAATCGTCATTGGCACTCGTTTGGGTAATACCACCCGGAAAGCCGCCACCATCGCCAGCACCAGGGGCACTATCTCCCTCAACCGGTACGTAGTTAACTAAATCGAAAGTTTCGCCCAGATTGACCACGAACGGGTCTTTACGCTGTCCAACAAATATCCGGCTTTGCCCATCACATCCAGGCATCGCGACATCATAAACATATTGATCTGCATAAGCCTGATAAGCAGCGCTGCTGCTGAAGGTCTTATTCCCGACATAGTCATACGGTTTGGTAAATTGCATTGCGCCATCAGCAGGCATCAGCGTGCTTACGTCAGTACCACTTACCATTTCAACAGTATAATTTTCGTTAAAGTTCAATGTAGCATTGCTGTCACTACTAATTCCGCCAACATTTTTCAGCGGCACGCCAACCATCCGCTGATTACCCTCAGGGCCAATAGCCAGTTGCACCCCATCTCCTTCATTTGCCAGGCTTTGGCTAAAGCGGAAATTAAAACTCATATTGGGCATAGCGTCGCCATCGTTGTCGATGTGAATGCTGTAAACGGCGGCCGGATCAAGTGCGAAATAATTTGGACCACCATAAGCATCCTGCAATGGAATGTAGTTTGCAATTAACGTGACATAGCCTTCCCGGCCACTTTCATAACTGTTAAAAACGTAAAAATCAGTAGCATCAATGGTGGGCATTCTGGTAATGCTGGGCGCTTCACGATGGCTGGATGCCTCTGCATTGCCAACAATTATGGCGGCACTCAGTGCCGATGTTACGGCTAAAAAAAGTATTGAACGTTGCATGACTTTGATCCTTTTTGATTTAAGTTGCCACCAAGTAACGACATACTTGCCTTAGTGGATGCAGCTAAACAAAAAAATGCAAAAAAAAACCGCCGCAGCGGTTTTTAAGATTTAAGACATTCGTCAAAAGTCAGATGGCGATAATCTCGGCAGTAAATAACACTGGCCCGGTAGGCTGACCGGTTGGCGAGCCGCCTAACGGTTCAAAACTGACCGCCAGTGCAGCAATATCAACTCCTAAGGCTGCGACAGGCCACTGTACTGTGGTTTCACCCTGTTGCGGTAAAATCCCCAGTGACACCGGCGGCTGGCCATCAGCAGGTAGCATCCATAGCTGATAATCATTTTCAGTTGCCGCAGTTACCGCTGACGTGGCTTTCAACACCAGCTGCTGTTCCTGACGTGATACCAGCCACAGCGCTTTGGCTTCAGTCGTCTGAATAACAGCCACTTCGGTTTTAACCGGCGTTGTTAACATCGGTTGGATAAACACCACGGCCAGCAACACACAAGCTGCTGCAGCCAGGCTAAACCATAGTGGCCGGGTATTGCGGTTAATCACCTGCTCTTGTGGCAACCAGCCTAAGCGGCGCTGAATCTTTTGCCATACTTCTGACCGGGGCGCGGTAGCAGGTAACGATGCTGCCAATGGATTTAAATGCTGCTCCCAACGCCACACTGTCGTGCGCACTATACTGTCGGTAGCAATTAATTTTTGAAAACGCATTCTGGCGCGGCCATGCATACCACCCAGCACGTAGTTAACTGCAAGGGCGTCCAGTCTCTGTTGTAGTTGATAATTCATCCTTCAAGACACCTCTTTAACTGGGTTAAACCACGCCGGATCCAGCTTTTAACCGTGCCAAGCGGCGAACCGGTATGCTCGGTAATTTCGTGATGACTTAAGCCATTTAAATAGGCCAACTGAATAGACTGACGTTGCTCTGGTACCAGGGCGTCCATACATTCGTCTAACTTAACCTTTTCCCTGGTTAAGCCCAGCACCTCCCCCGGCTTTATCTCTGCGACTAAGTCATCAGTGACATCGATATGCTCGGCCTTAATCCGGCGTGATTTCAGTAAATCGAGTGCCCGGTAGCGGGTAATGCTAATCATCCAGGTCATTACTGTGCCCTTCTCGGCATGATAATCTGCCGCGTTGTGCCAGATCCTGACAAAAGCATCTTGCAGCACATCCTCGGCCCAATCGTGGCGGCGCAGCAGATGCAGTGATACTGAAAATAACTTGCCTGAACAAGCCTGATACAGCTTTTCAAATGCCGAACGGTTGCCATTGGCAGTGGCATAAAGCCATTCAAGCAGCTGTTGTTGCGATGTTTCCATGTCTGGTTCCTTGTTGTTTTAGCCAAGTTACGACAAGGCTCGTCAACTGGATGCAACAACACATCCATTTTTGCCAACCATATTATTTTATAAAGCAGCAGTAAATTCTGACACCTGCGCTATCATCCTCTTTCATTTTTGCTTAAGCCCATTATGCTTAGCACACTATCAATAAAATACCCTATTAATTAATTGAGTATCCTATGCGTATTTGTTTTCTGATGTATCCGTGGGAAAAAGTCATGCCCGATGGCGACAGCACCATCCGGATGATCCATGAAGCTGTGAGCCGTGGCCATAGTGTGGCGATTACCCATGCCAACAACCTGACGGTGCGCGACAGCATTGCTCAGGCGTTTTGTAAAGTGGTGGTAAAAGGTCAGAAAGTGTCCAGCAATATCGCCAGCTTTTACCAGAAGGTAGAATTTAACCAGCAAAAATTACCGCTGGCCGCCTTTGACGCTATTTTTATCCGCTTAAACCCACCGCTGGATCCGATAGTGTTAAATTTTCTCGATTCAGTGCGGGAGGATACTTTTATTATGAACGACTTAGATGGCATTCGAATTGCCAATAATAAAATGTATACCGCATCCTTGCACGACCCGGCTAACGAATTTATTCCGGTTACCCACGTGTCCAAAAACAAAGATTATCTGGCGCGGGTACTGGCGGAGTCAGCCAACGATAAAATGATTTTAAAGCCGCTGAATGGCTACGGTGGCAAGGGTGTGATTGTAATGGAAAAATCAGCAGTACAAAGCGCGCGTTCCCTGCTGGATTTTTACATCGGTGATGGCGACAAGGGCAATTACGTTATTTTGCAGGAATATGTCGAAGGTGCCGAGCAGGGCGATATCCGGATATTAATGTTAAACGGTAAAGCCATTGGCGCGATGCGACGCATTCCGCCCCCGGATGATATGCGCTCTAATGTCCATGCCGGTGGCACTGTGGTGAAGCATCAGTTAACCGAGCAGGAGAAAAAACTCTGCGCCCATATCGGCCCGAAATTAGCCCGAGACGGGTTATTTTTTGCCGGCATTGATGTTATCAACGGCAAGCTGATTGAAGTTAACGTAATGAGCCCCGGTGGCATTGCCCGGATAAATCGGCTGAACAAAGTACGGCTTCAAGAAAAGGTTATTGAATTTATAGAGAATATTGTCACCAATAAGCAAAGTGTATCGCCGCGTAAACAGGTATTCCAGCCACTGTTGGCCGCTGCTGAACTGCAAATTGCCCTTGAGTAAAATATTTTTATCGTTAACTAAAAAATAATTCACTGTTTTATCAGCCGGAATAACGGTAAATAGGCAAAAAAACGGAGGTATTGTCTATGTTGTTAGCTGTTAACCCGGAAGTAGAAGAAGACGATCTGGCCACTGACATTGAGCTGCGCAAAGAAGTCAGCAAAGACAGTAAAGCAAAACAAAAGTATGAAGCGCGCCGGCGGATCGATGACCTGCTGGAGCAGAAGCGCCTGCGCAAACTGTTAGACGACTGGGAGCTTGACGATTAACAATTCCTCACCGGTACTGCTGGGCGGTACTATGGCAATCAGTTATTACCTTGATGTTAAGGCAGTGCCCTGCGGGAGCTCAGGTACTGCCGCCGTCAACTTGCTGAGTGTCAGCCAATTGATAGTAACTCACTGTATTTAAGTTAATTAATGCAATGAGATACTACTTATTGCAAAACTCAGCTTATTTTCCATTAAGTCACTCTTTCCGATACTAAACTGCTACACTGTTCAACCTGAGTTTTATTAAATAGTCGTTTTTCTATTCAGTTATGCCGCAACTTATTCGTAAACAGCGCCGTCTAATCTTTGTGGTTACTTCACTGGTATTTGTGCTGAGTGCTTTGCTTAGTATCAGTCTGGTTTTGTATCTGGCTGAGCAGGGACAGCTACAAAAGCAACGCCAGGTTGCTGCAAACGCCAGTGATTTTGCATACGCTCTGCAGCAGGAATTCAGCCGGGAGCTTAGTGCTGCCAATGCTCTGGCGGCGTTTGTGCGGCAACAAGACGGTGATACCAGTCAGTTTGATAAATTCGCCCAACACCTCTTCCCCTATTATGAAAACGTTACTGCTTTATCGTTAGCACCACAGGGCACCATCACTGCCGTCTATCCGCTTAATAGTAATCAGGGTTTACTGGGCCATCAGATAATGACTGACGCAACCCAGGCTGCTGACGCCATCGCCAGTCTGGTACGCAATACAGTCAGTGTTACAGGGCCTTACCAGTTAAAACAAGGAGGTGAGGGTATCATCGGCCGGCTGGCGGTATATTTAGATCCCGCGTTGCAGGATTGGTGGGGGCTGGTTAACGTCACGCTGCGTCTGGCTGATTTGAATAGTCTCGAGCGACTCGAAAACATGCAGCAACAAGGGCTGCTGTATCGGTTGACCCGACTGAATGCCAGAGACAATGAGCCAGAGCTTATTCGCCAGTCAGATCCCGGCATTTTCAATCAGCCCATTGTTCAGCTAATCAATCTGGGAGATGCGCAGTGGCAGCTGCAGTTGGTCCCTATCAAAGGCTGGGGTGACAATGTTACTTTCTATCGGCAACTGGCCTTAGCCATTCTATTCAGTGTTATGTTAGCTGCGTTAGTGGCGCAGCTGATTCAGACCCGGATCCACAAACATCAGCTTGAAGCACTGGTCAATAAACGCACGGCAGCATTGCATACCGAGTTACAGCGTCAGAAATCCTTTATTTCAGCGTCCAATGCCGGCAGCTGGGAATTCAAACATCTTACCAATCAACTTTATGGTACTCCTGAATATTACGCGCTGCTCGGTTATGACAAAGCAGAATTTGCAAATAATCAGCCTGACAACCTGCACGCCTGCTGGACCGCGTTGTTGCATCCTGCAGATAAAGCCCAGGCATGTGCGACTTTTCAGCAGTATTTGCAGTTCAGCGAGCCGGATAGTATTTACGAAAACACGTTTCGGATGCGCCACGCCGACGGCAGCTGGCGCTGGATATTATCGCGTGGGAAAACTCTGCTGGATGAAAATGGCCAGAAAACGGCACTAAGTATGGGTATTCATCTGGATATTACTGCCCGAAAAGAAGCAGAACTTAAATTACAGTTGTTAGCACGGATGTTTGAACAAAGCTCGGAGGGGGTTCTTATTACCAACGCCGAGCAGCAAATTGTCATGGTAAATGAAGCTTTTACTAAAATCAGTGGTTACAGCGCTGACGAAGTTCTGGGCAAAAACCCGAAAATGCTGGCATCCGGACGACAGGACAAGGCTTTTTACAGCAATATGTGGCTAACCATTGCCAAGCAAGGTAACTGGCAGGGCGAAATCTGGAACCGCAGGAAAGATGGCAGAACTTACCCTGAGTGGCTTTCTATCAGCCAGATCATCGACGATAATGACCAGGTAAGCCATTATGTCGCGCTGTTTAGTGACATTAGCCAGTATAAAGAAGACGAAGCCCAGATAAAATTTCTGGCAAACTACGACCCACTAACCCAGTTGCCCAACCGCAGCTTATTGATAGACCGCACTGAACAGGCGCTATTGCACGCCGAACGCAATAGTCAGCCGCTGGCCATGCTGTTGATGGATTTAGATCGCTTTAAACAAATAAACGAAAGTCTGGGTCATGAGATTGGCGATGAATTGTTAATTCAGGTGGCGCAGCGCCTGCGTAAGCTTTGCCGGGCTGAAGATACCCTGTGCCGGCTTGGCGGAGACGAGTTTGTGCTGGTATTACCCGATGCTGACGCCAATGGTGCGGCTCACTTAGCTGAACGGATGTTACCGTTAATTTTACAACCTTATTATCTGGCAGAGCAGGAACTGACATTATCAATGTCAGTTGGTATAGCGATGTATCCGGAAGATGGTCAGCAGTTTCATCAGCTATATAAACATGCGGATATTGCGATGTATAAAGCTAAAGAAAGTGGCCGCAACCGTTATTCCTTTTTCACCGCAGATATGCAGCAATTTCATACCCGCAATTTACTGTTAGAAAATGCTCTGCGCCGTGCCATTGAACGTGATCAGCTAAGTCTGGTATACCAGCCGCAATACTCAATGGTTAACAACCAGCTTATTGGCTTTGAAGCCTTGCTGCGCTGGTATCACGATGATTTTGGTCAGGTATCACCGGCTGAATTTATTCCGCTGGCAGAGCGCAATGGTTTAATTGTTGCTATTGGTGAATGGGTTATTGTTACCGCTTTGCAACAACTGGCCGAATGGCATCGTGCCGGCTACCGTCAGTTGAATATGGCGATAAACTTATCCAGCATTCAGTTTCGCCAGGAGAACTTACTGCAGTTTGTAACAAATGCGATCGAGTTCAGTGGCGTACCTGCAGCTAAAGTGGAACTGGAAATTACCGAGAGCGCGATGGCTGAACAACCCGAGCGAGCGATTGCGCTTATTGCCGAGTTAAAAGCCAAAGGGCTTAATATCGCCATCGATGACTTTGGCACCGGCTACTCGTCACTCAGTTATCTGAAACGTTTTGCGCTGACCAAACTGAAAATCGATCAATCGTTTGTTCGTGATTTGCTTACCGACAGTCAGGACAAAGCTATTGTTAACGCCATTATTAATATGGCATCTAATCTGGGGCTGAAAACCATCGCTGAAGGCGTCGAGACAGCAGCACAACGTGACCTGTTAAAACATCTGGGGTGCGATGAGATGCAGGGCTATTATTACAGCAAACCGCTGCTTGCTGACCAGGCGAGTCAGTTTATTCAGCAAGCGTTGTAGGGATAGCCCGGATTTAATCAGAATTTTGTTGCGGTTGCAGCTGCGTTTGTTGACGTCTGGTCAATAAAATAGGTGCCAAGGCACCTTTCTGTTGTTGCGGGCGTTTTCCCATTGCTTGCTGCGGGCCACGGCTAGTAGCGGGCTAAAAACTCAGCCCGGGTCCGGCCATCATCTTTAAAAATACCGCCAAGCGCTGTGGTCTGGGTTTTCGAGTTCATATCCATTACCCCACGCGATTTTACACAGTAATGCACCGCTTCCATCGTTACCGCTACGTCTTTTGTTTGCAGTAATGTTTGCAGTGCCAGTAAAATCTGCTGAGTCAGCCTTTCCTGCACCTGCGGGCGCTGGGCAAAAAAGCGGACAATCCGGTTTATTTTCGATAAGCCAATAATTCTGCCCTGCGGGATATAGGCCACAGTGGCACTGCCGTCAATGGTTACGAAGTGATGTTCGCAGGTGCTGGTAAAGCTGATGTCTTTCACTTTTACCATTTCCCGGACCTGCATTTTATTTTCAATCAGGGCGATTTTCGGAAAATGCTGATAATTAAGGCCACCAAAAATTTCATCAACATACATTTTAGCAATGCGATGTGGTGTTTCACTTAAACTGTCATCGGTTAAATCCAGGCCAAGCGTACTGACAACCTCTGTCATTAACTGCGAGATTTTCTGATATTTTTCATCTCTGGACAGGCCATTGTCCAGCATTGGGGTCTCCAGACCCTGTGCTTCAAGTGCGCTGCGCACTAAGATGGCTTCTTCTGACAACATACTTTAAATCCAACTAAGGGTAATGTGATACTTTTACGGCACAACAAAACCATTAGTTTAGTAATTAACTCAACTTTATATGAAATTTCCTGCAGTGCCGGTTTTGCCGGTAAAACTACTGAACACGCGCCAGCGATTCAAGCAACTCGCGAGGCTCAACTTCCGGACCGTTTAACGACTCATCCCAGTTGGTGCCAATTAATACACCATCATCATACATTTCTTTTAACCAACCATCGCAAAACACATCAAGCGGGATCGCTTCTGGCTTATAAGCTGCCCATTCATCTGAACAGTGCGCCTGAGCATCAGCTTTGTTCGACCAGAATGGCATGACGTCTGTCTCTTCAAATTCGACAGACTCAACCACCAGTAAATCCTCGCCATCGGCTAAGGTCCAGACAACGCCATTGGTTTTGGCTTCTTCAACAAATTTCTGATAACTCGGATCGTGTTCAAACTCGGCCATAACGTACCTGCATTTCAGTGGCTAATAATGACTGCTATTAGAACAGATTTAGCGGGTAAAAAGCCATCATTATCGTTGCGCCGGCCTGTGGCTTTCCCTGATGCCTGAAAATGACGTACAATTTGCGTCATCCTTAATAACTGGTAGCAAGAGCACTATGGCGCAATATATTTATTCCATGCATCGGGTGTCAAAAGTTGTCCCGCCGAAAAAAACCATTTTAAAAGATATCTCACTGTCGTTTTTCCCCGGCGCCAAAATTGGCGTACTGGGTTTAAACGGTGCTGGTAAATCAACCCTGCTGCGTATTATGGCCGGGGTTGATAACGAGTTTGAAGGTGAAGCGCGGCCGCTAGCCGGCACAAAAATTGGCTATCTGCCGCAGGAACCGGTGCTGGATACCAGCAAAACAGTACGGGAAATTGTTGAAGAAGCCGTTTCTGATGTTAAAGACGCTTTTGGCCGGCTGGATCAGGTATATGCCGCTTACGCAGAAGAGAACGCGGACTTTGATGCGCTGGCCCGTGAGCAAGGCGAACTGGAAGCACTTATTCAGGCAAAAGATGGTCATAACCTGGAAAACACGCTGGAACGGGCAGCAGATGCGCTGCGCTTGCCGCCCTGGGATGCCAATATCGGCCATTTGTCCGGAGGTGAGCGGCGTCGGGTAGCAATATGCAGGCTGTTACTGGAAAGGCCGGATATGTTATTGCTGGATGAGCCGACCAACCACCTTGATGCAGAGTCTGTTGCCTGGTTAGAGCGCTTCCTGCACGATTACCCCGGTACCGTGGTCGCCATTACCCATGACCGCTATTTCCTGGACAACGTAGCAGGCTGGATTTTAGAGCTGGACCGCGGCTATGGTATTCCGTGGGAAGGCAACTACTCATCCTGGCTGGAACAAAAAGACGCTCGCTTACAACAGGAAGAGAAAACCGAAAATGCCCGGCAGCGGTCTATCAAACAGGAACTGGAGTGGGTACGCACTAACCCCAAAGGCCGCCATGCTAAAAGTAAAGCCAGGATGGCCCGCTTTGAAGAATTACAAAGCCAGGAATTTCAGAAACGTAATGAAACCAACGAGCTGTTTATTCCACCGGGACCTCGTCTTGGTGACAAGGTGCTGGAAGTTAATCATCTGCGTAAATCCTTTGCCGATCGCCTGCTGATTAACGATTTGAGCTTCAGTGTACCTAAAGGGGCCATTGTCGGTATTATTGGCCCGAACGGCGCCGGTAAATCCACCCTGTTTAAAATGATTACCGGCAGCGAACAGCCTGACAGCGGCAGCATTGAAATTGGTGACACGGTGCAGGTGGCCAGTGTCGATCAGTTCCGCGACAGCATGGACCCGAAAAATACGGTATGGCAGGAGATCTCTAACGGCCAGGATATGCTGCAAATTGGCAATTTTCAGATCCCCAGCCGGGCTTATGTCGGCCGTTTTAACTTCAAAGGTAACGACCAGCAGAAGTTTATTGGCGAGTTGTCGGGTGGTGAGCGTAACCGGGTGCATTTAGCCGCGTTGTTAAAAGCCGGTGGCAATATGTTGTTACTGGATGAACCGACCAACGACTTAGATGTGGAAACACTGCGGGCGCTTGAAAACGCCCTGCTCGACTTCCCCGGCTGTGCCATGGTTATCTCGCATGACCGCTGGTTTCTGGACCGGATAGCCACTCATATTCTGGATTACCGGGATGAAGGTCAGGTTAATTTCTTTGAAGGAAACTACTCAGACTACGAAGCCTGGCTCAAAGCCACATATGGCGCCGCAGCACTGGAACCACACCGGATAAAATATAAGAAAATTTAAGCAGTTTGTTTAGTCGCTTACTAATCAGGCCGCAAACGCGGCCTGATTTTTTTCAGGCTATTGTTTGGTTGGCATTATCTCATCAAATGCTGAGCGCATTACTTGCTGATACAGAGCACTCTCTGCAACCTGTTTATGCGCCTGTTGCAAGGCGTCAATCAGTTGGGCTGACATCGCCTTGTTGGCCGCCAGATAAGTTTGCTGCTGCAGCGGCGCAATAGCAAAAGCAAACTCCACATACTCTGGTTCAACGTTGAAGTGGCCGGCCATAGCGGTCAGTGCCATCGGATCATCAATAATTAAATCTACCTTGCCATGCAATAACAACTGCCAGGACTCTGAAATATCTGCAGCCAGCACTAGCTGACCCGGCTGACCAAAACCATTTTTCTTTAAAAAATTTTCCGCAACATCATGGCGTTGCACTGCAATGCTGTATCGCCGGGCATCGGCCAGAGCTTTTAACTGAATATCCTGCCGATGAGCCAGTTTTACAAAACCAAGCCGGTAAGAGGCTACCGGCCCTATCCATTGAAATAACTGCTCGCGCTGTGCCGTTCGCGCCATGTTGTAAATCAGAGTATCAGGTTGTTGTAACGCCATCTTATAAGCGCGGGCCCAGGGGTACATCTCGATACTGGCGCTAACACCAGCCTGCTGCAATATCGCTTTAACCAATTGGGTGCTATAGCCGCCAATCTGGCCGGCTACCATAGTCTGGTGCGGGGGGGAAAGCTCAGTGACTACCTGGACATGACCGACATCTTGGGCCTTACACTCGCTTGCAGTCAGTAACAACCCAACAAAAACCAGCCACCGACTAACCAATGCCATGTTAAATCCTCTGTTTAGCGGTTACTTATTTTAACCCTGATAGCATTGCACTTAAATTTGTGCAGTTGACAAGTATCAGCGGCCCTGTTGTTATAACGCCACTTTATTCATAATACAACAGACTTCTATGACAGCTAACGCCTCTTCAATTAATGTCGTTAAATTACTGATTATTGCCAGCGTAAGTTGGTTGCTTGCAGCGTGCTCAGAGCCAACCAAACCGGACAACACCAGCACGCAAGCTGCTGACGCACAACAAACCAAGCCGGCGCCATTGCATTTTGAACAGGACATCCATTATAAGCTGGTTGACAATATCGACGCTGAAAACACCAAGCCGCCTTATCTGGTGCAATATTTCTGGTTTGGTTGCCAGCATTGTCAGCAATTTGAACCGGTATTGGAAGCTATTATGCTGCGCAGGCCTGAGCTTAGCCTGGTGCGCAAACATGCTGCTGCCGTGCCGCATTGGCAAACCGACGCCCGGATTTTTTATAGCTTACAACAAATGGGGCTGGAGCACTTAACCGACCCGCTGTTTAAGCTTTATGAGGAGAAACGTCAGCTGAGCCCGGTAGATTTACAACAATTTTTAACCACCCATCAGGTCGATCAAACACGGTTTTTTGAGATTGCTGAAAACAGCGAGCAGGTGGTTGATAAAATGCGCCGCAGTGCCAGCGAAATGCAAAACAACGATATCAATGGCGTGCCGGCATTGGTGGTAAATGGTCGCTACTTAATTACCCCTAATGCCGATATTAACAGCCTGGATGCTTATCTGGCGCTGATCGACTATCTGCAAGCTAAATAACTGCTGCCGGGTATAAGTTGTGCGGCAAAAACCTTAAATGCCGGGCTAAAATGTTATTGCAACTCTGCCAAGCTGTGATACTGTAACTGATAACTATTATCATCTGCATTAAGAGGTTTTATGAAAACGGCTACTACCCTCGTCACCACTTTTTTACTGGCAACTTTCGCGCTCAGCAGCGCAGCGGATGAGCAACGACCTGACCACTTTAAAGGCCAGAAAGCGGCTACCTTAGCCGAAGCAGTTGAATTATTCCGTTCCAACAACCAGAAATTACAGCAACTGATGCAAGGCGAACTTACCCCGGAAGCCATGGTAGAAATTCATCAACTTACCTATACCCTGGAAAATGCATTGGAGAAAATTCACCTCGAAACCACTGGCTTGAAAGAGGTCCTTGAGGAGGTACACCTCGGTTCTGAGAATATGGATTTTACCAAAGTTAAACAGCAAGCCAAACGCTATCTGGAAACCGCAACCACCCTGGTTAAATAATCTACCGGCTGATCCAAAGCAACAAGCCAGGTATACTGTTGTAAACAGGTGTTAAAGCGGAGAAGCCGATGACATTCTGGCAAGGTGCAGCCTGGCTGCTTTGGCTTTTAGTTTTAGTGCGGTTTTTTCCGCGTGATGGCATTACTAAGTTAAAAACTGAAAGCGGTTATCAGCATCTGTGGTTTAGCTCAATACTGATTATTGCCCTGCTATGGTTAGCTCAGGCCGGCATTAAACCCGGCCTCGAGCTACATCTGCTTGGGGTTACAACGTTGGTGCTATGCCACGGTTTGCGTATTGCCTGGTTGATTGGAACCCTTGCCGTGGCTGTGCTCGTTGCCGTCGGTAAAGTAAGTCTGGCAGAGGCCGGTAGCATGGCTCTGCTAACGGTTTTGTTACCGGCATTATTCAGCTATCTGATTTTTGTGATGTCTTATCAGTATTTACCGCGACACTTATTCATCTATATTTTTGTTGCCTGTTTTGCCAACGCTGCCCTCACCATTACTTTCAAGATGTTGCTGACTGCACTCTGGTTTTACTGGCAAGGCCTTTACAGCTGGAATAGTGTTTATCAAAATTATCTGCAACTGGCCTTACTTATCTGGTTTGCCGAAGCATTGTTAAACGGCATGGCTATTACCCTGATGAGCGTTTATCGCCCTCACTGGCTCAGAACCTTTTATGACAACGAATATTTGTCACCAGACCGCTGAGCAACGTTAAGCTAACCAGCAGTGTTTGGCCTGTTACACCACACCTTGCTGAATCATGGCATCGGCCACCCGTCGAAAACCAGCTACATTTGCACCCAGAATAAAATTAGTCGGTTGCTCGAGTTCCGCCGCGGTATCCCGGGTACGCTGATATATGCCTTGCATAATATCTTTCAGCTTGTGATCAACTTCCTGAAACGTCCAGCGCTGCATGCTGGCGTTCTGAGCCATTTCCAGCTGGCTGGTTGCCACGCCCCCGGCGTTAGCGGCTTTGCCCGGCGCATATGCAATTTTTGCTTTAAGCAACACATCGGCAGCGTCAGCAGTACAAGGCATATTGGCACCTTCACAAACCGCTATACAGCCATTGTCCAACAGCGCTTTAGCATCTGCCGAGGTTAATTCGTTCTGAGTAGCACAGGGGAACGCTAACTGCCCGGCAACACGCCATACAGCATGCCCATCATCAGGGTAACTATCACGGCTGATATACTCAGCGTCAGGGTGACGCTTCGCATAGTCACTCAGTCTGCCCTGCTCGACTTCTTTTACCTGCTTTAAACTTTTAACATCGATGCCGCTCTTCTGATAAATGGTACCGCTGGAATCAGAACAGGTTACCGGCTTAGCACCCAGCTCCAGTAACTTTTCAATGGTATAAATCGCCACATTGCCAGAGCCGGATACCAGGCACTCCTTTCCTTCCAACGAATCATTGTTACCTTCAAGCATATGCTCAGCAAAATACACACAGCCATAGCCGGTGGCTTCCTTGCGGACCAATGAACCACCCCATAATAAATCTTTTCCGGTAAGTACCCCATCAAAACGATTAGTCAGTTTTTTATACTGGCCAAACATATAGCCAATTTCCCTGGCCCCCACCCCAATATCACCAGCGGGCACGTCAGTTGTCGGGCCAATATGCCGGTACAACTCGCTCATAAAAGCCTGACAAAAACGCATAATTTCGCCATCAGATTTACCCTTCGGGTCGAAATTGGCACCGCCTTTACCGCCGCCCAGTGGCAGACCGGTCAGGGCATTTTTCAGAACCTGTTCAAACCCCAGAAACTTTATAATGCTGGCGTTAACGCTGGGATGAAAACGAATACCACCTTTATAAGGTCCAAGAGCAGAATTAAACTCAACCCGGTATCCCTTATTTACCTGGACGTCACCATTGTCATCAACCCAGGCTACCCGGAACATGATTTGTCGCTCAGGCTCCACCATCCGCTCAATAATAGAATGCTTACAAAAACGACTGTCTTCATCAAGCACAGGGGCAAGGGAGTCCAGCACCTCTTCAACGGCCTGATAAAACTCGGTCTGTGCCGGGCTGCTCTTTTGTAACTTAACGATGGTATTGTGGGTATAAGGCATAGCATAAACCTGTATTATGGCGCGCGGTGCAGCAGGGTATAGCCTGTTAACAGCTCCCCTGTCAATTGCAGCCGCAGACTGGCACAATGACCAGTAATGAAAAGAATAGTTTTTATCTGTCAGATAATTAACGCTGAAAGAACCTGTTATGGATCACTCACTACACTTTAGCTTAACTGGTTATAAAAATAGCATGCAGTTGGCTGCCCTGGCCACCCAGCCGGATTTTAATCATGGCCAGCCTCCGGTGTTATGCCTGCATGGCTGGCAGGATAACGCTGCCAGCTTTGTTCCCCTGGCAAAAGCATTAACAGGCGTAACTATGCTGGCACTGGACTTTCCAGGCCATGGCCATTCGCCCTGTCGGAGCAGCGATGCCCACTATTATTTTTTTGACTGGGTGGAAGATATTGTCGCATTGTGTCAGCAGCAGGGCTGGCAGCAACTGACTATCATAGGCCATTCAATGGGTGGCATGGTAGCAACCGCGCTGGCGGCAGCCTTTCCTGAACTGGTGGCACGGTTGGTACTGATTGACAGCCTGGGCTTTGTTACTGCAGAGGCCAGCAGCAGCGAACAGTTGCGCCAGGGAATAACCTCGCGATTAAAAGCCCCGCCTAAGCGCAAACCATACTACCCGGACCTGATTGCGGCAGCCAAAGCCAGGCTGATGCAAAGTGACTTTGGTTTGCCGGAAGCACTGTTACTGGCAGAGCGTGGCACAGTAGCAGACCAACAGGGTATCAGCTGGCGCAACGACTATCGCTTGCGGTTTAAATCAGTACACCGGCTTACGCTGCCCCAGGCCAGAGAATTGTGCCAGGCAGTTCAGGCTCCGGTGCTGGCAGTTTTAGCCAGTGATGGACCTTTTGTTAAAAAGCTGACTGACACACAAAGCTGGTATCAACAATTGACGGTTGAACAAACAACGGGCGGTCATCATTGCCATATGACCGCCGCCAGCGACGTCGCCAGGCTGATCAAGGCCTGGCTCTGATTATTGCAGAATGTAACTGACCGACAGCCGAAAATTGGCACCTGCGGTGGCATAGCCCCGGCTGGTGTAATAATCTTTATCGGTAACATTTGCCAATCTGGCTCTTAATGAAAGCTGCGGCGAAATGGTGTAACTAAGTCCAAGTCCCCACAATGTATGAGCCGGCGCATCAGGGTAGGCATCACCGCTGAACCAGTCGGCTCCCTGATAGCTGGCACTCTGATAATCTGCGGTAATAAAAGCCGACCAGTTGTCTGCGGTATAACTGCCGCGCCAGTTAATGGTATTTTCTGGCCGGCGCTCCAGTTGCAGGCCGTTACTACGGTTTTCGGTATCCAGATAACTGTAGCTGAAATTACTGGACCATTGCTGCCAATGTTGCAACAGGCTGACTTCGATACCCTTAACTGTCGCCAATACCACATTCTCAGCCAGCTCCACCCCCTGAATCAGGTTTGTCACCTCGCGGTCAAACCAGGCAAGCTGCAGCTGTAAGCCACTACCCAGATAGCTTAGCGCGACTTCATCCGATACCGATTGCTCTGGTTTAAGATCCGGATTAGCAAAGCCCGGAAAGTACAATTGATTAAACGACGGCACTTTAAAGGCTGTACCCCGACTCGCACGCAGTTGCCAACGCTTGGTTAATTGATACCCCGCAGCCAGTTGCCAGGTCGTCTCAGCACCATATTGATTAATCGCATCGTGTCTGGCTGCCGCTTCGAGCTGTAAGGCATTCTGCTGATAATTAACACCTGCAAAGATTGCCCGATTAACTCTGCTGGTCTGCTCGTATGCCGTAGCTGACTTTGCTACCTGCTCCTGGTACCAGTTTACCCCACCAACAAACTGCAGGCCGGCACTGATGTCTGATGCAGCCTGATAGCTGAATTCGTCCCGCTCAGTAACAAAGGGGCTGCGTGAGTCAGGACCAAACGTCGTATCGCTGTCCAGGTTATGACTAAGCTGAGCCTGATGTTGCCAGTTGTTCAGTTGTTGTTGCCAGCCAAGCAGATAGGCGCGACTGAGGGTATCAGACTCGTCTTCACTGCCAAAACTGGTATCAAACTGATTGAATCCCGAATTAACATCGGCCTGCGCCGTCCACAGCCCGAAATCTGAGCGGTAATCAGCGGCAACTTTCAAATATTGTTGCTGATAACCGTCACTATCTGGGTCTTGCGCCGGCTGCGCATTAAAACCATCTGCCTGACTGGCACCCGCGCTGGCCCGCAGAGTTAGCTGTTCAAGTTGCTGACTGACGCTGATATCAGCCCCAGCCTGACCATAACTACCAACACTGGCATGTAATTCTAATGCACTGCTACGTCGGGTGGTAATCGCGATAACACCGGCTAAGGCATCAGAGCCATACCAGGCTGCGCGGGGGCCACGGATAACTTCAATCCTTTCAATCAACTCCAGCGGTACCATCGATAACGCTTTGTACCCTAAGGTAGCTGAGCCACTGCGTACGCCATCAACCAGCACCAGGGTATGGCCGGTATTGCCGCCACGCACATAGATACTGCTGTTCTGACCACGACCACCATCCCGGCTTAAATTAATTCCGGGTAGCTGAGCAAGTAGCTCTGGTAAATCATTGGCCTGGCGCGCCACAATATCAGCTCGCTCCAGCACCGTAATGCTGGCCAGCACATCTTGCTGCAAGGTAGCAGTGCGGTTAGCGTAGATACTGATATGCTCTATGGTCTTAGCATCAATGGAATTGTCTGTAACAGAGGTGTCGTCCGGGCTACCGGCAGCAACAATATTGGCAATTGCCGGACAGCAGGATGCAGCCAGCATGGCTGCAAAAGCAGGTTTAAACATCAAAGCTCCTACAATGTGCCCACCGCACATCTTAGTTAATTAATGGACTTTTCAGGCCGGTCTCCGGGCTGACAACCTGCTTGCGCCAAAGCTTTACCTTCCCATCAGCTGACAGTGGTGTTCAAAGCTTTGATAGTTGTTTACCGTTGCGGGGGCAGCTCTGGCTTGTACCAGATTCCCGTTTAACTGCAGCATGCTGCAGCACCTGAAAAAAAGCGGCCTTAATGAAGGCCGCGTGCAGTGTACCGCTGAAGCGGAAAATGTCAATAGATATCCAGACGGCTAAAAAGGCCGATCTGTAAGCTTAATCACGAAAATTAGTAAATTGGAAAGCCTGTTCTAACTCACTAGCTCGCACCAGCGCCATGGCGTCCTGTAAGTCATCGCGCTTTTTGCCGGTTACCCGCACTTGATCGCCCTGAATGGCCGCCTGCACTTTAAGCTTGTTATCTTTAATCAACTTAACCAGCTTTTTTGCCATATCCTGCTCTATTCCTTGTAGCAGGCTGACACTCAGACTGTAGGTTTTGCCGGAATGCACGACATCACCCTCTTTAAATGAACGGACATCCAGGCCGCGTTTTACCGCTTTTGCCAGAAAAATTTCCAGCATTTGTTGCAGCTGAAATTCGGCTTCAGCTTTCATGGTAATCACTTTCTCTTTCAGGGTGAAATCTGCCTGCACGCCACGAAAATCAAAACGGGTGGTTAATTCACGGTTAGCATTTTCAACAGCATTCAGCACTTCTTGCTGATCTACTTCTGACACGATATCGAATGAGGGCATTTAAATCTCCTTAACATAAGCCATTCTGTCTGCTGGTGATTATAACCAGAAAACTGCTACAATCCGAGCGTCGTTTCTGACTGGGGATTTGGGGATTGCTGTGCCACAGATAGTTTATCGTTGGATATGTGTATTGTGTTTTATGCTGGCAACCGCTGGCTTTCTGGCTGAATTAAGTGGTCACCGGATCGGTGGCGGCTTTGCACATGTCGACAAACTGGCCCATTTTGGTATTTTTGCAGTGCTTACTGCCTTGTTATGGAAAGGTTTTAAGCTTGCACCACTACCCGCATTTATGTTGTTGGGCATATATGGTGGCGCAGTCGAGCTGGCGCAGCACTACTTTACCCGTCGCAGCGGCGACTGGTGGGACTGGCTGGCAGACATTGCTGGTGTGGTAAGTTTTTATCTGGCACGTGCTTTGTGGCACTACATCCGTCCGCGCAGCCAGCGCTAAGCTGGACCATAGTTGGCCGGGGCGCTATTGGCTTGCTGGCCGGCGCCAGGCTGCAGCTTGCTGGCTACACAGTGACGCTCTGGCTTCGCCAACCTGAAAAACTCCTGCTGACCTTTACTGATCTTAAACAGCATAATCAACAATTGTTACTGCTGCCGCAGCAAACTGATATCCCGGTAAGGCATTTGCTCGTGCCGGTAAAAGCGAACGATGTCGAAAATGCCGTGGCACAATTACTGCCCTACCTGGCCGACAATGCGCAACTTATTATCAGCCACAACGGCATTATTCCGTTTCAGCCATTGCTGGACAAATTAAAACCTGAACAAGGACTATGGTTTTTATCAACTAGTCAGGCAGCGTACAAACCCACGCCGGCTCAGGTTATCCACAGTGGTGCAGGCGTGAGCTTTCTGGCAAAACTGACGGCTGCCAGTCGTGACGATGATAATATTGTTGCTGCGATGACTGCCGCACTGGGACCGCTGAGCCTGGTTGCTGATATTTACCCGGTGCTTTGGCAAAAGCTGGCGATAAATGTGGCAATAAACCCATTGTCAGCGATTGAGAATTGCCAGAATGGCCAGCTGGCGGCGCCGCGCTATCAACCACAGATTGAGGCGCTGGTCCGCGAAGTATGTCTGGTCGCCACAGCATCAGGCCATCCGATGGATGTCGCCAGTAGCCTGGCTAAGGTGTATCAGGTCATCACTGCGACCGCTAACAATTTTTCTTCGATGCAGCAGGATGTGCAAGCCGGAAGGCAAACGGAAATTGACGCTATTTGTGGCTATGTCTGTCAGCAAGCCGCACAGCTGCACATTACTGTGCCGGCTAACCAACAAATGTTACTGCAGATTAAAGCATTAACCGCTGTTATTTAGCAGGCCGGTATACTGAGACATTACTATGGCCCTGCTCGTGTAACAGCACCGCCTGCAACCTGCTCATTACCCCTTTGCTGCAATAGCAGTAATAGTGACGGCTGGGATCAAGCGTTGCAAACTGACTGGCCAGCCGGAAAAAGGGCAGCTCAATCACCGGCACCCCAACATCATTAAACGGTGAATGTTCGGTTTCTTCCGGGCTGCGAATATCTAAAACTACCGCGTTGTCTGCCAACTCAGCCAGTTCGCTGACGACATGCGCTTCCTGTTCGGCCTGATAATCAATGGTGCGGATATCAAGCACTTTGGCTGCTCTGACCACCTGTTCCAGCAATGCCATATCTAACTTACTTTCGTTCTGCTCAACCTCTGTCAGCACGGCATTCACAGTGGGCTTTTTGGAAATTACCCCACAGTATTCGGGCATGCTCTTCGCCAGTTCTTCCACGCCAATTTGCCGGGCAATATCAATAATATCCTGTTTATCATGATAAATAAGGGGACGGAGCACTAAATCCGGAATAACCCGGTCAATTACCGCCAGGTTAGCGATGGTCTGGCTGGAGACCTGACCAATGCTCTCACCGGTAACAACGGCTTTAATACCCAGATCATGTGCTACTTTGCCCGCGGCACGCAACATCATCCGCTTCAGAATAACGCCCATGACGCCGTTATCAACCTGCTGCAAAATATTATCGACCACTGGTGCAAAATCGACACTGACAAACTTAACCCGGTGCGACAGGCTGTATTTTTGCCAGAGGTAAAATGCCATCTCCCTTACACCGGCTTCGTGTGCAGCACCGCCCAGGTTAAAAAATAAATAATGCGTGCGCAAACCTTTGCGGATCATCAGATAACTGGCCACAGCAGAATCATAGCCGCCGGAAATAAGCGATAACACGTCAGACTGTGATGGCAAAGGAAAGCCACCCATACCCCGGAAGCTCTCACTTAACAGCAACAACTTATCCTGCTTAATTTCCAGCTTAATGGTAATATCCGGTTGCTTTAGCTGGACTTTCGCTGAGCTAACCTGCTGATTCAGACCACCGCCGATATAGCGCTCGGCTTCGATTGAACTAAAACTATGCTTGCCCTGCCGTCTTACCCGCACACAAAACGTTTTACCTGGCAGTTGCGACTGATACACCGCCAGCACTTGCAAATAGATATCGTGTAAATCGTTAAACGATGCAGTACGCATCTCTGAGAAGGTGACGATACCCGGGATGCAGCTTAACCGTTCAATCAGTTTGCTGCGAATAGCTGGCGTGTCATTAACACAACTGACAGTGAGATGATCAAACAAGTTAGTCACCACAACATCCGGGTCAACCTGGGTCAGGATCGTTTTAAGGTTACGTTCCAGTAATTTAGTCTGACGTTTACGGACCGACTTACTCTTAATCGATATTTCAGGGTGCAGTTTTATAATAAATTCAAGCATAGCATTCAAACATGACAGTGACAGCGCTAAAAAGTGGCGCGGATTATAGCGCAAAGCCAGAGGAACACCTAACATCGTGCTACGCTCTGGCTCTGATTATGATGTCGTGGTTATTATCTCAGTAAGGTTAACCTCAGCGGGCTTAATTAGCCGCGGGTTCAAAGCTGATAGGCTCAGACTCCTTCGGCTTACCTTGCATTATCGAAATTTCGACCCGCCGGTTGCGCCGGCGATTTAGCTCTGAGTCGTTTTCAACCAGGGGCCTTGTATCGGCATGACCCATTACGACTACCCGTTGCCGATCAAATTCAGGTGCCCGGATCAATTCAGTTGCCACCGACACGGCCCGTTTGGCAGATAACTCCCAGTTATTACTATGTAGCTCATCTGACACCTGAATATCATCGGTATGGCCACTTACGGTTATCTCGCCAGGCACCTCATTTAGCAAGGTACCAATTTGCTGAATAATCGGCCGAAACCGCGGTTGCAAAAAGGAGGAACCAGACGGGAAAGAGCCATTTTCGCGGATCCGGATAATTATTTGCTGCCCCAGTGACTCCAGCTCTATCGCGCCGTCAACAATTTGTTGCTCCAGCTGCTCTGCCAGCTTCTTTACCATCTCATTAGTTTGCTGCTGCATTTCCTCAGCTGCTGCGTCGGCTGCGGCGGCTTCGGCATCAGCGGTTTCCTCGGCATTCGCTGCCGACTGGCCGCCCGTCATATCATCCCGCTGTTCTTGCCGGCCACCGGCAGAGTCTTCCTCACCAGCCTGGAACTCTATTACCTGTTGGGTAATTTCCATGGTTTGCTGTTGCAGCGTTTCAATAGGCGTTGGGTCGGGCCGGCCGGGCCTGAACTCCATCGCGATCACACTGGTGCCTTTCGGGATATCTTCTACTTCAATTTTGTTCTGCACCCCAAATGCAAACTTCATTGAGCCGGCAATTTGTTTAAACTTCAACACATCCATTTCGGAAAATGCCAGTAACAGCACGAAGAAGCACATCAACAGGGCCATCAAGTCAGCAAAGGTGCCCATATACTGCGGTAGCCCCGGAGGGGGGCATTTACATTCCTGTTCTTCTTCGTCGTTCATGCGGGCTCTCCGGCAGCGACCTCGCGTTTACCCTGAGCCAGGTAATTGCGTAAAATGCCTTCAATCACTTTCGGGTTCTGGCCGTCCTGAATGCCCAGAATCGCATCGAGGATCAACTGATTATTCTGTTTTTCCTGCTGGTTGCGAATAGCTAGCTTGTCTGCCAGCGGTATTGCAATAACGTTCGCAATAAAGGCACCATACAAAGTTGTTAACAGCGCAACTGCCATCGCCGGGCCAATTGCCTTGGGATCATCCATATTAGATAACATCGCCACCAGACCAATCAGCGTACCTATCATCCCCATAGCCGGTGCGACATCACCTAAACTGCGAAAAATAGCAATACCTGTTTCATGACGCTTCTCAGTCAGGCTGATGTCTTTCAGCAAGGTTGCTCTAACCACATCTGCATCATGGCCATCAACCAGCATATTGACGCCCTTTTGCATAAAGGCGTTTGGTATTTCAGCTTCTTCCAATGCTAAAAAGCCACCTTTACGGGCAGAATCACCTAATTGTACTGCTTTCTCAATCAGTTCCTCCGGTGCTTCAATTTTAAACATAAACGCTTTGACGGCGACTTTGCCTGCACCCAGAAACTGGCCCAGAGTAAATTTGGCAATAACCACAAAAATAGAACCGCCAACCACAATCAGTACTGATACTAAATCAGCAAACATAGCCGGGTCGCCGCTACTACCAATAATCATCGCCATTATTACAAAACCAATCGCGCCGATCATGCCAACCAGGGTTGCTATATCCACTGTTTACTCCTTAACACACGCCCAAACGGCAATAATGATTATTTTATATTAACTTATAGTCGGTTATCGACAAAACTTCGTAAACATTGAGCACTGAATTACAGAAAAGAAGTAATTTAGGCTTTCACTTATTCGTTATGATTGACCATAATAGCCTGCTAAGGTAACGTTGCGCACAGTTTTTTTGGGGATCGTCATGACTAAAAAGAAAGCCGACCTGAGCCAGTTTGAGCAGGCTATGGCAGAACTCGAGGGTATAGTGCAGCAATTAGAGCAAGGCGACTTATCGTTGGATGCGTCATTAAGCCAGTTTGAACGGGGTATCAGCCTGGTCAAACAGAGCCAGCAACAATTGCAAAGCGCCGAGCAGAAAGTCCAGTTACTGTTGCAGCAACAACAGCAGGAAAGTCTGCAAACCTTCACGCCACCGCCAGGAGAGTAGCTTGGCACCTGAAAGCCTGACGTTGTATCAACATCGGATTGAGCAACAATTAGAACTGCGAATGGCAGCCCTGCCACAGACTGCTGAACGCCTGCATCAGGCGATGGCATATAGCCTGACAAATGGCGGCAAACGGATACGGCCATTTTTTGTATATGCCTGTGGTAGCATGTTAGGCGTGCCACTCACACAGCTTGACAGCGCGGCATGCGCCATTGAGTGCCTGCACAGTTACTCGCTGATCCATGACGATTTACCCGCTATGGATAACGATGATTTACGGCGGGGCAAGCCAACCTGCCATAAAGCATTCGATGAAGCCACCGCTATTCTGGCCGGCGATGCCCTGCAAACCCTGGCTTTTGACATTCTTGCCACGGCGGAGGGTAACTTAAGTGCAGAGCGTAAGCTGAAACGCATATCATTACTGGCCAAAGCAAGTGGCATTACTGGTATGTGTGCCGGTCAGGCAATAGATTTAGCCCACACTAATCAGCGCACTGATTTAGCGACACTGGAGCAGATGCACCGCTTGAAAACCGGCGCATTAATCGAGTGCGCGGTGCAACTAGCCTATTACAGCAGTGAGCTTGATTGCCCTGCTACACTGCATGCGTTGACAAGCTTTGCCAGTGCACTTGGCCTGGCTTTTCAGGTGCAGGACGATATTCTGGATATTGAAAGTGACACTATTGTCCTTGGCAAACCTCAGGGGTCAGATTGCAAGGCAAATAAACTCACTTACCCGGCCCTGTTAGGGCTGGAGGAAGCCAAGGTAAAAGCAAAGCAATTGTATCAGGACGCATTGGCCGCGCTTAGCAGCCTTGCATATGATACCGATGAGCTAAAAGCCTTCGCACATTACATTATTGCCCGCAAGTTTTAATAAAGGCATTGAAGATGGCATTAGATATGACCGATTTCCCGTTGTTAGCCACAGCCGATGTGCCTGAGCAACTGCGTAAGTTACCTCAGGATAAATTACCAGCGCTCAGTGCTGAACTGCGACGTTTTCTACTAAAAACCGTTAGCCAGAGTAGTGGTCATTTTGCTTCGGGCCTGGGAACCGTTGAACTGACTGTCGCCCTGCATTACGTCTATAACACCCCCTTTGACCGGCTTATCTGGGATGTTGGCCATCAGGCTTATCCACACAAGATTTTAACCGGCCGACGTGAAAAAATGCACAGTATCCGCCAAAAAGAAGGCCTGCACCCTTTCCCATGCAGGGAAGAAAGCGAATACGATACGCTGACCGTTGGTCATTCCAGTACCTCAATAAGCGCTGCGCTAGGTATGGCCATTGCCGCCAGCCAGGCCAGGTCAAAACGCAAAGTGGTTGCGGTTATTGGTGATGGCGCTATCACTGCTGGTATGGCATTTGAAGCGCTGAACCATGCTGGTGAAGTACGCCCTGATATGCTGGTTATTCTGAATGACAATGAAATGTCGATTTCAGAAAATGTTGGTGCATTAAATCAATATTTTGCCAGAATTTTATCTGGCAGTTTTTATACCAGCCTGCGCGAGGGTGGGAAAAAGATTCTACAAGGCGTGCCACCACTGCATGAGCTTGCCAGCCGCGCCGAAGAACACTTTAAAGGCATGGTTACCCCGGGCACCTTTTTCGAAGAACTGGGTTTTAACTATATTGGTCCAATCGATGGCCATGATGTAATAACCCTGGCTGATACCATTCGTAATATGCGCAACTTAAAGGGGCCGCAATTACTGCACATCGTAACCAAAAAGGGTAAAGGTTATGCGCCTGCTGAGGCGGACCCTATTGGCTACCATGCTGTCGCCAAGTTTGACCCTGATGCCAGCACTCAGCCGGTTAAAAAGCCCGGCAAACCCACGTTTTCAAATGTTTTCGGGCACTGGCTTTGCGATATGGCTGCGCAGGACGAACGGCTGCAGGGTATTACACCGGCCATGCGTGAAGGCTCCGATATGGTGCAGTTTTCTAAAAGTTTCCCCAGGCGCTACTTCGACGTTGCCATCGCCGAGCAACATGCTGTCACTCTGGCAGCAGGTATGGCAATTGAAGGCTTAAAACCGGTCGTAGCTATCTACTCCAGCTTTTTACAGCGTGGCTATGACCAACTGATCCATGATGTCGCGTTGCAAAATCTCGATGTATTATTTGCCATTGACCGGGCCGGTATTGTTGGCGCGGATGGCCCAACCCATCAGGGCGCATTTGATATCAGTTTTATGCGCTGCATTCCGAATATGCTGCTGATGGTTCCTTCCGATGAAAATGAATGCCGGCAAATGCTGTATACCGGCTATCAACATCCGGGACCGGCTGCAGTTCGCTATCCACGTGGCGTCGGCACAGGCATCGCCGCAGATCAGCAGATGCAGTTGTTGCCGCTGGGTAAAGCCAGAATTGTTAAAAAGGGAGCAAAGTTAGCAATTCTGGCATTTGGTCCTTTGCTAAACGCGTGCCAGCAGGTAGCAACTGAGCTTAATGCCACCCTGGTTGATATGCGCTTTATTAAACCACTGGATGAAGCCCTGCTGCAGCAACTGGTCGCTGAGCACAGCCATCTCGTTACGGTAGAAGACAACGCGCTGATTGGTGGCGCCGGTTCAGCCGTTAACGATTTTATCCTGCAGCATGGTCATGCGGTTAAGGTATTAAACCTTGGCCTGCCAGACCAGTTTATTAAACATGGCAGTCAGCCGGAGATTTATGCAGAACTGGGGTTAGACAGCAACGGCATCAGCCAGCAGGTAACCGCTTTTTGTAACACCTAATCAACTCAGTTAGGTAACCAACTCAGCCAGGTACCCTACAGTGCCTGGCTGTCACCCTGTTCAAACCACACCAGCCCTTCCGCCAGCAGCTTTTCGATTTGCGCTTCAATATGCGCGGAGTCTTCAAATTCAAACGCATCCAGTTGTGAATCAAAAGCCAGGGTTGCTACCGCGTTCTTGCCGTTATGTTTAACGTGATACAACGCCAGTTCAGCCAGCTGCAGCGATACTTCCCAGTTAATTAACTGACCGCCCAGCAGGGGTAACGGATAATGCGCATAACCAATAGAACACGCCAACCGGACAATCTGGCCATCAGGTAAATTAAACGCCGCTTTGGCAACCTGTTCGTTCAAACGGTAACTGAACTGACGAACCAGATCGGTCTGAATATCGCGTAGCACCAGCACAAAAGCGGCGCCGCTAAACCGTACAACGTAATCTGAGCCCCGGGTTTCCCGGATTAACAAGCCGCTGACTTGCTGGATCAGGCTGTCACCTGCACTATTGCCATACTGATCATTAATTTGTTTAAAATTATCTAAATCGACATGCAGCAACGCCAGACATTTACCCTGATCCTGCATCGATTCCCGGTTACGCTGAAAATGTTCAATATCTTTTGGCAGCTGTTCAAACATAAACCGCCGGTTGCGCAAACCCGTCAGGTTATCCTTATGAGTTAACTGGCTTAGTTGCTCATTTAGCTCGTTTAACCTGACATTGCTGTTTTCCAGCTCCTGGGTCCGCTGTTTCACCAGCCGTTCCAGCTCCAGCTGCTTGTGCAGGGTATTGCGCCTTACCAGCCATAACACACCATATAAGCAACACAGCAGCAACAGTAGCCACAACGAGCGGTATAGTAAGGTTTCATCAAAGCGCTCAGGCACTATCAGGGCAAGACTGGTCTGGGTAGCAGATTGCCAGCTATGACCACTCTGGCGTACCTGCAGCTGAAAAACAAAATTGCCAGGCGGCAAGTTGGTATAAACCGCTTCGCGTCGCTGCCCTACCTCGTGCCAGCGGCTGTCAAAGCCATCCAGCCGATAGCGAAACTGCAACGCGTCAGGTTTAATAAATTCCAGCGCAGAATAATGCAAGGTCACATTGCGCTCATCCATTTCCAGTACCAACCGCTGCTGGCCCTTGGTAAGTTGATACTGCTGACTGGTGGTTACCTGTTTTATTTGGGGCTTTAAAGCCTGCTCTGACATTTGCTTTAAATCTGCCTGTACTGCAATTACTCCCTTCAGAGTCGGGAACCAATATTCTCCCTGCCACCGCACTATTTTTGCATGCCCTGCGCCATTACAACAACGATTGGGGCCGCTGCCTAACTGCCGGTCGAATGGCGTTAGAACCTCATCAATGACAAAAGGCTGGTTACTGTTAGTTGGCAATGTCGCCAGCGCCAGCCGGTAAATTCCTTTATGGCTGCTGATCCACACCTGTTGTTGTTCAGCGTCGTAACTAAAACTGACTGCAGGTCCGTGAGGCATACCATTACCACTGTGCAATTGCAGCCATTGCTGATCCGGGCGCCTGATAAAAATACCGTCATCAATAGTGCTGACCAACAAGCTGCCTTCAGGTAACTGAATCAATGCCAGAATATAGCTGTTATACAATGCTGTACCGACCCCAAGCCGTAGTAGTTTATCTTGCTGATACTGATACAAGCCCCGGGTAGTGCCAACAAATAGCTGGTCTGCCGTTTGCTGTAATGCAGTAATATTGCGGGATTCAAATTGCTCATTCAGCGGCGACATCGTCAGCTGCTTATCTTTGGTATGGTATAAACCTCTTACCCCACCAAGCCAGACACCGCCCTCAGCAGCAGGCTGTACGACTTTGATAGTATTCCCTTGCAAGCTGGGGAAAGGTACGCTGAGTTCATGACTTTTCAGATTATATTGCAATAAGCCACTATCAGCACCAAACCAAAGCAGCTGTGTTTCTGGCCAGTAAAAATCATGAATCGTCTGACTGCCCAGAGCGTCAGCGTCGAGTAACGTAGTGAATTTGCCTGAACTGTCAAGAATTTGCAGCGCCGACTGACCAGCGATAAGCAATTTATCATCAGGCGTTAAACCAACACTTCGTACTACCGGATCAATCAGCCCGTCAACCAGCCTCCTGATATTCCCGGCTGCAGCGCGGTATATACCATCGCTATAGCTCGCCAGCCAGATATTCTGCTGCTGATCTTCAAAAATGTCACTGAACCAGGGGGTGGTGCCAAGTTCTGTTGTGGTCACCGTTTGCCAGTCTTGCTGATGTTGGCGATAAAACAGCTTACGATAGGTTGAAATCCAGCTACCTTGCTGGCTGTCTTTAAAGAGTCTATAAACGGGGCTGTGCTCACGATCGGGCAACTGGCATTTTTGGATCTCGCCAGCCGCTGTCAGGTGGTAAAAACCGCTCTCGCTGGCAAGATGCAGACCTTGCTCAGTGACGGTTAAATCATAAACCGGGGTCTGAGCAAGCTCTAACGGTAGCGGATAAATCTGCAATTGCTCGCTACCGTCAGGCTTTAGCTGGTAAATATGCTCTGCACTGCTCACCCAGATACTGTCAGCAGCCCTTTCAAGCTGATGAACCTGACTGCGCACCGCTTCGATCCGGCTGATTTTGCCGTTTTTGATCCGGAATAAATTGTCTGCAGCTACCCAGATTTCATCGTCAGCCACCGCAATCATAGCAGTAACCTCTGCCACTATTGGATAACGTTCAAACTTCAGAGTAGCTGGATCAAAGCCTGACAGGCCGGCTTTAGTACCAACCCAGATAAAACCGGTGTTATCACGCAATAATCGGGTAATGGTATTACTGGCCAGATGGCGGGTATTTTCAGTGGTAAAATGCTCAAACTGCAAGCCATCAAAACGGTTCAGCCCGTATAACGTACCCAACCACATATAACCCAGATCATCCTGGATAACGGCACGAACAGAATTGCTGGAGAGCCCATCGTTGCTGGTCCAGTGCCTGATATCAAAATCATACACTGATTTTTTAGTTTTAACCGGCGCATTCGTTGCTGTCGTTTCAGTTTGCACTGAAATACTCTGGTCTGCACCGCTGCCATCTGCGCTGGTATCTTCTGCACTGAGATCTGCTGCGCCGGCTGGGGCAAAGACACCTAGCAGCAACACCAAACTCAGTAATATAACCTTTTTCATTCCCTCGCCCTGCGCTCCAATCCTTGCTAGCCGTTAATTCAGAAGCTGATAATAGAAAAGCAATTGTAATACCAACCAGGCTGGCACCGCGGCCAGTAAATCGTCCAGCATAATTCCTAAGCCACCGTGCACCCGTTTATCAAACCAGCGAATTGGCCAGGGTTTAACAATATCAAAAAAGCGGAACAATAAAAAACCTGCCAGCAGGCTTTGCACACTGAGTGGCACCAGCAACATCGTTAACGCATAGCCAATTACTTCATCCCAGACAATAGCACCATGATCATGCTCACCAACATCACGTGCTGTCTTGCCACAGATATAAATTCCCAGCGCAGTGCCCACAACCAGAAACGCCAGATACCAAACAAGGCCAAGCGTTGCAAAACCAATAATAAACGGAATGGCAACCAGGGTACCAAAAGTACCGGGTGCTTTTGGTGCCAGACCGGCGCCAAAACCCAATGCCAGTAAGTGCTGCCAGCGGCTCAAATGAAATTTAGTATGGGTCATGGAAAATGAACAAACCCCTGATGTTGGTATTCGAATGATTGCTCACCCGCTTTCAGCTCCAATTTTCCAGCCACGCCAGTAATCCTGCCAATACAACTGACCGGCACACCATAGGGTGACAATAAAACATCAAGGCTGCCTCGCTTACTTTCGGGTACGGTAAACAACAGCTCGTAATCCTCACCACCCGACAATGCCATTTTCAGTGCGGTGGACTGATCACAGCTGTCTTTTAATGCCTGCGACAGAGGAAGTTTATTGACGTCTATGTAAGCTCCTACTGCAGATCTGCGTAAGATATGGGGTAAATCGCCACACAAACCATCAGAAATGTCCATAGCACTACTGGCAACATTACGCAGCGCCTGCCCGAGGGCAACCCGGGCGGAAGGGAAATGAAAACGTTGTAACAAATGAGCCTGATGCTTTTTACTGGCTTCTGCATGGCCCTGACATACTTTTAGCCCCAACGCAGCGTCACCCAGGGTACCGGTAACATAGATGTAGTCACCTACTTTTGCACCAGAACGGGTAATGGCTCTGCCATGTGGTACCTGGCCCTTGGCAATCATGGTCAGACTGAGCGGGCCTCGAGTGGTATCGCCGCCTATCAGGCGACAATTATAATAGTCAGCCGTTTCAGCAAGGCCGGCAGCAAACTGGCGCAACCAGGTTTGATCGACATCGGGTAACGTCAGGGCCAGCGATAACCAGGCAGGCTCAGCGCCCATTGCCGCTAAATCACTGACATTAACTGTAACCAGCTTATGGCCTAATGCTCTTGGATCGACATCAGGGAAAAAATGAGTACCACACACCATAGTATCGGTCGTGACGACTAAATCATAGCCATCGCGCATTTGCAGTACCGCACCGTCGTCGCCCACCCCAACAACCACATCCTGACGCGCAATTCCAGCGTCAGCAAAGAAGCTGGCAATAAGTTCAAATTCACCCATAGTATGTAAAAAAGCCGACAAATGCCGGCTCTCCTTTAGTTGGTCCGCAATACCCGGACCGCTTTATCAAGAATACCATTGACGAATTTATGGCTGTCATCAGCAGCAAAAGCCTTCGCCAGCTCAATTGCTTCATTGATAATGACTTTATAAGGCACATCAAGCCGGTATTTCAGCTCGTACGCAGACACCCGTAACACTGCTTTTTCGACCAGATCGACATCTTCAAATGGCCGCTCCAGATAAGGCTTTAGCGCTTCATCCAGTTTGCTGTGGTGCAACACAACACCGCGCAAAATATCCTGAAAGTAAGCGACATCAAGTTGCTTAACATTATTTTCCAGCAATAATTGCTGTTCAATATCGGCTATCGGGTTGTGGCTAACCTGCCAGCTGTAGATACCCTGTACTGCCAGTGATCGCGACTGACGACGCACATTTGGTTTCATAAATTTTCCTGTTACAGCTGATCCAACACGTTGACCATTTCCAGCACTGACATTGCCGCCTCAGCACCTTTATTACCTGCTTTGGTACCCGCACGTTCTATTGCCTGCTCAATACTGTCAACGGTTAATACGCCAAAAGCGACCGGCAAATCATGGGTCAATGCTACCTGGCCAATACCTTTGGTACATTCGCCAGAAACATATTCAAAATGTGGTGTACCACCACGGATCACTGCACCTAAAGCGATGATCGCATCATATTTTTTGCTGGCAGCAACCCGTTGCAAGGCCAAAGGCATCTCAAAAGCACCGGGGATCCGCACGACGGTAATATCCTGCTCGGCTACGTTACCCACCCGCTTTAACGTGTCAACGGCGCCCTCTAACAGACTTTCAACAATAAAACCGTTAAACCGTGCCACCACTAACGCGAACTTTTTGCCCTTGGCTACATAGCCGGCTTCAATCACTTGCATGGTAAATCCTCTCGAATCAGGGCTGCAAAAATCAGCCGCGCATAATATCACAAAAACCACAAATGCGGCATTGCTGTTATTCGGATACGTAGTCGACTACTTCCAGCCCAAAACCAGATAACGCATGGTATTTTTTCGGCTGACTCAGCAAGCGCATTTTCTTTACACCTAGACTGGCCAGAATTTGTGAGCCTACCCCAACATTGCGTGAGGTCCCTTTCCACGGCACCGTTTTAGGTTGCTCACCTTTATCTTCAGCTTCAAAAGCCTGCACCATCCGCACCAGCTCAGCTGTCGATTCATGTTTACCCAGCAGTACCAGCACACCGCCTTCGTCAGCAATCCGCTTCATTGCAGTATGCAATGGAAAACTGCGATTGGCTGCCCGGTCTGCTAACAGCAAGTCAGAAAAGGTATTATGTAAATGGACCCGCACCAGTGTTGCCTCTTCCGGCTTAATTTCACCTTTTACCAGGGCAAAATGCAGCTGATTATCGATGGTATCTTTAAAGGTCACCAGTTGAAAATCACCTACTTCGGTCGGCAACTGGCAGGTTGCTACTTTTTCAATAGTGGTTTCGTTTAAATTACGGTATTCAATTAAATCGGCAATGGTGCCAATTTTAATATTGTGCTCGCGAGCGAAAATTTCTAAATCCGGCCGTCTGGCCATGGTACCGTCGTCATTCAAAATCTCGACTATTACTGCAGCAGGCTCTAGCCCCGCCAACCTCGCCAAATCGCAACCTGCCTCGGTATGGCCTGCCCGTACCAGGACACCGCCATCCTGCGCCATCAACGGAAATATATGCCCTGGCTGGACAATATCTGCCGGGCTGGCATCACGCGCTACCGCTGCTTTAACGGTCCTGGCCCGGTCCGCAGCCGAAATGCCGGTAGTAACCCCTTCAGCTGCTTCAATAGAAACCGTAAAGTTAGTGGCAAAGGGAGATTTATTAGCATCTACCATCAACGGCAAATTCAGCTGTTTGCAGCGCTTTTTACTAAGAGTCAGGCAAATAAGACCACGGCCATGCTTAGCCATAAAGTTTATCGCTTCGGGCGTAACATAATCAGCTGCCATCACCAGATCACCTTCGTTCTCGCGATCTTCATCATCCATCAGTACGACCATCTTGCCCTGACGAATGTCTTCAATAATTTCAGCAGGTGTATTCAGTTGCATAAAAACCCTTGTTAAATGTAGCTTCAATAATACCGGTATAATTAATACTGTGCTTCACCGGTTCTTAAAGTGTTATTAATCCGCTTCCGGGTCAGTTGGCTTTACTCAGTAGTGCAGTCAGCCGTATATCTGGCCCAAGCTGGCAAATATCGTTGAAGTCAAACCGCGCCGCCTCGCTCAACTCCGTTATTTCTGGTAGTACCGCCATAGCTCTTGCTTGTGGCCCTAATAACACCGGCGCCTGGTATAGAATAAATTCATCGACTAATTGTTGTTGCAACAAGCTTCCTGCAAGCGTAGCGCCCGCTTCCACCCAGATACTGCGTACCTGGCGGGCAGTCAGCAGCTTTAGCAAAGCCTCTAAATCAAAGTAGCCATTGCCACCAAGCGGTACTACTTGCTGCTCCACCTGCGCTGGCATCTGCCGCAGTGGCTTATCTGGAGCAATACACAACAAAATGGGGCCGGCTAAACTGAACAGTGGCTCACTGCTGGTTAATTGCTGCCGCCGGTCAAGAATAATTCGTAATGGCTGACGCAACTCACCGTTATTTAATGTCGTTATTGGCGTGCCATCGGCAGGCTGGCGCACCGTCAAGCGGGCGCTATCGGCCAGTACTGTGCTGGCAGTGGACAATACAGCGCTGCTTTGTGCCCGGTACCCCTGCACATCGGCTCTGGCTAGCGGGCCCGTTATCCACTTACTCTGGCCATTAGCCAGCGCTGTACGACCATCAATACTCGCTGCCAGCTTCAGCCTTAGCCAGGGTCTTTGTCGCTCCATGGCACTTAGAAAGCCGCGGTTTAATGCTATTGCCTCGGTCTCCATTAAACCACTTTCGACCGTTACCCCGGCCTGCTCTAAGATTGCCACGCCCTTGCCTGCGACCAATGGATTAGGGTCAAGCATTGCTATCACGACCCGACTTACGCCAGCGGCAATCAACGCCTCAGCGCAAGGTGGCGTGCGGCCAAAATGACTGCATGGCTCGAGCGTTACATAACAGGTTGCACCATGGGCCTGCCCGCCAGCCTCTGCCAACGCATAGACTTCGGCATGGCTTTCGCCTGCCTGATGATGATAGCCCTCTCCGACCACGTCGCCATCTTGCACTATTACTGCCCCAACATTCGGGTTAGGATCGGTGGTAAAACGCCCCTTAGCGGCTAACTGCAGCGCCCGCGTCATAAAGTCGTGGTCAGCCGGCGTAAAAGCCACTATTGCTCTCCTAAGCGGGCAATTTCTTCACCAAATTCACGAATATCTTTAAAAGAACGGTAGACAGAAGCAAACCGGACATAGGCTACTTTATCCACCTTAACCAGCTCATCCATAATCAGATTCCCCAGCATATTACTGGCCAGTTCCCGCTCACCGGTTGCCCGCAACTGTGATTTAATCTTTTGAATAAGCTGTTCAATCTGCTCAGTTGATACCGGCCGTTTCTCAAGCGAACGCAACAAGCCATTGCGCAGCTTGTCCTCGTTAAACGGCTCGCGGGAGCCATCCCGTTTAATAATTCGCGGCATCACTAATTCCGCTGCTTCAAACGTAGTATAGCGCTCATGACAAGCGAGACACTCCCGACGCCGGCGAACCTGATGACCATCAGCAACTAAACGTGAATCAATTACCTTGGTGTCATCAGCATTACAAAAAGGACAATACATGGGCAGTTCTCAGAGATAAAAATGGCCGCAAATGCGGCCATAATAGCACTAAATTATCGGTTACGCATAAACCGGGAAACGACTGCACAGCTCGCCGACGTCGGCTTTCACCCGTTCAATTACCGCTTCGTCGTTAATATTGTCCAGCACATCACAGATAAAACCCGCAACCTGACGTGCCTGCTCTTCTTTAAAACCGCGACGGGTAATCGCTGGCGTGCCAATACGTAAGCCACTGGTAACAAAAGGCGAGCGCGGATCATTCGGCACTGAATTTTTATTAACGGTAATATGCGCCTTGCCTAACGCGGCATCAGCGTCTTTACCGGTAATGTCTTTGTCAATTAAATCCATCAAAAACAAATGATTTTCCGTGCCGCCAGAAACAATTTTATAGCCACGTTTAATCATTTCATCGCACATGGCTTTGGCGTTATTCAACACCTGCTGCTGATACACTTTAAATTCTGGCTCTAATGCTTCTTTAAAAGCGACAGCTTTTGCCGCGATTACATGCATTAACGGGCCACCCTGACTTCCCGGGAACACCGCAGAATTTAGTTTCTTTTCAATGACTTCGTTTTTACGAGCCAGAATTAACCCACCGCGTGGTCCTGCCAGCGTTTTATGGGTAGTCGTCGTAACGACATCTGCTACCGGCACCGGATTTGGATACAAGCCCGCGGCGACCAAACCAGCAACATGTGCCATATCAACCAATAAGTAAGCACCCACTTTATCGGCGATATCACGAAAACGCTGCCAGTCGACAATGCCAGAATAAGCTGAAAAACCAGCAATAATTAATTTTGGTTTATGCTCAATTGCCAGTGCTTCGGCCTGGTCATAATCGATCACACCCGTTTGGGGATGTAAACCATACTGCACAGCTTTATACAATTTGCCTGAAGAGCTGACATGCGAGCCATGGGTTAAATGGCCACCATGTGCCAGGCTCATCCCTAAAATAGTGTCGCCTGCTTCTAACAAGGCTAAAAATACTGCAGCGTTAGCCTGTGAACCAGCGTGAGGCTGCACGTTAGCATAATCAGCAGCAAACAACTGCTTGGCGCGGGCGATAGCTAAATCTTCAGCAATATCAACGAACTCACAACCGCCGTAATAACGCTTGTGCGGATAACCTTCAGCATATTTATTGGTAAGCTGCGAACCTTGTGCCTGCAACACCCGTGGACTGGCATAGTTCTCAGAAGCAATCAGCTCGATATGCGCTTCCTGTCTGGCGGTTTCATCGGTTATTGCCTGCCATAATTCCGGATCAAAATCGGCAATATTCATTTCACGCTTTAACATGCTTTCTCCTGGGCGCGGGTTACGCTAACTGGTTTAAAATACGGGGGTATGAACTGGCGCATATTCTACCCTGAATTAATAAATGATGCACCGAAAATATAGCCATCCGGCCGTCCACCTTTCGCAGCTATTGATGCAGCTATTGAATAAGCTGCCAAACTGCACAACATGCTTTACAGCTGGCTGTGCTTTACAAGCTCGGCGCAGCACACTAGTATACTGTATATCAATACAGCTTAATAATCGCTATGGTCAGTCAGCGTAAAATTATTCATATAGACATGGATTGCTTTTTTGCCGCGGTGGAAATGCGGGATAATCCGACGCTGGCTAATATTCCCCTGGCTATTGGCGGCAGCCGCAGCAGTCGTGGCGTTATTGCCACCTGTAATTATCCGGCCCGTGCTTTTGGTGTGCGCTCGGCAATGCCCACCGGCCAGGCGCTGAAATTATGCCCGCAGCTGCATCTGATGGCCGGCAATATGGAAAAATATAAAACAGTTAGCCGGCAAATACGGGCTATTTTCCAGCGTTATAGTGATCTGGTCGAACCGTTGTCGCTGGACGAGGCCTTTATTGATGTCAGCGACAGCAGCCATTTTGGTGGCAGCGCGACCCGGATTGCCGCAGATATCCGACGGGTTATTCTGGCTGAGACAGGCTTAACAGCCTCAGCGGGGGTGGCGCCGAATAAATTCCTGGCAAAAATTGCCAGCGATGAAAATAAACCTGATGGTTTATTTGTTATTACCCCGGGTGAAGTCAGCGCTTTTGTAGAAAAGCTACCACTGGCTAAAATACCCGGAGTGGGCAGTAAAACAGCAGAGCGCCTGGCCCGGCTGGGCTTAACCCATTGCAAAGATATCGCCAATTGCGAGCTGGCAGTGCTGGTAAAACATTTTGGTGCCATGGCAGATAGCCTGATAAAACGAAGTCAGGGCATTGATGAGCGGCCCGTGCGCGTCGAGCGCCAGGCCAAATCGGTCGGTGTGGAGCAAACCCTGGCGGTGGATATTGATGTTTATCAGAATTGTGTTGAGGCGTTAAGTTCATTATGGCCCAAGCTCCAACTGCGCCTGGCTAATCAGGGCGACAAAGGCCTACAGAAAATTGGGGTAAAACTTAAGTTCAGTGACTTTCGGCAAACTACGGTCGAGTGTCAGGCGCAAACCGCTAGCCTGGAGCAATTTTTGCCACTACTGCAACAAGCCTGGCAACGCCGGCAACAACAAGGGGTGCGGCTGGTGGGTTTACAGCTTGGTTTTAACACACCAAACCCCGGGCAACTTTGCTTGCCGTTTGATTTGCAGGCATAAAAAAGCCAGCTCATTGGCTGGCTCTTTACAAAAGCTATCAGATTAACCGGTTACAGTGACGTTTTCAGCCTGTGGACCTTTCTGACCTTCGGTAACTTCGAAAGTTACGCGTTGACCTTCAACTAAAGTTTTACGGCCTGTTCCATTGATAGCGCGGAAATGAACGAATACGTCTTTGCCGCCTTCGCGCTCAATGAAACCAAAACCTTTATCTTCGTTGAACCACTTAACTGTACCGGAAATTAACTGTGACATAACACTCTCTTACTTTAACTAAATTTGCCGAAATTTCGGCGACTTAAATATTACCGGCCAGGTAATCAAGCAGGTAGATATTCAACTGCATTATCAGTGAAGCTGATCATGCGGTCAACATAAATACCAGACGAGCAGAAAATATATTCTTTTACAGGCCGCACCGGCTAAATTGTATCTGCCAGAGCGGGTTAGCGGCAGCAGAAACAAGTTAACTTTTTCAGTGTAGCAGTAAAAACGCTGAACATTTAACCAGCAACAAATTATTTTTTCCGACGGACCGGGCCACTGCCATCGTCACCACCTTCAAAATAGCTTGGTGCCTTGATTTTAGCAGTGTCAGGCTTTGCCGGCCGTGGTTTGCTGCTTTTAGCTGATGTGCTGGCTTTCTTTTTCGCCTTAGGCTGCTGCATCGGGGCAACAACCCCGCTAAAGCGTGCAGGTAATGACTCGACCACTGAAAACTCAATGGCATGGCGTAAGAAGGCTTCGATATTTTGTAGACTGGGCCAGTCTTTTGGCCCTACCAGAGATATCGCCTGGCCTTTAGCGCCAGCCCGGCCGGTACGGCCAATCCGATGCACATATTCTTCCGGATGCTTGGGTAAATCAAAATTAATAACGTGCGATACCTGCAATAGATCAAGGCCACGCGATGCTAAATCGGTGGTAACCAGCACCTGAAATTTACCAGTGGCAAATTGCTGCATGACACTATTGCGTTGTTGCTGACTTAATTTGCCGCTTAACCCCACTGCCGTAAAGCCCGCCGCTTCACAAACACCGGTCAAGCGTTCTGCATCGGCCCGGGTAGCAGTAAACATAATAAGTTGATTAATATCCTGCTGCTGCAAGAAGTAACTCAGTAGCGCTTCCTTGTGGCTTAAATTATCAGCAAGAAAGAACCGCTGCTCAATATCCTGATGTTGCTGGTAACCTGCCCCTACAGCTACCCGGTAGGGGTTCTTCAGCAGCGCCAGTGCCAGATTGTCTACTTCAGCATGATCGAGCGTGGCAGAAAATAACATGGTCTGGCGTAAACGATGATCAGCAGCTTTATTAATAAAAGTAAGTTGTGGCAGGAAACCTAAATCAAGCATCCGGTCGGCCTCATCCAGAATTAACATTTCCAAGCCATGCAAAAACAGGGTTTTATGTTCCAGATGATCGACAAACCGCCCCGGTGTCGCCACCACGATGGCCGGTTGACGCTTCAGAATTTTTTCCTGATCATTGAAGTTTTCACCGCCGACAATCAATGCAGCAGTAACCGGGGTATTAGCCACCAACAAGCGCAACTGGGCGTAAACCTGCTTTGCCAGTTCACGGGTCGGTGCCAGGATCAGCGCCCGGGCGTCCTGTTTCGACAATGCCCGGCTTTTCAATAGCCGTTGCATCATTGGCAGTAAGTACGCGAGGGTTTTCCCCGAACCGGTTTGCGACGATACAATTAAATCGCGGCCTACCATCACCGCTGGTATAGCTTCTTGCTGGATCTCAGTCGGCTTATCAAAGCCCAGATGCTGGATGGACCTGAGTAAGCGTGGATCTAACGCTAAATCTTTAAATGGCAAAATTGACCTCATGAGCTTGGAGTACTGGTATATGATAACCGAACTGGCTCATTTGAGTTAGTAAGATTGCTTAAGGTACACTAAGCACTAATTTATTTTGCAACCTGAGTAGCCCCATTATGAGCAATGCGTTACGTGACCAGCTGCTGAAAGCTGGCGTGGCTGATGCCAAAAAAGTTAAAAAAGTTAAAAAAGAGAAGCACCAACTTAAAACTCAGGCTGGCAAAAATGCGGTGCCCGGGGAGCAGACAACAACACTGGCGCAACAAGCTAAAGCTGAGCAGGTGGCGCGTGATCGTGAACTCAACCGGCAAAAGCAAGCTGAATTAACCCAAAAAGCACTCGCGGCTCAGGTAAAACAAATAATTGAAACTAATGCAATCAGCAATAAAGGTGAGGTTGGCTTTAATTTTGTTGATGGCAAGTTAGTCAAAAAGCTGTACGTAAGCAGCAAACTGCATGACGAGCTCAGCCGCGGTCTGGTCGCTATTGCCCGGCTGGCAGAACAATATATTTTAGTCCCTGCGCAAGTTGCGGAGAAAGTAATGCAGCGCGATGCCAGCAGCATTGTGTTGCTGAATACCAAACAACAACAACCGGACGAAGATGATCCTTATGCCGATTATCAGATCCCGGATGATTTAATGTGGTAGATTTTTGCTAACCATTATTATTTATCGGGAGACACCATGCGTTTCTTAACTCAGTTTTTATGCTTGTCTTTGCTGCTTAGCAGCTCTGTTTGGGCTGCCAGTGTCTGGAAAGTCAGTAAAGAAGATCAACAATTTTATCTGGCGGGTACAGTACACCTGCTGAGTAAAAGTGATTATCCGCTGCCAGCCGCCTACAACACGGCGTTTAATGCCAGCACTCGTCTGCTGTTCGAAACCGATTTAAACGTATTAACCAGTCCCGCTGGTTTAACTAAAATGATGCAGCAAAATACCTACAGCGACGGTAAAACGTTAGAACAGGTACTGTCGCCCGGGGTGTATCAACAGCTAAAGACGTACGCCACTGAACGTAATATGCCTATCGCTGCAATCAGCCGGTTTAAGCCCGGTTTTGCGGCGATGATGCTGGCCGCCGCTGAAATGCAACGTTTAGGCACCGCAGAAACCGGCGTTGATATGCATTATATGCAATTGGGGCAGCAACAAAATAAAAGCATTGCCGGCCTGGAAACCCTGGATGAACACTTGGCAGTGCTGGATGGCATGAATCAACTCGACCCTGATCTGACCATCAGTTCTACCCTTGAAGATATGCATAAGGTTGAAGGCCAGCTGACTGAGATGAAGCAGGCCTGGCGCAGTGGTGATGTGGCTAAACTGGAACAGCTATTTATTGGCGACTTGCAGCAAATACCGCAGTTGTATGAGATTTTACTGGTAAAGCGCAACCACGCCTGGCTAACACAATTGCAAGCGCTTAGCAGCAATGAGCACACGACCATGGTTTTGGTGGGCGCCTTACACCTGGCTGGCGAAGATGGCTTATTAATGCTGTTACAACAACAAGGCTACTCGTTAACCCAGCTTACCGAGTAACGCTTACCGGGTAACGTTTAATCCGCAAATTAAACTCAGCGCGCCAGGGTCCGAGTAATTAACGGCAGCCCTGGCGAGCGCTAACCCCTTTTACCCCGTCGCTAAAAGCTGGTGCAAGCTGCCAGCGAGGCCTTATGGGGGTTAGTGGTAGCTCGCGCTTGCGGGCAACCAGCAGATAACAACCGGCGAAATAATTCAAATACTTTTCAGCAAAGCGTTGCAAGCTGTTGTCGGCATAGTCACTAACCAACATGCTGCCATAAAAAAAGCGTTGCTCCGACAACACCTCAAAACCAATCAGATGCAACCAGTCTTTCACCCGTCCCGGCGAAAAAAACCGGCCTTGCCACGGATAGCGCTGCTTCAGCCATGGTGCGACACCTGCCAGCCCCAGGATACTGAACGGATTAAAGCCGGTTAACAACAAATAACCATCGGGTAGCAGCACTCGGTGGGCTTCCCTGACAATATGGTGCGGGTCGGTTTGATATTCCAGACATTGGCTAAGCAGCACTGCATCAATACTGTGGCTGTCGATTGGCAGGGTATCAGGCAAAGCTATCAGATGGCTTTTGCCATTGTCAGCACTACCTAAATGGATCTGATGCTTTATTTTGCAGCCTGGTAAGTCTAAATCACTGCTTAAATCGCCCACTTTAAGCAAATAATAACCAAATATTTGTTGCCACCATGGCTGCAGCTGCGCGGTTATTGCCCGGGCTAACGCTGGCCCCTGCAAAAACGCCTGCCAGCTGTCGGGGACCTGCGGTTCGTTTTCGTTCAATGCCGGTTTCATGATAAGGTTATACCCGCTTTAATGTTGAGAGACCTTTAATGTTAAGAGAAAATATTAAGAGAAAACCTAATGCTAACTATTAGCCCGCTGGCTGCCTTTGAGGATAACTACATTTGGTGCCTGTGTCAGCCCGCCAACCCATTTTGTGTTGTAGTTGACCCGGGAGATGCCAAACCAGTGTTGGCATTTTTACAACGAAAGCAGAAATCTTTATACGCCATTCTGATTACCCATCATCACCCTGACCATACTGGTGGTCTTGCTGAATTGCAACAAGCCTGGCCGGATGTACGGATAATTGGCCCCGCTGCCGAAAAAGCCAAAATACCGCTGTTAACCGAACAGGTGCAACAAGGCGATATGGTTGAGCTGACACCTTTTAACACTCAGTTTCAGGTAATCGACTTGCCTGGCCATACGCATGGTCATATTGGTTTTTACAGCGAACCGTACTTATTTTGTGGTGATACCTTGTTTAGTGCTGGCTGTGGCCGCTTGTTCGAAGGTACTCCGGCACAATTACACAACTCACTGCAAAAGCTTACTGCATTGCCCGCTGACACCGAGGTGTATTGTACGCATGAGTATACCCTGGCAAACCTGCGTTTTGCGTTAACGGTTGAACCTGATAACCAGCTATTGGCGGACTATCAGCAACATTGCCAGCAATTACGTCAGCAAAATAAACCGACATTACCCACTAATTTGGCAACCGAGCAACAAATTAACCCTTTTTTGCGATGTGAAAACAATAGTTTGCAACAGCGCTATCAGCAAGACTCTGCTGTTGGCCTGTTCAGTCAGCTCAGGGCAATGAAAGATCAGTTTAAATCCTGACTTGCAATCAGGCTTTGAACAGGTAACATGAATTTTTTTCCGCGGAATTACGCTATGTATTTGAAAATCTCTGCCGTCATGTTAGTTGCACTGCTTAGCGGCTGTGTCAGCATGACAGAATCAAATAGTCAGGATACCGACAAGTCAGTTAATACCCCAGCATTGGTGCAGGTACAAGGTGCCAGTGCCGAACAAATAGCTAGCCGGCTGTGGTATGGCGAAGTACCCGCTGAGCAGCTGGTGCCGCTTGACGCCACTGAGCTGGAAGATTTATGGCAACGAATTCAGCTCCAACTTACCTTTAACGTACCGCAAACCCGGCCGATTGTTGAACAACGCAACTTCTATAGCCAGCACCAGAGCTATTTGGATCGGGTAGCCAACCGCGCTCAGCCCTTTTTGTACCATATTGTCCAGGAGCTGGAAAAACGTAACATGCCGCTTGAGCTGGCGCTACTACCCATCGTCGAAAGCGCGTTCGATCCTTTTGCATACTCGCATGCCAGGGCGTCCGGAATGTGGCAGTTTATGCCTGCAACAGGCACCCGCTTTGGCCTGAAACAAAACTTTTGGTACGACGGCCGGCGTGACGTGATCGAATCAACCCGGGCAGCTCTGGATTATCTGCAATATTTATATAATACACTGGAGCATGACTGGTTAAATGCCATTGCTGCTTACAATGCTGGCGAAGGCCGGATTGGCCGGGCTATCAGAGCAAACAAGAAGCGGCGGCTGCCAACCGATTTCTGGTCACTGGACTTGCCTGCTGAAACAACTGTCTATGTACCCAAATTATTAGCATTGGTGGATATTTTGAAGCGACCAGATGACTTCGACATCGTCTGGAAATTTATTGCTAATGAGCCCAGAATTGCTGTGGTACCCACCGATGGCCAGATTGATTTAGCCATAGCCGCAGAGCTGGCTGAGTTAAGTGTTGCTGAGCTCCAGGCCCTGAACCCGGGGTTTAATCAATGGGCCACCGATCCGGACGGCCCGCACCATCTGGTACTTCCGCTGGCAAAGGCGGAGAATTTTAAGCGCTTACTGGCACAGACTCCGGCAACAGAGCGCTTACAATGGCAAAGTTATACTGTGAGTTCTGGTGATACTCTGGGGAAAATTGCCCGCCAGTATAAAACCTCGGTAGATGCTATTATCCGCCTGAATGAACTAAGCGGCAACACTATCCGGATTGGTCAGCACTTACTTATTCCGATGTCAGCGAAAGCAGCCGATAAGTATGAGCTAAGTCAGCAAAACCGTATTGCCAAAGCACAGGGTCGTAGCGGCGGTAATGTCAAAACCGAATACATTGTGCAAAGTGGCGATACCTTATGGGACATTAGCCGGGAACACAAAGTAACCGTTGCCGAGCTGGCAAAATGGAATGGCATGGTGCAGCGTGACCCGTTAAAGCCTGGTCAGAAGCTGGTGATGTGGCATAACAGCAGCAGTAACCCGAGCACCGCCATTACCCGCACCGTTCGCTACAAGGTCCGAAAAGGTGATTCATTGGCCCGTATTGCCCAACGTTTCAGTGTATCAGTGGCTGAAATAGTAAAATGGAATAATATAAATACTGAACGATACCTGCAACCCGGGCAGCAACTGAAACTGATTGTTGATGTCACCCAGGTTTAACGTACTATTTGTTTGCTATAGCTTACTAACTGCCGTTTGCGGAGTAACGAAATGAAAATGTTGTTTGGCGTAGTCAGTTTATTGTTTAGCTTGTCTGCCGTTGCTCAGTTCCAGTTAACAGGCAACGGAAGTTACACACTACAGGACGGGGAGACGATTCCTTTTCAGTATGGCTTTGGCTATACCAGAAAAGAAGGTCAGTTTCATTTCAGCGCTGGAAAGCAAAGTCTCGTAGTAAGCAGCCTGCCGCAAAAATACTCTTTAGCACTTATTCTGCAAAATGAAGACGAAGTTTGGATACCTGACTTCGTCAATGCGCCGATTAGCAGCTTCGACTATGAAATAAGTGGTTTTGAAATAAAGTTAACCCAGGAACCTGAGCTGAAGGATGGCCGTGGTAATTTCGTTTTACATTATGATGGCGGCCGCTATCGTTTTAATCGCGGCCCCGGGCAAGTGAATTTTATTTTTAATGATGAAGGCATTGCCCGGGTAGAAATTAAAGGAATGTTTAAGCTGCCTAATACTAAACCGCAAGAATAACTAACAACTTTCATCCGGCTCGCGCTGCGGTTGCAGCGCGGGCAATAATCCGGAAGCGACACAAAGCAGTGGTGCCAGCAACATAAAAAACCAAAAGCTTTGTAATTGCACCCCGTGCCACAGCGCATACAATGCCGCCGTTAGCTGAAATACGATGCCAAACAACCCTACATATACCAGTGCCCGGTTTATAAGCCGTTTAGGCATAGCAACTCGCTTCTTCGGTTTACTACTTGTCGCAGGTTTAAATTCTGCCATCACTAAACCTGGGCGTCACTTTGCTGCTCAGGTGCCGCCAGGGCAAAGCCCGCCAACTGCTGGCAATGGTGATATATCCGGCTGATGGTCGGGTACTCCAGGGTGTCGAGCTTAAAACGTAGCGCATTGTACATTTGCGGCACCAGACACAAGTCAGCCAGGGTTATGTTATCACCGTAGCAAAACTCGCCGGCTGTCGTTTGCAGCCGCTGTTCCAGTGCACTGAAACCGGTATGCAGCCAGTGGTGGATCCACTCTGTTTTCTGATCGTCGTTCAGGGCCAGCGGTCCGGTTAGATATTGCAGTACCCGCAAGTTATTCAGCGGGTGAATATCACAGGCAATATCAAGCGCCAGTGAGCGCACCTGCGCTTTAGCAGCAGGGTCTTCTGGCAGTAACGCCGGTTCAGGATACATCTCATCCAGATATTCAATAATGGCCAGCGACTGGTTCAGGCTAAACTCAGCATCAACATAAGTCGGCACTAACTGGTTAGGGTTAAGCTGCTGATACTCAGCGCTATGTTGCTGGCCGCCGTCTTTTAGCAGGTGTACCGGTATTGTCTCAAAACTAAGTTGTTTTAAATTCAGTGCTATGCGCACCCGATAGGCAGCTGAAGAGCGCCAGTAGCTATAGAGTTTCATAAACTGTTACCTTTAGCGCTTCGAACCCGCTGCTACTACGTACATTTTTCCTGCGACACGCCGTAAACCCATCCCTGGGGGCGTTTATGAACTTCCTCCATGAAGTTCACCCGTCGGGCCAGCGGAGCTGTTCAAATTCGTTCCTGACGAATTTGTCAGCCCGTCCAGGGCTTCAACGGTCGCAGAAAAAAGTACATCCGCATCCGCTAGGAACATAGTTAAGCTTTATATTGCACCACTTGCTGGTCGATAGCACCAAAAATACTCTGGCCATCGCTATCCAGCATTTCTATTTTAATGGTATCACCAAATTGCATAAAAACAGTGCTTGGTTTGCCATCGCGAATAGTTTCAATCATCCGGATCTCGGCAATGCAGCTGTAACCTACGCCACCTTCGTTAATAGCAGTACCATACTCAGTACCCTGCTTATTTGAGACGGTTCCCGAACCAATGACGGCGCCGGCACCCAGGTTACGAGTTCTGGCAGCATGAGCAATCAGCTGGCCGAAGTTAAAGGTCATGTCGATACCGGCATTGGGTTTACCAAATGGTTTACCGTTGTACGTCGACAGCAGGGGCAAGTGTACCCGGCCGTCCAGCCACTTGTCACCAAGTTCATCCGGCGTAATGGCCACCGGGCTGAAGCTTGACGATGGCTTCGACTGAAAAAAGCCAAAGCCTTTGGCCAGCTCGTTTGGAATTAAGCCACGTAGCGAGACGTCGTTGACCAGCATCAGCAACCGTATTTTGTCCAGCGCCTGCTCCGGGCTCACCGCCATCGGGACGTCATCGGTAATGACCGCCACTTCACCTTCAAAATCGATACCATGATCAGTGCTCACCGCGGCAATAGGATCACGTGGGCCAATAAAATCATCAGAACCGCCCTGATACATCAGCGGGTCGGTCCAGAAGCTTGGCGGCATCTCTGAGTTGCGCGCTTTGCGCACCAGTTCAACATGATTTACATAAGCGCTGCCATCTGCCCATTGGTAAGCCCGCGGTAAGGGTGACTCGCACTGTGCCTGGTCAAACGCCATTTCGCCATCCAGCTTACCGGCATTAAGTGCCTGATATACTGTGTCCGCTTTGACAGATAATTCGGCCCAGTTATCCAGTAACTGCTGCATGGTGTTGGCAATATCACTGATAGCAATACAACGGCTTAAATCACGGCTGACCACGACTAACTGGCCATCCCGGGTATTATTTTTTAAACTAGCTAACTTCATACTATTCCTTAACTGAATCTGTTTCTGCGGCTTAAACCTGTGGCTTGGTTTTCCAGCTGTTAACGTACTCAGGGTTTTCGGTAGCCAGTGCCGCCTCGCCCATTTCCAGCGCATCCCGGGTATCAAGCATTACCGCTACCTCATCGGTAAATTTCTTTTTATACTCGCGCCCGGCAGCAAAGGCTTTCGGGTGCGGACCATGGGTAAAACCGGCCGGATGGAAAGTTACCATGCCCTTTTCAATATTGTCGCGGCTAAAAAAGTCACCGGCATGGTAAAACAGCACTTCATCATAATCGTCATTGTTATGATAAAACGGTACTTTTAACGCGCCAGGGTCACTTTCAATTGGCCGTGGCACAAAAGTACATACCACAAAACGCTGGGCCACAAAGGTAGTATGGGCCGACGGGGGTAAGTGATAGCGGTGGCTCATGAGCGGCCGGATATCACGCCAGTTAATCCGCATTACCGCCAAATCGCCATGCCAGCCAATCGCATCCAGCGGATTATAGGGGTAGGTGATCACAGACACCTGACCATGGCGTTTTACTTCAACCTGCCAGCTGTCTTCGCTGTACTGCGCCTTAAAGTCGTCGTTTATTTTCGGCGTATCAAGCATGGCCGGGTCAAAAATGGCATGATTACCCACCAGGCCTTTTTCTGGTAACTGATAGCTGTCGTTAGTTGCTTCAATCAGCAGAATAAACATCGGCTCATTTGGCACTAAACGCCACATGGTGGATCGCGGAATGACGATGTAATCGCCATCGCGTACACTTAAATGGCCATAATCGCAATACAGCTCGGCACTGCCCTCATGGATAAACAGCAGCTCATCACCATCGGCATTGCGGGCCAGCTTGCTCATGCTGTCTGTCAAACGCCAGGTGCGCATTTTGCAGTGGCTGTTAAACAGTAAATCCGGCACCGCCCAGGGGGATTGAGCCTTATCACGGCCAATTTCGTTAAAGTTAAAAAGGTGAGGCCGCAGCGGCCCCTGCCAGTCACTCCAACCGGTTGGCGCATGAGTATGGTGAAAGTGTGTTGCCGGGCCAAAAAAGCCACTGCGACCAATTTCCCGCTCATAAATAGCCTGCTCCGGGAAATCGGCATGGGCCTGGCGTGATACATCACCTTCCTTTATCGGAAAAGATGCCCATTTACGCATCGCTTAATACTCCGCGCTGAATTTGATCTTCTTCGATAGACTCGAACAAGGCTTTAAAGTTGCCCTCACCGAAGCCCTCGTTGCCTTTGCGCTGAATAATTTCAAAAAATACCGGACCGATCACGGTTTTGGTGAAAATCTGCAACAAAATACCGTCTTTCATCGGTGCGCCATCAATCAGGATCCGCAGCTCACGCATCTGGTCCAGATCTTCTTCGTGGCCTTCTACCCGCTCATTAACTTTATTGTAATAAGTTTCCGGAGTAGGCATAAATTCCATGCCACGGTTACGTAAAGTACGCACTGTTTCATAGATATTGTCTGAGGTCAGGGCAATATGCTGAATACCTTCACCTTTGTATTCACGAATAAACTCTTCAATCTGTGACTTATCATCAGACGATTCGTTAATTGGAATACGGATTTTACCGCAAGGGGCAGTCATGGCTTTGGATACCAGCCCGGTCAGCTTGCCCTCGATATCAAAATAGCGGATTTCACGAAAATTACCGATATTTTCATAAAAACCGGCCCAGAGGTTCATATTGCCGCGCATCACGTTATGAGTTAAATGATCCAGCACTTCCAGGCCAACACCATGCTTCGCCATCTCAACCTGCCAGTTGTCATAGTATTTGAAGTCAATGTCATATACCGAACTGGCACCATAACGGTCAACAAAATACAACAAGCTGCTGCCGATACCATAGACAGCTGGAATATTCAGCTCCATCGGTCCGACCTGGTTTTTATACTCTTTAGCGCCATTGGCCAGCGCATGTTTCAGCGCAGCCGCGGCATCAGTTACGCGAAAGGCCATGGCACAAACTGACGGGCCATGCAGTCTTGCAAACTCCTCTGCTTGTGAATTTGGTTCAGCATTGATAATAAAATTGATATCGCCCTGTTTGTATAGCCAGGCCTGTTTTGAACGATGCTTCGCGACTTCGGTAAAGCCAAGTGAATAAAACAAATCTTTTAGTTTCTGAATGCCATCAGCATCAGCGGCAGTATATTCAACAAACTCAAAACCATCGGTACCCAGCGGATTAATTGTATTTTTTGTATGTGGCATGAAGAGATTCTCCGAACAACGAATGTGGGCGCTATCATGCGCTTAACAACGAAAAAAGGAAGAGGCGGAGTTGCTGCGGTAATGAGATGCTTAACAGCTAAATTCGTACAGAAATAAGTACGAATAGGCAAATTAGCAGTTTACCCTAACAAAAGGGCCGACAGATAAGCCTGCCAGCCTCACAAAAGTAAACATTTTCAGACAAAGATGTAATTATATTTTTACAGTCTTGCGGTTTATGCCGTAATCACGCAACTTGTTGGCGACCGCGGTATGACTAAGGCCAAGTTTTTTCGCCAGCTGGCGGGAGCTCGGGTAAGCAGGATATAACTTACGCAGCAGATTTGCTTCAAACCTTTTAACGGCTTCATCCAGGGTGCCATCAAAGTCCTGTTCCAGATAACCAAAGTCGCTGGTGTAGCTGGGTAACTGCAAATGGTCTTTTTCCAGTTCATAGCCATCCAGCAGTGTAACCGCCCGATACAAGGCGTTTTCCAGCTGACGCACATTACCCGGCCACGGATATTGCTGCAAAAACTGGCTGCAACTCTCGGTTAGCCGTGGTGCTTTACGGCCCAACCTCGCCGCAAAACGGGCAATAAAGAATTCTGCCAGTGGCACAACGTCTTGCCGACGTTCCCGCAGCGGCGGTAACGTCAGGGTTAGTACATTCAACCGGTAAAATAAGTCTTCCCGAAAACGTCCTTCCTGTACCATGCCGGGTAAATCTTTCTGGGTGGTACAAATGACCCTTACATCTACTTTTACTTCGTTCTCATCAGCAACGCGCCGGAAGCTGCCGTCCTGTAAAAAGCGGATTAACTTCGTTTGCAGCTGGGTGGACATCTCGCCCACTTCATCCAGAAACACGCTACCGCCATTGGCCTGTTCAAAAATACCTTTTTTGCCTTCGCTACTGCCGGCAAACGCATTGGAGCCGTAACCAAATAACTCAGATTCAGCAACGTTATCTGGCAGAGAGGCGCAGTTTACTGCCAAAAATGGCTTGGCAGCGCGACTGCCAGCGGCGTGACATGCCCTGGCCAACAGCTCTTTACCGGTACCGGTTTCCCCCATAATCAGAATAGGAGCGTCCAGCTGTGCCATTTTTTTGGCTTCCCGCACTACTTTGCGCATCAGGTTGCTGTTAGCCTGCAAAGTATTAAAGCTCTCCTGATCGCCTTTCTTAAACGCGACCATATGCTGACCTAAACGGCTTTCAGATTTTAAATTTATAACCGCCCCGGCCAATATTTCATGGCCCGTTTCATCCGGGACCATTACCGGTAAAATATCAGCGATAAAACGTTTGCCATGTATTTCAAAACGGCGGGTTTGCGCCAGTACTTCGTCGCTTTCCAGCCAGCGCTGAAAATTGAAGCCCTTCACCATACCTTGCAGTGACTGGCCCTGAATATCCTGCTGGGCCACCGATAACGCTTCCAGTGCAGCATCATTTATCACAGTAACATTGGCTTTAATATCAATGGCAATCAGGCCATCTGGCAGGGTCTTCAGTAAGGTTGTCAGCTCATTATGCTCACGTTCGGAGGGTAAAAAAGCCGTTGTTTTAACATCTTCTACGCCAGCAATCCGGCGCATTTTTGCCATCAGTTCCTGAAACTTCTCAAAGTTAACTGTTGGAAAGGATACATACATCCGGTTGAGCGACGGGTCCACCTCAATCCCGCGTAAGTCGAGCTGATAACCCACCAGAATATTGAGTACCTCCTGAGCCAACCCCAGGCGGTTCTGACATTGAATTTCTAAACGCATAACAGCGACATACTCCGAGACCAGTTAATGGCTACATAATACGGTATCAAACCATCGTCAGACCAGCAATTTTGTAAAGATATGTGAACAAATACGTCAGAAGCAGCCTGAGGCACGGCAGGACGCGGGTTAAACGGCGTATTTTCAGGGAAGGCAAACCAACAGAAAGGGAGCGCCAATAACAGAAGGTTATTGGCGCAGAATCAGAATATCAGGGTTAATCAGCCAGTAAACTATCAGTTTTTGCTGCACAGATAAAATCGTTTTTGTGCAGACCTTTGATCGAATGTGACCACCAGGTCACCGTCAGCTTGCCCCACTCAAGTAACAAGGCAGGATGATGGCCTTCATCTTCAGCCAGTTGCGCAACTTTGTTGTGGAACGCCCAGGCTTGCTTAAAATTTTTAAATTTATATAACCGCTCAAGTTGCAAGATACCGTCACGGGATACCGGGGTCCAGTCCGGGATTTGCCGCATCAATTCCGGCAATTCAGCATCAGAGACTTTTGGGGCGTCTGCCTTACAGGCTTCGCATTTCATTGCAGTTAATTCAGTCATTCCAGTTCCTAACTTGCTTGTTTTTGTTTAGGTTCAAATCGCGGTGCATGCAGCCCCAGAGCCTTGGCTTGTTCAACCAGTGTCATCATGTCTAAATGAGCGACATCAAATAAATCGTCGATGTCGTTCAGTAAAAAGTAAATCGGCTGCATGATATCTATCCGGTATGGGGTTCGCAGAATATCAACAGCATCGAAGGGTTTACGCTCTGGCGTGTCAGATTCCAGGGCATAAATTGTTTCGCCCGGAGAGGATAAAATCCCCCCACCGTAGATCCGTAAGCCATCAGCCGTTTTTAATAAACCAAACTCAATGGTGAACCAGTACAACCTGGCCAGAAATACCCGATCCTGCTTGCTGGCGGCCAAGCCTATTTTGCCGTACATATGGGTAAATTCAGCAAAAGCCGGATTAGTCAGCATAGCGCAATGACCGAAAATTTCATGGAAAATATCCGGTTCCTGCAGATAATCAAACTCTTCGCGGGAGCGAATGAACGTCGCTACCGGAAAGCGCTTATTGGCCAGCAACTCAAAAAATTTATCGAAACTTATCAACGCCGGGACTTCTGCACATTCCCAGCCAGTAGTCGCACGTAATACTTTACTCACTTCTTCCAACTGCGGAATACGGTCGGTTGGCAACTGCAACTTTTCCAGTCCGGCCAGAAACTCATTACACGCTTTGCCCTCAATCACACCGAGCTGGCGGGTAATCAGTTCGTGCCAAATCTGATTATCTTCGTCTGACCAGGCAATAATACCATTGTCATCCGACTGTTTGGATACATACTGACTTGTCTTGCTCATTATACAACCTGTTGCAAATAGCTTAGCGGCTCAGGCCGCTTTATTGGTAGACCGGATACTAGAGGATAAGACTATGACTGTGTATCGTGAGCTCACGAAAAGCCCTGTAAAGCTGCGGCTACTGTCGTAAAGTTAAAGTTACAACCACTGGCAAGGCCGCAGCATTGCAGGGGTTCAGGCCTGTTGCTGCATCTTTTCAAGTGCCTGCTCTAAATCAGCGATAATATCAGCAACATGTTCTAAGCCTACCGACACCCGGATAAGGCCATCACTGATCCCTGCCATTTGCCGTTCTTCCGGCGTATAAGGGCTATGTGTCATAGAAGCAGGATGTTGAATAAGGGATTCAGCATCGCCAAGACTTACCGCCAAACTTAATAACCGGCACTGATTAATAAAAAAACGGCTTTGTTCAAGGCTGGCATTCAGTTCAAACGCCAGTACGCCGCCCGCCCCTTGCATTTGCTCTCCTAAAAAACGATAGCCGGGATGGCTGGGCAGGCCAGGGTAATATACCTCTTTCACAGCCGGGTGCGCCTGTAAAAACTCAGCGACCTGTTGCGCATTCTGACAATGACGCTCCATTCTCACTGCCAGGGTTTTTAAACCCCGGATGATCAGCCAGGCATCGTGTGGACTGATGGTCGCACCCATATCTTTTAACGTGGTCATCTTTATCGTGGCAATTTTTTCACTGTCAGCCACAATAATCCCGGCGACTACATCGCCATGGCCATTCAGGTACTTGGTGGCGCTGTGGATAATAATATCTATACCAAACCGGCCTGGCTGCTGCAGCAGTGGGGTTAAAAAGGTATTGTCGACAACCGAGATCAGCTTATGTTGCTGGCAGAACTGGCCTAAAAACGCCAGGTCGAGCACGACCAGATTGGGGTTTATTGGTGTTTCAGCAAATAACATTTTGGTATTGGTTTTAAGCGCCGCGGCTACTGCAGCATGGTCAGTCATATCGACAAAACTGACCTCAATACCATAACGGGCAAACATATGATTAAACAAGGCAAAGCTACAACCATAAATCGCTTTACTGGCAATCAGGTGATCGCCATGCTGTAAAAATGCCATGGTACTGGCGGCGACTGCGCCCATGCCGGTCGCAGTTGCAGCGGCATCGTCCATCCCTTCCAGAGCAGCAATTTTTTGCTCCAACTCGCGAGTGGTCGGGTTGCCCAACCGGGTGTAAATATACCCTTCCTGTTCGCCGGCAAAACGGGCAGCCCCCTGCTCGGCATTATCAAATACAAAAGTTGAGGTCTGGTACAAAGGTGTGGCCAAGGTGCCATGTTGATTCTTTTCTTTACCCGCGTGAATACACAAGGTATGCGGGTGAACATTTTTAGTATGCATGAGATAACTGCGTAAGGTAATTAAAGACCCGCACAGGTTTAGCAGAAATCTCAATTTTTGGAAGCATGCCAGACATCTTGCAGTCTGGCCGTTACAAATTTTCTTATAAAATTTGTCAACTTTCGCTGGCAGTGTTTTGTCCACGCAAGCGCTGAATTAAACTCTGACTCAGTTTAGCAACATTAATCCGCTGTTTTTCAGCCAGCGGCAGCGGCCGTAACTGTTGCATAGCCATATTACCCAGCCGCGCAACAAGCATACCGGCAATAACCCCATGCCCTGCTCTGGCCGATAATTTGGCGGTCAGTTCGCTACTCATGACATCTGATGCCATATCCAGTGCTAATTCGCTGCCACCTGCCCAGAGTATTGCCGCTAAGGCACGTTTTAACATAACCAGGCTACGCAACTGGCCCACCGGTGCGCCATACAGGGCGGCAAGCTGACGAACCATCCGGCTGCTGCGCCAGACCACCATTAACATATCTATCAATGCAAACGGAATTACTGCCACGGCCAGACTGGTATCAGTGCCTGCCCGCCAGACTATTGCTTTTGCCTGGGTGTCCAGTGGTTCAAGTACTATCTTGTCAAGCAACTGTAGCTTTTCCAGATCACTATGTTGGGGTTGGGCCGCCTCCTGCCATTGCTGAGCAGTAATGTGTAAGGTCGGTGTGGCAGGTAATTGCCTGATAATGTCCTGACATAACACATCGGCCTCGCCATACTGAACGCTTTGCGCAATGCGCGCTGCGCTGCGCTGCCAATAGCTGTTTTGCTGCAGCCGTCGCCATAACCGCCATTCCCGCCATAGCAGCCAGAGCGCCACAACAAGCACTGCTGTACTCAACAGACTAAAAATCACGCCCTTTAGCGTGTTTTGCTGCCAACTGATGACTAACGTATCTACCCATTGCCAGCAAGCAAGCACCACCAGGCTGAACAATGCCAGCCAAATTAACTTACTTAATACTGCAGGTTTTGCTGTCAGCGGCTCTGCAACAGCTTCAGGCTCACTTTGCCAGTCGGCATAATCAAACTCAGCCCGGGCTTTTAACACAGGCTTTGCCTGCTGAGGGCCTTGCTCGCCGGAGCTAAAAAACTGAGCGGGCTTTAACGGCTTCATCGTAACTTATCTCCCAACAAAAACTGTAAGGCATGATCCATCCGGATATGCGGCAGGTTGGCGTTCGCAGCCAGTGACAACGGCAAAAATGATGGGAAGCTGAACTTATGACTGGCAAAGACAGTGTCATCCGGCACCTCGGCCGGAACATCACCGGGGAATAAACTGATTTTGTTACCGGATTCACTATCTATCCCCGACAAACAAACCTGTTTCTGGCCACTTTGTTCAATATAACCTGTCTGACTGGCGCTTAGCGCTGCCAACGCCATCGCTTCGGTCTTTGCCAGCTGATAAGTCGTCTGCTTCAGCGGCTGGCGCAGCAAATTCTGCAGCAACAGAGTCAATGCCTGGTGCTGCTCAGGTGTAACGTGATCAGCCTTACTGGCGGCAAATAACACCTTGCTGATTTGTGGTTTAAACAAACGTCGTAACAGACTGGATGGCCCATAATTGAAACTCTGCATAATCAGCTGCAGCGCCTGACTTAGCTCCTCTGTCGCAGCAGCCCCGGCATTCAGGGCACTTAAGCAATCTACCAGCACGACCTGGCGATCCAGCTGCGAAAAGTGCTGCTTATAAAAGGGTTTCACTACATAGTCACGATAACTTTGATAATGGCTGGTCAGTTTTGATGTCAGGGCAGTGTGTTCTGCCAGCTGTTCAGGCAGTAGCGGCACTAACTGCAACATAGGCGCACCTGCCAGCTCACCTGGCACTAATAAACGGCCAGGCTGGTTTAAATAGGTTCCGGCTGTACTACTGAATTGCTGTAACAGTTTTTTATAGGCGTCAGTTAACGCTTGCAGCTGACTTTCACTGGCATCAGTCAGGTCGGTATCAACAAGCAGGTGCTTAAATTCAGCCGCCAGTGCCTGGCGATGCGGCTTAGCAAATAATTGCCAGCTGAACTCGCACCACTGCTGATAATCAAGCTGCAACAGCGGCAAATCCAGCAGCCATTCACCCGGGTAATCAACAATATCCAGCTCCAGTTCGCTGTATGATTGCAAGTGAGAACGCAGCCCCTGGCCTGCTTTATAGCGCAGTGCCAGGCTGAGTTGGCTCCAGCCCGTGGTGGAAGGTGGCCACTGTGGCTGTTGTTGCTGTAAAAAGCTCAGGTTATGTTCAAACGGAAAGCGCGGTATGGTCAAAGCCTGTTCTGCAGCCAGTCTGCCTCCCAGATACCGACCTTGCTGCACCACGCCAAAAAAAGGCAGATTTTGCGGGCTATCGCCCTGAGTAAGTTGATGAACCAGCGAGGTAATAAAGGCAGTTTTACCTGCCCCACTTAAGCCTGTAACACCCAGCCGGACATGCCGGTCCAGGGCGCGGTGGCGTAATTGACGACTTTGATGCTGCAGCTTATCAAGCCAGCTCATAAAGCTCCGTTTATAAGTTATTAAATTCCCGGTTCAACTGAAAGCGGCTTGATGTTACATGGCGTTCCATATCCTGCAGCCTCAGTTCCAGACTATTATAGCGATTCGCCAGATGTTGCAAGGCTTGTTTTGGTGGCTCACCGCGCTGCCATACCCGGGTTTTAACCTCAACACTGGGCTCTTCCGCCGCTGCAACGCCGCTGGACGACCGCTTAGCTGCAACGACTGACTTTTTTTCAAGCACCATCCAGCCGGCAATATACAACGCCGGCACAAACCAGCCTACACCAAGAAAAACGGCAGATACGGTGACTAACCGTACCAACCAGGTTTCCCAGCCAAAGTAGTCAGCTACCCCGGCACACACCCCGGCTACTTTACCATTCACGTCATCACGTAGTAATTCCCGTTTTGGCTTAGTCATGTTGGTTTCTCCACTGCGGGCTTTCGGCATCTAGAATCGCTTCCAGGGTATGAATGCGCTCGGCCATTTTCTCTGCCCGGGCCGCCAGACTGTTCAACTGTTGTAGCTCAACATCGGTTAAGCCCTGCTGAATTTTACCCTTGCTGCGATAATGCATAATTACCCATAAGGGTGCCACAAAGATCATGAACAGGATCAGTGGCACAAAAATTAACTCATGAATATCCATTTAGCTGCTCCTGCGACGCCTGAAATCAGGCGTCTCCTTTACTGGTTTTTTTGGTGACTTTGGCTTTTAACTCAGCAAGTTCGCCATCTATTTTATCTTGCGCCGCCAGTTCTGCAAACTCGTCTTTCAGGCTTTTCTTGCCCAAATCATAAGACTCGACCTGCGCTTCCAGCGAATCAATTTTCTGCTCATAGCGTTCAAACTTATACATCGCATCATTGATCCGGTTGCTATCAAGTGACTTTTTCACTTCCAGCCGGTTCTCAACCGTGGTGCGACGCATCAGCATAGATTTCTGGCGGGCTTTAGCATCGGCCAGCTTTTCCTGCAGCTGAGACACTTCATCCTGCAATTTACTGATATGTTCGTCCAGTACTGCAATATCACGCAGTAATGCCTCAGCCTGTTCAGCGGCTTTTTGTTTTTCAATCAAGGCAGCGCGGGCCAGATCATCGCGATCTTTACTTAGTGCCAGCTCAGCTTTCGCCTGCCAGTCTTCCGCTTCACCCTGCAGTCTGTTGACGACCCGTTGCAAATCCTTTTTCTCGGCAATTGTCTTGGCAGAAGAAGAACGTACTTCTACCAGCGTATCTTCCATCTCCTGAATAATCAGCCGTACCATTTTTTCCGGATCTTCGGCTTTATCCAGCAACGAATTGATGTTTGAGTTCACAATGTCTGAAAAGCGTGAAAAAATACCCATCTTAGTTACCTCTGTCTGTTGATGTTATTACGCTATTGCTTATTCAGGTTTCTTGCCAACTTTGTAAATTATCATAACGTATTAATTTTTAATAATTTTATTTATTTCAAACAAAAGCTTTAGCTCCTGCGGTTTATGAAATACACTACTTATTAGCCAAATTAACTACTTAGTAGCTGCCAATGAATAGAAAATACCAACAAGATAACCTGATTGGCCAGGCCAATAGTTTTCTCAATGTGCTGGATCAGGTGTCGCAACTGGCACCACTGGATAAACCGGTGTTAATTATCGGCGAACGGGGCACCGGTAAAGAGCTGATTGCCGCCCGCTTGCACTTTCTTTCTCAGCGTTGGGATCAGCAATACCTGACTCTGAACTGTGCCGCACTCAATGAAAACCTGCTGGAGAGTGAATTATTTGGTCACGAAGCAGGTGCTTTTACCGGCGCAGGTAAACGGCATGAAGGCCGGTTTGAACGGGCAAACGGCGGCACTTTATTTCTGGATGAACTGGCTAATACCCCGGCACTGGTGCAGGAAAAGTTACTACGGGTCATTGAATACGGTGAATTTGAAAGGGTTGGTGGCAGCAGGCCGGTGCGGGTTGACGTCCGGTTAGTGTGTGCCACTAACGAAGATTTACCCTCGATGGCCGAAAACGGTGAATTCAGGGCAGACTTACTCGACAGGCTGGCCTTTGATGTTATTACCCTGCCGCCCATGCGCGAACGCCGGGAAGATATTTTGCTGCTGGCCGAACATTTTGCAATGAATATGGCCAGAGAACTTGGCTTTGAACTGTTCAGTGGCTTTAGCGAAAAGGCGAAAAACACCCTGCTTGACTATCACTGGCCTGGTAACGTACGGGAATTAAAAAATGTGGTAGAACGTAGCGTATACCGTACCAACAATCCTTATGTACCAGTGCACCATATCCAGTTAAACCCTTTTGAATCGGCATACAGGCCAACCCAACGTATCAAAACCCGGCCACAAACGACACAGAAAGCATCGGAACCGCTGGCACCTGCAATTAATTCTCCGGATAATAGTCAGCTGACGACTACCGGTACTCCTGCAAATGACCATATTGATTTCAGTAGCGGCGTCGATTTCAAAACCCTGTCGCAGGATTTTGAAGTGAAATTAATTAAAGATGCACTCAGTGCCAGCCAGTACAATCAGAAAAAAACCGCAGACTTACTTAACCTGACCTATCATCAGTTACGTGGTTATATGAAAAAGTATCAGTTGCTGGAAAGTCAGCAGGGATGAATTTGACTATCAATAATTTTCACTACCCGATGTCCCGCGGTGCAGTACTGGCAGCTTTGCTGCTGATTGCCGGCTGTCAGCCACAGTTGCCTGAAACAGCACGCAGTGGCCTGGTATATTGCTCTGAAGGTTCTCCGGAGAGTTTTAATCCACAGCTTGTCACCTCCGGCACCACTATCGATATTATCAGCCAGCAGTTATACGACAGGTTGGTCGATATTAACCCCGACAACGGCGATATTATTGCTGGCCTGGCCACCGACTGGCAGGTCAGTACGGACGGTACCAGTTATCAATTTACCTTGCGGGATGATGTCAGCTTTCACACCACCCGCTACTTTTCGCCAGGCCGTAACTTTAACGCCGACGATGTGGTGTTTACTTTTAACCGGATCACCGACCCACTGCATCCGTTTCATTTGCAAGGTGGCGGGGTTTACCCATACTTTCAAAGTGTCGATTGGGCCGGCCTGGTAAAACAGGTAGAGGCGATCGATAGCAGTACTGTTGTTTTTGAATTGCAACGGCCTGATAGTTCGTTTTTATCAAATCTGACAACTGATTTTGCGGCAATTCTGTCGGCAGAGTATGGTCAGCAACTACTGGCTGACAAACAGCCGGGCCAGATTGATCGCTTACCCATTGGTACCGGCCCGTTCCGTTTCAGAGAGTACCAGAAAGATATTCTGGTCAGGCTATACCGTAACAATGACTATTGGCGTGGTGATACCCAACCTGAGCAATTGGTATTTGATATTGTGCCAAACAACGCCAGACGGATGGCTAAGTTGTTCACCCACGAATGTGATATCGTTTCCTATCCCCGGGTTGCGGAGTTAGAACTGATTGCTGCCCGACCAGATGTAACAGTACAGGAAAGCACCAGCATGAATGTCGGCTTCTGGGCGTTTAACACTCAGAAGCCGCCTTTTGATCAACTCGCAGTGCGACAAGCACTGGCAATGGCGATCAACCGGGCTGCTATTTTGCAGGCGGTATATTATGGCCAGGCAACGCCAGCTTACGGTATCTTACCGCCGACATCCTGGGCCTACAATGATGGTCTGCCAGCGCCGGTTTACTCACCAGCGAAAGCAAGGACATTGCTGGCAGAAGCGGGTTATCCAAATGGCTTTACGATGGATATCTGGGCTATGCCGGTGCAGCGTTTATACAATCCCAATGCGCTTAAAATGGCTGAGTTAATGCAGGCCGATTTGGCCCAGATTGGCGTTAAAGCCAATATTGTTTCGTATGAATGGAACAGCTTCCGGCAGAAATTAGGCAACTTTGAACATGACTCGGTATTAATTGGCTGGGCAGCAGATAACCCCGACCCCGATAATTTTTTCCGCCCGCTGCTTAGCTGCGCGGCAAGAGATAGTGGCAGTAACCGGGCTAACTGGTGCGATCCGCTGTTTGATGAAATTATCAGTAAGGCCTTGTTAACGGCCAATCAGCAACAGCGTCGCGCCCTGTATTTAACTGCACAACAATATTTGCATCAACAACAGCCTTTGGTCGCCATTGCCCATTCCCAGCGCTTTCAGGCGATAAGTAGCTCAGTGAGCGGTGTAACTATTAACCCTTATGGTGGAATTTCCCTGCAGCACGCAGCAAGGGTTGAACCATGACCCGCTATCTGCTCCGACGCCTATTTTTGATGGCATTTGTTTTTCTGGCGCTCAGTTTGCTGGCGTTTAGTCTTAGTTATTTATTTCCCGGCGATATTGTGCAAAATCTCAGTGGATTGCGGCAAATTGACGACAGCCAGCGCCAGCAACTGATTAGCTACTATCAGCTGGACCACAATATTCTGCAGCAATATCTGGCTTTTTTAACCAGGATTGCCCATGGCGATTGGGGCCAGTCTTTTGCCAGTCAGCAACCTCTACTGCAAGAAATACAACTACTCTTACCCGCGACGCTGGAGCTGGCTTCCTATGCCTTATTGCTATCTTTTGTGATTGGCATTCCACTGGGGATCGTAGCAGCGTTTAAACCGGACAGTTTTGTTGGAAAATCCATTTCTGCCATTGCGATGGTCGGCTATTCGCTACCAATATTCTGGTGGGGTTTATTATTAATTATGTTTTTCTCGCTTGCTCTGGGTTTGTTGCCATCCGCCGGCCGCATTGGTGTGTTGTACGAAATCCCCCATAGCAGTGGCTTTATGCTGTATGACATTTTACTGGCAGACATTGACTATCGCAGTGAAGCGCTTTACAACGCACTGCAACATTTGCTGCTGCCAACTATTGTGCTGGCAACATTCCCAACCACGGTAATGATCAGCTTTGTCCGCGACGCCATGCTAAATGTCTGGGAACAAAACTACATTAAAACCGCCAGAGCAAAAGGGTTAAACCGCGGTCAGGTACTTTATCGCCATGGCCTGCGCAATGCTCTACTACCTGTAATTCGCCAAATCGGACTACAATTCAGTACGCTGATTACCCTGGCAATGCTGACTGAAGTCATTTTCTCCTGGCCAGGTATCGGTCGCTGGCTGATTGATAGTATTTACCAACGCAATTATCCGGCGATTCAGGCCGGCCTGTTAGTTATATCTACCATGGTGATCACCATCAACATGCTAACAGAAATTTTGCATGCCTTTTTTAACCCGTTAGCCCGGCGAGGTTAGGATGAGCAAGTTCAGGTTATACCTCGAAGAAAACAACCGCTCTCCGCTTAAACAACTCTGGCGTGAGTTCAGACGACAACATTCTGCAATGACCGGGTTGATTTTGTTTATCAGCTTCTTTGTTATCAGCTTGCTGGCCCCTTTTGTTACACCACATGATCCATATTTACAAGTTGATGAGTTGTTACTGTTACCGCCCTCCTGGAGTGCAGCAGGCCTGGTACAATATCCGTTTGGCACCGATGACCTTGGCCGTGATTTACTGTCGCGGATGATTAAAGGCACAAGCTATACCTTTGGATTTGCGCTTATCACCGTCGCCGGTGCCCTGCTAATGGGGCTGTTACTCGGCGCCCTGGCCGGCATGAGTAAAGGTGTTAAGTCCAGCATATTTAACCATATCCTCGACTTAGCATTAACAATTCCGTCGTTGCTGCTGGCGATCATTATCGTTGCTATCATTGGCCCGGGTTTAATGAATACCACCTGGGCTATTATGCTGGCGCTGTTACCACAATTTGTACATGGTATTCGCAATGCGATTGATGAAGAGTTAAAACAGGATTATGTCGTTGCCTACCGCTTAGATGGCGCCAATGACTGGCACGTATTCAGCAGGCTTATTTTACCTAATATCTGGGAGAAACTGACCATTATGGCCACTATGGCTATTTCTACTGCTATTTTAGATATTGCAGCGCTGGGCTTTCTCGGTTTTGGGGCTCAGGCGCCACTTTCTGAATGGGGTGCCATGATTAGCGATTCTCTTGACCTGATCTATCTGGCACCAAGCAGCGTGGCCATTCCCGGCTTACTTATTTTTACTGCAGTGCTATCCGTTAATCTGGTAGGTGATGGTTTAAAAACCGCAATATTAAAAAGGCGGCAAAGTTAAATGTTATTGCTCGATATTAAGAATCTGACCATTGAGCTGGAAACCGCCGATGGTCTGGTCAGAGCGGTTGACAGAGTTAGCCTCAGTCTGCGGGAAGGCGAAACCCGTGGTCTGGTAGGTGAATCAGGCTCTGGTAAAAGTCTGATAGCGAAAGCCATCGTAGGGGTGCTTAATCGCCGCTGGCTGGTAACGGCTGACCGTTTTCATTGGTTAGGCAAAGACTTGTTGCGACTAACCCCGGAACAGAGACGGCAGGTTATTGGTCGGGATATCGCGATGATATATCAGGAACCGAGCCGCAGCCTGGACCCCACTGCAGTAATTGGTGATCAGCTTGAAGAGGCGATTCCGGATCATCTGCTAACTGGCCCGTGGTGGCGTCGCAATGCCTTGCGACGTAAAAAAGCCATTGGTCTGCTGCATAAGGTCGGGGTACGCGATCATCAACGGGTTTTGCAAAGTTACCCTTATCAATTGTCAGAGGGCATTTGTCAGAAAGTTATGATAGCAATGGCAATTGCCAAAAATCCAAAACTACTGATTGCCGACGAACCCACTACAGCATTGGAAAGCACAACCCAAGCCCAGCTGTTTCGCTTACTTGCCAGCTTTAACCAGCTAAAAGGCATGTCAATATTACTTATCAGCCATGAGCTTGAAAGTGTGGCGCGTTATACTCAGAAACTTAGCGTTCTGTATTGCGGACAACTGGTTGAAGCCGGTGAAACCAGTCAGGTACTGCAAACACCATTACACCCCTATACTGACGCCCTGATTAAAAGTGTGCCGGAATTTCAGCCGGACTTAGCGCCCAAAACGCCGCTTTATGCGTTGCCTGGCAGTATTCCTACCTTACAGCATGTGCCGATAGGCTGCAGGCTGGGTCCACGTTGTCCCAATGCCCGTAAAGAATGTGTGAAAACACCAGCACTGGAACGTCAACAAAGCCACTATTTCAGCTGTCATTTTCCATTAACGACTAAGGGCAGCTGATGAGCGACTTACTCGAAGTACAGGCACTAAGCAAAGGCTACAGTAAACAGCGGGGCTGGTTTGGCCGGCAGCAGATCACTGCACTTGATAACGTCAGTTTTACCCTGGCAGAAGGCAAAACCCTGGCAATTGTTGGTGAAACAGGCTCGGGTAAAAGTACTCTGGCTAAGTTACTGGTTGGTATTGAAAAGCCAGATAGTGGCCAAATCCTGCTGGCTGGCCAGCCAGTGCAAATAAGTCACTATAAAAAATATAATCATGTTATCCGCTTTATCTTTCAGGATGCGGGCCGTTCATTAAATCCTTCACAAAAAGTCGGTCAGATGCTGGAGGACGTTTTATGCTTCAGTACTGTACTGGATCAGCAACAGCGGCGTTACAAAATTGCTCAGACATTAAAATTGCTTGGCTTACTGGATGAACATGCTGAATATTATCCGCATATGTTTTCAGGTGGCCAGCTGCAGCGGGTAGCCCTGGCCAGGGCACTTATACTAGACCCTAAGCTACTTATCCTCGACGAAGCGCTGACGGCGCTTGACCCGACTTTACGGGCACAAATTGTTAATTTACTGCTGGAACTGCAGCAAAAGTCAGGACTGGCCTATTTGCTGATCAGCAATCAATTGCGCCTGGTCCGTCATATCAGCGATAGCATTCTGGTATTACATCAGGGCAACGCGGTCGACTATGGCACTACAGCTGAAGTGTTTGCAGCGCCAGAGCACGAATATACCAGAAAGCTCATTAACAGCTCTGGCGGTTAGCCGCTAGCTTGCTGGCAAGAGAAGCTGCTTAAAAATAAAAACCGTGCTAAGTGCACGGTTTTTTTATTACTAAATGGAGCATCTACGCTGTTAGTTTTGTTCCGGGGTAGCAGCTCGTAAATTACGGCTTATTTCCGCGTTGGCTTTTAATGCCGCAACGAGTGCCAGGTAACCTTGTTCAGCCTGGCGTTGTGCCATGTTATCCAGCTCTTCCTCTGCAGGCACAGCCGTTACTTCAACGTCCTGCACTGCTGATACTGAAACAACAGCAACATCACCACTCGCCAATGTTACCGAGTCAACACTTGGCTTGCCTGCTACGGGTCGTGGCAATTTAAATGCCTTAGTACGGATTTCCGGGTCAATGCTGCCGCCAAAGCGCGGAGTCGCTGGTGCGGTTTGCAAGCTTACGCCTGCCTGCTCCGCCAGACTGGCAAGGTCAGCCTGCTCTGCCAGCAACGCAGTTACCTGTTCCTGAGCCAGACGGGCCTGCTGCTCTACTTTCAAAGACGCGGTAATTTGCTCAGTTACCTCCTCAAGTGGCAAGGTACGGGCTGGCTGATACTCTTTTACTCTTACTACTACCAGGTGTTGATTGCCAATTTCAATTGGATCACTGTTTAATCCATCATCAACAAATTGCTGGTCGAAAAGTTTATTGATCACAGCTGGAAAATCCAGTGGCGCAGTTGCCTGTTCTTTACTGAATAACGGGGTAGAGCGCACACGCTCACCCAGCACAGTAGCCGTTTCTTCCAGATTATCCGGCACTTCAAATGCCACCTCGGCCATTCTGGTCTGCAATTGATAGAATTGCTCGGTAGCTTGCTCCTGCTTCAGGCGTTCAACGATGTCGTCACGCACGTCGGCTAACGGTTGCTGCTGGCCCGGGGTCAGACTCACCAGTTTAATGATGTGGTAACCATATTCACTTTGCACAACCTCAGTTAACTGACCTGCCTCAGTCAGGGCAAAAGCTGCTTGTTCAAAGTCTGGATCCATCTGACCAGGTTCCAGGCTATCCAGCACACCACCATTTTCTGCAGAAAAGGTATCGGCTGAACGCGCTTTTGCTAATTCTGCAAAATCTGCACCTTGCTGCAGCTCACTCAGTAAGGCAGCAGCTTCAGCAGCAACGGCTTCGTCAGTACCATCAGACTCGAGCATAATGTGCGCAACCTGACGCTGCTCAGCGCTGCTGAAGCGTGCCTGATTGGCATCATAATAGGTTTGAATCTGTTGATCGGTAATTTCTATTTCTTCGGCCAACGCTGCTGCTGACAACTCGACATACTCTGCAGCTACTTTTGGCTCAGTCTCAAAGCGCGGAAGTTGCATCTGATAATAGTCTTCTATCATCTGTTCGCTGATTGTCACCTGGTCTGCAAAATCTTCGGCTTTGACGACAAAGTAGGCGATGTCACGGCTTTGTTGCTCAAGCTGACGAATTTGCTGAATTTCTGACGGCAAGTAAAATTCACTGGCAAACACACCGGCCCGGAACTGACTGGCAGCCATGTCTTCCCGTACCATTTCGCGGAAATCTGCGCTTTGATAGCCCATCTGCCGCAACAAAGCGATGTAACGGTCATTGTTAAAGGTACCGTCTACCTGGAATTCGCCAAGACTTCTGATGGTATCCCGCACCTGATCGTCACCTACCCGGATCCCCAGTTTACGAACAAATTGTTGCTGTAAGGTTTCGTCAATAAGCCGTTCAAGTACCTCAGCCCGGAAACGACTGTTGTACGCAGGGTCTGCAGCAATAGTGTCGTACATCTCACCAAACTGCTCTTGCATGCGGGCCCGGTCGCGTTGCAGCGCTTGGTCAAACTGGGTTTGATTAATTTCCTCACCATTTACGACTGCCACCGCAACCTCGGTAGGTGAGCTTAAATAACTGCCTACGCCTGCCAGGGCAAAAGTAAGAATGACCAAACCTAAAATGGTTTTGGCAACAATACCCTGGGAGCCTTCTCTGATTTTCTCTAACATCTTCGCGATATCTCTATTTTCAACTTGACGGTAAGTTGTCTTAAAAAAAAAGCGCATCTTAACAGATGCGCCTTTTTTAATGAAGCCCGGTAACTTACCCGTGCTTTACAGGCCGCCCCGGCGCGCCGGGGTTAGCAACCAGTTAGTTTACGGCGTCTTTTAACGCTTTACCTGGCTTGAAAGAAGGAATTTTCGCAGAAGCGATTTGAATAGTAGCACCAGTTTGTGGGTTACGGCCTGTACGGGCAGCACGCTCGCGTACGCTGTAAGTACCAAAACCAACCAAAGCTACAGAGTCGCCTTCTTTAAGAGCATCAGTAACAGCGTCAATGAACGCGTCCAATGCACGACCAGCTGCCGCTTTTGAGATATCTGCATTAGCAGCAATTTTGTCGATAAGTTGAGACTTGTTCACAATATCATCCCCTTCAATTGTTATTATTTTCTACAACCAGCAGTTATTAGCTTTTCTAGACTGCGCTTCGTTATAACAAGCATCTTGTTGTCTTGCAAGCAGAAGACGCTTTCAAGCTAATAATTTTTCGCTTTAACCGCAGCCCTTGTTCCACAAGGGCTGGGTCGAAACTGACCATAACTTAGCACAGCCAACGGGAATGAAAAGCCCCTAAGCCGGATTTTTTGTAGTTTTTTTGCTTTTTGCTGCATTTTTTGCCGTATTTACCACGCTGACGCGGTCTGTAGGCTCTTGTAAAGCATATTCCAGCACATCTTCAATCCATTTGACCGGCATAATTTCAATGTCACCTTTTACGTTATCTGGTATTTCTTTTAAATCCCGGATATTGTCGTGAGGTATCAGCACCCGCTTAATTCCCCCACGGTGTGCCGCCAGCAGTTTTTCTTTCAGCCCGCCGATTGGTAATACCTCACCACGCAGCGTGATCTCGCCAGTCATTGCCACATCGGCGCGCACCGGATTGCCGGTTAAGCTCGATACCAACGCCGTCACCATGGCAATACCAGCACTTGGTCCGTCTTTCGGTGTCGCACCTTCAGGCACGTGAACATGGATATCGCGCTTCTCATAGAAGTCTTCATTGATTCGCAGTACTTCAGCCCGGCTGCGTACTACAGTCATCGCGGCCTGAATAGACTCTTTCATCACATCGCCCAGTGAGCCGGTGAAAGTCAGCTTACCTTTACCGACAACCGAAGCCGCTTCGATAGTCAGCAAATCGCCGCCCACTTCAGTCCAGGCCAGACCTGTAACCTGACCAATCCGGTTACTATCCTCAGCCTTACCATAATCATGCCGCTGCACACCAAGGTAGTCTTCCAGGTTGTCGGCGTTGATTACCACTTTCTTAGTATCAGCGTTTAATAAGATTTCTTTCACAGCTTTACGGCATAATTTAGAAATTTCCCGTTCTAAACTTCGCACCCCGGCTTCCCGGGTGTAGTAGCGAATAATGCCAATAATTGCACTGTCTTCAATACTTAACTCATGCGGTTTTAAACCATTTCGACTAATTTGTTTGGCAATTAAATGTTGCTTGGCGATATTCAGCTTTTCATCTTCGGTGTAGCCTGACAGGCGGATAACTTCCATCCGATCCAGCAATGCCGCCGGAATGTTCAGGCTGTTCGATGTGGCAAAAAACATTACATCCGATAAATCGTAATCAACTTCAAGATAATGATCACTGAATGCAGCGTTCTGTTCCGGATCCAGCACCTCCAGCAAGGCCGCAGCCGGATCACCACGGAAGTCTGAAGCCATTTTGTCTATTTCGTCCAGCAGGAACAACGGGTTACGCACCCCAACCTTAGCCATTTTCTGGATGATCTTACCCGGCATAGAGCCAATGTAAGTGCGGCGGTGGCCGCGAATTTCCGCTTCATCACGCACGCCGCCAAGCGCCATCCGTACATATTTACGACCGGTAGCCTTGGCAACCGACTGACCAAGCGACGTTTTACCGACACCAGGCGGGCCAACCAGACACAATATCGGGCCTTTTAATTTATTGACGCGTTGTTGCACCGCTAAATATTCAATAATCCGCTCTTTGACCTTCTCCAGACCATAATGATCGGCATTCAGCACTTGTTCGGCGGCAGCCAGGTTTTTCTTTACCTTACTGCGAGCTTTCCACGGTACTGTCGACAACCAGTCAATATAACTGCGCACCACGGTCGCTTCCGCTGACATCGGCGACATCATTTTCAATTTTTGCAGCTCAGCCCTGGCTTTGTTTGCCACTTCCACTGGCATTTTAGCATTTTCAATTTTCGCAGCCAGCGCTTCAAATTCATCAGGTGCATCTTCCAGATCACCAAGCTCACGCTGAATAGCCTTCATTTGCTCATTCAGGTAATACTCGCGCTGGCTTTTTTCCATTTGCTTCTTAACCCGGCTGCGAATACGGCGTTCAACCTGCAATATGTCGATTTCACTTTCCATCATCGCCATCAGGTATTCCAGACGCTCAGTTACATCAACCAGCTCCAGGACTTTCTGCTTATCTTCCACCTTTAATGGCATATGCGCTGCCATCGTATCGGCCAGCCGGGCTGCATCATCAATACCGCTCAGGGCCGTAAGCACTTCTGGCGGGATCTTTTTATTGAGTTTGATGTAGCCTTCAAACTGGTTAATAGCAGAGCGCAGAAACACTTCCTGCTCACTGCTGTCGATATCAATAGAAGGGATCAGCTCAACATGGGCTGCGAAGGCATCTTCGGTTTCAGTAAACTCCGCCAGCTTGGCGCGTTTTGAGCCTTCAACCAACACCTTAACCGTCCCGTCTGGGAGTTTCAGTAATTGCAAAATAGTTGCGACGGTACCAATTTGGTATAAATCGTCAGCACTTGGGTCATCCAGGGTGGCGTCTTTCTGCGCAACCAGAAAAATCTGTTTGTCGTTGTCCATCGCCGCATCTAAACATTTAATAGATTTAGCCCGACCAACAAACAGTGGGATCACCATGTGGGGGTAAACGACGACGTCACGCAACGCCAATACCGGCATATGCAAACGTTCAGTTTGTTCTACTGTCATTGATTATCTCTCGAATTAATACTGCGGGCGACACCTGATAGCCAGTATATGGGGTTAAAACGGCAAACTTCAATTGTGAAAACAAAAAAGGAGCTGAATCAGCTCCTTTTTGTTAGTGTGACTGCGCCACTTCCGGCTCGCTGTTCTCATATATCAATATGGGCTGAGTCTCGCCACGGATCACTGTTTCATCAATAACCACTTTGCTGACATCTTCCATTGAAGGCAACTCATACATGGTATCAAGCAACACCCCCTCAACTATTGACCTTAGGCCACGGGCACCGGTTTTACGTTCCATTGCTTTCTGACCAATGGCTTTTAATGCGTCTTCCCGGAATTCCAGTTCAACATTTTCCATTTTAAACAAAGCTGCAAACTGTTTCACCAGCGCATTTTTAGGCTGACTCAGAATTTGTACCAGCGCATCTAAATCTAATTCGGTCAGGGTTGCAACTACTGGCAGCCGGCCGATAAATTCAGGAATTAAACCGTATTTCACTAAATCTTCCGGCTCTACATCCCGGAACGACTCACTCAGACTACGGGTGCTCTCCTTGCTCTTCACTGTTGCGCCAAAGCCAATACCCGCACCTTTAGCACTGCGCTGTTCAATCACTTTATCCAGCCCAGCAAAGGCACCACCACAAATAAACAGAATTTTTGAGGTATCTACCTGCAAAAACTCCTGCTGCGGATGCTTACGCCCACCCTGCGGTGGTACTGAAGCAATAGTGCCTTCAATCAGTTTCAACAATGCCTGCTGTACACCCTCACCTGATACATCACGAGTAATAGACGGGTTATCAGACTTACGGGAAATTTTGTCTATTTCATCGATATAAACAATGCCACGCTGGGCTTTTTCCACATCGTAATCACATTTTTGCAGCAGCTTCTGAATAATATTCTCGACATCTTCACCGACATAACCGGCTTCAGTCAGGGTTGTTGCATCGGCCATAGTGAAAGGAACATCTAACAACCGTGCCAGCGTTTCTGCCAGCAGGGTTTTACCGCTACCGGTGGGGCCGATTAGCAAAATATTACTTTTACTAAGTTCAACTTCTTGCTTGTGCTGAGCGCTGCGCAACCGTTTGTAGTGGTTGTATACGGCTACCGCCAGTACTTTCTTAGCATGCTCCTGGCCGATAACGTAGTCATCCAGGTGGGCACGAATTTCCCGCGGTGTGGGCAACGTATCAGACTCGCGTTTGGGCGAAATATCTTTAATTTCTTCACGGATAATGTCGTTGCATAAATCAACGCATTCATCACAAATATAGACTTGTGGGCCTGCGATCAACTTACGCACTTCATGCTGTGATTTGCCACAAAACGAGCAATATAATAACTTGCCGCTTTTATCGCCGTCAGTGCGGTGATCAGACATGTAACTACCTCTTATAACGTCGCTGGTGACCGCAATAATGGTCACCCTGCTTTAATTACTTCGCATCTCTTTTGCTTAATATGGTATCGATCAGACCATAATCCAAGGCCTGTTGTGCACTTAAGAACCGGTCACGTTCAGTATCATTAACAATTTCTTCGTACGTCTTACCGGTATGATCAGCCATCAACCGGTTTAATTTTTCTTTGATGCCCAGAATTTCCCGGGCATGTATTTCAAAATCAGTCGCCTGGCCCTGGAACCCGCCCAGAGGCTGATGGATCATCACCCGGGCATTTGGCAAGCAGTAGCGCTTACCTTTAGTGCCGCCTGAAAGCAAGAATGCTCCCATACTGGCTGCCTGGCCAACACAAACAGTAGCGATATCAGGTTTAATATAGCGCATAGTGTCATAAATTGATAAGCCAGCAGTAACTGACCCACCGGGCGAGTTAATATAAATGTAGATATCTTTTTCCGGATTTTCCGATTCAAGAAACAACAACTGCGCCACAATCAGGTTGGCCATATGATCTTCAACCTGGCCGGTTAAGAATATTACCCGTTCTTTTAACAGCCGGGAAAAAATGTCATATGAGCGTTCACCTTTGGCAGTTTGCTCAACAACCATAGGTACTAAAGCGTTCATGATGTCAGTCATATCGCGTGACATTGGCATAAAATGGGGTCCCTTAAAATAAACTCGGTATAGTTTTGCCGGAAAATAAAAGCGCGGCCGGAAAATAAAATGGCCCGAACTACTGTTCGAGCCATTAAAACCGTCATACCACGATAAGTCAATCTTAGTTAGTGGCTTGCGGGTTCATTATCTCGTCAAAGGCAGCAGCCTGCTCAGTGACTTTAGCTTTAGTCAGGATCAACTCAATAGCCTGCTCTTCCAACGCTACATTGCGCATGCTTTGCATTAACTCATTGTTGCTATGGTAATACTGCACAACTTCAGCCGGATCTTCATAGGCAGAGGCTACGTTGGCAATCAATTCTTCTACTTTGGCATTGTCAACTTTCAGCTCGTTGGTTTTAATCACTTCACCCAGCAACAAGCCTACTTTCACCCGGTCTTTTGCCTGTTCTTCAAACAGCGAGGCCGGTAATTCTGGTAATTGCTTAGGATCAACGTTGTTACCAAAACGCTGCAACGCTTGCTTACGCAGTACCTCAACTTCACCACCAATTAATGACTGTGGAACTTCCACTACATTATTTGCCAGCAAGCCTTTAATTACCTGCTCTTTTACCTTACCTTTGATGGTTTGCTTCAGTTCACGTTCCATGTTTTTACGCACTTCAGTTTTCAGAGCGTCAACACTGGCTTCTGTTAAGCCAAACAAGGTAGCAAACTCGTCATTTAATTCTGGCAGTACCTGCTCTTCCACAGTATTTACTTTAACAGCGAAGCTGGCAGCTTTACCTTTCAGATTTTCAGCGTGGTAATCCTCCGGGAAGGTTACCTCGACGGTAGCTTTCTGGCCTGCTTTTTTACCAATTACGCCATCTTCAAAGCCCGGGATCATCCGACCTGCGCCTAATTCCAGCTGGAAGTCACTGGCTTTACCGCCTTCAAACTCTTCACCATCGATTGAGCCAACAAAATCCATTGTTACCCGATCGCCTGACACTGCTGCGCCTTTTTTAGCCTGCCATTTAGCGTGTTGTTTGCGCAACGTTTCCAGCATTTTTGCCAGATCATCGTCACTGATTTCAACCGAAGGTTTGTTTACTTCGATTTTCTCCAGATTGGCTACTTTAACTTCCGGATATACTTCAAACGTCGCAGCGAACTCTAAATCTTTACCTGCCGCTAAGGTGCCTGGTGCGAAAGTTGGCGCGCCAGCAGGTGTTAATTTGTTCTCAATAACGGCCTCATAAAATGAGCGTTGCATTTGCTCAGATGCCACTTCCTGCAGCACTGCCTGACCGAAACGTTTCTGAATGATCGATACCGGCGCTTTACCCGGACGGAAACCATCGATACGCTGGCGCTTAGCCAGATCACGTAAACGGTTTTTAACTTCTGAATCAATTTTGTCAGCCGGCACAGTAATAGTTAAACGGCGCTCTAAACCCTGGGTGGTTTCCACAGAAACTTGCATCTTGCTACCTCGAAATCAAAATCAGGCGTCTGAATTACGCCGTGCTTGTATGGTCTGGACTCGAAAAACTTAAGCTGAACCTGACCTGTTATAAAATTGGACGCGGCATTATAGCGGGCTAAATCAACATAGTCGAGCCTTTAGCCCTGCTTGTTTTCCCCGTTTATCTTGACAAAAAATAAAAAACAGACTTAACCCTGTAAAGCTAAGTCTGTTCAATAAGTTAGCCGACTACTTACTATATATCACAGCCAGTTTAGCCAACTGTAAACAACTAAAAGTATCAGTTACGGATCTGGCCGCTGCCGGTTACCACATATTTCTCTGTGGTCAACGCTTCCAGCCCCATTGGACCATATGCATGCAGCTTACTGGTTGATATGCCAATTTCAGCGCCTAAACCCAGCTCACCGCCATCGGAGAAACGTGACGAGGTATTGTGCATTACTACCGCAGTATCTACTGTGCGAATAAAACGATCGGCGTTGGCCTGGTCAGCCGTGCAAATGACTTCGGTATGCTGGCTGCCAAACCGGTCAATATGATCAATGGCTTCATCCATATCAGCTACTACTTTAATGGCAATTTCAGGTGCCAGATATTCCTGACCATACTCATTATCGGCAATAGGCGACGCGCCTTTGAAATAACCGATACTTTGGCCACACGCATGCACTTTTACCTGATGCTCAGCCAGAGCGTTAGCTACCATTGGCAAAAAGTCTGCTGCCTGATGTTTATTGACCAGCAAGCCTTCCAGCGCGTTACACACACCGGGCCGCTGCACCTTACCGTTTATCAGTAAATTCAGTGCCATGTTTAAATCGGCTGTCTGGTCAACGTACAGGTGGCAAACCCCTTTAAAGTGCTGAATAACCGGAATACGGCTATGCTCCGTAACAAAACGGATAAGCCCTTCGCCACCCCGGGGAATGACTAAATCAATAAACTGGTCTTGCTTTAACAAGGCAAGTAATAATTCCCGATCCGGGTCAGGTACTATGGTAATCACTTCTTCTGGCAAATCATGGTCGCGCAATGCCTGACGCATAGCAGCTGCTATTGCCAGACTGGTATTAATCGCTTCCCGGCCGCAACGTAAAATAACAGCATTTCCTGATTTAAAACATAGTGCACCAGCGTCAGCAGTCACATTAGGCCGCGCTTCATAAATCATGCAGATAACACCAAGCGGGATGCGGGTTTTTGCAATATTGATGCCGTTTGGGCGTTGCTCAATCTGTCGGGTCAAACCCACTGGATCCGCTAGCTGAATAATTTGCTCAATGGCCTGGGCCATCGCTTCAATCCGCTCAGAGTTGAGGGTAAGCCGGTCTATCATCGCCGGGCTGGTGCCATTACTGTCAGCCTGAGCGACTTCGTCTTTGTTTGCCGCAATAATAGCCGGAGTGGCCTCACGAATGCGGTTGGCAAAGCTTTGTAATACAAAGTTTTTTTGTTCTGTAGATAATACAGCAACAGCTTTGGCAGCTTTTGCTGCCTGGGCAGCCAGCTTGGCTGCAACATCAGAAATCATAATTTCTCCAATAACATCATTTCACTACGGTGAATTACAGCATCACTGCCGGCTGGGCAGTATCCCAAACATTTTGGTATATCCCGGCTTTGCTGGCCTTTAATTGAAAATAGCTCCGTAGCACTAAAACGGCTTACGCCCTTGGCAATGCGGCGTGTGCCTTTGGCACAGCGAATAATTACTGCATCGCCTGAATCAAACTCACCTTTTATCTGGACAATGCCACTGCTCAATAATGACGCACCATGCTGACTCAAGGCTTCAATACAGCCATCATCAACCCAGATTTCACCTTTGGCACGCAAGGTGTGACGTACCCAATGTTTTTTAGCCGGTAACGGTTTGTGCTGGCCAAAGAATACTGTGCCAGGATTTTCACCCGCTAAAAGACACTCAAAAGTTGTCTGCTGATGGCCATCAACAATCAGGGTATCAATGCCCTGTGCGGTTGCCTTTTCAGCTGCTTCAACTTTAGTACGCATACCGCCAGTACCCACTGCCGATGCGGCACCGCCAGCCAGACTATAAATAGCCGCGTCAATCTTGCTTACTTCCGGGATCAGCGTTGCCATCGGGTCTTTGCTTGGATCTGCGGTATATAAGCCTTTCACGTCTGAACAAATAATCAGCGCATCAGCATTAACTACCGTCGCTACCATTGCCGCCAGATTGTCGTTGTCGCCAACTTTAAGTTCATCAGTAGCAATAGTGTCGTTTTCGTTAACGATTGGCAGCACCTGATGATCCAGTAGTCGCCTCAGGGTATTTTGAATATTGACGTGCCGCACCCGGTCACTTAAATCGCCGTGTGTCAGGAGCACCTGAGCACAGGGAAAATCAAAACAATTAGTCCAGAAATTCATCATCTGGTTTTGCCCCACCGCAGCCATTGCCCGTTTTAAAGCAATAGGCACCCGTTGATGCGAAAAATTAAAGTGATGACGGCCTGCCGCTACACTACCAGAAGACACTAAGATAACTTCACGACCTTGTTGTCTGCATTGGTGGATAAATTCAGCGATTGGACGTAAGTACTGTTCGCTACATCCTTCGTTATCTGGCGCAATCAGGGCACTGCCCACCTTCAATACGACCCGACGCCAGCTTGGGTTTATCATAACTCCTCCGTTATTTTGACCGCCGGCAGTATAGCAAAAAGGCTACCCTGGTACCACCGCCGCTACTGCATGAGAAGCATTTTCACAAAGGAAATAAGCATTAATATTCATTAATTTAGCATTAAAAATGCCAAATGCAACCAGGCTCCTGGTTACTTTTCAACCAGTAAAACTGTAATTAAATTACAGTTTTAGCCAATATCTTTCAGGTTAATACCGCAACACCAGAGAGTGCATAACGCAACCCATTATAGATTTGATGAATACCTGGTATAAGCGGGATGATATTTAGAAATGAATAAATTTAAGCAGAAAAACACCAAAATCAGGTGCGCTAATTGAAACTTCAGGGAGAATGGTCGGTGATGCAGGATTTGAACCTGCGACCCCTTGGACCCAAACCAAGTGCGCTACCAAGCTGCGCCAATCACCGACTATAAGAACTCTGGGAAAGATGGGGTGGATGATGGGGTTCGAACCCACGACAACCGGAATCACAATCCGGGGCTCTACCAACTGAGCTACAACCACCACTGAAACTGTACTGCGCTTGTTATGGCGCGCCCGATAGGATTCGAACCTATGACCCACGCCTTAGAAGGGCGTTGCTCTATCCAGCTGAGCTACGGGCGCAATATCGATAGCCCTACCAAGCTTAAAAAATATTAGTCGGTAATGCAGACTTTAAACCTGCGCCCCGTGGATTAAGAGTACCCAAACCACGTGTATACCAAACCTTTTTAAAATTGGTCGGTGATGCAGGATTTGAACCTGCGACCCCTTGGACCCAAACCAAGTGCGCTACCAAGCTGCGCCAATCACCGACTTTGCTGCACTGCTGCAACGGGGCGGAATATTAACGCTCGCCACCTAAGGCGTCAAACCTTTTTTTGCAATAATCAGTCGATTGCTGATTATTTGAACCTTTATTAGCTTTAACAGCTCAGGATGGAGTTCTGGCAGCGGCTGTGCGAAAATAGCGGCATTAAAACGTGACAGAGACCCCACCAGCATGACAGCACAAATTATAGACGGCAAAGCAGTAGCTCAGGCAACCAAAGATAAAGTTGCCGCTCAGGTAAGAGCCCGGGTAAAGGCAGGAAAAAGAGCACCGGGTTTAGCGGTCGTGCTGGTAGGTGTTGACCCCGCTTCCCAGGTTTATGTTGGCAGTAAACGCAAGGCTTGCGAAGAAGTGGGTTTTCACTCGGTGTCTTACGACCTGCCCTCAGATACTACTGAACAGCAACTGGTAGATTTAATCGACAAACTTAATCAAGACAATACGGTAGATGGCATTCTGGTGCAGCTGCCGTTACCAGCAGGTTTAGACTCGTCAGCCATCTTAGAGCGGATAACCCCGCATAAAGACGTCGACGGCTTCCACCCATACAATATTGGCCGCCTCGCCCAGCGTATGCCATCGCTGCGCTCCTGTACACCCAAAGGCATTATGACACTGCTGCAAAGCACTGGTGTTAATGTCAAAGGTATGGATGCCGTGGTGGTTGGCGCGTCTAATATCGTCGGCCGGCCGATGGCGCTGGAGTTGTTACTGGCCGGTTGTACTACCACCGTATGTCATAAATTCACTAAAAACCTGGAAGCCCAGGTGCGCCGCGCCGATTTACTGGTGGTCGCGGTTGGCCGGCCCGAGTTTATTCCCGGTGACTGGGTAAAACCGGGCGCGCTGGTTATCGATGTCGGCATAAACCGGCTCGACAGTGGCAAGCTGGTAGGTGATGTCGAATACGCTGCCGCAGTAAAACACGCCCGCTATATTACTCCGGTACCAGGCGGCGTTGGCCCGATGACCGTGGCCAGTTTAATTGAAAACACTCTGGAAGCCTGCGAGCTTTATCATGATAAACACTAAACAATAATAGGCAGCGATTACTGTCGCTGCCTGTTAATAGAAACCACACGATTTAATCATATTGTCCAAGTTGCACTATCAGCTTTCGAACATTTAGCTATCGAACATACGGTAGTGGGGTATCACCAGTTATCGCAAGCTCAGGGTGCCTACTTATCAACGACTCATAAAGCCTGGGGTATTTCAGTTGAATAACGGCCATTCTGCTTCGGTGAAAAGCATCAATGTCAGGGTGGTATGCCATCAGGACATTGACAAGTGTTTCTATATCCTGCCGTGAGACTCCAGATTGGTTAGATCTCAGCACGACATGAAGTGGGTCCTGCCCTTGGTCATCGAATGAAAATGGATACCCCTCGCTCTGTAGAAACGATACCAAACTTACGTTAAATCGCTCGGTAGCATAATACATCAAGGTTTTCTCTCTGCTGTCCACCCCGCGTAAATTTGCTCCTGCTTGCTCAAGCGCCTGAACCAAAGCGACATTGGGCTGTAGCAACATAAGATCAAAAAACTGAAGATCATCGACCCATAATGAACTCTGATTTAACTCTGAAAAGTACTCAACATTGAATCCCAGAAGCTGGATTATGAGCATTCGCTTTTCGTTGTCACTATATGAGTGCCCCTCCAAATAACTCATCGCTTGCTTTATATCGCCTTGTTGCACTTGTTTAATGGCTTCCGGCGGTATTCGCACGCCCGCAATTGGCCTGTCCCGCCGTTCCCGGTATATATCCACCAGCAAGGGATCAATTCTGGCCAACTCACTGATAATTCGCGTTGCTGACTCGCCATACAACTTCTCAATGCTGTTTACAACTTCGTGCGCCGATTTCGGCTGCCACTGTTTATCCACTGCATGAAGTATTCGCTGACAGGAGCCTTGCAATTCACGATGGTTTGGATTGCCAAGCTTTGCAGCCAGGTAAACATCTCGCTCGGCTTCAAGAGTATCAATCAGAGGATGCTGTCCATCCAATGCGGGCACTTCACGCTGTTCTATTTGCGTAAGATCTAACTGATAATTCTGTGATAGAGATACAATTTTCTCTTCACTAAAACTGTAGAAGTGGCGTGGAGAAGAGCCCTCGATGGTTTCTGGACGTTTCACTTTAAACCGCGCTTGCGCTCCGTGCAGCTTGAGTAATTTAACTACTTCGACAGCGTTAGCCTCGGTATTTTCGTTTGCAAAGGTCAGACGACTTAAAGCCCACTCCATAGACGAACCCAGATAAGCATCTGAGGTCGGTGACAAACCCATTAGCAATAAGTTTTCTACCAACACTGGCCGGGAAGCCGCTACGGCAAAATCAAGTAAAGAAATCGCTTCAATCCCTTCATAGCTGACTATCGCAGCAGGGATAGTTATGTCGCTAAGCATCATCAGAATATCCTCGTCGGACAGTCCCGAATTAATAAAATAAGCAACATCGTTCACACCGACCTGGTGTTCAGCAAGAACCTGCCTTTTTTCCTCGTCAGTCATCGTCGCAAATGAGGCCAACGCAGTAAGTGGAACTTTCAGTTCAATTGAAAGACCAGAATCTGCCAGCTCTGGAAATTGCTGACGAAGTTGCTCATTTAACTGTTGATTCGAAAACGCGAATTCAGTGCCCTTGCGCAGTTGCTTAACCCGGAAACTCGCTGCAAAGTTTGAGTTAGCGAAGCGCTCTACCGCCAATGTAATTTCATCCAGTGAGTATCCTTGTTCCAGGTAGCTCGCCCAATCCCGGTGATATTTGCGGCTCCAACTAAAACTCTCTGAGTGAAACTCCTGGATAAACTGCTCACACTGAGCATAATCGGGCGTATCGAATTTTACTGCTGCATCAGAAACGTTGTGTTCTGAAGCGGAGTTTTTTTGCGTTTTAACTATACTTTGCTCAGGCAGGTTAGACTGCACGTACGAATTGCTTGCCCTCTCAGGCCGTTCGTTCGCGGATCGAACCCCAAATTTAATAACCGCGACCAAAGTGAGCACTAGCCCAATAAATATCCATGTTCTATGGTGGCTTGTTTTCTTACCGCCAAACCAACTCATTCCAAAATTATTCCAGTTAATAAATGTTGATAGATTGTTTTCATGCGAATGCGCCGTGTCAAGCCGTCACAAGTAAGAGACTACAAACTGGAACCGCTGAAAAGAGGCCTTCATACCCGTCAATGCTCTGTTAATGCGCGCCACTTGCGGTGTCACTTTTCAGCGAATTGTTAGCAGCTTCAGCGCGCAGACGCTCCACTAACCACACCTTGATAATTGACTGACGAGTAACGCCAATGCGTGCAGCTTCGCGGTCCAGTGATTCAACCACCCACGCGGGAAAATCAACATTAATGCGCTTTGCTTCCTGATTTACCCGCCGTGCAGACTTAACAACCAGATCATCAATAATGTCTTTAGTACCTTCATCAAACTTGGTATCAAAATCTTTAGCTTTCATACAACTCTACCTCTCTCTTACGCGAACGTCTTACCGAAATAATACGAATGTTCTGGCCGCGGTAAGTGATAACAGCTGACCAGTGCTTCGCCCCAATCAGCCCAATGACAACGTATCGAGGTTCATCACTTGATATCGCCTGAACTTCAAGTAAATCCTGATCCTGCCATAAAGCTTGGGCATCGTAAAAGTCGATCCCATGCTTAACGAGGTTCGACTGACTTTTGTCGTTATCAAATTCAAACACATGCATGAGTATAAATTATTCCTTTTTTACTCATTTAGCAAGGGTGTCAAATAGAGACGACCGTTAGCGTATACTGACCCAACCAAACCCCAAACCACTTTTCAGCGTACTAAATGTGTTAGTTTCAGCAAAGAGGACTTTTATGCGATCTCATATCATGATTAAAGCATTCGGCGCCACCGCGTTTATTGCTGCTTTGCTGATATCTTTAACCGGATGCGCTCAAAAGCAGGCAACAGATAATGTTGTCTGGCAACAGCAACTGAATCTGCCCTCTGTAAAATACTCGGCTGAAGTCGCTAAGCGCTTGTGGCTGAATATTGAAGAAACCAGTTTCGACTGGCTGGACCAAAGCAGAGATCGGGTTGTGCCAGCGTTGTTGTTTAAACCCGCACGTCAGCAAAAAGCCAAAGCATTAATTGTGTTTTCTCATGGCTTAGGCGGTTCGAAAGAGCGTTACGCTTATCTCGGTCAGTATTGGGCCAGTCAGGGCTATGCCAGCTTACATGTGCAGCATGACGGCAGTGACCGAAAAGTCTGGCGAGGCAGCAGACTAACGCTAGCTTTTCGATTGATGGACGCGGCGGACACAGCAGAAGCCTTAGCCAGAGTTCAGGATGTGAAGTTTGCTTTGGACCAGATATTAGCGTCTGGCCATGCCGCTGATTTTGATAACCAGAATATTGTAATGGCCGGCCACTCGTATGGTGCCAATACCTCAATGTTATTAAGCGGTGCACAAGTTGAGCAAAACGGCAGCCTGGTCAGCCTGAAAGATGATCGCATCAAAGCGGCTATTTTAATTTCAGCCCCTCCTTTTTATAATGATCAACCGCTGGATAAAGTGCTGGCTGACGTGAACATTCCCACTTTGCATATCACTACCACCGAAGATGAAATTCGGGTGCCGGGTTATTATTCATCACCACAAGACAGGTTTGAATTATATTACGCCATGGCCAGCAGCTACAAAGTGCTGGCGGTGTTTAGCTCAGGTAGCCACAATATTTTTTCAGGCTGGCGTGGCAGTAAAGATACTAAGCCACAGCAGCAGGTGATCAAAGCCGCCACCCAGGCATTATCCAGTGCTTTTCTTGAACAAATAACCACTGATGACAGCCAGGCAATAAGCTTATGGGCCCAGCAACATCAAGCTGTGTTGTCTAAGTTTATTCGCTCAGACTTAGTGGCGATGGTAGATTAAAGTATTAAAAAAACCGCCAACAGGCGGTTTTTTTAATACTTTAACGTAATCAGCCTTTACGCCAGCTGGTTACGCCGTTTTTATCTTCGACAATAATCCCTTTGGCCGTTAACGCATCGCGGGCGGCGTCTGCTGCTGCCCAGTCTTTGTTCGCTCGGGCGGTGTTACGCTGGGCGATTAGTGCTTCAATCTCAGCAACATCATCATCTGATGCACCGCTTTGTAAAAACTGCTCAGCATCACCTTGCAGCAAGCCTAAGGCACCCGCTAACAGGGTTAATAAAGCGGCTAACTCAGCCGCTTTGGCCGGCTCCGTTTCTTTAAAGCGGTTTACTTCGCGGGCCAGTTCAAACAACACCGGCAAGGCTTCCGGGGTATTGAAATCATCGTCCATCGCGGCTTTAAACTGGGCGATGTACGGGCTTTTTAAATCAATACTGTGGCTTGGCGTAACATTACGCAGTGCCGTGTATAAGCGCCCTAGTGCAGCATGAGCCTGAGTTAAATTCTCAGCAGAGTAATTTAACTGGCTGCGATAATGGCTGGATAATAAAAAGTAGCGTACCGCCTCGGCGTTGTATTCCGCCAGCACGTCTTTCACGGTAAAGAAGTTGCCTAAAGATTTCGACATTTTTTCTTTATCTACCTGCACCATACCGGTGTGGATCCAGGTATTAACGTACTTATGACCGTGGGCACAGGTAGACTGGGCAATTTCGTTCTCGTGGTGCGGGAATTGTAAGTCTGAACCGCCGCCGTGAATATCAAAATGCTCGCCTAAGTGCTTGGCACTCATCGCTGAACATTCAATATGCCAGCCCGGCCGGCCATTGCCCCACGGCGATTGCCAGAACGGCTCGCCCGGCTTGGCGCCTTTCCATAAGACGAAGTCCAGCGGATCATCTTTATTTCCTGCCACTTCTACCCGCGAGCCCGATTGCAGCATTTCGAGGTTTTGCTGGCTTAACTCGCCATAGGCGTCGTATTTACTGACATCAAACAATACATCACCATCTGCAGCAACATAGGCAAAGCCTTTGGCTATCAGCGTTTCAATCAGCGCGATAATTTCGGCCATATGGGTGGTAACCCGTGGCTCGATATCAGCCGGCAATAAACCCAAAGCGTCAAAGTCTGCATGCATTGCGTCGGTAAAACGTGCTGTCAGGGCATCGCAGCTTTCATTGTTTTCAGCGGCGCGCTTGATAATTTTATCGTCAACATCAGTAATATTACGTACATAAGTGACGTCATAACCGCAGAAACGCAGGTAACGATTAATCACATCAAAAGCCACATAAGTGCGGGCGTGGCCGACGTGGCAATAATCGTAAATGGTAATTCCACAGACATACAAACCCACTTTGCCAGGCTCAATAGGGGTGAACTCTTCTTTTTTACGGCTTAAGGTATTGTAGATCTGTAGCATTGGCGTCCCCAAAAAATTGACTTACAAATATTAACTTATAAATAAAGAGCTAAAACATCGGTATACAGGCTCATAATTCAGCCCGCTAGTGTACCACCAGCATTGGGTAGCCGCTATCGTTGCTTTATGAAATGCCCAGGCTGAGTTACAATAAAGCCATTCAAACAGAGGACACGATTCAATGATTAATTTACATACCAATTATGGCGTTATCACCCTTAACCTGTTTGCCGATAAAGCACCGGTTACCGTGGAAAACTTTATCAGCTATGTGAAAGACGGTTTTTTTGATGGCACCATTTTTCATCGGGTAATCGATGGCTTTATGATCCAGGGCGGCGGTTTTACTCCCGATATGGATCAGAAAGAAACCAAGGCCCCAATTAAAAACGAAGCCAACAATAAAGTGGCTAATAGCAAAGGCACTATTGCGATGGCCCGTACTAACGACCCGCACTCTGCTACCTGCCAGTTTTTTATTAATATTGCCGATAACAGCTTTTTAAACCACAGCGCTGAGTCAAGCCAGGGCTGGGGTTATTGTGTATTTGGTGAAGTGACTGACGGCATGGAAGTGGTCGAAAAAATTCGCCAGGTTAAAACAGGTCGCTTCGCTGGCCACAGCGATGTGCCAGTTGAGCCGGTCGTCATCGAAAAAGCCGAGCTGCTTGCTTAAGCGCCGTTGATGCAAAACCCGCACACGCTGTTTATTGCCGATCTGCATTTGTCTGCAGATCGGCCCGATATCACGGCTGCCTTTCTGCGTTTTTTACAACAGCAAGCCGTAAAGGCAGAAGCGTTGTATATTCTCGGCGATTTATTTGAAGTCTGGATTGGCGATGACAACCCCGAGCCACTGCTGGATACCGTAGCGGTGACATTAGCCGCCCTTAGCGCCAAAGTGCCGGTTTACTTTATTCACGGCAATCGTGATTTTGTGTTGCGCCAGGGCTATGCCGACCGCGCCGGTATGCAGTTGTTACCGCAGCAGCAGGTTATAGACTTATACGGCACCCCTACCCTTATTATGCATGGCGACAGCTTATGCACGCTGGATATTGCTTATCAGAAGTTTCGCAAATGGTGGAACCAGCCATGGTGGCAGTGGTTGTTGTTAAAAACCCCAATAGCCTTCCGCCAGCGCTTGGCCGCTAAAGCACGGCGCAAAAGTGCTGAACATAAAAAACACTACAGCCAACAAAATCAACCGCAAATTATGGATGTTACACCAACTGAAGTGCCAAAAGTGATGGCAGAGTATGGGGTTGCCAGACTGATTCATGGCCATACCCACCGCCCGGCAGTGCATCAACTAGAGGTGAATGGCAAGCCTGCAGCGCGTTATGTCTTGGGCGACTGGTACAGCCAAAGTAGCTATTTAACCGTGTCTGCCAACAGCTGGGATTTGGTTTTTACGCCGCTGACTGGGCACTAACAAGTGCCGCTGGGCAGCCGCTGTGAAATTTGAAGTCCGGATCGGGCGTTAATATAAGCCCCGCTTCGATCTCACCAAAAAACGCAACCCGCTCACTGATATCAGTGTCGGTAACCTGCTGCGCCAGGGTTAGATAATCCTGATAATGGCGTGCTTCAGAGCGCAACAATGAGATATAAAAATCAGTAATCTGCTCTGGTAATAACGGCGCCAGTTTAGCAAACCGCTCACACGACCGTGCTTCTATATAAGCACCGCAAATAAGTTTATCCACTATAGCTGCTGGCTCAAAAGTACGGACATGGCGCAGTAAACCTTTGGCATAGCGACTGGATGTGGTTTTTTCATAGGCAATGCCATTTGCTGCCATGACCTCAAGCACCTGATAAAAATGATGCAACTCCTCTTTAATCAGCAACACCATCTTATCGATTAAATCCTGAGCATAGCGGCTGCTGGCTTTTGGGATCATTGATTTTTTCAGCGTTAGCCCGGCCAGCGCCCGCCAGTCACCCTGCTGCCGGTAGGTAAAGTCTTCAAAAGGTTTCAACCATTGCAATAGCGCATCGGCACTGTTGTCATCCACTGCATAACGACGGATCAGGTACATGGCACTCTGAGCTGCTTTTAACTCACAGATAAGATGATCCCGCAGTAACGTTGGCAGACTTTCAGGTCGAGCCGCCTGCTCAAGCCAGCCGGTTGGCGTCGCACAGCCTAAAAAGTCGCTGACAGGTTGTAATAGTTGTTGCCATTCACTACGTTGCATAATGGGAACTGTCTTCTAAAAAGTGACTGTATTATACCCAAAGGGCAGTCCAGCACCAAGTTTGATCTGGACTGCTGCATTGTTGAAAATTAGTGCAAGTTGCTTGACGAACGGCTAAGTTTTAGTCATAACTGAGTTAAGGGTGGCTTAGTAACATGGTTACCCGAGTTGAGGGGCGTAGTAATAAGGATAATAATTATGATACTAAACCATTTATGGGGCATTTATGCCCACCCGAAAGAAGAATGGCATACCATTGATGCCAGACATGAAAGTTTCCGCTATAGCATGGCCCACATTTTGATTGTGGCGCTGATCCCAGCCATTTGTGCCTATTATTCTGCAGTTCATTTAGGCTGGAGCATCGGCGTTGGCGATCCGATTAAACTTACGTCACAAAGCGCCTTGATTATGTCCGTAGCAATGTATTGTGGCTTAATCATTGGCGTGTTTGCGCTGGCGTGGCTGGCACACTGGATGGCGCATACCTTTGGCGCAGAACCCACCTATACTCAGACCGTAGAATTATGCTCTTATACCTCTACTCCATTATTTATGGTAGGTTTTGCGGCACTTTACCCGGAGCTTTGGTTCGTGGTCAGTGTCGGGCTGGTAGGTCTTGCCTATTCAGTATATTTACTTTACGTCGGCGTTCCCATTTTAATGCACATCCCGGAAGAGCGCGGTTTTATTTATGCCAGCTCAGTCGTTACTGGCGGTTTAACCCTACTGGCCGTGCTGATGGCAACAACCGTAATTTTATGGATGTCAGGTTTCGGCCCAACATACACCCACTGACGGTCTGAACATATTCAGTGAGGTAAAAAAACAGGCGCCTGAGGGCGCCTGTTTTTTCATTACATTTAGTGATTAAACCAGGTTCAACCTTCGTTATAGGTTTCCAGGTTCGTTGCCATCGACATTGCCGTGTGGGCTTTGGCGTCATCACTGCGCGTTTGATCCAGTCGGTTTAAATAGTCCTGATCGATATCATTAGTGACATAGTGGCCATCAAATACCGAGGTTTCAAACCGCTTAATATCGGGGTTTTGTGAGCGCACTGCTTCGATTAAATCGGGCAGCGACTGGAAAATAAGACCATCAGCGCCAATGGTGTCGCAAATACTTTCAACGTCGTGGCCGTGAGCAATTAATTCATTAGCTGATGGCATATCAATACCATACACGTTAGGAAAACGAACTTCAGGAGCTGCAGAAGCAAAATAAACTTTTTTTGCGCCAGCCTCCCGCGCCATTTCAATAATCTGACCAGATGTGGTGCCGCGGACTATCGAGTCATCAACCAGCAACACATTCTTACCCTTAAACTCCTGCCAGATAGCATTCAGTTTGCGTCTAACAGATTTTTTGCGCTGAACCTGACCTGGCATAATAAAGGTACGGCCTATATAGCGGTTTTTCACAAACCCCTGACGGAACGGCAATTGCAGCTCATTGGCAATTTCCAACGCTGCATCGTTACTGGTTTCCGGGATTGGAATAACCACATCGATATCCAGATGCGCCCATTCCCGCTTAATTTTCTGACCCAGCACCTTGCCCATAGCGACTCTTGACGCATATACCGAAATATTATCGATAGTTGAGTCAGGCCTGGCAAAATAAACATATTCAAAAATACACGGCGTATAATTTGGGTTTTCAGCACACTGCTGGCTGAATAACTCGCCCTGCTCAGTAATGTATACCGCCTCACCCGGCGATACATCCCGCAGCACGGTAAAGCCATCTGCATCCAGTGCCACACTTTCCGACGCCACCATGTATTCGGTGCCGGCAGCAGTTTCCCGCTTGCCCATCACCAGCGGCCGGATACCGTTAGGATCGCGAAATGCCACCAGGCCATGGCCAATGATCAGTGCTACCGCCGCATACCCCCCCCGGATTTTCCGGTGGGCACTGGCAACCGCATTAAAAACCTGCTCAGGTTCCAGCTGCATAGTCGATTTCGCCTGCAGTTCATGCGCCAGAATGTTCAGTAAGATCTCTGAATCGGACGTGGTATTAATATGGCGACGCGCCAGCCGGAACATGTCTTCTTTTAATTCGTGCGAATTAGTTAAATTACCGTTGTGCGCCAACGCAATTCCAAAAGGGCTGTTAACGTAAAACGGCTGGGCTTCAGCAGTACTGGATGAACCAGCTGTTGGGTAACGGACATGGCCAATGCCAATATTGCCCGACAACCGTTGCATATGGCGGGTTTCAAATACGTCTTTAACAAGGCCATTGGCTTTGCGTAATCTGAGGGTATTGTTATCCACGGTAACAATGCCTGCGGCGTCCTGGCCCCGATGTTGTAACACTGTCAGACCATCATACAGCGCCTGATTGACCGGATACTTACCTACGATTCCAACGATACCACACATTGATTATTTCCTCGCCAGCCCTAGGGCTTTTGCATAAAACTGGAATGGTTTTCCAGATACTCAAAAAACCATTCGATAATAAAACCAAATTCGGGGATCAACACCGATTGTTGCCACCAGAGCGCTTGCGCTGCCGGGGTAAAAGCATCCATAAAAAACAATACAGCACTTACTACCAGCACGCCCCGCAACGCACCAAATACCAGACCCAGTACCCGGTCAGTGCCTGACAGTCCCGTTCCTTGCACTAACTTAGCAATAACAAAGTTGATTAAGGCGCCAAGGATTAGTGTACAGATAAATAAAATAGCAATGGCCGACGCATTGCGGATTGTGGGGTCGGTGATATTAGTAAAAAGTGACGCAAGTTTTGGATAATACTGGCTGGCAATAAAGAAGGCCAGAAACCACACTACCAGCGAGATAGCTTCTTTGACGAAACCGCGGATCAGACTGATGACAGCCGATAAGGCAATAATTGCCAGTATAACAAAATCAACCCAAACCATTTGCTACCAAAGGATGCCTGATGACGGCGCGCATTCTATCAAACCGGCTGATGCTTGGCTAATTATTTTCGGTAACCTGATAACGACTTACCACTAACCTGGCAATTCCTGTCAGCTCCTGAAGTTGCTCAACTTGCTGTTCCAGAATGGCTTTTCGAAGCTCAGGCCCCACCAGCACGCTAGTTAACTTTTGGCCATTACTGTTGGTAATCTCCCGGGTAAAGGTAACATAGCCTTCCTGCCGGAGTTTCGCCACCAGCGCATTGGCATTTTGTGGGTTACTAAAGCTCCCTACCCTAACTACCCAGGCGTTTTCTGCAACGGCGCTGGATGCTTTTGCGCCTTCAGTCGCCTGCTTAGCAGTGGGCTCTGCAGGGCTTTCACCATTAATAGTAACCTGGGCATACTGCTGAGATGGCAACTCGTCTGCGCCACGTTCATTGGCTGTAGCGCTGTCAGCGGTCTCAGCATCAAGTGCTTTTTCATTAACCTGCGTGGCCGTCGCTGCACTACTGGCACTGTCAAATGCAGCCTGATCAAAAGGCTCTGGCTGCTGCACTCCCTGAAATTCAGGTCGGTCGGGGATAACCTTAAAATCGTCTTTCACCACTTGTTTCTCGCCATCCAGTAAATCAGGCAGAAAAATGATACCGGCTAATATCAAAATAGTAGCACCGAGTAATCTGTGCTTAAATCCCGCGGTCATGTTGCCTCCTGATGATAGCTTGCCAGCACTAATGAAACCGTGACAAATGAACCAAAAATAACCAGTAAATCATCTTGTTGCAACTTAGAAAACAATTGATTAAATGTCGTTGTCACATCTGGATACTGTTGATATTCAGCCTGAGATAACGCCGCGGCTAACTGTGCAGCTGACGCTCCCCGCCTCCCAGGCAGGCTGCTAAGATGCCATTGATCAATTACAGAGGTCAAGGGCGCCAACGCCTGGGCGATGTCTTTGTCTTTTAGCATGCCGACTAAAGCAAGCACTCTACTGTAACCGGGCTTTAGCTCTGCCAGCTTTGTTGCCAGGTAACGGGTCGACTGTGGATTATGCGCAACATCTATTACTATTGCTGGCCGCTGTTGCAAAAACTGCATCCGGCCAGCCAAATTAAGTTCGGCTAAAACTTTTTTGAGTACTGTCTCTTCAGGTAATAATGCCAACTGGTAAAGTACCGCGAGGCTGGTCGCCACGTTTTGCACCGGTAGCGCAGGCAGTGGCAGATCTTTATACACCGCTGCTCCACAATGCCAGATCCAGGTATCTGCGTGCTGCTGATAAAAGTAATCCTGGTCAACGGTCAGTTTCGGGCAATCTAACTCTGCAGCCCGGGTCATTACACTGGCAGGTGGTAGTAACTCACCAATAACCACCGGTCTACCGGGTCGGAACACCCCTGCCTTTTCGCGGCCTATCGCCTCCCGGTCATCACCCAGCCAGTCCTGATGGTCTAAATCGATGGTGGTAATCACACTAAGATCAGGGCTGACAATATTCGTTGCATCCAGCCTGCCACCCAGTCCCACTTCTATCAGGCAAAAGTCGACTGGCTGACGTTTCAGAATTGAGAATGCGGCCAGTGTCGTAAATTCAAAATAAGTCAGTGCCGTGTCGCCCCGCAACGTTTCTATTTGTGCCAGGGCATCAACCCAATGCGTGTCAGCAACATCACGGTTATTCAGCCGCAGTCGTTCATTGAAGCGCAATAGATGTGGAGAGCTATAAACACCTACACTGAAGCCCTGAGCCAATAATAATTGCTCAAGGGTACGGGCGGTAGAGCCCTTGCCATTCGTGCCGGCAATCAGAATAACTTTACCAGGCAACTGTGCCAATCCAGCACGATCAGCAACCCGGCTTACCCGCTCCAGGCCCAGTTCAATTTTGTCAATGGGATGGCTTTGCTCAATATAACAAAGCCAATCGGCCAGAGTATGACGCGATTGGCTTGACGTTAGCGTGTCTGACATAAATTCCTAAGCGGCGTCGTGCTCGGATACCGGCGCGGGTAGCTGCATAAACTTGGCAACAAGACGGGCAATTGTATCGCGCATTTTCCGACGGTCAACAATCATATCAATCGCACCGTGATCCAGTAAAAATTCACTACGCTGGAACCCTTCCGGCAGCTTTTCCCGAACGGTTTGCTCTATAACCCGGGGGCCGGCAAAACCGATCAACGCTTTAGGCTCGCCAATATTAATATCACCCAGCATCGCTAAACTGGCCGATACCCCACCCATAGTAGGGTCAGTCAAGACAGAAATATAGGGTAGTCCCTGTTCACTGAGTTTGGCCAACGCTGCACTGGTTTTCGCCATCTGCATAAGTGAAAACAGCGCTTCTTGCATCCTTGCGCCACCACTGGCAGAAAAACAGACGAAAGGCACTTTATGAGTTAGCGCATACTCGACACCCGCAACAAACTTGGCGCCGACCACAGATGCCATTGAGCCCCCCATAAATTCGAACTCAAACGACGCTGCAACCATCGGCATGCCGTGCAAGGTACCATGCATCACAATCATGGCATCTTTCTCGTTGGTCTGTTTCTGGGCTGCGGCAAGCCGGTCTTTATAGCGCTTGCTGTCTTTAAACTTCAGTAAATCCTGTGGTTCAAGTTCGGCTGCCAGTTCTGTGGTGGAATGGCTGTCAAAAAAGTGGGTCAGACGAGTCCGGGCGTTTACCCGCATATGATGATCACACTTGGGGCAAACCCCTAAATTACGATCGAGATCGGCTTTGTATAACACAGCATCACACGAGCTGCATTTGGTCCAGACACCCTCGGGAATATTACGACGCGCCGAGGTTGAGGTTCTGGGCAGGATTTTTTCTAACCAACTCATAATGCATTCCTATTAAAAGGTATCAGACGTTAGACCTAAGAGTAGACAAAATACGTCAAAAAACGCCGAAATAAAACTAAACGGGCGCTATTAAAGCATAAACACCCACAAACAGAATATAAAAAACTGGTCTTAGCAGCCGTTATAAGAATAATGGCCCCGGCGCAGCTTTGGGTATTGCATAGTGCTCAGGGTAATCGACTTCGACCAGATAAAGACCACCCGGTTTTGCTGTGGCCGCCGCCAGGTTGCGATTGCGGCTTTGTAAAAGCTCGCCAAGCCAGGAAACAGGCTTACGCCCCATACCAATTTCCAGCAAGCTACCGGTAATATTACGCACCATATGATGTAAGAAAGCGTTAGCTTTGATGTCCAGCACCAGATAGTCACCCACCCGGCTTAAACATAAATGGTGGATATTACGAAAAGGCGTTTTGGACTGACACTGTATAGCCCTGAACGCACTGAAGTCGTGTTCGCCAATTAACACCGGCGCCGCTTGCTGCATCAAACTGATATCCAGTTGCTGATGATAATGACTAAGCCCGGAGCGCAAAATAGCGGGCCTGAACTTTTGATTGTAAATAATGTACCGGTAACGGCGGGCAGTAGCACTGAAACGGGCATGAAAATCGTCTGCTACCGGCTTTGCCCAACGCACTGCTATTTGATCAGGTAACTGGCTGTTAGTTCCCATTATCCAGGCTTTAGGGTCGCGTATGGCCTCAGTATCAAAATGGACCACCTGACCGGTGGCGTGTACGCCGGCATCAGTGCGCCCGGCACAAAACACTTCAACCGGACGGTTCGCTACTTTAGACAGCGCTGTTTCCAGCTCTTGTTGCACACTGTTCACTTCACGCTGGCGCTGCCAACCAAAGAAACCAGTGCCATCATACTCAATACCTAAGGCTATTCGCATGGGGTTCCCTCTGATAAACCGGCGCGATTATACCGCAGAGTTCCCCGGATAACAGCCTGCTGATCGGTTGGGCCGAACCAACATGTCATTCAGCTTTTTTCTGCAGTGCTTGTGCTTCAGTTTTAACGTGCTCGGGAGCGTCAGAGTCGAGAACCTCTGTGATAATTTGGTTGGCGCTATCAAGGTCGTCTATTTCAATGTAAGCCCGAACCAGGTCAAGTTTTGCGGCAAAACCATTATCTTCTGCGTCAACGTCCTGCGGGTTATTATTGCCAATGACATCAGCGAATTCATCCAGGCCAACATCAACATTCAACTGCTCGAACCGGCCATCATCTTCCTGCGTCTGCTCACTGCTGGCAAGCAAATTGTCAATTTCAACAAAGTCAGCATCAGACAACGCAATAGTTTCTTCTTCGTCCAGGGACGGACTGAATACGGCATCAACATCCAGATTTAACTCTTCGCTGTCACTGGCAGTGGTTTGTGCCATCGCTTCCAGCTCGGTTAGCAGATTATCAAACTGACTGTCATCCAGCTTTGCCAGACTTTGGTCAGCATCCGGATCTGCCGGGGATATGTCAACACTGACAGCGTCGTCGTCCACTACCACTTCTTCATCATTAAAGTCTTCGTCGCTCAGCTCTAACTCAGGGTAGCTTTCCAGCATTTTACTGGGGTTTTCGACGGATAATGCTGCTTCGGAAGGCTTAGTAACTGAGTCATCCTCATTGCTCTGTAAATCCGGGCCATCGCTGTCAACCGCAGTATCATTGTCGTCAGCTAACTCATCAACGTTACTATCCAAATCTGCGTCTGCATCAGTCGTTGTGACAACGGCATCGATATCAGTAACAGTATCTGTTTCCGTAATTGTCGCGGCTTCAGTTTCAGCTTTCGCTTCCGCATCGGTTTCAGCCTGCTCCGGATCTACTGCTTCAACCTGTTGCAACAATTCATCCAGCTCAGCACTGAGTAACTCAGAAGCCTCATCATCGTCCGTTGCCTCTGCGGTTTCAGTCTGCTCTCGCCCTTCCAGTGCCAGAGCCTCTGCAAATGCATCAAGCTCGGTACGGTCGAAACTTTCATCTTCAACCAGACTGGCAATCTGAGTATCGGTTAACTCATCATTACTCAATTCATTGCTAAATTGTTCACTGACTAACTGCTCACTGCTGTTGTCAGTTTCTACCAGAATGTCTTCATCGTCGTTTATTGCCAGATCTGGCTCGGCTGATGGTGCGGCATCCGGCTGCGGCTTCTGCTCTGGCTCTGTTAATAACTCGGGCTCCTCCGGCTCCTCGAGAACATCAAGCTCAATTTCTTCCAGTAAATCATCTTCAACATCTGGCTCAGCGGCCTCTTCTGCTTCAGCAGATGGCGTTGGAGTTGGAACATCTGACGGCAGCTCAGTCTCATCTAAATCAATTATCTCTTCGTCAGTTTCAGCTGCCGTTCCACGCTGCTCAGCCGCATCATCAACGTCATCCGGCTGCAATTCAGCGCCGAGTTGCTCCGACTCTGCTAAATCGACATCAAACTCATCATCAAGCTCAATAATGGCATCGTCGTCATCTTCTGCTGATAGTAATGCGTTTAAATCACTGTCTGACAGAATATTATTCGCATCAAACTCCGCTTTAGCCGGCTCGCTCTCTTCGTCTGGCGTCCCCAGTACATCGTCCAGTAAATCGTCCTCCGACGTTACAGCGGCAGAGCTACCATTCGCCAGTAAACTATCGTCATCCAGCAAAATATCGTCGTCCAGCAGTGCATCATCATCCAGCAAAGCATCATCGTTAAAATCAGGCAGGCTATCGTCCAGCACTTCAGTACCGGCAAAATCACCATTATCTGCAAACGCATCGTCCAACAGGCTTTCGTCAATATCGAATAAGCCACTGTCGTCTAAATCGTTATTATCATCGAGCGGTGGTAAAGGTGATTTATAATCAGCTGGTGGCTCTGCCGTATTGTTGGCAGCAACTACTGCGGCTTCAGTTTGCTGGCCCCGGCGTTTCAGCCACAACACGACACCAAACAAAATTAATAACGCCGGAATTGACGCTGCCAGCACCCATACGATCGGGTTGTTAAAAATAGCTGCGCTTTGTTCCTCTTCTGCAGCCAATGCTTTGGCTGCTTCTGCGGCCTGCTGTTCCTGTGCTTGCTGAGCAGCCAAAATGTCAGCTTGTTGCTGTAACAGCATATTTAACTGCTGCTGCAAGCTACTGTCTTCACCCAGTTGCTGCTGCAGGGCTAAAAGCTCTGTTTGTACCTGCGACAATGTAGTTTTGAGTTGGTTGTTCTCTCTGGCAATCGTTTCTATCATTAACAATGAATTGCCAAACTGGTCTTTTAATTCGGTAAGTTGTTGTAATTGCTCGTTCGACACCGCAGAAACTTCAGGCTGTTGATTGCCATTTTGTTGGTTGCTTGCCTGAGTGGCAGCTCTGGCCCGCGCGGCCCAGGCTTTGTCATCTGAATCTGACTTGGCGCGTGCGACATTATTATCAATTTCCCTGATTTCCCGCAGATTAGGCAACTGCAACGTCGCTCCAGGACGCAAATGGTTAAGGTTGCCATCGATAAAAGAACCAGGGTTTTTCAGATAAATAGCGTACATCACCTGGTAGGTACTGACATCAGCAGCATCAGGTTTTATCCGCTCGGCGATTCGCCACAACGTATCAGACGCACTAAGCGGTCCCAATTGGCGCTGCATCAATGCGGTATCAGTATTTTTTGGCCCGCGTAACGGAGTCGACGCAGGTTCATCAGCCAGCGCAACGCCCGCAAGCAGCGTCGAGAAATTGACAACCAACAATAAAGACAAGAGACGAAGTGGCATTAACTTTCCTTACCCGGGCAACTTAAGCTGATTTATGCTTTATTTCACAGTAAACACTGTTTGATAGCAAAACGAATGCAAACACTGTTCCAATATTAATAGTTTTACAAACAACAAAGCGTGTCCCGCAAAATATAAAACAGTAACGACCTTGTTACCAGCATAAACCTAATCCAGAAAAAAGGCTCCCTCAGGAGCCTTTAATTACAGTGTTAAACTGTTATAGATAGTCGCGAATAAGGTGTTCAGCAATCTGGATGCTGTTTGTGGCAGCCCCTTTACGGATATTATCTGCCACCACCCATAGGTTTAAGCCATTTTCATGAGAGATATCCTGACGGACCCGGCCCACATATACCTCATCCTTGCCGGTGGCACTGCAAACCTGAGTTGGGAAATCAGCGTTATCCTCCAGTAATACCACGCCTGGTGCGTCTGCCAGCAGCGCTTTGGCCTGCTCTACTGTAATGGGCATCCGGGTTTCAATATGTACAGCTTCAGCATGACCGTAAAACACCGGTACCCGCACCGCGGTAGCATTTACCGCAATACTGCTGTCAGCAAAAATCTTCTGGGTTTCCCAATGCATTTTCATTTCTTCTTTGGTGTAACCGTTATCCATAAAAACGTCGATTTGCGGGATAACATTAAATGCAATCTGGCGGGCGAACTGACCCTCACCTTCTAATGGCCGGCCGTTCATCAGCTGCACTGTTTCCTGCGCCAGTGCATCTAATGCGGACTGCCCGGCGCCACTGACCGACTGATAGGTAGCAACATTAATCCGGCTGATCCCTACCGCATCATAAATGGGTTTTAACGCGACCAACATCTGAATAGTAGAGCAGTTTGGGTTAGCAATAATGTTGCGGTTACGAAAATCTGCAATGGCTGCAGCATTGACTTCCGGTACCACCAGCGGAATATCGGCATCGTAACGGTAGTGTGAGGTGTTATCAATAACCACACAGCCGGCCTCGGCCGCTTTAGGTGCATAAATTGCTGAGACACTGCCACCGGCTGAAAACAAGCCAATTTGCGCCTGGCTCCAGTCGAAGTTGTCCGCATCCTGCACTGTTATTTTATTACCCTTAAAGGTAATAGTGCCACCGGCAGAACGACTGCTGGCCAGCGGAAATAACTGGGCTACCGGGAAATCGCGCTGCTCCAGAATTTCTATCAGATGTTGCCCAACCAAACCTGTTGCGCCTAAAATCGCCACATTGTATTGCGATGCCATGCCTAAACCCCTTTTTGCTGACTTGTAAAGCCTAACTGCGCCATCCAGAGCGGTACCTTACTACCGGTTAGCTGCAATGAACTGAACTCTCGTCGCGGCGGATAAGACTTTCGCAGCCAGTCAAACCCCTCACGTTGAATATGAAAACGGAATAATGCATCATCCCGTCGCACATCATATAACATCCGCGCCAAATTTTGGACATCTGGAAGCCCAAAATTATCAGATATATGCACTTTTTCCACAGCTGGTACAGCAAGTAAGTCAGTAAGCTGCATCAGCGGGGCTTGATCCAGCTTCTGACACAGTCGCTGGTACAGCATTGCGGTGCCCCGTGCTTTACCCTCAATGCTGTGGCCGGCAATATGCGCCGTGGCGATATCCAGATAGGGTAACAATGGTTGCAGAATGTCAGGCTCCTGCTCCCACACATCGAGCACGACCGGTCTTAGCTGCTGTTTTAGTGCCTGCAACAGGGCATCGTTATCAATTACCGCACCGCGTGACGCATTGATCAGCGCACACTCTGGTTTTAACATTGCCAACGTTTGCGCATTTAACAAATGCCAGCTTGGCGCCGGCCCGGTTTTAACCATGGGGGTATGAAAACTAATAATATCGGCCTGACGGCATAGCTCGGTAAAAGAAGTGTGGTTAAAATCAGCCTCAGTCGCCGCCCGTGGTGGATCGCAAAGTAACAACTGCATATCTAACGCCGCCGCCGCATCTGCCAGGCGCTGACCAATATGGCCAACCCCAACAATACCAAGGGTTTTGCTGCTAAGCTGCCATTGATACTTTTCTGCCAGATACCACAAGGCACTTAGGACATATTCAACAACAGACTGCGCGTTACACCCCGGTGCTGAGCTGAAACTGATACCACGCTCTGCCAGGTACAGCTTGTCAATGTGGTCCATACCAATAGTGGCGGTACCAACAAACTGCAGCGTCTTGTTAGCGGCCAGCAATGCCTGATTAACCGGCGTGACCGAACGCACCAACAATACCTCAGCGTCAGCAAGCGCACTGGCGGTTACCGCACGACCATTAAATAAAGTTACCGGCCCTAAATGGCCAAAAAACTCCGCTACCAGTGGCATATTTTCATCTGCGTATATTTTCATCGGCATACTTTTTTCATCAACAGGGGGTGATATTCCGTAAATTTTTCAGGCATTGCCGTTATCGCACTCTTGGCGCAGTCTAGCAAAAAAAACAAAAAGCCAGACGGTTTTTCGTCTGGCTTTTTCAACAAAGGTTGTTACAAAACTTATGGACGATAGCGCTGCATAACTAAAGTTGCATTAGTACCACCAAAACCAAAACTGTTCGACATAATGGTATTTAAGGTTGCGTCCTGCGCCTGGCGGACAATATTTAAGCCAGCCGCCGCTTCGTCCAACTCACTAATGTTGATCGACGGCGCAATAAAGTTATGTTTCATCATCAGCAGTGAATAAATGGCCTCGTGCACGCCAGCTGCGCCAAGCGCATGGCCAGTCATCGCTTTAGTGGCACTGATTGCCGGTGATTTACCGGCAAACACTTGCTGAATAGCTGCCAGCTCTTTAACATCGCCAACCGGTGTACTGGTACCGTGGGTATTTACGTAGTCAACCGGAGCTGACACGCCCTGCATGGCCATTTCCATACAACGTACCGCGCCCTCGCCACTGGGCGCCACCATATCAAAACCATCAGACGTGGCGCCATAGCCCACTATTTCAGCATAAATAGTGGCGCCACGAGCCAGCGCATGCTCCAGCTCCTCAACCACCACAATACCGCCACCGCCGCTGATTACAAAACCATCGCGCCCGGCATCATAGGTACGCGAAGCCAGTTCCGGTGTCTCGTTATAGCGGCTGGACAAGGCGCCCATCGCATCGAATTCCATTGCCAGGGTCCAGTGCACTTCTTCACCACCACCGGCGAATACTACATCTTGTTTACCCAGTTGAATAAGTTCTACCGCATGGCCAATACAATGGGCGCTGGTAGCACAGGCTGAACTGATCGAGTAGTTAACCCCTTTAATTTTAAAGGGTGTGGCAAGACATGCTGAACAGGTACTGGACATGGTTTTTGGCACAGCATAAGGACCAACCCGCTTCACGCCTTTTTCACGCAGCGTGTCAGCCGCTTCTATCTGCGTCTTCGACGAGGCACCACCGGAACCAACAACTAAGCCAACCCGCGGATCTGAAATTTGCTCAGCAGTTAAACCGGCATCTGTCATCGCTTCCTGCATGGCAATGTAGGAGTAAGCGGCCGCATCACCCATAAAGCGCATGGCTTTACGGTCAATGTGCTCAGCCGGGTTCATTTTAATATTGCCCCAAACCTGTGAGCGTAAACCAAACTCAACAAACTCCGGTGAAGCAGTAATGCCAGACCGGCCAGCTTTCAATGAATCCAGCACTTCCGCCTGATTATTGCCAATACTTGAAACAATACCCATGCCCGTGATAACGGCTCTTTTCATGCTTACTCCCATGTCTGCCTGGCGGCAGAGAAAAATAATTACGTTATAGTCTATTGTACGGACTTTGCAGCAAAAACTGGTCAGCTTTCAGCGTACAGTTGTACTCTTTTTTAATTTTGCTTCAGCTTCGGGTAAACTACAAGCCGAATTTCCTGCCGGATGCCAAGATGTCATCGCTAAAAAACGCTAATATTCACTTTAACCAACAGGGTACCCCAGTTGCCACTGATTTTGATGACATTTATTTTTCAAATGAGGGTGGCCTGGCAGAAACAGAATATGTTTTTTTACTGCAAAATGGGTTACCCGCACGCTGGCAGCAAACTAACGCTGCATTTTTCCACATTATAGAAACAGGCTTTGGTACCGGCGCCAATTTTTTACTAAGCTGGCAACGATTCCGACAGTCCCGCCAGCAATGGCCAGAGGTAACGTGCCGCAAGTTATACTTTTCAAGCTTTGAAAAATACCCTCTCAGCTTATCTGATTTAACCACTGCACTTCAGGCGCACCCTGAGCTAAGCGAGCTTTGCCGCCAGTTGCTGGCGCAATACCCACCCGCTATTGCCGGATGCCACAGGCTGACGTTTGATAACGGCGATATTATTCTCGATTTATGGCTGGGTGATGTTAACGAGCTAATGCCGCAGTTGCCCGCCAGTAACCAGGCTGACGCCTTCTTTCTGGATGGCTTTGCCCCCGGTAAAAACCCCGATATGTGGCAACCAACCTTATTTGAGCAAATGGCCCGGCTTAGCCACAACGGGACAACTGTCGCCACCTTTACCTGTGCCGGACTGGTTAAACGCGGCCTGCAACAGAGCGGCTTTACCATTAAAAAAATAAAAGGTTTTGGCCGTAAGCGGGAAATGCTTACCGCTACTTTGAGCCCGGATGCAGATCCAATAGCGCCAGTCCGGGTGTCCGGCAATACCGGCACAGCAGAAAGAGTATGCATTATTGGTGGCGGTATAGCATCCGTTTGCCTGGCATTGCAATTGACCGAAAAAGGCATTGCTGTTGAGTTAATTTGTGCTGACAGCGAGATTGCCCAAGGCGCCTCCCACAATCTGCAAGGCGCGGTTTACCCGAACCTGCACCCGACTCCAACCCTTGCCAGCCTGCTGCATTGTCAGGCATTTTATTTTGCCAGGCATTTCTATCAGCAGTTGTCAGCTCAGGGTGTTTCTTTCGCTATGCAGTGGTGTGGCGTGCTGCATCTGGCGACCAACCCGGGATTAGCACAACGCCAGCAAAAAATTGCAGCACGGGCAAATTGGCCTGCAGAGCTGGTATATCCGGTTACAGCGGAGCAGGCAACTCAACTGGCCGGGGTGTCACTATGCCACAGCGGCATTTTTTTGCCGCAAGCCGGCTGGCTCAGTCCGAAACAATTCTGCCAGGCAGCGTTGGCTCTTTTAGAGCAATCCGATCTGTTTCAGGTGCAATTTAACAGTAAGGTTAGCGCTATAATCCCTACTAGCGATGATACTGCTGGTCACGTTGCTTCTGTGCAAGAGCAACAGACACCCGTAAGGTGGCAAATTAAGTTTGATACAAAAACGCCTTCTGCCGTTTACTCCAGGGTCGTACTGGCCAATGGCGCAGATATAACACGTTTTGCAGTCAGTCAGCACTTAGCCGTTAATCGGGTTCGTGGCCAGGTCAGCCATGTCATGAGCAGTGGCATGAGCGCACTTAACACAGTGCTTTGTCATAAAGGCTATATCACACCAGCACTGGCTGGGAATCATGCGGTAGGCGCAACTTTTGACCGCCAGGCTGATACGGCCTTTATTTCTTCCGCTGATGACGACGAAAACCTAGCTTTGGTTAACAGCCAGTTGCAACAGCCAGCGTGGTTTTCAGACGCAGTGGTCACGGGGTCACGGGCGGCATTCCGGGCGACAGTGCCCGATCATCTGCCATTACTTGGCGGCGTTGCTAACAGGCCTGGCTTGTACGCTTTCGGTGGGCTGGGCGCCCGCGGAATTTTACTGGCACCATTACTGGCAGAAACACTGGCTTGTCAGATCGCTGGTCAGCCCATGGCAATGACCTCAGACTATCTGGCAGCCATCGACCCGGAGCGACTTAACCGGGTAGCGGCCAAAACCTGAAAAATTGTGTATATTTGCGGTTGTGCTGCGTAAGATATACTGGCGTTAGCGGGTTGTTTTTGCTGGTCAAAGTCTGTTGAAGTTTGCTATGGTTAAGCTGTCCTATCGCACTGTACAAAAGGAACTAAAATGCGATCTTTTTCTTTGTTAATGGCCTGTGCTCTGTTTGCTTCAGTATCACTTGATGTTAAAGCGGACAGCTTTTATCAGGTTCCCCTGACAAACGACGCCCGCGAATTTGCCCGGCTCGAAAATAAACTACCCGCAGTGCTGAGTTATTTTAGTCGCCAGTCACTTGCCGAGTTACAGGATTTCTACCGCCAGCAACTGGGCGAGCCGGACAACAGCGCTATGGTGGATGGCCGGTTAAACCTGTACTACCGGGTAAATCAGCAGCAGGTCAGAATATTAATTTCTGAACAAAATGACTGGCGCCAGGTGGATATTATGGTGCAATAATCTGAACCACAACCGCTGGCCAGTTATCTAAATATTAAGGTCTGGCCATTTGTAACACTACCCGGCGGTTAGTGGCACGCCCCAGCGTAGTTTGGTTTGACGCGACATGGCGGCGCTCTCCATAACCATCCACCCTGACCTTGTCATCGGCCACACCGGCCTCGGCTAAAAATTGCTTTATCTTTTCAGCCCGTTTCAGAGACAGCTGCTCATTCATCCAGCGCCCACCGTAACTGTCGGTATAACCCTGTAATTCAATAGTTTCAATTTGCGGGTCGTGCTGTATATATGCAGCAATCTGACGCAACCGTCGTTGTGACTCCCGCGTTAGCTGGTCGCTACCAGATTCGTAGCTTAATACCGTAAAAGCAATATCCTCAAAACTATAGGGAAGCAACGCAGCAATACATTCATTAAAAGCATGGTAACCAGATGGAAACTGCACAGGGTTAAGTCTGGCCGCGACTTGATCATAAGGGCTGTACCAATCTGCATAATAAAATGTCGGGCTGAAGCCCTGCTCCAGCTCAGTCAGCAACGTCCAGGCGGTTTTTTTCGGCAATTCGCCATTAAATTGCTTTAACAATGCCATGCTGGCCAGGTTTTTACCTGGCTCACCCGGCCTCCAGGCTGGTGGCATCGATAGTACTTCCGCTAAACCGTAAGCATCAGGCAGCCTGAGCATCTTCAGTTCAAAGTTTAAATTAAGCGCTTTACTCGCCTTACTTTGAAAGACAGCAAGACCGAAATTAGGAATAGTATGTTCTAACTGACAGACTAGTGGTGTTTTCTCAGTTACCTGCCACGCTGAATCTTCAATGCTGGCAGAATATTGACGCAACTGCTTGGCAACAGCATAACTGTAATCAGTCGCCAGCGCGCAAGCTAACAATATGAATATTAAAACATATTTATGCATTTACTCTACCTTGCTACAAAATAACACATTAACTGGCCGGTTTAGGCTTAGGCAAACCATTTACGTAAGCCAGATTACTAAGGATTAATAAGCAAACACTGTGCCGAATACAAGACGTTGACTGTTTTTTTTGGCATAATGCGCTCTGCATTTTTTAATGGTTGGCTTATGACAGAAAAAACCTCCCCGCTCGCTCAACGGTTTCGTGGCTACTATCCTGTGGTTATCGACGTTGAAACCGCAGGCTTTAATGCTCAGACTGATGCATTGCTGGAAATTGCGGTAAACCTGCTGCAAATGGACGACGAAGGTAAGCTGTTCCCGGGCGAGACCCTGCATTTCCATGTAGAACCATTTGCAGGCGCAAACCTCGATGCCAGTTCACTGGCCTTTAACGGCATAGACCCCTTCAACCCACTGCGCGGTGCAGTTCCGGAGCGGGAAGCGTTAACTGAAATTTGTAAAGCAGTTCGCAAAGCGCAAAAAGCTGCCGGGTGCCAACGTACAGTGATTGTGGCCCACAATTCCGCATTCGATCAGGGTTTTGTTAATGCGGCCATTGCCCGCACCAACTATAAACGATCGCCTTTTCATGCTTTCGTGTCATTCGATACCACCAGTCTGGCAGCATTAGCATTAGGCCAGACCGTACTTGCAAAAGCTTGCCAACAGGCTGGCATTGCCTTTGACAATAAAGAAGCGCACAGCGCGCTCTATGATACCGAGCGCACAGCAGAGTTGTTTTGCTACATCGTCAATAAGTGGCAGCAGTTAGGCGGCTGGCCACTTTCTGAAGCTGACGATGCTGAGTAAGCCACAAAAAACGGGGAGCATGCTCCCCGTTTTTTTACCTGGTAGTAAGCTGCTGTTTATTCAGCGTCAGCCGTATCATCAGTACTTGTTGTTTTTGCAGCTGTTTCTTTAATTAACGGTTGCAACTCACCACGCTGAAACATTTCCAGAATAATATCGCAACCACCAACTAACTCACCATCAACCCATAATTGCGGAAAAGTCGGCCAGTTGGCATATTTGGGTAACTCTGCCCGAATGTCAGGATGTTGCAAAATATCAACAAAGGCAAACTGCTCGCCACAAGCGATCACTGCCTGAGATGCCTGCGCAGAAAAACCGCAACTGGGAAACTTAGGCGAGCCTTTCATAAATAACAAAATAGGGTTTTCAGCGATTTGCTGTTTAATTTTATCCAACGTCTCCATTTTCACCTCGACAGAAACTTAATAATTTGAACCATTTTACGCTTATCTTTCACAGCTGCCACTTGAGTTCACAAAAAAAAACCCAATATCTGCTTAACTATCATAATTATTACTTAAAATAATCGTCGGTTTAGGTAACGAACCGGCGCAGCTTGCTAAGCGTAAAAGCTGACATAGTCTAAAACTTGAGTAATTTAGTCAAGTTTTGTAGTCTACGCGATGCAGACATTTTTAACAACGATAACGGAGCATAACAATGGCCTTTGAATTACCAGCATTACCTTATCCGAAAGACGCTTTAGCCCCGCATATTTCAGCAGAAACGCTGGAGTATCACTACGGCAAGCACCACAATACTTACGTAGAAAAATTAAACGGTTTAGTGAAAGATACCCCACACGCCAGCAAATCACTGGAAGAAATCATCCGCAGTTCTGACGGTGGCTTATTTAATAACGCAGCTCAGGTCTGGAATCACACATTTTACTGGCACTGTTTATCACCTAACGGCGGCGGTGAACCGACCGGCGCGTTAGCAGATGCTATCAATGCCAAGTGGGGTTCATTTGCGGAATTTCAAAAAGCACTGAATGATAAAGCGGTAAATAATTTTGGTTCAAGCTGGACCTGGTTAGTCAAAAAAGCCGATGGCAGTCTGGATATTGTTAATACCAGCAATGCCGCCACCCCTGTTCAGGATGCAACTGTTACTCCAATACTGACTGTAGATTTATGGGAACATGCCTACTACATCGACTATCGCAATGCCCGTCCTAAATACCTTGACGCATTCTGGGCCCTGGTAAACTGGCAGTTTGCCGCCGACAATTTCGCTAAGTAACGGCTGCCCACACCAGCACATTTGTTATTTCTAATACCCGGCATCTGCCGGGTATTTTTTTCTCTTCCTCCAGCTTGCTGCCGATGTTTACAACCTTGAAATTTTTCCTTCCTTTGCGCTAAACCCGGCACGCCTGCGTTACGTAATGATGAAAAAGCAAACAAAAAATATGATTATTTTCGGTGAATTAGACAGGCGAAGATGATTTTTACTGTCTAACCTTAAAAGCAACAGCAGCGATATCAGGTTTCCCACGAGCAATGGCTGGAGGTGCATATGAGCATTTTTGAGCACTACAAATCACGATATGAGGCCACCCGAGAAGAAGAATTTAGCATTCAGGAGTATCTGGCGCTTTGTAAAGAAGACAAAAGTTGTTATGCCACCGCAGCCGAGCGCTTATTACTGGCTATTGGTGAGCCTGAACTGATTGATACTGCTCAGGATCCACACTTAAGCAGGTTATTTTCCAACAGAGTTATTGCCCGTTACCCGGCATTTTCTGAATTCTACGGCATGGAAGATGCCATAGAACAAATTGTTTCTTATTTAAAACATTCAGCACAAGGGCTGGAAGAGCGCAAACAAATTTTGTATTTGCTAGGCCCCGTCGGGGGCGGTAAATCGTCACTCGCAGAAAAGCTTAAACACTTAATGCAACAGATCCCCATCTATTATTTAAAGGGCTCTCCGGTTTGTGACCACCCACTGTCGCTGTTTGACAGCAATGAAGATGGCCGTTTACTACAACAGGAATATGGCATTCCACCGCGTTATTTACGCAACATTCTGTCGCCTTGGGCAACTAAACGGTTGCACGAATACAACGGAGATATCAGCCAGTTCCGGGTCGTTAAAAAATACCCGTCAATTCTCGATCAAATTGCCATTGCCAAAACCGAGCCGGGTGATGAAAATAATCAGGATATTGCCGCTTTAGTAGGGAAGGTTGATATTCGCAAATTAGAACATTTTGCTCAGAATGACCCTGATGCTTACAGTTACTCCGGCGCGCTGTGCCGGGCAAATCAGGGCCTGATGGAATTTGTCGAAATGTTCAAAGCCCCGATAAAAGTGTTGCACCCGCTGCTGACCGCCACCCAGGAGGGCAATTACAATGGCACAGAAGGCCTGGCGGCGCTGCCATTTGATGGCATAATTTTAGCGCACAGCAACGAGTCAGAATGGCAGACTTTTCGTAACAACAAAAATAACGAAGCCTTTCTGGACCGGGTATATATTGTAAAAGTACCTTATTGTCTGCGGGTGAGTGAAGAGAAAAAAATATACCAGAAATTACTCGAGCACAGCGAACTAAACGCTGCACCCTGCGCACCCGGTACCCTAAGCTCGCTTGCCCAATTCGCGGTACTGTCCAGGCTTAAGCAGCCCGAGAATTCCAGCATCTACTCAAAAATGCGGGTATATGACGGTGAAAGCTTAAAAGATACTGATCCGAAAGCAAAATCGTATCAGGAATATCGCGATTATGCCGGAGTAGACGAAGGCATGACCGGTCTGTCTACCCGTTTCGCTTTTAAAATATTGTCGCGGGTATTTAATTTTGACAGTACCGAGGTCGCGGCCAATCCGGTCCATCTGTTTTACGTGCTGGAACAGCAAATAGAACGTGAGCAATTTGCTGCTGATGTTGCAGAGCGTTACCTGGAGCACCTAAAAGGCTACCTGACGCCAAAATATATCGAGTTTATTGGTAAGGAAATTCAAACAGCCTATCTGGAGTCTTACTCGGAGTATGGCCAGAATATCTTCGATCGTTATGTCATTTATGCTGATTTCTGGATCCAGGATCAGGAATACCGGGACCCGGAAACCGGTCAGCTGTTTGACCGGGCAGCGTTGAATGCTGAACTTGAGAAAATAGAGAAACCAGCTGGGATCAGCAACCCTAAAGATTTTCGCAATGAGATCGTTAATTTTGTACTGCGGGCCAAAGCGAAAAATAATGGCAAAAATCCTTTGTGGACCAGCTATGAAAAACTGCGCACAGTCATTGAGAAGAAAATGTTTTCCAGTACAGAGGAGTTACTGCCGGTCATTTCCTTTAATACCAAAACCTCAACTGATGATCAGAAAAAGCACGATGACTTCGTAAATAGGATGATGGAGAAAGGCTACACCCGTAAGCAAGTCAGGCTGCTGTCGGAATGGTATTTGCGGGTTCGCAAATCACAATAACGCCGGAGGCAGTATGGCGCATTTTATTGACCGTCGACTCAATGGCAAAAACAAAAGCGCTGTCAACAGGCAGCGCTTTATCCGGCGCTATAAACAGCAAATAAAGAAAGCGGTGGCAGATGCTATCAGCGAGCGCAGTGTCACCGATATCAGCAGTGGCGAAAACGTTACTATTCCAAACAAAGACATTAGTGAACCTTTTTTTCACCAGGGTAAAGGCGGTCGTCGCCAGATTATTCATCCGGGAAATGACCAGTTCAGTGAAGGAGACCGGATTCCAAAACCACAAGGAGGTTCTGGTGGCAGCGGTCAGGGCGATGCCAGTGCAGATGGCGAAGGTAACGATGACTTTGTTTTTTCAATTTCTAAAGATGAATATCTGGACTTACTATTTGAGGACCTGGCGCTGCCAAACCTCAGAAAAAACCAGCTGGATAAATTAGTACAATATAAGAGTGTCAGAGCCGGTTACCGCGCTGAAGGCGTGCCGAGTAACATTGACATAGTGCGTTCGCTACGTGGTTCACTGGCCAGACGGGTAGCGATGACAGCAGGTAAAAAGCGTAGCCTGGCCGAACTGGAACAACAACTGCAAACGCTTGACCAGGAACCGGTGCCTGATCAGCAGCAACGGCTGCAACTGCAGGAACAAATTGCGGCGCTTAAAGCCAGCATTGCAGCTGTGCCTTTTATCGACAGTTTTGATTTACGCTTTCGTAATTACCAGAAAAAACCAGAGCCCACCAGCAAAGCCGTGATGTTTTGCCTGATGGATGTTTCAGGGTCAATGGATCAGGCTACCAAAGATATGGCAAAACGATTTTATATTCTGCTGTATCTGTTTTTAAGCCGCAGCTATAAAAATGTCGAAGTCGTTTATATACGCCATCATACACAGGCCAAAGAAGTAGATGAGCAGGAGTTTTTTTACTCCCAGGAAACAGGTGGCACCATTGTCTCGTCGGCATTAAAACTGATGCATGAGATTATCCTGGACCGCTTCGACCCGGCACAGTGGAATATTTATGCCGCACAGGCATCTGACGGTGATAACTGGACTGATGACAGTGCGCCTTGTGCGGCGCTCCTGGCAAACAAACTACTACCGCTTGTGCGCTACTATGCTTACATAGAGATCACTCCCAGAGCACACCAAAGCCTGTGGCACGAATATGAAAAACTATTAGCGCAGCATGACAATATAGCAATAGAGCATATCAGGGAGCTGGCAGATATTTACCCGGTATTCCGCCAGCTGTTTAAAAAGCAAGCGGCCTGAGGAGGTCATATGGCAAAAGCAAAAGCCCGGCCGCAATGTCTGGCCGACGGCCCCGACTGGACTTTCGATCTGCTGGAGGAGTATCACCAGGAAATTGCCCGGGTGGCGGCTTTCTACCAGCTCGATACTTATCCGAATCAGATAGAAGTGATTACCGCAGAACAAATGATGGACGCTTACTCCAGTGTCGGCATGCCACTGGGTTATCATCATTGGTCGTATGGTAAAAAGTTTATTCAGACCGAACAAAATTATAAACGTGGCTACATGGGACTGGCTTATGAGATTGTTATCAACTCTAACCCGTGTATCGCCTACCTGATGGAAGAAAATACCATTACCATGCAGGCACTGGTAATGGCCCACGCCAGTTATGGCCATAATTCTTTTTTTAAAAACAATTATTTATTTAAAACATGGACCGACGCCGACTCAATAATTGATTATCTGGTTTTCGCTAAAAACTATATCAGCCAGTGCGAAGAAAAATATGGCATAACTGATGTAGAAGATATGCTGGACTCCTGCCACGCGCTGATGAATTATGGCGTCGACCGCTATAAACGACCACAAAAAATATCGCTGGAAATAGAGCAAAAACGCCAGGAAGAACGCGAAGCTTACCTGCAAAGTCAGGTCAACGATCTATGGCGGACTATCCCGTTAAAAGCCCCCACTGAAGAACAACGTCTAACCCGATTCCCGGCAGAACCACAGGAAAACTTGCTGTATTTTATTGAAAAAAATGCACCATTACTTAAACCCTGGCAACGGGAGATAGTGCGGATTGTCCGGAAAATCTCACAGTACTTTTATCCTCAGAAACAAACCCAGGTGATGAACGAAGGCTGGGCGACGTTCTGGCATTATACTATTTTGCAGCACCTGTACGACGAGGGAAAAGTCAGCGATCGTTTTATGCTGGAAGTGCTGCACAGCCACACCAATGTTGTGGCGCAACCGGAATACAACAGTAAGTATTATTCCGGCATCAACCCCTATGCGCTGGGCTTTGCCATGTTTACTGATATTCGCCGTATTTGTGAACAACCGACAGCTGAAGACAAAGAATGGTTTCCGGATATTGCTGGCAGTGACTGGTTGCAAACATTGCACTTTGCAATGCAAAACTTTAAAGATGAAAGTTTTATCAGCCAGTATCTGTCGCCGAAAGTCATCCGCGATTTTCATTTATTCGCTATTATTGATGACGATGAAGCAAATAGCCTGGAAGTCGGCGCTATTCATAATGCACAAGGTTACCAACGCATTCGGCAAATGTTGTCGGCGCAATACAATTTAAGCCAGATTGAACCCAATATTCAGGTATACAATGTCAATATTAATACCGACCGCGCCCTGACCTTACGCTATATTCCACAACAACGGGTGCCATTGGCAAAAAATGCACCGGAAGTACTGAAGCATTTACACCGTTTGTGGGGGTTTGACGTGATATTAGAGCAACTTAATCAGGATGGCAGCAACGAACGGCTGGCGCGTTGTCCGGAACAGGCTGCCAACGCCAGCTGAGCCCGGGCACCAGACCAAAATTTGTTTAAATTTCATTCATCGTCAGAAATGTAGCAGGTTACTTTATTGCGACCGTCTACTTTTGACTGATATAAAGCCTTGTCTGCTGCCTCTATCCAGTGGCGATGTTCCTGCATGCTGACATCACGCTCGGCCAGCCCCAGGCTAATGGTGACATTAAGTGACGTCTGATTATATTGCACTGGCATCGTTGCCACTTGTTGCCGGATCCGCTCTGCCAGGCACTGTGCCTGCTCCATCGACGTGTCAACCAACAGTATCGCAAACTCCTCACCGCCATACCGGCCAGCAAGATCGGTAGTACGAATATTGGCTTTAATTACATCAGCAACTTTACGAATAACTTCGTCGCCTGCAGTGTGGCCATAGGTATCATTAACCCGCTTAAAATGGTCAATGTCACACATTAGCAAGGTGCTATGATGCTGGCTGTAACGCTGAAGCCGGTTGAACTCCTGAATAAGCGCGTCTTCCCAGTGGCCGCGCGTACTTAGCTGAGTCAGAAAATCCGTTTTTGATAGTTGCTGTAAGCGCCCATTCATTGACTCGAGCTCCGTGCGACTGACCGCCGCATCGGTGACATCATAAATAATGATACACAGGTGGGTAACCTGGCCGCGGGTGTCCGTCAGCGGAAAAATAGTGCTGTTCTGGTACATGTATTCGGCACTGCCGGTAATAGGCCGATAGTTTTTAAACTTAAATATATAAGGTCGTTGCTCCCAGATAGTAAATGCGCGGTTCTTCAGTAAAATGACCGGGTCACATTTGCGACGTAACCACTCTTCATCAATTTCAGGGAATAAATCAAATAAATAGCGCTCTCTTACGTGCCGGGGCGTCAACCCACTATGGCTTTCCATAAAGCCATTCCAGACCTGGATCCGGTAATCGCTGTTTAATACCACCAGCCCGACATCCACTGTCTGGAACATATCCATTAACCAATGAATTTCAGAAACATCGAACTCGGCATTGGTTAAACTCATAACTATTCTTCCAGTAAGAAAGCAACTTTGTGCTTCATTGTCTTTACACTGTCTTCGGTAAATAACAGCAGTAAATCACAGTTAATATTATAGTTTTCGATACCGTAACTCAGCTCTATTGCCAGCGTTTTACGCCAACGCCTGGCATTCGCTTTAATTAACTCGCTGACGGGTGCATGCTGGCCAAGCACCACAGGATGGCCCTGGCTAAAGCTCATATCTAACTGCTCAGCAATGCCTTTGAGCACCGCGCCAATAAGGATATTGGCCACATCCATCAGCAATTCAAGTTCGGTTGACGGGGTTAATTTGCCCTGAAAATTAAGCAGACTGGCAATATCCTTAAAACTGGAATCGGTCAGGATCAATAACGCTTCGCCAGCGACGCCGCCACCGATAAATCCCTGACAAACCGCTGATGTGGATGAATGCTGCTCTACCGATGCTAACGCCATATGCAACTCGCTGACTTCAATAACATTGACGTTAGGAATAGGTAGCTTTACAAACACATTCAGCAGACGAGCCAGTAAATCGCCAGCCTGGCCCATAGCCACATTGGTAATTTCCTGAAACACATCCCGCATTTCTGCGTTTAGTTCAGTATCAGTATTGCGTTTATTAGGCGGCTGAGTGTTTACCGGCTGGCGCAAGATGTCATTTTTCAAAATAACCTGCAACTTTTCGGCATCGACAGGCTTGCGAATGAAATCGAGAGCGCCTAACTCCATAACTCTTTGGTAAGCCTCAGGCTGTACATCCCCTGACACCACCACAACATTAACACTAAGCTGCCGCTTCTTCAGCTCTGCCAACACCTGATAGCCATCCATAATGGGCATATTTAAATCGAGAAACAGCCAGTCAATCGACTCTTTCTCCAGGGTCGCCAAGGCATCAGCACCATGGCCAGCAAAATGGACACTGTCCTGCCAGTCATGTGGTAAGATCCGGGCAAGTTGCTTGCGTGCCAGATTCGAGTCATCACATATCAGTACTGCGGTGGTCATTGGGCACTCACTTTAATACTCAGTCTGTTTATAATAGACGCAAAACTACTTTTGATGACAGCAGTAGCAGTAAATAAATTACGTTTGCGGTTTAAATACCATTAAATTCCAGATAATTAGGACACTCACTATGTTAACTCAGTTTAGAAAATCTTTGTTCCTGAGCACACTGTTTTGTGCAACTCTCTGTAGTCTACCAGCAACTGCTATTGATCTCACCGCTGAATTACCGAGCAGGGTCAGTGACGTAAAAGCGGGTAATCAGCAAGTTATATTATTGGGTAAGGAATTGAAAAAGGGTCAGCCGGCGCCAGACTTTAAGGTAGTCGATAATAATTTTAAAACAGTTCAGTTAAGTGATTTTAGTGGTAAAACCATTCTAATCAGTGTGGTACCAAGCATTGATACCGGAATATGCTCGTTGCAAACTAAGCGCTTTAACAGTGAAGTAGCAAATTTGCCGCAAGGTGTGGTGTTACTGACAATCAGTACCGACTTACCATTTGCCCAGAAACGTTACTGCCAACAGGAGCAAGTTGCCGATATGGCAGTATTGTCAGACGCAGTTTGGCGGGACTTCGGTAGCAACTACGGCTTACTGATCAAAGATATGGGACTGCTAACCCGGGCAATTCTGCTAATTGATAGCGCGGGAGATATACGTTATCAGCAGCTGGTGCCTGAACTTGCTCAGGAGCCCGACTATGATGCCGCATTGACTGCATTGGCTGACTTACTGAAAAAATCATAATAATTCAGATAAAAATTTTAATTTCCTCTCTTGAAAAACGGTTAGCGAACCTTACTTATGTAGCAGGTGGCCTGATAAGGCACCTGTTGCAGTAAGTCAGCTGTGTCGCTGCTTACAAGCTGATTACCCGTTCATCTGAAGGGTATAACCTAACCATTTTGCTATCTACAGAGGATTTGGCTATGAACAATTTAGATTTTACTCCGTTTTACCGTTCTTTTATTGGTTTCGACCATTTGGCAAACCTGATGAATGCCGCTGCCCGCAGCGAAAAGCAACCGGCGTATCCTCCATACAACATTGAAGTTACCGGTGAGGATCAGTACTGCATTACTATGGCTGTCGCCGGCTTTAACGAGCAGGAATTGTCGATTGAAACTGAAAACAATACCCTGGTTGTACAAGGTCAGAAAGACAGCAAGGATGAGGGTCGTCACTTTGTCCATCAAGGCATTGCTGAGCGCAATTTCGAGCGGAAATTTCAGCTGTCTGATTACGTAAAAGTAACCGGTGCATCGTTGGAAAACGGCTTGTTGCATATTGCGCTGGTGCGGGAAGTACCTGAGGCGCTAAAACCGAGAAAAATTGCAATTGGCAATATTAAGCAGCCGCAACTGGTCACTGATGACAGTAGCGGTAACAATGAAAACAGTAAGGTAAAAACCGCTGTAAACGGCTAAGATCTAAATGGCTGCAAGCCTGTAGGTTTAACCTTATTAAAAAGCCCTCGGTCGAGGGCTTTTTATTTCTGCGAAACGGGTTTATCTGCCGGAGCTGTTAATTCACGATGTAACCTTAACCCGCGTTATAGACATACCTGGATATAACTTAGCCTAATAACTTAACCAGGATAGCACTTATATCATCTACCTGCTGGGTACCATCCACGTAATGATATTGTGTTTCGCCCGCTTCGGCAGCTTTCCGATAGTAACCTACTAAAAGCTCAGTTTGTTCATGATAAATAGCCAAACGCTTGCGTACGGTTGCTTCAACATCATCTGCACGAATAACCAGCTCTTCACCGGTTTCATCATCTTTGCCGGCAACTTTTGGGGGGTTATACTTAATATGATAAACACGACCAGATGCGGGATGTACCCGGCGACCGCTCATTCGCTCTACAATTACATCATCCGGTACGTCGAATTCAATAACATGATCAACCACAACGCCGTTGTCCTTCATGGCATTGGCTTGCGGAATCGTCCGGGGAAAGCCATCCAGTAAAAAACCTTTGCTGCAATCGTCTTTGGCTATCCGTTCTTTTACCAAGCCAATAATAATATCATCTGATACCAGCTGGCCGGCATCCATTACCTGTTTTGCTGCCAACCCCAGTTCCGACCCTTCTTTAATTGCTGAGCGCAACATATCGCCGGTTGAAATTTGCGGGATCCCATATTTATTCATTAAAAACTGAGCCTGGGTTCCTTTTCCGGCACCCGGGGCCCCCAACAAAATGATACGCATAGCAACACCCTCGTGTTCTGGGATTATTCAAATATTTATAAAACCGAATCTTTACACAATGCGCCTGCTGAGACAAGAATTTTGTCCACTGGTGCTACCTGAAGTGGCGTATTTACTAGCCTTTAGTCGATAGCCTTGATAACAACAGGCTCTGACCCTGTTTATGCGTTAAAATGGCAGAAAGTGGTGCTTTTCTGCAGGCATTAACAACGGATACCGACTAAAGTCTGAAACGACGCACCAGTTCTTGTAATTGCTCTGCCAGCTCAGACAGCGCATCACTTGCCCGGGCGGACTGCACCACGTTTTCACTATTCTGCACAGCAACATCACTTATCCGGTGAATATTCTGGTTGATATCGCGCGACACTGTAGTTTGTTGCTCGGTTGCACTGGCAATCTGGTGCGCAGTACTGCTTATCAGCTCAACAGCTTCACTTATTGCAAACAGTGCCTGGCCTGCACTACTGGCGCTGTCAGCAGTAGCTTTAGCCGAGAGCTCACTACTCTGGTTAGCCTTAACTGCCCTTTCGGTACCTGTTTGCAATTTTTCTATCATTTGCTTTATTTCTGTTGTTGAATCTTTCGTCCGGCTGGCCAGGGTACGCACTTCATCAGCGACCACTGCAAAGCCCCGGCCGCTCTCACCTGCCCGCGCTGCTTCAATTGCCGCATTTAGTGCCAGCAAATTTGTTTGTTCAGCAATGCTTTCAATTACCTGCAAAATACTGCCAATATGGTCACTGTCTTGTTTTAGTAAATTAATAATTTCAGACGCTTTGCTAACCTCTGCTGACAATTTATTCAGATCAGTCAAAGTAGTACTGACGATTTGCTGGCCATGCGCTGTTTCGCTTTCAGCTGCGGTCGCCGCCTGTGCTGCCTGCTGAGTATTACGCGATACCTCCTCCAGCGAACTGGTCATCTGGTTCATCGCGACTGCAGAATTATTTATTTCGCTGTTCTGCTGCTCAATACCGCTGCGGGTATGCTCATTAATTTTTGCCAGTTCTGTTGACGCTGACGCAACCTGATCAGAGTAATCGCCAACCTGACCTATCATCTTGCGCAGGTTTTGCTGCATACTGGAAATCGATGCCAGCAGACTAGTGCTATCACCTGGTCTGAGGATTATCCGGGCAGTCAGGTCGCCCTCTGCCACCTGATGCACAGCAGCTGCAGCATATTCCGGCTCACCACCAAGTAATTTGGTGACACTGCGCACCAGCATAATACATACCAGCGCAGCGATAATCAGTACTGCCAGCGAAATAACAAACAATGTCCAGAACATGGTTTTTACATCAGTCAGTGCGTCTGCCTGACGACTTTCCAGTACCAGTGACCAGCCGAGCATTGGTATAAAGTTGTAACTACCAAACACCGCTGTGTCAGCGGCATTCTGATATTGCCCCACCCCGCTTTGCTTCGCCCTGACCGCATCGGCTGCAACCGTATTTAGCTGACCGCTTACCCCCTGCAATGAGCCAGCTTCTGTAATAGCTGCACCGTCACTGTCCAGCAGATAAATTTCAGTGTAGCTGTCACGGCTAAGCTCATTCACCATATCGAAAATTGTACTTAGCTGAACCGCGCCCCGCATTACCCCGACAACTTGACCATTCTGTCGAATAGGAATAGCCACCGTACTCACTCTGGCCCCGGTTGCCCGGGACACAATCGGCTGCGAAAACGTATCTTGCCCGGCGATTGCCTGTTTAAACCAGGCCCGGTCAGCAACATTAAAGTCCTGTGCCTCAGCCGAAGACAGCACCCGCGCCTGACCATTGGCATAGCTTACGCCTGCCTGGCCCCGGCCGTCCGGGCCCACCACAAAAATAGTGTCATAATAGCCCTGACTTTGCGCCATAGCCTGCATTAAGCTGCTACTCAAAGCCAGATCAGCTTGCTGCACCTGAGGCAACGCGGCCAGATAGCGCATTTCTTCCTGCCGCACCAGCAACCAGTTAGTAAATGCCTCTGCATTAGCGCTACCGTTATTTTGTAAGTTGCTAAGAACAGCCTCTGTGCGGGCGTTTTTATATTCAACAAACACCAGGCTGGTCAGCACCACAATCGACAATAAAATCAGCCCCACCATACTGACAGTCAGCCTGACACCCAGGCTAAGGCTTTTCCAACTCGACGCCATTCTGTTCTCCTAATACAAAAACGGATACTGGACTGAGTATAGTTTGCAATCAGTAAGATGCGAGGCGGGATTACCAAATAGAAAAGCCCGCCTGATACTTGTGTACCAGGCGGGCTTTAATTAACAGCAGTAAGTTACTTTGCCAGTGACAACAATAAGTTATTTAAACGCGTGACATAACTGGCAGGGTTTTTCAAACTACCACGTTCAGCCAGCAAAGCCTGCTCAAATAACACCTGAGCCCATTCGTTAAAGCGAGCATCATCAGTTTCATCAGCAATATGTTTTACCAGCTGATGCTCCGGGTTCAGCTCAAATATTGGCTTCACATCAGGCACTTTCTGGCCAACGGACTCCATCAACTTCATCATCTGGGTGCTCATATCGTGCTCATCAGTCACGACGCAAGCCGGACTGTCGGTTAAACGGTGACTAACCTTCACTTCTTTTACTTCATCACCCAGGGCGGTTTTAAAGCGCTCCAGCACGCTGGCAAAAGCTTCAGCCGTTTCCTGCTGGGCTTTTTTAGTTTCTTCATCATCAAGTTTTGATAAATCTAAGCCGCCTTTAGCTACCGAGCGCAGCTTCTTCTCACTGAACTCTGGTAAATGCTGGATCAGCCACTCGTCAATCCGGTCTGATAACAACAGCACTTCCAGGCCTTTTTTACGGAACACTTCCAGATGCGGGCTGTGCTTGGCAGCCTGATAACTGTCGGCAACCACGTAATAAATTTCGTCCTGGCCTTCTTTCATCCGGCTAAGGTAATCAGCCAGCGAAACATTCTGGGTAGCATCGTCATTATGGGTTGAAGCAAAACGCAGTAAACCGGCGATCTGCTCTTTGTTCGTCATATCTTCTGCCGGGCCTTCTTTTAACACCTGGCCAAATTCGTCCCAGAACAGCTGAAACTGTTCAGGATCTTTCGCCAGCTTATCCAGCATTTTCAGGGTCCGGCTGGTACAGCCTTTACGCAGGCTTTGGGTAACCTTGGTATCCTGCAAAATTTCACGCGATACGTTTAACGGTAGATCGCTCGAATCCAGCACACCTTTAATAAAGCGCAGGTAGCTTGGCATAAACTGTTCAGCGTCATCCATAATAAATACACGCTGCACATATAGTTTTAAACCGTGCTTCGCTTCGCGGTTCCACATATCAAAAGGGGCTTTTTTCGGCACATATAATAAGCTGGTGTAGTTACTACTACCTTCAACTTTATTATGGCTCCAGCTCAGCGGCTCACTCCAGTCGTGTGAAATATGCTTATAAAATTCCTGATATTCCGGCTCAGTTATTTCCGACTTATCGCGGGTCCACAGTGCTGTCGCTTTATTTACCGCCTGCCAGCTGCCTTCGGTAGCCGGTATCTTCTCACCGTCTTCTTCCCGCTCCGGGGTGCCTTCCTGCCACATTTCCACCGGAATACTGATATGATCTGAGTATTTGGTGATAATACTCTCAACTTTCCAGCGGCTTAAAAACTCTTCTTCACCTTCACGTAAGTGCAGAATAATGTCGGTACCACGGCTTTCTTTATCAATCGGCGCCAGGGTATATTCACCTTCGCCTGACGACTCCCACTCTACCGCTTCAGTAGCACCTGCTTTACGGGTGCGAACGGTAACCTTGTCGGCTACGATAAAGGCAGAATAGAAACCGACACCAAACTGGCCGATTAATTTTGAATCTTTACTTTGATCGCCCGACAACTGCGAGAAAAACTCTTTGGTACCTGATTTAGCGATAGTACCTAAATGCGATATAACTTCCTGCTCGGTCATACCAATGCCGTTGTCGCTGACGGTCAGCGTCCGGTTCGTTTCATCCAAGCTGATCCGGACTTTTAACTCTCCATCATCGCCATACAGGCTGGAATCAGACAGGGCCAGAAAACGCAGCTTATCGGCCGCATCAGAGGCATTAGAGACCAATTCACGCAGGAATATTTCTTTGTTGGAATACAGTGAATGGATCATCAGGTTAAGCAGTTGTTTTACTTCTGCCTGAAAGCCATGAGTCTGCTTCTGTCCAGGGTTAGTGGCAGTATTATCACTCATTATAGGGTCCTCGAACGTAGTTTTTACAGGAATAATAAGACGCAATTGCGCCCGACAGTTGCCTGTTATATGGGGGAGTGGCTAGCGGAATTCAAGTTAAAAAATGGCTAAGGAATAACGATTCAGAAGGTTTTGCGGCCACTAAAGGCATGGGACAAGGTGGTACCATCGATATATTCCAGCTCACCACCAACTGGTACGCCCTGCGCTAAGCGGGTTACCGGGATCTGATACTTATGACACAACTCAGCCAGATAAAAAGCGGTAGCATCGCCTTCTACTGTTGGGTTAGTTGCCAGAATAACCTCGCTGATATGACCTTTTGCCAGCTGCTTATCCAGCCGGTCGAGCCCGAGCTCCGCGGGGCCAATGCCATCCAGCGGTGAAATATAGCCCATCAGCACGAAGTATAAACCACTGAACTGGCCGGTATGCTCAATCGCCAGTTGGTCGGAGGCTGACCCTACCACACAGAGTGTGCCGGCCTGCTGGCGCAGCGGGTCAGCACATAGCGCACAAATATCGGTTTCACAAAAAGTGCGGCAGCATTGGCAATGACCAACCTTGTCCATCGCCAGAGTTAAGGCCGCGCCCAGCCGCTCGCCACCTTCACGGTTTCGTTCCAGCAAATTAAATGCCATACGCTGTGCCGATTTAGGGCCAACGCCGGGTAGTACCCGCAGCGCTTCTATTAACTGCTGAACCAAAGGGGCCAGTTTACTCATACTGTCGTACTACCTGTATCAGAACGGTAACTTCATACCTGGTGGCAACTGCATACCGCCGGTTACTTTGGCCATCTGCTCTTTGTTGTTGTCTTCAACCCGGCGTACTGCGTCATTTAACGCCGCAGCAACTAAGTCTTCCAGCATTTCTTTATCGTCAGCCAGTAAACTATCGTCAATTTCAACCCGGCGTACATTATGGCTGCCGGTCATAGTAATTTTAACCAGGCCTGCGCCCGACTCACCTGTTACTTCCATGTTGGCAATTTCGGCTTGCACCTTTTGCATTTTTTCCTGCATGGCTTGCGCCTGCTTCATTATGTTGCCCATACCGCCTTTAAACATAGTTATTTCTCTCTGTTAAGATTGCTGGCGCCAAGATAATCAGTTGCGCCTTAAATTACAAGTTAACCTGCAACGCTGACTCTGTGTTAGTTTACCTGCAGGGTGTCCAATAACAAACTGGCATCAAATTGCTGTTGTAACTCTTGTACTTTCGGATCTTGCTGCATCAACCGGCTAACATAGCTAAGGCGCTCCTGCTCTATCCGCTGCTGAATAACCAGCGGACATTGCGGTACATCGTTGCTATAGCTTATCTGCATTTGCAATGGCTGGCCAATTGCTTCAGACAACAAACTCAATAACTGCGCGCGAAAATCACTGCTATCCAAATGCTGCTGGCTTTGATGAACACAAAGCGTCAGTTGTTGCTCTGTTAACTGCATAGCACTATTTAACAGGAACAACCTCATCAGGCCACCTACCGGCATCTTTTCGATCAGTGCCGCCCAGCTATCAACTTCAGCAGCAAAACGAATTGAGAAATTCTGCTCGTTAATTTCGCCGTCAAACACTTTACCAGGCTCAGCCTGCTGGTGAGATTGCTGCCATAATGAATCCAGCATCGCCTGGTTGGCCGGATCTTCAGGGTAAAGCTGCTCCGTTTCGGCTTCAGCCTCATCGGGATACTCAGTCATAGACTGCCTTGCAGCTGATGGCTCAACCGCTACCGACGCTGCAGGCGCTGACATGATGCCGCCGGTCTCCGCTTTGCTTAAGGTGTTAGGATCACTTTTCTTTTCAGCCAGTGGCGCCGCCGCAGCTGAAGGCACCGGCGCTGGCCGGTGCTCAGGCTTTTTTGGCGGTGTCGCTCCGGCTTCCAGCGCCAGACCGCGACGTTTGATGATACTGGCAGTCAGTGGGTCAATACTATCTTCCGGCGCAACTGGCTCTGCATGCGCTACTTGCTCTGCGGGCGCAACTTGCTGCGGGGCGGCCGCAGGCTGCGCTGGCTGTTTTTCAGTTTGTTGCTCAGATTGTTGCTCAAATTGTGGCTGCGCTGGTTGCTCAGCTGGTGGCGCTGGCGCAGCCGCCACAGCATGCTCAGCAACGGTTTTATCAGCAGTTACCGGCGCAGGTGCTGCTGCCGGTTGGGTTGGTGCTGCAGCTCGTCCTGAGCCGCCCTGCGCTGCTGTGGGCTGTGCGCCAGCAGGCGCAGGCACAAAAGCCAGTGCCCGCAATAACGCCATTTCCAGGCCAGTACGCTCATCCGGTGCGTAGCTTAGCTCACGCTTGCCACTTATCAGCAATTGATAATAAAGCTGCAATGCTTCCGGGCTTTGACTGGTTGCGATATGCCCGACAAATTCAGGCTGCTCAGACAACTGCGCTGCCGCAGGCTCTAACTGAGCCAACGCGCCCTGATGCAACAGGGTCAGCATGTCATCCAACACTCTGCTGTAATCGCTATGCTGGCTGATTAAGGCTTGCAATTCAGTCTGCATTGCCTGGTAATCTTTATTCAGAATGGCCCCGAGTATCGCGCTGGCGAATTGCTGGTCTAAAAACCCTAACATATCGCGCACCGCATCCAGGGTAAGCTGGCTGTTGCTTTGCGCGATTGCCTGGTCGGTCAAGCTGAGTGAGTCACGCAGACTGCCATTGGCGGCTCTTGCCAGTAGCGCCAACGCAGCAGGCTCAAAATGAATTTGTTCGCTAGTCAGCACGTGCGCCAGATGCGCCGCAATCTGGTCCCGGCTCAGCGCTTTTAAACTAAACTGCAGACAGCGCGACAATACCGTTACCGGCAATTTTTGCGGATCGGTGGTTGCCAGCAGAAACTTTACATGGGGTGGCGGCTCTTCCAGGGTTTTCAGCAAGGCATTAAAACTGTGGCGGGACAGCATGTGCACTTCATCTATCAGATACACTTTAAAGCGACCGCGGCTGGGCGCATATTGCACGTTGTCGAGCAAGTCGCGGGTATCTTCTACCTTGGTGCGCGAGGCGGCATCAATTTCCAGCAGGTCAACAAAATTGCCGGCATCAATTTCCTGACAGGCACTGCAAACGCCGCAAGGCGTGGCAGTAATACCGGTTTCACAGTTTAAACTTTTGGCGAAAATCCGGGCGATGGTGGTTTTACCCACACCGCGGGTACCGGTAAATAAGTAAGCATGATGCAGCCGGCTGCTGGTCAGGGCATTGCTCAGCGCTGTTTTTATGTGCCCCTGGCCAACCAGTTCGGTAAACTGCTTTGGCCGCCATTTTCTTGCTAAAACCTGATAACTCATGCCACAGCCTGATGCTTAAAGAGATGTTCTGGTATCAGCCTAAACTTATTCGCCGCTATACTCAACCAGACTCAGGATATTTAAACCCAGAGCCTCTAATCGCTTGACGCCACCCAGCTCTGGCAAGGTAATCACAAACGCTGCATGATCGACCGACCCACCCAGACGACGCACCAGCTGCACGGTTGCATCAATGGTTCCACCGGTTGCCAGTAAGTCATCAACCAACAGAACTTTGTCACCCGCTTCTATGGCATCAGCATGCAGTTCAAGCGCATCTTCGCCATATTCCAGGGTATAACTTTGTGAAATACGCTCGCGAGGCAACTTACCGGGCTTGCGTACCGGTACAAACGGAATACCCAGCGCATAAGATAACGGTGCACCAAAGATAAAGCCCCGCGATTCAGTGCCGATAATTTTTTCTATGCCTTTGTCAGCATAGAAAGCAGCAAAAGCATCAATCACTTTTTTAAATGCCGGGCCGTCCTGCATCAGACTGGTTACATCACGAAAGGTAATACCCGGTTTTGGATAATCCGGTACCGTTTTTATCACTTGTTTTAACTCAGTGGCAAGTTGTTGCAAATTCATGGTTCTACCTTTTAAGACCGGTAAATATAGGCTGGCGACGTTTTATCAGAATAAAATTTGTACCCAGCGCACTATTGGCACCAGACAAAGCAAAGAAACGAAAACGGCTACAAAAGCCAGAAACTGCCAAAAATTAAATGAATCTTTAAAATTTTCGTCCGCCATGCTACCCACTCTTTGCTATTGATCAACATTTTTAAGGGCGCTAATGGTAATGAATTTTCAGCTTAATAGAAAGCCTGTAATAAAAAAACCCGCTGTCAGATAACTGATAGCGGGTTGCTTCATTTCTTATAACACTAACTACTAACACTAACTACATGAAAGTTTCTTCAAAGAACTGAATCGCACATAACTCGTTGCTAAACAGTATATATAGTTAGAATTTATAAGACGCCTGAACATAAGCAAAGCGGCCAATGTTATCGTAAATTGCCGAACCGGCACCCGTTCCTGTGGTGGTACCAGGTAACTCGCGGTTAAACAAATTATCGATGCCTAACTTAAGACCAACACCATTCTCAAAGTTATAGCCTACTGACGCATCGGTAATGAAGTAAGAACCATAGCGCATTTCGTTACTTGGGTTAGGGTTAGCTGCCAGCGACGTCGGTGAATAAAGCTCAACACCATTGATAAAGCGTGTGTTCCAGGCCACTACCCAATCGTTATATTTATAATCGATTGAAATACTACCCTGCCACGTCTCATCGCCTAATACACCTTGGAAATCAGTAAAGTTATCAGGCTCATCCTGGAAAGGATAATCTTTAGATTCAATAAGATAAGTACCAATAAAGCTTGTGTTAAAACGGCCACCTAACGCATCAAAATCGTAACCAAATTCGAAGTCGACACCTGAGTTCAAACTACGGGCAATATTTAATGCAAACCCTCTTATCAAGGTTATCTCGCTGGTAGCCGGGTCACGGGTGATTAAAGCACAGAACTGATTATTGACACCTGTTGGCGAATCGACACAACGGTCAATAATTGTCTGAAAGCCAATGCCGCTGATGGTATCTTCAATGTCAATTTCCCAGTAATCTGCGGTAAAACTGAAACCCTCTAACCATTCTGGCTGATAAACGATACCAGCAGTAATAGATTTAGATTCTTCTGGCAGCAAACCCGGGTTACCACCAACAAGCGTTTCTAATGTGGCAGCATCGTAGTTAGAGTCGAAATCAGCCGGAACGCCTAAAGCAGCGCAGTTTGCTGCACGAATTGCCCGACCTTCAGGTGCTAACAAGTCAAGCTCAGATACTTTACACTTGTCGTCTACACCCGCAAAAGACTGGCTCTGACCAGAGAATAGCTCGTCAATGTTTGGCGCACGAATTGCTTCAGACAGTGTAAAACGTGCACGAAGCTCTGGCGTAATGGTCCAGTCCAAACCCAGCTTCCAGCTAGTGGCATCACCAATAGTTGAGTAATCAGCGTAGCGAACTGCAGTATCGAACACTAAAGTATCGATTAGGAAAACATCTGCTAAAAGTGGCACAGATAATTCGAAGAAAGCTTCCGTCACATCGTAGCTACCGTCTGTTTCACCCAGCGCATTGAAAAAGGTCGCACCGGTTTTGGCGAACGGATCTTCTATTGTAACGCTACTCTCATCACGGTATTCCAAACCACCAGCGAAACCCACCATACCAGCCGGTAACTCATAAATAGCTGAGTTCGTAAAGGTCGCATTGAAAACTGTTTGTTCAATTTCAGACGTACCAATTGAGGTTGTTGTTACATAATCAATCGCTTGCTGGCTAATAGCACCATCGCCCATGATATTGGCTGCGACACAACCATCGGCCCGGGCGGCTTCGCTACGACAAACAATATTGCCGGCATCATCAAATACAGCATCTATTGCATTGGCATAATTTGCCAGAATGACGTTAGCAGCGTTTACCCGCTCAATTTCAGACTTACCGTAAACGAAAGATAAATCCATGCTCCAATCATCAGAAATATCACCGGTTAAACCCACAACAAAACGCGTTGTCTCCCGAGTATTTTCCTCCAGACGGCGGCCAATATCGTTGTACATTTTGTTTACACCGATAAAAGGCAAGTCCATTTCATCCATCAAAGCACCGACTGCCGGGTCTAAGAACGCATTATCCCGCTGAATGACGTTGGCACCACTGTAAAAACGGAAGAAAGGCTGGCCAATATTTTCGCCTTCTGTTTTCGAATACTTTGCCTCAAAGTATGCATTTAAATCATCGGTAACATCATAGTTTACTTTGAAATTATAGTTAAAACGCTCAAACTTAGGCTGAATCTCTGAATATTGACGAAGGTTTAGGAAGTCGCAGCCCGGGCTCGCACAAAACTGACCATCGTCAATAGGGCCGGCGTAAACATCGCGCATTGAACTATCAGAGTTAAACAGGCCCAAGATGTCACCTGTAAACGGGTCCCAGACAGTTCCCTGATTAGAAATCAAATAGTAGCCTGCATTTGGCAAGGTGATACGATCTGGGAAAGCTTCACTATCAACCTGATCAGCAGGGCGCGCCTGGCCCGTTGCAACAGCGTAAGGAAAAGCAGCATAAGACGTTGCAGTCCAGGGGTTATCCAGCGAATTTAAAGAGTTCTGAGAGTTATACTCCAAGGAAAACGCGGCGTTACCACGGCCCTCTGCAAAGTCCTGACCATAAGAAAAAGTATATTTTTCATTTTGGTATGAGCTATTGTCAGCAAAGCCTTTGATGGCACTAACATTCAATCCGGTAATATCTTTCTTTAAAACAAAGTTAACTACACCAGTTACAGCATCAGCACCATAAACAGCTGAAGCACCACCTGTTATGATCTCGACTCTGTCTATCCACGCACTTGGGATAGTATTGGTGTCAACTGAAGAGGTACCCGGAGAGCTGGCAACATGGCGTTTTCCATCTACCAACACCAGAGTACGGTCGGTACCCATGCCTCTTAAGTCTAATAAGCTTACGCCAGCAGTACCGATGAAACGGCCTGAGTTTGCAAGCGAAAAAGTCGTTGCTAACGCAGGTAACTTATTCAACACTTCGCCTATATTCATGGCACCGGTGTTCACTAAGTCTTCACCACTAATTACTGTTACTGGCGAAGGCGCGATTGCACCCTCACGAAGAATACGTGAACCGGTAACCTGTATCCGCTCAACTGCTTCGTTCTCTGCTGTATCTTCGGTTTCGGTTTGCGCTGAAACGGCTCCCGCTAGCAGCATGCTCGATGCGGCACCAAAAGCAAAAGCCAGGCGCATGGCTTTGCTAAGTTTGCTATTTGTGAACATATTAATCTCCCTGGGTCACTTTTTTGATAATGACTTTAGTTTTTATTGTTTCGGCGCTTAACCAGGCCGAACCTTTATGTATTTTCAGTAAAACCTGAAAATAACAGAGACTACTATGCTTATTGTTTGCTGATGGTTCAATAACTTACCCTGCCGTTCGTCGCAAATTCAGGGCAATTATCTAATTTATCGTAAAAACGTAGTTAATCAAGTGATACAAAAAGGGCATCACGCGGCAGCAAAGTCTGATACAGATTTCGGCCGGGATACGTCAGAATGTAACTCCCAGAAAAACTGATGGGTATCGTATTGCAGGTAATTCATATCAACACTGACCATTGAATTAGGATCGGTAACCTCGAACGTCGCCGGCGGATAACTCGCCAATGGTTTTTGCAGCTGCTTAAACTCTTTAAAATAACGTTTAAAATCGTGCGGCAGTTGCGCAGTCAACGGGTAGCTCTGGGTGTCATCTGGCATGCATAACAAATTCACTTTTAATACTGTGCTTAGCGCTGCGCTGTCTGACAACTGGTAATGCTGCTTTATAAACATGGCTATTTGCTGATAAAAGCCTGCCCAGCCTCCGGGCATGGTTTTATCCTGATTAAAAAACCGCACGGCCCAGCTTATCTGCGGATAACGGCTTGGGTCGTCATTAACCTGCTGCAAAATATCGCGTAACAAGGTTATGGCGGGAATACCATGCTCCCATTGCAAGAAACGCATGACATAGCGCAGCAAAGAGTAACCATCAGCCATTACATACATCTGGTACATGGCTTTCATCTGGGCTAAATCCTGCTCGGTGTAACTAAAACTGCCAATCAGAAAATTATGGGCATCGACTTTTATCTGGTATTTCTCAATATAGGCGGGGTCAGCCATCGGGCTGTTTGGTAATAACTGGGTTGGATAGGCTTTTACTGACACATCCATATCAATATAGCGCTGTAAATCGTTGTCAAACGCCGCCACGGTAATACCCGGCAAACCAATCATCAGATCGGTCGACAACGGTAGCTTCAGGTCATCAAAAATCTGGGTCAGCTCATCATAACGCTCGGTCCGAATATTTTTACGGTTAATAACATCAAGGGTGCCTTCATCGGTGGTCTGAATGGAAATGATACCCTGGCTGATGATATCGCCCTCGGTGAATATTTTAATAATTTCCACTAACTTCAGCGTTGAATTTTTGGTGTAATTAACGACTACTTCATGCGGGTAACCAAATTGTTGTTTTACCGCCACAATATGGCGGGCAATATCAATATCCCGTTCGTACATGCCAAAATTGGCATCCGCTATCCACATCACCTTAATTTTATTCTGGCCTATCCAGTCAATTTCCTGCTTAACCCGCTCCATATCAAATTTACGCACTTTCTGGTTGGTAGCAGAGCCCCAGTCACAGAAAGTACAACCGTAAGGGCAGCCGCGATTGGTTTCAATGATGGCCGCCTCTACCCTGCCACCATAGCCATCAAAATAACCGGACAAGTAAGGTGAAGGAATAACATCAACTTCCTTCATCCGGGTGCGGCCAGCCGTATGCACTATGCCCTGACTTAACTGATTTCTGAAACTGATGCCGGTAACCTCGGTCAGGGCAAAATCATCAAAACCCAGTATCTCTTGCGGGTTTTTTGAGATTGTTTCAAAAATCTCGGCAATCGCCACTTCCCCTTCGCCATGCACTGCAATATCAACCGAACGATTAGTTTGCATAAAATCTTTACAGGCCTGAGGGTAGTCCGGTGTACTGGGGCCGCCATGAATCGTGAGATTGGTACTATTATGTTGCTTGACTGCCTGGCTGATTTGCAGGTTTAAATCCACCGACCACATATAGTTTGAGAACAACCAGACACCCGGACCAAACTGGCGGTATGGACCATTTAAAAGGTCATTCGGGTTTAAAAAGTTTATTGGAATCAGCACAAAACGCTCGAGCAGCGCACCATTCTGATAATGTTGCAGCGCACTGAACAACACACCTAATGCTAATGGCAGGTGGTTCTCCATATGTGGCACAAAATATACCGGGATCCGGCCATCCGGCTTAATTTCCTGCCAGTGTGTTGCTACATCAGGCTTTGTTACTACTGGCTTAAAAACCGGAATATCATCTACATTACTGTGAACAATGCGTTTTTGCCTGATCAATAAACCCTGAGCATAAAGCTCAGCAATTATCTGGCTGGCCTGTTGGGTATCGTCAAACAACGCTGTTTTATCGGCAATGACGTCGGTTTGCTTTTTGCCATCTGCAAAAGCCAGTAACAGCAATAGCCTGTCAACAGGCAACGTTATATATTGTTGTTGCAGCGCCGACCAGGCGGCAAATCCTTCCGCTGTAATTACCGCAGCAAAGTGAATACTGACACACAGTGCCTCTGGTATCTGTTCATTGTTAATGGCTGCAAGGTGAATTGGCTCGACGATTTCAGGCATCATCTCTGCCGCGCTGGTCAGCATATTACCCACCGTTACGTTAGCCGAAGCCTGGTCGGTTACTAATATGCCAGCCTGTTGCAACTGCTGGATCCGGTTTAATACTGCTTCGGCTTTTATTTGCGGTGCCAGTTGCCTGACCAAAGCATTAGCGACAAAGGTATGACAAACTGTTGTTTTGTCGTGCTGCTCAATAAAAAATGACAATAACAGCAAGTCCAGTTCATGCACCAGAAATGGTTTTGCTACGCCGGAAATCTGGCTCAGCATCAGCTGACCGCCTCGCTGCATAATTATAAATTGGCTATTAAGATACAAATCGATTGGCTCCGGAATTTTTTATCGCATTGTTCAGGCTTGCTTGATAATTTAGCACTTAACGCTGTTCGTTTCAGCAGTATTACTTTCATCTGGTAATATTAAACTTCATTAAACTTCATTAAACTTCATCTGGTTTAGCCACAACTTTATTTCAGACATAAAAAAACCACTGCAGCAGTGGTTTCTCGTTATAACCGGAGGTTAGCCACCCGGTGGCGGCTCAACCAGTGAACCCTGCGCACGTTCAAGTTCCAACCGCGCCTCAGCCCTGTCAGACTCAATTTGCTCTGTGGTGCGACAGGTACGGCGGCCAATGTTGCTGCCAGTAGCCCGTTCATTCCGACAAATATGAGTCACTTTGTCGTTATCATCCACTACTTCAAATTCGAAGTTACGTGAGGCACGGTTATCCGCGGTATCTGTTGTACTGGTACTGGCACAACCCACTGCCATTACGCTGGCAAGACCGACTGCCAACAATTTCATTTTCAACATTATCTCTCCCAAGCCTTTGCTATGTTCCTGTTAAACATTATAGGAACGCATTACAACTTGCAATCCTTTAATGTTAATAATTGTAATGCACACGTAAGCAATTAACTAAGCAGTTAAACACCATCTCGACTTATTCAGCTTTGCCGATATGCTTATCAAAAAACGCCGCCATTTGAGTATACAGCTCTACCCGATGATCCACTTTAAAAAAGCCATGGCCATCTTCTTTTACCAGCCACTCATAGGGCTTACCGATATCGTCTAATGCCTTTTTCAAATTGTTAGCATGCACAATTGGCACCCGGACGTCTTTTGAACCATGCACAATAAACAGCTCGGCTTTTATTTTATCCACATGATGCACCGGTGAAATTGAACGCATATATTCATCGCCCTCACCAACGTGCGAACTGATATACTGCTCTATACTACTGGAACGACTTGCATCAGACCCATCGCCGTCGAAAAATAAAGGCATATCATAAACACCAACATAACCCACACTGCACTTGTATAAATCAGGCTCTTTAATTACACCCCATAAAGCCGCATAACCACCATAACTACCGCCATAAATGCAAATTCTTTCTTTGTCAGCAATGCCTTGTTCTATAGCCCATAAAGTACCGTCGGTAACATCATCCTGCATGGCATGCCCCCATTGCAGACGACCGGCGCGTTGGAAATCGTCACCGTAACCACCTGAACCGCGGAAATTTATTTGTAACACCGCGTAGCCTCTGTTGGCCAGATACTGAACTTCATTGTTAAAGCCCCAACTGTCGAACGGACCAAAAGGACCACCGTGCACATTAACAATAAGCGGTAAATTTTTATCAGCATTGTCTGGTAAGGTTAGTAAACCACGGATCATTTTACCATCACGCGCAGTAAAGCTAATTTGCTGCATTGGCTGTAATTGCTCTTTTTTCAGTTTACCCAGGGCAGAAGCCAGATAGCGAGCCTGTCCATTCTCCGTGTCATACAAATAGAATTCACCTGGATTAACATCACTGCTTACCCGAAATAACGCGGTTTTACCTGCCCGATCGAAAGAGGTAATCGCCACCGCCTGGCCAGGAAATGCAGCTTGTAAGCCGGCTAATAATTTTGCATCCCGGTGTTCCCGATTAATAAATTCAACTTCGTTATTGGTTGCCATATAGTCAACGGCAAGCACGTCACCCTGATGGCTGTAAAAGGCTCGCCCTACATCAGAATAGGCATGGCGGGCAATCAGGCTAACTTCAGAAGTGTTAAAGTCGTATACAAATACGCCGGCCACATCACCTTCAGCCATATCATGGTTAGACGAAAAATAAGCCCGGCTATTATCAGCTGAAAACCCCAGCGGTCTTACATTGGGATTAGCGCGCTTGGAGGGTAAATCGAGCTGCTGCCAGCTATCATTTTTCTTATAGTGAATAACAGTTTTATTATCATCAAAGGTTTCACCTTCAATGTACTCAATGCCAATCCGGATGGCGCCGCTGTTATCAGCAATTAACCCGGCTATCAAACCTTGCGGCTGGTCGTCCAGATAACGCTCTTTCGCCCGGTTAATGTCAATGGTAAAAGCGCGCCAGCCATTTCGTTCAACTTCAGAGAAATGCATTTTGCCAATCAAGATTTTATCTGGCTGGTCTGGCAGTAAATGCAAAATTGTGTAACCTGACATGCCCGAGCCGAACAACTCTAAGCGGCGGGTACCATCAATATTTGCCGCATATAACTTGACGCGGCTTCCGTTCATAGTGTCCAGATTACCCGTTCTTTTAGCAACCTCGAGTAGTACCCGGCTTTTATTACCCCAGTGAAAATTAACAACATGCATATTTTCACCAAAGGCAAAACTGGCGGTGACGGCCATATTACTTAATTTCATTACTGCCAGTTTAACTTCAGTATCTTCCTGAAACGTGAACGCAATATGCTTACCATCTGGTGACACCTTCATATTATTGAACTTTGCATGCTCAAAAAAATGTCGCACCGGAATTAACTCATTAGCGGCAACAGACCAACCGGTCAGCGCCAAAACAATTAACACAGCCAAAAACTTTTTCACATTACACCCCTGTATATATTTTACTGCATAATACTACATTGTTGATCTGACCATAACTGTATAGTTATTAAAAGTTATTACAAATTATTTCTGAATTTTTAATAACCAGCCAAATAATTGATTTTCAATATTTAATTCAGATAGCTTATAAGAATAGCCAGCGGCTGTTAATTGCTGCCTGAACACTGCCGCGCCCTCTGCCGACATTGATGCCTGTTGCTGATCACTTAAGCGCTGACAATACAGTGTTAAACCTTGTTGTTCAGCCTCCAGCTTAACGATGCTGGCTGCTGAAAAACTAATAATAAGTTTCGCCACCCGGGCCATCACATCGTTGTACCAATGGCTGTAAGCCGCTGGCACTTCCAGCTTTATTTGTTGGCTAATCTGCAACAGCTGCTGATTTGCCTGCTGAGTTCGTTGCACAATTTCTGGCTTGTCAGGCCGTTGGGTTTGCTCTGCCATGCATGTCAGTAACAAGCGGGCTCGCTGAAAAAATGCAGTTTCACTTAAAAATGCCGTTAATATCCTCAGACCTGCTGCGCTGTCTCTGGCAATTTCTGACTCAGCATGGTGCATAATGGCCGTAAAATGCCCAGCTGGTTTCAGAACTCTTATGCACTCCTGCAACGCAGCTGCACGCTCAGCATATTCAAAAGCAAACTGACTGGTCACTAAATCTACCGTTCCATCTGCAAACGGCAGTTGTTCTGTTTTACATTGTGGATAAAACGTAATCGTCCGCAGTAACCCTGCTATTTCAGGGTTGTTAGCAAATGCCTGCAATGGTTCTATGTTCGCCGCGTCGGTACCATATACGCTAAAGTTTAACTGCTGGCTGTCTGAGTACTTTCTGGCAGCAACTGCAATAGCGCCATTACCTGTACCCACATCCACCACAGTGGCATTTTCTGATAACTGCTTAAAGCAGCTATGCCATACTGCTAACAATTCGCCTTCATAGCCCTTAGCCGCCTCACCCTCACCAAAGCTATTCAGACTGCTGCTACTTTGCCAGTAATTGTCCCAATGGGCTGTAGAACTCATGTTTTTATTCCAAAGAAAAAGGCAGGGGTTAGCCTGCCTTTTGTATTAACTCTCTAACTTATCAGAAGCTTTGAGTGTACCGGATGTAGGTAACACGGCCAAAGGCGTTATATAAGTTGAAGTTGTAATCACGTGAGCCACGTGCTGCAGCTGAAGTACCGAACTGTGGTAACTTCTCGAATGCATTCTGGGCGCCGACAGAAATACGGGCATTCCAAGGTGCATTGTACGTTACCTGCAAGTCATGGGTAGTCCAGGTTGCAATGTGACCATCCTGTACACCACCAGCCAGCACGTCGTTATACTGAGAACCGATCATGTTGATGTTCCACGCGAAGTCGAAATCACCAAACACATATTGGTTGTTCAGGTTAATCCGCTGTTGTGGTAAACCTGGATCTTCAACGTTGTTACGGCCACCATCAACTGAATAATCAAGGATGTGAGACACATACAGGTTATTGATTAAACGACCGGCATTGCCGAAATCAAAGTTAGTACGGATGTTGAAATCGATACCTGAAGTTTCCAGAGTACCTTCGTTACCGTAACCAGCATCGATACGGGTAATTAAACCAGTAGCATCACGAGTCACACCTAAACCGGCTGGAATTGGATCACCAGACGCTTCACGGTTAATCAGAGTTTGTGAATCGAACTGACGGATCCGGTCTTCAATTTCGATGTTGTAGTAATCAGCCTTAACAAATAACCAATCTTCATACTGATAAGCTGCACCAAACGCATACTGAGTTGATGACTCAGACGCTAAGTCTGGGTTAGCAATGTAGTAAGCGTTGATTTGGCATGGCTCTTCCGGGTCACCGGTCAGCGCTTCACAGGTTACCGCATCAGCGACTGAGTCAGCAGAGAATGACGTGGCCTGAGTTAAGATATCCAGTGACGGTGCACGGAAACCTAAACCGTAAGAAGCACGTAACAATAAGCCTTCAGCCGCTTCATAACGTAAACCCACTTTTGGTGAGAAGTCTGAACCGTAGTCTGAATAGTTATCGAAACGACCTGCTAATGACACTTCTAAGTCATCAGTTGCTGGTAACAATGCTTCGAAATAAGCAGCGTTAACTGAACGGTCACCGCCAGCTGAACTACCTGAAGAACCACCTACTAAACCAGCAGCAGATTGTGAATCGTACTTATCAGAGTAAACTTCTTCACGACGCTCAACACCTACTGACCCCTGAGAAATACCACCAGCCATTTCAAACATGTCAAAAGCGACACTGGCATAATACTCGTTGATGTCGAATTGTGATTTACGTGCGGTAGTTACTACACCAGCTTGTAATACGTTTGACGGGTTTGAACCTGGGTTCTGAATGTCGTAACCGAAACGACAAGCAGCAGGGTCAAAAGAGCCATCTGCGCAGTAACCTGGGTTAAAGTTATTTACGTTACCCCAGGCAGTAGATGCCGCCAGGTAACCATCACCTAAACCAACAGTCTGATTGCGAACACGACGGGCACCGAAATCAAGATCAAATTCGCCAACCCGGCCCATTGAACCAATCAGGAAATCAACGTTTTCGTTATCGATAGTGTTGTCACGGTTACCCATGGCAGCAAAACGGTGATAGAAGAACACTTCCTGGTTTGCGCCAACTTCTGCGGCATCATAGGCTACTGCATTTGGGTTATTCGCATCATACATCCAGGCATCTGGATTAGTCGGGTTGTTATAGCTGTCTACCGGAGTCGCTAAACCGTCGTAAAAAATGTTTGAATCCGGAGCCGGCGCGTAACGACCAAACGAGGTTGTCTTAGCAACACTGGCGTTAGCGTATACTGACCAGTCATCATTAATCTGGTGATTCAGTTTAACGAACAGTGATTCGTTACCTGTTGATGCTTCGTTGGCATTGGTTGCGTTAAAGTTAAACTGACAACGATCCAGATCAGCAATTACTGTCGGGATGAAGTTTTCTTCGTTACAACCACCAGGTACAGTTCTGAAGCCGTCGAAAGCTGCACCGCGCCAGTTGTTACCATAAATTGAACTACCTGGCTGTACCCAAGGGAACGCGTTTTCGAAAATAATTGCGCGCTTGTTCCATGAAACACCACCGATTACCTGGGTGGTATCGTTAGCAGAACCAAATACCACTGAACCGTTTTCACGGTCGCCGCCTTCTGAAGGCACACTAACTTCACCAGCGCCAACACTCAGCTCAACACCGCTGAAGTCTTTACGGGTAATAACGTTGATTACACCACCGATTGCGTCAGAACCGTATACTGCTGATGCACCATCAGACAGAATTTCGATACGCTCTACTGCTGCCATCGGGATTGAGTTCAAATCCTGCGATGAACCAGTTGATGGTGACATGGTTAAACGACGACCATCTACCAGAACCAGAGTACGGCTGGCACCCAGGCCACGCATGTTAACCTGGCTTACGCCCTGTGCAGAACTACCTGACTGCGGACGGAAAGAACCGGCGCTGTTGAAGGTGGTGTTCCGAATTAAATCAGCTACAGAAATTTCACCTGATAACTCAATTGCCTCACGGTCAATAACGGTTACAGGCAGAGCACCTTCTAAATCGGTACGCTTGATGCGCGAACCGGTAACTTCGATACGTTCAACTTTGGCCGATTCATCTTCTTCCGCTGCAGTTACTGATGCAGTGAAAGCGGTTGCTGAAGCCGCGCCGAAGGCGATAGCTAAGCGCACAGCTTTATTTAATTTATTATTTGTATACATGTATTTCTCCCTGGACCACTATCTCGCTAGTGATTCTATTTTTAAACAGTTACCAATCTTTAAAGGCAATTGGCACTCCATTCATCTCGGATATACTCCGATTTGTCGCGTCCTGATAATAAACGGTATTTTTCGGTAGGGTCAACAGCTTTTATTGAACAATTTCATCTGCGGGCTGTCAGTAGCAGGTTTTGCACAAAATTCAGGCAATCCCGCAAACAGGGCAGAGTTGCCCCAAAATGGCACCAATCCACCATAAATAGCCTGTTTGACTGGCTAATTACCCCCTGAACAGCCATAAAATAACGTTTTGGACCCCACTGAGCCGCTAAACACCGGATAAATTCGTAATTTATTATTTACACTATCGTGTTTTTATTATGTGGTCATTTTTAAGCCGAACCGAACTAAATTAGTTTAAATAATATTGCGCTGGTACTTTTTTGGCATAAATACAGGTTTTGCTGGATCAGATGCGCTTTGCTTAATCGCATTTAGCTGGTTAGAATTAGCAAACTGTACATTCATACAGGCAACCTGACCAACTTATGTCCACTGAACAGATGCTCTCTGAAAAACTAAAACAACAAATTCGCGACGCCCAGCAACAGCTGAAAACCGCCTTACCAAATTACCATAACCGGCCCGGGCAGAATAAGCTGATTGCAGAAATGGCCAATATTGTTGCCGGGCAGTATCATCGGCATGACCGTATAGGATTAGTTGAAGCCGGCACAGGTACCGGTAAGTCTCTGGCTTATTTACTGGCGACACTGCCACTTGCCCTTGCCCAAAACAAGAAACTGGTCATTGCCACCGCGACGGTTGCCCTGCAAGAGCAGCTTGTTAATAAAGATATTCCCTTTTTCCGGCAGCACAGTGGTATCGAGTTTGAATACAATCTGGTTAAAGGTCGCTCGCGCTATGCCTGTATAGAACGCTTAAAACAGCAGCTGATACAGCCAGATTTACTGACCAGTGCTGAGCGTAGTCAGGTTGCCCTGCTGGACACCCTGTCTCAGGCCTGGCAGCAGCGCAGCTGGCTGGGCGATAGAGACACCCTGCCCACGGCAGTGGACGATGCACTGTGGCACAGTATCAGTGCAGATCCTTATCACTGCAGTAAACATGATAAACGCCATCAGCATTGCCCGTTTCATCTGGCCCGGGCAGAAATCAGTGATGCCCGGTTGCTTGTGGTTAATCACAGCCTGCTGCTGGCTGACCTTGCTGGCGGCAATGCTATTCTGCCAGCCCCGGAAGACTGTATTTATGTTATTGATGAGGCACATCACCTGCCGGCTTGCGGCAGGGACTACTTTGCGGCTTTTGCCCAGTTAAGCCAGCCTCAGCTATGGCTGGAGAAACTGGGTGTGCTTGCTAATCAGTTGATCCAGACCCTGCCGGAAACCAGCTTAAAAGATCTGTTAAAGCTGGACGACAGCCGCAATGAATTGCTGAGTCTGTTAAAACCGGTCGAACGCAGTCTGAACGAATGGCAAAGCCGCTGGTTTACTGACACCAACCAGACAGACTACCGGTTTGAACATGCCGCCCTGCCAACGTTGTGGCAACAACAAGCTGAACCGATAGCCAGTTGTGCCCAGAAAACCCTGACATTGCTGGATAAAATAAGTACCGAGGTTGCTGAGGTTGCCCTAAGCCCGGCTAAACGAAAAAGCCAGAGTAAACTGCTGCAGGAGCTCAGTCAGCTGGCACAAAAGCTGGAGCAGCAGCAAGCATTATGGCAATTGTATGCGCAGCCGCAGACTGAACCGGCTTACCAGGCGCGCTGGGTGGTTAAAGACGAACAGCAACAGTTAACGGCCCATGCCTGCCCGCTCAGTGTGGCCAATACCCTGGAACAATTGTTATTCTCTCAGGCATATGCCTGCATTTTATGTTCTGCCACCCTTACCGTATTAAATTCGTTCGACCATATAAAATATGAGCTGGGTCTAACTGCCCACCCCGGGTTACAAACTGTCAGAGTTGACTCGCCGTTTGCCTATCAGCAAAACGGGGTCATTATTTTACCAAAAATGCAAAACGAACCAACAGCCAGTGCCTATACCGACGAACTGATTAGCCTGCTGCCTGACTATCTACCCAATCAGCAAGGCAGTCTGGTGCTGTTTGCGTCTTACTGGCAGATGCAACAGGTGGCCGAGGCACTGAGAAAAAAAGGCTTGTCATTGCTGGTGCAGGGTGAAGCCTCGCGTCAGGCGTTGCTCAGCCTGCATAATGAAAACTGCCAGCACAATAAAACCAGTATTTTATTTGGCACCCAAAGTTTTTCAGAAGGGCTGGATTTACCCGGCAAGCTGCTGACTAACCTGGTTATAACCAAGCTGCCTTTTGCGGTACCGACCTCACCACTGGAAGCAGCAATGAGTGAGGCAGTCACCCGCAAAGGCGGCAATCCGTTTGTACAATTGGCTATCCCTGCCACCGCCAGGAAACTGGTGCAGGCTTGTGGTAGACTGCTGCGCCAGGAACAGGATCAGGGCCGGATTGTTATTCTGGACCGGCGTCTGGTTACAAAGTCATACGGTAAAGCAATGCTGGACACCCTGCCGCCATTTCGACGCCAGATTGATTACTGACACATTTACGTATTAACAGGATAACGCCAGGTGTTAACTGAACTGCTGCCTACAACTGATTTGCTGCTGATCCTCTGTGCGGTGGCTTTTATCGCTGGCTATATCGACGCTATTGCTGGTGGCGGCGGACTACTGACGGTACCGGCACTACTGACCGCGGGTTTACCGCCCCATCTGGTGCTGGGTACCAATAAACTGGCCGCCACCTTTGGCTCGCTTACCGCGTCAGTGACCTACTACCGCAAACGGCTGTTTAACCCACGTTACTGGCGGCGCAGTCTGGGTTACACCGCCATCGGCGCCTTACTCGGCACCCTGGTAGTTGACCAGCTCAGCACGGCGCTGCTGGAAAAGCTATTGCCGCTCTTGGTTTTGCTGGCGGCCATTTATACGCTGTTCAACCGCATCCAGCCAGATGACCGGCTGCAGCTGCCCCCGGAAAACAGTAAGCTCTATTGGCAGCAACGTCTACAGGGGCTAACCCTGGGTTTTTATGATGGTGTCGCCGGGCCAGGTACCGGCGCCTTCTGGATGGTGTCGAGCATGGCCATGTACAAAATTAATCTGCTGCTGACCAGTGGCGTAGCCAGAACGATGAATTTTATCAGTAATGGCTTTTCTTTGGTGGCGTTTATGGCACTTGGTCATGTTAACTATGTGCTGGGTATTGCCATGGGCTTGTGTCTGATGCTGGGCGCGTTTCTTGGTGCTCACAGCGCTATCCGCTTTGGTAGCAAGTTTATCCGGCCGGTGTTTATCAGTGTGGTAATAGCCATTGCCCTGCGCTTAGCCTGGCAGGCCTGGAGTAATACATGAGTGCCCTGCAGTTACTGGCCAGCCAGCTGAATGAGTTATATCAGCGGGCCTGCACAATTGACAGTATGCGCCAGAGCGGTAAACCACAAGACTGGTTTGAAAGTGGCCTGTTTAGTTGTCACTCACCCGATTTGGCTGACTACGTTGCCGATGCCAGGCGCAACCTGCAGCGGCTGACAGACAATCAGCCACCGCTGTCAGCGGCTGGCCAGCAGCGCTTAGCTGAACATTTAGCCGCTCAGGTTGATGCACTGACCCGGGCCTTCAGTAACCAGCAAACCCGCAGCAAGTTTCAGCGCAGTATTAAAGTAAGCCATGCTAAGACAGAAAAACCAGTTGCCAGCAAGCCTGGCACCGTCGATTTATACCAGCAATTAAGCGAGTTTCAGCAATTTGAGCGCCGGTTACTGGACATGATAGAACAAGCCGAACGTTACCGCGGTGACGGTAATGCCAACCGTATACTGGCGCTACATGCCAGGCTGGGTCGCTGCCGCAAAGCCATCAGCGAAGTGGAGCAGGCTATTTTGCAGCACGAGCGTCAGGTACCCTGATGGTGACTGTGACACCAGGCCTGGTTTATCACCCATGCTATAGCGCGCTCAGCCTGCCAGAGCGGCATCGTTACCCTATTACCAAATATCAGGCCTTATACCGGGCATTGTTGTCCTCAGGAATACCCCCTGAGGCTTTCAGTACGCCTGAGCCCATCGCCGCCACTGAACTGACAAACATCCACGATAACGACTATATCAACAGCATTTGCAACGGCTCGATAACGGCCCAAGCCATGCGGCGGATAGGTTTTCCGTGGTCACAGGCGCTGGTTAATCGTTCTCTGGTCTCCGTGGCCGGCACCCGGTTAGCTGCCGAGCTGGCGCTAAGCCATGGCATAGGGTTGCATTTAAGTGGCGGCTATCATCATGCCAGACGCACTGAAGGTGCTGGTTTTTGTGTATTTAACGATTTGGCGTTTACTGCCCAAAGTATGTTAAGCCGTGGTGTTAGCAAAATTCTGATTTTTGATCTTGATGTACACCAGGGCGACGGTACTGCTGGTATTTTTGCCGCCGAACCGGCCATTGTTACCGCGTCTGTGCATTGCGAGAAAAACTTTCCGGCCCGTAAAATCAGCTCTGACTGGGATATTGGCCTGGCCAAACAGTGCAGCGATGCAGAGTATTTAGAGACGGTAAGTCAGAGCCTGGAAAGTTTGCTGAACTGGCATCAGCCGGAACTGGTGCTGTACGATGCCGGGGTGGATATTCACCAGCAAGATGAGTTGGGGCTGCTGGATATTTCAACCAAGGCACTTTATCAACGGGATTTGCTGGTACTAACTGCCTGCCGTAACCGTGATATCCCGGTTGCCGCGGTGATTGGCGGTGGGTATCAACGTGATGTGACAGCCTTAACCCAATTGCATTTGCAGTTATTTAAGGCTGCGTTTAGCGTTGCTGGTTTATCGCTCAGGGCCGAAATAAAAACCTAGCTTGCGTTTAATCTGCTCCGGCAGTACCGGCAAGTCGGATTTTGGTAGCAGAAAAGTTGCCATATTAAACAGATCAGTAAAAATCCGGTTCTTCTCCGTTGTGCGTTTTAAATAATCGTGGCCAGACGAGCCACCCGTGCCAATTTTAGTTCCAAGCATCCGTTGTACCATCATGGCGTGCTTGTAGCGCCAGATCGTCAGGTTTTCATCAATCTCTGTCAAGCAGGTCAGCAACTGAAACGGTAAGTTAAATACCGGCTCTTCCTGGTACAGACTAATAAATAAGGCAGATAGCATGGCACGCTGACTTAACCGGAAACTGCCGTCAGTTTGCAGCTCCTGATATTTATCTTTATCAAGCAGGGCGGCAAATTTAGCCCGGGTCCGTTCAATCTCTGCCAGTTGTAATTGCCGTTCCTGCTCGGCAATCTGCTCAATGCCCGAGACGGTGCTGGCATCTTCATCCAGCATTTGTTCAGTGGCATTTTGATACATCTGCCAGAAGCTGAAATCATCCAGCTGTAAGAATGGCATCCGCTCCAGCCATTTCTCTATTCGTTCAAATAAACTGGGTTCCGTCTCCAGCGCCTCTAAAAAATGGCGATCCTTCTCGTTTAACCGGCTGTAAAATGAGTTTTTATCAAAGTCGATGCGATATTCACTTTTCAGGCCCAGGCCGATTTCCAGCATTTTAAACTGGACACTCTGAAAACCTGAGGCCGGCACCAGATAATCGCGGAACGACATAAAATCCTGCGGGGTCATGGTTTCTATCACCGCAATTTGCTGATTCAGCAATTGCTGAATACTGATCACTCTTTTCAGCTTATGGACTATGCCGGTTAACTGCTGATCTTTAACTTCTGCCTCAGCAAACACCGCCATAACTGCTTTTAGTTCATGCAGAATTTGCTTAAACCACAACTCATACACCTGGTGCACCACAATAAATAAGGTTTCATCATGGGCTTCATTGGCATATTTGGCGCTTTCCGGTGCCTGGGCAGTGAGTATTTTATCCAGTTGCAGATAATCGCCGTAATAACAGGGTGTGGTATTTTTTTGCATAAGAGATTTCCGCTTATTCTGACCACGGCATTGTAACAGCCACCATCTTTAACTCAATCTTTCTATGGCCTTTTACTGCTAAGCTGATTATGCTGAATACCAACATTCTCAAACTGACGAGGCAACAATGAAACTGGACGATGACATTCATAACTATTATGAAAAACTGTTACTGGATCATATTGTTGAATTAGAACTCGACAACAGTAAAGATAGCGAGTATCTGGCAGATTTATGCTGCATCTCGCTGAACCTGCTGCCACCACGTTATATTCGTTATGAAGTAGATATGTCGTTTTATCTGCCGCAAAGCGAACGTTTTGAAATGCAGATGAAAGTGAAAGAAGCCGTCAGCCGGGCCAGGCAATTTCTGGATGACAACAAGTGACCTCAGAGTTGAACACTAAGCAACATATCAGTGCCGGTTTGGCCAGTGCCCCTGTTCATGTCAAGCTGGCCGTTGATCTCATTATGCTACTTGAACAGCAGCAACTTGCTGACCGCGACGTGCTAGCGGCACTGGAGATTGTCAGAGCGGATTATCGGAAAAAATGTAGAGTGGGTGGCAACTCCACCAGCCACATCCCGGCACCTGCATCATAAGCTGTGGCTGCTTCCTTCCGGACCTGACCAGGTTAACCTACTAGCATTGCGAGAGGACCAATGGAGTTACCATTGAGTGCCGGACCGGTTGCACCAGAGCGGCAGGCCCGCATTATGCGCAATGGCCTGCCAGGTTTCAAGTGATTTAGCCCCAACAATGCGCTACTGCCTAAACTTTAAGCAATGCTCACTTCCGTGAGTGTCGGCAGCAATGCATAACTTAGTCAGTCCGCTCTTCCAGTAAAGCCAGATACTGCTGCGCTACTGCCCGTATCCGCTGGTGGTTATCCGGGCCCAGACGGATAACCTGTTTCTCAAGGTCGCTGCGCCCCTCTACGGCAGGATCAGCATAAGTGTAAGCAACTGACTTACGCACCAGGGTAGTATCTGCTGTATTCGGCTCAATAGCTAAAAACTGCTGCAACGCTTGCTGCAACCTTTGGTTGAAGCTAAGTTCAGGATAGCCCAGCTCGCCAAAAGCTTGTTCAAACAGCGGTTGGTAACGCTCCAGCACTTGCAGCATTTGCTCAGGCTCTGCATTTTCAAGCAAACGCACATAAGGCTCGTACCGCTGATAACTGGCTGGGTCTATCTGATACCGCTGATCATCCCCTTCCTCCGGAGTAGCAATAAACGGCTGATCAAGTGGGGCAACCACCGGATGATTAGCGACCAGTTGTCGCTGTGCCAGATTATCAACGGTTACAACCAGATTACGGACCATTTGCTCGGTATTAATTAAACCCGCGAGTCCGGGCTGCCAGTCAAACTTAAGTACTTCCTGCTTTAACACCGGATCGGATTTTTCCAAAGCAGGTAAGGGCTCCACAGCAGCCTCCTCAACGGCTAACTCTGCTTCCGGCGCCATCTCCGGATCAGGGGTAAGTTCTGGTTCTGGTTCCGACTCCTGTTCTGTTACCGGCGGCGGTAAAGGCTGCTCTTCGATAATTTCTGCCCGCGCTGGAAGTGGGGTTGACGAAGCAGTGTCCTGCTCGGGTTCAGCACCCGGCTTAAATAACATCCACAGCGCCAGTAAAATGACAATGACGACTGCGGCTATACCTGCATAAAAAAGCTGTTGCCCGCTGCCTGATGGTTGCGCGGTCATAAGTGTCTCCTTGTTAGTGGCAAAGATATACTGCAATATAGCAACAGAGAGCGCTGAATTGCAGAAAAGTTCAATATTACTATGGTACGACAACGACCCCTTAATGGAAAAAAAACGGCCCTGTTGCTGACCGGTGGTGGTGCCCGCGCTGCTTATCAGGTCGGCGTGCTCAAAGCGATTGCCCAGCATTACCCCAGAACCAGCCCCGCTCCCTTTGACATAATCAGCGGTACTTCTGCTGGCGCTATTAATGGCGCGGGTATTGCCTGTTATGCCTCATGTTTCCACTTAGGTGTTAAAAAAATTGAATCGGTCTGGCGTCATTTTCATACCAACCAGGTGTACTATTCTGATTATCCGAGGGTATTCTGGCATTTAATGCAAAATGTGTTTGGCGCCTTTCAGGCAGATTACGCCAATAAGAAGCCCGTCAGTGTATTTGATAATAAACCGTTAAAGCAATTGCTGGGCCGGATCCTTGATCTGCAACGGATTGATCGCAATATTATGGGCGGTTACCTGTCCAGCTTTTCGGTTACCTCGTCCTGCTATAATAATGGTGACTCCATCACGTTTTTTCAGTCAGATCATGCTGAAGAATGGCGCCGGGCGAAACGCTGTGGCCAACGCACTCTGCTTGGTGTTCATCATTTAATGGCCTCCGCTGCTATTCCAATAATATTTCCATCGGTCCGGATCCATCAGCAGTATTTTGGCGACGGTTCAGTTAACCAGTTGGCACCATTGAGTGCGCCGATTCATCTGGGCGCAGATAGAATTCTGATTATCGGCGTTGAAGACCCCCGCAAAGAGGAGTCCAGCCGGCGTAGCCTGCACCACCCGGATTTAGCGACCGTGGCCGGCCACTTGCTTGATACCATTTTTACCGATACGTTGAACTCTGATCTGGAGCGAATGCAACGCATAAATAAAACGGTAGAGACGCTACACGCCAACAACATTGAGACCGAACTTAAACCCGTACAAAGCCTGCTGATAAACCCCAGCCAGAACTTCAACTTACTGGCCAGTGAGTATTACCTGTGTTTACCGCTGGCGGTCCGGACGTTACTTCGCGGCCTGGGGATCCGTCAGCATTCCGACTCCAGCCTGGCCAGTTATTTACTGTTTGAACAGAAGTATACCCGCCGTTTAATTGAGCTGGGTTTTGACGATGGCTGTAAACAAATGGACCAAATTGTGCAGTTTCTTGCCGCCGATAATGATTAGACCACGTCAAAAGCTTGACCTCATCGCTTAGCATGACCATAACACATTGAAATATAATAAATTTAACATTTGGCTTGATTTTTGCTTTAACCAGTCATAACCGTTTAAGAAGGACTGGTAATGGACTGTATTATGACCCGGGAGTTAGCACTTGATGTCGCTCCCAGCTATGCGGCGTTAAACCGTTGTCAGCAGGCTGACAGCTTGCCTGACTGTAGCGAACAGACCCTGACCAGCCAGCTGCAAACCAGCCTGGATATTCAGCAACAGCTGGATATCTTCTCCATGTACGTCGGCCGATTGCTCAGCATTACCGGCATCCGGCTTAATACTGCTTTTGGGGAGCATAGTGCAGCCGGCTCGGTCAATAGTATTCACAGCTATAAAAGTCTGTTGGTGCTTAATCAACAGTGCCTGGCTGAAGTGCATTACCACAGCGACCAACCATTCAGTCCGATGCAACAACGAGACCTGGTGTTGCTGGAGAGCGAATGGCTATTTGCCCTGCGCAACGCCCTAGTGGTGGCCCGCCTGCAACAAATGGCCCTGAAAGATCCGCTGACAGCGCTTGGTAATCGTCGATTTTTTGACGACAGCTTTGCCAAAGCTATTCAGTTATCCCGCCGCCGGCAACAGCCCTGTGCTCTGTTGCTATTAGATTTGGATAATTTTAAACAACTCAATGATAATTACGGCCATGCTACGGGTGATGAGTTGCTGATAGTTGTCGCTGACTGTATGCGTGAAGCATTAAGACAAACCGACAGCCTGTTTCGGTTTGGTGGTGACGAATTTGCGGTCATTCTGGCTGACGATGATGCGGACAGCGCAGATTTGGTTGCCCGCCGCTTGTTAAAAGCCATTAATCAGCATCATAAGTGCAGCCAGTACGGGATCAGTGCCAGTGCTGGCTTGGCCTACATGCAACCGCTGCAGACGGCTGAGCAATTCTTTGCTGCCGCTGACCGGGCTCTGTATGAAGCGAAAGCCTCCGGTAAAGCCAATTTACGCCAGACAGGCCGCGAAGCTCTCAGCAGCGCTGCAAAAGTCAGTTTTGCGACCAGTCAAGCCAGCAGTCCGCCAGTTTCGTGCTAACGGCAGAAGCATAACCCGCAACAGCAATCAGTTTATCGTCATGTAACAACAGTGGCACCTTACCACGTTGCCATGGCGGTAAATGCCACAGCTTAAACCATTGTTTAAGCGGCTTGTGCTGAAGCTGGTCTGCAGGCTTGAAAGGCAAACTCAGTTGGCCGAAGACGACGCTTACCTCTGAACGAACCATTGCCAGACGTCCTGGTCCCTGTTCATTAAACACCCTAAGCGTGCCAAGCCCGCCAGGCAATGTCAGATTACTTTGCATACTCCAGCACAGACGGCAAGAAATTGCCGGTTGCGTGTCATGCTGTTCAAGGTACAACCGCTGGTTGTATCGTCGTAGCTGATACCCCCCTAATACCAACAGTGGCATGGCATCCTGACGAGCGTTAATTACCTGCTGTCTTAATGTTTGCAGCCATTGGCTGGACGGGTTTAACTGAAACCGGGCCAGCCAGCGGCGAATAACTAAATCTTGCTGCAATGGTATTTGCTGTTGCAACACCGTTAAATTCAACTGCCACTCTGTATCGCAGCGACAAAGGGCCATCGCCTGTTCTGTGTAGAAATCTGACAGTTGCTGCTGCTCAGCCAGATGTTGCATGCTGCGAAGCGCTGTATCGGTAAAAGCCGGCCAGCGTCCGGTTAGCAAAGGTGTAATGACATTGCGTATATAATTGCGATCAAACCGGTTGTCTGTATTGCTGCTATCTTCCACCCAACGCAACTGATGCTGGCGGGCAAACGCCAGAATATGCTGCCGGCTACAATTCAACAGGGGCCGTAACAACTTTCCTTTAGCAAACGGACGTTTCAGCGCCATACCACTCAGCCCGGCCACGCCAGCGCCGCGTTTTAAAGCCAGCATTAAGGTTTCCAGCTGATCGTCAGCATGGTGCGCAGTCAGCAATGCACAATTTTCAGAATCAATAAAATGCGTCAGAGCCTGGTAACGACCATCACGGGCAGCCGCCTCAATATTAGCAGAGCTATTTACCATAATTTGCCGGCTAGTAAACTCAATGTTGCGCTCGGCACAGGCGCGGGCACAATGCTCAGCCCAAAGCGTTGCATCCGGGCTCAGGCCATGATTAATATACACAGCCTGCAGCCGGAACGTTTTTAATTGCCGGGCCTGATGCAGCAGCTCCAGCAGCACCATTGAATCCAGGCCGCCACTGAGCGCTAAAACTACCGTGCTGACACCTTCGGTCTCAAGCGTTGCTGCAAGATCAGTAGCGTTAAGCATTGCCATTGTTTGTTACCATGGTAATTGTGGTGAATTGATCAACAGTATTAATTGCCCGCCGGGCTATTATCCGGATAAAAAAACCAGCGACAAGCGCTGGTTTTCTGATGCTGGGTAATAAATTAGCAATAACCAAATGACATCAGTCGTTTATAGCGGTTATCCAGCAGCGTTTTGGTGTCCAGTTGCTGCAGTTTATCCAGATCTTTTAGTAAGGTCTTTTTCAGGGTTTGGGCCATTTGCTCCGGCGCACGATGGGCTCCGCCAAGCGGTTCCGGAATAACAGCGTCAATTAAATCCAGTTCTTTTAAACGCTCAGCAGTAATTCCCATCGCATCAGCGGCCAGCGGTGCTTTTTCAGCACTTTTCCACAGAATGGATGCACAGCCTTCCGGTGAGATAACCGAATAGGTACTGAACTGCAGCATGTTAACCCGATCGCCAACACCAATTGCCAGGGCACCACCTGAACCGCCCTCACCTATAACAGTGCAAATTACCGGTACTTTTAAACCCGCCATCACTTTCAGGTTACGGGCTATGGCTTCTGACTGACCACGTTCTTCCGCGCCTATGCCCGGATAGGCACCAGGCGTATCAATAAACGTAATTATTGGCATCTTGAAACGTTCAGCCATTTCCATCAGGCGTAGCGCTTTGCGATAGCCTTCCGGCCGTGGCATACCGAAGTTACGGCGGATTTTTTCGCGGGTATCACGGCCTTTCTGGTGACCAATAACCATCACGGCATGATCGCCAATCCGGGCAGTACCCGCGACAATAGCACTGTCATTAGCATAGGTGCGATCGCCAGCCAGCTCATCAAAATCAGTGAAAATGTGTTTCAGGTAGTCCAGTGTATAAGGGCGGCGGGGATGGCGGGCCATTTGCGCGACCTGCCAGGCACCCAGTTCAGAAAATATTTTCTTGGTTAAACCCAGACTTTTTTCTTTTAGTTTGTTGATCTCTTCTTCTAAACCAAGATCGTAGTCGCCATTGCGACTGACGTTACGCAATTCGTCTATTTTTGCTTCAAGTTCAGCAATCGGCTGCTCAAACTCTAAATAATTCAGCATCATCGACTATCACTACCTAATTAATTAAATTCCAGTTCTATTGTTGCTAATTGTTTTAACTGATGCAACAAAGCGTCGGCGGGCGTCACCCACCAGGCTGTCCCTAACTGCAGTGTTACCTGCCCTTCCTGTCGTTGGTACCTGATAGTAACGGGTACCGTACCGGCTTTGAATTCATCCAGTACCTGCTGCAATCTTTGCAGGTAATTGTGGTCTATTTGCGGCGATTGTACAGTGATATTCAAAGATTTCAGCGATTTTTCACGTACCGCCGTTATTTCGCTGACATCGCGGCCCGACATTGTAAGGCCACCATTAAAATCATCAAAGCTGACCTGTCCGGTGATAACCAGAATACGGTCTTTTTGCAGCAATTCCTCAAAGGTTTCCAGCTGTTCCGGGAAAAAGCGCACATCCAAACGGGCTGATTTATCATCCAGGGTGACTATGGCCCAGCGCCGGCCCTTTTTGTTGATCATGACCCGCACTGACACTACTAAACCTGCAACCTGCACGCTCTGATCTTTTTTAGTGGGTTGCAATTCCACTAAGCGACACGAGACATAATGGCGAATTTCATCTGCGTAACGGTTAATCGGGTGACCGGTTAAATACAGCCCCAATGTCTCCCGCTCACCATCCAGCCAGACTTCATCCGGCCATTGTGGTACCTGCTTAAAGGCGGCTGCCGATGTCTCGGGCTCCGGGCTTAGTAAGCCAAATAAATCATCCTGGCCGACGGCCTGTGCTTTCGCGTGCTGCTCGGCCTTTTTCATGGCCTCTTCCAGGCTGGCCATTAATGCCGCCCGGTGTGGCCCCAGTCGATCCATCGCACCGGACAAAATCAGTTTTTCCATTACCCGGCGATTTAAGCGTTTTAAATCGACTTTAGCGCAAAAGTCGAACAGATCATTAAAGCTGCCGTATTCGCTGCGCGCCTCAATAATAGCGTCAATCGGGCTTTCACCCACGCCTTTAATTGCGCCAATACCATAGACAATATGGCCCTGCTCGTTAACGGTAAACTTATACTGACCACTGTTCACATCTGGCGGGTTCAGCTTTAGCTTCATTCGCTCGCACTCATCCACCAGGGTCACGATTTTATCGGTGTTATCCATGTCAGCTGACATTACCGCTGCCATAAACTCGGCCGGAAAGTGTGCTTTCATCCATAACGTCTGATACGACACCAGCGCATAGGCTGCAGAGTGCGACTTGTTAAAGCCGTAACCGGCAAACTTCTCTACCAGATCGAATATTTTAATCGCCAGCTCAGGGTCAATACCATTTTTAGCAGCACCTTCCTGAAAGGCGTCGCGTTGCTTAGCCATTTCTTCCGGCTTTTTCTTACCCATGGCGCGGCGTAATAAGTCAGCGCCGCCGAGCGAATAGCCCGACAGCACCTGAGCAATCTGCATTACCTGTTCCTGATACAGAATAATGCCGTAAGTAGGGTCCAAAATAGGCTTTAATGAATCATGCTGCCAGGTGGCGTCCGGGTAGGAGATTTCTTCGCGACCACGTTTACGGTCAATAAAGTTATCAACCATGCCCGATTGCAGCGGGCCTGGCCGGAACAGCGCCACCAGGGCGATCATATCTTCGAAACAGTCTGGTTGCAGGCGGCGGATCAAGTCTTTCATGCCGCGCGATTCCAGCTGAAATACCGCAGTGGTATCGGCGCGCTGCAGTAAATCGAAACTGCGCTTATCAACCAGTGGAATACTGTTAATATCAACCGGTTTGCGCCCCTCTTTCTGCAACCGGCTGTTGGCCATATTGACCGCCCACTGCAATATAGTCAGAGTACGTAAACCAAGGAAGTCGAATTTAACTAAGCCTGCATATTCAACATCGTTCTTATCAAACTGAGTAACCGGATTATTGCCCTCGTCATCGCAATATAACGGTGAAAAGTCAGTAATTTTAGTTGGGGCTATCACCACGCCACCGGCGTGCTTACCGGCATTACGGGTAACGCCTTCCAGCTGCCGCGCCATATCAATTAAGTCTTTAACTTCCTGGTCCTGCGCGTACAGCTCGGGTAAGCGTGGCTCTTCTTTAAAGGCTTGCTCCAGGGTCATGCCCGGGGTAGGTGGAATTAACTTGGAAATACGGTCGACAAAGCCATAAGGGTGGCCGAGCACCCGGCCCACATCGCGGATAACCGCCTTGGCGGCCATGGTACCGAATGTAATAATCTGCGATACTGCTTCGCGGCCATACATCTCTGCAACGTGGTCTATTACCTCGTCGCGCCGATCCATACAGAAATCGACATCAAAATCGGGCATCGATACCCGCTCCGGATTCAGAAACCGTTCAAACAGTAAATCAAATTCCAGCGGATCTAAATCGGTAATTTTCAGCGCATAAGCTACCAGCGAGCCGGCACCCGACCCCCGGCCAGGGCCAACCGGAATATCGTTATCTTTACTCCACTGAATAAACTCCATTACCACCAGAAAGTAGCCCGGGAAACCCATCTGGTTAATTACATCCAGTTCTATCTGTAAGCGCTCATCATAGGGTGGCCGTTTAGCTTTACGTTCTGCTTCGTCCGGGAATAACTGGAGCAGCCGCTGCTCCAGGCCCTCCTGTGACTTCAGTACCAGAAAATCGCCGTCGGTCATGCCGCCGGTCGGAAACGCTGGTAAAAAGTATTCACCGAGGCGGATAGTCACGTTGCAGCGCCGGGCGATTTCGACGCTGTTTTCCAGCGCCTCCGGAATATCGGCAAATAATTCCAGCATTTCCTGCTCGGTACGCAGGTACTGCTGTTCAGAGTAGTACTTTGGCCGGCGTTTGTCGTCGAGGGTAAAGCCGTCATGAATCGCCACCCGGATTTCGTGAGCCGGATAATCACTGGCCTGCAAAAACACTACTTCATTGGTGGCGACAACCGGCAATTGCTGTTGCTCGGCTAACAGCACGGCTTTTTGAATATAACGCTCTTCATCCGGCCGGTTGGTACGAATCAGCTCCAGATAAAAGCGGTCAGGGAAATACTGCTGATAAAAACTAACTAACTCAGTTACCGACTGCGGGTTTTCCTTTACCAGTGCTTTGCCAAGCGGGCCATCCTTGCCACCTGACAGTACAATCAGGCCACTGTTGTGCTCGGCCAGCCATTGATGATCAAGCTGCGGCCTGCCGGCAACATGGCCGCGTAGATAAGCTTTGGAAATTAACATGGTCAGGTTCTGATAACCAACATTGTCCATAGCCAGCAACAGTAAACGGGCACTTTCGTTACCCAGCAGCGGATGCTGCACCCAGCAGTCAACGCCAATAAGTGGTTTAATGCCGGCATCATGGGCGGCACTGTAAAACCGGACCAGCCCACAAAAGTTCATCTGATCAGTTAGCGCCAGCGCCGGCATCTGTGCTGCGGCGGCCGCTTTAACAATAGGCTTGACCTTGGCCACACCGTCGATCATCGAGAAATCGCTGTGTACCCGCAGGTGAATAAAAGCAGGCGTATTCATCAGGTAAGTTGCCCGGCGATTAAGCGCACCGGTTTAAAACTGCGCCTGTGCTCAGCCAGAATACCATGCTCGCTGATCGCGGCCAGATGTTGTGCTGTCGGATAACCTTTGTGCGCAGCAAAGCCAAATTGCGGGTAACGCGCTGCTAATTCTAACATTTCTGCATCCCTGGCTACTTTCGCCAGAATAGATGCGGCACTGATCTCCGGCACCAGACTATCACCTTTCACTACGGCGGTTGCCGGCATGGGCAGTTCGGGGCAGCGGTTACCATCAATCATCACCCATTCAGGCTGAATTGTTAAGGTTGCCACAGCGCGCTGCATGGCCAGCATGGTGGCATGCAAGATGTTGAGCTGGTCTATTTCTGCCGGCTCAGCGCGGCCAAGCGCCCAGCACAGCGCCCGCTCTTTTATTTGCTGTGCAAGCGCTTCACGTTTAGCAGCACTGAGCTTTTTCGAGTCAGTCAGACCGGCAATTGGCCTTGCCGGGTCAAGAATAACCGCAGCAGTGACCACGGCGCCAATCAATGGCCCACGGCCCACTTCATCGACACCGCACAATAGTTGTACTTCAGGTCTATGCCATAGCATCAGAACGTACTACCTCCAGTATCGCTTCAGCAGCCTGGGCGCTGGCGTCACATTTTATTTGTTGATGAATAGTCCGGTAGTCGGCAAGCAACTTACTGTTATCCGTTTGCAGCATCGGTGCCATCGCTGCGACCAGCGCCTCTGGTGTCACCTGATGTTGCAACAACTCCGGCACCATGGCCCGCCCGGCCAGTAAATTGGGCAAACTGAAATGTTCCAGCTTAACCAGGCGACGGCCTATCTGATAGGTTAACCAGTTTGCCCGGTACGCCACCACCATTAAACACTTAGCTAACATCGCTTCCAGCGTTGCGGTACCCGAAGTGATAAAGGTTGCATCAGCAGCCAGCAGTACCTGCCGCGCCTGACCGGTAAATACCGTGATGTTCAGATGTGGCGCATACTGCGCTTTTATTGCGGCAAATTGCGCTGCTTTTTGCGCTGTAACCATATTGGCAATAAGTTGCAGTTCTGGTTGTTGCTGCTGCAACAAACTGGCGGCGGCCAGAAAATCCGGCGCCAGTAATTTTATTTCATTACTACGACTGCCCGGCATCAACGCCAGTACCGGTCGGGAGGGGTCCAGCTCCAGCACAGTTTTCTGCTCTGCTTTATCAACAACCAGCGGCATTTTATCGGCCATGGTATGGCCAACAAAAGTACAGGGCACCTGATATTTGTCGTAAAACGCTTTTTCAAAAGGTAACAGCGACAGCACCAGATTGGTGGCTTTGGCAATCTTAAAAATTCGTTTATGGCGCCAGGCCCAGACCGACGGGCTGACATAATGCACTGTTTTAATCCCGGCTTGCTTCAAATCCCGCTCTACCCGCAAATTAAAATCCGGGGCGTCTATACCAACAAACACATCTGGCCGGTCTTTTAACAGGTTAGCAACGATTTCCCGCTTTACCTGCATTAGCCGCGGCAGCCTGCCCAGTACTTCAACCAGGCCCATTACTGCCAGCTCTTCCATATCGAATAATGCATTAAAGCCCAGCGCCTGCATCCGCGGCCCACCTATACCATAAAAATGTGCATCAGGATGGCGCTGGCGTAACGCTTCAATTAAATCGGCACCCAGGATATCGCCGGAATGTTCACCGGCAATGATTGCGATATTAAGCTTTGACAAAGCAGGTCTCATTCATTGGCTAAGATCTTTTATAATTTATGGATTCTATCACAGGGCATAGCGCATACTTCAAGCCTTTAAAACAATCAAATGTGTGTTGCCAGACGCCTTACCAGTGAAAGTGAATTTTGTGGCATAAAAAAGGAGCCAGCGGGCTCCGTTTTAACTTAATCATGTTGACTAAAGCTTAGCGGACTATGCCGCGGCTGGCGCCGGCAATAAAGTCTGTGAAGGCTTTCAGCTCCGGATACTCCATTGCTTTTGTCTCGAGTGCTGCTAATGCTTCGGCGACTGTCTGACCTTTGCGATACACCTCTTTATATGCCCGGCGTATTTCTAACAGCGCATCACTGCCAAAACCACGACGTTTTAACCCTTCAACGTTGATACCGGCGGGCTGACAAGGTGCGCCATGTACCATTACGTAAGGTGGCACATCTTTTAACACGATAGAGCCACCGCCACAGAAGCTATGCGCACCAATATGGACAAACTGATGGACACCCGTCATACCACCGAGAATAGCCCAGTCACCAATATGCACATGGCCGGCAGCCTGAGCCCCACTGGCAAAAATAGTATGGCTGCCGATCACACAATCATGGGCAATATGGGTGGTATTCATAAACAGGTTATGGTTACCAATAATGGTTTTACCCTGGTCCTGCACCGTACCACGATGGACTGAGCAACCTTCCCGGAAAACGTTGTAGTCGCCAATGATCAGTTCTGTCGCTTCGCCTTTGTATTTTTTATCCTGGCAGGCTTCACCAATACTGCAGAATTGAAAGAAGTGGTTGCCTTTACCAATTGTCGCGGGGCCTTTAATGACTACGTGAGGTTCAACCACACAATCATCGCCCAGTACCACGTCATGGCCGATATAACTAAAAGGGCCCACTTTCACATTCTGGCCAAGTTTGGCACTGCTTTCTATTACTGCTGATGGATGGATCACGTTATAACTCTCTTCTGGCACACATTAATTCAGCCGAGCACACTATAACGCCGTCCACTTTGGCTTCTCCGTAAAATTTCCACATATTACGGCGCTCTTTTAAAAACTTAACTTCCAGGATCATGGTATCGCCCGGCACTACCGGCTTTTTAAAACGGGCATCATCAATAGCGGCGAACAGGTAAAGCTCGTTTTCTGAGCGTTCAGTCACTGTTTTAAAACCCAGGATGCCGGTTGCCTGCGCTAACGCCTCCAGAATCAATACCCCGGGGAAAATAGGCATGCCGGGGAAATGGCCGGTAAAAATAGGTTCGTTAATCGTGACGTTTTTTAACGCAGTTAACGACTCACCTGGCGTATAGTCCAGCACCCGATCAATTAATAAAAACGGATAACGGTGCGGTAACAACGCCATAATTTCCTGCACTTGCAGGCTATTAAGTTGATTGGCCAAAATTAATCCTCTGTCGATGGTTGCAGTCCACCGCTACTTAATTGCTGTAATTGTTGCTCCAATTGCTTAACCCGCGCAAAGAGATGCTCAATCTGACGTAGTTTTGCTGTATTTTTCCGCCACTCAAGATTAGTGGTTGCCGGTATACCTGAAGAGTATACGCCTTTTTCTGTAATCGGCTTCATTACCATCGCCATGCCCGTAACCTGAGCACCGTCACAGATTTCGATATGACCATTAATCACTGCCCCGCCACCAAAAATACAATAACGGCCAATTTTGGTGCTGCCTGCAACAATAGTTGCACCCGCCAGAGCACTGTGGTCACCAATATGGACGTTATGTGCTATCTGACACTGGTTATCGATTATGACATTATTACCAATTACCGTATCGTCAATAGCGCCACGATCGATGGTGGTATTAGCACCAATCTCACAGTTATCGCCGATTTTGACGATACCTGTTTGCGGAATCTTTAGCCAGTTACCAGCTTTATTCGCAAAACCAAACCCATCTGAACCTATCACGGCACCACTATGAATTAAGCAATTTTCACCAATAATGACATTGTGATAAACCGTGACGTTTGCCCATAGCCTGCTATCTGCTCCAATTTCAGCCCCCTGGCCTATCACCGTCCCCGCGCCAAGCTGTACGCCGGCGCCAAGTACCGCTCCGGCGCTGATCACTGCGTTAGGCCCGATAGCACAGTTCTCACCAAGCACCGCAGTGGCATCAATTATAGCAGACGGATGAATACCGCTGGCAACATCAGGCGTACTATCTAACATTCGGGCAATCTGGGCAAAGGCGACATAAGGGTCAGCGACCACTAAAGCATTGACACCAGGCGCGACAAAAGCGAGATCGTCAGCTTTAACTAAGACCGCGCTGGCCTGAGTCTGACTGAGAAACTTCCGATATTTACTATTTGCCAGAAAACTAATAGTGCCATTACCAGCATTTTCAAGCGTTGCAACGGCAGAAACGCCGCAAGCGGCGTCTCCGATTAGCTGAGCATTAAGGTGCTCGGCAAGTTCAGCTAATAATTTCACCAACTTACTTCGCTTTGCTAACCTGTGCCGCAACGGCATCAGAAATGTCATACTCTGGTTTGGCGTACACAGCCGCACCAGCATTTAACACTACATCAAACTTTTCACGCTCAGCTACCACATCGATAGCGCTTTTAATCATCGTTAAAATTTTGTTCCGCTCTTCGTTCTGACGGGCACGAATCTCCTCATCTAACGGCCGTGCCGTCGCTTCATATTGCTGGCGTTGTTCTTGTACTTTTGCAGCGAGTTCCTGCTGTTGCTGCTCACTCATCGTCGGACCATCGCGGCGCAATTTTTCGATGTTAAAATTGATATCTTTTTCTAACTGGCTCATTGCGTCAATTTTAGTCGCAAATTCAGTGCGGATATTTTCCTGAATGGTTGCAGATTGTGGGATCTGAGCAGCAACCGCCTGGATATCAACAAAAGCAATTTTCATTTCTTTCGCCACTGCGGTGCCAGCCATGAACAATGCGGCGACTAATACTATTGCGGATTTAGTTACTGTATTTTTAAACATCATTTTCCCTATACCTTTGTTAGAAAGTTGTACCAATATTAAAACTAAAGTTTTCCTGCAAATCACCTTCCTGCTTTTTGATGATCTTGGCAAGACTAAACGTTAATGGGCCCATCGGCGATATCCATTGTAAAGATACACCAGCCGAAGCGCGAATCAAACCAGGGTCTGCATAATCAATCAGGAAAGGCTGCACACCGCGCCCTGAAGACGCTGTCCTATCCTGAATTAAGTTAGCATAACGGTCTATATCAAATTCAGTATCCCAGACATTACCAGCATCAACAAACAGACTGGTTCGAACTGAGTTACGGTATTCATCACTTAAAAATGGCGTTGGGGTGATCAGCTCTAATGTCACAACCCCCATCGCGTTACCACCAATAGACCGTGCAGAAACAATATAATTGTCACCATCCGGATTTTGTGGATAAGTAATGCCACCATTTATCGGATCGGGAATGCCAGGCACTTGTCCTGGATAGCGGAAAATAGCGTGTGGCCCGATAATCCGGTTTTCAAAACCACGCAAATTCGACCCGCCGGCATAGAAGTTTTCGGTAAATGGTAAAGTGTAATCATAGCCGTCTTTATCACCATAACCGTTGCCATAACCCAACTCCAGTTTACTCCGGAACGACCAGCGGTGGTCATTACTCAGTGGAATATAGTTTTGGGCTTCAAACTGCACTTTGTAATACTGTAAATCTGAGTTTGGCGTAGTCGCTCTTAACACCAGATTGAACATCCGGCCTGCTGTCGGGAACAAGCCCCGGTTCAGTGTACTTTGCGACCAGCCCGCGCTGAATTCATAGTTGGTAAAGTTGTAACCGCCGTCCGGGTTCTGCGCATCCAGCAATACGGCCCTGAAATGCCGCAGCTGATCATACTCCTGAATAGAGTTAATTTTGTTTACGACATAGTTAGCACCAAAATTCAGCCTGTTGAACTCATTTATCGGGTACCCCACATTAGCGCCAAAGCCATAGCGGCGCTGGTTGTATGCTTCGAGGTTAGATGAGGCACTACTGTAATCGATATCTGAATAAAACAGCTGACCACCGAGACTGACCCCGTCCAGCGTGTAATAAGGATCGGTATAACTCAGGTTGACGCTTTTCTGATATTTGTTGGTGCTTAAACTGATTCCCGCACTATTACCGGTACCGAAAAAGTTAGACTGCTGTACACCGACTTCAAAAGACAAACCCTGATAGCTACCATATGAAATACCAGCATTAAAACTGCCCGATGGCTGTTCTTTCATAGTAAAAAGAACGTCAACCTGGTCATCACTGCCGGTAACCGGCATGGTTTCAAAGCTGATATCTTCAATATAAGGCAGACGCTGGACCCGGTTTTTAGACAATTCAAGGTAATCGTTTGATAACCATGCACCTTCCATCTGGCGCAGTTCGCGGCGGATAACCTCATCCCGGGTATTGCTGTTACCTTTAACATCAATCCGGCGCACGTATACCCGTTTACCCGGGTCGACGCTTATTGTCAGATCTACTTCTTTGCTTTCTTCGTCAATTTTCGGAATAGTCCGGATTTTCGAATTAGCATAGCCAAAACGGGCCAGCAGCTTGGCAATACTTTCCTCGGTATAAGTGACCAGCGCACCATTATATAGCTGGCCTTCTTTTAACGGCAAAATTGCTTCAATTATTGCGTCCTGACCAATCAGATCACCGACGAAACTGACATCGCGAATGTTATATTGTTCACCTTCATCCACATTGAGGGTGACATAAACCGCCGTTTTGTCCGGGCTTACCGACACTTGCGACGATTCGATATCAAAACGCAAATAGCCGCGGTCAAGATAATAACTGTTGATCGTCTCAAAATCGCCTTGCAGCGTCTGCTTCTGGTAACGGTCAGAGGCTAAAAAGCGCCACCAGGGTAAATCCTGTTTTGATTCAATTTGATTCAGCAGCTCTTCATTAGAAAAAATAGTATTACCAACGATATTGATCTGACGGACTGATGCCGCATCGCCTTCATCGAATTCCAGTTTCAGGTTAACCCGATTACGCGGCAGATACGTTACCTGAGCTTCAACTTTTGCCTGGTATTTACCGACACCGTGGTAAAACTCAGTTAAACCGGTTTCGATACTTTTCAGAATCGTTTTATCTAACGGCTCACCTACCTGAACCCGGTTTCCGGCAAGGCTTTCGTTCAACTGCTCTTCTTTAATGTCTTTATTGCCATCAAATTCAATACTATTGATAGTCGGCCGCTCTTTTAGCCGATAAATAATAGTATTACCATCACGAAATACTCTGATATCGTCAAAGTGGCCAGCACCATACAAGGTTTTAATACTACGAGACAAACTGTACTCTGTGACAGTGTCGCCCACAGTAAACGGCAGGTTATTCAGGGCGGCACCGAGCGCAACGCGCTGCAAGCCTTCAACCTGAATATCCTGAACGGTAAATGATTCTTCAGCTAGCAACGAGCTACTACCAGTGGCAAGTAACATCGCAGCTACTAATCGTTTAATTGTCATTATTTGAACTACTTATGATTAGTTTATTACAAACGAGAAATATCGTTGAGCAGCGCAATTCCCATTAACATCAGCAGGACTAAAGCTCCAAAGCGAAAACCTATTTCCTGCGCCTTTTCAGAGACAGGTTTACCGCGTATTAGTTCCACCACAAGATACATTAAATGGCCACCATCCAAAATGGGTAATGGCAATAAATTAATAACGGCCAGATTGACGCTAATCAGCGCCAGAAACGCTAAAAAGGCAATCAGGCCCATGCTGGCCGTATCACCCGCTCCCTGAGCAATCGAGATAGGCCCGCTTAAATGCTTAACCGACACATCACCGGTAAGCAGTTTTGCCACCATCGCAAAACTTAACCGGGTGAGTTGCCAGGTTTGGCCTACCCCTTCACCAATGGCACCAAACACGCCGTATCGCTGCGTATAGATAATGCCTTCAGGCCAGGGCGTAACAACGGGTTGAATACCTAACATGCCCTGACTAAAGCCATCGTCCCGGGTCAGTAACTCAGGAGTAGCAGTAAGCTGTAAGTTTTGCCCGGCTCTACTGATTTCCAGCTGCAGCGTTTGTTCTGCATTTTGCTGAATAACCCGCTCTAACGTTGGCCAGTCGTTTATCAGCTCGTCATCAATCCGTTTGATAATGTCACCTTTTTGCAACCCTGCCCGCTCTGCTGCTGACTCTGGAACCACCACTGCCAGCTCAGTAGTTCTTTGCGGCTGCATCAGCTCAATACCCAAACTGGCAAATACGGTTTGCCGCTCAGGATCAAACTGCCAGTCAGCCAGATTAAGCTGCACCTGGCGCTGCTGCCCTGAGTTAATATCCTCTAAACCCATCGTCAGTTGCGCGCGGCCCAGCTGTTCAACCAGCAATAAATTAGTGCTGCGCAAGTCTCTGGCCGTGTGACCATTAATACTTATTATTTGCTCGTTGCCCTGCACGCCGGCGTCGGCAACAATGGACTGCGGTTGCACAGCAGCAATAACCGGTTTTGCTTCCTGCACTCCAATTAAATACATCAGCCATAAAATGAAAATGGCAAAGATAAAATTAGCCGCAGGGCCAGCAGCAATGATAGCCATGCGCTGCCACACTGTTTTATGGTTAAAGGCCAGATCGGCAAACTGCGGTAACACCGGGTCAATTCGCTCGTCTAACATCCGCACGTAGCCACCCAATGGAATAGCCGCAATAACAAACTCAGTACCTTGCCTGTCGCGCCAGCTGAACAGTGCTTTACCAAAACCAATAGAAAAACGCTTTACCAGCACACCATTTTTTCGGGCAACCCAGAAATGGCCAAACTCATGTACGGTAACCAATAACCCCAGCGCAACCACGAAGGTAAAGGCATTCCATAAAAATACCGCCATTAATTTAAGGTCCTTACCAACTGTTGCGCATAGGCGCGGGCTTCAAAATCGAGCGCTACTATATCATCCAGCGAGCGGGCAGCATAGTTAAGGAAATGTGCCAGACATTTTTCATTAAGACGAGTTATGTCAGTAAAACGAATCTGTTCAGTAATAAAAGCGGCCACCGCCACTTCATTCGCTGCGTTTAGCGCCGTGGTAGCCCCCTGGCCCGCTGCACAGGCAGCAATAGCCAGATACAAATTGGGGTAACGTTCAGGCTCAGGCTTGCTGAAGCTGAAATTAGCCAGCTGACTGAAATCCAGAGGTTGTACCGGACTGCTTATCCGGTCTGGGAATGCCAGAGCATGCGCAATTGGCGTTCGCATATCCGGCTGGCCAAGCTGCGCCAACACTGACCCGTCGGTATATTGCACCATGGAGTGGATAATACTCTGCGGATGAATAACCACTTCGATATCAGCCGGGGCACAATTAAATAACCAGCGAGCTTCAATAAACTCCAGGCCTTTGTTCATCATGGTAGCGCTGTCGACCGATATTTTCTGGCCCATACTCCAGTTCGGATGCGCAACAGCTTCAGCAACAGTTACTGTTGCAAAAGTATTGATATCTCTGCTCAGAAAAGGCCCGCCACTGCCGGTCAGCAGTAATTTGGCGATACCCATTTCACTGAGCGCAGGGCGTTGTTTCGCCTGCTGAAATGCTGCAGGTAAACATTGAAAAATAGCATTATGCTCACTGTCTATTGGTAGCAACGTCGCACCATGGCGTTGTACTTTATCCATAAACAACTCGCCAGACATGACCAACGCTTCTTTATTAGCCAGCAATACCGTTTTGCCCTGCTCCACTGCGGCCAGAGTAGGCAGTAAGCCCGCGGCACCAACAATAGCCGCCATCACGATATCAGCATCAGGATGCGCAGCAAGCTCTGCCAGCGCATCAGGACCTGCCAGAACTTCGGTGGCACTTGCATGGCTTGCCAATGCTGCTTTTAGCTCTGCGGCGGCTTTTGGACACAACATCGCTGCAAAACGTGGCTGAAACTCCAGGCACTGGGCTAATAACTTATCAACCTGAGTGGCAGCAGTCAGTGCCAGCACCTTAAATTGCTGAGGGTGCATTGCCAGCACAGACAAGGTGCTGCAACCAATAGAGCCGGTCGCGCCAAGAATAACGACCTGCCGCATCAATTCAAGCCACCAAATAATGCCAGAATTAACGCGTACAGCGGCGCGGTGGCAGTCAGGCTGTCAATCCTGTCCAGAATGCCACCATGGCCCGGTAAAAAGGCCCCGCTGTCTTTCTTGCCGGCGGCGCGTTTAAACATGCTTTCCGTTAAATCACCAAATACCGACAATGCGGTTAACACTATGGCAGCCAAATACCAGTAAGGCATTTGGGCTGGCCAGTTTTTCCAGTAACCCACCGCACTAACCAGCAATAGCACCAACAGCATGCCGCCCAGCATGCCTTCCAGCGTTTTGCCGGGGCTGACTTTTGGCAACAGTTTATTTTTACCAAATGGCTTGCCGATAACATAGCCACCGATATCCGCAGCCCAAACCAGACCAAGTAAGCCAAATAACAGCCAGGCACCGGTAAACTCGGCCTGCGGGTAATCGATACCGCGGACAAATACGATAGCACTCCAGGCAGGCAACAATGTTAACCAGCCCATTAAGGCTTTTAACCAGTCTCGGCCTGCCCAGAAACCCTGGCTACGAGGGAAAGTTAATACCAGCACGACTGCCAGCAGCCACCAGATCACCCCGGCCATTACCAGGGTAAGGGTAAAGGTGTCGGCAAATAAGTATTGCAGCGCTATCGGTTGCAGGTAATAAAGCAGGCAGAGTATGGCTGCCGTTAAACCCGTATATACCGCCCGCATAGTGCGATTGGCCAGGCCACAAAAACCACTCCACTCCCAGGCACCAAGCGTAAAAGCTACAGACACAAACAACGCAAAGCTGCCAAGCGGCAAATAAAACACCGCCAGTAAAGCCAGAGGTGCCAGCAGTAAAGCTGTTAGTACTCGTTGTTTAAACAAACTCGTTATCCTTTATTGTGCAGCATTGCCTGAATTTGCTCACCGGTACAGCCGAAGCGTCGCTCCCGGTTAACGAAAGCGGCTATGGCATCAGCAAACACGCTTTTATCAAAGTCAGGCCACAGGGTTTCGGTAAACCACAGCTCTGCATAAGCAGCCTGCCACAATAAAAAGTTGCTGATCCGCAAATCACCACCGGTACGAATAAGTAAATCCAGTTCCGGCTGGTCGTGCAATTGTATATGCCCGGCCAGCATCTGCTCGGTAATGGCCTCAGGTAACAGCTCATTTGCCTGCACTTTAACAGCCAACTGGCGTGCGGCATTCAGCATATCCCAGCGACCACCATAGTTTGCTGCAATATTTAATGTCATAGCGGTGTTGTCAGCGGTCAACTCTTCAGCAGCGGTAATGCTTGCCCGGAGTTTTTGATCAAATGCCGACAAATCGCCAACTATTTGCAACTTAACGTTATGCTTGTGCAAGCTTTTAACTTCTTTTTTTAGCACCAGCATAAACAGCTGCATCAGAGTATCAACTTCCGCTTGCGGACGACGCCAGTTTTCACTGCTAAAAGCGAACAACGTCAGCGAAGGAATGCCTAATTGCCGGCAGAAACTGACTGCCCGACGCACTGCCTCCGCTCCTTTTTTATGCCCCCAAACTCTTGGCTTCCCTTGACGTTGTGCCCACCTGCCATTGCCATCCATTATTATGGCGACATGGCGTGGTAACGTCTGCTGCCCGATCTGCGACTCTGCAGTCATAGAATAAGACCTGTCCTTTAGTATTGCTTTAATACTGCTGTACGGTTTGCATTAATGTGCTCAACCCATAATAAAAAGCGCCGCACAGCTTAACCGATACGGCGCTATTATCTGATAGTGGTTGACTACGTTAAACCTCCATCAGTTCCTTTTCTTTATCGGCCAGTACTTCGTCGATTTTTTTCACATAAGTATCGGTGACTTTTTGTACTTCATCAGCCGCGCGGCGTTCATCATCTTCGCTGATGTCTTTATCTTTTAACAAGGCTTTTAATTCGGCATTGGCATCGCGGCGAATATTACGCACAGCAACCCGGCCGCCTTCAGCTTCGGCCCGAACCACTTTGACCAGGTCACGCCGACGCTCTTCTGTTAGTGATGGTAATGGTACCCGAATACTGGTGCCGGCAGACATCGGGTTCAAACCCAAATCCGATGCCATAATGGCCTTCTCAACAGCCTGCACCAGACTCTTATCGAACACACTGATACTTAACGTGCGGGAGTCTTCGATAGAGACGTTGGCCACCTGACGCAGCGGTGTGTCAGCTCCGTAATAAGAAACCTGAATTCCATCCAGTAAGCTGGGATGCGCGCGACCGGTGCGCACTTTGTTTAATTGTGATTTCAGCGCTTCAACGCTTTTTTCCATTCTTACTTTACTGTCTTTAATAATGTCGTTTATCACGATCGTTATCCTTTTATATCATGTCGCAACGGCCAGAATAGCCGCCAGTTTACTGTAAATTTTCTGCGTGGTCGATAACGGTGCCTTCCTGCTCGCCCATTATCACCCGTTTTAACGCACCTGGCTTATTCATATTAAATACCCGAATTTGTAAATTATGATCGCGGGCCAGGGTAAAAGCCGCTAAATCCATTACTTTTAATTCTTTATCCAGTACCTCGTTATAGGTCAACTGGCTATAAAGCGTGGCAGCAGGGTCTTTTACCGGGTCGGCTGAATAAACACCTTCTACTTTGGTGGCTTTTAATACGGCGTCAGCTTCAATTTCAATACCTCGCAAACACGCTGCGGAGTCGGTGGTAAAAAACGGATTACCGGTTCCGGCAGAAAAAATAACCACCCGGCCCGATTTTAAATAGCTGATTGCTTCTGCCCAGCTGTAGTTATCACAGACGCCATTTAGCGGAATAGCACTCATCATTCTGGCGTTGACATAAGCACGGTGCAGCGCATCCCGCATCGCCAGGCCATTCATTACCGTCGCCAGCATACCCATATGGTCCCCGACTACCCGGTTCATACCGGCTTTTGCCAGACCCTCACCGCGGAAAATATTGCCACCGCCAATCACGATGCCAACCTGCACCCCCAGCTCAACCAGTTCTTTTATTTCCTGTGCCATCCGATCCAGTACTTTCGGGTCGATACCAAAGCCTTCGTCGCCCATCAGGGCCTCACCGCTTAATTTTAACAGGATGCGTCGGTAGGTTGGTTTTGGATTGATACTCATGGGTGCCCCTAGTGCTGAAAAACGTGCTGGATAAAAGACATAAAAAAACCGCGACCTTAGGTCGCGGTTATTCTAGCGGGTTTTGGCAATTTGCTAAAGCGCAAATTACTTTTTCGCCGCAGCGATCTGCGCAGCTACTTCAGCAGCGAAATCTTCTTCTTTCTTTTCAATACCTTCACCCACTTCTAAGCGGATAAAAGAGATTGCTTTGGCACTATTTTGCTTTAAGAATTCGCCAGTATTCATTGACGGATCTTTAACAAAAGGCTGGCCAGTTAAGCTGACTTCGCCAGTGAACTTGCTCATCCGGCCGGCTACCATTTTCTCAGCGATTTCTTTCGGCTTGCCGCTGTTAATCGCGATATCGATCTGGATTTGGCGTTCACGTTCTACCACTTCAGCAGATACGTCTTCCGGGTTTACATAGCTTGGGTTGTTTGCAGCAACGTGCATAGCAACATCTTTTGCCACGTCTTCGTTACCACCTTCCAGCACCGCTAATACACCGATACGACCAGAGTGAACATACTGACCAATAACGTCGCCTTCAACTACAGCTGCACGGCGGACATTAATGTTTTCACCAATTTTAGCAACCAGCGTAGCGCGGGTATCTTCAACCGAAGTACCGTTTAAATCAGCAGCTAAGATGGCTTCAGCAGTAAATAACTTGTTTGCGTGGGCTAAATCAGCAACGCTGTTAGCAAAAGCCAGGAAGTTGGCATCGCGGGCAACGAAATCAGTTTCACAGTTAAATTCAACTGCTAAACCGTAACCATTGGCAACGCGGGTAATGATGACACCTTCAGCAGCAATACGGCCGGCTTTTTTGGCCGCTTTCGCTAAACCACTTTTACGCATCGCATCAATGGCCGCTTCGATATCGCCGCCAGTTTCTTCCAATGCTTTTTTACAATCCATCATGCCAGCGCCAGTGCGCTCGCGAAGTTCTTTTACTAGAGCCGCAGTTACAGCCATGGGAGCTTCCTCGTGTTAATTCCGGTTGGACAAACAGGGGCAAAGTTGCCCCTGTTGCAAAGGTCTTCTGAATTAAGCCTGACAGGCTTAAATGACAGAAAAATTATTCTGCTTCAACGAAGCTTTCAGCTTCCGCCTGAACTTCGATGTTTTTGTCACGACCTTCCTGGATAGCCTGACCTACCGCTGCCAGATATAACTGGATGGCGCGGATAGCGTCGTCGTTACCTGGGATCACATAGTCAACACCTTTAGGATCAGAGTTAGTATCAACAACTGATACTACCGGGATACCCAGGTTGTTGGCTTCTTTGATCGCGATGTGTTCATGGTCAGCGTCGATCACGAACAGTACGTCTGGTAAGCCGCCCATGTCCTTGATACCGCCTAAGCTTTTTTCCAGCTTGTCCATTTCACGGGTACGGTCTAAAGCTTCTTTCTTGGTCAGCTTGTCGAAAGTACCATCCTGGCTTTGCGCTTCCAGGTCTTTTAAACGCTTGATTGACTGACGAACGGTTTTCCAGTTAGTCAGCATGCCACCTAACCAGCGGTGGTTAACATAGAATTGGTCAACTTTAGCTGCCGCTTCTTTGATGGCTTCAGACGCGGCACGCTTGGTACCAACGAATAAAATTTTACCTTTCTTGGCAGATACCTGTTGAATAAACGCTAAAGCGTCATTCATCATCGGTACGGTTTGCTCAAGGTTAATGATATGAACTTTATTACGGGCACCAAAAATGAACGGCTTCATCTTTGGGTTCCAGTAACGGGTTTGGTGACCGAAGTGCACGCCCGCCTGGAGCATGTCGCGCATAGAAACTTTTGCCATGATTATAATTTCCTGTTTAGGGGTTAGGCCTCCATGCATCCCATATCCCGACCTTTGCTTACGCGCTGGCACCCCGGTACATGTGTCGATGCATGTGTGTTATTTAAAATTTAAGTTAGGTTATCGCAAACCGGCGCATCGGCTTTTTTATAACTAAGAACCAGAAGTTATCAAAAATAAGCTTCGGTGCCCGGAAAAGAAAAGTACAATGCAATTTGCTAATTTGCGGCGCGCTTTATACCATAGTAAGCTGCCAAACACAACGAAATGTGTATTTTTCCAGCAGTCATAATGTCCGTAACTGCAGTAACCGAGAGAGTGTTGATGACAGCAACTATTAAAACCGCCGCCGAAATTGAAAAAATGCGCATTGCCGGCCGCCTGGCCGCAGAAGTGCTGGAAATGATTGGGCCACATGTCAGAGCCGGTGTCACCACTGATACGCTGAATACCCTGTGCCACGACTACATTGTAAACGAGCAACAGGCCGTCCCGGCACCACTGAATTATCATGGTTTCCCCAAGTCAATTTGCACCTCGGTAAATCAGGTTATATGCCATGGCATTCCGAACGATAAAGCATTAAAAGACGGCGATATTGTTAATATTGATATTACCGTGATCAAAGATGGTTACCACGGCGACACTTCAAAGATGTTTGTAGTGGGTAAGCCCAGCATCATGGCTGACCGCCTGATCAGGGTGACTCAGGAGTGTCTGTACCTGGCGTTAAAGCTGGTTAAAAACGGTGTACGGCTGGGCGACATTGGCCACGCCATTCAGCAACATGCTGAAAAACATAGCTACTCAGTCGTACGCGAATACTGCGGCCACGGCATTGGTGCGGTGTTTCATGAGGACCCGCAAGTGCTGCATTACGGTAAGCCTGGCACCGGCGAAGTGTTAAAGACCGGCATGTGTTTAACGATTGAGCCAATGATTAACGCCGGTGGCCGTCACAGTAAAATGTTAAAAGATGGCTGGACAGTGGTGACTAAAGACCGCAGTTTATCGGCCCAGTTTGAGCATACCCTGCTGGTAACCGATGACGGCTGTGAAATCCTGACGTTGCGCAGTGATGAAACACTGGAACGACATTTAATAGCAGAGTAACCGCATACCTATCGCTCAGCAAGGAGTCGCATGACGCAAGCATTGCAATTTAACCGGTCACTGCCCAGCAGTTTTTCGCTGGAAAGCTATAAAAAACATTTCAGCGAATTTCATGACTGGCTGGTACGAAGTTTTGAGCATCAACCTATCAATGGCCTGGTTAAAGCCCGCGCCCGCTTCATTGACACCGTGCTTAGCGAACTCTGGCATCATTTTGAGCTGGCTAAAGAGCACAATCTCAGTTTAATTGCCGTAGGTGGCTACGGTCGGGGTGAACTACACCCCTACTCAGACATAGACTTACTAATATTATCTGACCAGCGCTTAAGCAGCGGGCAGCAGCAAGCTATTGCCAGCTTTATTACCAGTTTGTGGGATTTACGTCTGGAAGTCGGCCATAGCGTCCGCACCTTAAAAGAAACCATTAAGCTGGGTAAAGACGACATTACTATTGCCACCAATTTACTGGAAATGCGTCTGCTAACCGGTAATAAGCCGCTATTTGAACAGCTGCAGCAGCAAATCAGCGGTGACAACTTCTGGAGTAGCCAGCAGTTTTTTCAAGCCAAACGACACGAACAACAACAGCGCCACGCTCAATATCATGGCACCGCCTACAATTTGGAGCCTAACCTTAAAGCCAACCCGGGTGGCCTGCGTGATATTCAAACCATCGGCTGGGTTGCCAAGAAGCACTTTAATACCCGCACTATGCGCGAACTGGTGGCTTACCAGTACCTGACCGAAGATGAATATCAGGAACTGATGGAGTGCGAGGCTTACTTGTGGCAAATGCGTTTTGCCTTGCATATTGAAGCAGGCCGCAACGAAAACCGGATATTATTTGACTACCAACCCGCCGCCGCCGCACGTCTGGGTTTTGGCGCTGATGGCAAGGCGTCGGTTGAACGGATGATGAAGCGTTTTTTCCGCACCGTGCAGCGGGTAAGTGAATTGAACGAAATGTTGCTGCAGCATTTTGAAGGCAGCATTCTGAATCAGGGTAGTAAGGTTAAAATACAACAGCTGGACGACTACTTTGAACTAAGCGGTCATTTAATTAAAGCGCGCGATAATGCCATTTTTGCCCGACGTGACAACTTGCTGCGTTTGTTCTGGCACATTGCTAACAATTCAAACATTACCGGCATTCACTCCACTACTTTACGTTTACTGCGCCAGGTGCGCCGCCGTTTAATGGGTGACTTACAGGATTATGAAGCGTGCCGCCAGTTATTTCTGGCGCTGCTGCGCCACCCGCGCGGCATGGACAAAGCCATTACCCTGATGCATCGTTACGGCGTACTTGCCGCCTATCTGCCACAGTGGCGCAATATTGTCGGCCAGATGCAATTTGACTTATTTCATGCTTACACGGTAGATGAACATACCCACCGCTTGCTGAAAAACCTGTACAAATACACCCAGCCGGAGCACGAGAGTGAGTTCCCACTTTGCACCGATATCGTTAAACGGATGGAGAAGCCAGAGTTGTTATACCTGGCCGGTATTTTTCATGATATTGCCAAAGGTCGCGGTGGCGATCACTCCGAACTGGGTGCCATGGATGTGCGCGAATTTGCTAAATTGCACAAGTTAAGTGAGTTCGACAGTAAACTGGTGGCCTGGCTGGTGGAAAGCCATTTACTGATGTCCGTTACGGCTCAGCGTCGTGACATCCACGACCCGGCTGTTGTTACCGAGTTTGCCGAGAAAGTCCGTGATGAAACCCGGCTTAATTACCTGTATTGCTTAACCCTGGCCGATATCCGCGCCACGAATGATAACCTGTGGAATGACTGGAAAGGGTCACTACTGCGTGAATTATTTCTGGCCACCCAAAAGGCGTTTCGCCGTGGTCTGGAAAAACCAATGGATTTGCGCGACTTAATTCGCGAAAACCAAAGCGAAGCGATGCCGCTGCTGTTGAAACAAACCTTTACTGAATCTGAAATTCAGCAGCTGTGGAGCCGGATTAAAGCCGACTATTTTGCCCGCTACAGCCCAAAACAAATTGCCTGGCATTGTGAGCATATTTTACGCCACAAGAACCGCAACGAACCCTTGGTGCTGATCAGTAAAACACCAATTCGTGGCGGGACTCAGGTTTTTATTTATACCCCGGATCAAGCTGGCTTATTCGCCCGCCTCGTTGCGGCGCTCGACAGTAAAAAGGTCAATATTTTCGACGCCCAGATCATGACCAATAAAGATGGCTTCGCCATGGATACTTTTGTCATTCTGGAACAAAATGGTGAGCCCGTCAGCTCACCATCACGCTTAAGCAGCATTAAACGGGCTCTGGAGCTTTACATTGCTGGCAAGCCAGACTTATCGCGGCAAAAACCGCGGCTGTCGCGCCAGATGCGCCAGTTTAATGTGCCGCCCAAGGTGGTATTTTTACCCGGCAACATTAAACAGCGGACCATGGTTGAAATTGCTGCGCTGGATACCCCGGGGTTACTGGCTGACATTGGCCAGGTATTTCAGCGTTGTGGCGTCAATATTCATGCGGCAAAAATCACCACTATCGGCGAGCGGGCTGAAGACTTTTTTATGTTATCTAATGCACAGGACCAGGCGTTAAGCAGCGACGAGCAAAGCCAGCTTAGACGGGTCCTGATTTCACAACTCTCACAGGAAACAGAAGGCTAAACTAACACCATGTCTGAATTAAAAAGCATTATCGAAAATGCGTTCGAGCTTCGTGCCGATATTACCCCAAGCACTGTTGCAGCTGACGTCAAACAAGCGGTACAACAGGTAATAGCGCTGCTTGACAGCGGCCAGGCGCGGGTTGCCGAAAAAATTGCTGGCGAATGGGTAGTGCACCAATGGTTGAAAAAAGCCGTGTTACTGTCATTCCGGATCAACGACAACGCGGTAATGGACGGCGCTGAAAATCGTTTTTTTGATAAAGTACCAATGAAATATGCTAATTACACGGATGCCCAATTCCGTGCTGATGGCGTGCGGGTGGTGCCCCCCGCTGCCGCCCGTCAGGGCAGTTTTATTGGCAGAAACGTCGTCTTAATGCCAAGTTATGTCAATATTGGTGCCTATGTTGGTGAAGGTACTATGGTGGATACCTGGGCTACAGTAGGCAGTTGCGCCCAGATTGGTAAAAATGTCCATTTATCAGGCGGTGTCGGCATCGGCGGCGTATTGGAACCCTTGCAGGCAAACCCGACCATTATTGAAGATAACTGCTTTATCGGCGCCCGCTCAGAGGTGGTAGAAGGCGTTATTGTCGAAGAAGGTGCTGTGCTGTCGATGGGCGTGTATATCAGCCAGAGCACCCGGATTTACGACCGGGAAACAGGTGAAATAAGCTATGGCCGGGTCCCGGCCGGCGCGGTGGTAGTACCAGGCACCTTGCCGTCTAAAGACGGCAGCCACAACTTATATGCCGCTATTATCGTTAAAAAAGTAGATACACAAACCCGTGCTAAAGTGGGTATTAATGCCCTGCTACGCAGCGTAGAATAGCGCCGCACATTACGGAATAAAGTCAGAAACATAAACAAAGGCAGCGCAAGCTGCCTTTGTTATCGCAACAATTCAATACTGATGTTTAGCTAAACTGATGTTTAACCAAAAATCATTAGCACAGTAAAGCCAACCATCCCGGCGACAGCAAAAATGCTGTACTCCAGCCGTTTTTCAAAACGTTTTTCGGCCCCATTGTCAGCCGGCACCAGCAATGCCGAAATCAGACAGGTTAGTCCTGTCAGTAAAAAAAGTGTGGTTAACCCAAATACCAGTGCCGAGCCTAACATTGCCATTTTTCACCCTTAGTTTATCAGCCAACTATTACTCAAACTATCACCCAAATATCAGCCAACAACCAAATATCAGCCAACCTGTTGTGCCGCGATGCGACCAAAAACAGCGCGCATTCTAGCATAAAAAACCAGCGGTTAGGCCAGCAGTCTTTCTCTGCATTAATGTTGTCGGGTCAGCCATTATATTCTGTTACGAAATAAACCGATCATTCTGCGCTAATTCGCTGACAAGCCCTTATACTGCCTGAAACAGATTTTTTATATCAGATGGAGGATAAATGCATTATTTCTTTCAGGGAGTAACGTTAATGGCGAGCAAAGGGTTAAAGCGCTTTGCCCTTATTCCATTGCTAATTAACTTGCTGCTGTTCTCTCTGGCTTTTTATGTATTGCTGCAACAAGTCAGAGCCATGATAGAGGCAGCACAACAGTATCTGCCCGCCTGGCTGCACTGGCTGGAGTACCTGCTTATTCCACTTGGTGTGTTATCGCTGGTCATCGGCCTGGCTTACAGTTTTACCATGCTTGCCAATTTTATTGCCGCTCCCTTTAACGGTCTGCTCAGTGAAAAAGTCGAAGCTTACCTAACCGGCAAGCCATTACCCAACGTTAGCATCAGCAGTTTTATTAAAGACATGCCCCGGATGCTTGGCCGTGAATGGCAGAAATTGAAATACTCGTTGCCGCGGGCCATCATATTATTTGTATTACTGTTGTTTATACCGGTAATAGGCCCGATTTTATGGTTTCTGTTTACCAGCTGGTTACTGGCCATTCAGTATCTTGACTACCCCTTTGATAACCACAAAATTGACTTTGAAACGATGCGGGCGCAATTACGACGCCAGCCTGCCAGCAGTTATAGCTTTGGCATTATGGTAAATATTGCGTGTATGATACCACTGTTTAACTTATTCGTTATGCCCATTGCTGTTTGTGGCGCTACCGCGATGTGGGTTGATAAGCTGGCCCTGCAAAATGATCCGGAGCAGCAACGCCCTGGCCAGGCGCAGTACCGTAAACTGGATAAATACTGCTAAGAGTACCCTCTGACATGAATGCATTTGACTTTGAGCTGGTTCAAAAGTTTCTGATTGCGCTATTGCTTGGGGCGCTGGTGGGAATGGAGCGGGAAAAGCACCGGCGCAATGAGCAGCCTGGCAGTTTTGGTGGCTTACGTACCTTTATTCTGGTGGCACAGGCTGGTGCAGTATCTGCCTGGTTATCGTTACATCTGCAATCTGCCTGGCTGTTTATTATGGTCGTCCTTATTGTTGGTATCGTCGCCAGTGTAGCATTTATTATGGAAAACCGGCGCCGCAACGAATTCAGCGGTTTAACCAGTGAGATTAGCGCCATTACCGTATGCTTACTGGGCGGCGCTGTTATGTATGGTTATACCGAACTGGCGGTGATGCTGGGCATTTTAACCTCAGCTATTCTGACGTTTAAGCAGCCACTGCACGGCCTGGTAGATAAAGTTGGCAATGATGACTTATATGCGATTATGAAGTTATTGATCGCCAGTTTTATTGTCCTGCCGTTACTGCCCAATGAACCCGTTGATCCCTGGCAGGCTTTAAATCTGTATCGTCTGTGGTTATTGGTGGTATTAATTTCAGCGATGTCACTGCTGGGCTATGTCGCAGTCCGCTGGCTTGGCGAAGCACACGGCACTGTGGTTACCGGCATTACCGGCGGTCTGGCATCATCTACCGCCACCACCCTGAGCTTTGCCCGCAACAGTAAGGCCCTGGGCAACAGCACCTCTGCTGACACTCAGGCAACCGGAATTTTGCTGGCCTGGCTGGTGATGTTTATCAGAGTGCTGGTCACAATTGCCATCGTATTCAAGCCGTTGTTACCCTTACTGCTTATCCCTTTTGGGGCAATGGCCACTACTACGGCTGCGTTGGCAGGCATTTACTACTGGCGGGGCAGTAAACAGCAAATGGCCCGTCCGGAACAAAGTGAAGTGACTGTCAAAAACCCTTTCAGCCTGATTGCAGCAATCAAGTTTGGCCTTTTCTTTGCCGTCATCCTGCTTCTGGTAAAATTTGTCCAACTGTACACACCCAGTGAAACCTTATATTTATTAGCAGCGGTTGCTGGCCTGACCGATGTCGATGCTATTACCCTGTCAATGGCAGATTATGCCCGCTCCGCCACTGCGAGTCTTACCCTCGCTGCAGGTGCCGTGACCGTAGCAGCATTATCCAATACGCTGGTGAAGTGCGGAATGGTGGTGTTTTTAGGCAGTAAGCCGCTGGCCAGAAGCCTGATTATTGCCACAGTACTCATTTGTCTGACAGGCGGCGTGAGTATTGCTTTACTCAGATTTCTCTAAGCTGCTGTTCCAACCAGGGCAGGGCTACATTTTCCGGCTCCAGTGTTTCACAGGCGTCAATCCGTAGCATTGGCGCCAGTTCTGTGCCCTGAATTTCTAACAGAAGCTCACGCAGCTGCTCTCCCGCACCACAAAAGGTTTCGTAACTGCTATCCCCCAACGCAATCACCGCAAACTGTTTGCCGGTTAACAGCGGAAAGCGATTTTTAACGTCCAGATAGAATGGCAATAAATTGTCAGGAATATCGCCCTGGCCAGTAGTGGAAGTGATAACCAGCCACAGCTGTGGACCAAATGTCAGTACGTCATCTAACACCGGCTCTTCGTATAACATCAGCTCATGGCCCATACCAGTTAACAGCGCCTGAGCCTGCTCGGCAACATATTGAGCACCACCGTAAACAGAACCCACAATCAGGGCGATTTTTGCCATTTTTCCTCCAGAAAGTGCGCAGCAAATTGCTGCTGATAATAACCTTCATTCACCGGCCAACCAAAGTGGTCAAACAGCGGTTCAAGTTCGTTCAGACCGGCAGAAAATAGTAAAGTTTCGCCAGATACCGGATGCGGCAGCTGCAACTGCTTTGCTAACAGTAGCAAACGCCGGCAATTAAAATGCTGTTTAAATAACGCATTATGCTTACCGTCACCATGGCTGGTATCGCCAACAATGGGATAGCGTAAATGGGCCAGATGCCGTCTAAGCTGATGTTTACGGCCGGTCAGTGGCTGCAATGCCACCAGTGAATAGCGGGCCGCCGGATATTTACTGACCGGAATAGCCAGCTCAATCTGTTGCAACGGCTGATAGCGCGTTATTGCTTGTTGTGGTGCTTTATCGGTGCGGCTGAACTTATCAGCGATTTTGTCCAGCTCTTCCTTCAACGGATAATCTAACTGGCCGCCTGCCGGCAAAAATCCGCGGACTACTGCCAGGTAATACTTGCGCCACAGTTGTTGCTGCTGTTGCTCGCCAAGCAACCTTGCCACCTCAGAGGACAGCGCAAACAACAATATACCCGAGGTAGGCCTGTCCAGCCGGTGCACCGGGAATACATGCTGCCCCAGCATATCGCGCAATGTTTGCATGACAAATACGGTTTCGTGTTTATCCAGAAATGAGCGGTGCACCAGCATACCACTGGGTTTGTCTACGGCAACAATGTACTGATCCTGATACAGAATGTTAAGTGGTGCATTAAGCTCAAAAGGCGGGGCTGAACTCATGGCGCACCCGTCAGGGTGATATCAAGGCGTTTAATCAATTGCAATAGCGGCTGCAAGCTGGCTCCCCGCCCTTTAAACGCTTCTTCCGCATAGGGCAGCACACTGACTTTAGCGGGCAGCGGCTGCCTTGTATCCAGCAATTGCCACAGCCTTGGCAAAAATACAAATTGTAACCATTGCTCAAGACGCAAGGTATCACAGCAAAAAGGCAATTTACTGGCCAGGGCACAAGTGCCGGGAGATTCTTTACTCCACAACTGTTGCAGTTTTAATTCGGCCTCTAGCTGAATAAGCAGAGAGTTAACTGTATCTGACATAACGACCTCATTGTAAGGTGCGCAGTTTACCACAAGCTTTAACGCCAGCCAGCCCTTGTAAAAAAGCGATTTAGTCAGCATTATCAGCCAATAGCCTCAGGAGTGTGTTATGGGTCCCGTTTTACTATTGCTGTTGATCAGCACGATTTGTTATTTGTTCTGGATGCAGCGTAAGCAGGACGAGCGTGCACGGCTGTTGGCGAAACAGCTTTGTCAGCAACAACAGCTGCAACTGCTGGATTGTGGCCGTAATGGTCACAGTTTTCGCAAAATTAATGGTCGGCTGCGCTTTATAACCCAGTATCAGGTCGATTTCAGTGCTGATGGTGAGAGCCGTTATCCAGCAGAGCTGTTGTTAAATGGCATGCGTCTGGCTGCGTTCAACTTACCCACCCACCGGATCTAAGCCGGTGGTATTTTACGTTTAAGCTGACCGGTTAAAAAGTCTTTCAACATAACCCAGTCAGCCACCAGGCTGTAAAACGGATATTTGAAGGTAGCAGGTTTATTATGTTCAAACAGAAAATGGCCCAGCCAGGCAAAGCCGTAGCCAATAAAGGGTAGCAGCCACAACCACCGCCATTGTTGAGTAAGCAGCGAAAACAGCAGTACGGCAATAACCAGACTACTGCCGATGTAATGCAATGTCCGGCATACCGGATGGCGATGCTCGCTGAGGTAGTATGGGTAAAACTCCTGAAAACTGTTGAAACGCGCCATATTAGCTGCCTTCTTTCGCTATGCTGGCACAGCCTGACTTTGCCGGGGCCTGAACATCAGACTGCCACTGACGGTACCAAACGCCAGCTCTGTCACTTTCTGGTACTGATCGTCCGCAAAAAATGGCTGATACTTAGCAAGCGTAACAAAGACCCCAATACCACTGGAGCTGCTATCTTCATCCACAATGCTATCAACAGCATGAATTAAGTAGTGGCCAAGGCCGAGATGCTGATATTTCGGCGACACCGCAATAAAAGCCAGCATGTGGTAACGATCATAGGGCATGGCAGCGTGGATACGCTGCTCTTTTTCCAGCATTTGCCGGGTAGAAACAAAGCCCGCAGTTAACAACATCTTTAATCGCCAGTGCCAGAGTCTGTTACTACCGATACCCGAATCCGGGCCAACAACACAGGCTACGCCCAGCAACTGCTCACCATGAAACAATCCTACCAGCGGCTGCTGTGCCTGCCAGAATGTATTAAGCTCTTCGCGGATAGCAGAGCGCAAACGTTGTTCATAATCAGGCGAATCGCCACGAAAAATGGTTAAAAAAAGTGGGTCATCATGGTAGGACTGATACAAAAGTGAGGCTGCAAGCTTCAGTTCTTCGCCATTTAGCAAAGCGGCTTTTAATTGATCCGGATTAAAGGTATTCAGAATTGCGGTCATCACTTTTCTCTTATTGTTGTTTTTTCAACCACAATAGCAGCCGCCTCAGTTGTTGCCAAGTGACTTTTCAGGCCCCGCTTAACTGTCTGTTAGGTTTTTCAGCCACCACTGTCTATGCTTATAGTTAACAACAGCATTGCCGGTTGGCCAGATAAGATAAGGAGAGAGTGATGGATACCTCGCAGCACAATATGACTAATTTATTTATGCAATTGGGCCTGGATAATGAACCTGATGCTATTGAGCGTTTTATCAGCCGACACAAATTACCAGGTCATGTTGCTCTGGCTGATGCCCCTTTCTGGAGTCAGGCTCAGGCCAGTTTCATCCGGGAGTCACTTAAAGAAGATGCCGACTGGGCAGAAATTATTGATGAGTTAAGCACCCAGCTGCGCTAGTAAGGTTCAGCGCCAGCCGGGCGGTTTATCCGGGCAAAATTTGTTATAACTGCTGGTAGGCTTTGTCACCCCAGCTATGCAGCTGACTATTGATAAACACCAACGGTGTGCACTCATCTTTAGTGGTTTTGCCATCACTGCGCTTGTGCTGGGTGCGGTAAAACAACACCTGAACTTGCTGTTCATCCTTTACCAGAAACTCAGTAAAGTCCGGATTCCCCAGTAGTGATACCACATCATTAAATGCCACGCCGGGCTGCAACTGATTAATCTGATTCAGATTTTCACGCTGAGTTTTTCGCCACTCGTTGTCAGTACCATCTGAACCTTCATAATCTTTATCGCCAATCGCCACAACACAACCAGTTAGTAAGCCGGTTAAAGCCAGCAAGCTCAGGGTTCTGATTATCATCTTATTACTCCGTTAATTTTTATTTTCTATTAGTACAAATTTTGTTTGCATAGCTCAGGCTGAGTTGCCTGCTACATTATCAAATTTAGCAAATTCGATACCAACTTTATTTTATATAAAAATCAATTAATTAGTAATAGAGCACTATCTATCAACTTAGCCTGATGCTAAATTTAACCAAATAATAGTCAAAACTGAGCAACAATTAATGAGCTCGACAATCGAACTGTTACACCAGACTGCAGCCCGGTTACGTCAGGAAGGTAAAACCCCCAGCCTGGCATTATTTAAAGCCCGCCTTGGTGGCCAGCTCACCGCACCGGCGCTTTTTTCGGCTTACCAGCAATGGCGCCAACAAACACCTGCAGATGTTGAACTGCAGGCACCAGATATCGCGCCCGACATCACAAGGCCTGTTGATGTTGCAAGTCAACTGCAACGAATCGAAACCAAACTGGACAAAATTCTTGCCTTGCTGGAACAACAGAATGTATCTGGCTGAACTTAGCTATAAAGTCGTCGCTGACACCAGTTTCAGCCGTGCTGAAGCCACAATTCGTCTGTATACAGAAGCCCTTATTTTTAATGGTAATGTGCTTGGCCGGGAATTTCCCACCGCCTGGCAGCAGGATAGGTTTAGCAGCAGGCTGGTTATTCCAACAGAGAATGCCTTGCACAGAAGTCATTTAAGCACCAGGGCACTGCAGGCTGAACAACAGTTAATGGCTGCCGGTCTGGCATATCCAAAGCTGCAGGTGCTGGGAATGGATATTATGTCACAGCACAGCAGCAACAGCGCGGCAGAAGCCTTAGTGTTGTTCACTACTTTCAGTGATAATTGCTCACCACTGCGTAATCTGGCCGATTTGGCCCCGTTGCCACTATACCAGTTCCAACCCGCTTCAGGCGTCGACCATGAAAGCCTGATCCGCTGGCAAATTCAGTTTCAGGCACTGGATGAAGTGCAGCAACAACAAAAGCGCGTATTAAAAAAGTCTGCAGAAAACAGCCTGCAACAATACCAGAGTGTGCTGAACCAGCAAGGACGGCAGTTGGCCGGCCGTATCAGCCGCCGGAATCAGCTGCCCGTATATTATGCCTTGTACAGCGGCAGCAGCAAAAACTGTGCGGCCGAGGCATCGAAGCCCTGCCCCGGCTGCGGCGGCAGCTGGCGTCTGGATACACCGTTATTGGCATTATTTGATTTTAAATGTGATAACTGCCATTTACTCAGCAATATCGCCTGGGAGTGTCAGACTCCCTGATAAGCCGCTGGCGTAATCTGACTAAAAAAATCAGCTAATGAATCAGCCAGCTTTTCACCAACATCCTTACCCACGGACTCCAGATAGACTTCACCGGTGCGGTTTAACACCGAGAGTACTATGCTGTCATCATCAGTCAGTGCAAAAAATACTGTCTCTGGCTGTTTCAATCGTCGTTTCATTAAAATATGGCCAATGACATTTTCCTGCAACCGCGCCAGATCTGCCTGATCCCAAATCATCAGTAATTGCAACTGCCCACGGCTATGGCTGGCACCTAATCCTGCGCCGTAAAATAAACTGTAGAACTGTTTAATATCGGGATGCAACTCCAGCTCCAGCGCCTGTTCGACATTGCTGAAATCAGCTGCAGGCTGCTGTCTGACCGGTTGCCAGCTAACCGTATTATCGTCCAACACTGCCAACTGACCGGGTGCCGGCCTGGCAGGCTCTGCCGCCCAAGCCTGCAATGTAAGGTTATGTTGCTGGTGCCAGCTTAAGGTCTGGGTAATAAAATTCTGATAGCTTTCTGCTAATGACAACACGGACACCCTCTCTACTCTGACATGAAGTTATGCTAAGATCGGGCGCATTCTAACCGGAATAGTAGCCAGATGACAAAAAGCCACTCAGAAATTATGGCTGGGTTAAGCCTCGGCAAAACCACAGCTTATGCCGAACAGTATGATCCCAGCCTGTTGCAGCCAGTACCCCGCATCCTCGGCAGAGATAGCCTGGGCCTGGAGCATTCGGCTACTCTGCCTTTTATCGGCGAAGATATCTGGCACGGCTATGAGCTGTCGTGGCTTAATGCCAAAGGTAAGCCCATGGTTGCATTAGCCACCTTTGTGGTACCGGTTACCTCTGCCAACCTGATTGAGTCTAAGTCGTTCAAACTCTATTTAAACAGCTTTAATCAAAGCCGTTTTGCTGACTTACGCCAGGTGTATCAGGCGCTGCAGCGGGATCTATCCGGCTGTGCAGGCAGTCCGGTGCAGGTGACCTTGCATAACGTAAATGAAATTATGGCGTTTCAACCAACCTGGATCCCGGGCCACTGCATAGATGATCTGGATATCAGTATCGATAGCTACCAATACGATCCCAGCCTGTTGCAACTGGCTGACGCTGCTGAGGCAATCGACGAGAAAGTTCACTCACACCTGTTGAAATCAAACTGTCTGATCACCTCGCAACCAGACTGGGCCAGTGTCTACATTCATTATCGGGGGCCTGCTATTGATCACGCGGCTTTACTGCGTTATTTGATCAGCTTTCGCAGTCATAATGAATTTCATGAACAATGTATCGAGCGTATTTTTCTTGATATATGGCAACGTTGCAACCCAGAGTATTTACTGGTTTATGCCCGCTACACCAGAAGGGGCGGCCTTGATATTAATCCGGTGCGCGCCAGTGCCAGCTATAAGCTACCAAATCTAAGATTAAGCCGGCAATAAAGCTGTAACCTTTCATCATGACTTTCATAAAATGAGGGCATATCGATGATTTTTTGCCGTAAAAAAGCAAATACAGCTAATAAATATGAAAGTTAACCCGGATTATTACAACCACACTTTCAATAGCAGGCGGATTCTGCTTTAATATCACGGTGGGTTGGACGGACTAACCCGCAGCGGTAGCAGAAGAAGGATCGCCAATTATGTTTTATCTTACCACTGAAGAAGAAACGTCCTGGCTGCCTTATTACCTGTACAAATAAGTTAACCCGGTACAATAAAAAGTCCCCTACCTCCAGCGAGCTCCGGCTCGCTGTTTTTTTACCTGTCTTAAGTTCCTGTACTAAAATGTTTAAAACAGTGATCGCATTTCCGTTGTTTACGGATATACTTAAATCTAAACAGCTTTTTTAACATTTAAATGTTTAAGGTGCAGCCTTTGCAAGATGATCTCAAGCAGCAACTGGCCAATGCGATTAAAGCGCGCAAAACGTTAGAAGATGCCTACGAAAGTCAGTTCAAGATTTTGGCCCAGTTTGTTCTACGTTTATCACTGGTCTGCAAAGGTGTCGACCTGGAGCTGGATAACCGGCTGGCCAAATTACGCAACGAGTTAGCTAAGGGTACCGATCTCGAAAAGCTGATACCTTTCATATCTGATACTAATCAAAGTCTGCAGCTGCTGGACGCCAAACAGCAACGTGATATTAAAGAAATACAGCAGCAACTTAATCAGGCAGGTAAGTTATTACAGCAACAAAAAGGGTTACCCGATCAGTTACGCCGGGACCTGAGGCAATTACTGACCAATGTTGCCGAGCCCCCCTCAACGGTACAGGCATTTTTACCTCATTTAACCAACCTGACTAACCTTTATCAAAACGCTTTGCAATCGAAGCAGCAGATTGAAAACAGTCAGGGAAGCGACGAAGAAAGATATGGCCATATTTGCCGCCAGATTAGCGTAGAGCTTACTAACTTATTGAGCGAACTGGCCTTTGCTGAGAAAAGCGCGCCACAAATTGCAATAATCCGCCAGAGCTTGCTGGGTAACCTGTCTATTGAAGCATTGCTGGACGCTTGCCTGCAGACTATCACCATAATCGTCGCCAGTATTAATGAAGAACGTCTGTCAGCAGAACACTTTTTGCTGAAACTGAATGATGCATTGTCATCAGTGCAGCAAGCGGTAAGCCTGTCGCTAAAAAATGCTGATAAACTTCACTTAAAGCTGGATATCCTTAATCAGCAGATTGAACAGCAAATTACCCAACTGGGACAAAGCACCAAAAGTGCTACCTCACTGGAGCAGTTAAAAGAGTTAGTCACCCAGCGACTTGGCAGTATCAGCGATGCCCTGAAATCAAAAGAGCAATTGGAAACTGAAGAACGTCAGGCGATGTTGGTAACACTCAGTGGTATGGAGCTGCGCTTAAAGGAACTGGAAGCTGAAGCGCAGACCTTCAGAACCAAACTGGCAGAGCAAAATTTCCGGAGCTTGCAGGACTCCTTGACAGAAATTCCTAACCGGGCCGCGTTTGACGAGCGCCTGGCACTGGAAATTAAACGCTGGCAACGCTACAAAAAACCGTTATGTATTGCACTGGCCGATGTTGATAACTTTAAAAGCATCAATGACAATTATGGTCATAGTGCCGGTGACAAAACGTTGAAAGTTATTGCTAAAGCATTGCAGCAAGGTTTGCGGGAAACAGACTTTATCGCCCGTTACGGTGGTGAAGAATTTGTTATCCTGTTTCCGGAAACAGCACTGGAAGAACTTAGCGCACCATTAAACAAATTAAGAGAAAAAATTAAGAGTATTGTCTTTACTTTTAAAAGTCAGAAAGTCCCTATCACCATTTCCTTTGGGGCTAGCCAATTAACCGCTGAAGATACCAGCCGTCAGGTGTTTGATCGGGCAGATGAAGCGCTCTATGAAGCTAAAAAGGCCGGCCGCGATCGCGTCATTTTAAAAACCTGACCCCCGGTACAGCACACAATCAGTTTTGGAGTTACAGATGCAGGTGCATTTAAACCCGTTAGGCGCCATGGATTTACTGTCTCAGCTTGAAGTTGAACGTTTAAAAAATAACACTGAATCAGAGGCCTTCGCCTTATTTCGCAATTGCTGTCTCGCGGTACTTAATGTCGGTAGTCACACAGATAGCTCAGCTGAAATATACGACCAATATAAAGACTTTAGCGTTAACCTACTGGCGCGCGAACGTGGCATTAAAATAGAACTGACTAATCCGCCCGCCAGTGCATTTGTGGATGGCGTCATTATTAAAGGGATCCACGAGCATCTGTTTGCGGTACTCAGAGATATTTTGTTTTACCATACCCGCCGCTCTGCCGAAACAAAGGCACGGGAACAACAGGAACCACGGCAGCTGACCCATACCGTATTTGATATTCTGCGTAACGCCAGGGTTATTGATGCTACCTATGTCCCCAGTATGATCGTGTGCTGGGGTGGTCATTCTATTAACGAAGTTGAATACGATTACACTAAAGAGGTGGGTTACCAGCTAGGTTTACGTGGTCTGGATATCTGCACTGGTTGTGGACCAGGCGCCATGAAAGGGCCCATGAAGGGCGCAACCATCGGTCATAATAAACAACGGATCCGCAGTGGTCGTTATCTGGGGTTAACTGAGCCCAGTATTATTGCTGCCGAGCCGCCAAACCCAATCGTCAATGAGCTGGTCATCCTGCCAGATATTGAAAAGCGGCTGGAGGCCTTTGTCCGGGTTGCTCATGGCATTATTGTTTTTCCGGGTGGCGCAGGCACAGCAGAAGAACTGCTGTATTTGCTGGGAATTATGCTTAAAAAAAGCAATGTTGAACAACAATTACCCATTATCCTTACTGGCCCCCGGCAGTCGGCAGCCTACTTCAATGAAATTGCTAATTTTATCCAGAACACCCTGGGTGACGAAGCACTGCAATTGGTTGAGATCATTATTGATGATCCGGCAGGCGTGGCACGAAAATTAAAACAAGGCTGCGCTGACGTAAGACAATATCGGAAATCGGTTGGCGATGCTTATCACTTTAACTGGACCTTGGACATTGACCCCCAGTTTCAGCAGCCTTTTATCCCGAATCATCAGAATATGGCCGCACTTGACTTGCACCTGGAGCAAGACAAAGCGAAACTTGCAGCTAATTTAAGGCGGGCATTTTCAGGTATTGTTGCCGGCAACGTGAAGGACGAAGGGATCAGGGCAATTCGCCAGCATGGACCTTTCCAACTAACTGGAGAACCAGTACTGATGCAAATGATGGATACCTTGTTACAGGCTTTTGTTGATCAGGGACGCATGAAGCTGCCGGGCACAGCTTATGAGCCTTGCTACAGGATAATTCGTTAACATGATGCACCTGGTTCTGATTGATGCGCTTAACCTGATCAGACGCCTTTATGCGGTGCAGGAAAGGCCCTATCTGCCATTACCAGAACAAGTAACAGATGGTACCCGGCAACAAATAATAAATAATACGCAAAACATGCTGTTGCAAGCACTGCAGCGGCTGCGTCATGAACTGGCACCGAGCCATGCATTGCTGGTTTTTGATGGCCGCGACAGCCAGTGGCGCCAGCAACGCTGTCCAGAGTACAAAGCAAACCGTAAGCCAATGCCTACCATACTGGCAGAAGCGCTGCCAGTGCTGGAGCAAGCTGCCCAACAACTTGGCTTTCGCTGCTTCGTCGATAATAAGTTGGAAGCAGATGATGTTATTGCCAGTATTGCCAGCAAGCTCAGTCAGCATCGGCAACAAGTTACTATTATTTCTACCGATAAAGGATTTCTGCCTTTGCTAAATCAGGGCATTAACATTTATGACCCTTTTGCCCGTCAGCAGCTAAATCCAGACTACGTCGAAAGTAAATTTGGCGTGGCGCCGGCGCAACTGGTCAGACTTTGGAGCCTTACCGGCGACAGCACTAATAATATCGCAGGCGTTAACGGGGTGGGTCCGAAAACCGCTTTAGAACTGATGGCTCTGGGAGATACCCTGACCGAAGCACTGGCCCACCCTGATTGCCCCAAAAAAATCCGTGACAAGATAATTAATCACAAAGAGGCTATCATCAATTATATGCAGGTGCTGAGCCTGCAAACAACACTAGAACTGGGTCTGAATTTACAAGAATTAAGGCTGCCAGAACCGGAGCAGGAACCCTCATGAGACTAAAGCCTGTTGCGCTGTTTATTGGTGGCTTTGTCGTTTATGCACTGCTTACCCTGGCAGTATTAGTGTTTTACAAGGATGATCCTGCTCAGATGAGCTGGCAACACCGCGAAAATTTTAATGCTAAAGTTATCAGCCGTTATAAACTCAGCGGAAAATACTCGCAGGATGACGTAACAGGCCGCCTTGGAGGGCCAGATATTACCCAGGCAGTACAACTAAATGGTCAGATATTGCAATTAATGTATTATCGGACACATCGTAAATTACCCGATGGTATTACGACCGAAGATGAATGTACTGCTTTGCTGTTTATTGACCGGCAGCTGGTAGCAATAGGCGACGTGGCGGTAAATCAGTATCAGCAACATGTCAGCAATGGCGATAGCTGACAACCGATGGTCGCTGTTCTATCAGGGCCTCCGGCAGCTTTACCAGCAAGCATCCGGAACGACAACGGCGCCTGATATTGCCAATGCATTATTGCAGAGCGACTATCTGACGGCACTGTTTTTTGAGTTGGCAGATGATAATTTTGCCAGCGTTATCGCCCAACTTAATCTGACCCCGAAACACCTGCCGATCAATGTTGCCCCGGTCGTTAAAGCAATGGCGCTGGGCCTGATCCTGAGTAGAAATTATGGCTGGCAACCGCAGCGTAGTAAGCAATTTCTGCAGACCATTGTGTTATCGGCTGCCTATACGCTAGTTGCGGCAAACGCGCACCACGCTAAAGTACATGCAGCAAAGGCATTGCAGCAACATAACAAGCAACATCCACTGCTACCGTTACTCATTGCTACCTGCAACATACAACGGCAACCTGCGTGGCAACTTCATCCTGACGCGCCACTACTTAGCCTGATTAGCGACCTGGCGCAGCAGCTGCTACCGGCAACAGGCAGCCTGCCAGGCCTTGAAAAAGTATTGACACAATACCAGGCCAATCAACCTGATGTCGTTAATTCAATATGGTTTTGCCAATTACAAAAACTGGTTGACCTGCAGGCCCTGCCAGGCCGGTTTGCCAAAGAAACTCAGAGCGATAGTAACAGCCGGCACTACTGGTTTATCAGTGGTGTTGCGCCGGCGCAGGATCACGCTTTAGCTGTGTACGTCCGCCCGTTTGACCCGGTCAGCAAGACAGTTGGCAATGACGTGCAACAGGTAGCACTGGCAGCGCTGTCGTTATTAAACCCACAATATTATCGTGACCTGAGCTGGCTGACAATATTAGAGCAGGACGACGATTTATTGCCGGTACCATCGGAATATTCGCTGGATATGTGTCTTAGTCAGTCGCAATTTCACAAACTCGGTCAGCTCAGTATCAATAAACAAGTGCAAATGCTGGAGTCCCAGCCGCTGCTAAGCCATTTTTTGCAGCAGGCAGCAGGCAGTATCAGTCGTCAGCAATTGCCGGTCAACCGGCTTCGTCATGCCATTAGTATGCTGGGGCAAGACGCATTAAGTAACTGGGTTGCCCAGGCTGAACTGCATCAGTATTGCCTGCTGCAGTCGCATCCACATCAGCAATGGCTGCAGCAACTGCAACAATGCCTGGAGCATGCATTGCAGCTGTTTTGTGATGCCGCCAACCAGCCTCTGGCAGCGGGTAGCGCTGGCATTATTGCCCGCTGTGCGACCGCAAGTTTATGGCAGCACTCTGCGTTACCTCAAACTGGCCTGGCCCGACAAACTCAGCAGCAACTTTTGCTGGGCATTTATATTCAGCAGCATGTCTGGCAAGCTCAGCGCTACCCGGAGCAAGCACAGCAGCTGCTGCAGCACTATCAGCAAGCCGGCTGGGATGACGCCATGCAAAGCTGGCATAGCCAGCAACCAGTTCAACTGACTTTATTACTGAAACTAAGCTGGCAGCTGACCCTGGCGGTATTCTGTGCCGGTTCAGCCAACGAGCAACGGCTTGGTACAATGCTGGCGGCTGCCGCAGTCCGGCTGAAATTGCCCGAGCACTCCAAAACATACTGGCAAAATCAGTTGATGGCCGCTAGCCAATGTTACTATCCGTTGCCAGAAATGTAGTTTAATTACATCATTCAGGCCGCTTATAGTCAGTATAAGCGTTACTTCTACTGTAAGTTTCCTCCAAACTGGCGAAATGGCCCTGAAAATGCTATATTCCCACGGTTCCAGACGGTTAGCGTCTGCCCATATTCCCCCTTTTAAATCCTGAGGTTCCACATGAGTAAGCAAACCATTACTGTGATTAAAGGTGATGGCATCGGCCCGAGCATTGTCGAGGCTGCCATTGAAGTACTAGCGAAAGCCGGTTGTGATTTTGACTACGAATATGTTGACGCTGGCCTGACTGCGCTGGAAAAAACCGGTGAGCTGTTGCCGCAAGCTACTTTAGATGCGATTGCCCGCAATAAAATCACTTTAAAAGGCCCGTTAACCACACCGGTTGGCGATGGCTTTACCTCAATTAACGTTACCCTGCGCAAGCAATTCAGTTTATATGCAAACGTGCGGCCGGTTATCTCCTTCAAAGGAACCAAGGCCCGCTACGAGAATATCGATATTATTACCATCCGCGAAAATACTGAAGGTATGTACTCCGGCCACCGCCAGCTATTATCGGAAGACGGCCTGGTAGCCGAAGCCAGCAGCATCATTACCCGCGAGGGCGCTGAGCGTATTGCGGTATTTGCCTTTGAAACTGCCCGGCGCGAAAATCGTAAAAAAGTGACCATTGTTCACAAGGCGAATATTCTGAAGTCTACTTCAGGTTTATTTCTGAAAACCGCCCGGGAAGTTGCGGCCCGTTACCCGGATATTGAAGCCCAGGAAATGATTGTCGATAACACTTGCATGCAGTTGGTGATGAACCCACAGCAGTTCGACGTGATCGTCACCACCAACTTGTTTGGTGATATTTTGTCAGACTTATGTGCGGGTTTAGTCGGCGGCTTAGGTATGGCGCCAGGCGCCAACATCGGCAAAGACTGCGCCATTTTCGAGGCTGTACACGGCAGTGCGCCTGATATTGCCGGCAAAAACCTGGCTAACCCCAGCTCGGTTATTCTGGCGTCGATTCAAATGCTGGAATACCTGCAAATGCAGGACAAAGCAGAAAAAATCCGCTCAGCACTGGCCGATGTCATTGCCAGTGGCGATCGCACCACCCGCGACTTAGGTGGCAGCTTTGGTACCACTGATTTTACCGCAGCGGTGTTAGAACGGTTATAATCGTTCTTTGGGAAGCAATAGCCGCCTTTTGGTGGCTATTTTTTTAGCTGTTACAAAACTTATAACTGTCGTCGCGCAGGAGTAAATATGAGCGAACAACAAAATAACCCGCTACATGGCATTAAGCTGGAGCAAATTGTTACTGCGCTGGTCGACCATTACGGCTGGCCGGAACTGGCCAGGCGGATAGATATCAACTGTTTTAAAACCGCCCCCTCAGTAAAAAGCAGCCTGAAGTTTTTACGCCGCACTCCCTGGGCCCGCGAAAAAACCGAAGCGCTGTTTATTGCAACTAAATTTAAACAGTAATTGCCTGTTCAATATTACCTGAAAGCATTACCTGGAAGCCCAAGCATATAAAGAGCACCGAAACACAAATCATTTAAATAACCATATATTTACCAATAATTCATAAAAAATCACAATTGCAATATTATCTTCTTTCTTTACTCTTCTTATTGCCGGTTTAATAAAGGTGCCATGCTTATTCTCCGGTAAATAATTTGTCGGCTTTTTTTACAGTTTTAAATATTAATCATAGTAAAATTTTAAACAAATCAAAAAAAACAGCCACTTAACTATGTGGCGCAATTATTGCGTCACTGGCCATCAGCAACCCCCCTAATCTTAATAAAAAACAACACAATAAAATTAAATAAATATTAACATTCATAGAAAGCTTTAGGTATGCAGAACTTGCTGCTTCTAATTACTAGCTAACCCGCGTTGTATAGTTAGAATTTAAAGATAATTTGGCTGCGTAGTCTAAAGTCCAAAAATGATGTAACCGGGAGAAGCAAATGAAAACAAATAAATACCTTCTAGGTGTTGCGTTATCAGCGGCATTGGCGAGTACATATGGATATGCAAATGCATCGCCATATATCGTCCAGGTTGATGCTGACAAGCTTACCGCAACAAATTCTGCCCCTGCTGTCGCAGCGTCCGGAATGTACATAGTTGAGCTGAAAGGCGCTACGGCTATTAACATGGCCACCCAATTGGGTGAACTTATTCCCAGTAACCAGATGGTTGCCGTAGTAGGCAATAATTACAATGCCAGTTCGCCAAAAATTAAAGCTTACGTTGCGGCAGTAAAAGCCAAACAAGCTGCAGTTGCCGCTGAAATTGGTGCAGTAGATGTGTTGCACAATTACGCACATACCTTTAACGGGTTCTCTGCCCGTTTATCACCAACCCAATTGAAAGCCATAAGCAGTCACCCCGATGTTGCAGCCGTTTACCCAGACGAAGTACATCAACTCCAAACCGCTAATACCCCAACATTTTTGGGTTTAGTTAGCAATGCAGGTGATGGTTTACACGATAACGGTATTGTCGGCGAAGACGTAATCGTTGGCATACTAGACTCTGGCATTTGGCCTGAAAACCCCTCCTTTGGCGCAGACCCATCAATCACCGAGCAAAACTATGGCCCGGCGCCTGAAGGATGGGCTGGTGAATGTAACGTGGGTAGCGTTGGTTCGTTTGTGCAAGATGGCGTGGTGATTTATGACGACTCCACCGCTCCTGCAGACGAATTTACCTGTAATAATAAATTAATAGGCGCTCGCTATTTCGGTAGCACCTTCTCAAGCGTATATGAGATGCAGTTTGGTTTAGGTGAATTTGCTTCGCCAAGAGATGCTGATGGTCACGGCAGCCACACAGCGTCAACTGCAGCAGGCAACGCGGGTGTAACCGCTTCGTTGAGCGGCGCTGAAGTAGGTACTGTATCGGGTATTGCGCCGCGCGCACGGGTTGCGGCTTACAAGGTTTGCTGGAATGCAAACTATGTTACTCCGGAAGGTGCTGAAGAAAGAGGGTGTTTCTTTGGAGATAGCCTGGCCGCTATAGACCAGGCGGTTATTGATGGTGTAGACGTATTAAACTACTCAATCGGTAACTCGCAAGCGATTAACACTCCGGTATATAACGCTTCACTTAGTGCTGCTAATGCAGGTGTATTCTTCTCTGCCTCTGCTGGTAACAGTGGTCCTACAGCAGCGACGGTCAGTAACATTGCGCCGTGGATTGCAACGGTTGCGGCGTCTACTTATGACGGTACTTCAGCAGTTATAGGTAACGAGCTAACAATAAATAGCGGTACATTAGCGCCGGGCGAAATTTTCTCCGTTCCTGCGGTAATTGGTACACCGGTTCCTGAAGGTGGTGTGACAGCAGATTTAGGTCTTGCTAGTCCAGTTGAAGCCTGTGGCCCCTTAAGTAATGATTTAACCGGCCAAATTGCACTTATCGCACGTGGCGGTTGTCCATTCGTTGATAAGTTATTGAATGCAGAAGCAGCCGGCGCCATTGGTGCAGTAGTATACACCTTAAGTGGCACGCCTATCGCCATGGGTGGAACAGACCCGGGCATTAACATTCCGGGTGTAATGGTATTCAATGCTGACGGTCTGGCCTTGGCAGATAGCGTAAATGCAGGCACTACAAACGTGACTATGTCACTTAATGGTTCTGCAATTGAAGCGACTGAAGTGGGTAATATCATGGCGACTTTCTCGTCACGCGGCGTAAATACCCAAACTGCCGACATCCTGAAGCCTGATATTACTGCGCCTGGTGTTCGTATTTTAGCAGCGTCCAGCCCACAGCAGTTGCAGTTCGGTGGCAACCCACAGGGTGAAAACTTTGCCTACCTGCAAGGTACGTCTATGTCCAGCCCGCACATTGCTGGTATGGCGGCACTGTTAGCAGGTCAGTATCCGACCTGGACGCCAGCACAAATCAAATCAGCCATTATGACCACAGCGCGTCAAGACCTTGTTAAAGAGGACAACGTAACGCCTGCTGATCCGTTTGATTTTGGTGCCGGCCATGTTGCGCCTGCTCCGTCATTAAATCCGGGCTTAGTCTATAGCGCAAACTTAGGTGATTACCTTGGGTTCTTATGCGGCCAGGGCGAAGCGGGCTTAGTGTCGTCTGCCAGGTTTGGTGCGGATTGTACCGACATCGTTAACGCGGGTTTTGCAACTGATGCAAGTCAGTTGAACTACCCTTCAATTGCAATTGACCAACTGGCTGGTACTGAAACTATCTCTCGCACGGTCACTGACGTATCAGGTAATGGTGGTACTTATAATGTCGTCGTTGAGGCACCAGAAGGAACAACCGTTACAGTTGAAACTTTTGATGCTGGTGGCAACCTTATCCCAAGTGGACTATTGGAAGTTGCACCAGGTGGAACTGCAAGCTACAGCTTAACCTTTAACTCAGCTCCTGGCTTCCCGGCTAACGAATGGGTATTTGGTGCGGTAACACTTGAGCGTACTGATGGTTTAACGGTTCGCAGCCCAATTGCGGTGAATCAGGTACCAACAACCACTATCGTTGTACCTGAAACGCTGTCGTTAGAGTTAAACAGAGGACGCGCTTTGTTCTTTGTTGAAACGTTATACTCTGGCAGCTTCAGCTTTGATTATGCGGGTCTGACACCAGCCTTTGGTATTGAAAGCTCAGCAATCTCTAACCCTGGTGCCTTTGACTTTGGAGCAAACGTACCTACCTCTACTTTCCTGACGATTCCTGAAGGCGTATCGCTAATGCGTTTCAGCCTGCGTGATGAATTAGTAAGCGTACCTGGCACAAACTTAGACATTCTAGTTTATCGTTGTGTCGCGTTTAGCTGTAGTTTCGTAGATTCTGCTACTGGTCCTGATGCAAATGAAGATTTAGTTCTTGTGAATCCAGAACCAAATGCACCGGGAGCAGGCAACATTTACGTTGTATTTGTTCAGGGCGTCGACACCCTGGGTAATGCTTCAGTTGATTACACAATGCCTACCTGGATTGTAGAGGGTGCTGAAAGTTCAACCGTCGTCTCAGCGTCACCACGCGCTGTTGAAAATCGCCTGCAAAATATCAGCCTCAGAACACGTGGCTTAGCCTCAGGTTTATACATGGGTACCGTTACCTTTACTGATGGCAATGGCGAAGTACAAGGCACAACAGCGCTGGAAGTCGTTCAGCCGTAATAAGGGGAACGCCGGGATAGCCGCACTATCCCGGCATTTTTAAAAAATAAGGAAGAAGATAATGAAATCTCTCAAAAAATTAATTAGTAAATCGTTGCTGGCTATCACATTAATGTTTGCCACCTCGTTCGCAGCCAATGCCGGTCTTATCAATATCACACACGATATCAATGATCTTGACGGCTTCAAGCTGGGTTCTATTCAAGTTCAGATAGACGAAAGCCTGTTAAACACTGGCTTCCTGGATACCGCATTTGGCGATGAAATTACCCTGATAAATATTAACCTTAGCGATCTACTGTCATGGGGTGACGTGTTTGATATTTTCGACTTTGGAGCAGTTATCGATAGCGACAATATCTATGCCGGCATTGAATTTTTCGAATTCGACGCCGATGACGTCGGCTTTGGTCTAGAAACGTGGAGCTACTATATGACATACGATGCGTTTGGGTTAAGCTATTTAGAAATATTTGACCTTAGCGGCAACGCAATTTTTGAAACTGAATTTACTCTCGGCGCTGCTCAGGTGGTATCAGCGCCTTCTACTATAGCGTTGTTTACTCTGGCAATGGGTGGATTACTGATCCGTCGCCGCCGTATTGTTTAAGTCATTTTAATTTTGTAAAAACCCAGCGCTGCTGGGTTTTTTTATGGCTCAATTTTGTGATTGTCAAGCTACAACAGCGTTGTTAGCCAGTACGTCGATGCGACCATCCGCTACCTTCGCCGCCTTAGCCAGCGACTCGACGGTCAGGCAGACTGCATATCTTGCGACATACCGTCGTAACGGCCTGTAGTGGCAGCCTCCGCCAGCACATAGGCCACATCCGCTCTGGATGCCGTTGCCGATTTGTCGACGGCTCCGCCCAGAATAACATCCGTGCCGCGCTCCTTGTTGGTCAATGCTACGGGCCGTAGGATAGAGTAAGTTACACCGGACACCTTGAGGTATTCGTCAGCGTCGTGTTTGGCGCTCAGATAAGGAGCCAGGTCGCCACTGGGGTTAGATTGATCTGCGCCTATCGAGCTGAGCATCACGAAACGTTTCACGCCCGACTCTTTCGCCAGATCAATCAGTCTCATGGCACCGTCCCGATCCACTTTTTTGGTCATTTCAGGGCCGGTTTTTCCGCCAGAGCCTGCGGCAAAGATCACCGCGTCCATGCCGTTGCATACCCCGGTTTCCAGATCGGTCAGGTCACCATGGCGCAGCTCTGTGCCCTGAGGCAGCGAGCCGGTATCCGAACTTTCGCGAACCAGTGCTGTGGGCTTGTGTCCCTGTTCTATCAGGTTTTGGACCAGAAGCTGGCCCGTTTTGCCGGTAGCACCAGCGACAAGTATGTTCATGCTCATAAAGAAATCCTTAATGTTGAATAAAATGTTGGGTTTAACGCCAGATCAGGGCAATAAAATCGACTTTATGTTGACGAACTCTTTCATGCCAAAGCCACCGTGTTCACGTCCGTAGCCGGAGTTTTTGACGCCGCCAAATGGCATATTCGGATCAGCAGCCCCGAATGAATTGATCCTGATCATGCCGGTGTCAAAGTAATCGCGGGCAAGCTTAAAGGCCCGGTCCTCATCCTTTGAAAAGATCCCCCCGCCCAGTCCATAGCGACTTTCGTTAGCCAACCGCATGGCGTCCTCATCATCAATAGCACGTATGATCGACGCGACGGGTCCGAAAATTTCATCGTCGTAAGCAGGCATGCCGGGTGTTAGATTTGCCAGCACTGTCGCGGGATAATAAGCACCCGTGCGCTCTGGCACCTCGCCACCGCAGAGGATTTTTGCCCCCCTGGCAACGCTGGCCTCAACCTGCTTTTTAACCGTGTCAAACTGCGCCTGACTTGAAAGCGGGCCAAGCTGCGTGTCCTTATCAGTGGGGTCGCCCAGCTTGATGTTTTGCATTTGAGCGACAAAAGCCCCGACAAAGGCATCATAGACCTTGTTGGTCACGATAAACCGCTTGGCAGAAACACAGGTTTCTCCGTTGTTGTAAAGTCGGCCCATAACCGAAAACTTTACGGCCGTTTCAATATCGGCATCTTCAAGCACCAGGTAAGCATCATTCGACCCCAGTTCGAGTACCGTTTTCTTTAACTCCCTGGCGGCTAAGGCACCGATATGTCGCCCTGCCTTGTCGCTTCCGGTCATCGTGACACCACGGACTTTAGGGTGGGCTATCAGCTTGTCGCTGGTGTCGTGGTCAATCACCAGCACCTGGAACAGGTCCTCGGGCAAGCCGGCCTCAATGCACAATTCACGCAAACGAAGACCAGACCCGGTGCAGATGCTGGCGTGCTTCAGAACACAGCCATTACCTGCTATCAGATTAGCTGCCAGCACACGAACCGGCTGATAAAGGGGGAAGTTCCAGGGCTGTATAGAGTAGATAACGCCGATGGGCTGATAACTGATAACGCCGCGTTTATCGTTAACTGCTTGCTTACGATCCTCATCAGCCAGCACGTCGGGTCCATTTTCAGCGGTGTAATCAAAGATCGCTGCACAAAGTTCGACCTCAGTGTGTCCATCCTTTAGCAGTTTGCCGGTTTCGGCTGTCATCAACGCCGCCAGTTCATCGGCGTTGTCGCGCAGCTTTTGACCCATTTTCATCAAGTAGGGCGCCCGTTGCTTATGGGTCAGTTCGCGCCATTTAAGAAACGCCGCATGACAGGACTCAAGCCGATCTATCGCCTGCTTTTCGGTCATGAGGTTGTAAGTATGGATTTCTTTTTCGGTTGCGGGATTAATAGTGGTGATTGTCGACATGGTTGCTCCTTCCGGGTGTTACAGGCCAACGCCGTTGGCATTAGCTCTGGAAGATTATCCGTCAGTTGCAGGGATTTATCTGTTCGCTTGCCAACACTACCGCGTTGCAAACATTGTCAAACCCCTTGCTGGTGGCTCAATGGCCCTGAGAAATAAAGTAATACAAAGAATAGATCACGCACCTGCTTCGTGAGATTACATACCTGCTTTATTTAACATCGTATTATTATCTTGGGTTTAATGTCACAGAACTCAATGTTGAAACAGGTTAATAGATGAGAAACTTGTCAATTGACGGCGACGTGGCGGATTGGCATAGTATTTAGCTGATACGTTTGTATTGCTTCCGGTAGTTGTGTTGCTATGCGTAGTGCTGCTGTTTTTATTATGTTACTGGCTTTTAACCTGAGCGCTTCGGAGAATCTAAGCGATCATGAGCAATTATGCCAACAAGCGGCCAGCAAAAGTTGTGCATATTATCTGGAGCAACAACTCTCTGCCTTCCCCACCTTTAGCTACGGTTGGTATCGGGTTAAAGGGTTTCAGCTTGATTATATGTATGATCAACATCAGTTTCTGGCATTGCAAGTGGAAGCTGAATTGTTGCTGCAGCAGCAAACGTTACCCGATATGTTAAAAGTGCAAGTGTATTTTTACTACGCTAAAACGCTATTAATCACCGGCGAAGCCGAGACCGCAAAGCACTATGCCGACAAGGCGATGCTGATGCTACAGGAAGTGTATGCCGTCTTTGGTAATCCGCTTCGAATAATCGAATTAGCGAACTTACAATATTCGTTGGGCGAGCTGGAGCAGGCCGAGCAACTGCTTAACCAGGTTCAGCTGAAATATCAAAAAAGTAAAGACTCACTATATCTGTTTGAACTGTACTCGAATAAAGCGCTTATCAGCCATCAGCGCGATAAGCTTGATGAAGCGGCACAGTATCGCGCCGAGGCTCTGAATGCCGCAATTGCAATGGGGCATAACAACAAAATTATTGTAGCCATGGGTAATCTGGCACGGACCCAACAATTACTGGGGCAACTGCAAGCGGCCTTTGAGCTTTACGAGCAGTCGCTGGCTTATACCTCACACCCTGAGTATCAGGTACAACACGCTATCCATCTTGTCCGGCTGACAGAAATCTGCCTGCAACAACAGCAGCCTGCGCAAGCCCTGACTTTTTATACCCGTATTGATCCGCAATTACTCGGAACAGTCCACAAACAGCTCTATCAGGAGTTTGGCAAAGCGCTGGTTGCGGGAACAGCAGATAAGTAACCAGGGTCAGATGAACCTTAATGCTTGGTTAAATGCCCTTCTGCCCCCAGTTTACTAATACGATCAGTCAGTACAGTGACCCGGTTCACGCAGGCGCTAAGGCCTTGCCCCTCATTTTATGAGCTAACACCGGTTAGCAAAGTGCCAGACCACCTAACTTTTTACGGAGAAAAACATGTCGAACACTAACATCGAACTTATTTCCACCATTAGCGAAGACAACAAACTGGAACTTGCTCTGCGCGAGATTGAGATCCCCCAGCCCGGCGAAAACGACGTAGTTATCCGGATTGAAGCAGCCCCTATTAACCCGTCTGACCTGGGTGTGATGTTCAGCGCGGCCGATATGGCCACAGCCAGCCAATCCGGTAGCGCCGATCGCCCGGTCATCAGTGCCGATGTCCCGGCCAGATTCATGGCTGCCGTTAAAAAGCGGGTTGGCAAGCCTGTACCCGTAGGCAACGAAGGGGCAGGTATCGTCGTCGCTGCGGGCTCATCAGCCGCTGCACAAAGCTTGATGGGCAAAACCGTTGCGGTAATTGGCGGTGGTAGCTACCGCAAATATCTCTGTGCCAATGTTAAAAGCTGTCTTGAACTGGAGCCCGGTACGACTGCAGCCGAAGGCGCTTCAAGCTTTGTTAACCCGCTGACGGCACTGACCATGGTAGAAACCATGCGCGCTGAAGGTCACAAGGCTATCGTTCACGCGGCCGCCGCCTCTAACCTCGGACAAATGCTTAACCGCATCTGCATCGCCGACGGTATCGACCTGGTCAATATCGTCCGCAAGCCAGAACAGGAAGCATTGCTGCGCGACCAGGGAGCCAAATACGTGGTTAACTCCAGTAGCGACAGCTTTATGGCAGACCTGACCCGGGCGCTAATCGAAACCGGCGCGACCATCGCGTTCGACCCTATCGGTGGCGGCAAATTGGCGAGTGATATTCTCACCTGCATGGAAGCCGCCGTCTCCCGCAACATCACTGAATACAGCGTGTATGGTTCTGACATCTATAAACAGGTGTATATTTATGGCGGGCTTGATCGCGGTCCCATCACGCTAAATCGTAACTTTGGTTTTGCCTGGGGTGTGAACGGCTTTTTATTGTTTAATGCGTTGGGGAAACTAAGTAAGGAAACCAGCATCGCCATGCGCAAACGGATAGCCGCCGAGATCAAAACTACCTTCGCCAGCCACTACACGCACGAAGTATCGCTGGCCGGTGCTTTACAACTGGATGCGATAGCGATTTACGGCAAACAGGCTACCGGAGAGAAATTCTTAATCAAACCACAGAGCTGACATTTAACCACTGGACGCAAGGCTATCACAGGCTGCCAGAGTCAGATTGTCTCCGGTAGCCTGAAGCTGGTTAAAAATCAATGTCACTGACCCTAATGATCCAGCCATTGATGCTTGTGAGCTGATTGCCAACCAAATGCCATGAAAATATAAGTTTACCCTTGTGATAGTGAAAGCGAGTCAGCAGACCGTTTGACAGCATGTTTTTTGTTAGCTGCAACTCATTGTTTTTTTTATATTCTATATTTTGTGAGACTAATCCGAATAAAAAAATCAGGAAATCCGAAGGATCTTTGAGAACCAAAAAGCTCAATTAGAAGTGTACGAAAAACACACATGGTTTAGCTGGCCAGCGTACACCAGCAAGCAGCAACCATTCTATTAAGTAATGGAGATAAACATGTTTAAAAAACAGACAGCCTTAATTTTGGCCTCATGCATTTTAGCTGCGACCGCTTCACCCGCCAGCGCAGGTTTGATGAAATTTAATTTCAACATAGGTGGCTTTACTGATGCATGTTCTGATCCAGCATTTTTAGATAGTGTTAACAATGATCCCTTGTATGGTTCTGTATCTATTTGCGACAGCGGCATTACTAACGATGTTACCACTACAATAACTGGCAGCTTTGTGGGTGAGGACTTAAACGGAGATGGTTATATAAGCTCATTTTTAACGCCCGATAGTTTTTCGGCAAGTAATCCAGACCAGCAATTACTTGTTGATGCAGGTTTTGGGATATTTGACACCTTTGGTAATTTTGTTGGTGCCAATGAAGTCAGGTGGGCTAGCTTTACTCTGACGGGTGCCTTCATTGAGGGCGTAGAAGGATATTTGGATGATCCTTTAATCACTCACACGGTGACACACGATATAGATAATCCTCCGCCGCCTGCCCCAGGCAGTACTTTACCTACCAACACCTTTTTTGCATTAAACTATAACATCAATTCACCCGGTATCTTAGGGGACGATGAGTTTGAGACGTTATTTATGGGTACAACAACTATCTTTTTGGGGTTCGGTCAACTTTTAACCAGTCCTTTTGGTATTCCGACAATAACAGAAACCATGTTAACCAATTCGGGAAGCCTTAATTCATGTTCAAACGGGGCACCGTGCGGAATACTCCACTCTTTAGCGCCTGACTTGACTGTTCCCTCTGTTCAACGCACAGCTTCGTTGGCACAGATGACCGAAGTGCCTGAGCCTGCGACTTTTCTACTTTTTTCCTCTGCGTTACTAGGAATTGCAGGTTTTAGACTGAAGAATAGAAAAAGGGTGAATTAAGCGAGCCTCACATAATGGCGAATACCGTCAGCTCTGTTAGCTTTTGGTCTTCGCCAAATTCTCAGCCAGGAAAGACAATTCGCAGAAGTCAGCACGTAGGTTTATGTATTGGTTATCGACACAATAATCAGGCCAGCGTTCAGTTGTTATCCAATAATCGATTAATCCAATTCGGTCTAAAAACTTTGGCATATCGGGATGATTTTTCAATGCAACCAATTGTACAGCGTAATAGCGATTTAGTTCCGTTGGTTCATTTAACCAGCCATGCATCAAACCTAAGTCTCGCAAATTACCTGATGATACATTGTCAACTAAACGCTGAAACACGACGTCGACTTTACCTACTGACAGAGCGAAATTGAAATGTAAACGGGGGAGCTTTTCTACAGCGGCTGTTGCCGCTTCCAAATCTTGGGCTAACAGCGCATCGTGCACGACTTTAAGCGAATCAAAATTAGGATAGAGCTCAAGAAATCGATTCAACAATGCGGTTACCTTATCAACATCACCTTGCTGAGAATAAATATTGAAATTTAACGCCAGCAAATCACTAGCCTCTTCTGAACCCAGGGCTTTCAATATACCAGCCTGTCGTTTAGCGCCCAGAAGGTTTCCTTGTCGAGTATATATTTCGCCAAGTAGCGTATGCATTTGACGTGATAACGGGAAATTATTTATGTGACTTTCGATTGCTTGCGCGGCGCGTTGAAATAAACCAATATTGACATAAAAATCGGCCAGAAAGCGCACGCACACGGCGCAATCGGGTGCACCTTCCACAGCGGCAACCAAGGTCGACTCATATTCAATCCAGTTTTTGCGTTTTATATCAAAGTTAGCGGTTAATGCCCTGACGACAGGATGCTCTGGATCTAGCGCTAGGGCTTGTTTAAGCAACAGGTCATACTGGAGCATTCTCTGGTCTCGATTTTCCAAATCCAGCTGATAGTAATTCAGCGTTCTTATCGCAACTGCTTTGTATATAGTGGCTTCAACAAAGTCGGGGGAATCGTTTAATACCTCATCGAATAATGTAATCGCGATTTTTAAATTATCTGCCCCCCTTTTATCCAGGCGATACATTGCTTGTTGATACTTTTTAAACGAAGCCAGTGATGTCGAACCCGGCGCACTATGTTGATAAGACATAGCGATAGCATTCAAAATTAGCATTACATCATTGACACCAGACATGCGCTCTTCAGAGGTATTGAGACGACGGCTTAATTCCCATAACGTCTGTTGATTATGGTCCTGTATAACGAACGTAGTGGCGCTATTTTCTGTTCCAGTTTCAATACCTTTAAGACTCACTTCGAATTGTTGGTTTCCATCCAGCGGCGAGGCCAAGGTAATGAATATCTCATTGTTCTGACTATCGAGCAGCAGCTGTCGTATTCGCGCGCTTTCTACGCCATCTAAATAACCAGAAGTAGAAGACTCATTGTCCACTTTGATGTTTGATTCAAAAAAGCCGAACAGAAACACACAAACAATAATAAAAACAAAAACAAATGAAGTGAAAGCGGATGAGCCATATTTTGAAGGCAGGTGCTGCGAGTCACTAACAGGTATAGGTTCAGCTTCAGCTTTGTTTTGCGGTTTGATACCAGGCACCAGTGGTGAGGGCGTGATTAAAAATTTGTAGCCTGTTTTATGTACGGTTTTAATGAATACCGGCGACCTGGCATTATCGCCAAAGGCTTTGCGAAGTTGCGAGATGCAACGTGACAGATTTTCGTCTAACACGACTTTCTTGCCCCAGACCTGCTCGAAAAAAGATTCCCGCAGCACTATTTCTTCGGCATTTTCCAAAAGCAGTTTAAGAACTGCCATTGTTTGTGGTTCAAGCTGGTGGGTGTTCGAGTTTTGCGAATCATGCAGTGTGTTTTCATTCGTATTGACAATCCATTGTTTCAACTTAAAAAGCATTTTATTTAGTCCAGTAAATTAAATAGCTTCAAATAAACACAGCGGAGTGCTTGTTGCCGTCGATATTAAGGCTGCAATGCTTACCTAAACAAAACAAGGTAGAGCAAATAGCCACCTAGGGCAGTTAAGCCAAAACTAATGGCGTTTTATTGCCGGAGTCTGCAGCGGTGATGGAAATTGGCTAAAGAACATTTTGAAAGCAAAATTAACACCAATAGTTTTTGTATCTTTAAAACAATAATTTAAGTCCATGCATTCATTTTTACTATATAGTGATGCAAAAAATACTGACACGGTGATGCGCGATAAAAATACTAGCGTAAGGAAATAGCTATGAGCGTTATATTGGGCAAAGCAGTCGTTCGATTAAGTTTGGCTAGAAATAGAAAACGGCACGCTTATAGGTATCAGCGCTAGCCGTTAATTTAATTTCTGGCCGCAAGGCCCATCCCAGCCTGCTAGAGTCAGAATGACTCAAGCAGGCTGAAGCTGGTTAAAAATTAATGTCACTGACCCTTTTGATCACTTACAGCCGTTTTACCATAAAGTATTTACAACCGGTCTTAGGGTAGTTTTCCTGCACCCACTGCACGTGGTAACCGTGCTTTTTATAAAATGGCATGGCTTGAAAATTTAAGGTATCTAACAGGCAATTTACACAGCCTCTCTGTTTAGCAGCCAGCTCTATCGCCTGCAATATTTTGCTGCCAATATCCTGGCCTCTTAAGGTCTCCGATACCCACAACGTATTAATTTGCAACCAATTGCCAAATGTCCTGCCAGCCGATCCGGCGATAACTTCACCGTTATCGTCTTTAATTTGCACCGCTATCGGCAGCCTTTCCTTCACCTCCCAGTTCGCCCAGTTAAATTCAGCTATTTTCAGATCCAGCAGGTCAATTAATGCTTGCTCGGGGTGATCTAACACTTCTATTTTCATCGCAATACTCATACAAATGAATTATTTCCTGTCTCACAGCTTACTTGTAGCTTGCCTGCAGCTCTTCCAGGAGTATTTCAGGCAGTTGGATACATCTCAGGGTCAGGCCTTAAATATTTAAAAATGACAAGATTCAGGGCCTGACCCCGAACCTACTTTCTGAAATCCCGAAGTTAAAGGTAACCCCGGCATGTTAAAAATCAATGTCACTGATAATCATCTAGCCTAAGTGGCCTTGGACGGCCTCCGAGTTAATAGCTATTTTTTGATTGCCGTCGAAAAAAACTATTTCCAAGGAGGCCGT
>NZ_OBEB01000008.1 GCF_900215315.1 Arsukibacterium tuosuense | reverse complement strand
AACAGTGGCGAGACACGCTGAAGCATTGCATTCATTTACTCGACACCACGAGTTACAGCATTATATGAGAACAAGATTTTGTGGGGATCCCTCAGTATCTGACCCCAATTTTTTGCGCTAACCTGGCCTGATCTAAGCTGTCATGATCTAAACTGTAATGACACCGTACATCTGGCAATAACGCTTTGAGAATGGAATGACTATGCATCTGACAATACTGTTACGCCAGGGCCTGATGCTGTTGACCTTACTGGCGCTGACTTATCTGGCCGCGGGTATTGGCGCGCTGGGTTCAATTAACGCCGCCGGTTTTTACCGTGATTTGCAGCTACCGGGTTTTGCCCCGCCCGCCTGGTTATTTGGTCCGGTCTGGACCCTGCTCTACACCTTAATGGCAGTTGCCGCCTGGCTGGTCTGGCGCAGCACTAAACAATACCAGACGGCACTATGGCTGTACTTTGGCCAGCTGGTGGTGAATGCCTTGTGGAGCTGGTTGTTTTTCGCCTGGTATCAGGGCGCACTGGCTTTTCTTAATATTATGCTGTTACTGCCGTTGATTATTGCCACTGCGCTGTGCTTCTGGCGCCACAATAAACTTGCCGGCCTGCTGCTGGTCCCCTACCTGCTGTGGGTCAGCTTTGCCGCAGTGCTGAACTTCAGCATCTGGCAGCTCAATCCTGGCCTGTTGTAGCACGTAGCTCCACTATCACTGCGGCTGTCTTTGCCACAGATGAGAACAGGGTTTGATCTGTGGCAAGAAATAAGCTGTATAGTGGGCTAATTTCCGGCGAGAAAGCGCGCAACAGGATACAATGCGCGCAGCAGACCAAACAGGAGTTCTCATGCCAATCAGTACCCAACATAAAGTTTATCTTCCGGCCAGCGCAAAATCGAACCAGTATATTCTGGCTGAAATTAAAGCTACCCCAGAGCTATACCAGCATTACAGCAGTGAGCAGGCGTGTTATCAACAAATCAGCCAGCAGCTGTTCAGCCTGGCCGACGGCCTGAACTTACACAACGTGCATTTAATTGCGACAGATAAACTGCCGGTAGTGCGTTTTCATACTGAAGCTCACGTATTCCAGACTGCTGAGCAAATTCTGTTTTTCTACAACCCGGCCTATCACGAAGCACAAAACCTGTTCAGTCAGCCAGGTTATCAGGCCCGGAAAATCCGCCTGCTGTTTTTAGCTACCGGTAATGATATCCGCGCCAATGCCGCTGACTTTCATCAGCGGGTATTGCAGCTACTACAAAAACTGCAGCCGCAACTGCCCGAGCAGAACCTGAAGATCAAAATCCGGGATCACCAGCATCTATCTTACGATTTACTGGCGAAAAACAAAGGCAACCGCGAAAGCTACGGTTATAAGTTACGGGCCATTGCCGGCCGCTATGCTAACCGCCAGCTTAGCCTGCCAGAGCACAGCGCTTTGACGTATGTGCACCTTACTCTGCCACTTAGCCGCGCTCTGAAACAGCAATATGTCGCCAATGACAGTCTGGATTACAGCCCACTTTATCAGCAGCTGGAGCAGCATCTGAAAAACGTTATCCAGGCAAAAGAGTTAAATCGGGTTGCTATTATTGGTAATGGCTTAACCCCACTGGTCCGTAACAGTAAGTTTGATAAACCGGAAATTACCGCCGAGCTGCAACTGCTGGGCTTTGACCCGGCCAATAATGTAGCCCAGTTTATCAGCGACTGGCAAGGCGATAACCTGGTAGAAGCAGTGCATATTCTGATTGTTGCCGGCAACGATGACATGACTGAAACCGGCTATGGCCGCTTTATGAATCAGGTAGAAGCTGCATTGCGTAGTTTTGCCGATACGCTGGCGGTTAACCCGGAAAAACAGGATTTGACGGTACGGTTTCATCAGCATATCAGCTACAACAGCTAACCGTTGCTAACTAAAAAGGGCTGGTTGATACCGGCCTTTTTTATGTCCCGGGCCCGGGTTTTTAATTCCGGCCTTGCGGCAGATCAAACCTGTGGTAGTACTGGTCGGTTACAGTACCGGCACATTACAGTGCCAACCCAGGCTAAACCTAATGCAGGATAACACGCCCCCGCTAATTTCCCGGTACGCTCCAGAGCTACTTAATCCTGCGCTGGATGCGGTGATGGTTACCGATTGTCAGGGCATTATTCAGTGGGTAAATCCGCGGTTTAGCGCGCTCACTGGCTACAGTGCCAGCGAAGCCATTGGTAAAACGCCCAAAATACTCAGCTCGGGTGTGCATAGCCAACACTTTTATCAGGCAATGTGGCAACCGCTACTGCAGTATGGTTTCTGGCAGGGTGAAATATGGAATAAACGCAAAAACGGCGAGATATACCCGCAGCGTCTGACCATTAACGCCATTTATAACGAGCAGCAGCAGGTTTGTGCCTATGCGGCCTTTTTTAATGACATCAGCCAGCAAAAGCCGGCGCCACCGCTATTTTAGGGCGTTTGTTGTGGGTGTTTACCTTTGTTCGCGTTCACTGCTATCGGCGTTTGCCTGGCGATCCAGTGCTTTGATAATATCGCGCCAGCTTAAAATACCCAACGGCTGGTTGGCGCTGTTAACCACCGGAATACACGACACCCCTTCAGTATTCAGCAGATGAATCGCATCCATCACCTTGGCATGCTCGCGCAGGGTCACCGGCTTGCGGCGCATAACCTGATGCACCTTTTTATTTAAGGTGGCCAGATCACGGGCGGTTTCAGCAGCAGTACCAATATTAGGGCTCAGGGCTTTAAACAAATCACGGTCAGATATCACCCCCAGCAAGCTATTGTTTTCCACTACCAGCACATGATGAAACTTTACATGGTCAAAAATCTCTTTTACCACCGCCAGGCTATCATCAGGTGATACGCTAACCGGTTTTTTACTCATCAATTGGATCAGGCTAACCATGTTACAAGCTCCACAGGCTATTTGTTGTAGCTTAGCGCACTGGCCGCTTTTTTGAAATTCAGCCGCTTATCTGGCCACCTTGGCATTGACAAGCCGCCATTAAGAAAACAAAATGCTACCAATAATTAATTAAACGTTAATAAGCACGATAACGGAAGCGGAAATGATCACGGAAACGGAAATCCCCGCGGACTTAAAGCCGCTATTGTTCGACGGCCAGTTATTTTACGGCAAATGGGGCCAGATTTATTTTGTCAGTAAAAACCGGCTCAGTTACACCGATATGGCCAGCACCCCGGCCGTTGCGGCAGTTAACGACTCTGTTTATGGCCGCTATTTTCTGCAGGACATCGAGCCTGCCTGGCAGCGCGACAGCATTCTGCGCGATTTATACCGCTACGCCAAGCCCTGGGCGACCGACTTATCCGGTCTCGACAGCCAGCAATTAATAGCCGAATTGTTACATTTATTTCAGCAGGACGAGCTGCGGGTATGGCAACTTACCGACGGCTGGGTCAGGCCACCCGAGACCCCCGGCAATAGCCCTTACGTGGCAGCCGGCAGCACAGGGGTGGCCGGCGGCAGTGTCAGCGCTGGCCCTACCAGCACCGGCAAAGCCAGCAAACCCAGAGGCGGCGGTGCCACTACCACTCAGCCGGTAGCTGCGAAAACAGCGGGGCATGAGGTGGTCAGTAACAGACCAGAGTTATCAGAGAGCAAGCAGACGAGATCTGCTACTCCAATTGATGTTACAGCCCCGCTCCCGAGCAAGACTAGCGATGGTCAAAACATCATTTACTTTGAAAAATCTGATATAAAGTGTAAAGAGTTGTGGGATGGTCAAGCTTATGAATTCTACATTGATGGACCAGATGGCGAATTAGAGTTTGCTGAAGCAAATGTTGATGCAGAAAATAGTAATATAGAATTCTACATTAATAATAACTTTAATCGTGGCTATGTGCTTAAAGGTAACGGTTTCTCGCTGACTGATGAAGTGCTTCGAAGGTCAGTAGAAAAATACCAGGAAAACAACGGCATGCCCCCAACATTCTTGAACGGTACAATTATTAAAAAGAATTTAGAGAATTTTCAGAAAGAATTCTTAAAAGCTAAGGAAGCTAACCCGGAGTTATCAGATAATGAAATAGCAAATATGGCTGTGAAGAAAATATCGTTCGGGGCCTCTAGAGAGAAAATTGGTTATAGCGATATCAATGTTGAAATTAGAAAATATGGAAGTGCAGAAATTAATGGAAAGGTTTATGAGCAGATTCCTAAAGCAGTAAAAATAACAGCGAAGAAACCGTAAGCTAAGTAAGTGACGCCAAATAGGTTACATGTATGAAAATATCAAAGACCAATTTACTAGACCTGCTGCTTGACTATATTGATGGTAAAACTGAAGCCGTGAATAGAATTTCAGAGGCTTATAAAACTAAAAACACCATTTGGTCAAATGACGAATGGATTTATGTTAAAGACGTTGAAGCCAGTTTAAAATCAATGAAAAAAGTTCATCAACAAGGCGAGTTTGAGCAATTTGTTAATATTAGACAACTTATACTTGATAAAAAATGCCAGACAGACTTGATTGAGGACACATGGATAAAAAATCGGATACTGGAATGTCGGGAAAGCATGCACTCACTTTTCCCGGAATAAATTTATCTTACCTTCCAATCTCGTAATCAATACGTCTCAATGACTAAAATTAAAGAACCACTTAAAACCGTATTAAGAAAATTCTGCCATGTCGAATGCTATAACCCGCAACTGATTCGGGAAGCAGTTATTATTGGCCACGGGTTCCCGTACGATATCATCCTGGTAAAAGCGCAGTTGCGTGAGGCTATTGATAATCAGCTGATTACACCTGAAGAGTATGAAGAGCTAACCGATGAGGACTTCGATTCCCAGCAAGATTTGCAGCTCTGGCTGGAGAAACTTTTCACGGAGCTACCCTGAGTTGCCAAATATTTCTTTACGAAATACGACTTACCGTCATCTGACGGACGAGCAGCTGGATAATGCTGCTAACAAACTGGTTCAGTATTTTACTGACGATAAACTGCTGATTATTTACCGCATCAGCAAAGGTAAAAATTACGATACAGAAAATCAGCTGGAACTGCCCCTTACTGCATTGCCCTGGCTGAAAGACACTATTATTAACGGCTTCTGGCGTCAGCCATCGGCAGGCGGTTTACCAAAAGATCAGCATAGTGTTTCAGCCACTTTTAGTGGTGAAGAAATTTTGCTGGGCCGCAGTATGAACGCGGATGACTACGCCAAACCTGGCTTTAAAATTGTCAATAAAAGCCGCACATCGCATATTATGGCGTCTCGTCCACAACAATTTCAGATCACTGATGAGCGGGTGGAGCAGGTGTTGCTGCCCATACTGGCTCAATTTAACTAAAGCGTGTCGCTGATGCGCTGGGCCGGGCCGCGGCTGTGGAAAATGCTGGGGGTCGGGTTCTACCACCCCTATCGACAGCGAAATTAGCGGGTAAAACAGCGGCTGCCCCAGCCTATCGACGGCACTGCAGCCACCATCCGCTAAATGCGCTGCACTGTAATAATGTTTTATCCGGTCGCTAAAACGCGACTGAATTTGCGCCAGCACCGCCATGGTGTTGTCGCCGGTAAACACGGAAGGCACCACTAGTTCACATCTGCAAGCTAGAGAAAAAGTTTCACGCTATTTTTTAGAGCAGCATGGCTTCTCAGAAAGCCAAATTGCAAATGCTATAGGAGATGAAGAGGCAAAAATTGAAGGTGGAGTCGACTTAACGAAACCCTTAGAGGTAATACACTTTCCTCCACCTGATGAAATGACCCAATATGTTAAATCTCATGGTTTCCCGGGTAATTGGTTCGATCCTACAAGTAGTCAAACTCCTGATGAGTTAGGATTAAGCGGTGAAGGCCGCACTTTAACTTCGTTTCGAGTGCCGCCGGGCAATGGCCTGCAGTCCCATTCAAAACCTATTATTGATGACTGGACAAACCCAGCCAACCCAGTTAATACAGCTGGTGGTGGTAAGCAATTGTTTGTAAATGATGAAACGAAAAAAGCTGTTATTACTTTAAATGAAATTGGAACGTAAAATGGATTACAAAGCACTTCAGGCAGCAGCAAGTGATGTTATTGCCTTCATCGATAATAACGCTCCAAAACACACTTCTGCCGATGTACTGACATCGATTAAAAATCAGATGGTATTTATTCGTGATAATGCCGCAGCAGGCAAAAACCCATCGACAGAGCTATCGTCGGGAGCCAAGTTTACTTATGCCGTTCTGGCGTCACGGGAACTGGCCAGCCCGGAAGAGATGGCGCTGCAAGATTTGATAGACAAAGTCACCAGTATTCTGATCAAAAGATAAAAACAGTACAGTAGCTAAATCCCCCTCAATCCCCCTTTGCTATAGGGGGAAGCGAAAAATCACTCTGACCCATTTTCCGGGCTGAATTTTTGCGCCGGGCCGCGGCGCCGGCTGTGGAAAATACTGGGGCCGCTGGTTTTTTTGGCTTCGCGTTTGGCACTGCTGGCTAGTTCCGACACATCGTGCTGGCTGACACACAGCTGCGGATCGGGCTCTACCACCCCGATTGACAGCGAAATAAGCGGGTAAAACAGCGGCTGGCCCAGCCGGTCGACGGCACTGCAGCCACCATCTGCCAGATGCGCCTCGCTGTAATAGTGTTTTATCCGGTCGTTAAAACGCGACTGAATTTGCGCCAGCACCGCCATGGTGCTATCGCCGGTAAACACCACAAGAAAGTCGTCGCCACCAATATGGTAAATATAGCCCTCACCGGCCGGCACTTCGGTCTGAATAATTTTTGCCAGCAGCTCGATAACCAAATCGCCTTTGCTGTAACCATAAATGTCGTTGTATGGCTTAAAATAATCAATATCGATATAGGCCACGCTGAAGTTACTGCCCTGGCGTAATAAGGTATCGATATGCAGGTTCAGCGGCACGTTACCCGGCAATAAGGTCAGCGGGTTGGTATAGCGGGCAAAAAATACTTTGTTTTCGCTAATTTGTTTCAGCACTTTGCGGACCGAGCCTAAGCCATAGTAGCTGCCGTTGTCAGTAACCAGAAAATACAGGCCGGCGTCATCGGCGTCCTCGCTGATCAGGCTGCTGACATCGTCTATCGACATGCTTTTTTCCACCACTAACGGCGCTTTTTCCATGCAATAACTAATAGATTTGCGCTGATACAGCGCCCGGCCAAAGGTATGGGAGAATTTTTCGTTAAGCACGCTGCGACTCACCACCCCAACCGGCCGTTGCTGGTTGTCGACCACTGCCATGCAAGCCAGGCTTTTATCGTTGGCAAACAACTCGGCCACTTCTGCTGCCGGAGTGGTTTGCAGCACCGCCGGGGTGGCGATAACTACCGGGTCCAGCGCCTGGTTCAGCTTCAGCTGGCTGCTGACTAACAGCGGGGCCAGCGCGGTCGGGCTGTCCTGCATTTCAGCCTGTGGCCGCCCCAGCAAATAGCCCTGACCATATTCTGCACCCAGTTCACGGCACATTTGCAGCTCTTCACTGGTTTCAATGCCCTCAGCAATAATGCTGGAGCCGGTATCTTTGGCTATTTCAATAATGTTTTTAACAAAGGCTTTTTTAATCGGGTCCTGGTGCAGCTGGTCGATAAAATAACGGTCTATTTTCACAATATCCGGCCGCAACTCCGACCACAGCCGCAGCCCGGAAAAGCCGCTGCCTAAATCATCAATCGCAATTTTAAAGCCGAATTCGCGGTAGTGTTTTACCGCATTAATAAATAACTCGGTGTCCTCCACCTGAAATTGCTCAGACAGCTCAATAACAATTTGCTCTGGCGCTAAGCCAGCGGCTTCAATCATTTTTTTAGTCAGGCCAGAGGGGTGATCAGAGGTTAACAGCAGCAGCGGGTTTACATTTAAAAACAGCAGGCCGTCGGTACCGGCTTTGGCAAAGGCATTAATACTCAGCTCGCGGCACAGCAGCTCCAGTGGCTCCAGCAGGTTGTAGCTTATGGCGGTTTTAAATAAATTGCCGGGCGAGTGCAGCGCACTGTTCGACGGCCCGCGGATCAGCGCTTCAAACCCGAGGTTTTTACCATCGCTCAACCGCACTATCGGTTGAAACAATGGGGTCAGGCGTTTATTGGCCAGAATATGGCGCAGCTCGTCACGATGATAGTCACTTAAACCCAAGCTGATTACTCATTCAGTTAGCTTACAACGTTAGCCAACACACTCCCTGGCCGTTACTACATCCCTGCAGCTGGCCAGAATAAGTAGAAAATGTTGCACCCGTATGACAGCAATGCATCCTTCCAACCCCGCTTTCACTTCTGAGCATGGGTTCAATTAGGTAAATCACTCTGACCCATTTTTAAGACGTCAGGAGCACAGCTGACACTTTAACGCAGTCCACGCTGTCAGAAAACTTTACACAACCTTCCTTGTCAGCGGCGCTTCGCGGGAGGTAAATTTTAAATAATGAACTCCTAAATTAAGGATTTTCTTATATATAATAAATGTTCCGCTTTTTAAACCTTACTTGGTACGTAATATGCTCACTATCGGTAACAGCGAAGGAGATGGATCTACTATCCTCCAGACTGTTGAAAAGATGAGAAGGATATTCACAATGAAAGTGCAACCTCATTTAATATTTTCGGCACTGGCAATCACCATCGCTGGCTTTACCACTGGTTCAGCAATTGCCGCTATCATTACTGATTGGAATCAGGGCAACGTGGTCAACTCGGGGCCCAATGGCAGCGGAGTTTATGTCAGCACTATCTACAACAAGCCAACCAGTGACGGCAGTAATGCCAACACCAGCGGCTATATCAGTTATACACTGCTCGAAGGAGCCGCACCCGGTCTCAAAGTAGTAAACAACGCTCTGCCTAATCCTGATGAATTAGACCCGGCACCGGGTAATCCTGTCGACAACTGCATTATGGCCGCAGGCCCCTCGAGTTGTAATGGTGAATTTCAAAGTGGCAAACGCTTTAAGCTGGACCAGACAGCCTTTGATCCGATAGATCTGGTATTTAATCTGGACGGTTCAACCTTCGCTACCGATAACGATGGCTTTTACCGAATGTTCCAGAAATACGGTAATAATACTGGCGTAGTTTTGGGCGGTTACACCATTGGCCTTGGGTTTGGTATTGGTGACGACTTTATAGCCTCGGGCGCTGACGACGGCCTTAGTTTCATCGACTTTGGTTTTAACCCGAAGGAAAGTGAATTCAGCTCGCTGTTCTCTCAGGGATTATTTGGAACAGACACCCGACGAGACCGTCTGCAGGGTTACTTCAGTGCTGAGCGCAGTGGCTTCGACCTGGCAATGGTGACTGAGGATCTGTTTCAGACCACAGGTCTGTTTGGAGGAGCATTCGGCTATGAAGCGTTATTCAGCAACTGGTTATCCTACTCCATGGTGCCAGATGGCTATTTTTATGATGACGATGGTGATCCGCTGACAGAAGCCATCCTGATGGCACACTATGATAAAGCAAGCGGGCAGTGGATTATGAACCGAGCATTAGATGCCGATGGCAATGTCCTGACAATAGCAGAGGGTAATGAAGGTGTAGCCTTTGCGACACAGATGGACGTCGAGAATGAACTGATCTTGCAGGCTGCGAATCTGAATCTTGCTGCTTGCATTAACGGCGCAGTGCCACCTGTCGCCTGTCTTGCAGGCGTCGGTACCATTGAAGATTTAGCAAAATTTAATGTGACATATTTTACCAATCCACAGGCATTCAGCTTTGCAGACTCCTTTGTCGACAACGATCTGGCTTATACAGCTTATCGGGACATGGCAACCTTTACCCTGCGCATTACTGCCCGGGTAGTAGATGTGCCAGAGCCGGGAGTTCTGACTTTACTGCTGGTAGGTCTGATCCTGCTCTCGCAGCGGCGCATCAAAGAATATATTAAGGGTAATTCGGCACAAGTATAGCGTTAGCCTGTATTGGTTACGGGCATTGCCTGTAACCAATGTTCGGCGAAAATACAAATGATAGTAAAGAAAGCAAAACGCCAACCCGGGGGTTGGCGTTTTAGTTAAGCATGGGCAGCGCTTAGCTGGCTTTAGCTTTGTTGCGACGTAAACGACGGCCGCCTACTAACGCTAACAAGCCGGCACCAAATGCCGCCAGAGTAGCTGGCTCAGGTACTGCAGTTACGTTCACGTTATCAATCAGGTTACCCTGAGTACCGCTGTTTAACGAGGTAAAACTCAGGGTTGAGCTGCTGTCAGTCGCGGTAAAAATGCTGGTGAATAAGGTCCAGCCTGCTTTGGTATGGTCAGTTAATTGCTGAGATAAACCAGCAAAGCTTACTTCAAACGCTTCGTTGTTATTATTACGGGCGCGGTAGTAAAAGCTCAGCTCGTACTGACGACCAACTTCGGTAGCAAAGGTCTGGAAAATTGACCAGGCACCGGCATTGCTGCCATGAGAATTTAATTCGATAAAGTTATTGCCGCTGGCAGCAACAACACCATTTAAGGCATTCCATATTTCGACATTGCTACCCTGCCAACCGGCAACATCAGCGCTGTTAAACACAGACCATTTGTTGCTGGCAACAAAGTTTTCTTCAAAATCGCCGTTAACGATTAACGTTGCATGGCTACTGAAACTGGCAGCCAGTATGGCGGCAGCACCTAACAAGGTGCGAACAGAAACTAATGACATCTTGATCCCTCAAACATTCTGATTACGACTATTGGTTAAAAAACCTGCACATCATACCAGTGCTTTTGAATATTAGGAACATGTGTTAAGAGATTTATTTTTAAGTGGTGTGCTTTTTTGCACACTACCACCCGGCCAAGGGTAGTCGTGTTGCTGCAACAAGCCATAGCTTGTCAGCCTGGTTGTACGCATAAAAACATTTTGAAACAAAAATTTGAGAAAAAAGCCTTTCCATTTCAGGTCCGTCTAATTTACCATCACTTTAACCACACTACATGTAGGGTTAATAACTTCATATATTGATTGACGTTATGCATAGCAATACAAACATCAGGACCCGACAAGGACAACGAGGTGCATACATGAAGAAAAATTTACCGGTTACCAGGATAGAGAAAACCTTTCACCCCGGCGCTAATATTTTATCGACCACCAACCTGGACGGAAAAATAACCTATATCAACCAGGATTTTATTCAGATTAGTGGCTTTAGCAAAGCTGAGCTTATTGGTGAGAATCATCATATCGTTCGCCACCCTGACATGCCGCCCGCCGTATTCAAAATGTTCTGGTCTGATTTGCGTGCTGAAAAATCCTGGATGGGCATTGTTAAAAACCGCTGCAAAAATGGCGACCATTACTGGGTGGATGCTTTTGCCACGCCAATAAAAAAAGCCGGCCAGGTAGAGGAATTTCAATCGGTTCGTCGCAAAGCGCACCCCGAGGCGGTACAGCGTGCTGAAAAGGTTTATTCAAGCCTGCTGGCCGGCAAAACCTTACGCCAGCTAACTGACGCCATACCGCTATGGACCAAAATAGCAATGGTGATATTACTTACTGCCCTGTTGCCGCTGTTAACCGCTATGTTTTCCAACTCTGTCTACCTTTTTATTGCCGCTTCGCTGCTCGCGACCTCAGGATCAATTGCCGCCCTGTTTATCTTATCTGAGCCCCTGCGAAAGGCACTACAACAACTGCAACGCATTTCTGCCGATAAAGTTGCCCGGTTTATCTATACCGGCCGCGCTGATGAAGCCGGCATGCTGTTATTAGCAATCAAGAAATTAGAATCTGAAAATGCGGCACTCATTGGCAGAATTAACGACATGTCTTCAATGCTCAGTGCCAGTGCCCAGAGCTTAAGCACAGCGGTAAGCCAGAGCGAAAATGGTACCTTGCGCCAGTTTGAACAAACCGAGCAGGTTGCCACTGCCATGGAGCAAATGACAGCCAGCATTGCCACTGTGGCAAGCAATGCCCAGCAAACCTCGGTGGCCTCTGCTGCCGGTTTAAACGTTACCAGCAGCAGTAAACAGGTTGTCGATCAAAATGTGCAGACCATCTCTGAGTTAAAAACCCTGATTAATTCTGCCGCCAGCATTATTCATCAGGTGGCCGCTAGCAGCGACGAAATTGAAAAAATTCTTGAAGTAATACTGGCTATAGCCAATCAAACCAATTTGCTGGCGTTAAACGCGGCCATCGAGGCAGCACGGGCAGGTGAACTGGGACGGGGTTTTGCCGTGGTAGCAGACGAAGTTCGCTCTCTTGCCAACCGGACTCAGAATTCCACCAAAGAAATTAACAGCGTTATTGAAAAGCTGCAAAGTGGGGTTAAGCAAGCGGTAGCAGCCATGACGGCCGGCGAGCATGCAGCAGAAGACTGCGTAGTGCGAAGTCAGCAAACCGCCACCTCGCTCGAGCAGATATTGCAGGCCATAAATACTATGTCGCAAATGAGTGAGCAGATTGCCCAGGCCGTCACTGAGCAAACTCAGGTCGCTGATACGATATGTGAAAGTGTGGTCAGCATTAAAGCGAATGCCCAGGAAAATCTGCAGGCGGTAACACTCAGCAGTAAAGTGGCTGATGAAACCATGCTGATTACCCGCAAACTGGATCAGCTCAGCAATCAGTTCTGGCAATCGCAACAGGGAACCTAAAATGCGGCATTTGTCATATCAGTATTTAACCGCTGCCAGTTTACGTGAATTTATCACAGAGCAGGGTTTAACCAGCTGCCAGGGGGTGGTGCAGGTATTTTCCGGGGCCAGCCTTGAACAGACAACCCGGCTGCAGCTGGACCTGAAACGGCAGCTACCGCAGTTTGTGCTGATTGGCGCGTCAACCGCCGGTGAGATTTATAACGGCGATTGTCTTGAACAGGCCGTTATCCTGAACTTTCTGATCTTCGAAAAAACGTTCCGCGCCCAGCCCTTCAGCCTGAGCCTGCAACCCGGCCAGGGTTTGCGGAACACTATCCGCACCCTGTTTCCGGCGCCGCCTAAAGTTATTATTTTTTTCACTAATGCGTTAGAAACCAGCCCTGAGTCTTTACTAAAAGTGTTACATCAGGAGATGCCCGCCTGCATTTTTGCCGGCGGCAATGCGGCTGATAACGCCAGCTTTACCGGCACCTATACGCTGCTGGAAACAGAGGTATACCGCAAAGGCCTGGTCGGTGTGGCATTGCACAGTGACACGCTGCAGGCAATGCAGCACAAATTTACCGGCTGGCATGCCATTGGCCAGGCATTTACCGTTACCGCCGCTGCCAATAATGTGCTGTACCGGCTTAATGATCTGCCGGTGCTGGAGGTGTATAAAAAATATCTGGGTAACGACGTTGTCAGCGGCCTGCCCAATACGGCAATGGCGTTTCCGTTCAGGGTGCAGCACGGCGAAAAAATTATTCTCCGCTCACCAATTGGTGTCACGCAGGACGGCAGCGGTATTATTCTCGCCGGTGATATTAATATTGGCGACAGTGTCACGTTCTCTTTTGCTGATATTCAGTTGTTAATGCATGAAGTGAAAACCCTGACAGCGCTAAACCAGGCAGCGCTGGTGATATACTCCTGCGCCGCCAGGAAAGCCTATTTAGGCCAGCATATCCACCCGGAAATGCACAAGCTGGGCGCTAACAATCATGCCGCCGGCGGCTTTTTCTATGGCGAGTATTGCTCGGCCGGCCAGCAGTTTGATTTACTGAATCTGTCAACCACGCTGCTGGTGTTATCAGAGCAGCAACTGCCCCCTGCCCTGCCGTTTGCCGACACCGATAAACAGCCAATAATACCGTCATCGCTGTACACCCTGGCCCGGCTGGCAACCGCCACCGGCAAAGAGCTGAACGATGCTTTAACTTTTCTGCGACAGCATCAGCATGCGGTTAATCAAAGCTCTATCGTCTCCATCACCGATGCTGACGGCATTATTGTTTACGTTAATAAAAAGTTTGAAGATATCAGCGGCTACAGCGCACCAGAACTAATCGGCAACACCCATCAGCTGATTAAACACCCGGCCATGCCGGCCAAGGTTTATCAAAACTTATGGCAAACCATTAACAGCAAACGCACCTGGCAGGGCCTTATCCTTAATAGAAAGAAAGATGGCTCGCACTATTATGTTAAAACCGTCATCGTGCCCATTCTGGACGAACACCAAAACATCAGCCGTTTTTTAAGTATTCGCAACGACGTTACCGACATTGTTAAAGCCAGACAAACCATCAGAATTCAGAATACCGACGCGCTTACCGGCTTGCCAAACCGCACCCGGCTCAGTACCGATCTCAAAAATAGCAACATTGTGTTGCTGGCGGTGTTTGATACCCGGAATTTTAAACTGCTGAACGACTACTGGGGCATTGAGCAGGGCGACAAAGCCATCAGACAACTGGCGCAGCATTTTGTCAGCGCCGCCAGTTCGCTGCAATTACAAACCTACAAGTTTCACGGGGCAAGCTTTGCGCTAAGACCGCTTAGCCAGATGTCACTGCAACAGTTTTCGGCCAAATGCGAACAACTGAGAACCGAAGTGGAAGCCGCCACCCTGGATTTTAATGACCATGTGTTTGATATTAACCTGAGTATTGGCATCGGCGTATCAGGCACCAGGGCAATAGCGCTGGCGGAAAGCGCCCTGGCCGAGGCCAAAACTTATTACTCCACCTCGTTAGTCATCAAAACCGAACAGCAGATAGCAGGTGATAACGCCTACCATTATATTGAGCAAGTACGGGAGGCGCTGAACGACAAACGGCTGACAGCCTGGTTCCAGCGGCTGGCACCTGTTAATAGAACCAGCCAGGATTGCGACAAATTTGAAGCCCTGGTCAGGATAGATCAGGGCAACGGCGAAGTTACCGCACCGGGCGTGTTTCTCGATTATATAAAAAAAACCAGGCTATACGGCGCCTTAACCCGTGAAGTCGTGGCTATCGCTGTTGCCACTGCCAACAGGTTTAAATGCAAAGTCTCAGTTAATATCTCCATTCAGGATATTCTGGACAGCCAAACCACTGAGTTTATTTTCAGCAACCTGCAAGGGCATAACGGCCAGCAGATTATTTTTGAAATTACCGAATCAGAGGCAATCCGCGAATTCTCCAGCGTTGCCGAATTTATCAGAAAAGTAAGATCTTACGGTGCCCAGATTGCCATTGACGACTTTGGCAGCGGCTACTCTAACTTTGCCTACCTGGTTGATATCAAGCCTGAATTTATCAAAATTGACGGTTCAATTATTAAAGGCGTAGTAGACAACAAGAATAGCCGGCTGGTCACCAAAAGTATTATCGATATGGCAAAAAACTTAGGCATTAAAACCATTGCCGAGTTTGTCAGTACTGCCGATATTTATCAGTGCTTAAAACAGCTCGGCGTCGATATGGTGCAGGGTTATTATATTTCCAAGCCGATACCGGCATCGGACATTACCCGGAATCAGCAGGCTTATCCTGATGCGATGACCTGAGATAAGAGGTTCGCCCTACCACTCTGCCACCTGCAGTCGCTGTTTTACGCCAATTACCTGGAATTGCAGGGCGTGAACAATAGCTTCCAGAAAATCGACAAGCAGTCAAAAGCTGATAAGATAATTTGCATTCCCGATTGCTAAGGGGGCTGCTTTGCCGACCAAGCCAGTAAAAACAGAGAAAAATGATGACGGCTGGCTTACTAGCAAGGAAGCTAAAAAGGTGTTGAAGGTGTCCAGTTGTGAGCTAATGCACCTTCGGGTATCCAGCAAGTTAAGCTACAAAAAGCAGGGCAATGCTTTTTTATACCAAATAGCCCCTGAGTCAGAGTAAAGCGCCTAGCGCTGTCTTTATATCTTCATAGGGTATGTTCTGTGTAGTCACACCAAATGAGACCCGAATAGCCCCAGCAATACGTTCTGAATCCAAGCCCATTGCTGTCAGCACATGTGATGGTTTATAGCTACTTGATGTACAAGCAGACCCATTTGATACCGCAATAATACCCTTTAGCTTTACCATCGCCGCCTCAGAGTTGATACCAGGAACGGAAAAGTTAACGACATATGGCGAGGCATTTTTGCCATTTACTTCGGCGCCAAGCTCACTTAGCGCATCAGTAAAATTAGTTTTTAACTCGCTGACATGTGCCAACCACTTTTCAGCATTCTTTGCAGCCAGTTCACAGGCCAACCCCAAACCAGCAATTAGTGGAATCGCCAGTGTACCAGGGCGCAGTCCTTTCTCCTGCCCGCCTCCAAAGTAAATTGGCTTTAACGGTGGCTTGGTAAAACCACGGCGGCGCATGATCAAAGCCCCAATGCCTTTTGGTGCGTAAAGCTTGTGGCCACTGACACTGATAAAGTCGATACGAAGATTATCGAGATCATAAGGGTATTTGCCGAAGCTCTGCGCTGCATCAACATGCAAATAGGCATCATGCTCTGACAGCAACTGACAGATTTCACCAATAGGTTGAATTGCTCCAGTTTCGTTGTTGATGTGCATTATTGAAACCAGCAGTGTATCGTTTCGCAGCGCAGTTTTAAGCTGCTCAATATCTACTTGCCCATCACCTGTTGCATCCAGGTAAGTAACTTCAAAGCCTTGCTGCTCGAGGTGTTCTATAGGTTCAAGTACAGCTTTATGCTCCAGCTTGCTGGTAATAATGTGCTTCTTACCATTTTGCTCGGCATACTCTCGCAACCCCAAAATCGCGATATTGTTACTCTCTGTCGCTCCACTGGTAAAAATCACTTCCGTTTTGTCTGCTTTAGCAATTTCTGCTACCTGTGCACGGGCTGCTTCCACCGCACGTTTAGCTGCCACGCCATATTCATGCGTGCGACTTCCGGCATTGCCATATTCTTCAACCATAAGTTTATAAACAAAATCAGCAACTTCAGGCAATACGGGGGTTGTAGCGCTAAAATCGAGGTATATAGTCATAAAATTCGCCGACGTTTTTTTAGTTTAAATGGGAGACAAGCCAGTGCCTAACTGTTAGTATAATGCCCCTGTTTGTACAAACAAGACAACATTTTGTACAAACATTATTCATTCTGATTTATAGGTCTTCGTGTGAACAGTATATCGTCAGGGACTTCGTTTCCAGCTATTCGTGGTGTACAGGCAGGTAGTGAATACTACATTGTAATGTGTCCGTTAAAAAGGCTGCGTAAGGTTTTTACGTTCGATGAAAGCTCCTTACCAGTAGAAGCCCGGGCACAGCGCACTCTTAATACAGAGCGCATACCGCAAATAACGAATTACATTCTGTCTCAGCGCGAAGAATATGCATTCTCTGCCATTACCGCCTGTATCGAAGGTGCCAGCATTTTTACGGCCATTGGAACCGGCGCCCACGAAACCAATATCGGCACCTTAACCATTGATGCCGATGCTGAGGTTTATATAACCGACGGTCAACACCGCAATGCCGCTATTGCAGAGGCTTTAAAACAAGATCCTACCCTGGCGGAAGAGAGTATTTCGGTGGTGTTTTTTGCCGATAAAACGCTGGAAGACAGGCAAAAAATCTTTAAAGATTTGAACCTTTACCCGAAAAAAGCTGACCGCTCTTTAGGTATTACCTACGACAATTCGCCTTGCGCCTTGTTGTCAAAGGAACTGATTTACAACAACCCTGTCTTGCAAAAGCTCATTGATTTAGAGAAAAACAGCTTAAGCCCGCGCTCTAAAAAATTACTTACTCATAGCGCATTTAACAGAGCGACCCGAGAGCTGTTCGACAAGGTTACCGCCGATAACTATCTCGAACTTAGCGTTATTGCTACACAGTATTGGCAAACCGTTTATGAAAACATGACGGAATGGCAGTTTGTCTATGAAGATAAGTTGTCCGCAGGTGATGCCAGAAAACATTCAGTAAATGTGCATTCAGTCACCTTACAAGCACTAGGAATAGTTGGCCGCCAGCTTTTGAAAACACCTAAGTGGAAACAATACCTGAAAAAACTTAAACAAATAAACTGGGACCGCAGCAACAAAGCCGACTGGGAAGGTCGTTGCATGATTAACGGTGAAATGAGTAATAACTCCAGTCGTGCCAAAGCTACCGCAACAAGGATTAAGACAATAATTGGATTAGAGCTCAGCCCTAAAGAGCAACAAGATGAAACCAAATTAACAGGTATCCGCCATGAGCAGTAACCAAGCCGTAAATACTTACTCAGCATTTGGCGCAAAAGGTCTAAAGCAAACGCTTGAAACGGCCAAAGCACATGTAAAACAACTGTATTTATCTGACGAAATTCCATGGGTCATAGGTTATAGCGGTGGTAAAGACTCCACAGCTATTCTGCAGCTTATTTGGTATGCGCTGATTGACTTAAAAGCGGAAGGTAAATGCCATAAAGACGTGCATGTTATCAGCACCGATACCTTGGTTGAAAACCCGTTCGTTGCCATGTGGGTAGAGAAATCGCTGGAGCGGATGAAGGAAACTACCGCCAAACAAGGCTTGCCGATTATCCCTCATCGCTTAACCCCAGCGGTCAAAGATCGCTTTTGGGTTAACTTAATTGGCAAAGGCTACCCTGCTCCACGCTATAAGTTTCGCTGGTGCACTGACCGATTAAAAATTTCCCCGTCTAATACATTTATTCAAAATTTAGCTAATAAGAACGGAGAAGCAATTCTCGTACTTGGCACTCGCAAAGCAGAAAGTACAGCTCGAGCAGCAAGCATGGATAGGTTCGAAAGCTCAACCACAAATACACGGAAAGCATTAGGTTTAACAGAAAATGGCTCGCTTGAACGCGTTTGGGTATATACCCCAATTGCCGATTGGACCAATGACGATGTCTGGGTTTATCTTAACTCCGTGCCCAACCCTTGGAACTTCCCCAATCAGGATTTGATGGGCATGTATCAAGGCGCAACTGAGGGCGGAGAATGCCCACTTGTAGTTGATAAAAGCACACAAAGCTGTGGTGATAGTCGTTTTGGCTGTTATGTATGCACCATGGTGTCTGAAGATAAATCCATGACAGCCATGATCGCCAATGACGACGAAAAGGATTGGATGTTGCCATTGCTGGCGCTTCGTAACGAAATCGATGTTAACGACGCCAACCGTGATAAAAAGCTGGATAAGCTGCGCCGCGATAAAGCACGGCGTGATTTTCGACGTATGAACGGCACCCTCACCGTGCATATCTCTAAACATGGTGCAGACATAGTGCCTGGCCCTTACATCCAAAGCTTCCGGCAAGAATTACTGCAGAAAGTGCTGGAGGCTCAAGTTGCCGTTCAGCAAATGGGGCCGCCCGAAGTTGAAAATCTCGAGCTATTACCACTGGAAGAACTGGAAGAAATCCGCCGCATCTGGCTGGAAGAAAAGCTGGAAGTAGAAGATAGCCTGCCCGCTATCTACGAGAAAGTTATTAAAAAGCCTTATCCTGGTGAAAAGCGCGCTTACCATCCAGTACTTAATAAAACGGTACTGGATAAATTAAAAAGCTACTGCACGGAACATAACGATGGCGACGGCTTAATGTATCAACAAGTGCGTGCGGTAATGGCGATTGCCAATAAGCACAAGCATCAGCTGCGCCGTGCCAACTTAGCTGCTGAATTAGATGACAGCCTGGAAAAAGGCGCGTTTTCATCATTAGAAGAAGCGAAGATTTTTGCACTGGAGCGCAAGCGACATGAGCTGCAAATTCAGTACGAAAATTCACCGAATTTCTCAGATGAAGAGAAAGCTAACATGGCGGAGCAAATAACCATTATTACCCGCTCGATTAAAGAAAAAGGCTACAGCTCATTGCTGATTGAAACCGAGGTCGTCAGCGATGATATTTAACGAACTACAAATAAAAAACTTTGGCATTTACCAGGGTGATCACAGCATTAATCTGGAAGTTACTGACGGCAAGCCAGTCATTTTGCTAGGTGCATTAAATGGTGGCGGCAAAACAACCTTTTTAGATGCTATTCAGCTAGTGCTGTACGGCAAGCATGCTAAATGTTCTAATCGTGCAGGTACCGCTTACGGTAGCTTTTTAGCCAGTTGTAAAAACCGTTTTGCACCTAAAGATGCTGAAGTAATGCTCAGTTTGTCCTTTCTACATAGAGCCGACAACAAGATTAAGCGTTACGATATTGAGCGAAGCTGGCAGGTTAAAAACCTCGAAGCCAAAGACAAAGTCAGAGTGTTAGTTGATTATCAATTTGACGAGCATCTAAGCCAGTACTGGGATGACTTTGTTAATGAATTTATCCCGCTTAGTTTATCCGACCTGTTCTTTTTCGACGGTGAAAAAATCGAAAACCTGGCCCACCCGCAGCGTTCGTCTGAACTGGTAAAAACCGGCATCGAAAGTTTGCTGGGGCTGGACTTGCTGTCTCAACTACAAATCGACCTGGCACAAGTAGATAAAAAACGCCGCGCCGGTAACGTCGACCAAAGCGTTATGGCGAAAGTGTCCGCCTGTGAAGATGAAATGGGCGATCACAATGTGGTTATGTCAGATCTGAAAAAAGAACTGGCCGATATAGAACAGCAGCTCAGCGATACCAATATCGCCATTAACAAAGCCCGGCAAGCTGTGCGCAATACCGGTGCTCATTTGATTGAAAAGCGCGACGAGTTAAAGTTTGACCTGGGTGCCGTTGAAGCCAAGTTAAAGCTAAATAAAGCCGAGCAAATAAAGCTGGCCGCAGGTGTTGGCCCTCTGGCTCTGGTTAAAGATTTAATAGCGCAAACCAAAACCCAAATTAGGCTGGAAACCGACGCCAAACAAGCCAAGGTACTGGACGAAGCCATAAGCGCTTATGATGAGAAAATCCTGGCCGCATTAAACTCCAGTGCTGCACCAGAACAAACCCTTGCGCATGTCAACCAAACCATGGCCGAACAAGCCAAAGCACGCCAACAACTGGCCAGCGTAGAATGCTACCTGAATACTGACCTGGGTATTTTTAATGGTTTAGATGCGCGCATAACTGAAGAAGAAAAACAGCGTGAGCGCCTGAAAAAAGATGAAGCAAAGTTACTAGAGCAGCAAGCCTTGCTGCAAAAACAGCTGGATACCATACCGGCTTATGACTCAGTACAGCACGTGATTGCTGAATTGGCAGAATACGAGGCTACGTTAAAAAACCTACGCACGCTAAAAGATCGGAAGCAACAGTTATTAGATCAAGCTACCGCCAGAAGCAATGTATTATCACAGCGCTATACCAACCTGCTGGCACAACAAAACAAAGACACCTTTGAGCAAAAGCGCACTATTCAGGTAAGTGAGCATATTAAAAAGCTTAAAGCCACTTTACAGGGCTTTGCTGAGCAGCTTATCAGCGAGAATATTGATCGCTTACAAACGTTGGTTAAGCAAAAGTTTGATGCGCTGGGGCGTAAGTCACAGCTTATTAGCGATTTAAAGATTTGCCCTACCAACTTTGCCATTACGCTATATGACATGTCGGGCAACGCCTTAGAGCCAGCTAAATTGTCAGCCGGTGAGCGCCAGCTTTTGGCTATCGCTATTCTTTGGGGTTTGGCAGAGGCGTCGGGTAAAGAGCTACCGACAGTTATTGATACCCCGCTGGGGCGTTTAGACGGTATTCACCGCAGTAACCTGGTGAATAACTACTTCCCCAAAGCGGGGCAACAGGTCATTTTGCTGTCTACGGACGAAGAGATTGTCGGCGATTACTACAAACAGCTAAAACCCTATATCGCCCGCGAGTTTCATATCAGCTACAACGAACCAGCTAAAACATCCGGTTTTAACCAAGGGTACTTCTGATTATGCAAAGCATCGACATTATTCGTTTATCAGAAAAGCAAAAGCAGCAGCTGATTATTCTGAAGCGTAAAACCGGCATTGAAAACTGGAATGTGCTCTGCCGTTGGGCGCTATGCATGTCACTGGCCGACCCAACAGTACCACCGAAGGAAGATATTCCTTCAGATAGTAATGTTGAAATGACGTGGAAGACGTTTTCGGGTGAGTTCTCTGAACTGTATTTAACACTCTTAAAAGAAGCCTACCGCAAGTTTGCTAAAACCGATGGTGATACAGAACTATCAACTTTCGTGAAAATTCATTTGAATAGAGGTATAAACCTTTACAGTAAATCTCTATAAGAAATACATCCTCATGATGAGATTAAGATCATAATGAACTTCGACTTTGATTCAATGGACAGAATTGAGAAAGACTTTTCCAGTCTCTTTGTTACCTTATCAATGACGCAAAGAAAAATACGTGAGCTTCTTGCCGAATATTCTGATGGGAAAGTACTAAAAGGCGATGAGCTTGTCGGTTGGTTGGGGGAGATTTTAACCAAGATAGCTTTAGGCGGTTTTCTCGTAGACGATAGCTTTGAGCATGACGTTGAAACAACTTCTGGTATGAAGATATCTGTTAAAACTCGCAGAGGAAGCAATAGTGGCTGGGTCAGGAGCAGTGCTATTCCAAAAATTGAAGGTAAAGATATTCCAACGCATTTAATGTTTGTACATCTTAATGAGGATTATGTTGTCTCCGGAATGTGGTTGTATCCTTGGCAAGATTTGATAAAACAAAATCGATTTAGAGAGCATATAGTACGTGGGAAATTTCGTTCTTACTATATGTCAGTGAATCCTAGCAGAGACGTAAGTTACAAAGTTTACTCAAACAGCTTCTAACAATTTGCTATATTTTATTCCGGCGCCCCGGCGCCGGCATCTACGGAATTTTTTGACTTGAATATAACCATGAACTAGAAAATGTTATCCCAAAGAGGACGAAATTTGAGTACTCAAAAACCCTTTTGCTCAATTTGTAGCCAATTTAGAGAGCTGCCTCTGCATCTTCATGAGCTAGCTATATTTTGTGAAATACTGAATGAAGAAAAAGTTGTCCACAAGCAGGTCAAAAGAAAAGTCGAAAAATGCGGTACTGCAAAGACGACGAGTATTGCAAAGTGGCTTCGCTTAGCTAGTCAACTTGAATCAGTAGAAATGAACACTTTTAAATATGAGATGGCGCATATTTACTGTGAACCTGTAGCAGATGAGCTTAATTCAAATGCAAAACATGACTCTTCTATTGCTACACAAATCACCCGATTTATGTTTATTTCAAATGCTCTTGAAGAAGCTTATAGGCTATCTAGCCATATTTATGAAGAAGAATATTCAAAGTTATTAACCTCGGGTAGCAAGTTAGAACGGCAACGAAGTTATTCAACTCAGGCAACTTGGCTGTTAGATGAAGTATTCACGTCATTAGATATGCCTGAAAATTACTTTCATAAGGTCACCGGCGTGATAGAGCTTTCAAAGCTGTACAGGGATAAATTTAAAGTCAGTTTTGATATGGATTTTGACGAAGATAAAATAATTTCAAGAGGTTTCTCAGTTATTAGGAATATGAGAAATCAAATCGCCCATGCTAATTTTCCTATATTGGAAAACCCAGAATTTACTGGTGATTTTGATGATCCTAGAGTTAAACGATTAGTTTTGACTTTGCTTTTAAGAGCCTCAAGGTTAGCGGCAATGAATATTCAGGTCATACTGAGCTTTTCACGCAAAGAATTTAGATCGGACAGCTATTACTACTTTTCAGAGGATCCTGATACTGGAGAAGAATTTAAGAAAATTTTTAAAGCTGGAAAATACTTAAACCATTTACATATTAAGCAAAGTTTCGGTTTGAATGAGTGTTCACACTGGGAGTGGAGGAAAGATATGCTTGAGGATTAACAAGCACATCTTTCATAAAATTTTCGCTCTTTAGCTGCCTATAGAGCTAGCTTGCTGCTCAAGATTAACTGAAAGGACATCTTCGCTAACAGGATAGTGAAATCCTCTTAAATCCAAGAACGCTTTTCGCGCTTTTTTGATATCAGCTCGTGTTTTGGGCGCGATATGAACTTTCAACATATCTTCTAACAGCGCAGTGAAATCTCTACTGGTTAGCATTTTGCTAGCCTCGGAAGGGTTCTCCGAGATATTGCAAACGCAATTCCAAGGTGAAGATTTAACATTCCAATCTAGCTTGCTCAGCTTGTCAAATGCCTGCTCCCAAGTGATTCGACCTTCTCTGATAAGTTGAGATATGACATCCGTAACAACACGCTGGATCACTCCTTTTAAAAAGGCGTGTTCTTTTCCAGAATCTATCTTATTCTTTCTGAAGACTCTGATGTCGTCTTTCTGAGAAAGGCTAAGAACGTCGCCACAAGCTTCAAAAAGTTTAGTAATTCTCTCAGAGATCTGATTGTAACTTCGTTCTAGATCGTCATCTGTAGGTCTGATATTGATGTTGTGACCATCTATCCCTGTACCTACTGAAAGTGCTTTAACCATCTCATAAAGTTGCTTTATAGACGTTATAGCTTTTCTATCTGAGTTAGACACACTCGTTGAAATGGAGAGACCGCCTTCGCTATTCTGACGTCTATAAATAGACACAACGCCATTATCGGACAATATCGTATGTTCATTTATCAAGCGCCTGTTAATAACAGCGTAACCATCATCTTCATCTAAAACAATATTCTCAGTAGATGTAGTGGATTTCGCATTTTTATTAATATTCGAAAACAAACGACGAGTTCTCTCCTGACCTTCTGGAGTATTAAAGTGACTAACAAGAATCACACTAATTTCTTCATTACCTAATTCAGGCTTTCTTTTAATAGCATCTTTAATAGCTCTCAACCTATGTTGACCGTCCAAAGCAAAATACTGCTGTGAGCCGTCAAATGTCAGAACGCCAAAACCGCTATCTAGACCTTTTATTAGATCATCACTTTCGTCCATTTTTACTGGTATATAATTTGGATGCCCACCCCAAGCCGCGACGATCAACGAGCCCAAAAACCTGTGTTCGGATTTTATTAAGTACTCAACTATGCCTTGCGTTCTATCCGAAATCCCTCTTTGAAGCAACTCATTGAGCTCTGGATTTCCGCCCAGCTCGTATGCGAATGAGCACTCCTTTGCAACTTGAGCGTACTTCATCACGCAGATGTAGTAATTCCAATCACCTACTTTCGCCTTTAACGCAGGTATTAAAGTTTTGTTCGACATAATATCCTCAAAATGCTGGTTCAATTTTTGAATGGTCTAGTGTCCCAGTTGGGACCCTATTCCCAATCGGCGAATACGATCGCCTTAACTTGGTTATGACTTTGACGAGCTCGCCACTTATCGATTCTGTTCGCATGAAGATAAACAATAAATCTCCGTCTTGGCGACGCACATCAAATTTCAAAATGTCAATTGCATATGCATTGCCAGTAATAGATTTACTTTCGAAAATGGACAGCAGTTCTGAAAAACAATATCGAAGACTTCTCCCCTCATCACCACCAATGAAAATTATATTTTTTGTATATATTGGCGTATCATTATTTGAAATAGAATCCTTGAAAAGCAATAAAAAAACTCCGGTCTGTTCCGGTACTGCATCTAAATTACAAGCCAGAAGTTCTAACTCTTGCCAACCTGAGCCAAGTGCAGCAACTTCGCTTTTAAGTGAGGCAACATATGACCGATCACTTAAATATTCTTCCGACAACGAACAGCTTATTAATCCCATTACAAATGCCCTTTACTATGGCTTTTTCATTAGCTTTACATTTTGGTGTGTAACATTATTACTTATCGCACCTTTATAAGTAAAAATCCCTTCCAGTGATAAAGAGGCTGACCCCAAATTCAAAACCAAAGTACCATAAGTTGATTTACTTCTGCTTTCAGGCATTAACGTAAGTATGACAACGCCGTCGATAATGTGACCTTCTGCTTTGAACGCGCCATAACGCTTCTCATTTACACTAACAAACTGCTGTGAAAATGTTCCTTTTATCGTGTGCCCCTGCTGTAAAGATATATTAAGTATTGAAGTAACAGTTGGAGTTTCACTAGTGCCATCAGAGCTGCCGTTCTGATCATCATTCTGCCAAATACCTTCAATTTCTACTCCTCTATACACAAGCTCCTGAAACCAAGGCTTAAATTGCTTTTGATAAATTACAAAAAAAAGCCAAATGAATAATGCAGAGAATATCCCGCTTGGGATACCCAAAATAATACTTAAAAAATTTTGATTCAACCTACAACTCCTAGTACGCCTAGCTATGCGCTATTTTAAATTCAGCTACACATGAAAATTTAAAAAATTTCTTTAATCATTATTAATGACTAACATCGAGCAATTCAGCTATCTTTAAAAGCATCCGAGTCGATGGTGTAAATTTTATAACTTTCAGCTACCGACACTCCTAACCCATTTTCAAGAAGATGCTTACTTAGCCTTTCTCCGTCAATCAAAACCAAACTTATATTCCTTGCATCCCGCGCTTCGTACATTGCACCATCTGTAAAGTAAGATGACGTTATGAACACTCCTTTGTTTGCATTTTTAGTATTCATCGCTCCAATAAAACGATGCACGTCTGAGCTTCCAACCCCGTTATTCTTTCCATACCGTTTAGCCTGAATATAGACCCTATCAAGACCAAGTTGGTCTTCGAAGATAACACCATCTATCCCTCTATCATTCGGTCCACCAACATGAAAAGCCGACTTGTCCTTGTCCCAGCCGAATCCCATTCGGCTGAGTAATTTCAGTACGAGCTTTTCAAAAAAGCCTGGATCAGAATTGTAAATCGCGTCCATCATTTGGTTTTTAATGTTATTTATATGATCAATATGAAGTTGGTGTATCAGCTCTTCCGGCAGCTCGTTTCCTGATGCTTTTTTATTTGCGACTTTCGGACTTAATTTTTCCTGACCATCCCATATTCTATATAACGCTTTGTTTCCTCTCCCACCATCGGAAATAAAGTGTTTAGTAGGGCTCGCAGATGGGTATTCAACGCCATAGCAGTGCTGCCTTAGCTTAGCTCTTACTATTGCTTGAGGATCTTTCGCCCCGAACTCATAAAGCTTTTGTTCTACAATCTTCTTATAAATTTCTGTATATGGTAATCCGTCTTTAAATTTACTTAGGACAGTTTTTATGGCTTCTACTATTGTCATTTCAACAACTCCCAAAAAGCCTTGTCACGCATTTTTGTTAGTGTCTTTTTACCATCGATATACAAGCTGTAATGCTTTTCCAGCTTGCGTATGGTTTCCATTAAATTCTCTTGCTCGCTTTTATCATCGACGTTAAAAATTGCTTTGATATCAGCGTTTCGGATCTCGGCTACGCGGTGGATTACCCAAGTGAGAATGTACGAAGCGTAGTTATTCTCGCCAGTTTTAAAGTGAGTAATATCCTGCGTGGATAGCACCACACCCACACCGTATTCGCGGCCTTCTTTTAAAATTCTGCGAAGGCTACTGAAGTTTTGTGACATAAAGTTGTCAGCTTCATCTACCAATATCATCTTGGTAATTTGCCGATAATCGCCCTGCACATCTGGCTTGCCGCGCTTTTGCATTTGCGAATAGAACAGATCAAGCGTTAACGCCACCACCAAGTTTTGGATTTCTGACGGATAACCCGCTAACTCAATAACCGTAATACCGGTGGTTAGCTCGTACAGGCTGGTCATATTCTCCGGGATAGACTCGAATATTTTAAACCGCGCCAGTTTAGACAAAGCAGCATATAGCGAGTCTTCCTCGACTTTTTCCTGCGCAATAAATAACGCCCAGATATCTTCAATGGTCGGTGCAGGTTTGTGCCAGGTAGACGCATCTTCAGGCGTGATGCCTGCCGCCGTGTACGCTTCAAGAATTAAGTTTTCCAGCTTTAACTGCTGCTTTGGCCCCAAACCATAGGCTTTTGCCATAGTTTCAGAAAAGCCTGCTGCCGTGTGAATAGGCAGCATTGGCGTATCGCCAAACAGGCTTAGCGGGTTATATGGCAGCTTAAATAGCTTGTACTTTTTTGCATCCGTAGCGCTAATAAACGCATCGTCAACATAATCTGATTTGTAGTCAAAAATCAGCATGCCTATTGGCGCACTGTTTACGTTGTTATGCTGGTTGCGATACAACTGCGTAATCATCGCTTTGGTGAACTGGGTTTTACCGGTACCCATAGTGCCGATAATGCCGGTGTTGGTATTCATAAAACGGGCGGTATTGGTAGGTTCCCAATACAGCGGTTGCTCAGTTCTGGCGTCATTACCAAACAATACTTTTAACGGGACGTCGCTGGTTTTGGCAGGCTCTGCACTTGCCGGTTCAGTAGCAACTTCTTGTTCAGTCGCACTGATTGGCTGCTCTGCTGCTTGCCTGAATTCTGTTTCAGTATGTGCCGGGTATGGCTGAGTAACAGCAACTTCGGTTTGTGGTTGCAGTAAGTACGGCGCTGGTACCCTGAATAAGGTTTCACTGCTTGCACTCGCGAGCATATTCTTCAGCGGCTGGCGGATTAAATCGCCCAGCCAACCACTGGGTAATTCAATCTTCAGAATATCTTGCTCTTCGCTGTAGCATGCATCAAAGAAGGTGCCATCTTCGACATTAACAAACAAAAAGCCTTTCGGGTAATCAGTCAGTTCGCCAAGCTGGTATTCACCTTGAAGCCACCATTCGCGCTTGGCTGTTAGTTCGTCAAAGTAGTTCTCGTCATACAGGTTATACAGCTTGTACTTCTCTACCTGCATTAATACCTGGCGGGCAAACAAACCACGGTACAAAAGCCCTGCAAGGTCTTGCTTGCCCAGTAAGTCTTCTGTCAGGTAGCGCTTTAACTCCAGCGCTTGTAAGAAGCCTTTGCTGTGGGTTTGCCGCTTACCGGTTTTAACCTCTACCGGTAGCAAATACAGTTTGTCGCCTTTAAAGCCAGCAAACAGCACATCGTCCGAAATTGCGCCTTGTTTATAGCCCTGCACGGTACGCGAGAAATCTGATTCGCTAATTTTAAGGCCGATATTGCCAGCGACGCGGATCATCTCCGCTACCGATAGCGGCACCCAGGTAATGTCTGAGTGCGCCAGCAAGCAGTTAACATACTTATATGCACCAATGATGCCGCGCTTGGCTTTACGTTCATTGGCGTTGTCGGTAATCATTTTTAGCAGCCATTCGCCGTTGAAGGCGTTGAACTCTTCAATATGGCCGCCTTTTTCATCACGCTCTAATACCTTGCGGTATAAGTCGGTTTGCTTAGTTAGCGTGATGGCATCGTAATTAGTGGAATTGGTGTAGTTGTCTGAGTAGTGAATAAGCACCACATCTTTGGACGACTCAAAAAAGTCCAGCGTGACTTTAGGGTCAATAATGCAGGTCCAGATAGACGAGTCATACGAGCGTTCTAACAGGCTGCGGAAACTGTCGTTCACCGCAAGAGCGGTAGATTTGGCTTTACCATGTTGCTCATTGGCTTTGTAAGCCGGCTTCACTAAGCGGTTATACTGTTGCGCTAACTGCAAATGTGGCAAGTTGGTTGTATCCACCCCTCTTAAACCAAAGGCAGTAAAGTAGCTATCTTGTTTATTGGCCGCAGCTTCGCCGGCAATTAGGCCGTGACACACCACGCCGCTAAGCTCCTGAGCGGGGTCAACATCAGTGCGCTCTACCCGCTGGTTGTTACGGAAAAAGCTAATATGCGCATATTGCTGCTCGGCCACATTAGCATTTTCAAACTTGCTGTAAGTCAGCCGGGTGCGCAGCAAGTCCACCACTAAATCAGCGTATTCTTTGGCTTTGCCTTTAGTTAATTCGTAGCGCTGCTTTAACTCTTCATGTTTGCCCATATCAGCAAAACGGTCGAACTCGTTATACATCAGCTCGTCGTCGTACAAACACACATGGATATAGGGTACTTTGTCTTTCAGATCTTTAACCAAATCCACCAACCCCATAAACAGATCAGTATTGTCATGGTTGTTGACTGAGTTAATCAGCAGCTTTGCTCTGGGGCCGCAGCTAAATAACATGCTAAAAGCGGCCTGAAATTCGGTGGCTTTTTCCAGCACCAGTTTACGGACGTAGCTAAAGCTGGTGTCTTTCTGCGGCACCAACTGCAGCCAAAAACTGTTATCACGCTCTGCCTGCACATAGCTAAATTCATACTTCGGGTGATACAAATACGGCATTAACCCCTGCGGATTCAAACGCTCTTTGGTTATACGGGGTAAATCTGCAAAGCTTTGAGCTTGTTGTTTGTCGGCCAGCATTTGCTCAGCAAGGTACAAATAGTACGCCAGCACAATAGGGTGTAACGGCGTAACATATTCAGCACCATCAAACTGGGCAAAACCAATTTGCATCAACTGCCTTTGCTCTTTACTCAGCACATCATTCTCAGCGATATCGGCTGTTGCTTGGGTAAAGGCATTTACCACCTGGCGCACCAGCTCGATATACTGCGCATCCCAACCCGATAAAGACGGCAAGCATTTGCGTTTGTGCAGTTCAGTCAGCAAAGCAGTATAGGATTGTTCAAGTGGCGGATAGAGCTTAAAGGCAGCTGCAGTTAAGTTGCGATCGGGCTCATCATGCCGGTACAGCAGTTGTTCACTTACCAGCTGATGTTCCCACTGCAATATTGTTAATCGCCGCCCCTTGGGTGCGACTTCCTGATTATCGAGGATAATTTTGTTTTTGCTTTTGTTAAATACGCCAAAGTAACCGGCATCGAATAAACGTGGATAACGCTCGGTATCCAGCAGCAATGGCAAACTCAGTGCGTCTGAAGCAACGGCACCTTCAACCTCGAAATCCAGGTTGTAGCTATTGGTTTTAACAGTAAAACCAATCTCGGCCGATTCATTCGCCATTGTTTCAAAGTCTATTACGCCAATGTCAGCGCACGCAAAAACCTGCCCTGGTTGCTCAAGCTCTGCAGTCGCAGAATAATCAGAGATCCGCAGCTTATTTTCGTCAGTCTGTAGTAGTAATTTTTTCTGCTTTACCTGCACCAGGAAATTATGCGCTATGTTTTCCAGCGGGAAATCGGATGCCGGTAAGATCACAATCTTAAAACTGTAACGCTCGCCGGTGTTCTCGCGATTTAAGCGGATAAAACAAAACACTGGTGCGGTAATATCGTTACAACTAAATTTTACCCTGCTGCGCTTACCGCCTGCATTATTAATGCCTGACAGCTTAATTTTGTCTTCAGAAGCATCTTTAATGTCTATTTGATCTTTGTCAACCGCATCACCGATAAACACCAGCTCAAAGTCAGCGTTTATCTCGCCTTGATGCAATGCCAAAATTAAATGCCGCTCGCGTTTGCCGGCTTTGGTGGCTGCTTTATCTCTGCCGGTTAAATCAACCGTTAAACCAGACTCTTCGGTTTCAAGGCTTAAACCGGCTTTACGGTTTTTCTTTTGCTCTTCAAAACACGCGCCCAGTTCCAGTGTTTCACGCCACTTACCGGGTTCAGAGAAGTGCTCTTCGATAAACTTTTCACCAAAATCCAGTTCGCCAAGTTTTTCAACTAGCTCGCCAGGGAAACGCTCGGTAATTTGAGCAATACGGTCGTGTAATCTCTGGTTTTCAGCGACTCGGTTTTTAATCTGTTCTTTGTTTTCTGTGGGTCTTTTTAGCTCGCTGTCTTGCAAAAGGTCTAATTCATCAAACCTGAGATCGCCGTCTAAAATTGCACTATAAAGCTTGTTGAAACCAAAAGCTGTGCCGCCATTGTCTACAATTTGCTCATACACCAAATCAAGCAAGGTTTCAGACACAGTTCGTTGCTTATCCAGCGGGTTAATTAAGATTTTTAACTGTTCTTTTAATGTATAGGGGTGCCAAACTTTACCCGGCTGAGCCAAGTCTTCCGCGGAATTAATCAGAGTATCTAACATGCTGTTGTGCACAATTAGCAGGGCTGTCTGAGCAAAATCACCTTGCTGGCCTGCCACCATATCGCGTAAACGTGAGATATAGTTTTCCGTAAAGCCTTGCTCATTATCAGCGTGGAGCACTGGAATTAGCTTTACTGAACCAATTTGGATAAACGGCAACTCTGTTGCAATGTCGGTAATAGAAGCTGTTTGATGTGCTAACAATTCATCAGTTAATAGACGACTGTTTTGCCCATCCGGCGATTTAAATTGATAGCGAAAACCGGCTTTGAGTTCGCTTTGGCAACGGTTGATTAATTGCTCAACCAAAAAGCTCTCAAACTGTTTTTCTGACATATACTGCGTCTCCACTATCACTCATGCGCTCTACATTGCCGATGCGCTCATAAAATTGCACAATTTCAGCCTGACTTTGTTTATCAAAAAACACACCGCGCTGATTAAAGCCCTTAATTAACTCGTTCAATCGTAATGATTCGTTGCTACCAATCACCAGGTTAGTTAGCAGTAACAGGTAATCCTGATTCATCACCAATACCGAACCTGCCGCGCCGCGCTGCTGAATAAAATCAGCACATAAGTGTTTAATCGTCGCTTTAGCAAAATTAGTGTTGATGTCGTCTTTATCTTTATTACCGGTTTTAAACTGATCACGAGATAACTGCAGCACCTGCCGCAAAGCCGAAATACTGTCTGGCTGTGCATTGACCTGCACTTTTATCAGCTGCCGTTCGTCTTTAAAAGACTGAGCAAAATCATTCAACAACGCGGTAGCGGGGTCAAAGTTGCGAATGCTGTCAGCCAGCAGCCATAATGGGCGAACTTCGTCACGCCCGGCTTGCAGCATTTCAGCCATCGTCAAATAAGGGAAAATTCGTAGCACATGATTGTACAACTGCTGATAACCCGACTCTTTTAGCTGCTTTCGCTCTGCACTGGCTTTTTCCGTGTCGAGTATCAAATAGTTCGGACAGGGTTTTGGTTCGCCCTCTGACCAATTAACCAGGTTATGCGCCAGCTGACTGGTGTACAAAAAACCATATAAACGTAAAAAGTCTTGAAAGCTGTCCAACAGATACCGCGGCTTAGAACCCAGAAAGGCCAAATCATCTTTAAAGCACTGTGCCAAAAAAGGTAAATAAGGTTGCTCTTTAAACACCCGTTTTTTCATTTTCGCTTCAGGTTTTAGTGCTTTATTCTCAAGCACATCGAACAAGATTTGCTCGACAAAATTTAACCGCATGGGTGACAAATTAAGTAAGGTTTTGCCTCCCATCAAATTGACGAACATGTCACCAATACGCTGGTTATGCTTATTGTCTTCGGCCTCTTCAGAGCGAAACAGCAGAAACTCAGGTGCAATTTTTAATACATCTGAGCTGTCAAAGTACATTGCTTTCAAAACCGGCCAAAAGGCATCATCATCCAATCGCTGTTTCAGCTCTTGCTCACACATCGCTTGAAAGTCAGTCAAATTTTCTACCGCCAACTGCTTGCGATAAACTTCTGAAATCACATTGCCAAGAATGCTGTCCCAATCAAGCTCTTTACGCTCATCTTTGGTTCTCAGTGGGAAAAACGTATTCAGGCGATTTTTTGAAACTTCCAATTTTGTGCTTAAATTCACCTGTTTAGCCTCCACTTACTTCAAGTTCACTGCCATTGCCTTCGGCGTTATATAGCCGGTAACGGCTTGAGCCTCGCAGTATGTAAAGCGTTTTAGCTTTACTGGCGATGTCGTGTAACTCTTCAACCAGTTCATCAAGTAACACCACAGCATTTTTATCATGTTTATTAGGCTGATAACCTTCACAAATGCGGTATAACAAACCAAGTAAATTGATGTTGACCGCCATTTTCTGCAACGGTTGTTCATCAACCTTTAAACAAGCATGGAAGTAACCGACATGCTCAGATTCGGCAGCAGCTTCCAACTTAATAGCAGTATTGTCCTGCTTCACATCAACCTGAGCTGCAATATGAAAACCGCCGCGAGTAGTGAGCAAGAGTTCATCTTTTCCTAACTGTGGTGCATTTCGGTTGTTGTACTTACTGATTGCAGTAAGCAGCACTTCGCGGTAAAACTGTTTTAATTCTTGCTTAGCTTCAGCCTGGTCTGGTGTGTTGTGAAGCCGCCAAATAGTGGCGTATTTATCCAGCAGGCTATCATTAAAATCAGCTTTAAACCGATGATGATAGTTGTTACCGATATCTTCATATTGCAGCAAATAAAACAGCCGAATAATACTCTCCGGCGAGCGTAACTTCCTCAAATCAAAGCCTTTGGTTCTTAAGACCGGCTTAAATTCTTCAAACTCTGGCTCTTCAATGTTGAGCTTGTGACTTAACACAAACTGGTCAATCAATTTTGTCCGCAACAGCGCTGGGTCAAAATCAGCAATCTTGGCGACTATCTCACTTTCACTGCAGGTAAATAAATTTTCAGACAAGTAGTTATCACCTGAGAATAAGTGATAAACAAAATCAAGCAGTGCCCTTGCGGTTAAGAACTGGTCTTTCATTAACCTTGCTTTAAACAACGACTCAACGACTATGCGCTGCACTGATGGGATCGACAGCAATTCATAGTTTTGACATAGAACACTATCTCTTTCTGCTTCAGGTAGCGAACGCTCTTTATCAAAGTACTGACGGATAATGTTGTCATCTTGGGCTGTAATTCGCTTTAAAAGCTGCTCGGTAAATTTGGAGCTATAGCGGTGCGTTTCCAACTTGAATTTGGGGTACTGCTCAAAATCGAGAAACACGAATTCGTTATTCAACGGTCGTTTTTGCAAGAAGCCTTTAATGGCTTGCTTGATTTTATCGTTTGCTCCCTCTTCCGAATAATTGCCCAGCATACCGGTATTAATACCAACAACCAGTGCCTTACTGCCTGACTCGTAGTCCGCAAACACTTGGTCAAGTCGTTCAATCGCAGTTTCTTTTGGACTAAAGCTGTGAGTCGCATCAAGGTGGAAATGCGCTTTGTGCTGATACTGCTTCGAGTAGCGGGTAAGTATTTCGGACTTACCATCACCGCTGCTGCCACATAAAAAGACAATTTTCTTATCGCCGTAGCTAATTGATTTCAAATGATTATGAAAATCAGCCTCGATGTCTGTTGCAACATATAGGTAATTTTTGACTGCATCTAAACTGTTTGCTAACGCTAATTCGCGTTCAGTTTTAACTGCATAAGGCGAGGATTTAGAAAGTACTCCGAGAACTTCTCTAAGCCGCATATGTTTAGCTACCTTGTTGAAATAAAGCGGCTTTTCTACCGCTCCTTGGTAAACAATCTGAAATTACTTTACCACAATAGAAACAATGGGCAATCGATAATATTTTGATAATTAAGCAACAATTAGTCGTTTCACACCGCTTGTTACAACAACTCCACCACTAAACCTCCAACACTCACCACCAATTTCGTTATACTGCCCACTTTTCTTCTATTTCCAAACTCAAGAAGGCACCATGACCGCCGCTACAGATTACCACCTGCTGGTACCCACCTACCGCGATGACTTTAACACCTGCTTTTACTGCGGTTGTATTGCCAGCGCGCATGACTATGCGCCACCGCGGCAATACCTGGAGTTTTACCTGGCGACCCGCGAGCCCAGTGAGTTTTTACAGGTGCCTTGCTGTACTGAATGCCATGACCACTTAAAAGCCTGCAAGGCCGGCACGCTGGATGAGCGGTGCAAGTTTGCTAAAGACAAACTGGCGAAGAAATATGCCAAAGCGCTAACCATTTATGAAATGTGGACCGAAGCCGAGTTAGCATCACTGGATTTTAGTCTGCGCCATAGTATTGAAGCCGGGTTAAAGCTGGGCGCAGAAACCACCGAGCGGCTGGCTTACCCGGGGTTTGCCTATGAAGCCGCCGGGCTGCAGCACAATGTCGAAGCGCAGGCGCCGATTTACTTTGAGGTATTTGGCGAGCAGTTTACTAGCTTTCGGGAAGCGCTGGAGTTTGCCAGTAAAGCCTACCGGATACCGAAAAATACCTTAAAAGAATACTTTGCCGATAACGACAATAACTTTGAGCTGGCGATTCAGGCGGTGCACAAACAAGTAGCGGAAAAAGAGTTTAACCAGCAGCTAAAGCAGCAATGCGCGGCCTTTGCCAAACAGCATAAACAAGCAGTTATTTTCGTGCATAAGCAGGTAGAGCGTTACCTAAGTGAAAACGACGATATGACCATTAGCGAAGCGCTGGAGCACCTGTACCAAACCAGAATTAAGCCGCTGAGTCGCCCCGGTTAGCCTGACAGGTGAAGTTAAACAATGTGCTTTTTGAGTAAACAAAGATTCCGCCTGGCAGAATCGGTTTACCCTAAGCCGACCGTTGAAGCCCCGGACGGGCGGAAACGAGCCCCCATGGATGGGTTTACGGCGTGTCGGCGTGGGTAAACCGGTTCAGCCTTGATTACCGGACATGTACTTTATAAGTACACATCAAACTGACGATAACTGACTAAACCTATCAATGCCCCGGCCGATACCCTAAATTAAGCACAGAACAACCTTACAAGGCCGGCTTATGCACCACACCCCACCACCTCCACCTATTAGCCCAGCGCTAACTGCCGAGCTACGCTACTTACACCAGGTAATGCAAGCGATTGAGATCCTGGCCGAACAGCCAACGCTTTGCGTGGTGGCCTACGGCAAAATATGGCGCTACCCCGATTTGTTGAGCACCTCGCTGCGCTATGCCTACCTGGCCCAGTTGCACGGCTTTGATGTGTCACCTTTTAAGCAGTGGTTTAATAAAGACTCTGCCCTGTTCGCCCAGCACGGTTTAAGCTGGAATTTCGGCTGACTGCCAGATATTCAAACAGCACGTTAAACCTGCTGAAAAATATTATCTATTGCCTTAGCCGTCCTATTAAAAGCTTTGTAACTTTTTTTATCACGTGTACTATTTTTTATTCATAAATACTGTAGGTTAGTTTATCTGTCTTAATTATTCTTACTTTTAAGAGTTTTCTGGAGTCACTATGCTTTGGAGTAAACAAGACAATTCACAAGCTCTGGCTGCGTGTCAGCGGCAACTGGATGAAACAAATGCCGCCCTTGCCGCCATTCATGGCAATGTCGCCTATATTGAATTTACTCCAGACGGCATAGTAACTCAGGTAAACCCCTTATTTTTGCAAGCGGCCGGTTATTCGGAAAACGAAGTAATTGGTCAGCACCACCGGCTGTTTTGCGACAAAGAATATATTGCTACAGCTGACTATAAAAATTTCTGGCGCGAGCTGGCAGCAGGTAAAAGCCATAGCGGGGTGTTTGAGCGCAGAACCAAAAATGCCGAAATATTGCTGTTAGATGCTACTTATTTCCCGGTAAAAGACCCATCTGGCCACGTCACTAAAATTATTAAAATTGCCCGCGATGTGACTAAGAACCAGCAACAACTTGATCTTCAAAGTGCCATATTTGAAGCATTTGACCACACTACCGCTATGATTGAATTTACGCCGGAAGGCGTGATAGAGAACGCTAATCAACTTTTCCTGAATGCCATGGGCTACCAGAAAAACGAGATTGTTGGTAAGCACCATGAAATGTTTTGTTATCCCGATTTTTATAAACAACACCCGCGTTTCTGGCAAGAAATGGCGGCCGGCAAGTCGTTTTCGGGATTATTTGAACGTAAAAATAAGCTTGGCAAGTCAGTATGGCTGGAAGCAAGCTATAACCCGATTTTTAATAAGCAAAAGAAAGTCATAAAAATCATTAAATTAGCCTCGGATATTACTCAGCGGATTAACCATGCGTATGCTGCCGCTGATCAGGCAGCCACCACTTCAGAGCAAACCGCACAGATTACGGCACAAGCAACATCGGCACTTGAAGAAGCTGTAGAAACATCCGGCCTGATCGCCAGAGAAGTTAATGCTGCCAGTACTGTCAGTAAACAGCTGAACGAGCAATCAAATAGTATTCAGGAAATCGTCGCAACAATCAGAGCCATCGCCGACCAGACCAACTTACTGGCATTAAATGCGGCGATTGAAGCAGCCAGAGCGGGTGAGTCGGGCCGGGGTTTTGCTGTGGTAGCAGATGAAGTGCGCACTTTGGCGGCTCGGACCAGTGAAGCCACCAATAAAATAGCGACTGTTATTGAAAGTAATTCAGGCTTAATTAGCCAGATTTACCAGCAGATGAGCAAAATTCAGCAAGCATCTGAGTTAGGCCAGCAGAAAATTTCAGGCGTAAGTACTGGCCTGAATGAAGTTAAACTGGGTGTTGCCGATGTTGCGGAATTGATTTTGAAATTAAAACAGTAACCTTGGTAATTCCTGCGCTGGATCAAGCTGACGTTGCTGACTGCTGCTATAGTTAAGTCTCCTGTTATATAGCGGCAACCGCGTATGGCCCCCTACTCTAAATTTACCTTATGGCGTGACGGCAACATTATTCTGGCGAAAGCTAATGGCAGCTGGAACCGGTTTACTGCTGAAGACTATGCCAGCCAGTTTAAAGCCCTGGCCATGCCGCTGGCAGGCGAGAACTGGGCCCATATTGTCTATTTAGATAACTGGCAACTGGGCGCGCCAGACATTGAACCCGTGGTAAAAGACTTAGTAAACTGGTGTTTGCGCCACGGCCTGCGTTACACCGCTCAGGTGTATTGCCCGAGTATGATAAAGCAGTATCAGCTGAACCGGATGATAATTGACAGCACCAGCGGGTTTGAAAAGCGGGTGTATCCCAACCAGCAGGACGCCTTTGCCTGGCTGGCAAGTCTGGGTTTCAACAGCCAGTGTCAGGACCTGAGCCGCGCCGGTTAGTCACATCGCGTAATCCATAAAAATATTGATCCAGCGCAGCCATTGCAACGCGTAAAACCGTTAAGCTGCCACCTTAAATTAGTTTAACCTAATTCAATAGAGGCCAACGGTAATGAGCAATTTAAAAACAGTGTCGGTAAATGCCAGTATGGCGGAAGGCTTTGCCATTAGTGGCGAGATTGATGGCCATACAGTAATGATTGACCAACCCGTCGCAGCCAAAGGCACAGGCACCGGGCCTACCCCACTGCAAATGCTGTTGTTTGCGATTGCTGGTTGTATTGGCACCATCGGCCGGATCGCCGCTTTTCAGCAAAAAATTGATTTACGTGGCATGCAGGTAAAGGTTGAAGGCGATTACAACCCGGCCGGTTTGCTGGGCAAAGCCAGCGAAGACCGGGTAGGGTTTACCGAAATACGGATTAGCGCGGTAATTGATGCCGACTTAACCGACGAGCAGAAGCTGCAGTTTCTGGGCGAGGTATGCCAGCGCTGCCCGCTGCACGATAACTTAAGCCATACCAGTGCCGTGGTGCATAGTTTGGGGTAAACCGGGTTAAAACCAGCCAAAACTGCGCCGGGTTAACTCTGGTCTGCTACGCTGTAACTGGCTTGAACATAAAAGGCAGTTGCGATGAGATATAACCCTAAGTTTAAAATCTGGCTCGACAACAACGTATTAATCGCCATGGTAAAAGGCAGCTGGAGCCAACAGGATGCAGAAGATTTTGCCCAGGAGTTTAAAGCGGTTGTTACCCCATTGCTGGGTGATGACTGGGCTAGTGTTATGCTGTTAGATAACTGGCACTTAGGGGTGCCTGGCATTGAACCTGTTATTAAAGACCTGGTTCGATGGAAGATTGCGCGTGGCTTGCGTTATTCCGCCCATGTTTACTGGCCCAGCACGGTTAAAGAGTTTCAGCTTGATAAGATGGTGCAGGATGTAAACAGCCGCTTTGAATTGCAAAAATTTAAGCAGCCACAACAGGCTTTCGACTGGCTGGAAACGCATGGTTTTAATACTGACAACCAGCAGAAGTTAGCGGTTGATTAAGCCTTTTTTAGTGGGTTGGAACACGCTGCTATGACAGACATCATTGCTCTTATTATCAGTATTACCGCAGTGGTTTTAATACTACTGATTGCCGGTTTGCTTTGCCTGCGGTTACTTGATTACCAGACAGATAAACAAATGGTGCAAAGGCTGATAGCACAGCAACCGCAGCAGCCCGACCAGTTTGACCCGTTATTGCTGCACGGCTTGCCCGACGCCGCCAAGCGTTTTTTCCTGTTCAGCATAGCGCCGGGCACCCCGCTTTATACGGTAGCCGACATTGGCATGACCGGCCGGTTTGGGATGGGCAACAGCAGGCGGCCAGACTACCTGAACATGCAGGCCAGACAAATACTGGCGCCGCCAGACGGCTTTATCTGGCAAATGCAGGCCAGACGCAGCCTGCTTAGAATATCAGGTTCAGACAGCGCCAGCTGGACCCGGTTCTGGCTGTACGAGTTGCTGCCGGTGGCGCGCCAGGGTGCCAGCCCGGATCAGCGCCGTTCTGCTTTTGGCCGCTATGTCGCAGAGTCGCTGTTCTGGACCCCGGCCGCCGTTTTGTCCGGCACGGGTATTACATGGAGCCACCTGAGTGAAAACAGTGCCCGCCTGACAGTAAAGTATCTGGGGCTGGAGCAATCGGTAGACTTAACGGTAGCCGACAATGGCCAGCCACTGCACGTCAGCTTTATGCGCTGGAGTAATGCCAACCCGCAGCGACGCTATACGCTGCAGCCTTTTGGTGGCTATTTATCCGGCTTTCGCGACTTTGCGGGTTTCCGGCTACCGACTCATGTTGAAGCCGGTAATCACTTTGGTACCGCTGACTATTTTGCTTTTTTTGTCGCCGACATTCAGCAAATCCGCTGGCCGCGGCACCACAACTAAAACCATAGCGGCAACCTGGTGCGCAGCCTGGCTTAACGGTTGGTTAGTGACACCTAAACCAGCAGTGGCTTTAGGGCCCGGGCCAGTAAGGGTGCCATGCTAATGGCATTGCTGGAGTGAGCAATGCAATCGGTGCTCCATACTTCGCCTACCCCGGCGGCTTTAATCACACTTAAGGCATCACCGGCAAACAGAGCGTGAGTTAGCGCCACATCGACCGAGGCGGCCCCGGCCTGCAACAGCAAACTACAGGCACCGGCCAGCGTACGGCCCGAGCTGGCTACATCGTCCATCAGCACCACTTGCCGGCCATTAACGCTTATTGACGGCAGTTGAATTTGCACCTCGGTATCACCAAAGCGTTGTTTAGTGCAAACACCGTAATCACATCCAATTTGTGCCGCTGCCAGCGCTACCCATTGCTCTGATTCCGCATCGGGCCCTATCAGCAGCGGTTTGCTGCGCTCGCGGCTAATCAGCTCGGCCAGCCGGGGGGCGCCGCTTAGTGCTATTGCCTCACCCTGTGGGATGGCCTGGCTTAAGCTATCGATCCGGTGCAGATGCGGGTCGACGGTGATCACACCATCGAATAACTCTGCTAAAAACTGACCAATGATCTGCTGGCTGACAATTTCGCCGGCATTAAACGCGATATCCTGGCGCATATACGCCAGATACGGCGCCACCAGCCATAACCGTTTTACCCCAACCGTGCGGGCATGGCGGGCAAGCAGCAACAGTTCAACCAGTTTATCGTTGGGATTATTGAGGCTGCGGTACAGTACCAGTTGCTCTGGTACTGCCCCGGCAAATGGCAGGGTTAGCTTCAGCTCCTGATCCGGAAAGCGGTGCTGCTGATAAAGTGCCAGCGGCAAGCCGGCCGCATCGGCCAGGCGCTGTGCCGCGGCTTGCTCGTCCTGGCTGCAAATCAGTAATATCGACATCTGTTAATACTCAACAAATAAGGGCTGTAATGCTTCAGCCGGGCCAATAATATAACCTATGCTGCGCTCGCAGGCCTGACGGGCAAACGCCAGTTCAGTGGGGTAGGCAGCGTACACCCGGTACAGCAATTGGCCCTGGCTGACCTGGGTACCCAGCTTGGCCAACAAGTCTACCCCCGAGCCTTTGGCCCGCGGCGCACCCGCCGAGCGGGCAATCCGGGCGATTTGCAAGTTATCTATGGCTACCACGGTACCACTGACCGGCGCTTTAATCTCGAAACTGAGTGCCGACAACGGCGGCTGCTCGGGATCGAACTCTTTTTTACCCTGGGCGGCAATAATATCCTGCATTTTTGCCAGTGCCCTGCCTGAGTCGAGAATATCGCGGGCAATACCAAAACCATCACCACCGCGCACGTCAGGTGCAAATTCCAGCATGCGCCCGGCTAAACGCAGCGCCTTCTGGCGCAAGTCCATTGGCGCATTGGCATGGTTTTGCAGCACCTGCATCACGTCGCGCGCTTCCAGCGCCGGCCCTATGCCGTTACCAATCGGCTGGCGGCCGTCGGTTACCACGACGTCGATGGTAATGCCCATGCGTTTGGCGACAAATTCAAACAGTTTTCGCAGCCGCTGTGCCTCCGGCATCGAGCGCACCTTGGCGGTGGGGCCAATCGGAATATCCAGCACTAAATGGCTGGAACCGGCCGCGACTTTTTTCGACAGAATTGAGGCCACCATTTGCCCCGGTGAATCGATAGACAGCGGCCGTTCAACTGAGATCAACACATCATCGGCCGGCGATAAATCGCTGCTACCGCCCCAGGCTAAACAACCGCGATGACGGTGGACGATCTCGGTCAGTAACTCAAAGGGCATTTCCACCCGGGCCAGCAATTCCATGGTGTCGGCAGTGCCGGCCGGTGAGGTAATAGCCCGCGATGAGGTTTTCGGGCAGAGCATGCCGTGCGCCGCCACAATAGGCACCACCAGCATAGAGGTGCGGTTACCGGGAATGCCGCCAATGCAATGCTTATCGACTACCGGGTGTTCGTGCCAGTCGAGTTTGCGGCCCACTTTGCTCATGGCGTCGCTTAAAAAGAATACTTCTTCGCGGTCGAGCTCACCCTGATTACAGGCCACCACAAAGGCGGTCAGCTCAATTTTTGAATAACGGTGGCCGGCAATATCGCGGACAATACGGCTAAAATCGTCGGCGCTGAGCCGCTCACCGGCGATTTTACGGTGCAGCGCCGGAATAGAGCGGGCCGGTTCAGCCGGCGATACTGTGACCGCTTCGCCATCGGGCACCGCTAAAATAGCAAAGGCTTCTTCCGATAACCCCAGCTGCTGACAACCAACAATATTGGTGTCGTCTACCACATTCAGGCTGGCCAGGATTTTCTTGCCCCTGGCCTGCACTTCTATTTTTGCCAGCGCCTGAAAACCTTCAGCCCGGTATATTTCGCATTCGCGGTGCAGATAAGCGACATTTTCGCGGTAGGTGTCGATCCCCACCCGCTTTACCGTAAGCTGCATGCTTTTACTGCTATCTGCTTTGCTAGTGTCTGCTTTACTGGTGTCTGCTTTGCCTGACGCTGTCATACTGCTGTCTCAAAAGGCTTTTAGTTAATCTAGCCGCCAACGGCCGCTGTGCCAAGCACTTTACCGATTATCTGCTGCCGCTTTGCGACAGATCAGCTTATCCGCCGCATAAAAAAGGCGCGGTGCCAGACACCACGCCTTGTTCAGAGAATGTGCAGCAGGCTTATCTGGCCCCAGGCTCGGCAAAGCGGTTGAACCAGTCTTTTACTTCGTGGTACCAGTAAATAGAATTATTCGGCTTTAAGATCCAGTGGTTTTCGTCGGGGAAGTAAATCATCCGTGACTCGACGCCTCGGCTTTGCAGGGTACGGAACAACTCGAAGCCCTGCCCTACCGGGACCCGTAAGTCCTGCTGGCCATGAATGACCAGGGTTGGGGTAGTAAAGTTGCCGGCAGCGTAATGCGGCGAAATACTTTTATAAATTTCCGGGGTGTCCCAGAAGCTGCCAAAGCGGGTGGAATGCACCGCAAAATCGGCGGCCATTTGCGAGTACATGTTATACACCGCGGCATGAATTAACAGCGCTTTAAACGGATGCTCGGTACCCAGCAATATTGAGGTTAGATAGCCGCCATAGCTGGCACCACCGGCGACCATCCGTTCGGTGTCAATCCAGCTCTGGTTTTCAAACCAGTTAGTCGCGGCCTGAATATCGGCCAGCGGCTTGGTGCGCCAGTCAGGATTAATGGCGTCGGCAAAGTCCTGGCCAAAGCCACTGGAGCCGTGAAAGTTGGGCCAGGCGGTGACATAACCCCAGGAGGCAAAGGTTTGCGAGTTCCAGCGATAGCTGAAGCTGTCGGTAAAGGCATTGTGCGGCCCGCCATGAATAAGCATTAACAACGGGTATTTTTTGCTGCTATCGAAGCCCGGCGGGTAATGCACCCACATCTGAATATCTTTGCCATCGGCACCTTTATAATTTACTGACTCAAAGGTTCCCAGCTCTACCTGGCTCAGAATGTCGTCGTTAAAACTGTCAAGCCGGCGGGTATTGCCGTTGCGTGGGTCTACTTTTACCAGCCGCGCCGGATATAAAAAACTGTCGTTGGTGGCGAACAGGCTGTTGCCGGCCTGCACCGGCTGGCCAAAACTGGTCGCTTTAGTAATGGCACGCGGCTTACCACTGCGGGCGTCGATATGGTACAAGCGGCGGGTAGCCGCATCGTCGATGCTGGCGTAAAAACCGCGGCCATCATTGGCCCAGCGAAAACTACTGACTGAGCGATCCCAGTCACTGGTAACGACCCGGCTGCTTTGCTTTGCGATGTCGTAGATCACTAAGCGGGCGGTATCGGCATAAAAACCATGGATCAGCTGGCGGCTAAAGGCCAGGCTTTTGCCGTCGGGGCTGAATTGCGGGTTACTGTCCGGCGCCTGATTGTCTTTGGTCAGGTTTTCGACGGTTTGCTGTTCCAGATTAGCGCTGCCCAGCTGGCTTAAGAAAATATCAATTTTGGCATCGACCTGGTTATCCCAGCCATTGGCATTAAATGCCAGGTATTGCTCTTTGCTGTCCACGTCATAGCTGGAGGCACTTTGATTAGCGCGCGGCAGCTGCTGACCCAGCGGCTGGGTTAGCGGTTGGATATCACCACTGTTTGTTGCAGAAGCAGTAGCGGCAATCCGGAACAGATGCGCCTGGCGGTTTTCATCCAGATAGCGGTCGAAAGACGAGTATGGCAGCGCATTCCACTGCATAGCCGACAGTTTTTTGTCTTTATCGGCCTTCAGCTGGGCGCTCATCTCATCCCAGCTTTTATCAGGCCATACCCGGCTGATAAAATACAGATGTTTGCCCCGCCACTTCAGGCCAGACACCCCGGTAGGGACTTCGCTCAGGCGCTGCGCTTCACCTGGCTTATCCATGGCCAGCAGGTATATCTGACCGGCTTCGTCTTTATCGCGCTGGCTGATAAAGGCCAGGGTTTTACCATCGGGTGAAAACACCGGCTCACTGGCCCGCAGGCCGTCCGCAGTTAACGGCCGCTGCTGTTTGCCATCGGCACTGAACAACCATAAACGGGTTTGCGCCTTGTCTTCTTTTACATCGTAACGGGTGACCGGTGCCACGATATAGTTGCCATCGTCTGACACCACAGGCGAGCCAATGCGCTGCATCTGCCATAAGCGCTCGACGCTAAGGCGGGTATCGTCGTTGTTGTTTTCACTGGCCAATAGCATGCCTGGCAGCAGGCACAGCACCAGCATTAAATACACTGTTCTCATCGAAGAGACTCCTTGGGGGTTATCAGGGTGTTGACGTTTGCTGGTAATAAAAATAGCACAGCCAGTAAAATACTGGCTGTTGTTAGCGAAGAACAGGGGAATTTCAGCGACAGATTAACCGTTACAACAGGTTGATCGGGACTTTTAAGTAGGTCGCGCCATTGTCTTCCGCTGGCGGTAGCTGGCCAGCCCGGATATTCACCTGTACCGATGGCAAAATTAACCGTGGCATGGCCAGGGTGGCGTCACGTGCTTCGCGGCGCTTAACAAAATCAGCTTTACTGACCCCGCCACCAACATGAATATTATGCTGCTTTTGCTTGCCAACACTGGTCAGGTATTCATGCTGTCGTCCCTCTGGTGGGTAGTCATGGCAGATATACATTTCAGTATTATCGGGCAGCGCCAGCAGTTTCTGAATAGAGTCGAATAACGTTTCGGCACTGCCACCGGGGAAATCACAGCGGGCGGTGCCAACATCCGGCATAAACAGGGTGTCGCCCACAAAGGCAGCCTGCTCGTTAATAATGTAAGCCAGATCGGCCGGGGTATGGCCCGGCAGGTGCAGCGCCCGGATAGTCATTTCGCCTACCTGCAGGGTGTCGCCATCGGCAAACAAATGGTCGAACTGCGAGCCATTGGGCAGAAATTCTTTTTCCAGGTTAAACACGTCTTTAAAAATGGTCTGTACCTGGGTAATTTCAGCACCAATAGCCACCTTTGCCCCCAGCTTACTGCGTAAAAACGGCGCCGCTGATAAATGATCAGCATGGGCGTGGGTTTCCAGCAGCCATTCCACCTGCAAATTGTGCTGCTTAACATACGCCAGTATTTGCTCTGCACTGTCAGTACTGGTGCGGCCGGCTTTGTAGTCAAAGTCCAGCACCGGATCAATGATCACCGCTTTGCTGGTAGCGTTATCGGTAACCACATAACTGAAGGTTTCACTGTCGTTATCTAAAAATGCCTTTACCTGATAGCTCATAATGGTTGCTCCCCAAATGTGTTACTAAATCACCTAAAAATAAGTGTATACTAATATAGTATAAGCTTATAACGATTTGAAATAACTTTAACTGATTAAGTTCATCAATAAAACCACTTAAAAGCTGAAAACCTTTACCTCAGGCGATAACATCAGGCCGGCAATATCATCAGGCCGCGCCGCGCTGATACCTTCGGCCAGGCTGGTTGCCGGCAGCCCTTTATTGGGCAGATACAAGGCACAGACCTGCACCTTAGCACCGCCCTGGCGCAACTTGGCCAGTAACTGCGCCGGTGTGGCGTTCATCGGTTTTAACAGCTCACCAGACGGCTGTTGCAATGCCAGATCGGCGGCACTGTCACACAACAACACCGACACTTTGGCGCCCTGCTGTTGCATCTGACCGGCCAGCACCATCGCCATGCCCTGAGTCTGTGCTGAGCCGCTGGCCAGATTAATCAGCACCTGTTGTTCCGCCTGCGCCGCTGCGCTATAGGTTGCCCCCAGGCTGACCAAAACAACAGCCAGTTTTTTAATGCCAGTTAAACGATTAAGCATAGTGATTCACTCCGGTTGATAACAAAATTTTAAGGTTAGTTAGCAGGGGCTTGCCAGGCCACGGCGGCCGGCACCCGGTAACTCCAGGGCAGGCCGGAGTTGCGCCAGCCATCTACTGCCCGTACGCCTTGCGACGGCCCTTGTTTCAGGGTGTTACCTTCAAAGCCGTCAGTGACAGACCAGACATTGCTGTAACCATATTCGGCTAATCGGTCGACAGCCGGCGCACTGCGGGTGGCACCGCTGCGGCACATGATGATAATGGGGGTATTTTTACCGGCGCCCAGGGCGGCCAGGCGGCTAAGCAGCTGCTGGTCAAAATCCGGGTTCGGCCGCATTGGCCAGCTTTGGCTTTGCTCACTCCAGTTCCCGGTATCGGTAAGCTGCCAGGGCACATGAATTTTGGTCGGGGTGGCAAAACCGGTGAATTTAATTTCGACCGGGTCGCGCACATCGACCAGAATGGCATCGGGCTGTTGCTGCAGCATCTGGTAGGCTTCAACTGCGTTAACATAGAGCCCTAATTTACTTTTGGTTAAATCCTGCGCCCACGCTGTGATGCCAGTAAAGCAACTGGCTGCCAGTAAACCGGCCATCAATAGTTTCTTCATAGTGGCACTCCTTCTCTAATTTAGCGATATCAGCTTTTAGCCAGGCCAGGCTCTTAAAGTGTTAGCTGCTGCCACTGCCGGCTGCTGAGAAAAGCCGGGGCCTGGTGCAATAACACTAAAACAAATTTACCGGCCAGCCACGGCTGGATATTGGCCCATAGACGCGCTGCCATGGCGTCATCGAGGCCATTAAAAGGTTCGTCCAGCACCACCAGTTGTGGTGAGCGCAATAATAACCGGGCCAGACACAGCCGTCTGGCCTGGCCGCCCGACAGCTGCTGGCCGGTGTCGCCCAGCCAGCTATCCAGGCCCTGTGGTAAACCCAGGGCCCAGTCAGCCAGTTCAACCTGTGCCAGTACCTGCCACAGCCGCGCATCGCTGATATCAGCCAGCCCCAGGGTTAAATTGGCATACAGGCTGTCGGCCAGTACACTATTCTGTTGGCTAAGGCAGACACTATGTTGCTGCATGGCTGACTCAGCCGCTGCCGTTACCTGCTGCTGATCGATACTGTAGTGACAACGGGCGCCAGCGCTTGCCGCCTCTGCCAGGGTTTCGGCCAGCAGCAAGCCGGCCAGGGTCGATTTACCACTTCCCGAGCGGCCACTAACCAGCCACCAGGGTTGCTCAGTGCTGAAATCCAGTTGCAATGGCACGGCCTGACTGGCCGGCAGCCGGGGATGTGCCGCCACTGTTAATTGCAGATGATGCCAGGGCGTTGCGGGCAAAGCCACGGGCGCAGCAACGGCTGGTAGCTGCTGCGCCAGCGGATAAAGCCGGCCGGCGGCAAACCGGGTTTTACCCAGCTGGCTTAGCTGGCCGGGCAGTAACTGCAATAATTCGCCCAGGGCAAATACCGCCAGCACCAGCATCACGGCGACCGGCGCATTTAGCAAACCCGCGTTAAAGCCCGCTAAAGCCAGCAATGCTGCCAATACCACCTGCACACTGTGCAGAGCATTCACCGCCAGCTGGGCATTAGCCTGCTGGCGGGCGATCTGCTGCTGCAGCTGGCCAAGTGTGTGGCTGAACTGCAGCAATGCCTGCTGCTGATGCGCCTGCAAGCGGGCCGCGGTTAACTCAGGCAGCCCCTGCAAATAGTTAATGACCGCAAGCCTGGCCTGATTAAACTCTGCCGCCAGTTGCTGACTAAGCGGCTGCTGATAGCGGATTAACAAGCTAAAGATAATGCCACAGCCGACCAGGCATAACAGCAGCAATAACAAGGCCGCCGGCCCGGACCAGATACTGATCACGGCGCTTAGCAGCAGTAAGCTCAGTAGCGCGGACAGCGGCGGTAACAGCAAGCGCAATAGCAGGTTATCCAGGCTTTCCAGATCTGCTGTCAGCCGGCTGAGCCAGTCGGCATTGGTTTGCCGGGCCATTGCCGTCGGGCTGAGGCTGGCCAGCCCCTGAAACAACTGCTGGCGCACCAGTGCCAGTTGCCGCAGCACTGAATCGTGATTGTACAGCCGCTCCAGATACCGGCTGACGGTGCGGCCCAGCGCGAAAAAGCGGATACCACTGCCGGGCAAATACACATCCAGCGCCAGCATCGCCCCTGCCGCGACACTGATCCCGGCCAGCGCGGTCGCGGTAATAAACCAGCCCGACAAGCCCAGCAATGCCAGGCCAAAAGCAGCCGTGGCAAAGGCCAGCAGTGCACCGATGCCTATGCGCCGGCGCTGCTGCCATAGCAGTTTTTTACTCCAGAAGGCCAGCGCACCAGCTTTGGTCTGACGCTTGGCAGTGGCTGAATTGTTGGTTACGACTTCAGGCTTCATGCTGCACCTGCTCTAATGCTGGCGCTGCAGTTAATCCGGGCGTGGCGTCTTTGGTTGCAGCAGTAAGCTGCCAATGTTGATCAGCCAGCGCCTGCAGCGCCGGATCGTGGCTGACGATAATCAGCATGGTTTTCGGCTTTAGCTGGCGCAGCACATTAATGACAATATCCCGGCTCTGGTTATCTAAGCTGGCAGTAGGTTCATCCAGCAATACCACCGCCGTTGGTGCTAATAACACTCTGGCCAGTTGCACCCGTTGCAGCTGGCCACCGGATAGCCCCTGGCCCTGCTCGCCTATCTGGCGGTATAAACCGCTTTCTGCTACCAGCTCAGCCAGGCCAAGCTCACTGAGCACCTGGCGCATTTGCGGCTCTGTTGCCTCCGGCGCCAGCAAGCGCAGGTTATCAGCCCAGCTGCCGGCAATCAGCCACGGCTGCTGTGGCAGGTAAGCCATAACCTGAGTCGCCAGCGGCTGCTGGTTTAAGCGGGCACTGCCGCTGCAGGCAGGCAACAGGCCTGCCAGCGTCTGCAAAATAGTGGTTTTACCCAGCCCCGAGCTGCCACTGATCAGTAAACACTGGCCGGTGTGCAGCCTGGCGTTTAAACCGGCCTGCAGCCGGGCCGCCCCCGGATAGCCAACGGCTAGCTGACTAATCAGCAGTTGCTGAACAACTGGTGCTGCCGGTGTTGTGGTGGTTGCCGTATCTGCTGCAGCAGGTTGAAAGTCACTGCGGCTAAGCAGTGGCGCTAACTGGTTAGCCGCGGCCAGCGCAGATGCTTTGTCATGATAAAACTGGGCAAAACTGCGCAGCGGCTGAAAAAATTCCGGCGCCAGCAACAGAATAAATAAGCCGGAAAACAAGGTTAGCCCCGCCGCCGGGCCCCAGTTAATTGCCCCTAACAAACCAAAGCCGATATACAGCGCAACACTGGCAATGGCCACGCTGCTGAAAAACTCCAGCACCGCTGAGGATAAAAACGCCACTTTAAGGGTGCGCATCACCACCTGGCGGTACTGATCACTGCGGCTGGCCACTTCAGCCCGGCTGGCGGCCACAGCCTGCAGCCGTTTAATGGTGGCAAGCTGGCGAATCCGGTCTAAAAAATGGCCGGCCAGACGCTGGCGCAATAAGAAATGCCGCTGATTAAGCTGTTCAGCCCCCATGCCAACCAGTGCCATAAACAACGGGATCAACGGCGCACTGCATAGCAACAGCAAGCCGGCCAGCCAATCGGTATAAAGTACCGCCAGCAGGATCAGCAACGGCGCCAGCACCGTTAAATATTGCTGTGGCCAGTAACGGGCTAAGTAGCCATCGAAGGCGTCAACATCTTCTAGCCACTGGCTGGCCAGTGCGGCAGGTGATTGCTGTGCCAGCTGATACACCGGACGATGCTGCCAGCTTTGCAGCAAGGCCCGGCGCAGCGCCTGACGGCCAGTGGTGCTGGCATTGCTGGCCAGTACCTCCTGGGCGCGCAGCAACCCCAAGCGCAGTAACATCACGGCCACTAACGCCGCCAGCAGCACAGGCGATAGCGTTAAACCCGGTGTGGCCAGCAGCCCCTGAAACAGCAAGGTACACAGCAAATACCACTGCGCAATTAAGCATGCTGTCGCCAGGGCACCGCAGGCTACGGCCAGCCGCAGCCTGTGCTGTTGCTGCTGGCTGAGAAAGCGCAGCAGCTCTGGCCCACTGCTGAATTCAGCAGCCATAGCGGCCATACCAGGCATAACAGTTAATGATAACCACCTGCTTTAACCTTGCCTCTGAAAATCCAGTAAGTCCAGGCGGTATAGGCCAGCACTATTGGTATCACAAACAGGAAGCCCAGCAGCAGGAATAACTGCGATTCAAATGCTGATGCGGCATCGTACAGCGTGTAATTTGGCGGCACCATATAAGGCCATTTGCTGGCTAACAAACCTAAGTAAGTAAACAGAAACAAACCCATGGTGGCGACAAACGGCATGCCTTCCTGGCCTTTTCGCAAGGATTTGAAAATAGTGAAAGCACAATACAACGCCAGCACCGGCAATAACCAGATGGCACTGAAGCCGCTGAACCAGCGTTCTTTGACATAGGGGTCAACAAAGGGGGTGTAGACACTGATAATGGCAAACACCACCAGCACCATTAACAATAAACGTGGCGCCAGCTTGTATGCCCACTGCTGCACTTCACCTTCTGATTTCATAATCAGCCAGGTGGCGCCTAACAGCGCGTAACCGGCTACCAGCCCCAGCCCGGTGATCACGGTAAACGGGGTTAACCAGTCCAGCGCCCCACCAACATAACGGAAGTTCTCGGTCTCAAAGCCCTGAATGTAAGCACCAACAACGGCGCCCTGGGCAAAAGCAGCCACAGTCGAGCCGCCGGCAAAGGCCCAGTTCCACAGGTACTTTGAGGTTTTCGCTTTAAAGCGAAACTCAAACGCGACACCGCGGAAAATCAAGCCCGCCAGCAGTAAAAACACCCCGATGTACAAGGCCGGTAAAAACACTGAGTACACCAGCGGGAAGGCCGCCAGCAGGCCGGCACCACCGAGCACCAACCAGGTTTCATTGCCGTCCCATACCGGCGCGACCGAATTCATCATGACATCGCGGTGATGCTCGTCCGGGGCAAACGGGAACAAGATGCCCTGGCCCAAATCGAAACCATCCATTAGCACATACATCATTACCCCAAAGGCAATAATACCGGCCCAGATTAACGTTAAATCAAATGGCTGTTCCATTAGTTGTCTCCCTCTTCCAGGCTGGCATGGGCGGCAGAAAAAGGCCGCTTCGGACGTTCAAACTCTTGCTGCTCGTGCGGTCGGTTGGCTTTTTCAATACCACCGCGAAATACTTTCAGCAGGTAATACACCCCGGCACTGAATACCAGCGCATATACCACGATGTAGCCAATCAGGGTAAACAACGCCATACCGCCGGTCAGGGACGGCGTTAAGCCCTCGGCGTGGGTCATCTGCTCGTAAATTAACCAGGGCGCCCGGCCTGATTCTGTTACCACCCATCCTGCCAGCACCGCAATAAAGGGGCTTAAGCTCATCAGGCGCAGGCCTTGTAAAAAGCTGCGGCTATGCTGATATTTGCCTTTGTAACGCAACAGCAAGCCCCAGATAGCAAACACCACCATTAATAGCCCCATGGCTACCATAATGCGGAACGACCAGAACACAATAAACACCGGCGGTTGCATCTCTGGCGCCACTTCGTTTAAGCCCGGCACTTCGCCGTCCCAGTCGTGGGTTAGCACATAGCTGGCCAGCTTTGGTACTGACAGTTCAAAATGATTGGTTTGCGCCTGCTGATCCGGAATAGCAAACAGGATAAGTGGCACACCAGTACCTGTTTCCCAGTTACCTTCCATTGCCGCTACTTTCATCGGCTGATGTTTTAAGGTATTTAAACCGTGAAAATCACCGACGACCACCTGCAACGGCGCCAGAATTAACAACATCCACAGCGCAATCGACAAGGCTTTGCGGTTAGTGGCGAATTCACGTTTTTGCAGGATAAACCAGGCACTTACCCCGGCAACTACCAGGGCTGCCGTTAAAAATGATGCCAGCGCCATATGAATAAAGCGGTAGGCAAACGACGCGGTAAACAGCGCATCGGCCCATGACACCACATGATACATGCCGTTACGCAACTCCAGGCCATCCGGGGTTTGCATTAACGAGTTAGCCGACAAAATCCAGAAGGAGGAAATAAAGGTACCCAGCGCCACCATAATGGCAGCAAATAAGTGCACACCCTGCGGCACTTTATCGCGGCCAAACAGCAGCACTCCTAAAAATGCCGCTTCCAGGAAAAACGCCGTTACCACTTCATAACTGAGTACCGGCCCCAGGAAGTTAGCGGTTGCATAAGAAAAGTTACTCCAGTTAGTACCAAACTGGAATGACATTACGATGCCCGATACCACGCCCATACCGAATACCACGGCAAACACCTGGATCCAGAATTTCGATAATTTTTGCCATAAAGGGTTACCGGTTTTAAACGACAGCGCCTCCAGCACAGCAATAAAGCTGGCCAGGCCAATGGTAAAAACCGGAAAAATGGCGTGAAAACACACCACAAACGCAAACTGAATGCGTGAGAGCAATAGCGGGTCGAGTTCCATATCTACTCCTGAATAAAGCAATAACCAATAATTGGTAGTGATAGTATAACAATAGTAATTTATAATTTTCTTATATAACAATGCGACATATTGACGCAGATCAGCTTTAGTACCAATTGCATAGTCGCTATTAAGCGTAAGCCCGACTATCCTCAATAAGGAGTAACTAATTTATAGGGTAGCATATGAAAAAAAATGTTGGTGGGATCGATAAAGTGGTGCGGATTATTGCCGGCGTAGTGTTAATTGCCCTGGCAGCAACCGGTACTGTTGGTTTATGGGGCTGGATAGGCGTAGTGCCTTTGCTGACAGGCTTATTTAACTTTTGCCCGCTGTATAGCGTGCTGGGGATGAAGACCTGTAAAATATAAGCGCAATATGTTGATTGCTCAGGGTCCGGCTAAGTGGCCGGCCCTGAGTAACGGTTTTAGCATAAAAAATTAACTGATCCGAAAACGACGGCTTTCATCACGTAATTGCTCAGCCATTCGCTCTAACTCAGCTGATGTGGCGTCGGCTTCCTGTGAACGCTGCTTGGTTTCTACGGTTAAACTGTTTACCCGCAACAGATTCTGGTCCATTTCTTTCACTACGCTACTTTGCTCTTCAGTGGCACTGGCAATTTGCAGCGTCATATCACTGATTGTACTTACCGATTGCATAATATCGGTTAGCGCCTCGCCGGCCTCATCTGCCATCGCCACACCCCGCTTCGCTTTGTCGACGCCAGCATCCATGGTTTTTACCGCATTTGCCGCACTTTGCTGCAGTCGATCAATCAGATTTTTGATCTCAGTAGTAGAGGTTTGTGTTCTGGCAGCAAGGGTACGCACTTCATCTGCTACCACGGCAAAACCCCGCCCCTGCTCACCGGCTCTGGCCGCTTCTATTGCAGCATTGAGTGCCAGTAAGTTTGTTTGCTCGGCAATAGCCTGAATAGTGTCCAGGATGGCACCAATATTCTGGCTTTCCTGCTGGACGGTCTGAATAGTACCGGAAGCATTATCCACCTCTCTGGCAATCTCGTTAATGGCATTTATAACCGAACGCACTTTCAATTGTCCTTGCTGGGCATACTGCTCAGACTGTCCGGTCGCATCTGAGGTATTCTGGGCATGCCTGGCGACCTCTGCAATTGTCGCCGCCATTTCATTCATTGCTGTCGCCAGTTGCTCTATTTCTGCCGCCTGGCGTTGCAAATCAATATCGGTACGGCTGGTGATATCGGATACCCGCGCCGAGCTCTCCGCCACTTTGTCTGATTTATCCAGCAAATTCCGGATCAGGTTATGTAGTTGCTGTTGCATGGTATTAAAGGCAGATGACGCTAACCCGACCTCGTCGGTGCTGTTTACGGTTAATGGAGGCTGTGCAAGGTTACCAGCAGCAATCTGCTCCGCATGCTGCGTAAGTGCTTTCATTGGCAATGACACAACCCGGCGCAACCACAAACCGGATAAAATTGCAGCAATGATTGTCAGCACCATCGCCGCCCAGACCAGGCGCATAGCATTACGATCTGTCACTTCGGCTCTGGCGATGATGGCATTGCGCTCTTGTTGAAAAATAGCATGCACTGTCTGCAAAGACTGTTGCACCTTGCCAAGGGCCGGCAATGTATCCTGCTGATAAACACTGAAACGTTGCGCGTCCTGGCCAGCGCTTATTTGCCGGGCACTCTGGTGCAGTTGCTGATGAGGTAAGGCGATAGCATCCAGTGCCTGGCGCAGCTCAGTGCTGCCGTTTTTATAGGTGTCAGACAGCATAAAATCATCATACCAGCGGCCAAATGCACATTGATGGGGATCTAGCTGACCCGGAAAAGGCTGGTTCAGCAATAAACTGTTGGCCAGCTGATTAACCCACACTAAATGATCAATTTCTTTTTCCAGCTGCAACACCGCCAGGTTTCTTTTTGCTGCCGCGGCAGCCCTGGCATCGTTCATTGCCAGCTGCGCCAGCTGCACAACAACGGCCACCACCAGCATCAGCACGCTTAATACGCCGAAGCTGATAAAAAGCTTTTTGCCAACAGATAAAGAGGAGTTTGCCGCTCGTATATTGACCATAACTATTCCTGAATCAGCGTTATCAGATACTTTTAACCCTGCATATTAGCAAAATTTCATATTTAGTAATTTGTTTTAACGCAATGTTCTAACAAAAATTCAGTTTTCACTTGCGAAACCTGCCAGCAAGGCCTAAATTAGTTTATTCTTTATTAATATAACGATATAACAGTAAAGAATATAAATTATTAATATGCCAGGCTGACAGGAGGACTTGTGAATACAGACACGACGGTAGCATCACCCATTTATGATGTGGTGGTAGTAGGTGGCGGCGCCGCAGGGTTAGCAGCAATTGCCAGCTTACAAAAACGCCAGCCAGACTTAAGCATTGCCCTGGTTGAACCCGCCAGCCAACACTATTATCAGCCTGGCTGGACCTTAGTAGGCGGTGGCGTATTCAGTCAGGCCAGCACCGTCAAACCAATGGCTGATCTTATCCCAAAAAATGTCAGCTGGTTTCAACATGCTGCCGCAGGCTTCTCACCACAGCAAAATACCCTGTTACTGGCTGATAACACGCAGCTGAGCTACCGCAGCCTGGTAGTGGCCACCGGACTAAAGCTGGATTGGCAGGCGATACCCGGGTTAACAGAGAGCCTTGGCACTCAGGGCATAACCTCAAACTATCAGCCAGGGATGGCGCCTTACACCTGGCAACTGGTGCAACAACTGGGCCGTGGCACGGCTATTTTCACCCAGCCAGCCATGCCGATTAAATGTGCCGGCGCACCACAAAAAGCGATGTATTTGTCTTGCGACCACTGGTTACGGCAGCAGCAACTGAGTAACATAAATGTTGAGTTTTGCAGTGCCGGTGCCGCCTTGTTTGGGGTGGCCGACTATGTCCCGGCACTACAGCAGTATATTGCAAAGTACCAGATTAAACTTAACCTGCAAACGAACCTGCAAGCTGTTGATGCTGCCAGCAAAACAGCTACCTTTAAGCGTACCCTGGCGGATGGCAGCACTGAACTGCAACAAAAACAGTTTGATATGCTGCACGTTACCCCGCCGCAGGTTGCCCCTGATGTGATCAGACAAAGCCCGTTAGCTGACAACGCTGGCTGGGTAGATGTTTACCCCGACACCTTACAACATAAAACCTTTGCTAATGTGTTTGCACTGGGAGACTGCAGCAATACCCCTAATGCCAAAACAGCCGCAGCTGTGCGGAAACAAGCGCCGGTAGTGGCTGAAAACCTGCTTGGCCTGCTGAACAATCAGAAGTTGCGCGCTATTTATGATGGTTACGGCTCCTGCCCGTTAACCGTAGAACGTGGCAAAATTGTCCTGGCCGAATTTGTGTACGGCGGTAAAGTAGAGCCTACCTTTCCAAAGTGGTTTATCGATGGTACCAGGCCATCAAGGTTATCCTGGCTGTTAAAAGAAAAAATGCTACCACCACTATACTGGCACGCTATGCTGAAAGGCCGGGAATGGCTCGCTGCGCCGCTTTATCCGGACAATCTGCCAACAGACCGCCATACCAGGTCAGGCGCTGACATCGCTACCGGCAATGTTGACCCTTTAGTTAAACGAGAATGAAAAAATGCGTCATATTATCTATCTGTTGTTGTTTAGCCTGACACAGATCAGGTCATTTCAACCTGGCTGCTCTGTATCAGCATAATGGTAGGCATAATACACCACCGGGATCACCACCAGGGTAAGCAACGTAGACACCAGGATACCGAAGATCAGCGCTACCGCCAGACCACCGAAGATAGGGTCATCCAGGATAAAAAACGCCCCCAGCATAGCAGCCAGCCCGGTTAAAATAATGGGCCGCGCCCGCACGGCTGAAGCATGGATCACTGCCTGCTGCAATGCCACGCCCTGAGCCAGTTGCTGCTGGATATAATCGACCAGCAAAATAGAGTTGCGGACAATAATACCCGCCAGCGCTATCATGCCGATCATCGAGGTAGCGGTAAACTGTGCCTGCATTAACCAGTGCCCCGGCATAATGCCAATCAGGGTCAGCGGGATCGGCGCCATAATAATCAGCGGCACACCATAGGATTTAAACTGTGCCACCACCAGCAGATAAATCATAATTAACCCCACGCCATAGGCCAGGCCCATATCGCGGAAGGTCTCATAGGTTATTTGCCACTCACCATCCCACTTAATGCTTACCGCGTCAGTATCATCCGGCGCACTGATTAACTGCTGTACCATCGTCGGCATTTGCTGGTTGAGCCGGGCACGGATATCCAGCATACCGTATAGCGGGCTGTCGCTACCACCGGCTAAATCGGCAGTAACAAACACGACCGGGCGCAGGTCTTTGCGGTAAATAGCGTTTTGCCGCTGGCCTTGCTGCTTCATTACCAGCTCGGACAAGGGCACGGTGCCGCCGTGCATACTGGGGATCGGCAAGCGTTGCAGTTGTTGCCAGTCAGCCAGGCTTTGCTCGGTCAGTTTCAGTTGAATTGGTGTTAAGTTATAACGCTGTTCGCTGCGCAGATAACCACCATTCTGGCCGGACAGGGCAATTTGCAGCGCCTGATTTATCGCTGCTACCGACACGCCATGTAACGCGGCTTGATGCTGGTCGACCAACAGCTGCCAGCGGGGTTGTGCCGCTTCAATAGTGCTGTCGATGTCGGTAACGTGTTCAGCCTGAGCGAATACCTGACTGATTTGCGCCGCCGCTGTTAACTGACTGGCATAATCCGGGCCATACACCTCTGCCACCAGCGGCGCCATCACCGGCGGTCCGGGCGGCACTTCAACCAGTTTAATGCTGGCGCCGCTTTCCAGCGCCAGTTGCGCAAGTGCTGGCCGCACCCGAAGCGCAATAGCATGGCTTTGCTCATCGCGTGCCAGCCGGCCGGCCAGATTAACCTGGACATCTCCCTGCCACGGATAACGGCGCAGGTAATACTGCCGCACCAGACCGTTAAAGTTAATCGGTGCGGCGGTACCGGCATAACTTTGCACGTGCAGCACTTCCGGTTGTTGCAGCAATGCCAGGCTGATGCGGTTCAACACCGCCTGAGTTTGCTCCAGGGTGCTGCCCTCAGGTAAATCGACCACCACCTGAAATTCTGATTTGTTATCAAACGGCAACATTTTTAATGTCACCACCTGCTGCTGCACCAGTAGCACCGAGCCGGCAATCGCCACTAATAAGCCCAATAACAGCCAGATACGGTTTGTGCGGCCAGCGCGGGCGCGCAGAAACGGCAGCATCACCCGATTGAATAAGCGCTCAGCTTTACCGCCGTGTTGCGCGTGGTGGCCAGCGGCTGGGGTGCGGTTAGCAAACACCCGGTAAAATAACCAGGGAGTAAAAATAAAAGCAACCAGCAAGGAAATAAGCATACCCATGCTGGCGTTAATCGGAATGGGGCTCATATAAGGGCCCATCAAACCACTGACAAAGGCCATTGGCAGCAAGGCCGCCACCACGGTAAAAGTAGCTAAAATTGTTGGCGCACCCACTTCCTCCACCGCAGAAGGAATGGCCTCAAGTAAGCTTTGTTTGCCGTCCAGCCAGTGGCGGTGCAAGTTTTCTACTACCACTATGGCGTCATCGACCAGAATACCGATGGAGAAAATCAGCGCAAACAGCGATACCCGGTTTAAGGTAAAACCATAGGCCCAGGAGGCAAATAAGGTAATAGCCAGGGTAATAATAACCGCCATCCCCACCACAAACGCTTCGCGCCAGCCCAGGGCAAAACCAACCAGCAGCACCACAGACAAGGTAGCAAACAGCAGTTTTTTAATCAGGGTGTCGGCTTTGTCTTTGGCGGTATCACCGTAGTTACGGCTCTCGGTCAGCTTGATATCCTGACTTAAATAATATTGCGACAGGTTATCCAGTTTGCGCTGGATAGACCGGGTAACATCCACTGCATTCTGGCCGGGTTGCTTCGCCACATACAACGTCACGGCCGGGTTTTGCTGCACGGTGCCGGCTATACGTTCAACATGCTGTACATAGCTGTCAGGTTTGGCGCTTTGCGCTCTGATATCGGCGACATCAGCCAGGTATACCGGCTGCGGCCCCTGCCCGGTTTGCTGCACGCTGATAATCAGCTGAGCGACATCGTCGACACTGTGCAGCGCAACCCCGGACTCCAGCAGAATTTCTGTGTGCGGTACCAGCATCGCCATCTGCTGAGAGATACCATTATTTTGTTGCAGTGCAGCCTGTACCCGCGCTAAATCCAGCTTATACGCAGCCAGTCGGCTAACGTCAAAACGCACCAGGATCTGCTCCGGTGTTGCACCTAAGGTATAAATATCACGGGTGCCGGCTATCTGCTGCAGTTGTTCTTCCAACCCTTTGGCGGCAGCACTAAGCGCGGCGCGGCTAACTGCCGGATTGTCGCTCCAAAGGGTTACCGCATAAATTGGTACATCGTCTATGCCCTTGGGTTTTATCAACACCGGGCCAATTTGACTGTCGGCCGGTTGCCAGTCCGCATTGGCGTAGAAAGCGTTGTACAATCGCACCAGTGCCTCGGTGCGCGGCTCACCCACTTTAAACTGCACTGTTAAAATAGCCATGCCAGCTTCAGATACCGAATACACATGCTCTATGCCGGCAATTTCTGCAACAATTTTCTCCGCTGCTATCGCCACCTGCTTCTCTACCATAGCTGCGCTGGCACCGGTGTAGGGAATAAACACATTGGCAAAGGTCACTTCGATTTGTGGCTCTTCTTCGCGCGGCGTCACCAATACAGCAAACAGGCCAAGTAAAAAACCGACCAACGCCAGCAATGGCGTGATTTGGTTAATTTTAAAACGGTCTGCCAGGCCGCCAGACACCCCTAAATGCTTGCTCATAGTGCCATTACTCCTGCACCGCACGACGTTGCTGGCTAAACCTGCTGGCATAAGCCGTCGCATCGGCAGCCACTACTGCACCGGCGGTTAAGCCCGACAACACCCGTACCGAGTTCACATCCAGTTGTTGCAGCCGCACCTGTTGCAATACCACACCTTCAGGCAGTTTTTGCCAGACAGCGCTGACTTCTCCACGCCAGATCACTGCAGATAGCGGCAACCGCAGCACTGACTGCGTTGCTACCTGTAGCTTTAAGCGCTGCCAGCTACCGGGGTAAATGCTGTACTGGCTGTAGTCAGCCTCTGGCAATGTCAGGCGCAGTAAATAACTATGGCCGCCGTTGCTGGCCTCTGGTGCTATGGTAAGTTTCGGCTCACCCAACTCAATGATACGGCCATCTGACAGCTGCAACTGCGCCGCACTGCTTTGTTGCGCCGCAGCAAGCTGCCGCTGCGTTATTTGCCCGCTAAGCCGCAAATGCTCCAGACTTAAACCCCGCAACAAGGCTTTACCCGGCATGGCCAGCTCGCCCAGTTCAACAAAACGTTGCTGCACTATGCCGCTGTAGGGCGCCCGCACGACAGTTTGCTCCAATAACTCTTTAGCTTGCGCGACACTGGCTAACGCCTGTTTAGTGCGGGCTTCGGCTGCAGCGGCATTGGCCATGGCCTGATCCAGGGCGGCTTTAGCTACCAGCCCCTGCTCGTTCAGCGCTTTGACTCGGTGTAGTTCTTTCCCGGTTTCGCCCTGCCGGCTTAACGCTTCAGCCACCCCAGCCTCGGCTTGTTGCAACCGGGCGCGCTGCTCGCTGTCGCTAAAACGCACAATCACCGCCCCCTGCGGCACTAAATCGTTCACGTCGTAGGGAAGTTCGATAATACGGCCACTGGTTTGCGCTGACACTGTGGAGGCAGCAATGGCCTCAACAGTGACCGGCAGCTCAAGCCACTGTGGCGCGGCCTCCTCGCTCAGCATCAACCATTCGGCGGCAGCAACCTGGCTGGTATACACCAGGGCAGCTAATAAAAACCGGGACAACCATTTCATTTTTTTCTCCGTCGCAGCAACACTATAGCCAAGGTTTGCTTAGTCTTTATCTTTGTCTTTAGTGCGGTGAATGCCAATGGCGCTCAGCACATATTTTTCGTAAATGGGCTCGCTGGTACCGTGTTTCACTTTGTATAAAAAGTACTTCTCAAACGCTACTTTCGCCACATTCACCCACTTGCCCATCGACGTCCAGCTGGTATTACGGGGCGGATTTTGCGGCAGTGCCACAAAGGCAGCACCTTTGTCGCCCATGTCGGCCAGGCAAATAGCATTCAGAGTTGGCCGGGTCGCCATCGGCTGGTCCTGCTCCAGACTGAGAATATTTTCGACGATACTGGTGGTCATCGATTCAATCATAAAACCGGTTTTCGGCGCGCCTACCGGAACTGGCGTCACTTCAAGTGGTGGTATGGCTACACAAACGCCGGCAGCAAAAATATTGCGGTAGGCTTTACTGCACTGGAACTCGTCGGTAAGCACAAAGCCTTTTTCGTTGCACAGCCCCGGTACTGCAGCAATTGCCTCTGAGCCACGGAATGACGGTATAAACATAGCCAGCTTAAACGGCAACTGATGGCTGAAGTCGACCTCGCCTTTGCGGCTGATTTCATCAACCGAAGCCTGATGCTGTTCAAATTGGTTAATGCGGGCATTGCAGATCCATTTGATGTCGCGCTGGCGGAACTCGCTTTCCATCAATGATTTCGAATCGCCCACACCACCCAGGCCCATATGGCCGATATAAGGCTCGCTGGTAACAAAGGTAATAGGTACCCTGTCGCGGATTTTCTTTTTACGCAACAAATGTTCCAGCGTTAATACATATTCGTAAGCCGGGCCAAAGCAGCTTGCACCCTGCATGGCTCCCACCAGAACCGGGCCGGGTGATTCAAGCAGTTTTAGATAGGCATCATAAGCCTTTACTGCATGATCAACGTGGCAAATGGACTGAGTAAACTGTTCAGGACCAGCACCAGGTACCAGATCAAACGCCAGGCGGGGACCTGTACACAATACCAGATAGTCATATTGCCACTGCTGGCCATCACCGCTGGTCAGGTTATTATTGCCAGCATCAATCTGATCCACACCACTACTGTTAAACGGGATCTGATACTTTTCAGCATAAGGCGTAATATCCAATACCACCTTATCCCGCGTGCGCTCACCCAGTGCGACCCAGGGGTTAGACGGCACAAACTGAAACTCAACACCTTCGCCAATTAACATCACTTCATGATCTTTAGCCAGTTTTTGCCGCAGTTCGTAAACCACTGACATACCACCTAAACCTGCGCCAACGACAATAGTACGTTTCATATTATCTACCCCGGCAAAATTAGAATTTACTTGTATACATCGGTAAGTTTAGCTTAATTGTGGAGATAAGCGGCTTTATCAGAAGAAAGCTTGTTCCAGCACAAACTTTTGTCTTGTCAGCAAAACAGCTACTTTTAAACATACCCTGGCGGATGGCAGCACTGAATTGCAGCAATACCCCCAACGCCATACCAAGCCCAGTTGTAACTTTGATGATTAAGTTAGGGCGTGTTGACCTTTGCTGGTTAAAACTGCCAGTTCATATTCAGCCATAAGGTGCGGCCGGCTTCATTGATCTGGGCGACTGGCAGGAAGCCGCTGACCATGGCTCCTGCTTTACTAAGATGTTCGTGGTACTGCTGATCAGTCAGGTTGTCAATGCCGGCCACCAGGGTGAACGTGCTGCTGTAGCGCCAGCCGGCATGCCAGGATAACACGCCAAAACCGGGGCTTGGCGCAATATCTGTACCCACAATATTACCCTGACCTGGCGCTACCCTATGCTGCGCTGCAACCAGACGCCATAACACACCTGAGTACCAGTTTTGCTGGTCATAATTTACTGCCAGTTTTGCTTCCAGCGGTGGCTGCTGTGCCAGTGGCAGGTTGTCGGTATAATTTTTTCCCCTGACGTAAGCCAGTGCCAGGCTACTATGCCATTGGTTGTTAAAGCGGTAACTCAGATCCAGCTCTGCGCCAACAGAACGGGCATCGATATTACGGCTGACCGTTAAACGTTGCATGCCCAGTGGCCAGTTTTGCTGCGACAACAGATAATCGTCGATAGTATTGGCAAATAGCGATAAGCCCAGTTGCCAGGCACGATGCTGATAAATCAGCCCCAGGTCCAGTTGCGTGGTGAGTTCAGGTTTAATATAAAATGCACTGATACTTTGCTCTGCGGCTCTGCCGGCGCCGGCCAGCTCCCAGTAATCAGGAAAACGTTCGTTGTAGCCCAGCCCCAGATACCATTGCCAGTTAGCCAGCTGCTGCTGATAGCGGATAAACCCCGCCTTCAGATAATCATCCCGTTGCTGACCAAAACTGGGGTTAGGCTGCTGTTGCGCCATGCTGCCAAGTAACGGCCGGCTATCAGTAGCCTGCCAGTAATCCAGCCGGGCACCGGCGATCAGCTGGCCACTATCGTTAAGCTGATACTCCAGCTCGCTGAACAACCCAAGCTGAGTGAAGCGGATATCTTGCTGCCTTGGCTGTTGCTGATAGGGCATCATTTGCTGGTTCATACTATTGCGAATTCGATGAATATTGCGGGCAGCATCCAGCCCTAATTGCCAGCTGATGTCCTGATGCAGCTGCCATTCGGTAAATAATCGCCCGCCAAGGGTGCGGCGGTCCGGGTTGCTGGCGCTGGGGTTGGCCATCATCATGCCGGGAGTAAAGGTGCGCAAACTGAAGTTGTCCATAACATGGTCGATGTAATTGTAATACCACTGCACATCCAGGCGCTGCAGATAGCGGTTAAGTGCGCTCAGCGACCATTTCAAACCAAGGTTTTGCCGCTTAAATACACTACCGTCCATTAACCGGTCGGCGTAAGCCGCTTCACCATCACTACGGCCAAATTTAAGCAGTAGGGTGTTGTCATCGGATGGTGTATAGCCCAGCTCTAACTGGGAACTCCAACGCTGATAGGCCGAATGAATGCGCTGGCCACTGCCATCCCGGTAATCATCAGAGCGGGCGACAGTTGCAATTGCTCTGGCAAAACCGCTGCTATTACCGCCAGTGACATCAAGCGCACTGTCAAAGCGGCCGGCACTGGCGCCGGTAGTATTGACACTACCGCTGACGCCAGGCTGAGTAAGACGGGCGTTATCCCGCTCAAATAACACGGTGGCAGCACTGCTGCCGGGGCCGTAAATGACCGTTTGCGGGCCTTTAATAATGGTCAGTTTATCGTAAGCTTGCGGCGCAATGTAGGCGGTGGGCGGGTCCATCCGGCTGCCACAGCCGCCCAGCAACATATCACCATCAGTCAGAATATTTAGTCTGGAGCCGGCCATTCCCCGAAACAGCGGGTCACTACTGGCACCACCTTTACGAATTGCGCTAAAGCCGGTGATACTGCGCAGATAGTCGGCACCATCATGGGCGGGCAAAGGCTGGCGTGGCTTTTTGGGGTCGGTAACGACAATAAGTGGGTCCTGCATGGCGACCGTAGTCACCACGATATGCTCAATTTCGCTGTTATCATCATCCACATTAAGTGTGGATGCCAGCGTGGCCGATAACGGCACCACCAGCCAGATGATACCGGCAATAATCAGATAACCTGTTTTAACCGCTGCCATTTCAAACCCTTACTACCGCCAATTGACTAAGCAGCAATGATAGCGATAGCCGGCAGTAAGCACGATGCGACATATTGTCGCAGCGGTTAAGCCGGGCGGTGTTTTAGTAGTTTACGCTGCAAGGTACGCCGGTGCATACCGAGGCTGCGGGCAGTTTGCGAGATGTTGCCGTTATGCTGTGCCAGCACCCGCTGAATGTGCTCCCACTGCAGTTGATCGGCAGACAATACCGCTCCCTCTGCCGGATTATCTGTTGCCGGCAGGGCATTACCCGTCAGCGCCTGCTGCATGGCATTAAAATCAACCGGCTTGGTAAGATAGTCATCGGCACCACACTTCACTGCCAGCACTGCAGTGCTGATACTGGCATAGCCTGTCATCATCACTATCCGGCTTTGTGGTAAAGCCTTTCGGATATCAGCAATAAAACTAATACCCGATTGCCGGGCAAAGCGTAAATCCAGCAAGTAAGCCGCTGCCTGCTCGGCGATTAATTGCCCGGACGTTACCGGCTGACTATGCCCGCTGACCTGCCAGCCCTGCATACTGAACCGGCGTATTAACGTTCGCAGCAACGCTTCATCATCATCTACCACCACCAGTTTGGTCATGCAGCCTGATCCTCAAAGCGTATCAGAGTCTCCATACCACCCTGTGCCAGGTTGCGCCGGTTGATGCTGCCGCCTAATCGCTCTACCGATACGTTAGCCAGAAACTGCCCCAGCCCCAGGCCACTTTCACTTTGTTGTGGCAGTTGGCCCAGTTCCGCCAGGCGCTGCTCTGACAACCCCTCGCCAAAATCAATAATCCGCAGGGTTAACCTGCCCTGCAGCAGTGTTACCTCTATGTCGAGCTGCGGTTTGCCATTGGCAAGGCTGGCATCGGCGGCATTGTCCAGAATTTGAAACAGGGCAGAGGACAAACTTGCTGCTTCTTTAATTCTGCAACCCGAGGTTTCGCCCTGCAGATTTAACTTTAAACTGATTTCTGGCCGGGTAACTATCCAGGATTGTAAACTTTGCTGAATGACCGGCAGTAATTCTGCCGGCTGCTGCTCCCGCCACTGACTGGCATTGGTTCGTAAATCAGCAACGATTTGCTGGCAACGCTGCAACTGCTGTTTTATTTCCTGCAGCGCAGGCTGCTCAGTGGCACAAGACTGCAACTCTTCAGTCAGCAATACCAGATTCTGAATGGGTGACGCTAAATCATGTGCAGCATTGGCAGCATAAGTGGCAATTGCCAAAGCCTGCTCCTGCCGTATCTGCTGTTGTTGTAACTGATTAAGTTTGGTTGATTTTTCGCGAATAAGCGCAGCCTGACTGCTGATAAACCAACTGATTAATATGGCCGAGATAGCAAACGCCCACCACATTTGCCACATATGCCGGCTGAAAGGTCGCATCACGGCGCCATGCATTACATGATCTGAACCGGCGGCGGGCGTCACCACTACCGTTAAGTCGCCCAGCCACAGCAACACACTGTAAGCCAGTACCGCCGCGATGGCGAACAGATAGCTGGCCAGCGCCGGTAGCAGTACCGACACTACCGCAACTGGCAACAGCAGTAATGCCACAAAGCCATTACTGGCCCCACCAGATACCGCGAGTAACGCACTTAGCACCAGTAAATCAATGGTAGAAATCAGTAAAAAAACAGGTTTGAGGGAAGCAACCGGCCGGGGTAGCCGCTGTAACACGATATTTGTCAGGGTATGGGTTATTAACACCAGCAACACGATAGCCCAGCTGGTGACGGCATAATCCAGCAGCCAGCCAATTGCGGCTACCAGGCACTCGATACTAATAATGCCCCATCGCAGCTTAACCATCTGCCGCAGCTGATGTGCCGGGGTTAACGCGGCGGAAATAATAACGGCTTTAGACATACCAAACCCAAAAAAAGACGGCTGCCAGGCAGCCGTTGCAAATGTAGTAAAGAAGCGACAGCGGAAGCGTCGTTCTGTCCACCCGCTAACTTTACGTCAATTTCCCTGGCCAGACGATGCGGCATTTTGTCGCACTCTGCCAAAGCCTGACCTGCTTTTACTTATTGTCATCTGGAAAATGGATTAGCACAATCTAATTTATTTATTTCCTTTAGTTATAAGCTTATTCTATTATGGAATACGTAAGTAAGACAAACCTAATCTACTGAGGATAAAACCATGACTGATACTACTGTAACTTTTCCACAACTGAACAAACCAGCGCCGGCTTTTAATGCCAAAACTACCCATGGCATGAAAACCCTGGCAGACTACAAAGGCAAATGGCTGGTGTTGTTTTCACACCCGGCTGACTTTACTCCGGTATGTACTACTGAGTTTATGGGCTTTGCTACCCGCGCCGATCAGTTTGCTGCGCTAAACTGTGAATTGCTGGGTCTGTCTATCGACAGCGTCCACTCACACATTGCCTGGGCCCGCAGTATTGAACAAAACTTCGGGGTGAAAATCACCTTCCCTATCATCGCTGACTTATCAATGGAAGTGGCGAAAGCCTATGGCATGATCCAGCCAGGCGCCAGCGATACCGCCGCGGTACGGGCCACTTTTATCATTGACCCGGAAGGCATACTGCGCGCCATGGTGTACTACCCGATGAGCAACGGTCGTAGCATTGATGAGTTCTTGCGGGTATTAAGAGCATTGCAAACCAGCGACGAGCATAAAGTAGCAACCCCGGAAAACTGGCAGCCAGGTGACGACGTTATCGTACCACCGCCCGCCACCTCAGCCGATGCTGAAGTACGCAAAGATCAGGGCTACAACTACATCGACTGGTACTACAGCACCAAATCGCTGTAAGCATTAGCCGAACCGACGTAAGGGGCCGCAAGGCCCCTTTTTGTTTTGGTGTAGCCGGAAAGAATACTCGGGCCAGCGGAGCTGTGGACTTCCCCTAAAACACTAGACACTCCTTAGGTTAAAATACAACTTTAGGAGAGCATCATGACAAACAACGTTTTACACCAGAATTCAAAGCCGAAGCAATAAAATAAATCACTGAGCGCGGCTATTCCGTTAAGGATGTTTCAGAGCGCTTGGGCGTGTCAGATAACAGCCTTTATAACTGGCTCAAGCAGCATAAACAAGCAACAGACCCAGACCCAGTCATTACCCAACAACAAAATAATTCATTTTCAGAACTTATTACTCCTTTGATTACCTAAAGCCACTTAATACAGATATATGGCTATTCAAAGTCACGACATTCCCCAAACAACGGGTTATAAAAACTCGACGCGGCTTAATTCATTGACTGATTTAATAATATGCACGGATTTAGCGGCAGACATTAATTGCAACTTTTCAGAAAATTCTTTATTCCAAAATTTCGGGCAAAGCTTCAAGACTTTATAACTTGCCAAAGTTCCTTTAATGGCAGAGCTACCATCCGGCCAACCTTCTGGCTTTACAAAAACGCTTTTCAGTAGCCGTTTAGTCACAAACCAGTAACTGGTAATATAAGGGAGGTCAATGTAAATCAAGGTATCAGCTTCCTCTAAGCGCTTATAAAAAGCGCCAATAGGACCAAAGCCATCCATAATCCAACAATCGGATTTTAAAACTTCTTCATGCTTAGCATCGAATTCCTTCCGGTCAACAAAGGCTCCATCTTTGGTGTAAAGCATTGAGTCAAGTTGATAAAGAGGTAAGCCGGTTTTATCAGCAAGCAGTTTGCTTAATGTTGATTTCCCGCTTCCGGGTTTACCGAATACTGCTACTTTCTTCATTTTTCTACCTTATGAAATGCTGAGTTAAAGCTGCAAATGTTAGCGTTTGGGCTATTTGACGATACAGCCGAGTACAAACTAACTCCCGACAGCCTCTGCGCCGCAAATAAGTTGTCGACGAGATAACGATTTCACTACTGTAAAATCCAGGAACTTATACTTTCGGCAAACCTGGGGACAAAACTTTTCTCTAACTGGGGATATTCTGCTCTTTGTCCGGTTACCGCCGCTTGAAAAAAATGGTTGGCATTATCAAAGGTTTCAAATTCAAAGTGCGTTCCGGATCTAAGTAACGCCCTGTCCATCACATCTTTGTTTTGCGCGATAGTGACCTGTAAGTCTTTTCCGCCAAACAATGCCAGCACGGGTATGTCGAGTTTTTCCAGGTCTTTAGCTGTGTCGTGATATAAGAACGAAGTAAGAGAAGGTAAGGCATAAATGATTTTATGCTCTGCCGCTATTTCACTCACCATGGCATCAATTTTATCGCCTTTTTCATCTTTTGATTGCGCCAGCAACGCATTGTGTGTGGCCTGTTCAAATTTTGTCAGAGCAGAAGATAAATCCTTACCTTGATTAATGGCCCATAGCAGGCCGTTATGGGCTTGAACTGCCGCTTCACGTAATGACGGTGCCAAAGTGTCAGCGAAATATTCCTGCCGTACCTGATAAAGTAAAATATCGATAATAGGGACTGACGGCCCTGCCATCAACACCAGCTTTTTAATATCATCGCTTTTGGTTGCCACATTCGCTGCAACGATGCCGCCCTGGCTATGGCCAAGTAATATGAAGTTTTTAAAGCGGTGCTTTTGATGCTGTTTAAAAAACTCGATGATGTGAAGCACATCCGACACATGATCATTCAGCGTGGATTGGCCGAAGTTGCCGCTGCTGCCATTCACGCCCCTGTCATCGAAACGAAAGCTGGAGATCCCAGCAGCCTGCAGCTGTGTCGATAGCGCTTTAAATACCTTAAACCCTTCCAGCGTTTCATCTCTGTCCTGGGGGCCACTACCCGACAACAAAATGACCAGTGCATCAGTCGACTTAGATTCCGGCAAGGCCAGGGTGCCAGCAATAACCAAGTCGTTATGTTGAATAATAAGTTCGTGCTCGCCCCGCTGGTTCGCCGACACACCAAAGGTAACCCAGGAAAAAGCAACTATGAACAGTGCCGGTAATACATATTTATATCGCATCATTAAAGCTACCTTGGAAAAGTAAATTTGCCCCCTTGGCGTTAGCAAGGGGTTTGACTTATAGGCTTTCTATTGTGATGTTCTGGCAATGAAATATATGTGAAATGCGTTGGCGGCAGCTAAGCGGAATTACAACCACATATTTAAGTTATCGACATAACTTTCAGGCAGAATATGGTTGCTATCAAATGTAAAGTGACGCTTGTCATAGCCCGGTAACGCTGCAAATAGTAATTCGTTTTCTTTTTTTGAAGCATATTCATCATTATCAGAAGAAAAGAGCCAAAATACGCACTGTGCCAAATTAGGCATAATATTTTTAGGCGATACGATAGCGGTTTTATCTCCGGCGAACGGAGGGGCAATAGCAGCAACTTTCGATACGCGAGGATCTACGGCTGCTAACAACAGGCAGATATGGGCGCCCATACTGTAGCCTGCGATTTGGATTTTAGTATTGTCGAACTCCGGCCGGCTCTGCAAACAGTCAATCAACACCCTGAGGTCTTTCACTGTATCAACAAGCATGTTTTCATATGGCTCCCGTTTGCCCCATCGATGCATGTCGCTGATAATGTTGTTTACCGATTGCTTGGGATCCTTACGTTTACCATGTTTCCGGGCATCAATAGCAACAACTGCATAGCCCTTTTCGAGTGCAAGTTCGGTGATTTTATGCGTATTTTCGACAGTCTTTCTGCCACCGATGTTATCTTGAAACCAACGCTCATGGCTTCGTCCCATAGCATGCATTCCAATGAGGACGGGAACAGGCTCAGCAGTGTTCTTAACGTCTGCCGGGAAATGGAGCTGGCCATTTACGTTTTCACCATCAAAACTTTTGTAGGTAAATGAATAGCGGCAACTATCCATTTGACTCAGCACCAAATCAATTGGATCCGGTTGCACATAACTATATCGTTTACTGACGTCTTGAGTACTAACGTGGTAGGGTTTAAGCCTATAGATTAGATACCAGCTAGCGGCAATCACAAGAACAACCAGCCCAATCGTTATCAGAATCACTAATGAACCTCGTTATTTAATCGGATAAAGTAATTTATTCACTCTCTATCGCTGAGAAAGCTAACAATTCTAAGGTCATAACCTCCTTTGGGTTGTGGCGTGCGGATGAGTAATTCCAGAATGCCATCCTGATTTAAATCCAGAACATTAAGTAAATCAGGATCTGCGGGCAGATCTGCGGCTACCTTGATAGACCGCCCCTTGAGCCACCCTTTTTTGCTACCCGCAGCTAACTCCAACTTATTCTTATGATTTACGTATAACAAATCATCAAAACTATCGCCGTTGAAATTACCGGCACTGATAAAAACACCATAATTTAAATTGTGAATATCCAGCTTAAACTCGGTTTCCCGTTTTACGACAGGTTTGTCCGCATATAATCCTGAAGCCTGCTGCGGGTAAATTGAAATATCCATATCCACTCCGCCGCCCATAACAACCGACATAAAACTTCCGGCTCCAAGCTCACCGCTGAGCAACGTCGCATCACGTAATTTATCACCGTTAAAGTCTGCAAACAGTAAAGTCACCATTTCCCCTGGTTTCTTTATAAAACCCTGAGTGGTAGAAAATCCTAAACCTTGTTCTTTATCCCGCTGAGCATACAACACCCGAATGCCATTGCTACTTGCCGTCTTACTTTCGCCATATTGCTTTTCAAACAACAGCAGGTCAGGCAAGCCGTCAAGATTAAGATCCTCGAACCGATGGAATTGATAGGCTGTCGATGCGGTTAACTGCGTCCCCCTTTGCTCTGACAGCATCAACGGCAATAGCAATGGCGCTGATTTACTGTGGTAGCTGCCGTCGCTTTTCTGCAAAAAGGTATCAATTCTGGTTTTTCCGGCTATCACAATATCGGATCGCTCATCACCATTGACGTCAAAAATCTTAATATCTTCTGGTAAGCCAAATTTCAGTTCAGTGCTATCAAACTCTTGCGGCTGAATGTGCATATCAAGCGCAAAGTCGAGTGTTTGATTGTGAAAACTGCCGTCTTTTTGTTGCACAGCCAGGCAATGCTGCAAAAAGCCGGGGATCAAAAAATCGGAGAGTCCATCTTCATTGACATCGAATACCACAGGCAAAACACTGAAGTTGTTTGAGTCAATTCTGGCGTAAACATGATTGCACTCAATCAACTTAGTTATGTTGCCATCTTGAAATTGATATAGCCCATCACGCCCTAGCAGCACTAATTGCGAGCGGGGCTCTGTAGCAGGCTGCCCTGCTAAATTTGCTACATTAAACCCCTGATAAAATGCAGACGGCAATTTGTAACTACCCACCACACGAGCCGCATTTGTATTAACCAAAGTGAGATGCGGCTCGGCTGAGCCATGCAACATGCCGCCGACGACGAGAATAGGTTCAATACCTGCTAACACGGCTATTTGGCCATCACTTGCCAGGGGCAAAGGAATCGGTCTTTCCAGATTTGCGTAAGTTGCTGCACTGAAAAAAATAAAACTAAACGATAAATAAGTTATCGACTTACCAAAAACCTTAAACATACTAGTCCCCATCTTCTCTTCCTAACTATTTTGCAATAACACAGTGATCGACTTTTTCGCTTGGCTGCCGCTTAGCCATATGGCAGATATGGCCGTACCAAGCGTTGCCATAACAATATTTACTGATAGCCAGGTCCAATCAGCCTGATAAGCAATACCAAGTTGAGCTTGATACACTTCACGGATCAGGTAGTGAGAGCACACAGCAGCCGGAAAAAAAGTAATAAATGAAATTACTAGCCACTCAAAACTCATCAGATACCAAACATCTTTATTACTCAGACCTAAGCTAAGCATTAACCCGTTTCTATACTGAACATCTTGTGCCGAGCTATTCATCAGGGTTGTAATGAGCGATGCAGACAACAAGCTGATAAAAGCGCTAAAAATCAATACGATAGCTAAAGCAAGATAGCCGAACTCCTGCAGCTTGTTCTCTTGCTCTGCAAGGCGGCTATTTATTTGGCTTAATTCGGAATCGACAAAAGCTAACGCTGGATTTAGCAGGTGTAAGATGTCATCTGTTAAGCGTAGCGACAGAATTAAGATAGTAACGCTCAGGCCAACAATAATGATATAGGGCACATTGACGCCGATACGCTTGCTTACCATATCAACGGATAGAAAGAACAACCTCCATTTACTAAGAAATTTCCTTTTAGCGACAATTAAAAAAAGCCTTGTCGTTACAAATAACAACAACAAGCAAACGAGCGTCAATCCGATAAGAAACGATGTGATCTGCCAGTTGCCGCTATAAAAACCTGCACACAACAATAAGCCTGAAATAACAAATACATATAATCCCCATGTTGATTCTCCATGGTTAACGTTGGCATTAACCAGGTTGCTATGCTGTAGCTTTAGAAAAAAAATAACATTAGGGAGTTGGGTAACTGCATAGGCAATAAAGCACATCACTAAAACATCAAGCAGATAACGCCATTCATAATGACTCGATAAAGGAAAGCTAAAAGCATTAGCCGCCGCGCACAAAACCTTCCAGCTAATGACGCTAAGTAAAGCAGCAAGCATTAACGCGACAGTACCAATAAAAGTAAGTATCACAACGTGGAAGACCACACATCGCCGTTTTGAAACACCATTGACTAAACAAACCGTAAACAGGTATCTATTCGAAACAGCTAATCTTGAACCGATAAAGGTTAAGGTTATCCCTCCCAATACGAACAACGACAGCGCGATCAAATCAATAAAGGCCTTTGCCATTTGAACGGCATCAGCTAGTGGATGACCTTCCTCCTGTGCTGCAAATAAAAGCGACAAATTATCCTGTAGCAACTGCTTAGCAGGAGTGGCAGATAAACTGATAACAGCAAGAAAGTAAGCAATTGAAAACAGGGTCAGGAATAAAAATAGCGTATCCCTGTTTTTAAGTTGGATTTTGAATAAATGCCAAAGGCCCCGTAACGCACTCACGCCGCTGATGCCTCGCTAGTTGCAGCCAATGTAACGTATCGTTCAACCTGTTTCGCCAAATCAATATCACGTGTTGCAAGAACAAGACTCGTTGCCGACGCTTTACAGAATTCATTTATCAAGTCAAACATTTGCACTGCGTTGTCCCTGTCAAGATGACTGACCGGTTCGTCTGCAAATAGTATTTCTGGTGAGGATATCAAAGCCCTGGCAATGGCGACTCTCTGCTGCTCGCCATTGCTAAGTGACGTTACTGGCACCCGGGCAACGTGCGCCAAACCGACCTTATCTAACCAGACAAGAGACTTGTTTAATGCTTTGCTATCACCCCTCAGGGTGAGTGGTAACGCGACGTTGTGCATCACATCAAGCTCTGGCAGCAGATAAAGCTGCTGAAAAATAAAACTACAGCGCTGACGGAACCTGGCAACATCTAACGCCTGCCCACTTTTACTACAGATAAAAGTCACCTTGCCATCAGACGGCTTTTGCAACCCGGCTAATATAGATATCAGCGTCGACTTTCCACTGCCTGAGTTTCCAACAATCGCCAAACGCTCTTCCGGCTCAATCTGCATTGACAACTGCCGAAACAACTGGCGTGGTTCCGCGGCATGCGATGCAAGCTGATGACTCATATTTTCAAGATGTACCGAAGTTCCCATACGCTTTGTTTTTGCCTCTAATTTAGCCAACATCTGCCAACCTTGAAGCAACACGTAACAATTCAAACAGGTCTAACGCTTCTGACCATTGGCCTTTCTTTGCTGAAACGAAGATGTGTATAGCAATCAAATTACGCGCTAAGCTTGTTTTCTCATCAGCAGATAATGCTTGCAATGCAGAGACTGCCTGCTCCAGGCCTTGTCGTTGGTAAATACCCATTACGTTGACTGCCAACTCCTCACCTGTAAGCTCGCGCGGGGCCGGCGTCTCACCTAAGGCTGCTACCACAGCATCAGCCAGAGCCCAGACAGACCAGGGGTTTTGCCCGCTGATTAAGCGGCCGTCGATGGCAATTTGTTCTAAATAGTCCGGACCAACAACTACTTTTGCTCCAGCATTACGTAATTCATCCTCAAGCAGTGAGCCAAACACTTGTTCTGCTTTCGGGATCAACAGCAACTCTTCGGCGTTAGAGAACCCTGTTATCTGTTTGCCAGCCAGAAGCTGACTACCATCAGCTAACTCCACCCCCAACAACGCGGCAGGGCCATGACAAACCGCCGATACTACGGCCCCCTTGCTCCAGCTTTCAGAGATAAGGCGTTGCAGGCTGGTGTTATTACGAAAGTCAAACATAGTGCCCTTACCGCCAACCAGATAAAGGGCAGCATAATCTTCCACTGACACGTTACTTATTTTCAGCGTGTTACGAACCTTATTCATCGCTTGGCTATCATTTAAAAAAGCATAGTCATAGGCTCCCATATCATCTTCATCCTGCACGTATGTTGCGGCGCCCCCTAGCGGACTAGCAACGTCAACATCGTAACCATTTGCGATAAATACGGCATAAGCCCTGGCAAGCTCTGTTAACTCAAAACCGGCTTCTTTGGTTTTAAAGCCATCTTTAGTCGGCACTTGCATAGACGGTGTACTGGTAACAATAGCCAGTACCTTTCCTTTAACCGCGGGCTTATCCGCCAGGTAAGGCAACTGTGCATAAGTTGTTTTGGTTAGGTTTTCAGGGGTGGACCAGTTTAGATAGCTTGCAAATATTGCTATTGCTCCCATGCAAAGCAACAGTAAAGTAGCTACACCAATAAGTATCTTTTTCAGCATAAAAGCCTCTTCATTGAAATACGTAGTACAGCGACTATATCGCCACCGGCGTGAAATGAATGTGAATTGGGTAAGTACAAAAAGGGGGGATCTCAGGTTTGGATACAGAGTCTCTAGAGCAGGCTTTTTAACTGTGTTCTAATTTTTATTGCTAATTCAGCATTACCCGCAAGTTCAACTTCGCCGGCAATTTGGGATATAAAGTAGCCTTTGTACTCTGACGAGCTTTTTAACCAGTGCTCAGAGGCTAGTTCAAGCTTTCCTGCATAGGTGTAGGCCTTAGCGAATGCGGTATGTAGATCAGATTTCTCTTCAGCAGAAGCCCTGACGCTGTATAGCTGTTGCCGCTGTTTAAAAAATTGCTCTACGTTCGCCGTGGTCCAATGTGATTCACTCATTTCTGTATAGGCTACAGCCCGGTAGTCAGAAAACACGGCCAGCAAGCCATGTCGCAATGATGGTATAAAAGATGATTGATGTGTTTCGCCAGATAATTGCGCAACTTGCAGCTTTTCAGAGAGCTTTTTCTCTGCCCAAACAGAGACGAATTGAGACTCAAGTCGTCGCTGCTCATCACCAAAATAGATACGCAACTTGGGTAATGACGCTGCAATCTCGTCGGGTTTAACGACATAATTGGTGTTATCAAACACCGGCGATAAACTCAGTACGTCCGTGAGGTCTGTTGCATGTAACCCTAGCTCAGCAGCAACCCAGCCTCCGGTGTAGGAAAAACCAACAGCAACCTGTTTGTTCAGTGTTCGGTAGTTAGCTTTAATCTCTGGTTGCAATTCAGACTGAAACCAAGCCATCAAGTTATCTCGTTTAGCATTAACAGCGGTATATAAAGACGCAATTTTAACGTTAACGATAATAACTTCCGGAAAGCTATGCTGTGCAGCTAACTGCTCCAGCGCTAATTTGGCCTCGGCAAAATAACTGCCTAAATAAAATGGCGAGCTATCGAATAAATACACCACCGGATATTTTTGCCCGACATTTTTATCGTATAAAGCAGGTGTAATCACCTCTGTAGCGATGTTCAACGTCGGTTTGCTATCAACTTCGCTGGCTATCGTTTGAACACCGGGAAGAACTAACAATAATAAATACAGTGGCAATCTTATTAAGGCTTTTAGCATCGATTTATCCTTGGGCAATAAACTAGCAACCCGCATCAGGAGTTCATTCACAGAGAAACAAATTAACACGCATTTGCCAGCTCTTCTTTTGCATGAAAACTAGCAAAACAAATGTGAAATAAATGCGAAAGCAAGAATGCGGGAAAAAACGTTTTTAAATTAATGAATTGCTTCTTACACTGATAAATGACAATCAGAAGTTGATAGTGACAAGCAGACCGTTATATGGGACAAAAATGGCATATGCCATTCTCTTCATTTAGCACATCGATCTAACTCGATTAATAGTACTGATTTTTTGATGTTGCGTAGCCAAAAGTGTCTCTACACAAAATCGCAACGCGTCTGCCCAGATATTTTGCAGTTTTTCTATCGGTTTGATGCACATGCCCTCCTACAACATGCGCAATGACGCCAACCTGACTGCCTAACCGGTTTACCTCATCGCTGGTATAACCATGCGCCGCATCGATGCTTACCCACAACATGCCATGTTGACATGCCAGGGTAAAAAAGTAGTGTAACGTGCTGGATTGGTCGCCATTAGGTGCGCTGCCACAGGTGAAGCCGGCTGCCAGCTTGTCGGCCCAAAGCTGTTGGCACCATAGCTCGCTGGTGGCATCGGCAAAGGCCTTAAATTGACTGGCCGCCCCGCCCATATAAGTTGGCGAGCCAAATATGATAGCGTCACAGCCACCGAGACGCGTTAATACTGCCTCATCAGTAAAGCGTCCGCCCGCAAGCTGATGTTTGGTGATACGAAAACGCTCAACGCTTACGCCGTCAACTGAACACACCCCCTGTTCAATCTCATGCGCTAATAGGTCAGTTGCGCCAGTTGCGCTGAAATAAACGATGCCTACCTTAGTCATAATTGCTCCGCTGTCGCTAAACGTTGCCGCTCTCGTAGTGTTAACACCGCCCAAATGGCTACCAGACACAGCAATGCATAAACCATCTTAAGGCCTATCCCCCCCATAATTCCGCATAACAGCAATAACCCGGTAACAACCAGAGGCCTGTATTTAGCGTTCAGTAAACGCCAGGCTGACGCTAATGTGGCGATATAAATAAGCACAAAGACGCCATTTGCCGCAGTGATTAATGCTTCTAAATCAAGATTTAAAACAAAAGTCAGCAACAGCATTACGGCGTTAATAAGCAGAATAAACATAATGGCAGCCGTGGGTACGTCCTGCGCATTTCGTCTTGCTAATACTGTTGGCAGGATCCCCTGCCCTGCAAAGCTGGCTAATAAACGTGATATGCTTGCCACGTATACATTTACAGTTGCCAGCCCGCCAGCCACCCCCAAAATACCTATTGCCAGAGCGCCCCAATTACCCAACTTCGACTCTGCCACGCCCATAATGGCAACATCAGCCTCTGTTGGGGTGTGTAAAATAAGCCCTGTGGTTGCGATATAAATACCGCCAACTATCAGACAGCCAATAACCATTGCCGGCACAATGTCGCGAGCCGGTTTGCGAAAGTCATCGGCTAAATGGGTAATGGCCTCTAACCCGAGGAAGCTCCAGAATGCGATGCCGATGCCGGTTAGTATGGGTTGCAGATTAACATTAGGTTGTACCCAGGGCGACACAGCCTGTGATGACGGCACAAATAGCAGCACGCTAATCAGTGTCACCACCGCCACAGCGATAAAGAGCTGCACTAAGGCAGATAACTTAAGACCACGACGATTTAATAAAAACAGCAAAACCAGTGCTGCCAGCTCAGATAGCAATAAATAGCCGCCGGAAATGCCTGTCAAGCCGCTGAAGAACGTAAAGGTTATGATCATCGCGGCCGGAGCCCCAAAAGGTACCACAAACAAAAACAACAACCCTAAACTGCGCCCCCACTGCATGCCAAACGCCTGCTCAACAAAATGCGCAGGCCCCGCGGCATGGGGATAGGTTGCCGCCAGCTTGCCCATAACCAGTGCGACAGGAATAATCATCAAGGTGAGCAACAACCAAACCATTACACTATCTGCCCCGGCGCTACTTATCGTTAGCTGCGGCAAAATAAACACGCCGGTGCCAAGTAAGGTTGTTGCTACCAAACCTGCGCCTTGCCAACGGGAAATTTTGTGTTTCATGTTTTAGTGTCCGATTAATTGACTTGTTGCCAGCCGCAAGCCTATGTCCAGGTTTGCGTTTTTGACGACAGCCGGGCTATCAACGATGTTTTGACTTTAAGGTCGATAAAGTGAAGCGCTTGTGAAATCCGGTAAACGTGGCCAGTTCGGCATTTCAATGAGCGCGAACACGCTACACCTGCTTAGTCTTCTCAAGATAAAGTGAAAATAGTTGTTCCAGCGCTTTAATAGCCGGCTCTTCGGCCATGGTTTGCCGTATTGCCGTTTGCAGGGCAACGGTGCGCATTAAGCCATGTTGCAAAGGCAGTTTTACCAGGTCGTTATTGTCGGGTAGTTGCAGTAACCAATCAGGCAACCAGGCAAAACCCAGTTGATGTTTAACGCAAAATACCGCCTCAGACAGCGTTGATACCGTCAAGCGACTTTCACTGCCTAACCAACCAGAATTAATATTGGTTCTGAGGCCGGCATCGCGAATAACGACCTGCTTGTAAGGCGCTAATATCTGTAGCTGCAAATCACTTTGCTGCATTATCGGGTGAGATTGATGTGCAACCGCATAAAGCTCAACCGTCGTTGCTAAGTTGCCGGTATAACCGCGTGGAATAAGGCTGGCGATACCGACATCAACAGTGCCGTCTTCTAATATTTCTGCACAGCGCGATAAGGTGGTTTCATGTAATTGAATATTCAACTGTGGAAACAGAGAATTGAGCTCGGTTAAGATTTTCCCTAGCACAGGCCGGGGAAACAAAGTGTCGACCGCTATTTTAAGCGATTGTTGGATTTTTGACTTTTGCGAGATCGCTTCATGTTCAAGGCTATCAGCCTGCGTTACCAGGGTTCTTGCCGCAGCTAACAGGCTGGCGCCATAAGCGGTGAGAACCGCTTTTCTACCCACCACATCAAATAGCGGTTTGCCAACGACTAGCTCTAACTTCTTTATACTGTGGCTAATAGTAGGTTGTGTTTTAAACAGTGCATCGCCAGCTTGAGCAAAACCACCGTAGTCCACAACGGCGATAAAAGCCCGCCACTGCTCCAGTGAAATTTTGTGCATCGCATCCTCCGTTTATTTTGGTTGATAAATCAGCAGCTGACCGCAGACATTGAAGCCAAGTTTTAAGTATAGGTTTTGCCCCATTTCCGAGGCTTGCAGGCACGCATGCTTAACCCCCTTTTGCTGCGCATAGTTTAGTATGTGTAACATAATTGAGGTTGCATAGCCTTTACCCCGATGTTCGCCAGGTACCGCAATCTGATAGATACCAAGCACACGCTCAGTTTCGTGCAGCAAAGCGGTAGCCACACTGTTGCCATCTGCAGCCAGCAGCATCAACTTAACAGAGTTGATTTTGGCTACCGTCTCTAATACCGCAGTATCTATCTCGTAACCAAAGCCTTTACTACAAAGCGCTGAAAATTCATTTATTTGGCTAATCGATTCGCTGGATACCGGCACTAACTGTGTTTTATCACAACGGGCAAATGTCGACGTGGTTAAATCTATGTTCATCAATTGCAAGCCGCCATCGGTTTGATAGCGCGCTAACCAGGCTGGCGGTAGTTGCCGCTGATCTTTGAGCATGACAACTTTTTGCTCTTTTGCCAGTGAGGTATGTGCAAGCGCGGCAATGGTAACACCAGGCTCAAGTGAATCATGCCATACCCGGTGCGGCCAGCTAGTAGAGTGCCATAATTTTTCTTTGCTGTGGGCTCCATACAGATGCCACAGCGAGAGCATATTTTGTATATTGTGGCTAACGTCAAGCGTCATGCTGTCACCTATTTAATAAAATCAGGCCTGCGATCATCGACACGATGCCCGCCAGTTTAATGGGTGTTATAGCTATTTGCGGCAAACCGAATAAACCGTAATGGCTGATCAGTACAGAGAGCAACAACTGCCCGGTTAAAGCAAAAGACATCATGCTACCGACGCCCATCTTAGGGATAAGATAATAAAAAAGGCCGACCCCGACGGCGCTAAGCACACCGCCAAACCAGAGAAATAAAGGGATCGTTTTAATCAACGACTTTGTCGGCCAAGCTGGTGCCATAAATGCGATTGCCACACTACTCACCAAAGCACTCATAACAAAGGCGACGACGGTTGCAAACATCGGATTTCGCAACATGATACCAAGTTGGCTATTAATGCCCGCCTGAACAGCAATTAAACCGCCGGCGAAAAAGGCAAGTAGTATGGCCATGGTTAAATCTCAACCACAAACTCAGCCGCAGGTATTCTGACCTTTGGCTTTTCTGCACTGCTATCTGAATCACAGCGTTTACCAAGCGCACAAATAACGCTGACACTTAGCTGCTGTGCCTCAAGGTTTAACACTTCGTCAAAACCAGCTTTATCAAAACCAGCCATAGGGCATGCATCAACCCCGGTGATCGCTGCAGCTGTCAGCAGATTCCCCAACGCAATATGCGCCTGATTGTCTGCCCAGCTTGCTAGTTGTTCAGTTGTCATTGAACACATTACGTCTTTTACATGGCTTGCAAAGCCAGCTAATGCACCGGGCGCTAAATTTTGCTGTTGCTCCGCCATCGTGAAGTGCTTATCGATATAATCAGCATCAATATTGGTTTTAACCGCTAACACGAACAAATGTGAGCAATCCCTTACTTTGTTTTGTCCCATAGCGTGCGGCAATAATTTTTCACGCAGCTCTTTTGAGCTAATAACTAACAACCGATAGGGCTGTAAGCCATAAGACGAAGCCGTTAAACGCGTCGCTTCTGCCAGTTCGTTAATCTGTGCGTTGCTAAGGGTATCGTTATTGAACTGGCGCACTGCATAGCGCCAGTTTAAAGCGTCAAGTGTGTTCATCATTTATCCTCAGTTGCTTTAATAGGAAAGGCAATTGGCCTCATGGGCGCAGCATCAGCACCACGCAGCTTGATAGATGCCGCGACAAAGGCAAACTCATAAACTCCGGCCTGTGATAGGGATTCCAGATCCACCAATTCCAGAATGGGCACACCCATTTGCGTTAATAAGTAGGTATGCACTGGCACATAATTGCCGCTAACTTCTGAAGGAAAAGCTTCAAAGCTTAAGTTGTCAGCACCGATAATCATGGCTTGCGCCTGATCAGCAAGATAAGTAGCGGCAGCCATGCCAAGGCCAGGGGAGTTGTTCATATATGCCTGTGCATCATTAAAGTTTTGCATACGGCCGGTTCGGATTAACACCACATCGCCCGGCAGCAGCTTCATGTTCTGATGAGCTAAGGCTGCTTTGATATCATCTGGTGTTACCCGGTAGTTATCAGGCAACATGTTGATGTTCTTCGCTTTGGGTAAATCCAGTAAAACCCCTCTGGCAACAATTGGTGGCACGGTTTCAGCACCACTACGTTGCCAACCCTTATCACCCAGATGTTGATCCGCCGAGAAATGGTTATAAATTTTGCCATCCAGGCCAAAATGACTAAACATGTCTATATGGGTACCGGTATGGCTGTACATAGAAAAGGCACTACCCGAGTAGCTAACGTGCTGGTTGACGTCATGCCCCATATTAAGCACGTTATCAACCACAGCTCCGCGCGGGGTATGCGTCATCCAGAATTGATAATGTGGATCACCCGCCGCCTGCCAGCTGGGCATGCCAACAAAATACTCAACGGCTAAATCAAACACTTTAGTGGCGTCGATTTTTGTCATAATGCGGGCCTGCGATTCTGCCGTCATCATGTTCAGCCGACCAATCTCATCATGCTCGCCCCACGGGCTGGCGCCAACAGTCTGCTTAGGAAAATCAGCCGCATAGTTGTAGCCAGATAGCATTACACTTACTGCGGTTAAAGCGGCAACACTAAACTTAGTTTTCATGATATAACCTCCTGTTTGCTGGCTAAAGCAAGCTCTGTTACAACCAAATGCTCTAGCTGAGTCAAACTTAATGACTGTGAAATAAGGTTGCGCCCATTGATGAGTAATGTCGGGATACTTTTAATGACGAAATCAGCCGCTCGGGCACGATCCACTTCCAATGCGTTGGCATTGTCTGCTGAGTGCAAGATGGCATGGATGCTTTCCAGCGGCAGTCCTAACTTTTGCACAACAACGTCCAGAACCGCTGCCTCCGCAATATTTTGGTTGTGATAAAGATGTACTTTTTGTACTGCGTCAAAAAAATCCCAATGCGCATCCTGCCCTGCAATATGCTCTACCGCCTTGGCATAGAGCGCAGCTAAATAACCGTTTGGATAATTGAAACCTGCTCTGCGCATGCCTTCGATATTGATGCTTTCAGGCTCGTCAGCAAACGATTTACAACTCTGCCAATGCTGCAAAATCTCCTGCTTTGCCAGTTCCATGGAACCAAACCTGGCCACCATTTCCTCATCGTTGCGCTGCAAAACAAAGGCACGATGAATCACTTTAACCGGATATTTCGCCGCCATCTTGCGCAAGCGGGGAGACAAGACATAACACCAGCCACAAACCGCGTCATGAAAAAATTCGATTTGAATCATATAAACCTCTAACGTTATTCAATTCGAAAAGTCTACGACGACAGCAGGTATAAAAATAATGATGAAATTCTTGGATACTGATAGATGAAAGTTATATTAGCCGTAAGCAGCTTTGGTCCTGACATGCAAACGGTCAAACCTTTGCGGCCGGCCGTAAAAAAAGCCCTGCACAAGTTCAGCACCCAGCTGTTGCAACACATTATGCTGGTCGACAGTTTCGACGCCTTCGATCACTACGGTTAAATTATGATGACTGCAGTACTCCAGAATGAGCCGCATCAGCTCAAGATCACCGGTATTGCTGATAATGCCAGCCGTGAGCATTCTATCTATTTTCAGAATTTCTATCGGTAAGTTTCGCAGATTGCTAAAACATGAATAGCCCTGACCGAAGTCATCAAGTGCCAATTTGATGCCGGCCTTTTTAAGCTCAGCGAGGTTATGCCAGCATCGACTACCAACCGTTACCGGGCTTAACTCGGTAATTTCAACAATGATCCGACTGTTGTTAATGTCGGCTTTGGTAAATTCAGCCAGCATCAGCTCAATGAAGTTGTTATCGGCTATGGCTTCACCGGACAAGTTCATCGAGATACTGACATCACCATAATGCGCTTTCAGCTTCTGCAGGTTTTGACAAATTGAACGGACGAGGTGCAAGTCAAACGCTCTGGCATATTGGGACGACTGCAATACCGGAATAAAATCATCTGGTTTGATTTCATCACCATCTACCCGCCAGCGCGCCAGCGCCTCCAATGATTTGATATTTCCCTGTTTCAGGTCGTAAATTGGCTGATAATCAAACACTATTTCATTACACGCAATAGCGTTGGGGAAATTAAATAAGTGTTCCAAACTCCGTTCAAAATCGAGCAAAATGCCTGGGGTTAGCGGCGTAATCATCAATGGCAGCGCCAAGTCTTTATCAATACTTAGTGCTGCCGCCAGTACTTGCCTGGCAATGCTTAAATGCAAACCTTGTTCCTGGTACAAAATACACCAATAGCTGGTATGACAAAGCTCGTCAGAAACGCTGTTGAGCACAAGTTGCAACTGTTTGGCTAACCTTTCCGGGCACTGCGTAACATTAAGGAGCAGATAAAAATCACCTTTACCAAGGTAGTATAAATTTTTAACTGACAGACTATCGCTGACAGACTCTGCAAGCTGTTCACGCAGCAGCTCACTTAACTTGCCGTTTAGTGCAAAATCAAAGTAATTGACACCATAAAAACGCAAAAATACGCCTGCACAGCCATTTTCCAGAGCGCTACCCTGAATATGATGTAAGTCTAAATAGCATTGCACGTCCATTTATCAGAGCCATATCGCTGTTGTTCCGGTATTTTTGTAATACCGGGACAGTGAAATAAAAGTGAAGAAAGCCCTTTAATCTCAAAAGCTGCAAAATTCACTTTGCTTTCACAAATAATTGGCTTTAATGAGAGCAGGTATCATGACCCAAGCTTTGATGCGAAAACGAAAATGTTGTTTACTATTTACCTGATGATGAGCTATTTGCCATACCAGGATTTTATTTAAAGGAAGCACATGAGCTCAACCAATAAGCTTGAACTTTTGCAAATTTGGCAAAGCTATGGCAGCAGTGCGGAGCGTATTCATGCACTCAGAGACGTATCTGTGACCATTGCGCCAGGAGAATCGCTGGCAGTGCTGGGACAGCGAAGTAGCGGAAAGACAACTTTATTAAACCTTATTGGTCTGCTTGAATCTCCAAGCCGCGGTGTCATCAAGTATGGCGCTGAAGAACTAACCAACTACTCCGGAGAACAACGATTGGCGTTCAGACGAGAGAATATTGGCTATTTCTACAGCCAGTTAAAACCCATACCTTATCTGTCGGTTGAAGAAAATGTTGCTATTGGTTTGCGCTACAGACCATCGAAAAATCAGCATATTGAAAATAAGATTAACAAGATATTGGTTGAGTTTGATTTGGCGCATAAACGAAATGCGCTACCAGAAAATCTGACACTATTTGCACGTTACCAGTTATCTCTAGCAACTGCCATGATATCAGAGCCGGCAATTCTGATAGCCGATGAACCCGGTAATGAACTGGATAGTTCGCATAGCGATGAAATTGTACATTTACTACATGCAGTGCAGCAGAAAAGCAAAATCACACTCATTTACTCCACCTCAAGTACTAAGCAAGCAGAGTTAGCTACCCAAACCTTACGCCTGAAAGACGGTAGGATCATTATGGATTCTTATTAACGGAGCTTACTAATGAAAACGTTAAAGTGGGACCAGCTACTTAACAAAAGTCAGGAAGACTTAATGATAGTTGCTGGTTTGACATTAAGTTTTATGTTGGCTCTGTTTCTGTTTGCTCAGCTATTTCAACAATTATCATACGACAAATGGCTGAATGAGTACGACAACATATTTCGCCTGCATACTCACTATAGCCTGCCGGATCAGGCTGAGTTTCTTACCGTACGCTCAGCCGGCAATATTGCACCGGCAATCTCACGACACAACCCTGAACTGGTTGCTGAAGCTACCCGCTTATTTCACTGGGACCTTACCTTAACAGGGCAATTTGCGCGCAAAAAAACCAAAATGCTGCTGGTAGATGCATCGTTCCCCAGGGTATTTACACTACCTTTAGTACAAGGTGATATAACGACAGCATTACAGCAACCTAATAGTATAATTATCAGCTCTGAGCTTGCCGACACACTGTTTGCAAGCCAAAACGTAATAGGACGAAACATCTCTGCCTGCTGCTTTAAAGGCGAAGAAAGGCTATTAACCGTCACCGGTATTTTAGCTGACAATATTGATTCACATCTGGATTTGACCAGCATTGTAAGTCTCGACCCGACAGACTTTGACAATGACAATGGCCTGTTGGATAGCTGGCTTAACGTAAACATGTACAGCTATATCAAATTGCATGACGCTAGCGATGCTCAGAAACTGCAAGAGAGTATCAATATTTGGCTTTCACAAGATAACCCAATTGCAGACAATTTAAATAGCGTGCTCAAACCAGACAAACCTTTCAAGGCTAATCAGCTCATCGCATTAAACCTTATGCCCGTGGCAGATATTTACCTGCACGCGAAGACTGCTGCAGGCCACCTTGGTGATCAAAAGGCACTGGGCAGTATTATCCAGTTTTATCTTATTTTATTTTCTGCAATTGTCGTTGTGTTGATAGGCAGCATCAATAGCGTGGTGTTTAGCATTACAAAACTTTCTAAAGTGGCTCTGCATATTACTACAGCACGATGTCATGGCATGAGCAGAAGGCAATTATTCAAGCTGCTGTATATACGCAGTTTATTTCACATCATGATAGCCCTTTCGCTTGCTACTATCTTGATGTCATTGAATTCAAAACTTCTTACTCTGCCTCATAATAGTTGGGTGACAGAAAACTGGTTTTATACGCTGTTGGTTCTTTGTCTTTTTTCTGCTATCTGGGCCGCTGTATTAAGCGCATATCCATGTCACTTTATATCGCGGACTCGCATAGCGGATGCCGCTAAATCAATTCCTACCAGCGCAAAAAACCGACTCATCGCTGGCTTGAGTTATTTTTCGTTGCTTCAAATCACGCTTGCATTTTCATTGCTCTTCTCTGCATCAGTTATCTATTTTCAGTACGAGCATTTGCTCAGCAGAGAATTAGGCTACCACACCGACAATGTGGTTATTTATGATCTGCAACCTTTAGCCGACCCAAACGCCTTCGTGCAGGAACTGCGGGGACATTCGCCGACCATTGAAAACACCCGGGTGTCAGAGCCGCCAACAATGGATAATGAAAACTCCAAGCTTTATCAGTTACTCGACTCGCCAACTATATTGGCCAGGAGCGAGCAACAGGTTGTAAATTACATTAGTGTTGAACCCAACTTCTTTCAATTTTTCCGAATAAGGTCTCTGCAATCTCAGCACGCTATAGACAAAATTGACTTCTCTGAGGAAGAGGTTGTGCTTACCAACACGGCGTTAAAGCTGTTTGGTATTGTAAATGCCGGACAAGCGTTGGGGCTTCGTTTCAAGGTATTTGCTTTCGACTCCGGAGAATCCTTTGTGCGGACCAGAGAAGTCGTTACGGATTTGGCTTTACAGTCTGCCTATGAATTAAGCAAACCGGTTATATTTGATTTTGACAGCCAGCGCTGGCGCTACCTTTTGGTCAGAGTGACTGACTCAGCTCAGTTGCGAAGCCTCAATATGCTTTACCAAAAGCATCTTGGCCATGTCGAGGAGGCGAGTTTGTCACTCCACACCCTTTTAAAAGCGCTTTACTCTGAAGAGTGGGTAACGTTTCAACTTACCGCCATTTTCGGTTTACTGAGTTTCGGCATGGTCGTTGTTGGCATGTTAGCCATTCAAAGTTATGTTATGTTGGTTCGCCAGCCAGAATTCTTGCTTCGCGCTATAAATGGCGCAACAGATCTGCAATTGTTACAACGACTGTTTTACGAATTAATTAGCCTCATTCTGAAAGCCTGCCTGGCAGCCAGCCCGTTGATGGTTGCTTTCTGTTATGTCTGGCTGAACCGATATGCTATACCTTTGGCGTGGGATGTGATTATAAAAAGTTGTATTTTGACTATAACAGTGACTTGTTCAGTACTATCGATATCGTCTTTACTTTGGGCGAAGTCTATTTTGAACAACCATAAAGAATCGAACAAATGATTTCACCATCTTTTCACATAATGGCTTTTATACTGCTTTCAACTTTGAAATAGATACAACTGCTATGAAACTATCCATATTACTGGTTGAAGACAACACTACCCTGGCAGGTACCATCGTCGATTTTTTTACCACTGAAGGGCATGTGGTCGATTTTGCGCCAAGTGCAGAATTGGCGCTAAAACTACTCGAAAATCAGGTATTTGATATAGCTATTCTCGACCTAACCTTGCCTGGTATGAACGGCCTGGAGCTTTGTCATATTATAAAAACACAACCTGTAATGACCATGCCGGTTTTATTACTTACCGCACGCGATTCGGTCGATGATATCGTTACCGGATTTAACAGTGGCGCAGATGACTATCTGACCAAACCCTTCGCAATGGAAGAGTTATATGTGCGAATTATTGCTTTGTCACGCCGAAACGCGCTGCATCAAAATCATATTATTGACCTCGGCCCTCTGGTAGTTGACAGACGGCGACACAAATTACTGAGAGAAGGTGTTGAAGTAAAATGTACCCGGATGGGCTTTAACATTGTGAAAATTCTGGCTGAGGCTTATCCACGCGTTGTGTCACGAACCGAGCTTATTCAGAAGTTATGGGGAAACGATGAAACGGAATCAGACTCGCTCAGATCACACATGTATCAGCTGAGAAATTGTCTGGATAAACGTTTTAGTTTTCAAATTTTAAAAACGGTCCATAGTGTAGGCTTTACACTTGAAAATGTTACAGTCAATAAAGCGTAGCTTGCCAGCGAAGTTGGCTTGCATTTATTTGTCATCAATGGCAGCGCTCTGCCTGGTGGTGGCGCTGATCTGGCATTACGAGCACCGCAAATTCAATCAATATTTTTGGACGGGGATCAGTCATGATTTTGCGAAACAAGCTGCTGAAGGTAGCACTGAATCTCTGCCAGGCAAGTTACCAGAATGGATAATAATCAGCCCCTTCGAAAAATTACCTGAAGCCAGCGTTAAAGCTTGCCCTGAAGAGGATGGTACGCTTTATGTGTATGATTCAGCTGAACACCGGTTAGTTGGGCACTCCATCGGACAATCAGAGCAATTTTTCATTATTGATGTAAACAAAGCAAATAGCGACTTCAGCGACTACTCAACACCTGTTACGGTGTTATTGTGGCTGGCAGCTTCTATTTTACTTCTCATGTCTGGCGTAATTTATCTGATATACAAATTTCTGCACCCTGCCCGCAACCTGTTAAAAACACTGTGTCAGTTTAATGTTAATTCATTACCGAAAGCGTTTTCCGAGCAATACAACCAGGATGAAATAGGACAACTTGCCAGGGTGTTTGAGGCGAAAGCGCTGAGAATTGAAGCCTTCATTCAACGTGAGCATGAATTCACCCGTGACGTAAGCCATGAGCTTCGCACCTCAAATGCTATCATCAAAAATATTATCTCAGAGCTGCTGCAACATTCGACGTTTAACGACGGCATGAAAGCAAAGTTGGTCAGCATTCAAAATGCAAATTTTGAGTCCGAAAACACCATTGCAACTCTGTTGCATCTGGCACGGGAAAACCATACACCACAAGACATCAGCGCCATTAATGTGCTGGCAGTAGTGGAAACCCTTGTTATTCAACACTGCTACTTGCTTGAAGGCAAAGAGGTGCAAGTTAACGTCGACATCGACCCTTCGGAGCGGGTATTGATGCAAAGTGGTGCCTTTAAAATTTTGCTGTCAAACCTTATCAGTAACGCTTTTCAATACACTCAACGCGGTAGTGTGTCGATAGATTTCCATAACTCAGTGTTATCGGTTACCGATACCGGTATAGGTATCCCTGAAGAAATCCGCGTAAATATCAATCAGCCCTTTGTAAAAGGCGGGCAAAGTCGTGGGTATGGCGTTGGCATGGCGATTGTCCAGCGCTTATGCGATACCTATAAACTGCGCATTCGTATTAGTTCAGCGCAGCAGCACCATGGCACCAAAGTCGCGGTTTACTTTGACTGATGTGTTTAAAAATGTCTGCCATGGTGTGAATCTACCGCTGGGCGACTTCATAAAAATGAATTTAATTTTTAGCTATGCCATAAAAATATCATGTTCATTTAAGCGATTATCTTGATACAACTACCCTAACTTAATCAGTACCGCGCCGGCTTTCCCCTGCCGCATAACTTTCTCAAAAGCTGCACGATAGTCGTTATAGCGGTATGTTGAATCAATAAAAGGGATATAAACACCATCCGACAGCAGTTGACTAAGCCTGGCCAAATCTTCCTGCGAGTTTTGCGCTATGCCAATAATCAGTCTTTTATTACTCATTAAAGATAAAACCTTACTGATGAAAAACAGCTTTAACGACACTGCTGTGGTTATCAACTCTCCGTGCTCAGATAGCGCCTTTACCGCGCTTAAAATGTTCAATTTCCCCGTAGCGTCAAAAATAAGATCATATTTTTGCGCTGAACCAACCCCATCTAAAAAACCTGACTTTTTAATGCTATCAACGTTTATGATTGGCCCATGAAACCTAAGCAGGCTATTGGTTTTATCTGACAATATTTGATATGCCGCATTGCCTACTGATGAGTCGGCGCCATATACCAAGGCCTTTTTTATCGAGTTCTGAACACCTATTCGTTTTAAAAAATAGAGGGCGCTAAGGCCACCAAAAAGCCCGGCACAGGCATGCTCAGCACTGACACCATAAGGGACATGCTGCAACAATGACTCCCGCTCAACAATAAGGTACTGGCTGTGCGTAGAGAACGTGTCAGGTCGTAAGCCATATACGCTGTCGCCCGGTGCAAAGTCTTTAACTTCACCGCCTGCATCCACTACCCGGCCGCTAAAGTCTAATCCTAAGGTTTTAATTCGGGATGGTTTTGTTAAGCCGTTAAAAAGCCTGACTAACCAGGGTTTGCCTTTTAGCATTTTAATATCAGCGGAGTTAACCGCAGAAAACTCTACCTTTATTAATATTTCTGACGGCTTGAGCGAAGGCAAAGTGCAGTTTTCCAATACAAGCTTGTCAGCACTGCCATAACTTGCGTATGTCCAACGTTGGTAGGTTCTTGTCAATTTTATATTCCGCTATATCTGCCCTTTATATAGCAAGAATTCTAAACGCCTTAATGTGAAATACTTGTGATTAATCGTTCAGATAAATGATTGCAGCTTTTAGGTTGACGTCTTTCAGGTATTAATTGGCCCGGAGTCGGTTTCACAATATTTTCACCGTAAACCCTACATAGTTGGCTAACACGCTTAACTGAAATATATATCTGAAATAACGGAGGGAAAAGTGCGACTTATCATTCTAATCTTAATTTTTACAAGTAGTTGTGTTTCAGCTCATGAAAAAGAAGGTTCATATTTTATTAGTGTGACTAAAATAACCAACCCAGTTAATGACTTAGGAAAAGCATCTTTATGGTACGCAAAGGTATTGCATCTGGAGCCTGAAGACCAAGACGATAAGTCCGTTAAATTTAAAGTCGGTGATGTTGAGCTTGTTTTCACAAAATCATCTGAAAGATACCCCCCACAAAGCGCGGTAATATACTGGCAGGTAGAAGATGTGGAGCAAGATTTAGCGCGTCTGCTTAAATTAGGCGCGACATTAAAAAAACCGCTAACCATAAATTTCTCAGGTAAAAAAGAAGCCGTTGTTACAGACCCATTTGGCAATGTCATTGGGATCAGCGAACTAACGGATTAAAACGTTAACTTAACTAACCCAAACTGTTGCAACACCGCACTTAGCTGTTTGCCTTAGTATTTTGACATTACGGAGAGCTATATGAAAATCACCGCAATAGCACAAAACTATTCCACGCCAGCCGGTAACAAGTCGACAGCTAAAGTAGAGAACGACGGCTCACAGATTACCTCAGATAATATGGCAACAGATGCAGCTAAATTAAATTTACGTGATGTATCGATAAGTGAAATCAATTCTTTAATAAAATCTGGCAACTCTGCACTTTTAGACGTGCTGCCTTTTGTACCGCCTCACATCCTTGAGCAGAAAGGTTATGACCCAGCACTGGTGGGCGAGCACCGTATCAATCTTCTGGGTCAGGGTGAACAAAGAATTAGCTTTCAGCAGAGCATCGGTAAAAACACCACACTTTTAGAGCAGACATTAGAAAAGCTAAAAAAAATAGACGGCTCAAACTTACCGCAAAAAATCGACGCTACCGCTTAGTTAATTTAAGCGATGCATCTCTATAATCTCGCTCCAGCTAGAATTATTAAAATATAAGCTATTCAATAGTTTTGATAATATTTTCGAGCTTTTTTCGACCTAATGTATCAACTGTAACTTCGGTTATACGCAAAATGGTTAAGCCGGAATAATGATGATTAGTTAATGCCTCTTCTATGTTTTGCCAGCCTCTGGCATGCCATACACCTTGGGCCAGAGCATTTTCACCTTTAATCTCCACGCCCTGTTTTTTGGCTTCACCACCGAGCCAACCCACCAGGGTTTTGGCATACGAATAACTCGGGTGTGTTGGATTGTCATCCATTTCCAATGCGGTAAAGTGCAAAACAACGTGTCGATTTTGTCCCTCAAGGTGCTTGGCAAGCGCAACAATATTGTTATAGCCATAGCCATTACTTTCAGAATATGGCCAATCGCTGTGAATCAATCCCGCGGCGAGTTCTGCACTTCTTGCCGTAATGTCATTAGTGCCTATTTTCCAGTGAATACCCGGTACTTTGTATCCAACAGGAATGCTGTCGAACGAACTGTTCAATCCATCATGTGCAGCGTCTAACATACGCCTGCCATGCGCCATCAACGATTGGTGATACCACTCAATAAAATCTCTGCCATAGGCAGTTCTGCGGTAACTGCCGATCGCAATAAATTCGTTACCGTCAAATGGTGGTTTTAACTGGTCAAAGCTAGTGTAAGTGGTGTGCCAGCTGCTATTGAGCTTACTAATTTCGCCATATTTTGCCTGCATGGTTTGCTGAAAGTCTTTAACCGCAAGAGAGGAATATGCCTGGAAGCTGCCCCGGGTTGGATAGCCAGCAAGTTTGCCGTCGTGAGTGTTGTAAGATGGATACCTCAACTCCCCCGCCGCGCCCATCGAAATATTAACTTCAGCGATAAAATCAGTTAGATGGGCAAAGTGTTCCGAGAATGCCTGAATAAACTCCTTGTACTCACTTACTACATAAGTGTCTGCCCATAGCGATACAGTCTCTACCGAGTAGTTACCATATTCACTTTTATACTGAAGATCTTGTTCAGTTAAGCCCTTATCTTGATAATGCTGCCAGATCCACCCGGGAATTGGGATGTCGCAATCGTCACCGATATTGCCGCCACACTGATGAAAAGACATGATAGGCACAACCTTCAGCCCAGCCTGGGTGATATCAGCAAAAATGCTGTCGTAATAACCCCAGTTAAATGCTTGATCGGCTTTTGCCTCTACCAGCCCCCACCAAACATCAACCGAAACTGAATCGACACCAATCGCTTTAGCCTCTGCAAGCTGCAATCGAAAAGTATCCCGGTCTTCAACAAGCAAAGGCGCCATAACGGTATAGCTGGTAGCTGCGTATGCGTTGAAAATGAACAACGATGTAAACAGAATCACTTTATAGTACATATTTCTAATTCGCATTGATAAGTTAGCTGTAGGCAAATAGACACCTGAAAGCGTGAAAATACTGTGAAACTTCTGCATGACCATCACTTTTAGTTGAATGTTCGATACGCTATTTACGTGCTACAAAATATAAAGACAAAAAACATTAAGAGCGGTTACTCAGCGCTTTTTGTGCCGCCTTTACTAAGTTTTGGTCATTTGACGTTCGGATGACGGTGTTGAGAAAATCCCAAGCCGGTTGAGCTTCATCTCCCTGAGCTAATTGAGTTAGCATAATTGCAAGGTCCAGGTTGTCCTTCGTCGGCAACTTGAAGGAGCGCAACAACTCAGAGAGAGCTTGTACACCAACCTCACGACCTAAGCCATATTTATCAGCAAATACAGCCACTTGAAGGCACGAATTCAACCATTTCAACTTATCAAACCATGAAGTTTGAGGATAGTTTTTACAGGCTTGAAAAAAGTGCTGCTGAGATTGCGCCCTTTCACCCAATCGCCAGTAAAACTGGGCTATCCGCTCCTGAACAAAAAAATCATCTGGAAATCGCTCGTGCGCCTGCTGCGTCAGAATCAATCCTTGCTTAATATCGTCAGTATTTTGTGCAAGGTTTATTTGCGCAATAAAACCCCACTTTTCGTCAAGAGACATAACCTGTTTTGTTAGCGTAAATTCATCTGAACTTATTTTGTTTCTTTTGTCCAGTTGAGCAGCTGCAGAGGCCTGCAACACCAGCCATTTAGGATTCCCGGGAGCCAATTCTCCGGCACGCCATTTTGAAGCTAAGGCTTTATTGTAGTACTTACGTTTACTAAATATATTTGCCTGATGCCCAACTCTACGCCACGCTTCAGCAGCAAAAGCGTGAGTATCGGCTCTATCACCAAATCGCTTTTCATATTCATTTAGCTGATTTATGGCACTTTCAGTGTTACCAAGCATCAGATGATAAATAACCTCCAGCTCTAGATGCTTTGGGCTGGCGGGCTGTTCAATGCTATCAAGCAACGCTTTTGTCTTGGTGGCATCGCCTTGTAATAGCGCATGTTCCGCTGCCTCTTGTTCACTCGCAAAACCGAAGTTAGTGGCTGATAGCAGCACGATTAGCAGATAAGACAAAAATGACTTTACCATGGGGTTAACCTTTTACATTTGATGTATCTGCCAGGCTTGAACGGAAACATTGGCGAGCTGATGACAAAAGCAACTGCTAACAGCCACCGGCAATGTCGATGACTGTTAGCCCAGCGTGATATATACCAGCTCTAATTTAGCTCTTGTTTTAGCCATGTTGTCGCAGGTATTGGCTCCAGTAATAGCGTTTCAATGAGTTCTGTATGAGCTGGCGCTTTGGTAAGCAAAATCTCAACAAAGTCTAAGGAACTTGCAGGTGTGTTAGGAAATCGATGTCTTGCGGTGAACTCCGCCAACGCTGCCATAATCGGCTTATCGCCGATTTCTGCCCGTAACTTTGCAAATGCCAGTGTGGCACGTGAATATTTGTCGTGAGCGCTTTCAGCACCAATAAGGCTGGCGGGCAGGTTGCGGTTATGTTTTTCAGCGTTGAGATAACGCCGGGTTTCATAATCTATTAGTGACTGCATAGCATCGGGCCCATAATGCTTCTCTAACATTATAAGCTCGATATATTTGGCCATGGATTCGACTAAAAATGCACTGTCTTGCGAAACACCATTTCCAATTAAATGGCCAAACCACTGGTGTGCAGTTTCGTGCGCCGCACGCCGGTATACATGATTGAAAGAATGCTCATTATTCTGATCCACTCTAAATCCAATCTTACTGCTAACTAATATCAGTTGTGGCAGCGCATAGGCACCGGGGCCAAAATCCGGTTTTTCAATTACCGTTAATGACTCTCCGGGAAATGGCCCAAGTTGTTCTGTTAAAAACTCTACAGTATGCTGCATAGCATCCAGGGTCATTTCGACATTTTGCTCGTGCGTTTCTTTATGAGCAACACGAAGTAACACATCGCCAGTCCTGCGTTCAGAAATTTGCGCCGGCACTGCGACAAATGCTTGTAAGCGCCTAACCGCAGAACGAGTTTCAAAGTGTCTGAACACACGTCCATCTTTTTTATTTTCAGAAATTAGCTCTCCCTGACTAAAGCTTTGATAATCTTCCGGCGTCGAGATAATCGTGCTAAGTGTGGCCCACTGGTAGGTGTCTCTTGCACGATCTCTGTTGCGTAGCAACTTATCAAAATCTTTGTCATGAACTTTGGCTAAACCATATTTCTGACGCCAGTCGTTATCAGAGATTTCTCTGATTGGCTGATATCCCAACTCCGGTAAAATCGGCACCCCCCTTATATAAACAAAATCAGGAGTCAGGATTTTGTGATTAGCGATTTTCTGATATCCACTCTGCTCTAGCACCAAGGAAAACTGAAGTTCGACTTTCTGTCCTGGTGCTAATGAGGACGTTAACTGGAAAACTCTTTGGCCTTGCACAGCGTCGTAAGTCATCTTGGACGGATGTGAAAGCGTCACTTCTTGCAGTGGGGTTCGCCAGTCCTCACCCAGCAAGATACTGTCGATGGTTACCTCATGTGGATTGAGTAAAATATAACTCCCACGAATGACGGCTTTACTTTCTTTTGGGTGAATATGAACTGCTGTTTTAACGTCGTTGATTATTGGCTGAGGCAGATTCTGAAACTTTTTATATTCTTTTTCATAGTTTGCAAGAAGCTCGATTTGAGCGGAAATCGAGATAGCTTTGCCATCCTTTAGCATTTGGCGGTTTATGAACTGTAACTGGAGAGCCGCAGCACCTGTTAAGAGTACAAACAGTGCGGCCTCTGCTAGCTTAATAAATGGCTTGCCACTGCTAACTTTATTCACCAGCAATGCCATGTATGCGAGCAATGCACCTACAACAAACCAAAATAACGTAAATGTCCAAAAACCAGCGTCGACATGGCTGTAATTTAACAAAGAGTCAATATTATCCAGTGGTGTCGAGAATGGACGGTAAATTGGGTGCGATAAGCCAATAACTGATGTTAACGGTGACAGCTCGAGTATTACTAAAAAAATGCATATTGTTGTCGCAAGGATTCGTTGCTTGAAAATAGACTGAATAGCAATAAAGGCGATAGATTTAGCCATAAGTGGCAAGCCGGCATAGTAAATAAACCGCACATATTCCGCTAAGTCAACCGGGCTATTACGCAGATACTGAGCCACAACTCCAGCCAAGCAAGCTATGAGCAAGAACAAAAAAACAACAATATTTAGCAAGATAACACGTGACAAAAAAATCGTTGAGAATGAAACGGGAAGCGATCTAGTGATCAGGTCAAAGTTCGCCTGCTGATCTCGCCAGGTAAAGGTATAACTGAGATAAACAATAAGCACTGAGCCGAACATTGGCACCAGATCCCACATAAATCGATTAACTGCATCCATACTTAAACTTTTTAATACGGAGCCTGTTTCAGCAACATTCAGCGAAGGATAAACCTCGGCTACCACAACACCGAACCATAGAGTTGAAATAAAGAGTGTTCCCGGATGTATTAGAAACTGCTTCAAATGAAAGCTAAGCGAAGATATGAACTGAACAAAAAATTCAGGCGAAACGTTCCTGAATGTAAATGCAACCTGTGAAAGTGTTTTGGCTGAAACTTGCTGTGTCAGTTTCAGCTTAGCGTTATTTTTTTTCTGGGGTGTGTTCGCTGACAAACAAGCAGCAAAAGCTATTAGTATCGAAGCAATAATAATAATCAGACGATTGAGATAGACGATATCCCAATTTAAGTCCCTGACAACGAGCGCCGTCAATCCAAACCAATCCAGATAATTCATTACCTGCACCAGCACCGGAGACGGCGCATGTTCGCTGGTCATAAGAGGTGAACCACTGGCACTAGCCAAAGCCATATAAGAAGCGAACAAAATTAGCGTAACCAAATAAAGCCCGATCACCGGTGTGCCAATATTTTTAAGCAGCCAAAATATTGCCACGAAAAACAATATAGAAGGAACGCTGAGTAGAAATTGTAGCCGTAGCATTTCCACACAAGTCATCACCAAGACACTAAAGTCTGGCAATGCTAACGCCTGTGTAAGCAGGCCCAAAAACAGTCCGAATACCGATAATACACACAATAAGCTCAGTGATATTATTAAAGCCATTACTACCAAAAACTGATGCTGTACTTTGGTTGGTGGTAAGGCACTAATCAACCCTGCGATGCCAGTTTTTATCTCTCTAAACAGCACTGACGCGGCCAGAATTACGGCTGCCCAGGGGAGAGCCAGCATGTTGAGGATCCCCGTCACCTTATGTAAGTGATGGTCTTGAAACAGTTCAATTTGCGAGGCACTGACGCCTTGCCCGACAAAGAAGCCGAATATCGGTGCGAATATCAATAAGGTGATAAACAATGGATGGAAGCATTGTAGCTTTAGCTCAGAGCAGATTTGTTGTTTAAACATCAGATACCTCCCTGGAATTTTCCATAGAGGTGCATAAAATAGCGATCCTGCAAGCAAGGGGTTACTTGCTCCATTGTCGGGTGTAAAGGCATTTCAGAATAAACACGGCAAATTGGCACGCCAAATTGTAAGCTTTCGCTCAGAACATATGCCGTATCTGGTAACTCAGAGCCATCAATTCGCCCCTGCCAAATTTTTCCCGTTAAAAGCTGATATAGTGACGTTGTTGGCCCGCTTGCAACGATACTTCCTGAAATCAGAATATAGGTATTGGCACACAGATGCTCTATATCCTCCACTATATGTGTAGAAAGGAGCAAAACTCTGGTCTTGGCGACTTCGTGCAGAATTTTGTGAAGACGGAGTCTTTCAGCAGGATCTAAACCTGAGGTAGGTTCATCCAAAATTAACACTTTAGGGTCACCCAGTAATGCCTGAGCAACTCCGAAACGCTGTAACATCCCTCCGGAAAAATCAATTACACTTTTGTTAGCGACATCACTGAGATTGGTTAAGTGCAACAGCTCGTCAATTTGCTTATGTCGTTCCGCTTTGTTGGTAAGCCCTTTTAGTATCGCCAGATGCTCTAGTAAGTCGCGGCATGAAACTCTGGGATAGACACCAAAATGCTGGGGTAAATATCCAAGTTGCTCTCGTAATAATTTCGGACTATCAAGAACATTGATGTCGCCAAAGTGAAATGAGCCACTGTCAACATTTTGTATTGTGGCAATTGTGCGCATCAAACTTGATTTGCCAGCGCCATTTGGCCCCAACAATCCAACCATGCCTGTGCCCAGGTCCATTGAGACTTGCTTTAATGCATGCGTACCATCGGCATAAGTTTTATTAATGTTTTTCAAACTTAGCATATGCGTCCCTTTACCCAAGCAAGACAAATTCTTATTTGAATAGGAGAACAAGTGCTTAATTTCTTTTCAGCTACAGATAAAAATTTTTTAGGGTACATACCGCCAAGCCTATTAAGTTGAATCTCCAAGGCTAACTACAACTTATCCAGCGTGAAAATACTGTGAAACCGCTTTTGAGTGAACATTGAGGTGCCTAACATAGAATTAGATCTGCCGGTTAGAGGATCAATTCTTGGAGATCCGTTGATACGATTGATCCCTCTGACGGACTGGATTTTTTGAATTGGAGTATTAAGTGTTGACTACACATATATTACTCAATTACCAATTTTGACAGGGCGGGGGAACAAATCCAAAGCAATGTATTTATAAATAGTCGAATGAGCCATACTTGTTTTGTTCATGACTTCTGCGATTTTGATAAGCCTCATCAATAATCCGAACAGAGAGCAAAGATCAGTTTTATACTTGTCTTTAGCAAGGAAAAAGTGCTTCCGGTCACAGCTTGGTCACCATTTGGTCACCGAGCATAAAAAAAAACCTGCTTTTCAGCTTAAGCCGTGATTTAGTTGCTGTACCCGAGAGGATTATTCGGGCTGTCCTGCCCTCACCCTGGCGGGCCAGCTGAAGCTGTTCAAAATCGTTCCCGACTTAGTTACTCGTATCATCCTGATACTCGCCCCGGTGGGCCAGCTGAAGCTGTTCAAAAGCGCCCCTGACACTTTTCAGATAGTTTTTGGCATTTGAACTGCTATAAATGCTCACTATGTTAAAGCCATGAACCACCAAGCTCAACTTCTTTTATTACGCTATAGCGTATATGGATGCAACTTACGCTTCAGCGTATATTGACAAAAATTACGGTAAGGCGTATATATTCATAACAAAGTACATCTAATAAGGTGGAGTGTGTTTGATGCAGATCACTCGTCCAGAACAACTTAGCACCCTGATAAAAGCATATCGCAAAAAGCACGGTGTTACGCAAGCAGAGATCGCTCAGCTGGTCGGTCTTCGGGTCGCGACGATTTCTGATTTTGAGAACAAACCTGAATCCTGCAAGTTAGCCACATTTTTCAAAATCCTTACCGCATTAGAGCTACAGCTGGATATCTCCCCCCGCGATAAATCTGCAGAACCAGACCAAAGTAAATGGCAGGAGGGCTGGTAACCGATGGCCATGCGAAAAATTTTTTTATTTTAACTGAACGGCAAGATCTATATCGGCTAACACCGCTATACGATATCTTGTCCGCATTCCCTGCAATCTCTAAAAAAGGTTTACACGAAAAAGACTTACGCTTGGCAATGTCATTAAAAGGCTCCAAAGGAAGAAAAACAGAATGCAGGTTGATCGGCCCTAAACACTTTTTCAACACCGCTAATGAAGTCGGCTTTCCATTATCGGGCATGGAGCGGATACTGCATGAAATGGGAAGTATGACAGAGTCAGTGATCCACAAGGTTATAAGCGAATTGCCAACGGGGTTTCCGACATTTATATCAGAGCCGATCTTTGACGGGATGCGGAGGTACAGCCAGCGCTTGCTTTAATTGGTGCACCCGAGAGGATTGACTCGGTACCTCCTGTACCTTGCCCTGCGGGCGTTGCTAAAGCAACGTCCAAAACGGCTCTCCTGCCGTTTTGTCGAACAAAGGTTCTCATCCTTCGAGGTGCTAAAAACACGAAAACCACCCTAAGGTGGTTTTGATGTTTTGGTGTTCGAACGCGGGACCTCTGCCTCCGGAGGATGAAGACATTCTATAAAATATGCTTACCCCTAATACCTTATTTTAAGCTATATTTCATATAAATCAAGGCTTGCAGCAAGGAAATTCATTTTACCAAAGCCGACTATAAACCCCTATTAAAACCATAAATTCGAGACAAAAATTTTAATTTGTGTCACATTGAATACATCATATTTTTGACACTTGTACTCAATGCTACCATTATGACTACTAAATGACCCATTCGAAAAAGAAAAAGAACAGCTCGCTAATAGATGTCCGCCTTAACGATATTCAGGCCATACATCCTGCTATCCAAAACGCAGTGGCGACAACTGCAAACCTCATTTATGCATCAGCTCCGGACGACTACTCGGAGCCTGCGCTTCACTGTTTACTGGTTATCCATCCTATTCATGTTGTCAAACTAGAAGGCAAACTGTATGTGATTGCAGGTTTCAGGAGTTATGAATTAGCATGTTTAAGGCTATCCGAAGGAGCTCAAATCACCTGCATTCTGCATACAAGTCTGGCATCGGAGGAACTCTCGGATATCGCGATTATTGATATTGCCGGCTCCCCTATCATGCATTCTCTGGGGCCAAAATATGTACAGCAATTACAGACTTTAGCTCTGTCATTTAGCCACAGAGCATCACTTCTTTTCCCAAAACTTAAATCGATCAGGCGTATCCGTGGACAGAAAAAAACGTCTGATTAGCTCTTTAGCGCTGATAAATATTACAGGGAAAGATGCTGAGGAGTTGGTCGATTTTCTCGACTTTATTGATGCACCTGATGACCTGATTTACCTAGGCGCTGTACTCGAAAACATTACTGCGGCATTAGAATTACCCCTCATCAGAGACGTCGCACCACATACCAAATTAGTTCAGCGAGCAATGAAATACCGTTCATCAGCATATTTCTTGCTCGAAAAACTGCAGCTACATCGAGACAAGATTAAATTCTTCCGACCGATGGAAACTAATGTCAAAAAAGCCATGCAGGGCTATCTTTCCAAGCATCCAATTTATGTTTTGCTGTTTATGAACAGTGATAAAAATCAACCGTTTTACAATGCTTTGCAACAGATTTTGCTGTTTTTTCCTGCGTTAATCGAACAGCAAACAGCTAAGAATCCTGATGTTTTTTTAAAAGAGTATGAAAAACGTCAGATATGTGAAATTTTCCGAGAATTCAGTACGGAAAGCATTATAACAGATTGGTATGGCTACATCAGGGGTGAAAAGTACAACTCATTATCAAAAATAATCCGACTCCTCCAACAACTGTCTTTACTACTTGAGAGCGAGGTGTATGAGAATAAAACACGGCTATTGTCGCGGCTCAATACTCTTATCCAAATTTTTCAACTTGGTTTGGGAATAGAAAAAAAACGTCACAATGTAAAGAGCCGGCACGGAGGCTCAAGACAAAATAAGTCTCCTGAAATTGATGGCTATACAGCCCTGACGGGTGAGATGCTAGTTAAACTGACACTCCCTGATATCCATGATGACGAAGATCTAATTTACGCACTGTGGGGAAGTCCATCCGAGCCCGTGGATTACGAAGCCTTATATTCTGGCGAGGACGAACAGGAGCAGGAAGTCGGGGACGTCTACATATTTCAAACATCGCAGCCACTGGAGTCTTATGTCCAGGCATTTCATGGCAAACGAGTATCTAGCGCTATTCTTAATCGTATAACGCGCCAAAACAATTACCTACCTTTGTCACTGCAAATGCTGTCGCACCACGAATATCAACTGATATTGGATGCTATTATCAATGAACATGTCAATATCAGCATGGAGACCCTGATAAAACAGCTAATCCTGTTGACCATGCTTTATACTGCGTCACCCTTTGAGCGTGCGCGAGAAGTATTATTCGCTACCAGGTTTAATGATAACGACACCCCGGTTCAAATAGGCTACGAGTACAGCACCCATAGCTGGATCATTCCAGCTCTTAACCTCAACTACAAAACCACGGGAGATTTTTCAGAGGCACAAAAAGCCGCCAATCTGCTTCGATTGCCGGCTACAGAACTCTGTAGATTTAAATTTGATAAGCTCGCAAAATTAAAGCCGCCGTCTCAAACACCAGAAAAACCATGTAATAAAACCAATATTTTGTCAGATGATTTCAGCAAATATATAGCTGACATTGGCCCAGGTACGTTAACGAAAGGACGAATCAGCAATTACCTGCTCGTGATCGGTTGCGCGGTGTTCGGTCAGGCTACAACCGCACTTTTATTTAATAGAGAGCCGCCGGGCAGCATGGCGCGAAGCTATTACACCTCGCTTCATACCTCTCTCCTACAGCAACGTTATAAGATATTGTTGGATATTCTGGCTACATCTGTAGAAAGAAAAGCCAGCACTGCAGCACCTGCCGAATCTTACGGTTGGATTGGTGCTCGATATCGCCCTGAAATGAACCAAATTACTGCAGCGATTACGAAAATTCAATATGACCTATCACGCTTACAGACTAAGTTAACCGAGCCAGGTAAGTGGATTGATTTTCATAATCTTTATGTAACCTATCAGGTATTTTGCCAGTCACTGCTGACAGGCATGAGGCCCATTACCACACCACTAGTACAGCGTGAACAGCTGGTTGTCTCCGCCGGGGTGTTTATTCGTAAAGAAAAAGCGCGTGAAGATGAATTTAATACCCGCCACATTCCTCTATGCAAAACGGTACTGGAGTTGATTAGCGCCTACGAACGCCATCTCATGATCATAAAAAGTCGATTGTTGCGCACAAATATCAAACCGGCGTCCTTACCAACACTGTTCTACATCGAGGTCAATGGCAAGCCGCAGCGCTTCCAGCCATTGCTCTATCAGCGGGTGTTAAACCATTATATCAATCTGCCACCTAACCTGAACCGGCGCCTGTTGCGCAATTATTTGGAAGAGCAGTGTGTATCACACGAGATCATCGATGTTGCACTGGGACACGCCAATATTGGTGAACAGTACTGGGGAACCTATTCCACTTTGTCGATGCGGGATATCAGGACGCAATTGGTTCCGCATATGGCAGAGTTTGCACGTCTGCTAGGTATTAAGACAATTGCAGGGCTATTCACATGAATATCTTTGAGTTGCACGAAGAAATTCAGCTGCGGCTGCAGCGTCTTAACAACCAGTTCTTTAGTGACACTGAAGTTGTGGTCCTAACGCAGCAGCAATACAACGACCTTTTCTGGCAGTTACTGCACACACAACAGAGCCAACGCTTTAAAGACACCGGAGTTAATCTGGTGGAGCAGCTAAATTATTATATTGCCGCTCATCGTTCAGCTTATCCAGCATCGTTCTCTATCCGGGCTCCGGTTAAATTAAAGCGCCCCTCGCCACCCGCAAAACAAGGCAGCCTAAGCGACATTCACATTATTGAAAAGCTAGATGACTTCTTTCATAGCAACCTTACGGAGAGCCAGGATCAGTATCGATTTTATCTGGGCAGGCTACTCTACAGTGCGATGCGCTATGGTGGACTGCTACGAAAAGATTACCTGAACAGCCTCAAAACTTTACTACTCAGTGGTCAACCTCAGTGTTATAAAAAGCTGCTCTGGTTTGAACTGCAAGGTGCTGCCGGTGAAACACATATCTGGCAACCGGATAACATGACGGTTCAATTGATCAATCATTGGTATTCCGAACAGGAGCATGAACAGAAATCTTCTGAGCTGGATACGCTAAAATGCCTTCATACCTATTTGCAAGGTGCCAAGCTTAAACTGAAAACGAAATTACGGTTTAGCTGGCTGGTGCAGGCGATCAACAGCAGACTCAGCCTGGAAATTTCACCGTTTTCATTGGCGATCTTGACAGGGGCACAACCTAACCTGACGCTCAAACCACAGGTATTTTACCGGCTAATAAGCCAGCAATCGCCACCACTGGATCTAATCAAAACATCCGTCACACCCGATGAAAGCAACAAAATGTTGAATGTTGCTCCGCTTGATTATGCGTCCCATACTCGTCAGTACGATCATCGACAGACACAGGCATGCTTAAAAGAGATTAAAGCTCTCTTACGACAACTAAAAAGGGATCCAGCTAAATCAAACCAATCCCGTCAACAACTGCACTCAAACGTGGCTGGGGAGATTCAAACAAAACTAAAAGCGAGCACCTATTTACCCCCTTGTTTGCATTATCTGCTGCATTGGGCCAGTGTTCGCCTGACATCACAAAGCCGCTGGTCAGGTAAGCTATCTCCAAGCACCTTAGCCAGCTATCTGGATACCATTGCCAACCCTTTGATGTTGGCATTTGCTGAGCGTAATCCGATCAATATCGCCCCCGATGAACTATCAGAGCTTTACACGCAAGTTATAGATGAAGGAACCAGCTTAATTTCCCAAACTAAACGGGCCCGTATTTTAAGGGATTTTCATATCTATCTGGAGATGACATATCAGGTATCACCCTGTCATCTGTTTCAACAATACATTGCCAAAAGCCAGCGACTTGAAGCACTAACGGTTGACGCCAATATTCTAATGCCTTGGGAATATCGTCACGCTTGTGACTTTTTACTTAACAGTACAGAGCAGCAGTCAGGACTCAGTTATTTACAAACAAGAGCAGTAATATTACTTTTAATATTAGGTTTTCGCTGCGGGCTGCGACGGCGCGAAGTATACTTTTTGCGCCTGCAGGATATTGAAATCCCGACAAATGCAAAATCAGATAGGCTCTCTGACTACGCAACACTTTATATCACGCCGCATGAGCAGCGCTCTCTTAAGACAACTTCAGCGGAGCGGCGCATTCCTTTCGGGTTACTATTGAATGATGCGGAAAAGGTTATTTTTTTTGAATACCTCAAGACAAGGCAAAAGTTCGGTACCGAGCACTCACCTTACTTATTTTATTTTGGTGATCAACCGCCATTAGGCTCCTCTGGTCGGCCGTTAGTACCAGAAGGATTACTATTTGAACCACTAACAATGTTGTTAAAACGTATTACCGGAGATGATAGTTTCCGTTTTCATCATCTGCGTCATTCATTTGCCACCTGGATGCTATGGAACTGGCAGGAAAAACCATATGATGAGTACCCGCCGCCAATCGACACACTAAAAAGCGCCCCTGAATTTGTGCATCTGAAAAAAGCCAAGTCAGTACTTTTACACCTTACTGAAAGGCAACCCACCAGGAAAGTGCTTCACACCATTAGTGCCATGATCGGTCATGCCGGGCCGGGCATGACACTATTTCACTACATTCATAGTGCGAGCTGGCTTATCTGGATGGAATTAAATAACAGTACACCTATTATAAGCCGTGATGCTGAAGCTGTACTTGCAGGTGTGGATGTGCGCACAGCAACCCGTGCTCGTATCGAAACAACAAACCCTGTTCCGGCATACCAGGGCATGGCAGGCTACGCTGCACGGAAATTGTTAAAACAGTGTGCCCCAATACAGCTAGAACATTGGCAAAAAACAACGTCTCGCCGTCCGGGCTCTTTGGATTTATTCGTTAACCATCAGGTGCTGGAGCTGGATATTTATCGTGCTTTAATTCGGTCTATTAACTATGGCATCCCCAAAGAGATATGTGCAGAAGAGGCAAACATCGAGCTCAGTCGTTTAAAACTCGCTTGTGGTAACGCAGCATATTTTTTCAGTCAACAGTTTAATGAAACATCACAATTCGAACACAAAAAACGCCCACGCAATCACAAACGGTTTATCTACAAAGACAAAACCAGAATGAACATCCCTGCTATCGCAAAGCTGCCTGCTCCACCTGCTAGCGCCAAAAGCCTTAATATCGCCCTTCGCATGGCTAAAGAGTTTAATCAATTGACGGAACAAGAGCAGGCCGACATTTTGTGGGCCGCCCACTACGCTGTAACTTCCTGCTCGGTTATCTGGCCACATTTTCGATTTTATGATGTAACGTCATTGCATCGCTTTATCAATGCCATGCATGTTTTCAAAAAAGCGTTTGCTGTGACCCAAAGAATGCGCTTTACGCTGGTTTCACGAGCACCACTTAATTCTGAACAGCGCGAATTTCAGTGGCAAAGCTGGTTACTGGATAGCTGGCAAACGCCGTTCAGGGATAACCGTACGGATAAAGAGTATGCCCCAGAAGGATATCTCGCGATTGATTTTGTCGCGAACAAAGGGTCAGACATCTCGCGGCAACGAAAAAGGTTAGCGCGAGGAAAGAGTCAATTCCAATATCGCCGCAGACCTAGCGAATATGGTGTCAGATTTGGGTTATATTTGCTGTTTATGGTGTCAATCTAAGCTGGGAGGGCCAAGCGTACAAACCGCCTAGTCATCAATATGGAACAACGTGTCTTTAGTGAGATCAAAACGCAAAGTACCTCGGCATGAGCCAGTCTTATCTACATTGAACTCTCTATACGCATCTTAAGGAAGGCCTGGATAAATGGCTTGATGAATCTGCAAAAGATAACAGACGCTCACTGCTCTATTCGAGCTTAATTTCACAAGGATTTTCCTATCCTTTAGCAAATTCTCCGACCGTCAAATCATCCAGCACGCAGTGTAAACTGCACTGGCGAGCTTTGTTTCAAAGCAGACTTATTACTTCTTCAAATACACCACTTCGCCAGTGACCCAGTGATTTTTTGCCATCAGGAGTGATACGTTGGAGATAATCAGGATATTGAATACTCTTACCATATAGTGTTTGCCCCTGACCTAGCAACTCTCGGCTTAATTTGCCAGATTGACAGTCTCGCTCAACTTCTTGAGCCACGGCCAGAACATCAAGTTGTTTGGTCACAATATAGTCACCCCGCTGTTCGAATTAAGTTGTAAACAAGTGAGTGTTGTATCAATTCCGTGCTTGGCAGCAAAGGTCTGTAGTTTGTTATCGTAAAATCTCATGTCACGTTTGTAGCGGCAGAAGAATTTTATGGCTGTATTGTCTTCATCATAGATAGCCCTAACATCATTTTCCCCTGCGTCAATCGAGAAACTGCCATCGTCTAGCTGATAAGCAGCATGCCCGCCGATGAAGCACTCTTGAGCAAAAGCTGTTAACAGGCTTTCAACCTGCTCTGGCTTCACAATTTGAAATGCGGTGTGGCAATAAGGCATGGTTGCGAGCTCTTGATTTGTTGTCTGTCAATTATAGCCAAAACGGGTCGCTATGTAATAGTTTCCGTTACAACGGACACCCTTTGATTAGGCGATAGGCTTACGCCTATCTTCAAGGAGTGTCTAAAATCAGTCATTTAGCTTATTGATACAATTCAGTTAGACAATTACTTATCATCTCTGGTGTTCTCACACCTGAATAATTTGGATCGCACTTGTCATGTATAGGCATTGAAAATGGATTGTCGAACTCAACAGGATCAATACCTAATTTCAGTAGCAACTCCTTTGCCTCTGAAATTTTCTTTTCATTTATTTCACGAATTGCTTGTTTTGACAACGAATCTAAGGGAGTTTGGTTCTGATGCGACATCATAAACCTATATCTTGTCGTTGATGTTAAGCTTTTATAATTACTTATTGCAATGTCATCAATTTTCGACATAAGTTCTTTTAAATACTTTTTTTTGTCATCTTCAAGAGCAGGTTCAAGTTTATTTAAGGCGAGTTTTGCGAATTTTTTAGCCTCTACAAGCCTTTCAAGCTCAAAATTAGAATCTGATATAAAGTAAGCTGTCTTAGAGTGCTCCTTGAATGCGAAGCTCTTTCTAAAAAAAATATCTGCTTGTTCAAAATCACGTGAACTATAGAGGGCAATTCCAATACGGAAATTCTTCTGGTATTGATCTTCATCTTCAATTGCTGTTGCACAGCTTGAGCAAATTATTAAGTAAAAAAGAATTATTTTTAAAGTAATCTTCATCACTCCAAGCTCCAGTCGCTGTTTTTTAAAGGTGGCTTTTCAATATTTGTAGCCTCAACATTTCGTTGTTCAGTAGTTTTAAGTACCTCCTGAGGGTATTTTTCTATTATAGAGACATACATGACTGCGCACCCAAGCAACACAAATAATAGTCCGGGTGAAGCACTTCTCAGGTCTGCTTTATGGCCGCCGATATCACTTGAAAACTGAAACTCACCTTTAACACCTCTAAGTAACAAATCATAACCTAACTTAATGGTCTTATATGCCAACAGTAAAACTACTAACTTGAAGGTAATTACTAGACCGGATGCAATTATCAGAGTGGCTCTTTCGCCAATTTCAAGTTCCATACTTGGCCTCACCTAATCTCATAGACATTTAACAATCTGGTTAAGATTAGCTTCTTTTAGCTGATCTGCTAGTGGTAGAGGCTCATAATAGCTGAGCCAGGGGAGCTAATGGCGATCCATGCCTCAATCCAATGGATCTGCTTTTGAAATATGATCCTTATCGATCATCATAAATTAACCATTGTTATTACAATATTTACTTATGTCGCTTGCGTAAAATTAAAATAAGACTAATTTTAAAAATGACCCGGTTTTTGCTGTTCCGGAAAGAGTTGCGAATTAGAGAATTAAATCGTTGCTTAGGGATGGCAAATGCATAATCCACAGTTCCATATTTTAATTTCCGCTCGTTCTTGGACGCTCCATGTTTTTGCATTTATCCTGCTTGGTTTAGTTCTTTCAGGGTGCACTGCAAGGTCAAGTATCGACTCTGAAGGCCGCCTTTACGTAAACCACTTTGGTATCATGAAAGTTCTATCAAGTCAGCCAGAGCAAAACTATATCGACCTAAGAGACGCTTCAATGCTTGGCTTTTTTAGTGACGGTAATTTGACGATTGGGTATAAAAAAAATAAAAAAGGTGAAATTCATCTAGGCTGTCGGGCTCTAATTTTAACCAGTGAAAATACAGACCACGAGAGTGTTGTAAGGCTTATCAGCAGATTAGACATCGGAAAGCTGTGCCAATTAAACAAAGAAGATTCTCTCGTCAATCCCCAACCCTATTTACCTCTTCAGAAAGAATCAATTCAGGTGGGTTTAACGACCCTCACACAATCGCTAACTTACTCAAATAATCAAGACGTTAAGGCTTATTCAAATAGTTTCATAGGAGTCGGATTTGGCGAGATTAATGGAATTGGTTATAGAAAATCCTCAGTTGTCGCAGCTGGCAATCACTGCAAACTTCTTTTGGTAACCAGTACCGAAAGTAATTTTAATTACTATAAAAACACCTTTGAACAATTACCAGGAGAGCAGATATGCCTAGCTTTAGCACCCTATTAAGAAAAGTAATGCTAGTTTTTTCAGTCGCAATCGCTGGATGCTCTTCAATGCCAGAGCACAGCAACACGTTGGTCTTTGGCACTTCAACTAAGTTCGCAATAGATCTAAGCACCTCGTCGACAACTCAAACACCTGAGTTAACTGTAGGCTACAAACGCACTGAGGCCGTTTGGCTGCCGTTGTTAGCGAATTTAAAAAGTTCTAACGGAGAACTGATACCAAATGACTGCAGTGGTGCGACATGCTTATTTAACTCAACCGAAACTCGAGATGCATACTCTGTATTGGCGTCTTTTGGTGCTGAGTTTGGCGGGGAAGGAAAAACAAATGTAACACCCCAACCATCTAATACCGGCGGGGCCCCCTCCATTGACGGTTCAAGTAAAGCATCTGGTGGTATTGCGCAATACTTTGCTACGGGATTGGCAGCGCAACTCTTGGCTAAGGAAGGAGGGGCATCACTTGTAACTATACAAAGTGGAAATGAAGTTTCCCAAAAAAGCCCACAGCAATACCTAATGGATGAACTGAATATAAGTGCAGAAGAAAGTAAGCAACTATTAGAAATGGCAGTAAAGAATCAAAATAGGAAAGAAGTACTTATCGAGGAGGTTATGAAAAAGCTTGCACCAAGTGGAACAGTTAACCAAGAGAAAGTTACCGCCGTTTCTAAAGAGCTGACTAAAAAATATCCGGGGCTTGGCTCGGCCAAAAATTTAGAAACTGCGACTACAGAAACCGAAATCAAAGCAATTGTCACAAGATTAGCTAACGTCAGCCCACGGGATGGTCAAGAGCCTCCATTTGATGTTCTGGTTAATGAGACATTTAAATAGGAGAAAGATACCATGAGAATGGAAATAAAAGTTATTAATATGGCAGGTAACAGCAGTGATGATGCAATTGCTCAGGCTACAGCTTCACTCATCGCAAGGGGATTTAATCAATCTCAGATTTCCAAAAACCGGCTTACTGAGGTACATTATGACGCTTATTCTGCTGGCGGTTCGGAAGAGCATCACAATGATGTAATGCTGATCATTGCGACAAAGTAAGAAGACGAAGGCATTTCTAAGTTATCAGTTACAATAACTGCCGTTGCGTTATAAGATTCGCTGACTGGAAACCGACCTAATAACGTAAAGATGAATTTAAAGCATTTGAATTGCCCAAAGTGTCTGAACCATGTTTTTTTCAAGAAGCTATTGTATATAACACCAGAAAAAACTTTTAGTTGTATGCATTGCACAACCAAATTAACGATGAAATATCGCGTTAATCCAAGAATATTTTTCTATGTCTGGCTAGCTATTTTATTACCCTGTTTCTTTTCTGCTGTCACCACGGGAAACCTGACACTGTATATGCTATGCGCGGTATTAATCGTCAGCGCGTCAATATTCTCGTTATTTAATGAGCGAGTGGAAATGTCAAACGACATTAGCAACCTGAATATGAACTAAACGGTTCAGAAGCGAAGCAGCGTTAAAAAGTATTTTAATCGTTCTGCTCTAGGTAAGGCTGTACACCGCCTGATTTCGTCCGTTTGCTTTTGCTTGGTATAGCATGTTATCTGCTTGTTCAATATCCTGTAGAATATCCTGTTTGCTGAATTTAGAAACTCCAATACTCAGAGTGATTTGTATGGTGATCTCATTGAAAACGAGAGGAGAGCTCTCCATTTGAGCACGTAAACGTTCAACCATCACTCTAAGTTTCTTTTCGTCAGTATTTATTACAGCAATAATAAATTCTTCACCACCATATCGGGCCAACAAGTCGCTTTTAGAAATATTACCTTGTAAAACTTTTGCTATATGTTTGAGTGCTTCATCGCCAGCAATGTGTCCATAATGATCGTTAATCTTTTTAAAAAAATCCGCATCGATCAAAATAAGGTATGTATCATTGCTATCGTGAATGCCAGACACTCTCTCGAAAAACGCCTTTCTATTGTAAACCCCAGTTAGATAATCAGTTTCACCAACCTTTTTAAGTTCGTCTTGCTTGAATTTATATATGACAATTAGAAACGCAATCAGCAATGAAATGTGTGCACATAACCCCCAAAACAGGCTTGCTGTATTCACTGATTCAGTTAGTTCAAGTGACAAATACTGCAAAATCCCAATTGGCAAAACTTTTTTGACAAAAATAACAATGAGGAGTAAGAGGTAACCTATTAAAATCAAACTGATACAGTGAGATAAAAACGTACGCTCTGCTAAAATATCTAAATAGCGTACTTTGTTTGAAATTAGTCTAAGCAGATAAACCAAAGGGATTACCGCAGACGCTAAGATGCCAATACTTATTCCGTAGACAACTTCATCAGTTAAAATCAATGTCCCGATTGAGATAGCCACAGCAAAGAGAAAATAATATCGCTCTGTTTTGCGTTTAGTCCGGATACTGAGTAATTCTGTAAAAGAGCGAATGACGAAGTAGTAAATTGATGAAAAACTGACGATCAAAGCTATCGCGTAAAACTCGTTCAGAGTGTTGGCATATATCAATGTGAATATGGACGTCAGAAGCAGCATAAGCGCTGATAACACAAATGAACTTATCCCTTTAACTCCACAGTGTTTTTCTCTAAAAAACAGGCAGGTAAAGAAAAACTGAAACAATATAAAGATAGCAGTGACGTTAACTGCATTTTGCTCAAGCATCTAACTTTCCGTTGTATTGAAGTTCATGAAGTTCCGGGTAAATAATCGAGGCTCACTGACCGGGTTTTGTGGAAGAGCAATAAATGCGCTCAGTGTTTATTGTTATAATGCTTAACTAAATAAAGGCCTATCAGCAAGGTTGCGATGGTCAATACCAGAAAAATAGCACCTATCACTTGTGTAGAAATATACATACCGAATCTCCCTACTAATCTGCTTCAACACTCTGACCTATTTGGGTTTGGCCTTCAAAGACCGAGCAATAAAGGGAGTAAATGACAAACCTACTCCCCTGGCAACTAAGCTCAAATTTACAGCCAATCCTTTGAGAAAGACATCAGCTTTTTCTCTAGCATATCACGTAGCGTTGGCAAACTTACGTAGTGCGAGTGATCCAGCAGTGTTTTTCGAACCCATACTCGCAGCGCTTCCTTATTTGTGAATTCCATGCCACTACCAAACAACGAAATAAGCCCGGTTCCCTCTGGAGCAATTTCAAACACCGATAACAATACTTCAGTGTGGTTACGGACTAACCGACTTAAATCACGCTCAGCCTGAATTTGCTGAATGGCAGGTAAAGTATCAACATTAATCATGCGGCCCCCTGCTTTAAGTATTTTAGTAAGAGACTTTCAAAGGCACTACCATCTTGTCGAGTTAAGTTAGGCACAAAGCGGCTATATACCCGAAACAGCATCTCTGTCGTGGTATGGCCCATTTGCCGGGCAATCCATTCCGGGTTTTCACCCGCCCCCAGCCAGAGCGTGGCAGCGGTATGTCGGGTCTGATATGGAACCCGCTCGCGAAGTCCGCAGGCTTTTAACGTGGGATACCATATCCGCTGAGTAATATTGCGATGGTTATATGGCGTACCGTTGCGGGTCGCAAATACAAATTCACCTTTCCCTGTTGCCCCAAATTGCCGCTCCAGTGATTCCCGCACTGGTTGCGACATAATAATTTCACGCTGAGAGCCGTCATTTTTGGTGTACTCCGCCCTACCCCCAACCCAGGTTTCACGCACCAAAATGATACCCCGGTCGAAATCAACAAAGCGCCACTTCAAGCCATCGATTTCGCCGGTGCGCATCCCGGTAAAAAATCGCACAATGTAGTAATCAACAAACGCTGCGGGAACCTGAATCAGGAAGCGTTCCACCTCATCCAGGGTAAAGGGATCCACATCACTTTTTTTCATTTTCAATGGTTTTAAACGCACTGGCGCAGTAAACTGATACCGGTCGGCTGCTTCGCAAAGGATCATCTGGATAACCTTCAGATGACGGTTAATATAACCTGCTGAAATCTGCTCTCCGTTTTCGCGACGAACTTTGCCGAGTGTGGCGCGGAATTGGATCAAATCAGCCTTGGTGATGTGGTCGACCTCCATTGCCCCAAAATATGGGTTCAGGCGGTTCTGAATTATTAACCGCATCGTTTTTTCGTATGACACGCGCCAGCTAACCTGCATTTCATCCAGCCAGATATTGGCAAACTCTGCGAAAGTTGGCAGCCTGGTCGCCCGGTTACCAGCCAATAAACGTTGTTGCTGTTTCTCAAACCGAGCAACCATTTTGCTGCTAGGGAAATAATTGCTATACACAAAAGAGCCAAGCAAAATTTCTGCTTCAATTTTCTGGATAAGTTTTTCCAGCGTTTTGCGATTAGCCCCCGTATCTGGCAAGGCTGTCTGCTCGCGACAGCGTGTGCCCATGTATTTAAAGTCAATCAACAGGTTAGGCGAACCCTCTCGTTTACGGATACTAGCCATGAGCGTGCCCCCCATTCGCCATCGGAATTAACATCGAGTTTTGTGGTTTGCCGATGTCTTTCTGAATGGCTTCCCAGATATACAAAATTTTGCGTCCGCCGAAAGGACGTATGTAATGGACTCCTTCTAACAAGACGCGATCTTTCAGCGTTTCGCGGATTGTCCTGGGGTCATATTTGATGAGCTCAGATAGCTCATCGGTAGTGAGGTAAGTTGCTGTGTTTTTCATAGCATTAATTCCAATGTTGAATTAGTCTAGATAACAGAATCACATTCTAAAGCTCAAAATGTCATCCTAAATGCAATTTAGCATCGAGAAATGACATTTGCAAACATTTTTTGCCATTTTAGATGGCATTTTGATATTTGAGGTGTATTTTGATTAAGTGTCACTTAGCCAGACTAATGGGTGAGCACAAATTAAAGGTGGTTGATGTTGCCCGTGAAACCGGGCTTAACCGCAATACTATTACTTTGCTATACAAAGAAACTGCAGTTCGAGTGGACTTTGAAACCATGGAAAAGCTGTGTGATTTGTTTAATTGCAAAGTGGAAGATCTGTTTGAGAAGGTTTGAATCTGAGGAGTAGACATGTCTGATTCGCTCAGCAACCCTGTCTAAACTGGAATTGACTGCACTATTAGCTAGCGCAAAAAGAAGTTACCGGCCAGTATGAACATGTGTTTTGCAACGGCGCCGGTAAGCCGCTGCATCATCGAAACATTACTAAACGAATCTGGAACACCACCCGCAGTTACTGGACTTGCAACCAAGACGTGCCTGTGAAACCCGCCACACTGCGGCAATCTTGTGGCCGGCTGCAGGCACTCTACGTTAAATTTGAAGCGCATCGGAGAACTTGTCCGACAGCAGCGCTTGGTTAGCAGGGCAATCCTCTGCAATTATGTTCAATATAATGATTGTATTTCTTCGCGAAGGTTGATCACATCTTCTAGTTGTGCTCGTAGCGAATTAGCAGCATCTGATTTCTTGCTAGCCTGATCTCTTATTTCAAATAGAGCCTCGTCTATATTGTCGATCGCCTGGTCAAAGCCGATAGTTAATAGTTTATCGAATTGCGCGTCAATACTCTTCTTAACAGTATTGCTGTGCTCTTTATAATTCTTACGGATGTCACGCTTAATTTTAATGATCTCTTTTTCATGTTCAGACTGTTGATAGTCGTCAACTATTTGCATACCAACCCCGAAGATCGCCATGGCTGGGCCTAGAAATTTTGCTCCCTTTCCTATTTTATCCGCTATTTTCACTGCATCCCAAGCCTTAAACTTGTGACCGAAGAATCCACCAATCTCTTTTACTGCAGTATGCAGTGTACTGCCTGAAACGGATTTGAGACCTGTCTTAGATGCATCACCCACAGCGCTTTTTGCAAGAAATGAAAATCCCTTCTCTGCAGACTTCGTCATACTCTGGCTAAGAGTATTGTTAAGCTTTAATGGGCCATCCTTGGAGACGCTGCTTACATTCCCAGTCTCGGCTTCAGGACTGAATTTTTTTGCAGCTTCCAGAGCTTCATTAATCTTCAAGCTAGCAGGTGTGTTTGCCAACTCGACTAGCTCGGTTTCAAGATCTGAAAGACATTCGTCTGCAGTGATCTGTATATCTTCCAATGCAGCTTTTATCAGCCGCTCACATTCGAGAATCGAATTATCCTGCAATTTTTCAAATTCTTCTTTCTCTCCCCCAAGAGCATCGGCAAGCCGGTTTCCTAGCTCAACAATTTGGCCATTCAGCTTATCTAGATTTGCACCGACCTTTTTAATTAGGTCCCGTCTGTTAGCTTGGAAAACGCGTTTGTTCTGAGTGAGCAAGCTAACCAAGCCCTGTTGCAGTGGGTCAGAAATAGTCAGTACGTCAATTTTGGATTCCAAGTGTATTTGAAGCTGCTGCAGTGGCGTAGTCAATCTAGAATATAGGCCACGCTGCGCAACAAACTCGTCAATAGCTTTGGAAACCCCATCACAATTGGAAAGAAGTAATAGCTCTTGTCGATCTTGCTCGTCATCCTCATCTAATGAATCGAAGAATGACTGTGCGTCAGTGAAGACGATGGGAAAGTCCTCAGGAATTTTGGGCTCAAGGACTTGGGTGATGCCCATGATCTTGGTCTCTTTGTCGGCCGAGTCACTTTCAAATTTGTTGATAACAATCATCATTTCCTTTGCGCGCCCCTGGTTAAAACAGAGGTTGCGGAAGGCCGCACCTACGACATCGTCAAATAGTTCATTAGTAATTACGTAGACCAGAAGATCTGCTTGGGCTATGGCTTCAAGCGCTGTGGCATCGTGCTGCTCACACTCGCCAGCATGAATCCCTGGAGTATCCCAAATGTTTAACGATTTATACTGATACTGAGTGACCATATCTGTTGTTACTCCAGCACCTACCTTAATACTTTCAATACCTGTCAGCATCTTAATAAGAGAAGATTTACCTGCGCTGTACTGACCAGCAAAAACAATATTCAACGGTGCTACATCAGTCGCAAAATCTGTTTCAGAGCTTTCTAAATTATTAGCATTCCATAGACCGCCAGAGCGCTGGTAAAGGATTTCGATCTTCTCTTTGAGAATATTGTAAACAAGCTCGCTCATAATTCGCCCCTTAAATGGCAATAAGTTTGATTTCACAGGAACATAAGGCTGCCACCATTTTTATTCTGCGATGTTCTTTTCCGATAATTTTGCTAACATATTTTTTCTGAGCGAACAGTGTGACTTTATCTGGCTCGGAAACCTCAATTTTTTCTACGAGCCCTTTGTAAAGATGAGCAACTTTCTTATCCAGACTTGTGTTATATATAACAAGAATTGTCTCTCTCATAGCACTGCTCATGGCTTTTAAAAGCTCAGTATTCCGAAAATAATCTGAAATCATGAAGTAGCAAGCATATCCTGGAAGCCTCACTATTTTTATTATTCGTGGAAAGGAGAAATGTTGCTTTGTGATAACATAAGCGACTCGATGCAATGTTCGCGAGTTTATCTCGTGCTTCAATATAAGGAGCTGTTTATCAGTATCATCAAGCTCTCTTATAAACCTACTAAGCGCCTGGCAAAGAAGAGACAGGTTGTTCTCTGTAGGTAAAATATTTGCCAGATGGAGATTGGTTTCGAACCAGCTTTCTAAATCCGCTTTTATTTTTCGCTTACTTTTCTCTATATCCTTTAGCAAAGTCTGACGTTGTTCAGACTTGGCCACTTTTAGCTTTTTAGCACGGCTATCAGAAAAAAAAGAAAATATTGAGAAAACTATACCAACAGCAACGGCTGACCAGCCTACTGGATTCCATGAGTTAAAAAAGGCAATCGCGCTTAAAATACCTGCCATTGCAGAACCCCAACCATTTATACGCTTGAAGTCAGATTCGCTGAAGCTCTTGCCATCGTGGGCAACCTCGAAAGACAAGCTAATATCCAAGCCCTCGTTCAGTTCTCGATTATAATCTTGAAGCTCATCTACCACCTGCTCTGCCAAAGATTGTACCGATCGCTCTAAATTTTTTGTTATTTCTAAGCTTTTGTAATGACGCTCCCAAGCTCCTGCTGCATTCTCGTCCTCAATGTGGTCATCAACAAAATCTGCTACAGAGTCGATTAGTGGTTTAAAAGCAGCATCTACTTCCTTTGAGAGCATCCGGGGTGCATCACGAAGAGTTTTCACTTTCCAGTGAGATATACGAGTGAAGCTACTTTCATATTGTGGCAAGAGCTTGTTAAGTCGATCCCTTTGATTGAGGATGAGCAGGCTTTGTTCATCAATATGGTGGAGGCTCGAATCGAGAAATGTCTGGATCCTTCGGATCGGCCCGTTACCTTCAACTTCACCAATTAGTGCACTAAGAACATTATCGATTCGGCTCAATTCATGTAATTGTAGACCTTCTTCCCCTGAAACTGTGGTTGCCAGGAATGCTGCTTGGGCATGAATTGGGATGATTTGGACTGTGCTCGGATTCATACCTGCACGACCGGCAAGATTCTTTAGTCGGTCGGCATGGGCCTGGATATCTTCTTCTTTGAAAATATATTTCTCTGGACTTTTCAGGGCACGTCGCCGGTTACCGTCATTCTCCAGATCTTTTTTCATATTCAATATGAAGATCAAGGGTTTGTTAAGCTTGTGAACATGCTCAAGCTCAACAAAGGTTGATTCCTGAATACTGTCGCTATTGAGCATGAAGAGCACGACATCTGACTGTTCAAGGATCTCATGGGCAACTTCTGTATCTTCTTGACCGTTGTAAGCTCCAAAGCCCGGAGTGTCGATGATTCTCAAGTTATTCCATTCGTACTCTTTGACGTCGCGTGTTGTTCTTTGTGCTCCTTTACCAATGGTCTGTCCATCCCCTCGGGTGATTGCCTCACGAATAGTGCTCTTGCCAGCCATAGTTCGGCCAAAAAGCATGACGTTGAAACAATCAAGACTTTTTTTCTGCTTGGCGAGGTTGGCGCTTCTTTTCGAAAGCAACTTCTTATAGTCGCCCTCAAGTTCCTGCAGCATATTGGTCAAGCCATCTTCTACCATCTTGTATGAAGATAGTGTCTTACTCCCATGTTCAATTACCTCTTGCAGTTTTGTGCTCAGCGTCTTAATAACGGTATCGCAGCGCTCAAAGTAATCTTGAACGATCATATATTCTTGTCTAGCAATTAGATTACAGCTCTGAAGGGATGATAAATAAGGAGTACACTCTACTGCTTCTTTCATTTTTTCTCCGATTATCATAAAACCCATGCATCCTACTCAGGACTGCTCTTTTTATTTTTTAACGCCCAATCTAGCTCAAATATTCAGTGCTTAAAGTCTTTTAAAAAAACCACATTACTTTGACTAGATTGCAGCTGCTCTTTGGACTTCTCATCTTGCGTGGTTGCCTGGCATGCCTCAATTAAAGCATTGCAATACGCCAGTAGTTTTACCGCAGGAATAATCTTGTTTTTACCTTTATTCACCCGCTTAGGTTGAGTATTCAGGTAAATGGCTAACTCCAGCGCCAATTCAGGTGATAGCTGCGCTCGCCGTTTATCAGCCAGCGTCTGGGTAACCCATAGGCCGGCGTCGCCGATGTGGCCGTTGACGCTAAGGTCGGTATTTTTAACCCACTCAGCTTCAAAGTTAATGTCACTCAAATTACTTAACAGCAACGCTATGTCGCTGCGCGGCATATCACTATGCTGTTGTAACGTCTCCGCTAACACCCACTGCCACTCCATTTGCAGGCGTTTGCTTAATTGCTCTGGCGTCATCAGTAAATCAACCGGGATAAACACTGTAAAACGGCTGTTAGCCTCAGTGGCAATAATGGTTTTATGCCAGGACCTATAGCTATTTTCAATAATATGCAGCTGCCAGCACATTTGCTCGCGGGTGCTAAAAATAGAGTTCACGCCAACTTGCTGGCCAGGCGCGGCAGGCAAGCGTGGTAAGTCGGCTTTCAGCCATTTGGTTAGCGCGTTGGTGGCGCAGAATAAGTAGTTCATCTTTGTGGTGTTAGCCATTAGAACCGATCTTTAAAAAGAAAAAATAGCCATATCAGGAATGCACCTGACAGCGTAAAACCCAGCAGAAAAAAGAGGCCGACTATAGTTATGTCTCTCACTAATTTCTGCCGTTGCAGTTCAATTTCTTTAAGCATGTCTTTGGCCAGAGAATCTGCCTGATAGGCTGACTTTCTCATTAGCTCGTCAGCATGCTTGTTAATTAAGCCAATTTTATGGTCAATCAGGGGCGAAATATCATCATCAATAATTTTCTTCGCCACCTGATTTACTTGCTCGAGTTCTTTTGTCCAGTCGGTATTAAATAACGCCATTACACATTCCCGCTTAGTCAGAGCTTAGATTTAATGCTAACCAGCATTTTTTCAGCGATGTTTGGCTTAACACGGTTCAATTGCTCACTGCCGCAGGATGGGCACTTATCCGGCACCTGGCCGGGCAATCGCACATCCCCCATAGGAGCAAACAGTTTGCTCCAGCCGCAAGATGGGCAAAACATCTTGAAAGCCCTTGTTTGTATTGGCATAAATTTCCTTAAAACTGGCGTAACTAAGCACAACTATATTTAATTGCAAATCGGTACTACCCTGCTCTCATTGTTGCCGTCAATTGATTTCACTTATTAAAAACAAGACACAATGTGAGCTGGAGGTGGAAAATAACCACGTGTATCTCCCTCATTTTTTTTCCATGACAATTTCGGCTTCATATTCTGCTCCATCAGGAGTGGTTACCCGACATTTTCCTGTAATTGAAAAGTCACGGTAAATTGCGTAAACGATGGCAGCACCGCCCCCCAGAGTAATAATTGCCGTCACAGTAGAACCAGCAGCAACAAACCCAACAGCACCAGCTCCCCAACCAGCTGGATTCCAAAAGTTGGTTGCTGCAACGCCTGCCGCTGTAATAGCTATTGCAAGAGTAGCTTTAGAAGCCGCCCTAACAGTTTTAATATTTGAAGCGAGATCAGCGTTTGTGACGATAATCTGCTTGGTTTTATTCTCAATGGCCCGCTTTAACTCTACTTTGTTACTTACTACTGCATAATCGTTCATTTATTACTTCCATTTAAGTTGTTTTCTTAAAGATCTTTACAGCAAATTTTATAATTAATATTGATCACTAATCTGCTTCAAGTGGGTTTAGCCGTGAGGCTTATATACCGGTTTCTACTTTTACATTCATACGTTCAGCAAACTTTAGCAACTATTCAGACACCGTCAGCCAATCGGCTACCACGCTTAGCCCATAAAGGTATTTATCGTTTATGGAAGTAAATTCATCACTCATAACATCCTTGTTGTATTGGTTATAACTGGCCGGAAAAGGCTTTTGCATTAAAGGGTCAAGTAAAGCGCCTTAATCTTTCAGCACAACCTTAATACCCAATAGTCCATGGCTATAATGGATAATCGATAGCTTCAATACTCTGTTCAAATTATCGCTATTTCTTTAATGAATGAACGCACATGAGGGGGGGAAGCTGGAATAAACTGTTCCTTAGCTATCTGCATCATTCGTCCCTGAATTGGCAATAGACAATAAATCTAACCTTAAAAATCAAACGTGTACAGAGTTTTATTTATTGTCAGAAATTTTCACATTTCATCCCCTTCGTAAACATAGTAAGTAGTTTCTGAAATCACGCCATACTGTTTACTTATTCAGTGTATGCTTTTCAGGCAGGTTAACGGATATATGTCGGCATTTTGGAAGCATGGACGATTACCATGTAATCAGTAGTGGCACACTAAATTTTACTGCTGCTCGGTAGAGTAATTAGATTGTTATCTTCGGCTTGATGCCAGATAACTACATGAAAGTGGCGATGTATTACTGGAACATTATTACTAAGAGTTAAACTAACGGCGGTAAATCCCGCCGTGATTAATATAAGAAATAAAACTAAATGCTGCTAAAGGGGTATATCTTCATCACACGACGTTCCACCAACGTCTTCAACTTTAGCGCTTTTCTTAATGTATAATTTGGTTTTTTGTTGATCTGAGTTAATTGTTCCTTCAGATGAATGGATAAGATCGATAAGCTTATCGGTGGCTTCGTCGTCATTATCCAATCCTTTCATTTCACATAGCTCTTCCCAGTCACTCATAACGTTTTCCTTCATTTTTCATAAAATACAGCCCTCTATAACTAATTATTAAATATAACAATATGTCAATAATGAACTATCCACTGATCATCATGCTCCGTCGCCCATACTTAGTAAAATTGATTTCACCTGCTATTTTTTGCTCAAATTCCCAGCCAGTATCACGTTTTCTTAAGTATCTTTCTGCTTTGCACGTTTTACAGATACATTTAAATCCCAACGGCTGTTGGTACTCTAGTTTTACTTTTTCCTGACAGACCGAACAAATTTCTAAAGCGGCAATTTCTTTTTGTCTTTGGATAAGCAGCTGTGCCTGCGTTATCGCATTTGACTCGTGTAACAAAGCAACCACTGAATTAAGTAATTCAGGGTTAATCTGCTCACGAAGAGTTAAAGTCATACCTGCTTTGTCAGTGATTAATGCTGTGTTGCCTGACGTATTAGCAACGAAATCCAGTATCTTTAGAGGTATTTTGGGTATTTTCTCAGCGTACGCGCGTAATAGCTCACTCAGAATAACCTGGTCAATCAATCTGCCCACTCTTTCAACGCAGTATAAGTCTAATGGAGTTAGCGGTATTGCAGCTGTAATGTCACATAAATCTTTATTTTTGATGGCTGAATCCGGCCAAAAAATAACTCGTACCGAGTCTTTCATTTGTGTCAGCTCTTGAACTTCCAGCTCACTGCTCTCTGATAATGTTAGCCATGGGATCACCGTCAATAACACCTTAGTTTGGGTTTTTAGGTTGTCATTCACTAGCAGCTGCCACTCAAGTCCCTCTTGTTGCAAACTAAATCTTAAACCACCCCACTCTCCGGTCATTTTATTTGCAATGTAAGGCTTTAAGGCGTGTTGCAATACTAAACCGGCATAGTTTGAATACGCTTTAGCTAAGTAGCAATTTCTGCGATATAACTCTTCAGGTGTTGTTACCTTATGATTATCTATTTTTGCCAGCTCATTCCAAAGCACAGCAAGGTGACGGTAATGGCTATCATGGCTAAGGATATTAGTCATATGAATGGAATGGCCAACCTGAGCACGCCTATCCACTTTTTGATAAAGTGGCCCTTGCTTTAACGCGGCCACTGCACCTTGTAACTTTATTAATGTTGCATATGTCTCGTCCAATACTTGAGACGCTTTATCAGTTTCATTTTCAGAAAATGTTTGTCCCCACAATGAACAAATCTCATGAGTTAAACGATGGTTAAGTTTTGTTGCCGTATAAAGCTCAAGTGCTTGACTAAGGTTTTTCTGCAGATCTTTAAGGATTAAAAGTCGACGTGTTAAGTGCAGATCCATTTTATCCACTAATCTTGCAAAGACCCGATTTTCATAAATATTAAAATCATCATCACTAAAACGGGCCAGTGCTTTCTTAGGTATAACACCAGTCAATGTTTGTCGTTGCCAACACTCTGAATGAGATGCAAGGTGCACTAATGCGCCTTTAGCAAGGCGCTTAACACGAGCTATATCTGTTACCTCATCCTCATAATGTAGATCTACACGGGGATATAATGAAATATGATGCAAATGACCCTTTTCAATAACTATCAGCAGTAACTCTTCAAAGGGTAATAAGTGACTTTCAGCATTAATTACTGCCGATGGCATCATAGGTGACGCCAAGCTACTAGCTTGATCCATTGCACTGTCAATGGTTTCAATTGCTCTGCAAAGCAACTCTGCCATTGCTTGATGCTCAGGAGCAATTCCATCAAATTTTAATCGACTAAACTCAGGTTGCAGACTTTCAATCCCTGCGGCTACTAAATGGCCAGGGCTCCCAGGCAACACAGCCAGAGTTTCATTGATTGGTTGTGAAGTGAAAAACTTTCCCTGCCCTACAGCAACAGGTAAGCTCATCACTTTCTGGCCTGTTACCCTATCCAACCACATTAGAAGCCACCCGCCTTTCTTTTAATATCCGCATCTAGCAAAGCAAAAGATTTTAACGGGTCGCCCTTGAGGTTTGTTTCAACCCAATAATTTTCCAGTGCATCTTTTAATGAGCGAACAGTATCAGCATTTACATCGTATCTGCCGGTAACCTTACCCTGACGCATCACGCGGGTAGAAAGCAGATGGTCAAGCGCTTCACCTTCAGTAGCACCGCTGGCGAGCATTACCGGAATGAACCTTAAAGCTTGCCGCTCAAAACGATTTCCCCAACCTAATGCAAAATCTTCGTTCAGCTGCAAGGTTAGTTCGCCTTGAGTCAAAGTATCCAACATTCTTCGGACCTGAGGTGCGAAACTGGCACAAGCTTTATTAAACGCTTTTTGCAAAGAAGAATAGGAATAGCCCACATCAGGATATTTTCTAATATCAAAACGATGATCTTGCTTAGGTAATGTCATGACATGTGCACGGTCGTAAGTTTTATCTGCCAATTCGTTGGTTGTTTCATCATGGTTAGCCGTGCCAATGAACCATACATTTTTTGGCACTTTAATTTGCCGGCCATTTATTAACATTCTAGGAGCATTTGGTAGCGCAGTTTCAGACAAACTGATCAACCGTTCGTTTTCATCGTTCTTCTCAAGTGCTGATAAGAACTCTGCAAAATACTGCTCAGGACGGGATAAATTCATTTCATCCAACAGAATCACATTACAGCTATCTTGCCATTGCGTTGTCTGTGCCCTGTAAAGCGCTTGCAGGCAGTCTTTTTCATAAAATTTCTTCTCAAAAGCATTGTAATGCCCGAGCAAATCATCACGATCACGCCACCCTGCCTGAACGGCTATGTCCGTACAAAAACCACCCATAGCTTTGGCGAAGGCTTTCGCCAAGCTCGTTTTACCCGTACCACTAATGCCCTGGAATACATGTAGCTGGCTCATTGCCAGGCCGGCTAGTAATACCTGGATATCCTCAATTGGGTAATAAAGTTCAATTGATTCTGCTTGAGCAATCCGGTGTTGCAACTCTGATGCAAAGTCCTTTAAACTCGCAACAGGTTGATGTTCAACCCTGATACTACTATCACGATTACTATCAATCTCTGACATAGCCGGAAATGGCGTCTGCGCTTTTTGAGCGCCTGTTAGCTGTTCAATACGGCTTTCAAGGTCATCGACTTGCGAAGTCAGAACTTGTTTTGTACCCTTAAGCAGCCGATTTTCTAGTGCAATTTCCTCCTGCTTTACTGCCGATACACGCTTTATACTTAATTCACGTCCTGCTTCGTCTAATTTGATTCTGGCGTCCTGTATATCGCGCTCTAAATCAGCAACTCGTTCACGAAAATGACTATTCTCGCGATGAAGATCTGCAGTATCTGTTTCTGCAAACTGCTTTCTAAGCTCTCTGTTGTCATTTCGAAGACTTTCCAGCTCTGCTGCTATATCAGCAGGATCTTGGTCACCTAAAACGTCTTGTAACTCTCTATAGTCCATCATTTTTTGTTGAAGCTGTTTTATCTTATCCCAGGCATTTTCTAGTTTTAGAGTTAAGTTTTCCTGGTCACGCTGATGAGCGTCAAGTTCATTTCGGATCTCAACTTTCAACCTTTCCTGAAGTTGCTCCTCTTCTCGGGCTAACCTTCGGCTTTCACCATCCAAACGTAGCCTGGTGCGATCCATCATTTTTCTGTCAGAATCGAGCTTGGCCTCTAATTCATCCAGCCGCTGACGGCGAGCAGATTCCTCGTCACTGGTTGCATTTTTAACATTAGTCAACTCCAACTGGGCTGCTCGAATCTGTGCTTCTAGCTCACGTTTTTCAACCAGCAGTAGCTCCACCTTTGCAACATGTTCGCGCTCAATAAGTTTTTTGCCTTGCTCAAAGTCAGCAAGTGCCTTTTCATTTTGCGCAGCAAAACCAGTTTCAGCGTTAAGTTCACGCTGGATTAAATTTCGCTCTCGTTCAAGCAACTCTGTTTTTAAGCCGGCTTGAGCTTCTGCTTCCACCCTTAATTCTGCCTCAAGTTTACTTACTGATTCTTTACTTAAATAAACTGAAAGTTCTTGCGTACTTAATTCATCTTCACGAAGCTCAACATTTTTGATTTTTTCCTGTGTTTGCTTGTAAAAGGTACCAAGTTCCAAGGCAAAGGTTTTTAGCTTGCTAAGCCACTCATCTACAATTTTTTGATTTACATTCTCAGTTAAATTAGAGAAAGCAGCTTCGATTTCTGCCGACAAAAAAATATCAGTTTTTTCTAAATATAATTGAGCTGACTGCTCAGCTTTTTCTACAGAGGTTTTGACCAAATTCATTACTTTAGCTGGCGCTTCAACCACTGGTTTATTAACTGGTATCACCGCTTTGGCAGGTGCGCCGTTATTTCTTCTGTTCTTTGCCATTACATCCAATCCTTGAAAAGCGTTATAAAGTCGAGCGAATACTTAATGTATTCATCAACTAAGTGTTTTGTGAGTTCTTCTGTTTTACGCGGGGAATAAACGCTGTTGCCATGACCACTGTCATTTCTGGCATCAGCTAGTTTCAAAAGCGTTGATAGCTGAAGCTGCTCATTAGTTAATGTTTTGAAAGGGTGCCTAGGATGGTCTTTTACGCCAAAAGCTGCAGCAAGCATTAAGGTCTTTAATGAGTGAGAGGGCCTGCTAATCACCTTAAATAAATCTTTAGGTGACAACCTTTTAAGTGCGTCTACCACATCTTTAGAAAAAGAAGGGATATTCAAAGCATTTAATGCTGCAGCATTAACTTCCCAATTATTTTTATTGCTTTTCGGCAAATTATTTTGGTCCGCTGGATAGCGTTTTATTAACCATTGGAAAAACACTTCGAACAGTTTTTGACAGTCAATAACTGCTGCCTCTAGCTCATTAATATGAGGACTATAAGACGAAAGTTTTTCATTCCACTCTAGTATTACACTTAGATACCTAACAATATCATTCTCGGAGTCAAGCCAGGGATACTCAGCTAATACCCTTATCTCCGCTTGTTGGCGCAACGTTTGCACCCACTCATCTACTGTTTGTTTTTCTGCAACGGGTTTATCAAGCAAACCGCCTATATGTTTAAGTAAGCCCTGTTCGGCTTTTACACTTTCAAGCAAAGCATCTTGCAGCCAATAGGCTTCATTTCTTAACTCAAAAGGATCCCGGATAGCAAAAGGTAAATCACTATTGTTATTTACATTCAGCCACACTAGAACCCGCGCAGACTTGGGTTTGGAATCAACACTTTGAATACCGGGCAATCTAATCTGATCTAAATGGCTTTTAGCTGTTCCAAGCTGGCACATTGCTCTGAAATCATCACGGTATTCACGATAAGCGTACATAAAAGCGTTGATATCTAAATCAGCACTCTGCGCTTTTTTACTATTGATTAAATAAGGACGTAATTTTCTTCCGCTTTGCCGGCTTTCCAGAAACTGTGGAAATTTCTCAGTTGGGTTCAGCACAGTTAATTCATGTAGTGAACGACTAAATCGTGGCCATAGTCTGCCAGTAATAGCATCCTGAAAGACATAACCAGACTTCAGATCTGTGCTGTCTTCGTCTTCGTCATCAAGCAATGTCATACCACTTTCTGTAAGCCTTTTGCCATCTGGTGCTAACCAGCCATTAGCCTGACACTGCGCAACAACAAGCCTGATCAGATCTTCATGCAGCCCGGTTAGCTCTGCCAGACTATCAATGCTATCCGTTTTTGCCCGCAACAATGCCAGCACTGCCCGCTGAAACAAATTTGCTTCGGCCCGGCGCATTTCCGGATAGATAACCCGGTGAATAAGAACAGGCCAAAGTATGGCTTTTAAACGGCCTTTAGGTTTACTGCCAACTTGAATATAAAGCTGATTTTCAACGAATAACGCCATACTGCCCCCCACACATTTTATAAAATGCATAAAGCGCTGGTACAGCTTCCGCTGCCTCCTCGCAAGAAGCTAATTGTGCATCACCAACACAAATCAACATTTTACGTTGCCGGCTCATTGCAACATTCATACGATTTGGTAAACGCAAAAAACCAAATTGCCGGTTAAACTGATCTTCACGTAGTTCTTCCTCGCTCAGATTATGCTGAACCCCGGCTTTAACATTGAAGGGTCTGTATGTTCTTACTGAAGACAGCAAAACAACATCAAACTCCTTACCTTGAAATGCATCCACAGAGCCGACCCGCAGCCTTTCTTCCATATTTACAGAGCCATCAGAATTAATTTTACGAACCCATTTAAAGTCTTCATGTGGCTCAATTTCGCCATTTTTCCTGACCATGGGCGTAATTCCATTCACTTTCAATTCTGTAAGCTTCTGTAAAATCAGGTCTCGCTGAGCGGCATAAAAGGTAATCACACCAATCGACAGTTCCTCTCCGCCCGCTTTCAATAAACGCGCTACCTCCTCAGTAATTCTGTCAGCTTCAACTTCCCGAATCTGACTAGTGCCACTTTTTTTAGCTTTGCCTAGAGCTGCCGGTATATCTATCCACTGGCATATCTTTTGATCAAACATCACTTTTTCCTGCGCTAATGCTGCCAGGAACGTCTCTGAGAAACAAAAATCTTCTGCTGAGCGTCCAGAATGTATCTTCCCCAAACCAACACCCTCATAAAATTGCTGACTCACAAAATCACCAAGTTTAGGGTGCATTCTGAATTGGGTATCAAGCATGACTACACGTCTGATATTGTCATGACTTTCAAGCTCTGTGAGCTGAAGCCGCAAACGCTCAAATAAGCTGCTTCTGAACGCAGCCAATTGCAGCTCTGTCAATTGGTGTTCTTGTAAAAGGTCACCCTCAATATCCGGTTCCAGCATGTGAGGCAATTGTCTGTCATCACCAACCAGAATAATCCGTCGTTTTGCCATAGACATAGGAATAAACAAATCCAGTGGATTTGCCCTGGCAGCTTCATCAACAATAACGGTATCAAACTCAATACCATCAGAACTCAGTTCAGTTACAGCCTTCAAAGCAGCCATTTTCTCACTTGCAGCCTGCTGACAGGTGGCGCCTATAACCATCGAGTATTCTTCAATCACTGCCAAAGCTGCTGCTCTGTCAGACTCAATACTGTTCTGCAATTGCTGTAACGCCCAGGCAATACCAAGTTTTCGTTGTTGTATTTTCTGTTCAAGATGCCTTTCTAATCCATCAAGTAAACTAATAGCGCCTCTGTCAAGTTGTTGCTTTGACGACTCAGGGCGGTAATCCGGAAGATACAAATTAAGTAACGTTGACTGCCAAGCAGCCAGCGCATCCAGATCGTGCTGGCTAAGTGTTTCACTGTTAGCTGCTCGCGACAAAAGATCAAATAGCACTGGTATTTGCTTCTCCGGCGATCGCTCTAACCATCGTAAAGCATCCCAGCAGCGATCTGGACCATCATCGTTAAACGACACAGCGTCTGTTCTTAACGCACGAGCTATGCGTACCCCTTCAGAGATGTTGTTATGTGACTTTTGAACATGCTGTTTTTGTTTCAGCGAAGCAACATAATCTTCCCACTGCTGCTCAAGTTGATAAGGCAAAGACAAACCAAAGGCTTCTAATTTTCGCACCGAAGTCAGCATATCGACAAAATCAGTCATTAAATCGCTCGTTGATTGATTACTGATGCGGACTACCGTTATTTTTTGCGATAACGTATTTATCAGTTCAAGCTCAGGATACTTTTGATACTCTTTGGCAATGTTGCTTTGCAAATGCGCTGATTGACGAGCTAACCATGGCTCAATCAAACGCTCATCTGCTTCTGCTCGGTGCTTGCCACCAACCCGGTTAGCCGGTAACTTAAATACATCACTTCGCTCTAAAGCGTTATCAACAGCATCATGTTGGAAGCTGCTAATTAGTACCTTACCTGTAAGGTTCTGATCTTTTGCTTCTTCGGCCAGACGTCTTTGTAATGCAGCTATTACTTGTGTTTTACCAGTACCCGGAGGGCCAATAATAACGGCGATATCAGGTGTGTTTAAGGCAGTTTCTAAAGCCAGGCATTGTTTCTCCGTTGGCTTACCACCTTTAAACGATTCTTTAGCATATGTAGTTAGCCCATTAAGCTTACGGCGGCGCTCTGCTGGTATCGGTACCCCATCTAACAGCCATTTAAGTTGCGGCAGTCTTTTACCGCTATCAATAGCCTGCTTAGCTGCTAGTCTGCGCTTACCTGCTGTCTTATAGCCCGCAAGGGATAAATAAACCCAACCATTTTGAAAGTTGATCCCAGCGCTTTTAGAACGACCCGAAGGTTTAAAAACTACACTGCCATTTTCAAAACGGATAGTACCGCGCGAACGCTTTATACTATCTGGATTAGCAGTATCGTTAAGCTCTTCTGCCCAATTAGGTGGGTCACAATTTACATCAACCTCCGAGCTTTTCTTCAGATCTAATGACTTCCACAATTTATGAAACTCATTAAAATCATCAGCTGATTTAGGAATTAATCGCCAGGCATTATCCCGCCCATCTTCAAAGGGCTCGCTGTCGATAAAATGTAAAGAACCCAGTGCACTGGCTTCCTTTTGTGCGCTTTGCCACTCTTTATCATTGTACAGTTGCCAAAGCTCTAGATAGCTTGCGTTGTCTCTGAGTGCAGCCTTCAGGGACGCAAGAGCTGCAGGGCTATTGAGCTGAGTCGCAACTGACACATCTTCAAAGGCGATATAACCAGTCAACAATGAAAAACTAGCATCCCGGCTAACTGAACGGGTTAACCTTTTTACCAGAAAACCACCTGAGCGGCTTTGCTCAATGTCTGCTCGCCAACCAAGACCCAGCATTTGAAAACCGGCAGTAATGTCCTGCTGACTGTTGCTAAAACGTGCCACAGTCAACCAGTTGCCTTCTGGCATATCAGGTACCAAAAAGGTTTCAGCCATCCATGTACAGGCTAAGCCTATGTCTTTTGTTAAAATTTCTTGCTTTGAAAATAAGTCATCAGCAATAAGTGGATCAATACCAATTTCAATTGGCATTTCTATCAATTCAACCGGCGTGCAGTACTGCAGCATTAAGTTCTTATCTTTAATCATACTCAACAACCAGCGAACCTGATCGCGTCTGACTAATGGCATTATTTTCGCTGTATCAATAGCAGAACAATTAACTACCGCCTGAATATCACCCTGTACTATTAGCAATTCCCCCTGATATTCCATTAACTTCACAGGTAGGTGATTTACAAATCTTGGTAGGTCTTCGTCTGAGCTAAGTGTTAGCAAATCAGCGTTTAAAAATGGGTATTCTTTAAGTTCCATGTACGCTTACCACCTGAATTGCCAAATAACGTGCATCTGATCCAGTGCACCAATATGAAGCTGAAATGGAGCGGCAGATGAGTCTCGTGATTCGAGCTTAAGGCCTTGATATTTCTCAAGAGGCTTTATCTTTATACCGCGTTGCAAATTCAGAGTGCAGCCCTGGAGTGGATAAATACCCAATCCTTTTTCTGTATATTCAACTTTCACGTGATCTGAGGGCCAACGATCATAACTGTAAGATGGCATCATCCGCTTCAATTCCTGCGTGTTACCCTGCTGCAGGAATACCAAGCGGCCGGTTTTGAGCCAATTGTCTGGCAACTCAGGATGCTTTTTCGCTTCGCTTTCAGATATAAAAATATACTCTTCAAAAACTACTAAACCGTGATCAGCTGCTGTATCGCACATCCAGCAATCCGGAATGTCGTCGAACAGAGTTTCTTTAGGAATCAGCGTCTGATAATTGCAATGCAAGCAAGTAATTAAGCGCTCTTTTACCTCGGTTAGCACTTCCAGCCACTCTGACATCAAAGGCCGCTCTGAAGGATCGTGCCGCCCTGCTTCAAAGCAACGATGAAACAGCGCCATTAACTCACTGTTCTCAAACAGATGATTTAATTGATTATAAGAACTAACATTGTCATTATCGGTAAGGTCGTTTATCCAACTAATCTCACCTCTGAGTGCAGCGTCTTCCAGCTCTGGCTCACCGTCGTTAACCATATCGCCTTTAAATGGATGGCAATGTGTCAGCAGTTGGTAAGCTAACACTGCAAAACTCCAGCAATCCGTTAAACTGGATAGCAACGCCTCATTACGAACCACCTCAGGAGCACCATAATCTGCGGTGTGTAACGTCAGGCCACAATGGGCTTCTAAACTAATATTGTCACAATCAATCAACCAGGTTTCGGAGTATTGAGGATCTTCGGAAATAAAAACATTGGTGGGTGATATATCACCATATAACAGACCGCGACTATGCAACTGGTTAAGTGTCCTCGCTAGCTGGCATAAGATATCGACCCGCCGCTGCACCCCGCCCTGCTCCAGATACTTTTGTTCAGGAGAACTGGCGTCAATATATTCATCAAAAAGGCTTTGCACAGGTACTAGCCCATCCATTAACTCCATCACATATCCAGCTCGTGGCTCGGCCAGCAATGCCAGAGGTCTGGCAATTTTTAACTCATGTAAGTTTTGCTGGATTAACCAGGCAATATGCTTGCGCCAAAGACTACGTTTAGTCTCATTTTTATCAGTAAAACCTTTAACTAAAACTCGAGGAAGCTGGGTGTAATACACAATACCCTGGCCCCCCCTATTCATTTCAGCGCCAAGCTCATAACTAGAGCCATGGGTGTCTAAAACTTCCCGATTACTTCGTTTATTCTGATTATTCGACATTTGAGTTAATCCAATCTGAAAATGCCAGCAAGGCTTTTGTCATCACCATGCAGCGGAGTACTCCATTGCGCTAATTCCTGCTCTAACCAGCGGCGCATAGCCCGTTTACTCAAACGCGATGTCCTGTGATAGATGGCATCAAAAAACTGACCAAGTTGTTCCGGAATAAGATCGTCTGAAATTCCATCGGTTAACAGCAATACACCATCTCCAGGCTGACTTAACTGGATTTGACTACATGTCCACCGCTCTGGTTTAGCGCACCCCAGAGTGTCAGTTTGATTGGCGAATCCATCCCGCGTTGGTGTTAGTACCCGGAATATTCCGGCACTTTTAACCATTACCAGTCCATCCCCAACCTGGGCCAACCTCAGCACGCCGGAATCAGACACATGAGCCCACAGGCAAGTGGTATCGAAATCCCGAAAATCACTGCCACAGGCAACAAGCCATTGTGCTTTTAAACAGGTCATAAGCTTTTCCGGCGCAGCAGTTTGCAGTTGCTTAACCGCATCCCGCGCCAGCTTTACAGCCTTACAAGATCCGATATGACTAAGTGCTCTGCTCCCCAACCCATCTGCAACCGCGGCAAAAACTCCGCCATGTACGCCGCAAACGTTAAATGCATCCTGGTTAGGTAAATTATCCTGGAGATGCGCCGGTCCAATAACCGACGCACCTGAAGCAACTAAACGCATTAAAAATCCCAATCATCTTCAGATTCAGGAGGCAACTGCAACGGAGTTGATTGATTAGGTGAGGTAGATTGGCTTCGGGCACTAACACTCATCGTCACTGCTTTAAAAAAACGATGGATGTCACGTGCGTTTTCCGCTTTAAATAGCGGTGCTTCAGGATCATTTGCGAAATCCGCTAGCATAGCAAAATCTGCATCAGCGCCGATAGCCATGGCGAAGCGGGTTGCTTTCGCTGAACGCTCACCATTTTTTAATGTCTCAAACGCCTGACGCCAATCATCTGTCGGGTAACCATCTGATACTAGAACAATAACTGGTTTATAAGCACGGGAGGAGATCCGCTCGCGGTCTTCAATCAGCTCACTTGCTAAACGTAACGCACCGCCTAATGGCGTTGGACCATCGGCAGTGAGCGGATTAAAAGCTTCAATACTGTGAGCAGGTGTAAGCCCTAAACTGACTTCAGCCTGATAGCCGCCAAAAGTAATTACGCTAACCTGTATCTCTGCCCGCAGTCTACTTTCACCACCAAAGGTTTTTAGCATATCCTGCAAACCGCGGTTCAACGCCTCTATTTTACCGTTTTTAAACATGCTGCCACTGGTATCTGCGAGTACGATAACCGGTAATGGCCGGGCAGCTTGAACCTGAAACTTTTTTAATTCTGACATCTGTGTATACCTTGTTTTAATTTTTAGTCTTATTAATAGTCGTAGCCTTCAGACCAACCTTCATTGTCTGCAAAAGCCGAAAAAACGTCGTCTTCGACACCGGAATAATTATGAATGCATCCGGTATCGTCATGTTCATAGTTTTCACTGCCTTTGTATCCATAGACACTATGATTTGCGGTGACCGCTGCCTCTTCAGTATTTCCTAAAAGAGGCAAACCTGAATAATTTCCGTGTGGCGATATCTTCATCTGACTGACCTTTTTGGAATTAATGTAAATGCTTATGCTTTCTTTTACTTGGCCGGATATGGCGTAAATCATGGTTACGATAGGCAGTTAGAACCGTGCCCTTATCCGGCACTGTCAGCACATGCAACCCATCAAGTTCTTTCAACTCCGGGCACTCACTTGCATACTTTTTAATTTCTTTGCGGCCAATCACATGAAAGACAGTTCTGCGGGAATGAATTCTGCGCCCAAACTTCAGCACTAATTCAATATCACGCTCACTCATACCCCGTAAGTCCATACGTTGCTGTGCATGTGAGCTGATTGCTGGTTGATCAGACATCTGGTTGTATTGCTTTTGGCTACTCATCACGCTCTCCTCATTCTTGTTGACAAGATAAGATTTGCAGAAAGCGGGCCAAAGCACTTTAATTCGATTATTCAGTGACTTAAATAAAAGCGGCGCCCTATACTCTGTAATTTTATTTCTAGGTATGTAATTTTTCTTACAGCTGGCTAGGAACGACTCAGGATTAGCAAAGGTTGCGGTACGAGGTGCAGGCAGCAGAAAGCTGTCAGCTGTTAAATAGCCAACATTTGGACTATTAAAAACGCGGGAGGTAATACATCTCGATACAACGCGAGGATATTCTACAACCACTACTACAATCCCTTGTGTTAATTGCACTACTCATTAGCACGATTCACTTGTACCGAATATAATTATTAATTTCAATAGAAATTATTTTTAATAAATGTCATTAAATAACGTAACTTTCACGAATAAACTCAATTGCTTGCTCTTTATGGCCACAACTTGCCCCTTCTTTGCGGTAATTCCTGCAGCTCCAAAAGGCGCCAAAGGGCCCGCTGCGCTGCATCATTTCTGCGCCACATTTAGGACAAACAGGTACCCAGTTATCACAAGCGTCATTAATACACACCTTAAAGCGGCCTTTTCGCGTCATCGGTGAGCTGCATTTAGCGCAGCCGCGTTCTTTGTGATTACACAGCGGGTATTTGTTGCAGCCAAAAAAGCTGCCGAACTGCCCCGCTCTTGGCACCATGCTGCCGGTTTTGCATTTGATACATTTAATTAAATGAAATAGCTGTTGGCTAAGCGAGGTGTCAAACTCATTGAGCTCTACGGGGTAGTTTTCATTTAATAACTCAATGATAAATTCTGATGCCACGGCCATATCGGTGATCAGATAAACCCGATGCCTGGCTCGGGTTACGGCTACGTAAAACAGCCGGCGCTCTTCAGCAAAGGTAAAGTCTTCTTTTGCCGGCAGTAACGCCTCCAATAACGGGTGGGTTTGCTTGTGAGATGGAAAGCCATGCTTGCCGCTCTCCAGCCCCAGCACTACCACATAATCAGCTTCTTTGCCTTTAGAAGCATGGATGCTGTAGCTTTCTATTTTCAGGTTACTAAATTGCCGGGCTAAACGATTAAGCTCGCCCCTATCCGGCAAATTAAAACCAAAGCGTCCCAGTAAATACACACTACTGCCAGGCGGTGCCAGGTTATTAATTTTACTGAGCACCACTTCCAGCCGGCTGGGTTCGCCAATATTAACTCTGTTATCGGCACGCATTAATGACACTGCTGGTTTATCTACCCGGCTAAAAGTATTGAGCTGTTTGCGCACTTGCTGTGGGTTTTGTAGCACAAACTGTGAGGCAACATCGCTAATGCTATTGTTAAAGCGAAAAGTTAAATCCAGCGGTGTTACCCGGGTTGAGCCAAAGCGCTGGGTAAAACCGGTGGTAAACTGCAAGTCGCTGCCGGTAAAGCGGTAAATAGCCTGCCAGTCATCGCCAACACAAAATAGAGACGCATCGGGTACGCTATCGCGCAGGTAAGTCACTAACCTGGCACGCGCGTCTGAAATATCCTGAAACTCGTCAACCAGAATATAGCGCCAGCGGCTTTTAAAGCGGCCACTTTTTACATAAGTAATAGCCTTACCTATCATATCGTCAAAATCGATATGGTTATGCTGAGTAAGTAAGTGCTGGTAGTCATCGACCACAGGTAATAGCAAAGTAAGTGCCGCCTGCACTTGCTCAGGGTTAGCTGTTTGGGCGATGGCCGCTTCCAGTTGCCCCGGCTCATAACAGTTAGCACGATAGCGCTTTAGCAAATCGGCTAATAAGGCAGCAAAGGCGCTAATAGCGCCAAATTCACGTAGTGTTTCTAAAATAGCTTGTACCGGCAATGGCTCTGCGACTGCGCCAAAGGCAGCAAGCTGTTTATCCAGTTCCTGATGAAGCGTGCCTTCGGTGTGCTGATAATGATAAAGCGTAATAAGCCTGGTGCCATGAAATTGATGCAGTTCATGCTTCCAGGCCATATCCTCATGGTACTGCTGCCGATTGATATAAGGTGCCGTATTGCCCTGGCGATCAGTGCCGAAAAACTCTATATAAATGCCCTGTTCTGGCAGGTAAAAATCGGGCTGGTATTGACGATGAAAAACCGTGGCGGTTGGGTGCTCATAATTCGCCTCGTATTGATACTCTATACCCTGCCTCAGCAAGTAATTAGCAATTAAACACTCGCCCAGGCTTTTTACCTTTTCGCTTTTAAGCGTGCGAATATCATTAGCCAAAATAAAGTCGAAGTACTCACCCTCTGTTTGAAAATCAAAAGGATTAGCCAACGGGTACAAATAATGCTGAAAGTACTCCAACACCAGCTCTTGATAATCAGACTGCTTTAAGTGCTGTTCAAACCAATCATTTACCTGCTTAGCCAGCAGTTTATCGTCATCAGCCAGTGGTGTTAGCGTGGGCTGTGCCCCTTCTACAGCTGCAATAATATCTTTGCCTAATTTATGAAAGGTACTGGCTTTAATTCCGCAATCACCTAAGCGCTTTTCAATCCGCTCTTGCATCTCTGTAGCCGCTTTATTGGCAAACGCCAGCATTAAAATTTCATTTGCCTGAGCCTGACCGCTTTGCAGCAGGTAACCTGCCCGCCCCACCATGGTACTGGTTTTACCGGTGCCGGCACCGGCCAGCACCTGGTTATTGTCTTCATCAATCAGACAAGCTAAGCGTTGCCGCTCTGTCAGTGGCTTGCTTTCTACTGCATCAAACAGGTTTCTATAGGTAAGAAGTTCGCTATTTATAAAGCGCTCTCGGAGTAAATTAAAATCAGTATCATCCCAGCCAGCCTGAAATAGCAGTGTTTCAAAAGGGCTAAAATCGATATCCGGAAAAGCAGTTTTATCAGGTAAGCGGGCAAAACGTGACACCGCCTGCCTGGCTAGCGCAACAACGTGAGTTAACCTCGAAGTTTTAGGATAGCCTTTGGCTATTAATGCCTGAATAGCGGCAACGGTTTTTTCCATATCTGGCTGTAATTGCAGCAACCAGTGCCGCTGCAGCCACTGATAATGCCTGACGGTAGTTGAGTTCGGCAAACAGCCTAACCGCACCGCACCTTTATTTGTGGTTAATAACAGCGTGCTAAACAACCAACCTCTGTGCAGGCCATTCAGGTTAGCTAACGACTCGGGTACTACCGTTAAATAATGGCCATTGGCTAAGGTTAATTGCATTTCAGTACCGACCAAAGCCACCTTTACTGCTTTTCTGCCAAATAAGCGCATTAACCAATGCGGTTTAATTACCCTGGGAGCATCTGAAACCTGAGTACTACTTAAACTCAATATTAATCCTTTTACCTAAGCCAATTTGAGCGGGCCGATCAATTGCAAAAATAGATAAACAACAAAAATTTACCAGCAACAATGTTACTTTCCGCCATTAGCCCGGCAGTTCTCTAAGTTTTCAAATGCAACAAAGTTCTTTGTCTGCTCGTAAAAAGCACTATTTTTATCATGGCAAATCATCGAGTTGCTCATTTTAACCTCTGGCGTAGCATTATTTACTTTGTTAGTTGGCGGGAACTTACCGCCTGATGCTATACAAGCGGCCAGGGTTTCAAATTTTTCAAAATGCATTGTTCGAGTGTAAAAGTCACTAGTCTGATAATGGCAGTAACCGTTACGACTCTTTTTTACAACGTTTTCTGACTCTTCTCCACTCGCGGCCGTTGAGTAGATAAACAACAGCCCGGCGATAAAAATTGTTTTTTTAAACATCACATGTCCTTTTTACAAGCTAAGTAGGCGGTTTTGACCACTGAAATTCGTTTTATAAAACTAGAATGTTAAATATATGCTTTTACTTCGCATTTACAGGATTTCAGATACAGTAAACATTCGATTAAACTCCCGTAATAGATAAATCATAAGCTTTTGGCTTTAGTTCGAAGTGGTAACACTTAAACCTAAAAAAAACCTTATACTAGTAAGCTTCAGCTCCCTAAATTGGAGTCATATGTTTTGCAAAGAACTCATGAAATTTTGATTCCCCAAAATTGAACACAATTAGATTTTTTTTAGCACGTGTTATCGCTGTATAAATCACTTCAGGGTTGTCATCTGGCATCAGAATAAAAAAAACCGTTTCTGATTCAAGGCCTTTAAAGCTATGAATTGTAGAAAGTTTTATTAGTCCAGAGTTTTGATAAAAAAATGATTTTTTCCGCCTTCTAATCCTTTCAATTTCTGCCTTTTTATTTAACTTTTTCCTGAAAATCTCTTTTAGCTCTTCCTCAGTTTCAAACATAATTTTTGTTGATTCTGACTTAGACAGTTCAGTATTGATTAAAAATAGCGGCTCAACCTGTGATGCTATGATGGCAATGTCATTCGGGTGAAAGTTATACCTGCGAATGTAATCGGAAATACGACCAAGAACCGTTAAGAAGCTAAAGCCTCCTTGTAAAAATTCGTAATTTAATACGTCAAAAAGCAATCCACTTTGAGTTGGAAAGCTTTCAAATATCTCTGCGTCATTATACTTAGATAACAAAAATTCTTTCTGAAATGCTGAAAATAACGAGACTAGTGGTGCGTCTATGCTTGACCTATACGACTTAGTTAATTTATTCCATGAACCAAATCCGAGAACAATTGGTGATGCTCTCTTGCTCTCTTCTCTATCGTAAATATTCTGAGACTGGTCACCGAACATTACCATCTCACCATCATCTTCAAGAAAATTATCTCTTATTATTTTAATCCAATCTGGATCGTAATCCTGGATCTCATCTATGAATATCGACTTGTATTTTGTTATAGAACGCCCCTCAAATAGCTTCTGATATGAGTAGACCTTTTCTAATTTATCAGGCTCATCATCTCGAAACTTAGCCATGACATCTTCAATAGAAATTCCATATTGATTTATTTTCTCATTGATAAAGCCATGGTAATGAATTACTTCAATTTCATTTTCGAGTCTACTCCCTGCAATACGGCTTATAACATCCTTTATGTAAAAACGAATCGTTATATTGAATGTAAGAATAAGCACTATGTCACCATGCCGCTTTCTCGCGTTAATCGCTCTTTGTGCAAGAATAGATGTTTTACCACAACCAGCAACTCCTTTTATCTTACTCAAACCGGCGGAGCTTTCAGAGAGTTTCAACTGTCTTGAATCAAATGGGACTTTTATACCCTGCTCTAATACTTGGGATGATGGCATTAACCTTCTTCGTAAATCTTGATAAATCTCATCTGTAAAAAGACTGTTTTTGGCTATATTTTTTATTTTATTTACTTTCAAGTCTAAAGAGTCTCTGCAAATTGATATTGATAAGTCTCTACTTAATTGTTTTTTCTTTGATTCCCAGTAATTTATCTTTTTTTCGTAGTCTTCAAAATTGTAATCGCCCCTGAGAGCATTTGTCTCCGAGAGTATATTCCTAATTTCTTGCTCAGGAGATCCATAAAAGGAAGCAAGTTGAATTTTAAGTATTTTGTGAAAATAAACGTAAACGTTTATAACTTTGTAAAAATTTTTATTTGAAAGCTCAGAAAGCCCTAAAATAGGGATATGTAGTTCAAATAAATTCGATTTATATCTAAAAGCTTGTTGTTGTGGCGATCGAATTCTGTTGTTTAATACATACCATAAATTCTTACTATCAATACAGTAATTAGAGAGTTCCCAGTCTTTAACTTCGATTACGACCGCACCATGACCCTTTTTTAGTATAATTACATCGGGCCGATCCCCATCTAAATATGGATTAAAAAAGATCTCAAAGTCATCATCTAAGTGACTTTCTAAATATTCTAAAAGATATCTTTCGCCTTCCTCTGGCTTGACTCTTAGCCTATTTATGTTTTCCCAGTCTGGGTAAATTTTTGCCATTAGGTCCCTCTTTTAAAAAAACTTCCTGTTTAAAAGCAATAATTTATTTTTTTCTATGTTCTTTAGAGTTATCGAGATTTTTAGTAAGGTACATAATCATGCCTGAAACCAGTAAAACCGGGCCTGCCACATAGGTAACATATACACCAACATAAGAAACAGTCACCCAAATAAAAATATATATAATTAAAGTTAATATAAAAATTGCTTGTGACTTTTCAAATAACCACTTTTTCATCTTTGAAGTCCTTTTTCATATAGGTTGCTTCCCATTATTACCCAAGTGCCCTAGCGTGCTTCTGCACAGAATCGACTGCCAAATCTTAGGTATTTATATTTGGTTGGATGTACTTAAACAGCAAGTGACTTAACAAGAGCTTTACTTACTCAAGTTTTGCTCGCCATCTTCGACCCTACCGAGCAAATCACCGTCACTTTTGCTAAGGTTTGAACTGCCGCCGCGTCTAAAAATTTTCATTATTCCAACTTGGACTTCCCAGACCTTGCTAGACACTTATGATTAAAGAAGCTAAGACGGCACCTGATTAGTGTTTGACGCCATTACGTTGACAAACTCAGATGCCTTTTTATCTTATTTTAGTATTGATAGCTAAGTTTCATGCCGCGATCATAGCAATACGGCTCCCGGTTTTACCGCTGGTAACATCAACCCTCAAAGCCATCTGCTCTTTTAGTTCGGTAACATGGGAGATAATACCGATCATGCGGCCAGAGGCCTGAAGGTCGATAAGTACTTTTATCGCCGCATCTAGGGATTCCTGATCCAGACTACCGAATCCTTCATCTATAAACAGGGCCTCCAACTTAATGCCCCCCGCGTAGGACTGAACAACATCGGATAAACCCAGGGCCAAAGATAGGGCTGCCATAAAAGACTCACCACCGGATAAGGTCGCGACCGAACGGGGTTTTCCGGTATCGCCATCTTCTACTTCCAATTCCAGTCCTGAGGCTTTGTTGCCTTTAGCACGATCTTCTTTACGCACCAACTGGTATCGGCCTTTGCTCATGATATGAAGCCGATGGGAAGCCTGAATAAGTACATCATCCAGCAACACGCTCAATACAAAACGTTGCAAACTAATCTTATTACCGGTCGCACCATTGGCAACATTATTCAGCGTTCCGAAAATGGCATATTGTTTATTCAATACTTCATTGGCTGCGAGGGCCTTTACTAGTTTTGCTTTGACACTGCTCAAACTTTTAACACGGGCTTCTAGTTCACGCCAAATATTATCTTTATCTCTGAAATTATCTAATTTTTCAGTGAGCACTTGTTCAATCACATCTAAGTCAGCCCTTTGCTTTTCCTTCAACTCGAGTTGCAACTGTAGTACTACGCCCTTTAAACTCGCCAGTGCTGAACGATAATTATCCACTTCAATCTTCAAAGAAGACTGTCTGTCATCATCTAGTCGAGCATTAGAAAATTGCTCAAGGTCCTCGAAATCGCTTTGCATTAACGTCCTCTGCCAGGCTGAGTTTGCAGCGGTAGCCAAGCCTTCCTGCTCCTTTAATTGCAACAATAATGTCCTTTCTTTGGATATCGCTTGATCTAATACCGTCTGCTTGTCATTAAAAGCATGCTCAGCATCAATCAGCCCTTGTGCTAAGGCGTTAATATTTTTTGCGATTTCCTGTATAGCTAAGGCTAACCCATCAGCCTGTCTGTATTTCTCAGGGATCTGTTTCTCCAGTTGTTCGGCAGTTGTTCGAGCCTGGATAAGCATCTCATTGTCACTCGCTTGTTGTTTCACCAGCACTTCGAGTAACTCAAGGCCGCGAGCCTGGCTTGTCTTAATCTGTGCAAGCCGTTTTTCCAGCGTTTCTTTTTGTGATTTCAAGAAGGTAAGAGTATCAACACCCGATTGAACACTTTGTCGATGCTGCTTTAGTTCGTCAATAGTCTGTGCGGCATACTTACCCAGGCTTTGCTCAGCCACTACAAGCCTACTGGTCAATACCTCACGTTGACTCACAATTTGTGCCAAGGCATCTTTAGCGGCCTGCATATTATCGCGTGCTTTATTTTCTAGCTCCCGAGCAGTCTCAACTTGCTGCTTGGTAATGAGCTCGCCGTCAGCGCTTGCTTTTGCCGGTTCGGGGTGAGCTTTACTGCCACAAACCGGGCACGGTTGATCTTCTTTTAATTCTTCTGCCAACAGTGCAGCCTGACCAGAATGCCATGCCAACTCCGTTTTGGTGGCATTGCGTTTAGCCTCTTCGCAGGCGATGGTTTGGCTTGCTACCTGCTCTTCACCGTTAAGCTTTTGGGTTAATGTTGCTTCTATGCTCCTGCGAATTTGTTCAACTCCCTCCCGTTCAATAAGCTTTTCGTCAAGTACGGTCAGTAGCTGTTGCTGTGGGATCAGCGCCTCAATCTTTTTCACAAATTCAACAAGCTCTTGCTCTTTTTCAGCGAATTCCTGCTGAAGGGATCCCAGCTCTGTCTTCTTATCATCAAGATTATGTTTGCTTTTACTGGCTGTCTCAGTAACAGCCTTCATATTAACTCTTGTCCTGACCAGCTCTACCATTTGTCTCTCATGACGCTGCAGTTCAGCCTGCTCGGCTTTAAGCCCGTCTACCGCAATGGCCGCTGTCTTGGCCTTTTTAAATTGCTCGGCAACTTTAGTATGACTTTCCTTGGCGCTCATCAACGCTTCTTTACACAAGACATACTGTTGGCTAATATTCGCGAACTTTTGTGCTTCCGACACTTGGCTGGTATAGACGTGGAAGATCCCTTGTGCCTTCATAGATAGATCTAACAATGTTTGCTTGACATCCATTGCACCAGCTTGGTCTTGCTTTTTACCCAACTCGGTTTCTTTTCTGACTAATTCATCAAAGCGCATATTCAGTACGATAGCCTGGTCTTTGTTTCTTTGGGCGATCTTTAGTGCGTCTTCCGCTTTGCTTTTTATACCCTCAGCCTCTATTAACTGAGGCTTTAATTTCACTAACTCTTGGTCAAGTTCTGACTCAGAACTCACCTCTGCACCCTGTAATATCCCTTTAATCTCGCTTTGGTGATGCCCGACTGCTTTTTCGATACTAGAGGCTTTGTCCTTTAGGCTGTTTTCAATTTTCTTATAAATGTGTGTAGCAAATAATTTGCTAAATATAGCCTCCCGGTCTTTTGAGTCTGCAAGCAACAATTCACGAAACTTTCCTTGTGGTAATACCATTACCTGTCGAAATTGCTCTACCCCCAAGCCTATTAGTTGCTTAATTTCATCGTTGGCCTCGCCAACACTTTTTGACACCATGAGACGCCCATCTTCTGAGCCATCCAGTTCACGAAGTTGGGCTTCTGCTGGCTGAGTAGTAGTACCATCCCCGTGTTTTTTTGCGCGGTCTTGCATGGGAACCCGGCGGATCAAAAATCGTTTATTGGCCAAAGCAAATTCAAGGCTCACCTCGGTCAAAACCGAAACATCCGCATGATCGCAACGCATCTGAGTACCGTCACGCTCATTGCCGGTTGTCTGCCCGTATAAGGCAAAACAGAGTGCATCGAGGATAGACGTTTTGCCCGCACCGGTGGGACCATTGATTAGAAACAAAGGATTGTCACCCAGCTTGGTAAAATCCACCACTTCGCTACTTGCAAAAGGACCAAACGCCTGAATGCTTAATTTTAAGGGTTTCATACTACGCCCTCCTCTTTGTGAAGGGCTGTTATAGTCTCTCTAATTGCATCGTCTTGATCCTCGCTTAGTTCCTGACCATAGACCTGAACAAAAAAATCACGGAACATTTCAAGCTCTCCACGCTTAAGTTTCTCACGACTCATTTTTTGCTCACCTGTGATCAGCATGCCGGGCTTTTCAAGCTGGAGCACATTTGGATAGACTTCTCTTAACTTTGCCATAGGGTCTAAAATCGCATGACGATCCGTTAAGCGAACCAGTAGATAGTCTTTGTTGTTGGGGTCGACTTTTCCCTGCTCAAGAATGGTAGCCATTTCGCCCTCAACAATACGCATATCCCGCAATGGCAACAGGGGTAAATGACGATGGGTCTTTAAACCCTTCGAGTCCATCTCAACTAAGGTCACACCTTTCTTTTGATGCTGTTCGGAGAAACTGTATTTCATCAAGGAGCCAGAGTAGCGAATATGCTCTTCTCCGCGGTATTGAGGACTGTGTAAATGACCTAGCGCAACATAATCAAACTCTCGACAAGGCTGGTAACTCACCCGATCAGAGCCGCCGATAGACAAAGGTCTCTCCGAGTCAGATTCTTCTGAACCATCAATAAAACAGTGACTGATCAGTACGTTTGATATATCAGGGGACTTGTTAGCGCTGATCAAGTCAACCAGATAGGTATGGGCCTCATCATAAGTTGATACCTCTTCAGCAAATAGATTACGCACGGTCATCGGATCATTATAGGGCACGCCATAAAAAGCCACTTCACCGTCAGAATGAGAGATAACGACGGGTTCAATAACCTTTGTGAGATCACCTAGTATGTGCAAGCCGGATTTACTTAGCTGTTGGGCACCAAAACTCAAGCGAGTAGCACAATCATGATTACCGGGAATAAGAATGACCGGCACCTTCATTTCCAGGCAGATTGTATTCAGCAGTGTATCCAGTAACTCGACGGCCGCGGCCGGCGGTATAGAGCGATCATATATATCACCGGCAATAACCAGTGCATCAACCGCTTCCAGCTCGATATAAGCGAGTAACTGCTTAAGTACGTGCTGCTGATCTTCGAGCAGCGAAACATTATGGAATTGACGGCCAATATGCCAATCCGAGGTGTGAATAAACTTCATATTATCCCTATTTAACTTCTACTTTATTAGTTAGTTGACGAGTTATACCGATAATTGATTTTCTAAATTTGTTCACGATATTTGATGCCTAAAAGTAGCTGATAAATACGAGTAATCAGCAATATTCATAATGGATATAACCTTCTTTTACTTTTTTGCTGTTCTTCCATGATAATGCCATTATCCACTAATACAGTTGTAATTATTGAACTGTAAGAACGAGCATTCAAGTCAAGTGCTACATATAAGCTCTTCCTTTCAATGCCAGGCTCTTTTTTAACTTGTTGAATTACCTTTTTTAAATTTTCCAAACGTTTATCTAAGTATAAAAAAGCATCTGGTCTATTAAAGATTCGGCGAACATGTTCAGACATTTTTTTATATTCATCGATTTCCCAAGCGTCAAAATGTTTTTTTACTGGTTCATAGTACCAAGCGTTAAAACAAGTGCCATCACTGTCACTGGCGCAGTCATTTTCTTGATAAATTTGTAATAGAATTTTATTGTCAGAGTAGAGCAGGCAATTCTTGTAAAAATACTCCTTCAACAACTTAAGCTTTTCCTTGAGATGTTCTGGAGATATTCTACTAAAACTTCCTTCTTGGTTGATTTTTTCCAGTTTTTTATAAAGCCCCTCTACATCCTTAAATAACTGACTCTCTGAAATTATCTCTAGTTGTTTAAATTCTTCAGAACCAGAAAAATGGCTGAAATCCGCACCTATTCCGGCATCATGGTATATATCAATCATGTCACTGGCATATTCAGTGACACCAACCCCATCATCAATAACTTCAATTGACACGTCAAACATCTTAACTGCTTTTCTATCAAAAAGATGAGTAAATATTTGATCTATAAATACGGCAGCTTCATCGACAAAATCGTCATTAAAACTGCAGTCAAAAGTACAGAATGTATTGCTTTCCCAATGACTTAATTCAAATGCACTTGGGATTAATATTTTATGATCTGCAAAAAAAGCTATAGGCTCTTCTGCTTCTGGATAAAAAAAGTTAAAGCACAAAGTATCTGTGGATATTGGTGCAGTCTCCAACCAATAATTATCTAGCTCAAATCGAATTACACTATTGAGCGGCATCTTCAAATGGGATTTTATTTCGTCCAGTTCTGCCAGATTATCTCGCATGAGAATTGATGGCTTTGTTTCTAATTTTTTCACTAATTTCACCTTTTCAGTGACTTCTTTTATCCTAAATTCAGAAACCAAGTAATCCTTATCACGTAAAGTAATATTGAAGATAAAATCAACTAATTCTTCTGACGAAGAAATCTCTTTGACGCCCGACACACTACATTCATCTAGATATAAATCTAAATCCATCTTTAATTTTGAAATGTTGTGGGAGGTTATGCCACGTAAAAGCAAAATTCTTTTATTATTTAGTGAACTATCATCGGTTTTGAAATCTACAGATAAATAATGGCAATCACAGTTATCAATTGAAAAAAGTTTACTGAAAGACAGTTTCATCCAATCCAACAATTCAAATTTTTTCGTTATTAAGTGAGATGTGCTGGACTTGTCCGTATCAATCGTTAACTTATGAGGAACAAGCTTTGCGCTTTCAAGACTAAAACACGGTATTTTGTTTACAAGCTCTATTCTTTTGGCGTCATTCAGCGCTTTGCGCCCGGTAATTATTACATTTGGTTCTTTCGGATAGTCGGGATGCTGGCTATTCCCATGAGGTCTGAAAATCTGGAAGAAGTTGCCCTTCTGAATATTACTGTCTAATAATATTCCGATAAATTCGGCTAGCTTAATTGATTTATTGCCTAAACCGCTTTTATTACTATAAGAAAAATTGAGTATTACTTCGCCACTGTGCTCATATACACTATCAAACTTCCATAACCTGACATATTTAACATACCCATCTTTGCCGGAATGGGCTCTAATAATAGAGCCATCATCATATAAATATTGAATAAAATACTTTTCTTTTATTTTTTCCGAGGACGAAATAAACCACGATAAGAGATCATCTATGTCTTCAAGAAAAGCTGATGCAATGATATTTTCAATACAATCCATTTTTTCATTATCTTTAAAAAGATAGATTTTATTACTCTCATCTATTCGCATTTCACTTTCCTTTTTACAAAATTTTATCTGCCTAACGTTCCATCGTGAGCATTGTCAGACGTTGTTGGAAAAATTGATTTTTGCTTTAACTATAATGACTTATTATAATAAGCATATGCGCGACCTAATAATCGAACTTGTCATCTCTTATATCTTGTTACTGCATCTTGCACCTTTTCCACTACACAGCGACAATGACATGCCATCCTTTGAACTCATCTTAGGTAGTTTCTAAAATAACGCCATACTGTTTACTTATTCAGTGTATGCTTTTCAGGCAGGTTAACGGATATTCGACGGCATTTTGGAAACATCAACGATTACCAGCTAATCAGTAGTAGCACACTAAATTTTACTGCTGCTCAGTAGCGAGTGCGACACCAGCTACATTGCTGCAATCTTATGGCTGGCCGTTGCGAAGCAGTAAAGAAGTATTCATATCATTATGCTTTTAAGCCATTTGGTAAGGTCATTGGTGGCGCAGAGCTGATATTGCATAGGAGCTAGCGCTGGGTTAGTTGCTTTTCAGTATGAATTTAGTCGGCGTCGAACAGTTTGCACAGATAAGGCTATATGCTGATCTTGCTCTGCTGACTTTAGTATTCAGGCCATTACACGCCGGACATGGCCGCTTTAGCGGCGTATTGCCACCACACTTGCCGCATTGCACATAGTAACCATAGCGGCCAGACTGCGGGCTGAGTGCGCTGCAATCGCCACAGTGTTTACACTGTGCAGTAATAGCCTCCAGTACAATAGGCTTTGCCTCATTAACTGTTAATTTTTCGGTTTTTTCGGCTAACTCTGAAGCTGTGAAAGGCTTTGCAAAAGTTGTCGCTGTGATATTTGTTGGCGCCGGCCAGGCCGCGCGAGCTTCATTAATACTATTGCTTTCATGCTGAATTGTATTACCAAGTAAAAACTGACAAATATTCTGCAATTCTTCCTGGTTAAACGTCGGGCGGGTATCGTAAACCTTGCCTACCACGTTATAGAACTTAATAAAGTTCATCTTCTTATCCAGCACATCGGTGACAAATTCCGATTTCACCAGTTTATCGGCAATGTCTTTAGGTGCTTTGGTCCTATCGATAATGGCATCGCTGGATATAGCGCAAAATACATCATAGCAGCGCATGCCCAGCCCCTGCTGAATACCCAAAAACTTGCCTATTACCTTTTCGGTGTTCGCACACAGATACTGTTTTAGCAGTTTTAGCTGCAACTCGGCCTGCTTAATCGGCGATGGCATACCACTCCACTGCCCTTTATAGCTGCGCGTCCATTCAGCGTATTCGTTAACCTTCACCTCACCGCGAATGCTTTTCGACTCCACCACAATAAAGCCGTAGCTATACGCAATAAGGTGATCTATCTGTGCGCTTTCGCCATCATGCTCAATGCGAAGGTCATTAAGCACCATAACTTTTTCGCTATGCTTATAAGCGCGACGCAGGTAAAACGCCACATCATGTTCCTGCTTGATACCAGCATCGAGTTTAATGGATGCAGAACTGGTTTGGGTTTTGTCTTTTAAAATCATATTAAAATCAATTACTAAAAATACACGTTAAAAATATAGAAAAATATCGGCCTTGGCTACCTGGTAAGTTAAACTCTGCAACATTATTCAAATTTAAAAATAGGCGAAGCAATAAGTGAAACTACTCAACACCTACGAAGACCGAGAAGAAGCGGAAGCTGCCGTAAATAAAATAACAGGCGAAAAACGTCTGGCCAGTGAACGTGATAGCACTGTCGTAATTTATAATCTATTTGGTCAGCCAACGTGGAGCAATTTTTATGCGCTGGGTATGTTCAACTTAGAGGAGTTGAAGCAGATTGTTGAAGCGCGCAAGGCTGGGCTAGATTACAACCAGCGTCGGCACCAAGAAATTCTTGGCACCTTACGCTACGTTGAATCAAGCTTTGAAATTAAGATCCCTGCTCACTGGCGCTTATGACACCATTAGGTATGCTTTATGTGGTTGATTAATCAGGCCACCATTTTCGTAAGTAGCTTCTCCAAGTAAATAGGGCCAGAATCTTCCATAAAAAGCACATTTCGCTCCTCAAGCGTTTCTTTAGTCTCTGATACATTCAGTAAGTCAGCATGATGAGTTTCAGATACGATAAAGGCGCTTAAACTCAAGTCCTTGTCAGCAAGTTTTGGCTCTAACGATTTAATTTCCTTGTACAAACCAAACTTCGCATCATCCAGGTTTAGGTTACGTATTCCCTTTGGATCAATCAGGCTCAACCATTGTTTACCAGTAGCATCGTCGACAAGCCACAGTAAATAGTCTGGATAGAAATTACCCGCTGTAGCAAAGCCTAAACCTTTAGATTTAGTGTCAGCGTTACGTAACAGGTACAAGCTTTTGTCACCGATGATCTCCTGGCCACGATGTGATTCAACAAACATCTGAAGATCTTGTAAAAACGTTATTTCGCTGGGTGCATCAAATGCAGTTGGTCGCATCTTTAATGGTAAATCTGCATTTTTCTCAACAGACAACAACGGATAATACAAGTGCCTATCGAAGGTCACAGCAACCATCCCCGGCGCATCCCAGTCTTTCGCTTTACCAATATCCCCCTTGGCAACTATGGCTTGTAACTGCTCTAAGCGTTCAACATAAGCATTACCGTCATCTGTATCTTCTATTTCGAAGTGATACATCTTAATCATGCCAGGGTCGTCTTCCTGAACTTGCGTTACCTGGTAGAACTGCCCTTCATAAGCGTTCTTAAGCGTGTGATAAAAACGCTCAGTATAATCAAGTAATAGGCGCAGCATGATATCTTCTTGCTTTTTAACATCAGCAAAACGTTTAATATCCAGCTCCGATTTTGGTATCAGCAGCGTATACCAACTGTTAGATGCTGAGGTTTGTCCCATGCAAAAGCTTTGCAAGCGCTGTTTATCAAGACGAAGGTTAGACCAACCACGCTGTAATTTAAAATCCTGTACCGCGAGATATAAACGCTCAAAGTCAAACGCAGCGACAACCTTATAATCCAGCTTTCCTTCATTACGAACATTAACTGGCGTGTTATCGCCTTTTCGCGTCGTATCAATAGCTTCAAGCTTTGGATAAAGATCCAGTTTGATATGTGGCAGCTTTATCTTTCCCTGAAACTCACTAGGAACCTGATATAAATCAGGGAAGTGAATGCGCTTGAATCCATGCTTTTGATTGTCTTTGTAGCCATCCTTCAACTTTAGTGTTTTAAGCTTTGTTGCAGGTAAATTCGGGCGCGTTTCAAAATTCAGTTCCAGTATCTCATCACTCGGTGTGATCCCCTCATCCTCCAGGTATTGCTTAAACGTCGCCATGTAATCTGCGCGAATACCGAAAATATTTAACGTTTCAAGTTTATCTAGGTGAATTCCTTTTGGTCTCTGACCAGGAGTACTTCGTTTTAACGAATAATCCCGCCCCTTTAAACGAACACCACGGCCGAACAGTTGAATAATCTGAGAACCCTCACCACGGCCCATATTTAACAGGCCCATAGTTGAGACACGCCAGCTGCTCCATCCTTCAGTGAACTTTCGCGAACCGATCAAGATATGAAGTTTAGAGTCCCTAGCATTAATGGTATGAAACAGGGATTTCGCAAAGTCATCCCGTTGATAGTCAAAAGTCGGATCTTCTTCGCACAGCTTATACAGCGATGGAGAATCGCCGATATTCACTAAGCCAAAGGGCTCAGAGCTACCCACTTGCAACGCCAGTTCGCCTTTACTGCCAATCAGGTTTAACACCCTAAGCCGTTGGCCGGAATGCGATGTATTAAACAGCTTCGCCAAAATATCGGCATAGATATCCTCTGGGCCATTCATTAAAGCCGTGAAACGCTTATCAAAGATGTTGCGCTCTTTGGTATCGAGAAGCCTGACTTTATTATCCACCAAATCTTTAATCCATGCTTTTGCCTGCGCTTCATGGTTCAAAAACCATGCTAAAAAGCGCAACACTGCATGAATATCCGAGTCCTCACCGTTTACGGTATTACCCACAAAAACCCAGAGTGGTTTCTCAATGTTAAACTCACTCAATTGCTCTTTATGCTTATTAAATAAGTACTGTTGCTGATAAAAGCTCAGCAAACAGGCGGTGAAATACTCGTATCGACGATCCTCCTGTTTATCTTGTTCTGGGTTAAGGTTAAGAATAAGTGACTCTTTGCCGTAACCATCCTCATAAAAAAACTTATAGGAGTAATCGAATAGAATTGATTTGCCGTAAACTTCACGCGTCGCTTGAATTCGAGCCTCACGCTGCTCTCCGGTATCTAAAGCGAGCTGTGATAATTGATCCTGCGTCAGTCTAGCTAGCGCTGTGGTTTCAAACAGCATTTTGGCTTTTTTCTTTTTTATGTCATCTTCGACAGCCTCAACGGTTTTGCCATCGGAAACCGACTGGCCAAAAGTCGCTGAGTACTCAAACGCAAAGCCATCACGGGTTAAAATATCGCGGCGGCGCATCCAGGCTCCCGCCGCTGTGCCAGTACCTTTGTGGCCTTCATCAATCAGTACCAAGTTTTTACCTTCAAAGGCTTCAACGGCAACCGTTTTATCGCCCATCTCATCGGCAAGTTTATTGATATCTATAACTTCAATGGTGCCTTTAAACGGGGTTGTTTTGCTTTTGTTGAACAGCTGAATTTGCGAGAAGCCAGAATCATACAACTCTGTCATATGCTGTTGCGACAAGCGCTCGTCCGGCGTTAATAAAATAATCTTGTCAGGGTAAGCGTGCGGATTACCGTTTTGGAAATAATGCAGATACTGCAAAATATTTACATGCAATAGCAGTGTTTTGCCCGACCCAGTGGCATTCCAATACGCCAACTTGTTGAGATCATCAAGAATATAGCTTCTAAACTGATTCACCCTATCTTTAGACGTCAGGTTATTTTCTGCATTATAGGCCGCCAATTCTTTGTTCAGGTTATCCAACAGTTCTTGCTTGCGGTTAAAATGCCAATCAAGGTAAATCTCTGTAAAAAGCAAAGATAGATACTGAAAATATTTCATATTCAGTACAGTATCTTCCTTTTTATTCCGATGCTCAGTGATCGTTTGCCAATGTTTTACAATGTTTAAATCGTAACGGCGCAAATCAGCTAAATCGATGCGATCAACTTCAAATAAATAGTTGCTTAGCTCATGAAAAAACAGGCTTTGCCCATCCTCATGTATACCTTCAAACCGATCTTCACCAAGGCGGATTTTCAGGCCATGCAAGGTTCCGTCTTTGAAAAATCGAAACATAAAGCGATTTAAAACCAGTTGTTTGTGAAAGCTTAGCTTACTATTGCTTTGCTTTTTAACCGCTTTACCGGCAGTCTGAGTCCTTGCCATTATTAAGCCTCCTCTGCGAACATCAGGCTTAAAAACTCTGGCTCAATCTGGCGTAGTTTTAAACTGCGCGTTACTTCACCCTGCTCGGTATCCAAGGTAAAAGCTGTCGGCAAATTATGGTCGCCGTTAATGTAAATGACATCGAATGTTTGTTCTTTGGCATACAAATCAAAACGGTTAGCGTATTTTGCAAGCTCTTCATAACCTATTTTGTCGCAATCGCGCCAAAAGACCAAGGTGAGTTCACCAGTTGGTAATGTACCTTCAATACGTACATAACCTCGATCAAGGTTTGACTCTATTGATTTGACATGAAGCCCAATCAAATAATTAAACGTTTCAACCAAATCGACGCACTTAGGCTCTCGCGACCCGGCAGAGTCCACAGCGATATCAAGCATACAATCAAAAGGCTTACTAAAGTGTTCTGTATTTATTTTTGATTTATTAATTTGTTCCGAGAATGAATATTTAACAAAATACTCATTCTCCACCGCATTGTTACCAAACAAATCTTCCAATTTGTGATTTTGATTATCATTTATATTATTCAGTGCATCTTCATAGCTTTCTAATTTTATAACCTTTAGACAATGAGAAATACCGTTAGAGTTATTGATAGGCCTACCATCGACCCACTGGTCAGAAAAGGCTGCTTTGCATATCCTTTCTTTTATTACCGAATCTGCATGCTGCCCCATTTCAACTAATACGTACTTATGATTCTCATCAAAAGCCCGATTCCGATTTATCACAGCATGAGCTGTGGTTCCACTGCCACCAAACAAATCAAACGTAAGTGAAGTTTCCTTACTGTGAAATACTGAATCTAAAACTCTGCTCATCGTACCAAGTGACTTTGGATAAGAAAACCTACCTGAATCACCAAATAAATTTGTTAAAAGATTTGTACCGCCTGTTGTGGCATTATATTGAGTACCTTGCCAAATGCTTGGCAACAACAATCTTCGAGCTTTATCGTGATATAATCTATTAATAACAAAGTCCTTCGAAGATATCAGTCGTCCATCAACAACAGCTCGTTTAGCGCCTTCATAAGATAAAGACCAAACTCTCTCCTCACCATTTTTTCCAAGTGGATATACTCGTTTGAATCCTTCGACAGTGTCTTCGAGAGGGTAATTACCTTTTTCAATCGGTGGCGGAGGAGGCTCGACTCCTTCCACTTTAAAAGTATTTTTATTCACCAATACAGCAAAAAAGCTCTCAGGTCGACCAGGATTACCAATTCTAAAGTTGTTATCACCAGTTCCTGCTCTTCTAAAGCCCCTTGTTCTTATACCATCTTCTACCGCATCACCTCTCAGAATGTCAGCACCATTAGGTACAGAAAAAATACAGTACTCATGAGTTCTAGACACATTTGAACGGCCAGTACCTGAGCCAGGATAATGCTCTACAATACATTGAAAGACTTCGCGTTCCGGGTTGACTTGCTTTTCGAGCTCTTTTAACAACGATGCTTCTGTATCATCAATTGCGTAACTAATTACTCCGTCATCTGTAAGTAAGTACTTAGACGCTAAAATTCGGTCTCCCATTAGGCTAGCCCATGAAGACTCTTTATAACCATTTTTGTAAAGAATCGGGGTTGCATCAGTGTTGTAAGGGGGATCTAAGTACACTAAGTCAGCTTTCCCCTTATATTTTGCGGTCATCAGTTTGGCTGCCTGATAATTCTCAGAACCAATCAAAACTCCATTAATGAGCTCATCTAAATTGTCAATACTACGAAGCAGTTTTTCTTTAAACTCTCTGGAGTAAAGAGTTGTATCAATCATTAATGCAAGATTTTGTTTTAGAAAACCAATATTAGCCAATTGCGTTTGTTCTACTACTCTTTGAGACCTCCATTGATCCCACTGCTTTTTATTTGCACAAATTTCATCAAACAGCTCTTCAGGCAATAAATCAAGTGTTACGCAGTAATCGCACGAAACTACAAATTTTCTCTTCAGCCAAATATTTTTCTGTACATTCTCAAGTTGAGAAAGAAAGATCACCAATTCTTGAGCAACATTACGTAAACATTGAATCATCCGTAACTGCTTCTCAACACTTGCGAAAACCTGCGCATTTTGCAAATTATCGAGATTCATTACTTCATTTTTGATGTAAAAATCCAGCTCATTGGTTAAAAAGCCACCCAAATCTTTATGGATAAAATAATCTGCCGAATTACGTTGTGTGTAGGTAGTAAGATGGCGTTCAAGCTCTGTTCTGTTGGGCTTTGTCTCTGTTGGCGCTCGGTTTGCTAAATCTGCCCAATGATGTTGAACCTGTGGGGCAGCCAATATTTTAGAAATAGCGTCCTGCACCAAACCATCCTGTTTAGTGCCTTTGTTAACAGTTTTATATTCAAAATGAATGATAAGCTCTTCACGCTCGATTTCCTGACCATCTTGAATGATGCGGTTTTTTACAACCTCAACAGGGTTATAGGGCTGCTCGTACTCTTCACCATCTTCATCAATTTTTGTTCTAACATGGGGCTCAATAAGCACAAAACGTCTGTCAGCCTCATTGTCTTTCCGGTTGTCTTTTGCTGTATCAGCCGTTAGCAGTTTGAAACTGACCTTGCGGCCATCGGTGAGTTTGAAAGAGTAGTTGGCAAAATTTTCACCACTTTTAATGTAGTACTGGTCTTTGTTAGCCCAGTGCAGCATTACTTCTTCACCGGCATAAGGAATAGCGTAAGTGTCCCCTTTGTAACGGCGTTGGCTGATAAAATCGCCGTTATCGTAATAGCGGGAAAAGAACGTAAGCAAATGCGAGTACACGGCATTTTCGTGTTCACTAACACCCGACGCTGTTGCTGCTAATTGCTTTTTAAGCTCCTGTACTTTTGGGCTTTGTTCAGGCTCAAAACCGGCATCCGTCGCTGCTTTTATCGCAGCTTGCAATTGTTGCTCTATATTGGTTTTATTAGCGTTACCCGCGTCAGCAAGCGCTGCCTGAATTTTTGCTTTGAGTTTATTATCAAGATAGTCGTTTATCTCTTTAGCGCGCATATTAAGGATTCGATAAATTCCAAAATCCAGCTCTGGCTTATCGATTTGAAAAATCTCTTTTAGCTTTTTTACCAGCTCGTTGTACTTACTCATGGTAATGCAGTTCCTTTAATACGGGTAAACAGTACGTTGGTTACTATTGGTTTAAATAACTTTCCAACGCACCGTAAATAATTCTTTTATATCGGTTTTTTGTTTCATTCTCGCTTCTAAGGCGGCGATTAGCTCATCACGTTTCTCAGCGATGCTGTCTTCAACATCCCAGATGTTTTGCCGCAAGCGGCGTTGCTTAAGCTCTAGCTCTTTAAGTTGTTGTTGAAATTGTTGCTGCTCATCAACCGAAATAGCATGTCTGCTTTCTCGTTTTAACGACTTAATCTGATTTTTTGTATCGGTAAGCGCTTGCTCTGCCGCCAGCATTTTATCATCAGCCCATTTGTCTAACTTATCTCGCTCATCCTGGAAGTACTTATTGTTGGTATCCATCGCGATGGCTAATTGCGCTTCAAGATTGCGTGTCTGTGCTTCACGGAGCTTTTCAGGGGAAGTAGATAATGCTGGGGCTTCAGTTGCATCCGCACCAATATTAAACAGTTTTTTACACGCCTCTGTATCTATTAATTGACCTGAATCGGTAACGCCTGTGAATACCAGGTGCTGCTCAATATTAAAAGCTTCGATACTCAGCAAATGCAACGATAACCAACCTGCTTGCCCTTGTAGTTTCTCAGCGACCGACACTTTACCATCATGGCTTTGGTAGTTGAACTTTAATAAACTCAGTGGTGTGTCTGCGGCTTTGGCAGAGTCGATTACATATTCACCAAGCGGATGGCTTATTCTATAAACGCGGGTGTGTTTATTAACAACTTGTGCTTGCTCATCACCTTTACGGATAAACTGATATTTACCTGGCGGTTGCTCCGCAACTGAATTTGTTAGCATAAAGCTATAATCCGATTCATTGAATAACGCTTTTTGTTGTAATTGGTGGGTTGTTACCGACCAAAACCACCGACCCACTTTGTCTAGACGATCTTTGGCCTGATCGAGCTTAATCTTTAATAGGTCGTGGATATCTTCATCGAAATGCTCTAGCAAAACTTGTTGGGTTTGCTGCATTTTCTCATTGATATCGGCTTCCAGCTCTTTTTGTAATGCAGCAAAGGCTGACTCAATTTCAGCTGGGGAACGGCATTCTTGATAAATTTGTTGAATACGTTTTTCAAAATCAACGCCGCTTTCCAATGTGCCTAGCACCGTATCCGACGCGCCAAAAACACCATCAAATAAATTAAATTTTTCACTGAGTAACTCTAATACACGCTGATCGGCATAATTACGTTGATTAATAAAGTTGATAACGACAACATCAAATTTTTGACCATACCGATGGCAGCGTCCGATCCGTTGCTCAACCCTTTGTGGATTCCATGGTAAATCATAGTTTATTAATAGTGAGCAGAATTGCAGATTAACGCCTTCAGCCGCAGCCTCAGTAGCAATCATAATTTCGGCACTGTCCCTGAAATAGTCTATAAGTGCCGTACGTCTATCAACCTGGGGGGAACCCGTTATTCTGTCTGAACCGGCATAAGTTTGTTGCCATTGCTGATAAATTCGTGTTGCTTCAGGATGGTTATTTGAACCACTAAATGTGACTAACTTGTCCTTGAAACCGTGTTCAGATAAAAATGCTGCCAGGTAAGCTTGTGTTCGCTTAGATTCTGTAAAAATGATCACCTTTTGAGCTGCACCCATGGTGTTCATTTGTTCAAAACCAAGTGACAATGCTTTTAGCAAGGCATTGGCTTTTTCGTCATTTCTGATGTCCTGCGCCTGCTGAATATAGGCACCTAGTTCCTTTATTTCTAACGTGAGCTTTTGATGATCAATTGCTTCGCCGACGTGCTCTTCAGTAACTATGGCCTGCAAATCTTCCTCATCGAGATAGTCTGTCTCGATATCGTCATCCTCGATGATCTGAAGTAAAACGTCGTCACTGAGCTTCTTTTTATTGTTTTTTAGGTCAATTAAACGCCGTTGCATTACTTCAAGTGTGTTTAAAACCGCAAAAGAGCTTGATGCTAAAAGCTTGCGTAAAATTAAACCGGTTAGATGCCGCTGCCGCCTGGGAAGCGCGTAACTATCCTCTTTATCTAAAATTGACGATACGGCGTCATATAGCGCTAGCTCTTTGTCTGAAGGCGTAAATGGTATTGTTATAGCCTTACGCTGCGTATATTTGACATATTCCAGCACATTCTTTCTTAAAGTGCGTTTGACGAAATGCGATAAACGCTGTTTGAGCTCAGCTTGGCCACTGTCTGATTGCATATACTGCTTTCGAAATGCCTTATCGTCGCCAAAGATATGCTCATCAATCAGCGTCGACATGCCATAAAGTTCCATAAGCGAGTTTTGCAATGGCGTTGCAGTAAGCAACAATTTTTTCCTGCCAAATAGCGCACGTTTTAACGCTTGACCTATTTTGTTACTTTCACGATGTGCGTTTCGTAATTTATGGGCTTCGTCTATAACCACCAGATCCCACATGTGGCCTACTAACTGCTCTTCGAGTTTCGCCGCATAGTGGTAAGACATGATCACGACTTGCTTGTTATTTAAAGGGCTATAAACTCCTTCTTTTTGCAGTTGATTAAAAGTTCTGGCATCCAGGATTTGAGAGGGAAGATTGAATTTATCAAGTAGCTCTTGAGCCCACTGCCGCCTTAATGATGCAGGGCAAATAATCAGTAGCTTACGTTTGCGCTCTGCCCAATATTGACAAAGCACCAGGCCTGCTTCAATAGTTTTACCCAGGCCAACCTCATCAGCTAATACCACCCCTTTATTTAAAGGGTTCTCCAGGGCAAACAGCGCTGCGTCTATCTGATGTGGGTTTAAGTCTACACTAGCGTCAAATAATGACTGAGACAGTCTGTCAACACCGTTGTTTGCATGGAGAATGGACAACTCATGCGCGAAGTATTTAGCGTGATATTCCGTTATCTTCATGTATTCGCTTTTAATTAAATGTTTTAGTTACCATACCAGAAATTGTTACCTTACAGGAACACAGTTATTGCTTAGCAGGACCTTTACTCAATCGACTAAACGCTAGCCATCAAAATAGCCATACTAACCAAGTTTTGATGCTTGCTGCCGGCGGAGCAGTTCACTGGCTTTCCGCTCGGCTACGGTGAATCTAAACACTTCAAGGTTTACCTGCTCCATCAACTGCTGCAACTCTTGCCGACTGCATATTTCAAGTCGCTCGCCGGCGTAGATAACCCCTGGGCAAAAGCAGCCAGTTGATATAATTCCGGTAGCGCTTCAAGATGTTTAAAACTCAGTGCGTGCTTCATTCCACTGTACTCCTTATCATCCATGTCGCAACTTTAGCGCCAAACCTGAAACGCAACTTAATTTTCAGTTTCAATACCCAGCTGCTTCATCCAATTGGCCAGCGTTTGGTGGTTAGCCAGCCCCAGCAGTTTTGCTGCCTTAGATTTATTTCCTGCGGTTTTATCCAGCGCCGCTTTAACGAGATTTTCTTTAATGCCATCAATATATTGCTGAATATCGAATCCGGCAACTAATTCAGGTACAACTGTCGGTTTTTCTGCTGAATGGCTAGTTTCTACTATCGCGTCTTTGATGTCTTTAACCGTTAACTCAGCATTATCTGCCCATAGCACGGCACGGTTTAACGCGTTCCAAAGTGCCCTGACATTACCCGGCCAGAGCTGCTCTTCTATAAATTTAATTGCAGAGTTGCTAATTATTTTACTTTCATAACCGGGTTGCTTGGAATGGACGGAATTAATATCTTCTAAAAATATTTTTACAAAATCAGGTATATCGGCGATACGATTTCTCAACGGCGGCAATTCAATCACCCCCACCGCTATGCGATAAAACAAATCTTCCCGAAAGGTGCCTTCAGCCACCATAGCCGTTAACTGGCGATGGGTAGCAGCTATAACCCGCACATCCACCTGGCGGGTTTTACTATCGCCTACCCGGGTTATTTCGCCCTGCTGTAAGGCCCGCAGCAGTTTTACCTGTACCGCGGGCGTTAACTCGCCAATTTCATCTAAAAACAGAGTGCCGCCATCAGCTTGCTCAAATAAGCCGGCATGGTCGTTATTTGCGCCAGTAAACGCGCCTTTAACATGGCCAAATAAAATGGAGTCGACCAGGTTTTCAGGTAAAGCACCACAGTTAACGGTTTTTAGCGCTTTAGCACTGCGATTACTCGCGGCATGAATAGCCGTGGCTAATACCTCTTTACCGGTGCCGGTTTCGCCCAGCAGCAAGGCTGGTAGCTCAGTCATAGCCAGCTTTTGTGCTTTTTGCTTTACTGCCTGCATTGCCGCAGATTCAGAGACCATGTCATCAAATGCACTTGAAAGCTTGGGACCTGCGACGACTTTAGCCGAAATACTGCTTAATGCAGCTTTGGCATAAGTTGCGTCAAAATCAAACGGTATGCGCACATCTTCAATAGTGTTATCACGAGCGGACTGCAAAAAATTACACTGATAAATCCCTTTCCCCAGTAAAACCGATACTGCCGTCATCGCTGGCGTGCCCGAGGTAAGATTTATATAAATCTGATTGTCAGCACGACAAAGCGCTTGCAGGTTTCGCTGCATAATCGCCGCGACGGCCTGATAATCTGTTGGGGAGCTAAGCGACTGATGTTTAATTTCTGCGGTTGCAGGGCGATGCAGCACAGCAAGCCGTTTATTTAACCAGCTCTCATAGGTTTGCCAGTGCTCTTCCCAGGCATTAGCCAGGATCAATACTTTATCAAAGGGTTGGGCATGCTTAGTTGCTAGAGTTGCTATAGAGGCTAGCTCGTTTGCCTGCATATTGTCGATATCAGTTTTACCCAGCCAGGAGATAAGGATTTTCATAGATTCACTAAACCAGAAACATTTTAATGCAGCCTAACAGCAAGCGGCTTTTTTCACCAGCAGATATGTAATATATTTTCAGTAAATGCAAATATATTTACTATTTACTCCATATGCTGGAAGTAAGTTAAAAGAAAATTACCAGTGCAAAACCTTTATTACTACGTATTTTCGCCTCAAAACTCATTAACAGTTTTATTTTTCATTTATTGGCGCAAGGTTAATAATCAACGAGTCTTTGATTTCTTGAAATTTTTCATTGTTAACATCGCAACCGGTAAACCGTTCAAGCAACTCTTGCTGCCTTGGTTGCCCAAACGCTAACCGATACAGAACCAATATTCTTTTAATATCTCTGTACTTGGCAACTTCTCTACTCATGGGGTAAGTGGGTACTATTCTTTCTATTTTCGCTGTACCACTTTGTATATACCAATATGGCTCTAAATCATTGCCATTTTCACCACCCACTTTTCTTGCCAACTCAAACATTTGCTCCCAGATATCTGTTTGGCCATCAAGATTAGGTGAAACGCTTTCAGCAATACGCTTTCTTACCACATAAGACTTGTAACGATTTATTCGCCCCTCACGTTGTTCAATATCGATCGGGTTGTTGGGTAAATTCCAGTGAACAACTCGACGGCAATACCAGTGAAAATCTAGCCCTTCTTGACCAATAGAAGTAGAACTTAAAACAAAGGGTCTAAATGGAGAGTTAAACGCATCTCGCACACTCACAACACGCTGCAAACCACTATCATCCGTTAGTTTCTGATTTCCCAACGGGACAGCAAAGTGACAACGCATTGACGAAGAGCATTTATCTTTCGCTTTTGCTCTGTCTTCCCAGAAATGCACTTGTTCGTTAGAGCTTCTAATTGCCATTGATTGCTCAATCTTGTGCAATGCAGCTTCTAAGCTACAACCTGATGAGGCGAGTAAATGACAGTATTCATCAAGCATCGATTGGAAATTGCCATGAGCACAATACACTAGCACTTTGTACCAATTCGGCGACGCAGTTCGACCAGCTTCAAGGGTGCCTTTAATGTTGCGCTTCACGATAGGGATCGCATACTCGTGGTTGAATAGTCTCACTGTCAATTCGGCAAGCCTAACCGAACAGCCAATAAGCTCTTGTGCAGGTATATCTTTCGCCCAGAGCTTTTGAATTGTCCTCATCGCGCACACTGCGGGATTCGCAATACTCGAATAAGCCAACACTTGTGCTAAATCATCAGGCATTTTGCCCAACGACAAGGCTTTATCTTTTTCAAACAAGTCTTTGATTTCGCAAAAGTGCTTCAAGCGGCCTTGATTGTTTAAATGAGATTCAGTGACTTGCAGCCAGTACTTCACATGCTCAGCTTTACCAGATAACTTGTCCAGTAACATAGGTGCAAGTAGATACCAATTACTACTACTCTTTTCTTCGCTCTCATAACGTTTTAAACAGTCAAGTTTTTCTCTAATCAACGCTGTCTGTTGCTGCAGCAGCTCATAAAGATTTTGCCCTGAGAAACTTATCTCAGAAATCGACTTGCAGGGATAAAGCAAGTGCCAAACATTAAGCGTTGACTTACCTTCAAATCTGAGTAACGGAGAGGCATTTTTATCACTGTAATATTCAACTACTCTGCTTTTCCCCTTCAATACCCTGCGCTCAGCTTCATAAGACCAAAGGCAACTTAGTGCTTTGGGAACGAGCGCCCAAGAGGAAAACAATAGTGTTTTGGTAAAGTTATCATTGCTTTTAAAAACACCATCAAATTCGTAGTAAGGCTTGCACGGAGGCACCCAGAGTAAGTTTTCTGGTTGTTGTTCAAAAATAACTTTGCTAAGCGCTTTAATCTTTGCGCTTGGTGCACTTTGCCCGACATTCAACTGATAGCGTTGAATAGCACTACGGGACAACCATGCTAGATGCTGTTCACTGTGCTTTGAATGTCTGAGCAGTGCTTTAACTTCAGGTTTCTGGATATTGCGATGATAAAGATCCTTAAACGCGTAGCCATGGAGAAAAGACAACGCCCAAGGTGTTGCTTTAGCAAATTCAATCAATGAAACGCCGCCGCGGCCTTTAGGCAGCAAAGAACTCAACGCTTCTAGTGCTCGGTACCCCAGTACCTCTGTTATGTCAAAGTCTTCGCCACAACATAGCTCACTTGACTCAATCAGCTGCTCAAATCCTTTACTGATTTGACCTCGTTCAGTTCTACAAATATAAGTTTGAAGAAGCTTTTCAACTGCGCGAGCATTAATATCTCTAATGTTCTCGAAGTCAGAGCTGCCAGAGGAGAGCACCAGCATATCGCGATGAAGCAAGTCGCGGTTTATCTCATACTGAGTAACAAAATCGACATCATTGCTGGACAAAAAATCCAGCAACTTGTGCAATTGTTCATGGTGGCTGGTCTCATCATCTTCGTCATGCAAGGTAGTCATTGCCTTAAATGGCGTCGCTGACAACAAAAGCACTTTAGGCTTTGCTGTTGTTTTTTTGACATTACTATTAAAAACTTGTTGAGCAATGAGTGATTCTTCTGACTCAGAGCTTTGATCAGTTAATGATTGAAAACGTTGAAACTCATCCAAAATGAATAAATCCGCCTGCAAATGAGATGCACAGCACTGAGCGACTTGCCTGCGAATTTCAGCTCTGAACAGGTTCAAAAGCTGCTTATTGACTTCAGTTTCACCGCCGTGTTTATCCCAGTCGGTGATTATATATAAAGCTGCTTCTTTTAGCGTTTTGAACCTGCAAGAAAGTCCCGGCAATAAACACTGCCTGGCTAAACGCTCCTCTAAGTCAACTATTACCCTTGGGTCGATATTGAACGAGTTCTTGATATAGCAAATCTCATCTTTCCAGCGATCATCTCGGCTAATGTAGCTGGTTTTGAACAGCTGATAAATCGAAGGTGCTTTGTCTTTAAATATGGAAGTTTGGGACAGAAGCACAGCTAATATAGCTCTCTCTCTGCGATTGCCAGCCCCTGCTGTAAGAGTAAAAGACGTCGCTGGTGTTAGTGTGCAAACCTCAATAATGTGACTGCTCGTTTGACTGACCTCTTTCAATTCTATAGCCAGCTCAACCAAGCGGCCAAAAGTTGATGGTTTCACCCATCGGGCAGCCTGCTCTCCTTTAAATATGGCCAGTTTCTGCTTATTTTCATCTGCTAAGGCTAAATTCGAACAGATATAAATGACACGTAACGGAACGCCTGTCTCGCGCTCTAGATGCAAACGTAACAGGCGGGCGATCACCCCTTTTGCTACTATCGTCTTGCCCAAGCCCACTTCGTCTGCAACCAATACTCGATGACTGTGCTTAAGATCTTGAAATTTAACCAAGGTGTTGTTTACTGTCGCGAATTGAAAGTCTTTTAAGCTGGCTAACACTCGCTCTAATTGTTGATCTATCTCTATGTTTATCATTTATTATTCTTGTTCTGCTTTGACATTTTCTTTGCTATGAGTTGAGCAAAGACGAACCATAACTTTTTAAATTGTTGTGGGATTATCGACTCATCCACTTGCGATTGAAGCTTGTCGATCCGTTCAAATAATTCTGGGGTCACTGCCGCTGCACGCATTAGCTTTTCAAAAATAACGCTATCGGAATTGAAAAACTCAGCACCAACACCATTACCGTTCTGGTGAGTTTCGCTATCGAACAAATCTTGCTTACTAGGGTTTATCTGTAGCAACATCGAGATATAGTCCATGAACTGCGAGGTGTTCGCCAAAAGCTCTTTGGTTATGGCACTATCTCTATCCAAATTATTGGGAAAGTTCAAATTGGCTTGTGTCACTAAGTGCTGTACCACAATGCCATCTTGCACAATATCAAACCGAAGTAATGCGCTTATTTGAGAAAGTTTTAACTTATCCCATTCAACCCGTTCAGCAAGGTCTCGGGGCTGTGAAATGCTTAGTGTCGATACTTTGACGTTAAAATGGTCTGGTAAATCAATCGGTTCTGCATCCAATATTAATTTGTAGTTATCTTCACTCGGCTCAACTTTCAGGTACCATTTTGTCTTTATTAATTCGAACGTAAGTTGACGTAACTCTCGTTCTGATGCGTCATCTTGGTTATCTTGCAAAACTGAAAACTCGTGCTTTACGAACAACCCGGTATTTTCTGCATTCACCCATTGCGTGATTAACGCCTGAACCCCCATATATTTTGGATCGCCAGTTAGGCGCAGCATGAATTCAGTGTTTCTTGGCGCATGAGTCGAATCCCCTAGCGCAGCTTGAGTAATATTCCCCGAGCCTAAATGCCAGCTTGATTCAGCTGCGTTTTCATCAGTTACCAGTAGTTTCGCGTGTAAATTGAGGTCATTTTCAACGAATTGAGACTGCTCCATCTCTTCTAGTTCTTCAGCGTTTACTAAATGCTCATTAAATGAGTAACAGTTCCAACCCGCTAAGGCTTTCTCTCCAGCAAGATCTAACTCTTCTTTTCGGCTAAAGAGGTATCGTTTACCATCTGGCGCAAAACTTTGCAGCCAATCCAATGCATCCACTCTACTTCCTCCCCTGATAAATGGAGAAACTGCAAGCATCGCTCGGCTGCTACGTGGGATATCAATAGGCCTTTGACGTTTCCCCTCCTCAAAAATGCTAGAGAGAAAATCCAGATTCGAAACGTTGTCTGGCTTTTTCCAAAGCACCCGCATCAGTTCTTCCGGGTCAATAACATCACTGAAACCTTGCTTATGCGAGGATCTATACACCTCATCAAAGAAACGGACTAGCGCTCTATTCCCCGGCTTTCGCTTTCCTCTAGATTCGCCATTTACAACTGCACAGAGATCCCAGCTTCGATCAAATGTCAGGTTACGAGACAGAACCATCAAACGGTATTTAATATTTGCTTCCGGATCGTTACTGGCGAAACGCAACAACCACACTTTCGGGTGGAATGATGAAAAAGCGGAGTTTTCAAGCCCTGAATTTGGTACAACGGGCACTAAGCTTTTTTCTAACAATCCGAAGAGGCTATTGTATTTGTCAGGAACTTTAATATTACCTTGCTGATAAAACACGGTCAGTTTGTCACCAAGTGTGCCCAGTGCATCCAGCAGTGCTATTCGCATGTGCTCGACAGAGCCTTCGAGCGTGTGGCCAAAGCACATGGCAATGGGCACCGTAAGTAAGGTGTTAAGATCAAGACTAAAGGTTGTCGCGATAGCATGAGTAATTTCATAGCCTTCTGGAGCAATCAATTGCTCTCCATAATCCAAGCGATTCTTATCAGGTAATAACACTCAACCCCTCCTGAATATCGCGAAGAATAATCTTTGCTGTCGGCCACCTAAACTCTAATAGGCGCATCCCAACCCAGCCCTGGTCTGAATTCAAGGCCTTTTTCAGTAAGCATCGCGCACCTTTGTTAGCGATAGCTTGACGTTTTACACATTGATCCAAGTCATCTTCACTCGATTCATCCCTTACCAATTGACACCAATTTTCAATGAATTGACGGGTTCGGCTGCTGGCTGCTTTCTGTGCGTCAAAAGCGGATAAATACCAATTGTTAATCGCATTTTCAGTGAAACTATCTCGCTGGCTTAGTGCTTTCGCCTGCCACTCGCTAAAATCTTCTTTCAGCCTATCGATGAAAGCTGAGTTTTCAGCTCGTTGTGCGATGAGTAAGTTATATCGAATGTGGGCACCTTCTAACACAAAACTAAACTCGAGAGCTTTGGCGAGTGTGCTCTTAGTCTGGGACGAGACAGCTGAGTTCTTGAGTTGCTCATGTAATGAGAATGCCTGCCAACTGCCTGAGGGTAAATGTTCATTGAGCTCTAGCACCTCATTGACTAGGTTATGCTTAATTAATTGTGCTGGAATGCTATGCTCGATACGTTTTGTGTTTAACAGCTTATCTTTGAGAAATTCGGCCTCCCTCAGAGTTAACTCGATCTTTGCTTTGGTCAACCAGTCAGGAGAGTAACCATCAGGCTTTGTCATCCAATCAGCAAGATTTGAGCTTTGATGATCGTCATCTGCGTGAGCATCCCTCACTGAACAATAGTGATCTTCAAATTGACGAATAAATTCTTTTAATGACAGGTCGGTATTGGCGATAGAAAGCTTGCGAATACCATTCCAATAAACCGATGATGGCTTTCTTGCGACGCCTTTGTCTAAACTGTCTTTGCCAATAATTCCATAAGGCATGTCATCAATGTGATTCTTAACAAGCATCCTAGCCAGTTTATCTTCACGCTCGCTAAGAAACTCAGTTAACGGCGTTTTGAGACGCTCATGAGTTTTAAGTTGTCGATAATCATGAAACAAAAAAGGTAGGGTCACAAAGTACTTGGCACGTGTTTGTATCGTAGAAAAACCTGGAAAAAGTTTGTCAGCAAACGCATCACGTAGTTGTCCAATGCCTAGCTCATCAAGTGTGCCTTTTTCTTGCAGCATAGACATAATTTGTGCAACGCGCTCACGCTCTAAGGATGAAAAATCGACCCAACCAATCAAACTCAATTCTACCTCACAAATAACACGATGCTTCGTGTAGTACTATTCGATATCAAACAACATGCGCATGAATACTAACAGACTGAATTAGATAGAAAAGCTATTAACTATGAACATCAGTAATTTGTGGAAAATAATTCTTAACCAGCACCAGCTTAAAACGAGATTTGGTAAGGTATCTTGCTGCTGTCATAACCCACTGCGTTCCATATTTACAGAGTAACGACTGCTATTGTTAAGTAGTTTCTAAAATCTGACCATACTGTTTAATTACTCAGTGTACGCTTTTCACGCATGTTGAATAATGTCTGTCAGCATTATGTCAGTGCGGCTTAAGTTGTCGCTACATCGCTTTAAAATAGCCAATATTACAAAGATGACTGCGAGATTACCGTGATCACTATACCTCTGGAGCGTTGCGACAATTTCTTGATCCTGCCTGAAGCGTTGTCTGAGCAGGATTATGTTATTACACCGACTAAGAACTCAACGTGTTGGCATATTTTGCCTGCAGAATTGCAAACTAAATTGGTGCAAATTTTATCAAACACAAACAATACTGCAGAACAAGACAGGTTAACCATTATGCTGCAGGGCACATACATGCCCTTGGCACGGGAAGGAAATCTGCTGCTACTACCTAAACAGCTTTTAGCTATAAACTATTCATCAAGCCGCTATGTTTTAAAGTTAGAGCAGGAACCTGAAGCTGATTGAACCCAGCCAACTTAAAACCATTATTTGGATAAATATTAGAAGGGATTTACATTGACCAATAACTATGTAGATATACCTGATCCGAACTTTATTGCCGTGTTTAGCGGCGCAGGCTTGAGTGCAGGCAGCGGCTTACCAACTTTTAGAGACAGTGCCGGGCTTTGGCAAGAGTATGATGTTTATCAGCTGGCTACGCCTGACGGGTTTGCCGCTAACCCACAATTGGTCAATGATTTTTACCAAAGCCGGCGCCTGGCCGCAGCAAAAGCACAACCCAATGCTGCCCATCTGGCGATTGCCAAGCTGGAGCAGCACTATAAGGTGGTAGTAATAACGCAAAACGTTGACGATCTACACGAACGCGCTGGTTCCAGCCTGGTTATTCACTTGCATGGCAAACTAAATGAGCTACGTTCAATGGAAAATCCAGGGCAAATATATGACGTAGGCAATAGCATGTTTACAACGGGCAACACAGCACCAGATGGTTCAATCTGGCAAGCAGAGTTGTGGCGGCCTAATATTGTCTGGTTTGGTGAAGCTGTTGCCAACCTTATGCCTGCCAGTGAACTATTAAGCACCGCAGGCAAAGTACTAGTTGTCGGCAGTTCACTTCAGGTAGAACCAGCAGCCAGCTTGCTATACAGCTGCGATGTAGCAGCAGAGAAGTACCTGATTGATAAAACCGTTCACCAAGCGCCTATTGGTTTTACAGTTTGGCCTGGGGATGCAGTTAGTCTGGTGCCGGAACTGGCGGAGAGTTGGATTTTAAAAAACAGACTCTAAATGAAGCATCAGCTACTGCCTCTTTTATTTATATCCAGCAAAATCAAGAGGTAACACTACAGTGATAAAGTTAAAAAATTAAGCTTTAATTCTGATTGAACAAAAAATGCTATAACTTTATTTTTTGTTTAAATGGCTGTTCTAAAAAGACCAATCTGAGATGAACTAACATATCTGAACTAAAATACTAACCAGGGTAACCGAAATGTCTGAGTTTAAAAATATGAGTACAGACGAGATATTAAATAAAATGCACTTGTTAAATACCACACAACCTCAAACTATTAATGGTGCCAGAGGGGCATCAATACTTTACCGTCTTCTACATGAAGAACTTGATAGTAGAAATTATACTTCAGAGCGTCCCTCTCGTCAGTTTCACGCCCCAGCCAAGTAAATTTTAGAAAAAAATCTATTTAAAAATATAAAATATGAGTTTTTCTCTACAAATTTAAATCAGCTAGACAATGCTCAGTTCCATTATGTTGACCTAATACTTCTGCATCAGGTAGCTCTGTAATATCAGTTAATAGGTTTTCAGGTTCAATTACGTTGGCGTAACCATTCAACATTAAATCAGCTATGACTTGAGATGGCTGCTCGTAAACCTGATTAAAGTATTTAGGGCTGATTAATCTGCTAGCAACTGTGCCAGTCATGATTTCATAGTAACCTTGCTCATTGACGCAACGGTAAGGTAAAAACACATATTTACCGGCTTTTTCATCGACATAAAAGCCATACTTAGCACCTTTAACAAGCAACGTTTTTAGCGGGTCTAACTGGTGAGACTCTAAATAGTAGCGGGTATCCTTAACAAGTTCCGGCTCTTCGTCGGCAAGTTGCTTAGCAAGAAGCCCAAGCAGCATATCTTTTTGTGTCCACAAAACTTCTTCTATTAAACCCGTATCAGGGACTATTGCCTGAATTATCAAGCACGATCTGACATCGTCAAAATGATAAATTACGTCATTTTTATCAAAAGCAGCTTGAATGGCAAAAACCTTAATGAGTTCTGCTATTTGAGCGGAATTTGGTTGACGGTCTGCTGCAACATCAACTACTAATGCAGTTGAATCATATAGTTTAAATATAGGCTTTTTACACCAACTCGAGCTGGCACTGTAATAGAAACTATGATTGAACTGTGAAAAGCCAATTATTGCACGTACAGTTTGCGCCGCTGTTAGATAACTGCTAAATCCCTCAGCCAGGTGAGAAGGTGAAAGCAATGAGAACATAATTTCTTCTCGGAAAACGCTGATATCTTTTGTTACATAGCACTTAATAAAGTTTTTGTTGCGCCATCCGACGCGATGTGGACGGCCGAAATAGCGGTAAATTGCGCCCGGAAATGCTTCATTTAAATATTGCTCGTAGTCTACATCGCCTAAATCTAAATCTTGATTGATTTCTAAACCCAGTTTAAAAGTGGCGCCCATATTACGAAAACTATGCCGAAACTGTAGCTTATGAACCATAGCAGCCCGTTTTTTGAACATGACTTGTTCTTGCAAAGCACAGTCGCTGTGCCACTTCTTAAAGAAAGGTAGCTGTTGATACAGGTTAGGTTTAAGTAGCGGACTTTTCAGATAGTCTGCTGGCGCAAGCAGTGAATTACCAGATAATATTTGTATGACTAATGATGGGCCTTGTCGTCCTGCACGGCCCAATCGTTGCCAAAATGCATTTATACTGGGCGATATATCGTCGATGATTACTAAGTCGACATCACCAATATCAAGCCCTACTTCCAGCGCGCTAGTACAGAGCACCCCTTTTAAATGGCCTAACCTCAGCGATTTCATGATGACTTTACGATCCTTGGACTCGTATCCACCACGATAGGTACACACAAAACCATCTTTAATTTGCGGCAATATCGCCGAACCGTAATCCCCTTCAAGCAATTGGGCTAAATGGAACTCAATACCCTGCCTGGAGTTTTTAAAGTACATAAACTTAGTATTGCTGTTAATGACCTCAGCCAGTAATGCATTAATAGCTTCGTCATCAGCGGGCTCAACAAATAATATATCTTTGCGATAAGTTGGGGAGCCATCCTCAGGTAGCCCAACCTCTACGAACTCCTTGCCAGTCAGTTCCATCATAAATTGATTAGCACCAGAAATTGTTGCTGTCGATGCGAAGTATTGAATGCTTTTGGCGAATTGCTCAACTCGATTTAATAAATAACTAACGTTGGTGCCAAACACGCCGGAAAAAGCATGAGCTTCGTCAATAATGACAAAACGAAGAGCTGTTAGCCATTTTGCAACTGCGGGTATATGCAAGCTAGGCATAAACCAATAGTGGATGATATCTGGTGTACACAACACAATCTGGCAAGTTTCAAGAACCTTGATTTTATCTTCCCGTTCAACTTGCCCATGTAAAAAGCCAGCTTTAAAGCCAAAGTTACTGCTGATTTCTTGCCATCGTAACAATTGGTCTTCTATCAGTGCCCTTGTTGGGTAAAATACCAATACCCGACTCTCTGGTACTTTTAATAATTTATCTATGGCATATGTCATAAACACCAGCGACTTGCCACTGGCAGTTTTAGTTGATAACAACACATTTTTACGTTTGAGAAGCTGATACAGTGCCGCAGCCTGATGGTCATATAGTTGCGAAGTGTAGGTTCGCAAATATTCTGTTAAACGCGCATCTAAACCACTAGGTAGCGGTGAATAACGTGCTGCTTTAAAAGGAATAACATGATGATAGTGAGTGATAAAACGCTCATCGATGCTTTTAAAGTGCCTATCGCAGACGTGAACTTGCTGGGATGACATAAGCCCCATCGCAGACTGAGCTGCTGACAAAGCTTCAGCGCTGTCACTTTTCCTTCTTAATGTAAGCTTTGCCATATCCATATACCTAGCTTCAATTATTAATGTTTTATATAAACTGCCTTGTTACGTTTCTATTATTAACACAACCATTTACTGTTTGCACTGCTGAAAATAACCATTCTGTATATGCTTTCAAAATTTGCTGCACCATCAGGGTGGCTTGAGAAACTAACCATAATCATCAAACTAGAGCGCCAGCACGGAAAATTTACTGCCATTTCGCTGAATTGGCTATACCATGCGACACCATTCATAAATCACATACTAAGCAGTTTCTAAAATCACGCCATACTGTTTACTTAACCAGTGTATGTTTTTCAGGCATATTCAGAAATCACTGACTGGTATATTTAATCAATGACCTGACTTCTCTGTACAAGATATGTGATGGCAGACCGCCAATGAATACTTTCCCGAATGGAAAACAGAATTGGGTGAAAAAAATCTGACTCAAATATAATCTGACAGCCACCACGCAAACCGGTAACTGTCAGATCAAGTCTGAGCTAGTACAAGTATGTAGATAGTTGCTTTTCAGTTTTTATCCTGGAGCAACTATCCGCTTCAAACAACTATATTGGTTGTATAGCCTCAACTTGCCCTTACAAAACTATGTGTGAGTACTAAAGATACTCGTTCTGATGCTGGAGGCGAATATGTGGTCAAAAACATAAAGCGTTTGTCCGTAGCAGGTACTGTTAACTTTCTTCCCAAAAGTGCGCTTCATACCGGGATTTCAAATTATTTGATAACTCGCCAGAAACCTCGAAGTTCGCTTGCTTTTTGTCATATTTTTTATACTCACTGCCTGCAATCTCGGGATGAATGTGAACAGTTCCGTTTCCGTCTATTCCGAGCAAGTTAAGGTCATACAAAGTATGAATATCAGCTCGCAGCAATACCCCGTTGTTAACAGAATAATTGCTTTCGTTTGAATGCGGCACAATATGTGCGGCTTCGAGAACGTTCCTGACGGCACTGCCACTGACGAAGCACTTGCCTTGGTAAGCCAATATTAGCGCCTCTCGAAATTGAGCCTGACCTCTTCTCGTTTTGATTTCTCTATATACTTTTTCGTCTGTCGGGTAATCTACTTCTCCGGATTCGACGCTCGCCTCAACTGATGCTTGTTGTTTTTTGCCATTTTCATTACCAATGACACGCTCCGGAGCTAACTTTGCCGTTTCTACTAAATGGACTAGGCTTTCGTCTACTTCATAGCCGACTATTAGCTCTAATGGTTTCTTTAATATCCCAACCGTATTACCTGTACCACCGATTGGTTTTGCTCTGACGCTCCATCCCTCATGCACCATTTTGGTAATTACGGATTCAATATCATCTACGTATGTCCCCCCACCTCTCCGATCTTGCTCTCCCTCCGCCGTTAGTGCGTATCCAAATCGGCCCGTACTTTTCTGTTCCTTTTTGTACGGATAACGTTTAATCCCATTCTTATCTATTAGCGCGAATCTCTTATCGATGGTCATTCGAACCGGCTACCTCTTCGTTTTATAAGTTTACTCTTAAAACAGCTGCGCGATACGCGTTGGCTGACTTTGCTTGGCACTCATTGAGCCTTCTCGCCAGTCCAGTCAGCTTTGCTAAGCTGGAAGGCGACCAAACTAACAAGGAGGAGACCCAATGAAATTTTATACTACAAAATATCCTTGCTATTGTGGAATTGTTTTACATGCCCGCTCTTTGTAAGTCTGAATTCTGGATGCTAATGGTGACAGCATCTTACACACCGCGAAATCAGAGTACTGCCAGAACCATTGTTCGATTAATTAGCCCCTGACATCGGTAATGTTGTCGTTGGTGTTTAATGCATGCACTGCTCATTTCCGCTGTCGTGTGTCACTGTGCGCGACATGTCATCCGTTATTGCCTATCTTCGACAGTTTCTAAATTCACACTGCACTGTGCAGATGCTCAGTGTACATTTTTCAGACATAAGCTTTTTTACGCTTTCAAATAAGCGTTGGCAGCCAGGCTTAATGACCTTAAAGTTTTGATATCAGTAAGTAGCTAAAGCGATGTAAGCGGGAGAGAGCTTGATGAAGTTATACGCTATCAATTGCGCGGTTAACGCCGCGATCCGTGATTTTTTTAATGGGCTTGCCGGGATCGATATATACCGCCCTAGGGGCTGCATAGGGTTAAGCACTCATTTTATGCAAGCGCAGCAGGTTAAAAACGGCTTATTGATAACCAGAGGCCGCGACGATTACACGCCGGGGCGATCGCTTAACTTTATTGAAGGCGAAATCGTTATCGACGAAAAAGCGAAATCTATCCAGGTTATACACGAAGGCAAGGTCGTGGCCATTATCCGGAAAGCCACCGACGCCGAGGAAATGTACCTGATTGATTACAACAATGAACCGGACGATGAAATTGCGCAGCATGTTAAGTGGTTTAAGGGAGCCTGTGCAGATTTTAATAAGTTCGGCTAGTTAATAACAACATCCTAAAATAAGCCTAATTACTAACACGAAATTATGGATTAAAGGTACATAATTACGTAGAGTAGTCGGAAGATTAGTAAGTTATTGTGCAACAGCATCATCTGGCCTTGTCTTGTCATGTCCACATTGTATGCATGTTTAAAGGATTATTCGTATGGAAATGATGGAAAAAACTGTGCAGCGAGAAACTGAAGGGTGGCCTATTGGCTGAGTGTTACTGATGCGCGGCGGCTAATTGAGCAGCTATCGTCGCATAATGACTTAAAACTGTCCAAGCACTGGACGCTTAAAAATTAATTAAGGCTAGGTATGGAAACCCAACTATCAAAACTTGAACAGCTGCTAAAGGAATTTCGTCAACTCCCGCCGATAGATGTCGCTGAGCCCTCCATTTTCAGTATTGGCAGCAAAGGCTACTACGAAAATCCGACTACTGACATATTGGCATTTTTCTGTGACAGTAATGGCCAGCATAAGCTCGGGGCTATCGTATTAAAGGCGCTGCTGTATTGCCTGCAAGAAGAATATCATCAGCTGGATCACGCCTTAGCAGGGCCACCCGAGCGAGAAGTAACAACCAAAACGGGTAAACGAATTGACTTGCTTTTGGAAGGTACCAATTGGGTTATGTTGCTAGAAAATAAGATTTACCACCAGCAAAATAACCCTTTTAGTGACTACGAGAAATTTATTCAGGAAGAACAAGAAACTCGCTTTAGCGGCAAAACAAAGCTTTTTGTAGTTCTCTCGCCAGCAGGTGAAAAACCACATAACGGATGGCATGGCATTAGCTATCCAACGCTAATTTCGGCGTTAAAAGTGCAGCTGGCAGAGCAGTTTATTTCCCAACCTATCAATAAATGGTCCTTGCTACTTCGCGAGTTCATTTTGCATCTGGAGAGTCTTATGTCGCAACCATCGGTTAATCAGCAAACACGCGATTTTGTTTTAAAAAATCTTGCATCAATTAAAGAGATGCAGCAAACCAAGCTGCAAGCCATCAACGAATACCATCAGCATTTACAGACAGAGTTACAAAACAAATTAGGGCAAGATGTTGTGATTCGGTTGCATAACTGGAATGGTTACCCCGCTTTACGATTTGCTTTGTCCAATTGGAAAGATACTGACTCGGACGTTGTCCTGTTCTTGTCTGGCGAAGCTGATAAAACGACTTTTAATGTATACGCCAGCCTTCGTAACGGACTAAATGAGCATAAAGTTGATTCGCTCATACTAACCGATAAAAAGGCTGAACGCTGGCTGGAAGGAGGAAAGAAAATTCGTGTTTATAGTGTCAAAGAAGCAGCAATGAAAGAAGAACAAATCGTTCAGTTCATTTGTGCTCGCCTTTTAGAGTTAGATCAATTAGAACAAGACAATCACTTAACCACCGGATAACACCCCTCACCCCACAACTGCTCAGGCGCACTCATCATCAGCGCAATAACCAGCGGGATCAGCTTATTTAAAAGGTTACAGGCGTCTTTTAGTTGTTCGCGGTTGATGCTGCTGTTGTGGGTGGCGCCGCCGTGAATAAGCTGGTTACGCAAGGTGTATAGCCTGGTAAAAATGCAGGACAAGGCCAGTGGCACATCTTTGTCAGCCAGCGCTTTATTTAGGGTGGTTTTAGAGGCTGCAAAACGCTTTTGCCAGTCTTCTTCGTTGAGACGGCCGCGCTGAAAATCCCAGAAGGGTTGGTAAACGTATTTATTATCCATGAGCAGCCGGATGCTGCTGCTAAATTGTTGCCAAATCAGATTAAACAGTAAGTTTTCCTGGTCTAAATCGGCAATTTTGGCCAGAAAAGCCTGGAAATGTTGTTGCTCCGCCATACGTTCGCTTTCACCAAACTCATTAGCATAGGCCGCGTTAAAGCTTATCCAGTAGTAAATAAATTCGGTGTCGGTATCGTTGGTTAGCCTGGCCTGCTCCGCTTTATTTAACCAGCTAAGGGCTCTGTGAACCCGCAAGGCCAGGTTTTCGGGAAAATGCTCGCGATGCTGCCGCTGATAAGCTTTTAGAGCACTGTGACTTAAGTCCTTATCTAACATGATTTTTCAGCTTCCTATTTGCTGTGCTTGTCTCTATTATTGCCATAGCCGCCCATATTAGGGCAAGCTTTTTACACGTCTTAGTATTACATTCAGGGATGGATTGTTATGTCTTCTGCCAAGTCACACGTTACGTTAAGCCGGCAATGGGAGCTATTGAAAATACTGCCTGATCGCGGTGAGGGAAAAACAGCGTCTGAATTGCATAGCCTGTTAGAAAGCAATGGCTTTAAGGTAACTAAACGCACCGTTGAACGTGATTTAAATGACTTATCAAGTGTATTTCCGATCCGTTGTGATGAGAGTAAAGGCACCAATTTATGGCGCTGGATGGAAAATAGAGATATTCAGCTGCCAGGCGTTAGCGTGGCTGAAGCCATGATACTGCAGCTGGTAGAGGGCACCTTAAAAACTATTTTGCCGCAGGTGATGCTGCAAAGTTTAAGCACCCGCTTTAATCAGGCAAAAAGTAAGCTGCAGGCGCTGGAAGATAGTAACAGCAATAGCAAGTTAGCCGATAAAATTGCCGTGGTATCACCGGCACTACCCATGATACCGCCATCTACTTCGCCAATGCTTTATGAAGCAGTGCAACAAGCCCTAAGCCAGAGTAAACAACTTAGTGCCACTTACACCGCCTTGTATGATCAGCAGCAAAAACAGTATTTTTTGAACCCACTGGGCTTAGTGCAACGCGGCCATATTACTTATTTAGTGGCGACTGTCGGCAGCTACCAGGATGTGCGTTTATTTGCCCTGCACCGGTTTACCGAACTTAGCCTTAGTGAACAACCCTTACTAAGCCCTCCAGGCTTTACCCTGCAACATTACCTGCATAGCGGCGCTATGCAATTTGCTAACGGCGAACAAATTTGCCTGCAAGCCAGAGTGAGCCCCTATTTAAGCCAGTTGCTGCAAGAAGCCCCTCTCTCGGAAGATATGACACTTAGCCCTGATACCGATGGCTGGCATACTGTTAATGCTACCGTGCATGATGGCTGGCAGTTAAAATGGTGGATATTGTCGCATGGCAACAGCATCCAGGTACTGGCACCCGCGGCCCTTACCCAAAGTGTTGTTGAAAGTTTGCAGCAGGCATTGGCGCAGTACCAGCCGGCTACTTCTCCTTAGCTTTGCAGCCTTATAGCCTTATCTTGAGTTGGCAATTACTGTAAGAAGCCAATGGGGTTTGGTACGGCGTCATTTTTCAACATCACTTCATTTAATAAGGCAGCGGCAAAGTCGCTGGCTTTGCTAAAAGGCCGGAACTTGCTTTGCCGGGCTATTGCGGCAAAATCACCTGGTGTTAGCTCCCGCGTCGCAGCCAGTTGCGCCAGGCTGCTGGCACAGGGTACAAGTTTTAACTGCTTACAATGTGCCTGAAATAACTGCCTGGTTTGCTCGGGTTTTAAGTAGCCAAAGCAGGCTTTTAAATCAAAACGGCGTAGGGATGCCTGGTCAAGGTTATGCAATAAGTTTGTGCTGGCCACGAACACGCCCTGGAAGGCCTCCATTTGCACCAGCATCTCATTTACTGAGGTTACTTCCCAACTGTGCTGAGCTTTACGTCTGTCCTGTAAAAAGCTGTCGACTTCATCCAGTAACAGAACTGCGTCGTTTTCTTTCGCTTCAGCAAAGGCTGCGGCAATTTGTTTTTCTGTTTCGCCAAGATACATGCTTAACAACTGGCCTGCCGTTTTAACCAGCAGGGGCTTTTTAAGCTGCTTTGCCAGATAGTGACAATACGCTGTTTTGCCCGTGCCAGGCGCACCGTATAAACAGACACGTCCGCTTCCCGCCCGAATAAGCCCGGCCGTTAATTCAGCTAAATTGATATCTGCATTAATCAGGTTGGGATCATAAACCCCGCCTAACACGTCACGCTTTAGCGCGTCGTCAACTTTAAACCCCTGAGCGCGCAGGGTCTGCTGCATTAAATGCTGCAATGCCGCCACTTTATCAGTCCGCTTTAGCCTTGGGTTTAAACTAGTCACCACCCTACTGGCGCGGGTAATAACAGCAGGTGTTAAACAAGGATGCTCGGCTAACTGCTCTGCTTCAGTCTCTGTCAGCAGATCTGGTGCAGCACTGAGTAAAAGCGCGGCTCGCTGTGGTTTAGGCGGTACATCCAGTTTGATTACCTGATCAAAGCGACGAATAAAGGCATCATCAATAGCACTCTGGTCGTTGGTAACCCAAAAACATGGCACCGCGTTTTGTTCAAGCATCCGGTTCATCCAGCCTTTGCCCACATCTGCTTTTTTGGCAAAAGGGTTCTGGACAAACACATCTTCAACTTCATCAAATAGCAGCAATGTTGCTGAGTTTGCCAAAAAGCTTTGCGCCATCCGGTATGCTCTTAAGCGGTTTTGTCCAGCAATAGCATCGCCCTCATCATCTTCACTGCTGATTTCAAATAAGGGTAACTGTAGTTTTTGCGCCACTACCCGGGCCAGCTCACTCTTGCCGGTTCCAGGCGGGCCATAAACCAATATATTGACCCCATGTAATTGCCGTTTGGCAGCGTTTTTTAAATAAGATAACAGTATTTGCAAATCGGTATTTAGATGTTGATATTGTGCCAAGCTAAGCGTTGCCGGTGTAGCTTTGTGCACAATCTCTTTAAGTAAGCGCTGAGTATCAGTATTTTCTTCAAGTAACTTATAGCCAAAATTAAACGAGATAAATTCAAAAACATCGTCCAGTGAAAATAGCGGCTGCGACTCCACCGCTATCAATCCGGAACTTATCAAGGTGCTATCAAAGCTAAGCGTTTTCTTAACTGCCGCTTCAGGGGCATCAAGGGTCTGCGCCAGTATTTTTGGTAAGTGTGTTTTTTTCACATTTCGCAATAAAGCACAGACACCCGCTAACAATTGATCTGCTTTGACCAGGGCTATAAAACCCAGCAGTTGCTGCTCAAGCATCGTCAGACCAAGCATGTCGTCCAGAGCTCGGATATTGTCAGCCAGCGTAGGCGGCAAACTGATTGCTGGATGCGACTCCAGCTGATGTAACTTTTCAATCAAGGCTTGCTGCAACTGCATCGGGCTTAACAACTCGGCCTGACTGCTGAACCCCAGTAAAGTAGCTAACTGCGTGTCCAGTTCGTCTATGTCGTACAGTTTTTTTATCAGCTTCTGGTTTACGATCAACCGATATGCCCACAGCCGGCAAATAACCGGTGAATCGATATCGACAAACAGTGACTCTATAGTTGTCGCCTTGCTTAGCTGTTGTTTTGCCATACCCATAACTGCGCTCCTCTGTTAACCAGAAGCATTATGACAACCCTGCACGACGAATTGAGACGTACCGTTTTAACGCCGTTAAAAATGCCCTGACCGGCACAAGTTGTCGCAGGGTATTGCGACAATGTTTGTAAAAACACAGCTTAGCCTGGGGTATATGCCAGCTTTAGCCATGATGTAACGGATACCTGGCGAGAAGAAGAAATTGGCACTTCATACTTAAAACAACGTCAGATAAGCTATTGTAATCATGAGGTAAGACTGTTTGTGTCTTGGTTATGCCGGAAAAAATGGCCTTAAAGTAAATTAGCTATCGACTTCATCACCGCGCAGACATGCCGCTCTTTAACCAGGTCGTCAAACGATGAGACCAGCGCCTTTTCAATGGCATCAAACAATGCCAGATTATCATCCAACAATGCTTTGGTATAATTCGCTATGCGCTGATATTCGTCATAACATTGGTTTTCAACACAACAGGTATTCATCGGATCACTAAGATAAAAAGCTTTATTTAATCGCTCAACATCATTAGGAACTGATTTACGCCCCGGCACGGCATGAAAGTTTTTGTCGTCCAGCTTATTGTCGTCAGTCCGATAAGCAACTAAAGCCCCCGCTCCGTTACTGACCAGTCAAGACAGGCAATATGTTCAGATAAACAACATGGGATACCTTCGAGCCAATAATGGCCAATAAATAGCGGCTTATTATTGTCGTAGCCCACCATTAACTTATTATCTACCTGCTTTTTAGGCAGCATAGTAATGTCAGGTACACTAATCGCAAATTGCTGATAATCGGCTGCATGCTGCAGCCACCAGCGGGTTCTGATCTTGTTACGTGGATGATTAGCAAAATCGAGAAAGCTGCATCCATCCGGCAGCTGAATTTCCCAGCCCTTCATCAACACTTCTAACGCGGTGTAAAGCGGATGCCCATCCTGGTTCGCCGCTATCCATGCATCTTCGTGCAACACGAAATTGTCGTTCGCATATTGTTTTAACACTGCAATGGACTCTGGATGCCAGCAGGCATGAACAACCCGAAAATCAGCTAGTTCCAGTAAAATGGGCAGCGATTTAAACCACTCAATCGTTTGCTGGTACCAGGCCGGATCACTCTGGGCCACTAACAGAAACTTTTGATGCTGCTCCTGATTTTTTTTGGTGTGCGGTCTTAATGGCTCACCTTGTTCATCCACAGTTGCAAAAGCGACAGCATTAAACTCATGATTGCCCTGGATTACATGGGCTGCACCATGTTCAGCCATCGACTTTAAAATATCGACTGTTCGTTTTTGCTGTGGTCCGCGATCGATTAAATCGCCAACGGAGATAAGAGTTCGTTCAGCGTGCTGCCAAACACCATCAATTCGTTGGTAGTCTAACTTTGCCAGTAACAACTCAAGCTCATCTGCGTGGCCGTGAATATCACCAATAATGTCGTACATAAACCTCCAAAAATTCAGTTAAATGCTTTACTCAATGTCGCGTTGCTGCCTTGTAAAGGCTGGCTCGTCAAAGTAATCGTAATCACCAAGCTTCAATGCCTGCTGCCGGCGTGCTTGCTCATTAGGCTTACGCTCAGCGATAGTTACGCCAAATACTTCCAGGTGTACCTGCTCCATCAACTGCTGCACTTCTTGCCGACCGCATATTTCAAGTAGCTCACCAGCATGAATAAAACCCTGAGCGCGCAGGCGATGTTCGGAATTATCTTTACCGGCTTTGCTGGCCATAAAAATGTCAGAAAACTGCTGGCGCAGATTGATTAAAAACAGTTCATGTTGGGCGTAGTTCAAAGGAGTACCTCTAATTGTTTAGCCATTACCGATTCTACTTTTTATATAGCTTAATGATCTGCTTATTCCGCCGGTCAATTTGCTTTTGTAATTGCTTGATTGACATTGCCCAACCTTTTGACTGCGTTTCTGCGTAAACCTGCTCCGCATGCTCCAGGCAAATTAGGTTTTTTACGTATAATTCATCTTCCGGCACCAAAGTATGCGCATCAGGCAGCCAATGATAAGCATGTGCGTAAGTTAATACTGTATCCAGCCTTCGTTTTTCCATAACCATCTCCCAATCGCACGTATCCAGAAAAGATCAATCAATAAACTCTTTTACTAACGAACATCAGCAGCAAAGTGCGAGACCAAAGCATTAACTTCAGGCTTACTCCGGCCGTAACTGACAACTCTAATGTCCAGACCACTTTGCTCGAAAAGCGTAATTGCCGACTGCATCGCGCTGGTGATCCATTCAACGGCATTACCAAAGGCACCACCACCTAATAGCGTCAGATAAACCGTATTATTACCTGTTTTGGCTGTGTTGATTACGCCCGCAGCAAGGGTGGCCTGATATGCCGCTTGTAATATTAAACTGGCCAATGGCTGCCATAGCCCGCTACTGTGTTGGCTGTAGGCCACCGGCATAGCTGAGCAATAAGCCTGAGTGACCAGCTGGCCAGTATTTTTCAACGTAACCTGGGTATCGTATTGAACGCCAATTTTAATCGTGTTGATAAGCTTATTAATATCAGACTGGTTTAACTGCTCAAGTGCATGGTTTATTGCTGTAAGCTGCTGAGTATTTGGCAAAGCATAACCATTTTTCATTTGCCAGAGTGAGTCAAATTGCTGCTCGTTATGTTTATTTACCTGTACTAAAAGCTGCTGTTCAAACTCATCGAGCATATTGAGTTGCCGCTCTGCCGTTTGGCCAACCTGACCCTTTACCGGCACAAAGTAGTTGCGGTATATAAGCCCGGCGCCACAAGCCATAGCACAGGCAGGACCTTGAGTGTGGTCGAATTGATAGCCGGTAATACCTGAGTCTGGGGTGACAGTTGGGCCTACCATCTCCAGTAAATTAAACTGGGATGCTACCTGAAATAATGCCCCCGCGCTTTGAGGATCTGTATGCAAACTTTGCACATCAGCAATTACTTCCTGCACCTTGATTGATTTCGCCTCTGAGGCTGAGCTTTGCAGTACTGCTTTTGCATCAGTCATTAATGCACGCAGGCTTGGTGTAACGAGATGTCCTACCTTAAAGCTGGCGCCATTGGCACGGCTGGTAAGCACACCGTTTTCCAGCGACATCATTTGCCTGACGTGCGCGGCGCCTTGCTCAGTAAAACCGGTTAATTGTTCAAACCACATAAGCTTCTCCTTAGTTAGCATCCTTGCCAGGTTATCCTTGTTACATCCTGTCGATGCGTCCTGCACCAGCTCCGTTGTCGTATGTCATCACAACCGACATGTCATCCTTTGCAGCATATATTAAGCAGTTTCCAAATTCACGCCATACTGTGCAGGCATTCAGTGTATGGTTTTCAGGCAGATTATTGTTATGTAAAACTAATTAGACATTCCTAAGCACGTTAAAATGGCATACATTGGCTGTCAGGTTTGTATTCAGATGTGCACGCTTAAATGACAGGTAATACCAATATGGATATAACAAAAACCGGTTGGCCTATCCGCTGGGAACTATTAATGCGCTACCGGCTAATTGAAATTGTGGCGCTTTGGGAAGGGAGGCTTACTACTAACCATCTGTGCAACAGCTTTGGCATAGCGCGCCAGCAAGCGTCAAAAGATATTAATGCTTATTTGCGCGATGTGGCACCCGGTAATCTGGAATATGACGGTAAGCTTAAAGGCTATAAGCCCGCAGCTGATTTTACTCCCAGGCTAACCAGTGGCCTGGCCGATGAATACTTACACGCTTTAGCCAGCATTAAAGATTTTGCCCACACCTTTAGCCAGCTCGATTTAGGCTTTGCCCATACTGAAATGCTAACACCACCACTGCGACAGGTTAACCCGGACATTTTACGCGCCCTGGTACAAGCGGCGCGCGATGGCAAAAAAATCGATATGGGTTATGTGTCGCTAACCTCACCCGATGAAGAAAGCCGGATCATTGCCCCGCACACCCTGGTTTGCACCCCACTGCGCTGGCATGTGCGTGCTTACTGCGAAAAGAACCGCGAGTATCGTGATTTTGTGCTGAGTCGGTTTCGTGGCATTAATGGCCTTGAAGGCGATGCTGATATGACTAAAGCGCAGGATGAACGTTGGCAAAGCAAAGTTGATATCGTGCTGGTACCCGACTCCCGCTTATCAGACTATCAAAAAGCTATTATCGCCGAAGATTATAATATGGCTGACGGTAAGCGGGTTATCTCGGTACGATCTGCACTGGTTCCCTATGCCGTGCAGGCACTAAACCTGGACCTTGCCAAAATAGAAGCGCGCCCGGAGGCGCAGCAGATTATGGTGGCGAATTTGGATGAAGTTAAGCGGCATGCGTTTTGATATCTTATAGCTCTGTTTATAATGCTTTTAAAATCAAAAGTTAAAGAAATCATTTTCAATACACCAAGTTGTCGGTATTTATTTTTGCGGTTTCACTGCTACTGCAATATATCTATGCGACACTTAAGAAAATACACATGGCTTTACCGCAACAATTAAACCTCACTTTTTCGAAGAAGACCGCGGATCTTAATTGACCAGAATCACGGTTGGTAACTTTAAATATTGTACCATTTTTGCCCACGCGCTTGATTTTCAAAAAAAATTACGCGATTTGAACTAGTGAGCGTTTTTTGCATAAAAAATAAAATATCAAATATTCTACCGTATTCGTTTGATAGGCTCGGATATAAACTATCCGATATTGCACTGGCTATTAATTCCAAATGACGAGAAGCACAATCATTAATATAGAAGGGCAGACAACATATTTTTTTAGCATCAACATTCATGTCCTCAGGAAGTAAATAACGAGTTTTATTTATACCCGGTACGCCGGAAATAGCTAGGCCACCTTTTACTTGGCTGTCAAGAGCTGGCATCAAACCTGTAATTAATAAAAGTAACTTCATTGGATAGGTAACATTGGTATTATCAATTAAAAACATTGATGATAAATCACCCAGCGTAGACATTAAACACTGGTCGAAACTACTAATTGAAGTAAATGGTGAGCCCTCTCTAAGAGCTCTATGACCATTATCAATAGTCAAGTAAAAAGAGCTTTTCGCTAATTCGATCAGGTTACTATGGAGTGCGGGCAAAAGTAATGCTCTAGCTATGACTTCTATGCTTTGTGCAGTGGGAGCAGATCTTTTGCCGGCCCCCCAATTATTCAATGTAGTATTCAGCGCCTTTGCAAGAGCAGTCGCTTTTGTCATGGAAGGAGTCGTGGATAAATAGTCTTTCGCCAAAGAGTTTGTATAAAAAAAGTCATCGTGATACTTAGAGCTGAAATTGTTGATCATCTCAGTCAAATCACGTGCTGAACCACTTACTATTAATGTCATACCATTCTTTTCCTATTTATTTAGTAATAAGGTCACAGAATTAAAAATTTAGTTATTCGAGATAAATACCTCTCAAACCCTTCAAATCCATGGTTGCCACCCTGCTCGATCACGTGCTGCGCGTCAGGTAGTTTTTCTACTGCCAGTTTGTAGTCCAGTACATCATCACCTGTTTGTACCAATAATAAGCAACGCTGTCCACTGAAAGAACATTGATATTTTTCAAGGCTTTGTACATGTTCTGCGGTCCATTCATAACCGGAAAAGTCATGGAAATTAATGCCCTCACCAATTTTCTTACCAAGCGTAAAGACCGGTGCTATCGAAGGGTTTATCAGCACCACAGGCAGATTATATTTGTCTGCCAGGTACATGGCATAAAAGCCACCAAGAGATGAGCCAATCAGCTTTACGTCGTCAACCCGTTGCCACTGCTGAATTAACTCTTCTAAAGTGGATATCGCCAGATCTGGTATGGTTGATATTGACGGCGCGATAAAGGCTATATTGTGTTGGGCGCAATATTGCCGCAGCAATGTGGCTTTACCGCCAAAACCATCTGAGCCGAAACCATGAATAAAAATAATCATATGTTACCTGCCTTATAAATTGAGACACGTTAACTGCTGATGTCAGTCGCTGACTTCGTTCTCGCAATCGACGATAAACTGGTTAAATTGTTTGATAAAAAACAGCCGGGTAATAACGTGGGCAGCGCCAAAGCACCAGACAATTAGCACCGCAAGATCACTTTCAAAGCCGAGCCCCATAAAGATGGAAAACAACAACCAACCAAAACCGATGCAGGCAGTTTCAAACAGGCTGTAAAGTGCTGCCGGCATTGACATGTCCCGCAACCTTTTAGGCTCTGCCGCCTCATTGGTGAGGTCAGCCAGTAAATGAATAAGAGCGCTTTGCGAATCACCTTTATTAAATTTCATGCTAAGCCTCCTGCTTGCTGAGTTGGCGGGCAAGGCGTAATCACCACGATATCGTGCTGGCGAATAAGCTGGCGCTTCAGTAGGTAGCCCTGATAAAGCTGATGATATTCAGGATGTATTGGCACCGGCAACTCCTGAGCGCAAGTTTTGTTAACCCGCAACAACTCGCCTTTGTCTTCGCTGGTGAAAACAATTTCACTTGTGGCATTATCAAAATACACGCCATACCAGCAGCAGCCTTGTTGGATATAACTGGCGGTGTCATCGAAGTCTTCTTCTACCATTAAATCTGCGGCTAACGAGGCGCTAAGCAGCAGTTTCGCTTCTTCAGATAACGGCATATATTGGGTGAGCTCGCGCACTATCGGCAACAAAGGGCGTTCAGAGTGAAACCCCAGCTGCTTCAGCGGCATCACGAGCTTTTTAAAGACGGCGTTAATATCGTTCATACAGGCCTCTTGTATAGTTAAGCGGGTGAGTACCCGGTTCAGAGGCCAGATTAGCAAGGAGTGGCTTCAAAAATTGAAGCCATTTCTAACTTCTATAACTTTTCATATCTTTTGATGGCGGCATGCAGCTCACTACGCATATGTTGCCGAAGCTCTGTCGGCGCTATCACTTCGGCCTGTTCACCAAAACCACGCAGATATTTTCTCAGCTCTACCGAATTATGTGCCGTCGCGGTGACTTCCCGACAGTCGTCACTGAGTTCCTGTACCTGCATATCATCACTTAACGGGGTTTCTTTTATGTTACGCCCGGCATTACCATAAAACCTGACTACCAGGCTAATTTGTTCTGCGCCTACAGCAAAAGAACCAATTTGATGGCGCTCACAGTAAGTGCGTAGATCGGTGTCGGCAGGCAAGCCTTCAACGATAGTTTTAGGCCCGGCCAGTTCTGCATTGCGGATACTGATAAGAGCATAAGTTACTGGGGCTGATTTTTTACTACCACGCTCAATCGCCAGCACATATACTTTTTCAGCTTTAGTCATCAAACCCCAGGGCACCAGGGTTACCCGACGGGTTTTCCCCTTTATGGTGGTGTAATCACAACTAAAGGCTCTGTCTTCTTCAATAGCCTGATACACCACAGATGTTACAGCAGGGTCCAGCTTTGGCGGTTGCCAGACACTGGAAGGCGCAACGTAGATTTTTCGCAGCCAATGGTCTTTTTTTGCTGTCATCTGCATAACATCGTCCAGCTGTTGCTGTAAGCTGGCAGGCAAACGCTGTTTTATGACATCTTGCAGCAGGCTTAACTGCCTCAACAGGTTGGCAAGCTGCACTTCAGGTTCACAAAGCTTCCAGTAGCGGTTTTCTTTATCGTAAGGCTCAACAAAGATTTTTCCTGCTTTATCGACCTCTAACTTATCCAGTTGCCGTTGTACTTTCTGATATTTAGTTTTGCTGGTGGCGCAGGTAAGCAAGGCGTCATGATTTTCCAGCTTGTCACGAAGCGCAGTAACACTTAATGCCTGCCCGGCTTTAGTCGGTAATAAACGATAAATCGCATCAATCAACTGTTCCATAGTAGACCCTGCAAAAGATAAATTAATGTTGTTATACAACAACTTTTTTGTTGTTCATAGCTCAATGCACAAAGCCAATTACATTTGCTGTTGGTTGTCGCAATTCAGCTTCTGTTCGCAGCGCCGCAATAATCCTATCGCTGCTTATTGCTTCGCTCGCTTGCAAACGCATTTGTCTTTTAATAATGGTGAAATCTGCCGGCGTGAGTTTAAGTGCTTTAAACTGCTGCTGAGTCACAGTTAATGGCTGCGGCATACCAAGCGCTTGTTGCAGCTCACAAAGCAGTTGCCAGGCTTGCGCGGCCGTTAGGTAATCCAGCTGAATTTTTAAATCGAAACGACGCACCGCCGCCGGATCTAACATTTCAATAAAGTTAGTGGTACATACCAAGGCGCCCTGGTATTGATCAAGTTGCACCAGCAACTCATTGGTCATGGTTTTCTGCCAGTGCCGCTCGGCCTGCTGTCGCTTGCCAAGAAAGCTGTCTACTTCGTCCAGCAGCAAAATCGCACCGCCCTGTTCAGCTTCTGCAAACGCCTCTGCAATGGCTTTTTCGGTTTCACCAACGTAGCTGCCGAGTAATTCGCTGGCATTCTTTTGCACTAAAGGCATTTGGGCCTGCTGCGCCAAAAAAGCCGCATAGCTGGTTTTACCGGTGCCAGGCGGTCCATAAAGGCATAACCGTATATCGGATGTCTGTTTAAATTGCCTGGCTAACTCAGCCATGCACACTGTTGTATTGTAGTACGCCGGGTTAATCTCAGCCTGACAGGCGTCTTTGCGGCGCCGGCCACAACGGGCTTGCAACAAAGGATTGAGGATTAAATCAAAGTCGCGTTCTTTCTGTGATAACGAGGTGTCAGTTAGTGCCGCATGACCTTTGGCAAGGCGGGCTAATAGCGCGGGCGTGATTTGTTCATCAGAAGCAAGCGCTGAAATATAGCCTTTGCTGACACCGGTATCACCCAGATAGCGCTCCGCTATATTTAGCCGCACAGGTTGCGGGGGCGTTTCAACGTGAATGATCTGACTAAAACGTCGCAGCTGTGCCGTGTCAAAATGACGAATGCTGTTACAAATCCAGATACAAGGTGTGGCGTTAGTTTCAAGCAACTGGTTAATGGCCATTTTTAGCGCATCAGTATTACCCACAGCAATACCTACCTGGCTGGGCAGCACATCATCAGCCTCATCAAATATCAGCACCCGGTCACCACTGGCCGCATATAAGCGCTGACACATCAGTAAAGCATTAAGCCGTGATTTTGCGCCGTGTACATCGACACCGGAAAAGGCACTTACCCCCATCACATGGCCGCTAACCTGGTAGCCCAGCCACTTCGCCAGTTCAGTTTTACCGGTACCAGGCGAGCCATAAAGCAAAAAATTAACTCCGGTTTGACGCTGGCTAAGCGCATATGACAACAAACGCTCCATTAATTGTATGGCATCAGCAAGGTGCGGAAAGTCTGTGGCATTAAGCTCTGGCACTTCAGCGGTATGACTAAACTTTTGCAACAAGTCATTGGGGTTGCAGTCGTTAGCAAATAGCTTATCGAACACCCTGAGCGATCTGAAATAATCTGCCAAATCACTGCCGCGCTCCATGGTGACCAGGTTGCACAACGCTAAGGTAGAAGTTGGCATCAGTGCCATCTCCACATCGTCTGCATTGGCGTTAATACAATGTGCAACCAGCTCAAACACATCATTGCTGGTAGCGTAATACCTGGATGCCCGCACATCACTGAACACCAGGCGCCAGCTACGGGCTATTAAAACAAAACGAAAAATACTCACTTCCAGAGCCGTTAAACCAATTAACTGGCCAAACTGCTGAATATTTTTATCGAGCGCCAGCGCAGGCTGTGCAGCGATGTATTCATCAAGCGTGCTGATAAGCTGGTTATAGCCAATGGCTGACTCGTCCATGATCAGCTGGGTTGCAAACTCGTCTTTAAGGCCAAGCGACTCCAGTGCTTTGGTGCAACGATAGCGGTAATAGCGCTGTTGTATTTGCAACACCCAACGCACGGCAATGGCTAAATCTGCCGATACGGTGGGGTTTATCCGGAAGTTAGATTCGGCAAGTGGTTTTAGAAATACTTGTTCCATAGGCTGACCTCATCATTAGTAATGGAGTAGCACTCTAGCAACCACAAGCTTCAAAATTTGAAGACAAAAATATACTTTTATTGTCAGTGATTTAACATATCCATCCAGCCCTGGTAAATCATCACCATCGCCAATGTATCCAGTTCACAGTATTTAAGCAGTGCAGCTTCAAGCTCGGCCCTTTCATAATCGGACATTTGGGTAAATTGTAATTTCCCATAGGCACTCAGTGCCATACCGCCGTTATTCAGCTCGTCTACTTCACTAAGTAACTCAATGTCATGCTCACTAGCATCATTGAATAGTCTGGGCAGTTGCTTGTAAGGATCGACAGCTTGATCATTTTCAATTTTCAGCCAGGTATGCGCTTTAAAATTCAGGCTTGGCATCTGCGCAGTGCCGTAGACGGGAGCGCTGTAGAGCTCCTTCAAAAAGGCAGACCTGTTCAACATAGCGGGCAACACCGCTTTGATAGAATTAGAGCCGCCAGTCGCAGGGTCATAATAATAGCCTTTTACCAGTTCCAGTAAATCGACCATCAGCCGATCGCCGCGCCAGCCCGGGGTGTGATCCTTACCCGATTGGGTAATGGTTTTTATAAAGGCGATAAGCTGATCTTTGTCGGGCTCTGACGATTTTTTTAGCTGCTCGGCAATATGATTTAACACGGTATTTTCGTGATTGGAATAGCGGAAAATAGTACCGTCATCGTTCTGCAGTGCCAGCTTTAATGCCCGGACAAAGCTAAAGTTTGGAAAGCTGCCGGGGGCCACGTTTAAAAACTGCGTGCTGTGTTCAACCCTGCCATCCTGATGCATAACATGATGCGAAAACTGAAAGGCTATCGTTTCATATGGCACCATGCCTTTGAAGTAAGGCAGTGCTGCGGTGCAGGTTTCAAAGTCGATAAAATGAAGCGGATAGCGAAAACGGCTTATTTCGCACTGTAAACCGACTTTATCCAGAAAAGCCGAGTCATCTTTATCCTTCACTTTTGCTATTTGTAACCATTGCCTGGCTGTTGTAGACAATGGCGTATGAAAACTGCCGTCAAAACCGATGTCATCAGGCTCAATCTGTTTAAGCTTAATCAGGCCATCATTGATAAAATCGGCAGTTTTTCGAAAGTTCCATAACGACAATACCGTTGGCTCCTGAAAATCAGCTTCGCGCCAATTTAATTGTTGCTGCCAGCACTCGGCAAAACCACTCTTCAGGCCTTTGCTCTGGTCGGCCGCGTTGCATTTAAACTCACAACTCTTACATGATGTACTGAGGCGACTCGCCTGCCGTGAATCATCACTGTAGGTTTTACTAAGAAACTCTACACTTTCGTGAAAAGTAGCTAACGGCAAATCTTGTGAGGTATTGCCGCTTAGGATCGAATTAACAACATCGTCAACATTGATTTTGACTAAGACAGGTACTGCTAAATCTGCATCGGTCAGGGTTTGCATAACCTTAACACCGCGACGTGAACGCTCGTCCCGCACCAACAGAAACTTTTGATTTAGACCATCCGTCTGACATGCTGCCTTTTTATCTGCCAGCATCAGATAAGACGACACGCTATAGTCAGGAAATGCTGCTAACGCGACATATTTCTGAAAGGCGATATCATACAAATAAGGCTTCCAACGGCTATCGGGTTTACCCGATCTATTCCGGAAGTCACCATCTTTGCCTGCACTATAAGACTTGGCTTTAACTTCAATTAACTGCAGCGCCCCGGGGCGTTTGATAAGTACATCAACCCGAACTAATAAATTGTTGTGACTGATTGCTGCTTCGTAAATGATGACGTCATCACGGGCTAATAGCGCCTGTGTTTGTGCTAAGGCGTCAGCTGCATTAAGCGTACTTACTTCAACCCCGCCAGGAAAATACTGCTTCGCCAGCTCGCCGACTTGATGGCCACCGTCAGCCAAAGCCTGCAAGAAAGCATCTTCCAGACTTTGGTTAGCATACTCAGGCTTACCGGTATAAAAGAGTTTAGTAGGACACTCTAGCGCCAGCTTAAAACGTGATTTAGTAAGGTATCTTGCTGCTGTCATAACCCACTACACTCCATAATTTATCGAGTAATGACGGCTATTATTTAGCAGTTTCTAAAATCTGACCATACTGTTTAATTACTCAGTGTACGTTTTTCAGGCAGATAAAGAGGAATTCAATGGTGCGCTCTGCGCTTCTGACAACGCTTAACTGGCATTCTTATAAGCTAATAACGATTTACTATCATCGCTTAACCACTCAACACCTAACTGGCCGGCATTAAGTAGTAAGCGACCTTGCCGGTTTGGCCGAATACGCTTTTGCTTGCGCTGTTCCACCAGGTTATCGAGCAGTTCTAAAATGGCGCCTTTTACACCTGACTGTTTCAGCATGACGTTATCAGCTTCGGTTAAGTGCCAAGCGGTAGCTGTTAACATAGGCGAATCAGCTTCAGCTACAAAGGTGATGCTGCCAATAAGCTTTTGTAATTGAGGGTAGTTATGACGCAGTGCTTCCAGGCTCTGCTTTTCAAGTTGGATGACATCATTATCCATAGCGTATCTCCTTAGGCTTTGTTTCAGTGTAGCCAAATTATTTGCTATAAACAGCTCTGAACAGTGCGGATATTTCTGATATGTACGCTAAGGGTACGGGTGGCAGACTTCATATTTATGTCAAAAAGGCTTCACATCATTCCGACATGAACTGGTTACCCAATTTATAGAGCAGAGGTCATATTGCGGCAGGTATTACGAAGTGATTTTCTCAGGCTGGCACAAACATGGCACAAACATGGCACAAACATGGCACAATTGTGGCACATTAAACAAAAAAACCACTTAGCTTTCGCGTAAGTGGTTGATTGTATTGGTGCACCCGAGAGGATTCGAACCTCTGACCTCTGCCTCCGGAGGGCAGCGCTCTATCCAGCTGAGCTACGGGTGCAACCTTCGCACCTTGGTGCGAGCGCGCATTATAGACAGGCTTTTGCTGTAAGTCTATTACCTGGCAGTGCGTTTTTTAGGCAAACAGTTTAATAAGCGGTGATTGCGTCGCTGCCGGTGACAGGCTAGAGTAGCTTTATTGTGGTTAAGGAACCTTTGTTGAATGAGTGGTTTTTTTAGCGCGTTGCGCTATTGGCACTGGTTATTGTTAGTAGTACTGGCCGCTGTGGCCTTAATGGCTATAGAAACATTAGTAAAACACGAGCAACAACTTAACCGCAGTCAACAGCTTCGGCATGAAGTGGCCAGTGCCGGCCAGCTGAAAGCGATGCTGGAAGCGGAGTTAAACCTTCCCCTGTATTTAACCGTGGGTCTGGCGTCTTATGTGAAAGCCAGTGGCGGCAAGGTAGATAAAGCCGAACTGGATATTTTACTGCCCGGCCTGGTGCAGCAAGCTAAACATATCCGCAATATTGGCGTGGCCCCGGGTAACCGGCTGCAATATATTTACCCGCTGGCCGGCAATGAACGGGCATTAAACTTATATTACCCTGACTTACCCGACCAATGGCCGGTAGTTGCGGAAACAATTCAAAGCGGTCAGGCCCGTTTAATTGGCCCGGTGCGTTTAGTGCAGGGTGGCCAGGCCTTTATTTATCGCCTGCCTGTTTTTATTCCCGACGATACTTACTGGGGTATTTTAAGCACAGTAATTAATATTGAAACCATCTGGTCACTTCTGGCTGCCAGTGCAGCAGAGCAAAATGTGACGATAGCACTTCGCGCTAAAACCCCGGGTCAGAATGAATATGGCAACAGCTTTTTTGGTGAGCCGCGGTTATTTTACGACGACAGCCTGTTGCTGAACCTGGCTATTCGTGGCGCTGACTGGCAAATGGCGATAAGAGCAACAGAACCCGTAATAGATAGAAGTATCTGGTTCCGCTCAGCATTATACTTGGCCACCTTATGTTTACTGACGTTATTTGCGTGGCTGTTTTACTCCAGGCAGCAATTGCGCCAAACCGCCAGTGAACTGAGCAAAAATGAAAGTTATTTGCGGGCCGTAACCGATAATGTGCTGGACGCCATTATTGTGACCAATGAGCAAGGTATTATTGAAGACGCCAACTTATCCTGCTATCGGTTGTTTGACTACCCGCCAGGCAGCTTGCGCGGCCTGCATTGGTCAATGTTGCTGGCCACTACTGAAAGTATTGAAGCGATATACAGTGCGACCTCTGAGCCTGAACAGGAATTTGAAGGCAGTGGCTTACGCCAGGATAGTAGTCAGTTTGAGTTGTCGTTATCACGCACCCGGTTAGTGCTGGGTCAGCAGCACCACCAATTGCTGTTAATTCGTGATATTACCGGGCGCAAGCGGATTGAAAAGCTGAAAAATGATTTTGTAGCAACCGTCAGTCACGAACTACGCACCCCGCTTACTGCCATTAACGGTGCATTAGGCCTGGCAATAGGCGGAGCCCTAGGCGACTTAAACCGCTCAGCGCAAAAAATGTTAACCATGGCACACAGCAGCTGTGGCCAGTTAAATCAGCTGATTAACGATTTACTGGATACCGAGCGGCTGGCCAGCGGTAAAATGCGGTTTGATATTAAAGCGGTGGCGGTGATTCCCTTGCTGGAGCAAAGTATTACCCAGATTGCCGCCATGCAGCATAAACAGCAGTTGGTGATAAGCTGCGATGAAGACAAAACTTACAAAGTGTTGGCAGATAAAGGCCGGTTAAGCCAGGTATGTCTGAATCTCTTGTCTAACGCAGTAAAATTCTCGCCCGTTGACAGCACCGTAGAGATTAGAATTTCAGAGCATAACCAGATGATCCGGGTCAGCGTTATCGATCAGGGTGTTGGCGTGGCCGGTGAGTTCTTACCGCAACTGTTTCAACGGTTTGCTCAGGCCGATAACCAGGATAGCCGGCAGCACAGTGGCACCGGTTTGGGTCTGGCGATCAGTAAGGCGCTGATTGAGCAAATGGCGGGCCAGATTGGCTATCAGCGTTATCAGGCCGGCAGCTGTTTTTACTTCGAGTTGCCCGCTGCCACGTCTGGAGCTGGCTAAAAGTTGCACTTGGCCGGTTTTTATCTTAATTTGCTTACCATTGGCTGCAAAGCCCGGCATTTTACTGCCATTTTTGGCATACTGCATCAGCTACAGCTCACCTTGTCTGGTGCAGCTGATAATAATGACTAGCGGCCTAAGCCGCAATCACGCCACGGAGACATAACAATGCGTAAAACATTACTCGCTACTGCGATGGGTGCCATTTTTGCTCTGAGCGCCTGCTCAGACAATACTGCCCCAACTCAGACAGAAACCACGCCCTCAGCCGTTGAGAATAACGAAGTGACCAGCACCAACCCGTTTTTTCAGCAAAGCAGCCTGCAATATCAGGCGCCTGATTTTACCGCCATTAAAGACGACCACTTTCTGCCAGCATTTGAAGAAGGCATGAAGCTAAACATGGCTGAAGTTGAAGCCATTGCCAATAACCCGGAACAGCCGACTTTTGAAAACACGCTGGTCGCGCTGGAGAAAAGCGGTGAGATGCTAACCCGGGTAGCCCGGGTATTTTATAACCTGACCGGTACCGACAGCAACGAGCAACGCCGCAAAATTCAGTCTGAGCTGGCACCAAAAATGGCCGCCCACTCTGATAACATTACCTTAAATCCGGCATTATTCGCCCGGATTAAAACCATTTATGATAACCGTAACGATTTAGAACTGGATGCCGAAGGCGTGCGTCTGGCCGAAGTCTACTACGAGCGCTTTGTCAGGGCCGGTGCCGAGCTAACCGAAGAGCAAAAAACGGCTATTCGCGCATTAAACGAAGAACATTCCACCCTGACCAATCAGTTTTCCCAGAACCAACTGGCTGAAACAAAAAATATTGCGGTGGTAGTTGATAGTAAAGAAGAACTAGCCGGCTTGTCTGACAGCCAGATCACCGCAGCCGCCGAGGCAGCCAAAGCTGCCGGCCATGAAGGCAAGTATCTGCTGAGCATTACTAACACCACCCGCCAGCCGGTGTTAAGCCAGCTGGATAATCGCGAGCTGCGTAAGCGGGTGTGGGAAGCGTCGGCTTACCGGGGCACCAGCGGCGAATTTGACAGTACCCCTATCGTCAGCCGCTTAGCACAGCTGCGGGCAGAGCGCGCTAAATTACTGGGCTACCCTAACTGGGCGACTTATGGCCTGGAAGCGCAAATGGCAAAAACACCGGAAGCGGTATTCGACATGCTGGGTAGTATGGTGCCGGCGGTAGTGGAAAACACCGAGAAAGAGCTGGCTGACATTAATGCCATGATCAAGCAACAAGGCGGCGAGTTCGAAGCCGAGCCATGGGACTGGGAATACTATGCGGAGCTGGTCCGTCAGGCTAAATATGATTTAGACGAAGACGAAGTTAAGCAGTACTTTGAGTTTAACCGGGTACTGGAAGATGGTGTTTTTTATACCTTAAACCGTTTCTACGGTATTCGGTTTGAGCCGCGGCCAGATTTGCCGGTATACCACCCGGACGTGAAAGCTTATGAAGTATTTGATGCCGACGGCAGCAGCCTGGCCATTTTCTATGCCGATTACTTTGCCCGTGACGGCAAACGTGGTGGCGCCTGGATGAGCTCGTTTGTTGGCCAGTCACACCTGCTAGGCACCAAGCCAGTGGTTGTCAATGTGATGAACATTCCAAAAGCACCAGAAGGCAACCCGACGTTAATCAGCTATGACCATACCACCACCATTTTCCATGAACTGGGCCATGGTATTCACGGTATGTTCTCTGATGTTAAGTACCCGACCTTAGCCGGTACCTCAGTATCGCGTGACTTTGTTGAGTTCCCGTCTACTTTTGAAGAAGACTGGGCCCAGCACCCTGAAGTATTAGCAAACTACGCCAAGCATTATGAAACCGGCGAGCCAATTCCAAAGGAATTACTGGATAAAGTATTGCGTTCACGCAGCTTTAACCAGGGTTACGATACTTTAGAGTATATGTCAGCTGCGCTGCTGGACATGGAATGGCACTCACTGTCAGCCGATGAGCCACTGCAGGATGTCAGCGCGTTTGAAGCGGCCGCCCTGAAAAAACACGGTGTAGATTTACCAGCGGTACCACCACGCTATAAGTCGCCGTTTTTCTCCCACTCTATGGGTGGCGGTTATTCAGCTGGTTACTATGCCTACATGTGGAGTGAAATTCTGGCAGCCGATGCCTTTGCCTATGTGCAGTCTCGGGGTGGTTTAACCCGCGAGAATGGTGATCACTACCGCAAAAACATCCTGGAAGTGGGTAACTCACGCCCTACCATGGAATCGTATAAAGCGTTCCGTGGCCAGGAGCCAACCACTGATGCGCTGTTAATCCGCCGCGGTTTAAAAACCAAAGTGGATTAATTACCGAGATGTGTCGAACCGATTTGCTTACGTCAACACGCCGTTAACCCATCCCTGGGGGCTCGATTCGGCCCTCCAGGCCTGCAACGGTTGACTTAAAGCAATTCGATTCTCATATCAGATTCTACAAAAAAGCCCGGCAGATGACGCCGGGCTTTGCTTTTTTGCGCAGTAATAACTTAACTGCCTGCCACCTGCATCTGGCTGATCAGCACTGAGCCAGTCAGCACCCCGCCACGGCGGTCTACGTCATTACCCACAGCCGCAATATTCATAAACATATCAGCCAGATTACCGGCAATGGTTACCTCCGCTACCGGGAACTGAATTTCGCCATTTTCAACCCAGAAGCCGCTGGCACCACGCGAGTAATCGCCGGTAACGGTATTAACCCCCTGGCCCATCAGTTCGGTTACCAGCAAGCCTTTGCCCATTTGCCGGCACAACGCCGCTAAATCGTCATTGCCGTGGCTGATCAGCCAGTTATGAATACCACCAGCATGGCCGGTACTGGCCATGCCTAATTTACGGGCGGAATAACTGGTGGTTAAGTAGGTGTTTAACACGCCGTTTTCAATCACCGCTAAATCGCGGGTTTTAACGCCCTCGGCATCGAACGGGCTGGACGCTAACGCCTGAGTTAGATGCGGTTGTTCCTGAACAGTGACGCCGGCGGCCATTACCTGCTTACCCACTTTATCCAGCAAGAAGCTGGATTTACGATAAATACTGCCACCGCTGATCGCCGACACCAGATGGCCAAACAGGCTGCTGGCAATATCGGCCCGGAAAATAACCGGTACTTTCTGGGTCGGTAGCTGGCGCGCACCTAAGCGGGCCACGGTTTCCAGCGCCGCTTCGCGGCCAATCTGTTTCGGGTCAAGTAATTTGCTGTACTGGCGGGCGACGGTAAAGCTGTAGTCGCGCTGCATATCATCGTCCTGCTCGCCAATCATTACACAGCTGAAGCTGTGGCGCGAGCTGGGATAACCCACCAGCTGGCCATGGCTGTTGCCATATACTTTTAAACCCTGATGCGATGAAAAAGAGGCGCCTTCAGAGTTGGTGATCCGTTTATCGGTAGCGAAAGCGGCTTCTTCTGCGCCGGCGCACAAGCTGATAGCCAGCTCGGTGCTGATGCTGTCAGGGTAGAATAAATCTAAATCGGGTGGGCTGAATTCCAGCCAGCTTGCCTCCGCCACGCCGGCGTGCGGATCTTCTGAGGTATAGCGGGCTATATCAGCTGCGGCGGCAACCGCACGCTCCAGCGCCTGCGGGCTTAAGTCAGCCGTAGAAGCCGAGCCTTTTCGCTGGCCAAAATATAAACTGATGCCCAGGCCACCGTCCTGATTAAACTCAACCGTTTCCACCTCGCCATGGCGGGTTTCCACACTTAAACCACGGGTACGGCTCATTGAGGCTTCAGCACTGCTGGCGCCTAACTCTTTAGCACGGGCCAGTACTGCACTGACCGCATCTTTGACTTCGGCGATTTCCTGCCAGACGTTTTGTTCTGTTGCTTGCATATTCACTCTTGCTGATCGGGCTATTTGTGCCAAGCTTACCATAGACTGCTTAAGGCTGCTGCCAGCAGGCATAAGTTTAGTGTTATACTTGGCACAAATCTGCTAATGAAGAAGCACCATGACCGAAACCGAATTTAAGTATGGCGACAGCAAATGGCTGGACCAGCCAGACCATATCAGCAAAAGCCAGATAAAACGTGAGATGCATGCGCTGCAAGCACTGGGCGAAGAGCTGGTGGCGCTGAGTCCGGCCGCCCGCGCTAAAGTGCCGTTGGATGAAGAATTAGTCGACGCGCTGGAGCTGGCCGACAAGCTGGCGAAAAAACGCGAAGCGCTGCGCCGGCATATCCAGTTTATTGGCCGCTTAATGCGCACCCGCGATGTCGAGCAAATTGAGCAGGCGCTGGCAGTAATGCGTAACACTAAGCAGGCTGCTGACAAGCAGTTTCATCGAGTGGAAAAATGGCGGGAAAAGCTGCTGACTAACGATGATGCCTTAACTGAGTTTGTGGCAGCCTATCCGGATATTGAAATTCAGCAACTGCGTTTGTTAATCCGCCAGGCTAAAAAAGAGCAGGAAAAAGAACAACCACCTAAAGCCTACCGTGAGCTGTTTCAGTTGATCCGACCGGTGATTATGGATGGCGAGAACGGTTAGTCTGTTAGCTGCCATCGGTTTGCCCACACTAACACGCCGTGAACCCATCCCTGGGGGCTCGTTTATAAACTTCATCCATGAAGTTTACCCTGACGGGCCAGCTGAGCTGTTCAAATGCGTTCCAGGCGCATTTGTCCGCCCGTCCAGGGCTTCAACGGTTAGTTTAGGGCAAACCGACTCCGCTTAAATAGTCGATTATCCAGTCTTAAATACGGGTTAACCAGCCATGCTTATCGGAAGCTTTGCCCCACTGAATATCATTCAGCGCCTGGCGTAGTTTTAACGTCGCCGGGCCGGCTTCGCCACTACCCACTTTATGCTCGACACCATCAGCAATTAAAGTACCTACCGGCGTTAATACTGCGGCGGTGCCTGACAGGGCCGCCTCAGTACCCGGTTTGGCCGCACGCTCTAACAGTTCAGCTACGCTTAGTTCGCGCTCTGACACTATCATGCCCATGTCGCGGGCTAACGTCAGTACTGAATCGCGGGTTACGCCGTGCAGGAAGCTGCTATCGAGGGCCTTGGTAATAATTTCATTGCCGTCAATCAGTAAAAAGTTAGCAGCGCCGGTTTCCTGAACATCGCCACCCGGGCAGAACAACACCTGATCGGCCTGGACGCTGGCCCGGGCTTTTAATATCGGTTGCAACGCACTGGCGTAGTTACCACCGCTTTTTACCATGCCCATATGCGCCGCACAGCGGGCGCCGTTTTGTTCCAGTAACAGCCGTAAGGGCTTGCTGCCACCGGCAAAGTAATCCCCAACCGGCGATAACAGCACATACAGCATGGAAGTGGCTGTTGGTGCAGCGGCTTTACCGATAGCGGCCTCAGTACCAATATGGGTTGGCCGGATATACATCGAGCCCGGTGGCTCGGGCACATCGCTGGCGTACTGGCGGACGATATCAATAATCATCTGGCTTAAGGTCGCAGCGTCAGGCTGGGGTAACGATAATAACTCGCTACTCTGAATTAACCGGGCGACGTTTTTTTCCATCCGGAATAAGTTTATCGAGCCATCGCTGTGTTTAAAGGCTTTTAAGCCTTCAAAACAGGTGCTGGCATAGTGCAGCACATGTGCACCCGGGTGCAGGCTGATACTGTCGGCCGGGACAATCTGCGGGGTGCTCCAGGCGCCCTGTTCAAAACGGGTTAATGCCATCTGTGGCATAAAAACACTACCAAATGCAGCCATTGTTGCTTCCTGTTGTTAATTTTTATCTGTTATTGAGTGCCGCCGACGGTCATGGCATCCAGTTTTAAGGTTGGCTGACCCACGCCTACCGGGACGCTCTGGCCCTGTTTACCACAAACGCCCACCCCGGTATCCAGCGCTAAGTCGTTACCGACCATCGACACCTGCTGCATTGCTGCCGGGCCACTACCAATTAAGGTTGCGCCTTTAATCGGGCTGGTGATTTTACCGTCTTCAATTAAATAGGCCTCTGAGGCCGAAAATACAAACTTACCTGAGGTAATATCTACCTGGCCACCACCAAAATTGGGGGCATAGATACCCTTTTTCACACTGGCAATAATTTCCGCCGGGTCATGCTCGCCGGCCAGCATATAGGTGTTAGTCATCCGTGGCATTGGCAAATGAGCGAACGACTCACGCCGGCCATTACCGGTCGGGTTAACACCCATTAGCATGGCATTATGTTTATCCTGAATATAGCCTTTCAGAATGCCTTTTTCGATAAGCACATTGTGCTGGCTTGGCACGCCTTCGTCATCGACATTGAGCGAACCACGCCGATGCGCTAAGGTGCCGTCATCGACTATGGTACAAAGCTTAGAGGCGACCTGCTGGCCCATTTTGCCGCTGAAAGTAGACGAGCCTTTACGGTTAAAGTCGCCCTCCAGGCCATGGCCAACTGCTTCGTGCAGCAGTACGCCGGGCCAGCCCGAGCCCAGCACCACCGGCATGGTACCGGCCGGTGCATCGATGGCGGTTAAGTTAACCTGAGCCATCCGCACCGCATCGCGGGCATATTGCTGCCAGCGTGGCTGGTCATTTACCAGCTCGCTGAAATACAAATAATCGGTACGACCACCGCCACCGGCGCTACCACGCTCGCGCCGGCCATCCTGCTCCAGCAGTACTGAGCAGTTTAAGCGGACCAGCGGCCGGATATCGGTAGCAAAGGTGCCATCGCTTGCCGCGACTAATACTTCTTCGTACACACCCGACAAGCTGACCATTACCTGCTCAGCCCGGCTATCAAGGGTGCGGATAAAGGCTTCAATCTGGTTTAACAGGGCGACCTTGTCGGTGTTGGTCATGCTTTGCAGCGGCTCGCATGGCAGGTAAATATTGCTGTTACCACTTTTGCTGAACGCTTTTACCCGGCCCTGCTGGCCATGGCTGGCAATGCCACGCGCCGCACCTGCAGCTTGTTGCAGTGCTGCAACACTAATGGTGTCGGCATAGGCAAAACCGGTTTTTTCACCGCTGATTGCCCGCACGCCAACACCACGCTCTATATTAAAAGAGCCATCTTTTACCAGGCCATCTTCCAGTACCCAGGATTCATGGATACTGGATTGGAAGTATAAATCGGCATAGTCGAGCTGATGGCCAAATAAATAGCCAAGGGTATGCTCCAGATCAGCCATGCTGAGATCGGAGGCGGTAATTAAATTCTGTTCAACTGCATTCATTATTTCAGCTCACTGTTAAAACGATTGTGCTGGTGGACCGGCATTTTCTGGCCGAGTTGCTGACACTGGTTGATATCGACCAACGCCGATACCCAGCCGGGGCCGGTGCCTGCGTCAGCGAGTACCTCGCCCCAGGGGTCGATAATCAGGCTGTGGCCATAGGTTTCGCGACCATTAGCATGCACGCCGGTTTGATTAGCCGCCAGCACAAAACACTGGTTTTCGATGGCCCGGGCTTTTAACAACGTGTGCCAGTGGGCCGCGCCGGTTGGCCGGGTAAAAGCCGACGGTACCGTTAACAGCTGCATACCTTTGGCGGCTAATGCCTGCATTAAACCGGGAAAGCGCACATCATAGCATATACTCAGCCCCAGTTTCAGATCAGGTAATTGGCATAGGCTGATCTTTTCACCCGGCAAGGTGGTGGCCGACTCACGGTAGCTGCCGGTGTTATCAGCCACATTGACGTCAAACAAATGCAGTTTCTGATAATCGGCCAGCAGTTCACCTGCGGGGCTGTATACCAGGCAGCTGGCTGCAAAGCGCTCAGGATTAAGGGTAGTGGTTGGCTGACTGCCGGCGACCAGATACACACCAAACTCTGTAGCCAGTTGCCGGCAAGCCTGCTGAATAACCCCTTCGCCGATAGCAGCCTGGTGGGCCAGCTGTAATTTGTCACCGCCACCAAATACCGCAAAACATTCCGGTAACAACACCAGATGTTGCGCTGCCTGTGGTAGTTGTTGCAGGTACTGTTTTACTGCAGCCAGGTTGGCCAAAGGCTCAGGGCCGCTGGTTAACTGGATTGCCGATAAGCGCCAGTTAGTCGCCACGGGGCTGTTGCTCCTCTAAGTCAATAACCGTCTCAGGCTGCGCTATCCGCACCGGTACCGGCACTTCAGTACTGTGGCGATTCACTTCGGTTACCACCGGCTGTTCAAAGGTACCGGTCACGGTAAAGTTAATTCGGGAGATCACCTCTGCCGACTGAAACACTTCGTCCAGCGCCAGGGCAGCCAGACCCGTTGCCGGGTTAACCATCCAGGCAATAATAACCGGTAAACTGGAGGTGACTTTAGGCGAAAATGACATTTGATAATCCAGCTCTGAATTAACCAGATCAGCATAGCCCTGAATAGCCAGATTACCGGGGACACCATCGATGGTGGTGTCACTGGTTTGCACTACGCCCTTGTGAATCGCCAGGTCACCGCTCATTTTGTTATAAAAGAAACCTTTGGAGAATACATCGCGAAAATCCAGCCGTAATTTGCGTACCAGCGAATCAAGGCTGAAAATAGAAAATAACCGGGCCCCCTGATCGCTCACTTCCGTTAAGGCCCCTTCGCCCAGGTTAAACTGTAACTGCCCATTCAGTTTTGCCAGCTCAAACTGAGTGGGTGCCGCCGGCCAGTTCAGCTTAAAGCTCATATCGGCCCGGCTGCCACTGATCCCGGTAGTCAATTGCAATTCGTTTAACAATGCTCCGAGATTGGGGCTTTGAAAACGACCACTCAGTTCGGTAACCCCTAACTGTTCATCAGGGAACCAGTTACCCTGCACAGCCAGTTCGTTGTCTTTGTAGCGGCTGTTAAATTCTGAAAGTTGCCAGTGGTCGTCCTGTCCGCTTGCGGCCAGCTCAAGTCGTCCAAACTGGTAGTTTCCCACTGAGCAATCGTTACATTTTACCGTTAACGGCGGCAGGGTCAGCAAACTGGCCTGCAGTTGCGGCAGTGCCTCGTCCGGTGTGGCCAAAGCAACAGCCTCGTCTGATGGGGTTTGCGCCACTGCCTGGTTTTGGCGGTTACCGGGTAACGGCAAATGCAGATAATCTATTTCAGCCCGCAGCCCCTGCTGCTGCCAGTCATGACTGAACGCCCAACGACTGGCTATTTCAGTACCATGCAACCGCAGGTGCCAGGCATCCTGCCCCGGCTCCAGTTCAAATACGGTATTAGTCAGGGCGCTACCCGCGACTAAGCCAAGTTTAGCTATCCGGCCCCGCACCCTGCTTAATGGCGGCATTAACCCGCTGTCGTCCTGGTCGCGATTAACCAACTGCTCACTAAGCAGCTGCTGCCACGGTAACAGTTCTGCATGCGCAACATCGACGTCAATGGTAAAGTGCGGCCCGTTAATACCGGCATTTTCCGGTCCCAGGCTCAGATTTGCCCGGCGCACCCGGGCATCGGTATGGTCAAGTTCGGCAGTGAAATACAGCTGATCAGCATAGTTCAGGCTGAGCAGCCCCTGCTGACTATTGCCCTCAGCGCCGATATTAAGCTTTGCCCTTGTTGCTGTCGCTTTTTGGTAGGGCGCTGGCAGCAGCAATGCGGTATTGGTTAAATCGGCACTAAGGGTTGAGTTATAGCTGAAGTCATCACTTTGTAATTGCAATGCTAATGCCAGTTGCCAGTCCAGCTCACCGCGCACTAATGCTGCCGCGTCGGGCCACAGTGCTTGCACCACATTACTGCTGCCATTGCTTGCCTCAGCAGCGAGGTTAAACTGGTAATAGTCGGCCTGCTGCTGGCCGTCGAGGCTGGCTGTTACCGGTAGCTCGCGCCAGTTAAATTTAAGATTTTCTGCATTTACGTCACTATCCCGGAAGCTTACCTCGCCCGTTAACTGGCGGATAGCAAGCTGCGGTGCGGTTAAATCCAGGCTCACCTTGTCAAGGGTGATAGTGCCGCTGGCCTCAACTGCAGGCTGGCGCAAACCGAGCTGTAGCGCAATATCAGCCTGGGCGGCGCCGGTTGGTGCCAGTTGTCGTAATACTTTGCCTAAATTATCACGCAGCGGCGAGGCGTTAATCAACCCGGTTGCTTCACTTAACTGTAGTTCGCTGTCGATTTCAATAGTCAGGTATTCGGCATCAAGCAAATTGGCAATATCAGCCTTAACAACGCCCTGCAATGGGATACCGGCAATACTGGCACTGTCGGTGCTGATTTGCATTGCTGCATTTTCAAACCATAACCGGCTGTTAAGTTGTTCTAACGAAGGCCACTGCGGATTAAACTGAAAGCTGGCGTCGTTAACCTTTGCCTCAACCTGGAATATGCCCTCAGCGTCAGCAAAAGGATACTGCGCAGGTTGCCCCTGCCATAACACCGCAGCCTGCTCCAGCTGGCCATCGATAATCGCATTGCTTAAATACTCTCTGGTTTTTTCTGGCAGGTAACGCAGTGGCAGATAGCGCCCCACCTCGCTGGCTCTGGCACCGGTTAATACCGCAAATAAGCTCAGCTCAGGCTGTTGTTGCATACTCCATTGCATACTACCAGTCAGGCTAAAATCGGCTGTGTCGAGTTGCAGTGACGGTAACTGAATTTGCCAGATACCCGCAGTATTTTTCCTGGCTAACAAACTTAACTGTAACTGCTGATAGGGGATAGGCGCACTGAACATACCGGGCCATTGCAACTCACTTTGCTGGCCGCTCAGGGTTAAGCCTGCCGCATGGGACGCGGCCCAGAATTTGCCGTCAAGGGCGTTTAAGCCCGGCAGCTCATTGCTGCTTGTTTTGCTTAAATTAGTTAGCTGGCCCTGCAGTTGCCAGTTATCCCGGCTTTGCAACTGCCACTGCGCCTGGTTCAGTTCACCCTGCAATTCAGTGGTGGTCAATCGTGCCAGCTGCGGTATTTCATCACTTAGCAACTGGCTCAGTGGGGCCAGAGCATCCAGTTTTAGTTGCTGCAACTGACCATGCCAGCCGACTGATTTTTTATGCAGCTGCACGGTCAGTTCAGGCCATAGCGCCTGACCGTCAGATAAGGCCAGAGGCCCGGAATAGAGCGACCAGCCATTTTCCGTTGGATACCACAACAACTGGCCTGGCCCCAGTTTCAACTGATGCGCCTGGCCCTGTCGTTGCCAGCTTAAACTGTTGTCAGCCAGTTCAATCTGGAATCGTTGTATTTCGCCCTTGTCGACCCGGCCCCAGGCCTGAAAGTTAATATCGGCTTGATCCAGACGGCCGGTTTGTGGCAACGACTGCTGAAACCACGGTAGTATGTCCAGCTCGCGGCTTTCCAGGAATATCTGACCAAATGCCTGATCTAAGCTCGGGCCGTATAAATCAATAATAAAAGATAAGGTGTTGCCAGTAATATCAGCTACTGCCAGCTCACCAATGCCCTGATGACGCTCACCCTCATTGCGCCAGTCCAGCTTATCAACTGAGATCACGATATCGTCGCTACCGTCAGCAGTTAACACCAGCTCACTGTCAAGCAAAGTAAAATGGTTTAACTGGCGAAAAAATAATTGTTCCAGGGCGTTAATCGCCGGTACAGCATCAAGGGGTTGATTAGTTTGCGGACGATTCAGTAAAGTACTGCTATCAATGGCATAGCGCAGCCCTCTGAGTTCGAAATGCTCGGCCCGCAATTGCAAACTGCGCAAACTTTGCCAGAAATCAAAATGGACCCGGGTTTGTTCAATACTCAGCTGCACACCCTGCTGTGGGCTACCCAGCTGCATTTGGTTCAGCACCATCGCCGGGCCAAGCTTTTGCCAGCCCGCGCTGATCTCCGCTATCTGAACCGGGGTGCCCAGCTGGTTGGCAAGCAGATTTTCCAGATGATGTTTATAACTGTCGGCATAGGGTAATGCCAGACGTAATACCGAAACCAGAGTAGCAAGCAGCACCAGACCTATGGCCAGCAATAGCCAGATTTTATGTAAACAATAAAAGCAGACCCGGGTTGCTTGTTGCACTACATCATCACCACATCAAATTGCTCCTGCGTGTACATCGGCTCACCATAAATAATTATTTGCTTGCCAATAAAAACCTGTAACTCCGCCAGGCTATGAAACTCGTCGGTAGTCAGGGCGTCTTTCACCACCGGCGACACGTAAACCGCAAATTTATCTGCGGCATAGGCCCGGTTTACCCGGACGATTTCCCGCAAAATTTCAAAACATACCGTCTCAACGGTTTTTAAGGTACCGCGGCCCTTACATACCGGACACTCAGAGCACAGAATATGTTCCAGGCTTTCCCGGGTTCTTTTCCGGGTCATCTCTACCAGGCCCAGGGCCGAGAAGCCATGAATATTGGTTTTTGCCCGATCACGGGACAAGGCTAACTCCAGGCTGTGATATACCCGTCGTTGATGCTCGGTACTCTGCATATCGATAAAATCGATAATAATAATACCGCCCAGATTACGTAACCGCAGCTGGCGGGCAATGGCCTGCGTCGCTTCGGTATTGGTATTAAATATAGTCTCTTCCAGATTACGATGGCCAACAAAAGCGCCGGTATTCACATCGATAGTGGTCATTGCCTCGGTCTGGTCAATAATCAGGTAGCCACCACTTTTCAGTGGCACTTTGCGCTCGAGCGCCCGCTGTATTTCATTTTCAACGTCAAACATATCGAAAATGGGCCGCTCACCGGGGTAATACTCCAGCAATGGCGAAATGTGCGGCATAAACTCTTCGCAAAAGGCAGTAAGTTGCTGAAAGGTAATTTTAGAATCGATACGAACCCGCTCCAGCTCGCTGCCGACAAAGTCACGCAAAATCCGGTAACACAGGGTAAGGTCTTCATAAACCACGCCTTCTTTGCGGGTTTTCTGCTTACGCTTTACAATTTTACTCCAGAGCTTTTTTAAAAATTTAGCGTCCTGTACCAACTCATCGGCGCCAGCCCCTTCGGCAGCAGTGCGGACAATAAAGCCACCACTGTCATCCAGACAATCACTGACAATATCTTTTAAGCGCTTACGCTCTGCTTCACTTTCCAGGCGCTGCGATACCCCGACATGGTTAGAGTCAGGCATAAACACCAGATAGCGTGATGGCAGGGTAATATCGGTAGTTAAACGGGCACCTTTGGTACCCAGCGGATCTTTTACCACCTGCACCAGTAAATGCTGGCCTTCACGCACCAGTACCCGGATGTCCTTACTGACGGCGGGTTTACTGTCCTGCTCGTTGCTTTCATTGTGCTGCACGATGTCAGAGGCATGCAAAAATGCCGCTTTATCCAGACCAATATCAACAAAGGCGGCCTGCATCCCGGGTAATACCCGGCTGACTTTACCGACATAAATATTGCCAACCAGTCCCAGTTTGGCCTGGCGTTCGATATGTAGCTCCTGTAGCACACCGTTTTCAATCAGCGCTACCCGGGTTTCGGTCGGCGTAACGTTTAACAGTAGTTCTGCACTCATGCCTGCTCCTGCCAGTTACGTAATAAAAGATCGGTTTCGCACAATGGCAAACCCACAACAGCGCTGTAGCTGCCACTGATATGGCTGACAAAGCGGCCACCCTGGCCCTGAATGCCATAGCCACCGGCCTTATCCAGGGGTTCGCCTGTTTGCCAGTAGGCGGTTATATCAGCCGCACTAAGCTCACGGAAACACACCTCGGTAATGACACAGCAGTCATCGGTGCGGTGCTGGCCAACCAGTGCCACTGCGGTCATTACCTGATGACAACGCCCTGACAACAATTGCATCATCCGGCTGAAGTCAGCCTGATCGACCGGCTTACCCAGAATATGTTGATCTACCACGACGATGGTATCTGCGCCCATTACCGGCACAGAAAATTTTATTTTTTCAGCGCCAGCCAGGGCCTTGGCGTTAGCCAGTCTGGCCACGTACACCTGCGGGCTTTCATTGCCCAGATGACGCTCATCGACATTGACCTGTACCAGGCTAAATGACACGGCAATTTGTTGCAGCAGCTCACGACGCCGGGGTGAAGCAGATGCAAGTGCAATTTCTGGATACATTATTTAGGATCTTAATCGTGTTGCAACGTAAATTATTGGATCTTAAACTGCCGGCGATAGCGCCTTAATAACCAGAATAGCCAGGGCCATACCAACATACCCGTTAACACCGGCCACAAATAAGCAGGTAAAAAGTACACTCCGGTTAAAAAGTGGCTGAGCCAGAACAGCAGTAAATGATACAACGCTAAAAACAGGCCTATCAGTAAGGCTTGCTGGATCACCGAAAAGTTCCGGATCTTTAGATGGTTAACCGCAACAATAAAGGTGACGACTGAAAATGCCAGCGCATTGACCCCTAACACGGTTCCGACCAGCACATCCGTTAAAAAGCCCAGCAAAAAAGCAGTAAGTATATTTACCCGCCCCGGCAACGCCATGGTCCAGTAAAGTACCACCAGTAATGCCCAGTCTGGCCGGAATAATTTTACCTGTTGTGGCATTGGCATAACCGTCAGCAGCAAGGCAATTAGCAAAGACAGATAAATAAACCCAAGCCCCCCGTTTCTGCGCATTAGTTTGGCTCCCCGGCATCCATTACATCTTCTAAGCGGGCACCTGGCCATAACAACAACACATGGCGAATTCTGTCCAGTTGCGCATAAGGTTTGGCGTAAACGGTCATAAAAGGCTGGCTTTCATCTTGCTGGACCCGGCTGACCTCGGCGACCGGATAACCCTCGGGAAATAAACCGTCCAGTCCCGAAGTAAGTAAGCGGTCGCCAACCCGGATATCGGCGCTTTGCGGTAAGTGAATCACCCGCAGCAGATCCCACTGGCCAAGACCCTCGGCCACCGTGCGGATACCGGTACGTTCGGCCCGGACTGAAATAGCATGCGTATTATCAGAAATAAGTAATGCCCGGCTACTGGTCGGCCCGACACTGACGATTTGGCCGACCACCCCTTTTTCATCAATTAACGGCTGATGCTCAGTCACACCGTCATTTTTGCCTTTATTTAACACCACCTGATGGCTGAAGGGATGGCTGTACACGGCCAGAATTTCAGCAACCAGGCGCTGGCCGTCGGTAAGCGGGGCAGAACCCAGCAGCGCCCGCAATTTAGTGTTTTCCTGCTGTAAATAGCCTAGCAACTGCAACTGGCCATTCTGGCGCAGCAGAGTTTCTTTCAAACGGGCATTTTCATCCAGCAGGCGCTGGTGAGACATAAATTGTTCGGTAGCACCAGAAAGCAGGGTTTCCGGTAAACTGGCAACATAAAACAGCGGACTGACCGCCGAGGTGAGAAAACTGCGAAGCTGGGTAGAGCGCTCAGTGTAGCGATCTACCACCATTAAGCCGACACTGCAAAGCACTGCAAGCAGCAGGCGTAGTCCTAACAACGGGCCCCGGCTGAAAATAGCGTTCATAACTTAACTATTACAGTAAGAGCCCAACTCGTAGCAAGAGCACTATCACTTTGGGTAAGCGTGCTGTCACTCATAACTGAATACATCACCGCCGTGCATATCAATCATCTCCAGGGCTTTGCCACCACCTCGGGCAACACAGGTAAGCGGATCATCAGCTACGACTACCGGAATACCGGTTTCTTCCATCAGCAAACGATCCAGGTCGCGTAGCAAGGCGCCACCACCGGTTAACACCATTCCACGCTCAGAAATATCTGAAGCCAGCTCTGGTGGTGCCTGTTCCAGCGCTACCATTACTGCGCTGACAATACCCGCCAGTGGCTCTTGCAATGCCTCAAGGATTTCATTACTGGTCATGGTGAAACTACGTGGCACACCTTCCGCCAGGTTGCGGCCGCGTACTTCAATTTCCAGCACATCATCACTTGGATAGGCTGAACCAATTTCCGTTTTAATGCGCTCGGCTGTCGCCTCACCAATTAAAATGCCGTAGTTACGGCGGATATAGTTAACAATGGCATCGTCAAACTTGTCACCACCAATTCGCACAGATGATGAATACACCACGCCATTTAAAGAAATAATTGCGACTTCAGTGGTACCGCCACCAATGTCGACCACCATAGAGCCGGTCGCTTCTGACACCGGTAAACCAGCACCAATTGCCGCAGCCATAGGCTCATCGATCAGATAAACCTCACGGGCACCTGCGCCTTGCGCCGACTCGCGAATAGCCCGGCGTTCAACCTGGGTGGAGCCACACGGCACACAAACCAGCACCCGTGGACTTGGCCGTAAAAAACTGTTGCTATGGGCCTGGCGGATAAAATGCTGTAACATTTTTTCAGTGACGTAGAAATCGGCGATAACGCCATCTTTCATCGGCCGGATAGCTTTAATATTGCCAGGCGTACGGCCGAGCATCCGTTTAGCCGCATGTCCGACTGCCGCGACACTCTTCGGGCCACCAGCCCGTTCCTGTCGAATGGCCACTACTGACGGTTCGTTCAGCACTATGCCCTGATCTTTTACGTAAATCAGAGTATTAGCCGTACCTAAATCGATTGATAAGTCGTTTGAAAAGAGGCCACGCAATTTATTAAACATGTAGACGCCAGATCCTATTAACAAGTACTCCGCAAGCAGGGGCACCATTGGCGGGCACACTGCAACATTAACATCGGAGTTAAAATCAGTTACTCAGGCTATTCTAAGTAAGTCTATGCCAAGAAAATAGCCTTTTATGACATTTTTCAGAAATTAATCAGCCTTATTGCACTATGTACCGGCGTAGCCAGTGCTAACTTTGCCAAGCGCTGGCTGCTACCGGCTAAAAGCGCTCATGCCAGTATATTTGCCGTGGGTTACCGCGATAACGACCAAAGATAAACTCAGCGACCGGCGAGTTAGTGTAACTACCGTCGTCATTCCAGTCATATTGCAGCCAAACCGGTACCTGATAGGTAGCGCCAACGGTACCTGTCTCAGCAGGCGCCAACAGTAATAATCCGTCTGCTGGCGTTTTGCCAGCGCTCAGTGCAGCCACATTGGCAACGGCACTTGTCAGGCTATTGCTTAAACTAAGGTTGGCAGCACTGATAACACTGCAATTATCAGCACTGTTGCTAAGAAAGCGACTGCCATCCCAGTATTCAGCGGTTAGATTAACCGGCAAGTCGTCAAATTCCGGGCCAAAACCGTTGGCCATTTGCATCCGGCCATACCGAATATCCGTCAGCATCAGAGCTGCAGCATTACAGCTGTCATCAGCTGCACAGCCAATATTACTGACGTTGCTATCAGGGTTGGCCACCAAGCTGCCATCCGCATCAATAACATTTAACGCCACGCTAAGCTCTGAAAACGGGCCGTCTGCTGCACCGCTGGCCTGGCGGTTAAGCCGCAACTCGGTGGTGCTGAATGTTTGCTGGCCGAGCGTCCAGCTGCCGAAGCCGCTACTGCTAAGCCTGCCGGTTAAATCGACAGCATCGTCTGCATTCTCAGCCTGCAACAGCAAGGTGGTATTGGCAAAACCACCATAATAATTGCGGGTGCGCTGGCCCAGAGTATTGCGCGCCGTTAAGGTAAAGCCAAGGGCAAAAGGCTGCTGCATATAGCTGAAACTGCCACAGGCCGCGCTGCTACTGATATCGCTAACGGCAAAGTCGGCGGGGACAAAACGACCGCTCGGCTGACCAGTAGCAGCCGGCACCGGGTCGGCCATGGTCAAATAATTTACCGGCGCAGTATTAAACCTGAATACACCGACTTCTGAGACGCTTTGCTCAATGCTGGTCTGGCTATTAACTGCACGTTGATGCGCATAACTGAGCGAACCAAGACTTCCGGGCTCGCCGGCTGGCGCTACCAGACTATGACTCAGGCTAATATCAGCCTGTTGAAAATTCGGAGTAACCGGGTTAGCACAGATATCAGTACTACCTTCCTGCCAGGCATGGGCACTGATAGTCAGCGGGAACGCCTCTGCGGCGCGTTTAAATACCGGGCAGCTGGAGTCTGCAGCCAGACAATGGCCTTCATTTATAATACACAAGCCTGCCGGGCGGCGAATAAACTGATCACTACCATTGAGTATCAGCCCGCTATCGTCATTGGCCGGTGTGCCACTGTAACGGCCGTTTAGCTGCACCTGGCCGGCATCGGCATAATTAACACTGATAACTGCTTCGCCGTTTTCGTCAAAATTAAGCGCCACAGGAGTCCTGCTACCCTCAGTTAACCCAATATTACTGCCGTTGACCTGCAGACGTAACGATACCGGACGCCCTGTTGGTCCGGGGTCAATATAACTACTCCAGAACCCGACACTACGGCTGACATCGGCAAAAGCAGGCACACATTGCTGACTGCTGTCGCTTTGCCGCACAGCGCTGACAACAATGTTATTAGCAGGCTGGTTAGCAATACCATCGGGCACGCTAAATACCAGGCCGGCACTGGCAAAACTGATATTACAGGCAGCAGTAGTTAAGGGGCCGGCACCGGAACGGCATAAAGTTTGGCTAAGCGGCCTGGTGCCGGGCACTGAACCACTTACCCCGACCAGGGTATTACCAGCAGTATTACGCCTTAAATCGACAGTAGTAGTGCCGCCGGCAAAGTTAATAACGTTCCCCCCGACCCAGCCACCACTGGCAACCGTAGCCGGGCTTAAGGTGGCGGTTACCGGATCGGTGACCAGCTGGCTGCAATCAGCATTGGCACAAGCGCGCACCGTCAGTGTCTCTGGCTTGCAGGTTAATGCCTGGCCACTGTGATCAAATTCAAAATGGTCAATTTGCTGGCCTACCGGTGATGATCGCAGGGCACAAATATTAATGTTATCGAGTTCATGAATATTGGTAGAACCGCCCGTCGAGCCGGTTAATGATAAAAAGAAATTCTCCGGTGCCGCTGCCTGCCCGAACTGGCTGCGGGCATCGAATGGCTCGATAAGCGTGATGTAACCAGTACCATGATCCCGCTCAACCGAGACAATAGTGGTGTCAGGTATTCTTGAGTCAACCGTAAAACGATAGCGGTGTGGGTTGTCGGCATTGCCATCTACACGTGGATTAAGACAGTCACCGGTCCGGTTTATTGTTCCATTGTCACAGGTTCCCCGCAGGTAACGATAACCCGAAGTACCCTCGCCGGAACCCCGCACCACAACGCTTTGCCGGCGCCGCCCGATGCTGGCAGCACCACCTTCGTTGGAGAAATTGCCAAACTCGTCCAGACCAAAACCCAGCCAACCCCCGGCAAAGCCAGGAATGCCAGGTTTAAAACCGTAACCCAGCGGGCCGCCAAAAGCACCGGGCTGTGGGGTTACCGTGGCATCAGATAACACCACTGCCAGACCATCAGCCCCACTGCCACCATAAGCCCGATAATCAAACTCAATGATTACCAGATTATCGGCTGCCGGATATAGCCGTTGAAAGGTAGCAGAGGTTGCCTGATTGGTAACGGCCTGAGTCATTCGCAGCCGGCCGTCAACGATACTCGGGGTAAAGGTTCCCCGGCTGCTGGCCGTCACCCAGTCGGCTAAATCGTCGGCAAAGTCGTCGGCGAGGCATTGTAACGGCTCAGCCGGACACAGCCGAACCGTGCCGTCCGCGTCGCGCTGTTCATTTTGCTGCTGGTAAAGCCGCTGCACCTGGCTGGCATTCAGGACCCTATCATACACCTGCACTTCATCCAGAGTGGCAGTTAAAAAATTAACCCCGACACCATTGGTATGTAACACCCGGCCCAGATCATTAAAAGGGGTAGTCACTGCACCCTGTTGAGATGCAAGGGCTCCGCTGTTATCCAGTTCTCCATCAATAAAAATCTGAAAAGCGCCGCTACTGGCATTGCGGGTCAGCACTACATGCCGGTACTCACCATTGTTGATCGCTACCGTCGACTTAGTCGCAGCAAAGTCATTGCCCTTGGTCAGGCCAATCCGGCCACTGGCATCCAGCCAGCCCCAGAAAATATCGTTGGCACCACCGGTTTGCTCAACACCAGCCACCGCGGGCGCCTGCCAGCCGACATTATTGCCGCTGGCAGTGGTGTTTATCCAGAAGCTGAGCGAGGCGGTGCCGCCCAGCACCGATAAATCATTCAAACTGATATAGCCGCTGCCGCTAAAGTCACTGGCGCGGCAAATCTGGCCTTCGCCAATGGTTGCCGTATTAATTGCCTGTCCGTTGTTACTGCCAATACTGTCGGCAACTTCGTCGATGCTGCCATCCCAGTTATATTGATCGAACCGATACTCCGCTATCGGCAGTAACAAAGGCGTTTCGCACAATACGCCGCCTTGCAACTCACTGATTGCATCTGGCCGGTAGGTTACAGTACCCGAGTTTGCTATCGCCCCTTTGGCGGTTACTGCGCCGTTAATAACAGTATCTGCACCAATGGTTACAGCACCACCGGCGAGAATAAAACCATTTATCCGAACATCATCCCGGATCACAAGATTACCGGTAACAACCAACACAAAGTTTTCGGCCGGATTACTGCTGTTAAATCTGGAGCCCGACTCGATTGTCAGACTCCCATCTATAAAAAGTCTTGCCGTTGCATTAGCTGAACTGGCGACCCGACTTGGCCCACTCGAAAAAGTACCGGAATAATAATAATCTATTGGTTCCAGTTCAGCTGGAAAGACAGGATTAAGTGCAGCAGGCAAATTGATCGCTGCCGGGGCAGCACTATTTTCTCTTACCGCTTCGGTCCAGATATCTTCACAATTGATTGCCAGCACCTGGGTGCTTAACAGTAATAACATGCCGCCCAGTAACCACCTCATTGCCTTACCTCCAGCTCAATACTGCGACTGGTTATAAATTCATTGGCATTACAACTGGCCGTGCTTTGCAGCAAATACATTTGGCTTAGTTGTGGACTGGCAACGGCCTGGGCAGTGCACTGCACCTGCGCCTCACAGTTGGTTAAGCCAGCCGCAGCAAAATTAAAGGTCCAGTTACTGCAATTAGCGACGCCGCTGCGCGGAAATAATTCAGTTAGCGCCAATTCCATACCACTTTGCGCCGCAAATAAGGCCCGGGTACCCTGCACTTCATACACCACACTGTCGCTGCTGCTCAACAAAATACGAGACAAGGCCAGCACGATGGCCAGCATCACCACAATAATAAACACAGCCACGACCAGCGCGCTGCCTTGTTGCGATATTTTGGTTGGCGCCAGCTTAAGGGACATTCGGAATATGCACCTCATAGTTAAAAAACATGTCACTGGCCGGGCTCTGGCCAAACTGCAACAGCAAATTGACCACGCTGTTACGGGTTAACACTGCGTCGTTTACTGCAAACCGGACCCGCTGCACGTCGCTGGCCATTAAAGCAGCAAGCCCCGTCGGTGGTAATGGCTGGGCTGCACTATAACTGTAATCGCTATAGCGGCGAATACTGCCATCGACCCCGTTAAAACAGTAACTTACCGGGCTGGCGGCCAGCAGGTAAAACCTTTTCTCGGGCGAGTCTAGTGGGAAACTATGGCTACTGCTAAGCTGCACGGTGCGGGTAGCGCTATTGCCATCGCCATCGTCCGGCTCGTTACCGCTAAGGGTTACGGTGCTGCCACTTGCGCCATAAATATCGGCAAGCTGGCGCGGGTAAATAGTAAAAGGCAGGTTCAGATAACCACTCTGCCAGTTTAGGATCGCCAGCCGTAACTCTGTGCCGGCGGCAGGCGCCACCGGGGCCTGTAAATACACGCCACTGGCGACAATAGGTGCGAATTCAATACAGCGCAATAAGGCGGCATCGTTGGTCCGAATACTGTTCGGGGCCGCGTTACGTAATTCGCGCTGCAAGCGTTCGGCGACAAAGCGGCTTTGATTTAGTACCTGCTCGCGTTCGGTGGCGTCGCTGTACATACTGGCACCCAGGCCAATATAACTGCTTACCCCTAATGCCAGCACTGACAATAATATGATAACGATGGTGAGTTCTATCAGGGTAAAACCATGCCGTTTTTTTAAGAACGGTTGCCTGGCTTTTAATTGCATTGTCAGCGACATCACCAGTTCCCCTTATAGCTGCTGAACTGTAATTCGCTGCCGGTTGGAGTACGTACGGTTACGGTAATCAGTTTTACCTGATCTGCCGCCAGACTAATGCCAGCAACTTCGGCAGCGGCCGCATAACTGACACTGACCCGCAGCTGATAATTACGATACACATCGGCCAGATCTTCCGCCAGAATATTGGTTAACACGCTGCCATTAGCGGTAAAGTTGTGAAAATCGTCGACATCGTTAAAACGCAGCCGGTTATCAGCAGCACTTTCCCCCGGGTCAGCCGGCCAGCTGCCATCAGGGTTTTGCACCGTGCAGGCCGGTGCACCGCTGTCACCACAGCGTAACATGCTGCCGCTACGCGGGCTTTGCTGGTCAAAAGAGCGGGACATAATATCATTAAGCATACTCTGGCCCAGCTCAGTGGCCCGTACCTGATGCCAGGGATCGGTACTTTTAATGTATAAGGGCCCCAATACGGCCGTTACCAGACTAAGGGCAATCGCAAGCACTACAATGCCGACAATCAGCTCTATCAGGCTGACGCCCCGTTGGCTGCGGACTAATCCGGCTGAGGTTAACATCAATGAGGCTAACATCGGCGAATATACCCTTCATACTCAATACAGATAGCAAGGTTAACGCTACCCAGCACATTCACCCGGCAGCTGCTGTTGCAGCTGCGGACCCCGGCTGCGTTTACCGGCTGTCCCAGATTATTGAAAAACAGGTCGTTATTAAAGGAGCCCGGCAGCAGCCGGATGCCGCTGCGGTCACGTTCACTGATACATAGTGCCATAGCGGTGTTGGCACAATCATCAATGCCAGCAGGGTTTATGCTGAAACTGCCAACCCTGAAACCTGCCAGCGGGCAATTGGTGCATTGCATAGCCTGCATTTGCTGGCGCTGGATCAGACTAAACGCCTGGTCGCGGTATAAGTATTCGTTTGTGCCGCTGCCAGAAAAAAAGCGTGGTAGCAAGGATACTGCTAACACGCCTATGATAACCAGCACCACAATAAGCTCTACTAAGGTAAAGCCTGTCTGACGCTGGGAGCTATTCATTACAGCTTACTGCTATTAGCAGCCGTCGCCGTACACTGTAATTACAGGTTTTACTGCGGGACCTGCTGATGCTTCATAAACCGCATGGCATGCTGTTGCTTCAGTAGTGCCAGGGGTAGAGTTTGCCGCAGAGATAACAACACTACTGGTACCCACGGCACCAAAACCAGGAGCATCATCATCTGTACTTACAACAACATCCCACTCGTCAGCTGCCAGTTCTGCAGCTGCTCTGATAGCAGTATCAGTCGCTGCAGGGTAACCATAAACAATATCAATGGCAGGATCCGTCAACGACTCAGTAGGTTCATTATGTTTGCCAGCGATAATTGCCTTACCATAGACTAACGAGCCTGCAGATTCTAACGCACCTTTCACACCAGTTAATGTTGAACGACGGGCATCACCACCAAAATCTAAAAACTTCGGCGCAGCGGTAACTGCCAGAATGCCCAAAATAACGATTACAATAATTAATTCAATTAATGTAAAACCTGCTTGACTACGTTTCATTAAATGATCCTCAACTAGTTTTTATTGGTAAATGTAATAACACGACCGGTAGCAGGTGTATAGCTAAAGCCGTTACTACCAGTAAAGTCGGTTGGTGCTGCGGTTAATCCCGCTGTCTGATAATATTCGCATTCATGATTAGCTGGGGTGGTATTGGCCCGGACAAATAAACGAGCCTCTTCAATGTCCGCTACCGTTGTCGAAGTAGTAGCACGAGGTGGACTTTGCAAAATACTATCCAGTACAGTTAAACATTGTGTTTCATTCATAGCAGTGGCTGTGCCACCACCGGTTGGATAGCCATTTGTGCCTACCAGCACAGTAACGCCGTCATAGTTTACACTACCGGCTGGACGGCCTGAGACTTCCCATTGTGCTCTGGTTAAACCCACACCTGATGCAAACCCGCCAGCTACCGCTTCAATCGAAACATTTTCTGCCTCTTCGGTCACGTCTATAAAACGTGGTAATGCCACTGCTGCCAGTAGACCCAGAATAATAATTACTATCACTAATTCGATTAAGGTAAAGCCGTTCTGTTGTCTCATATTGGTTTCTCCCGGACACTTGTAATATTGAGTATATCGTTATTTATTGTTATTAGCTTAATTTGTGTCAACTATTAACCGCCTTTATACGCATTTAGCATATCCCACATTGGCGTGAAAATCCCTAATGCCAGCAATAACACCATTGCTGCAACGATAACAATTAACACAGGTTCTATTTTCGCCGTCAGGCTTTTTAAATCAAACGCGACTTCGCGTTCGTAAAAGCCGGCTACTTCAGTCAGCATTTCATCCATCTGACCGGTTTCTTCCCCTACTGATACCATTTGTAATACCAGATCAGTAAACATCTCGCTTTGCTGTGCTACCCGCAGCAAGCTTTCGCCCCGTTCAATACTGCGCCGCATTTCCCGGATCTTATCTCCAAGATAGTCGTTATCGACCGCTTCGGCAACCAGGCTAAGCGCAGTTGTTATCGGCACCCCGGCTTTTAGCATCATCGAGAAGCTGCGGGCAAAGCGGCCCAGCGTCGCCCGGTTAATAATACTGCCAATGATCGGCACTTTAAGTTTCCAGCGTCCCCAGCGCAACCTGCCGGCAGGCGTTTGCAAATAGAAACTGATGCCGACAACCGCCCCCAACAACAATACCAACAATAAAGGCCAGAAGTTGATAAAGAACGATGAGCTGGCCAGCAACAGCTGGGTTGACCAGGGCAACTCGGCATTAAAGCGGGCAAACATATTGGCAAATTGCGGAATAACAAAAATATTCAGCACCACCATTGCCACGACTAAGGCAAACAATACGAAAATAGGATATCGGGTAGCCTGCTTAATTTGCTTGCGGGTTTCCAGCTCCTGCTCGAAATAAAAGGTTAGCTGTAAAAAGGCTTCATCCAGCCGGCCGGTATTTTCACCGACATGCACCAGACTAACGATTAAGCGACTGAATACCTTTGGGTGGTTTGCCATGGCGACCGATAAACTGCGGCCGTTTTCCAGCTCGCTGGCAAGGTCAGTCATTACCTGGCGTAAGCGCGGCGAGCCGGTACTTTCTGCCAGGCTTTTAATCGCCCGGATAATGGGAATACCAGCTTTCATCAGCGAATACATCTGCCGGGAAAAAATAATCAGTTCAGTCAGGCTGACCTTTGCCTGCCATAGTTCAAACCTGGCGGAGCTGTTGCTAACAGTAATGGCGTCAATACTTAACGGAATGTAGCGTCGCTGCTTCAGAATATCGGCAGCGGCCGCCTGACTACCCGCTTCCAGCTGGCCGGTAACGGCATTGCCGCTGGCGTCACGTGCTTTGTACTGAAAGCTGGCCATTACTTAGTTTTCCTCTGCCGCGTCAGACGCATTATCGTTGAAATCTGGCGTAAAGGGTTCGGTTTCCAGATATTCGGATACCCTGATCACTTCTTCCAGCGTCGTCACACCCTGCTGGGCATAATCCAGCGCCATGTTACCTAAACTGACAAAGTCAGCACTGTGATAGGCCAGATTACTGAAACCTTCAATGTCAGAGCGGCGCAGCGCATCGGCCAGTGGCTTATTGATCACCAACAGTTCAAACACGCCAAGCCGGCCTTTATAGCCGGTATGATGGCATGACTGACAGCCTGCGCCCTGCCAATAACTGGCCTGTTCACTGGCTCTATGATGGCGCAGCCAGGTCAGCTCCAGCTCATCTGGCTGATGGGGCTTTTTACAATAATCGCAGAGCCGGCGCACCAGCCGCTGGGCAATAATTGCCCGCAACGCACTGGCGACCAGATAAGGTGCCGCCCCCATATCAATTAAACGCAGGGTACTGGATACTGCATCGTTGGTGTGCAAAGTTGATAACACTAAATGGCCGGTTAGTGCGCCGCGCAGCCCCATTTCAGCGGTTTCCTGGTCGCGCATCTCGCCGACCATAATAATGTCGGGGTCCTGGCGTAACGTTGTGCGCAGTACATTACTGAAAGTCAGGCCGATTTTATGGTTAACCTGCACCTGATTAATCCGCGGTAAACGGTATTCAACCGGATCTTCTACTGTGATTATTTTACTGCCCGCCTGATTAAGCTCACTTAACAGACCATACAGGGTGGTGGTTTTACCTGAGCCGGTTGGCCCGGTGACTAATATCATGCCATGCGGGCTTTGCACTATACGGCGCAGCCGCGCCAGCATCGGGCCGGGAATACCGGTATCTTCCATTTTCAGCAAGCCGGCAGACTGATCCAGCAAGCGCATTACCACCGACTCGCCGTATTGCACCGGCATGGTCGACATCCGGATATCAATTTTATGTTGCTTAACATTAATCTGGAACCGGCCATCCTGTGGCAGCCGTTTCTCTGAGATGTCGAGACTGGCCATCAGCTTTAAGCGCAGTACCAATGCAGCCGCAATACTGACTTCGTTTAAGGTGCTCTCCTGCAAAATACCATCTACCCGCTGGCGGATCCGCAGTACTTTTTCATCCGGCTCGATGTGAATATCAGACGCTTTTACCTGCACCGCATCTTCAAAAATTGAGCGCAGCAGTTTGGCAATGGTGTTATCGGTTTCTTCGCGGCTTTCTTCTGCCAGCAGGGCATCTTCCGTGTCACCGCTGTGCTCCTGTTTAAGCTGGGTAGCAAAAGTTTCAATGTCTTTGGTACGGCGGTATAACGAGTCAAATGCTTCCAGCAGCTGGCTTTCCCGCACCACGGCAATTTTAATTTCACGTGGCGCCAGTAGCGGGGCTATCTGATCCAGCACCGCCAAATCGGCCGGATCATTCATTCCCAGCAGTACTGAGTCACCCATGTCCTCAATGACCAGGGCCCGGAAACGCCGGGCATGCACTTCCGCCAGTAATTGCGCTGCTTTCGGGTCGATTTTTCGCTGGGCAATATCCAGAAATGGCACCTGTAACTGTTGGGCCAAAAACTGCAGTAACTGCTGCTCTGACAGAAACTGCATTTCTATCAGGGTTGCGCCTAACTTACGGCCACTGCTTTTCTGGCGCGCAAGGGCTTGCTCGAGCTGGGCCTCAGTAATAATGTGTTCATGCACCAGCAAATCGCCCAGGCGCATCTTAAGCTTTGGTTTTTGCATACTAGGGTTCTGTTGCCTTTAGTCGTTGTTGAATAAAATTGTGACTGCTGACCGACAGTCCCTGGCGGTGCTGCCAGGCATGCTGATAATACTGGTGTGCTTGCAAGGGCTGCCCCAGCTGTTCACTGGCCAGTGCCGCGCCAAGGCTCCAGCGGCCCTGCTCTGGTTGCAGCTGTTGCAAGCGCTGATACCAGTTAAGGGCATCCTCATGTTGCTGTAATTGCTGCAATACGGTGGCTTTAAAACCAAAATACTCTGGCTCTGCCGCCAGCTCAAACTGATCAGCTAGAAACTGCAGCGCTTGTTGCCATTGGCCTTGCTGCACTGCCAGTTGCGCCAACTGCATATTTATCTCAGCGCTTAGCACGCCATTTTGCCGGGCCTGCAATAAAACCTGACTGGCACTGACTACCTGCTGCTGCTTTAACCATAACCTGGCCAGGTTAAGATAGCCATTGGCCTCGGCCGGTTGCCGGGCAATAATTTGCTGCCAAATCACGATAGCACCGCTGGTGTCACCTGCCGCTTCACTGGCGTTGGCCCGTAACTGCATATTCTGCTGCTGCGCTGCGGGGTCCAGAGGCTGCTTATCCACATTAGCCTGCGGCCTGGCAACCGGGGGTAACTCTGGCTCCACTGAAGTAATAACCGCTAGCTGCCTGGGGGCAGTGCCCGCAGACGATGCCACATTCTGCTTCGTCCGAACCTGCTTTAACATAACCGGTTCAGGCAGCTCAGCAGTAATATCAGGCTCTGACACAGTGCGGGTGACCGCAGCTGCTACTGTCACCGCAGCAGCGGGTTCAACCGACAATGCAGCCATAATTGCTACAGGCTCTGCACCAGTGCTGTCGTTCTGTTGGCGTTGCTCTGCTGCAGGTGCCGGCTGCCCGGTTTTACTGGCGGCCGCGTCGCTGCCAGCAACGGCAGGCCCGGTCTGCAGCTGACTATTGTTGCTAACGTTGCCAGAGTTACTAACGTTGCTAAACCAGAACACACTGCATAGGACCAGTGTCAACAGCAGGGCCAGCCAAACATACCCTTTTTTGCTGCTACTGCGCGGTAAAGGCACCTGTTGGCTGTGGCTTGTTGTTGCCTGAGATTGCTGACGTTGCTCCAGGTCCTGCAGCATTTTGTTAATCACACTCATCGCAGCACCCAGGCAAAGCAGGCAGCACTAAATACTGCCGCACCGGCCAGTAACCATAAATAATGCGCGGCACTGCGGCGCGTGTCTTCGGTATCCTGCGCGGCAAAGCGGATATGCCGGCCCGTTACCCGGCTTTTACCCTCACCGTAAGCCAGCATCAGCCCTTTATGAGCCAGTAAATTAACCAATCGGGGAATACCGCGGCTGTAACGGTTAATGGCCAGCAAGGCGAAACGATTAAATAACGCTGGGGTCGCCCCCGCTGTTTGTAAACGGTGCCGGACATAGAAGCGGATTTGCGCCGGCGACATTACCGGCAGTTTATAGGCGAAAGAAATACGTTGGCGCAGCTGACGGAATTGCTGGCTGGCCAGGCGCTGATCCAGCTCTGGCTGGCCAAACAATACCACCTGTAGCAGTTTCCTTCGCTCGGTTTCCAGATTTGTCAGCAGCCGCACTGTCTCAAGCGTATCATCTGGCAGCGCTTGCGCTTCATCGATGACCAGCACAATTTTTTTACCGCTTTGCGCCAGTAGAATTAATTGCCGCTGCAACAATTGCAGCAACTGACTGGCGTCGATATTTGCGGAGTATTTCAGGCCCAGCTCTGCGGCCAGTGCCCAGCGCAGTTCTGAAGGGCTAACACTGGGATCAGGCAGATAAGCCAGTTGCCAATCAGCTGGCGCTTGTTTTAACAATAACCTGCACAATAAGGTTTTACCTGTGCCCACTTCACCGGTTACTTTAATAAAACCCTCGCCAGCATTTAATGCCGTATTCAGCACCGCCAGTGCCGCTTCATGTTGCGGTAAGCCAACATAAAAGCGGGTATCGGGGGTTAAAGAAAACGGCGTGGCGGCCAGATTAAAATGGGCAGCATACATAAGCTTATTGCTCAGGATACCAGTCAGTAATTAATTTTTCTGACTGTTGCAACTGCTGTTGCCAGACCCCGGTACCCACCACAGTAGGCTTAAGCAGGATCACCAATTCTTTTTTCCGCTCTATTTTATTTTTGCTGGTAAACAACTGGCCCAGCAAAGGTATCGCGCCCAGCACCGGCGTACGTGATTCGCTGTCACTGGTGACGGTTTGCATTAAGCCGCCAATTACTACAATTTCGCCACTCTGGGCTTTTATAATGGTATCTGACTCGCGGATATTGCTCTGTGCCAGCGGCAAGACAATTTGCTCATCGCTGAAGCGAATGGTTTTGCTTTGCTCTGACGTTTCGGTCACTGACGGATGAACATGTAAAATTACACTGCCGTTTTCATCTATCTGCGGCGTCACGTCAAGGGCGATACCGGAGAAAAAAGGCTGCAGAGAAATATTAGGAGAGGTTGTGGTGGCACCGGTGCCGGCAATGGTGGTATTGCTGGTGATATCGGTGACAAAATACTCATCCTGGCCTACTTTTATCACCGCTTTCTGGTTATTCATCGCGGTGACCCGCGGGCTGGACAATACCTGGGCATTACCTTGTGTTTCCAGCAAGTTAATTACGCCGTTAAAGTCTGCGTTATTAAAAGAAATGGCAGTAACACCACCTAAATTTGTTGTTGTCGGGTTATTTGGAGTAACCCCGGAGGTGGTAAAGTTAAAACTGGTTGAGCCAATGGTGGCCAGGGCATTTTGCCAGTTAATACCCTGCTGATATTCATCACTTAAGGTAACTTCAATAATTTTTGCTTCCAGTACAACCTGGCGTTGTAGTTGCTGCTCTGACTGGCCCAGAAAGGCTTTTACTGCCGCAATTTCATTTGGCATCCCGCGCACGGTAACCAGGCCCGCCTGCGGACTGACCACCACCATTCGTTGCTCACCTTCGCCCAGCACGCCGGCTACCGCCTCTTTTAAATCACTCCAGAAATCAGTCCGGCTTTCACTTTGAATAGTACTGCCATTGAATTGTTGCTGGCTATTTTGATTCTGACCATTATTATTGCCAAAAGGGTTATTCTGTTGATTATTGTTGTTGGCCAGGCCCTGATTACCACGATTATTGTTGTTCTGGTTTGAGCTGTCTTGCGATACCCCACCCGAATTAACTGAAATAGACGAAAAGCCATTGCGCTGCAGCATTAAATAATTAACTGCGATGGTTTCTGTACGCAAGCCAGCTGGGTAAACCTGATATACCATGCCCTGACGCCGGATATCAAAACCATACAACGACTGCACAATGGCCAGGGTTTCTGCCAGAGTAACCTGCTTCAGTTGCAAGCTGATAGTGCCACTGATACTGGGATGAACCACCAGACTGTAAGGTGTGTCGTGCACTACTGAGTGAAAAAAGTCGGTAAGCGCTACATCTGCTGCTGAAACATTAAACCGGGGTTCGGCACTGGCGATTGCTGCTGGCGGCCTGGCAAGTAGATCCTGAGTTACTGCCGCTGGCACTGCCAGAGCAGGCTTTGCTGTCGCTGCTGCCGGCTGCAATGCTTTTTTGGCATCAGCTGCGCCGGCATTTGGCTCCAGCGCCTGACAAGCGGATAGCAATAAGATGCTGCTGATAAAACACAATTTATAGCGGGTATTATTTATCATAATTTTTTATCGTTTTATTATGTAACTGCAAAATGCGTTGCTCATCCCCCCGACTCAGTACTACCGCAGTAGTACTGATATCGGTAAGGGTATAGCCTTGATACTGATCACCAAGCTGCAAGAACTGACCATTAATGGTAGCGGCCTTACCCTGATCGCTGTTTTGAATTATTTGTAGCTTTAATGCGCTGTTCGTATTGGTTGCAATGTTATTATTGCCGGACGTTTCAATATAACCAGCAGCTGGCCGGGTTGGGTCAGCCTGGCTGGAAAATGCCAGCAACATTACAGCACTATAGCTGAATAAAGTTTTCATTCTCGCTCACTGTAATAAATTCAATACTAATATCGGCCAACGGATACTCCGTTACCTGATAATCTAACTGCTGCCACTGCACCAACCAGGGTAATTGTTCCAGCTCACTTAACAGCTGTTGCACATTCTGATAGGCACCACTAACTACCAGGGTAGTTTTATGCTGATACAATAAAGGCGCCTCGTCCACCAGCTGGCCTGCCAGTACCACAGGTACCGCCGCCGAAGTGGACAGTGACTTCAATTTTAGCTGCTGGCTTTTGCCAAGAATTTCCCGCAGTAACGCCAACATCTGATCAGCGCCAATAAACAAACTACTCTGTTGCTGTCTTTGGCTGGTTAATTCTGTCTGCTGCAGAGTCAGACGGTTAATTTCATCGCGGAAAGGTTGTTCAATATCTACTGCCAGCTGTAGCTGCAGTAGCTCAAGTTGCTGTCGGACCTGCTGTTGCTGCAAGCGAAACTTTTGCTGCTGGCCTGTCAGTTGCTGTTGCTGCTGCCAGGCAGGTTCAAGCAGATACATCAATAATAACCAGAAAACCAATACTACAGAACCGAAAAAAATAAGCCGCTTTTCTCTTAACTGCAAAGCCTGATAACGCTGGTTGAGTTGCTGCCAGTTCGCCATGTTCAATCTCCCTGCTCAGCAATAAGATGGAACATTACCGCCTGTTGCTCGGGCAGTTGAGTTAAACGCAGCTCATTAAAACGTTGGCCTTTAAAATAGTCGAAATGACGCAGACTTTCCAACCAGCCCGGCACAGCAGCCGGGGCTAGCGTCAGGCCCTGTAATTCACTGCTGCCTGGCCGAAGTTTAAAGTGGGTTAACCAGACGCTGTTAATATCGGCATCAACCAACTGTTGTAAAACTTCACTGTAGGCATAGTCGGCTTGCACTTGTTGTGCTGCTAAGTATTGTTGTAATGCAATTTGCTGCTCAACCCGACGTTTAAGCTGGTCCCGTTCAAAAACTAATACCTGAGATGGCTGGCGCTGTAGTAAGGCCTGCTGCAGCAACCCAAGCTGTTCCTGCTGGCGTTTTAACTGTTGCTCGACCTGTTTATTTCGCTGTATTTGCTGACTTTGTTGCCATTTTAAGCCCCCCCACACCAGCAAACTTATGGTCAGTACGAGCACCAATAAACCAAATAATGACGATAATGTCATCGTTTCTTGCTGTGGCTTTAAACCAGCCTGGTATAGATTTATCCGTTGCTTCATGCCAACGGCTCCTTGCTGAAGCTACCCGCAGCAGCGATCGCAGGCCAGACTTCATTTACATCTAAGACCACAGCCCAGTTTAGTTCAGGTTTTAGCTGCAAAGCCTGAACCTGGCTAAATCCTGCCTGATGAAATAACGGAACCAAATCAGTTCGATCGGCGCCACTACATAGCAAATGAATACTGCGCACTGGCGGCAATTTCAGCTGGCTTTCGATGTAGTCCATAGAACGTTGAATCTCCAACAACAAATTGTCAAAAACGCCCTGCTGTAATTCAGATTCAGTATATTGATGCAACCGGTTAAAACCGCGTAACCGTCTGGAGAACTGTAATTCGCCCTGGCGAATAACCTGTAACAATACATCTTGCTCAGGTTGATGCATTATTACTAAAGCTGCGTGGTCTGCATAATCAAGTAACTCATGAATTAACCATTCTTCAATCAGAATTTGCTGCAAATTAAGTTTGTGACGGTTAACAATTGCTATCAGCTCCTGCAGTTGGCTTTTTACGCTCGCTACCACATTAATTTTGGCAGGCTGACCTGGAGCGGCGGGTAAATCGATGTAATCAAGCACCAGTTCTTCCAACGCAATATCCGTCAGATCTTTTATCTGCCACGGTAAAGCGGTTAATAGTTCCTGTTGTTCAAGGGCGGGCTTTTCCAGTTGGATTATCTGATACATGGTAGGGGGAATGATCAGGGTAAGCGCCATTCCTTTGTTAACTTTTGCCAGTACCTCTTGCATTGCCAGCTGCCAGTTACCCTGATTTACAGCCGTAACCTGCACTGATGCCTCTTTTCCGTCTTCAGGCTGAATCAGCAATTGAATTTCATGATCACGAATATGCAATACAGCAATGCCCGCTGAACTATTATGGCCGACCCTGAATTGTTGCAAAACTTTGGCTAACATCTTAATGCTATTTAACCCTGATATCGGTTTATAATACTGGCAACTTCATTTCAGAGCTGCCATGCCGCTTTATGTTATTGCCAACCCAGGACATTGCAGGTCTCTGTGCCCACTGGCACAGGATTGATGAATCTCTGCTTTCAGACACAGGGGTTGAGCTATGGTTATATTGTCCGACGACTACTGAGCCGATGATATCCGGCAACAAATGGATGAAATTACAATATCATATAAAGTTGATTCAGCAACAGCAATATCGTGGCCTAGTCACTTTTGGTGGCGCCTTCTCAAACCATCTGGCAGCGAGCGCCGCTGCAGCACAACTAAACGGTTTTGATGCAACCGCCTATGTCCGGGCTGACGTCATTGATCGGCAAAATCCTACCTTACAGTATTGCCTGACAAAAGGTATGACGCTGATTGCTACCGATCGTCAGACATACCGGCAACGCCAACAACCAGATTTTCTTAAAATGCTCGCACTTCGCCATCCTGGCTGCCTGATCATCCCGGAAGGGGGCAGCTCTGAACTTGGAGCCCGCGGTGTTGCCGGTTTAAATCTTACTGACACTCCCGCGGGGCCGGCTGATGTTATTGCCACTGCCACCGCCAGTGGTGGTACGCTTGCTGGCCTGATAGCCGCAAGCACACAACAAAGTGCAGTTAGTAGTAACAGCGCAAAGGTTCTGGGATTAACGGTGGTCAACGACCTGTCTTTACCTGAGAAAGTAGCGAATTTGCTTGCTGAACAAGCTGTAGACGCAGCGTGCTGGCGGATTGTGGCAACTGCCCCTGATCAACGTTATGCAAAGTGCCCTGCTGAACATGTCAATTTTTGCTGCGAATTTACGCTTAAACACAATATAGCGGTAGAGCCCGTCTATACCGGCAGGGCTTTATTTAAACTTTACAAGATGATAGCGGCAGGTGAGTTTGCCCAAGGCAGCAGGATCAGCTTTTTTCATACCGGTGGGTTACAAGGGCTGGCAGGCTTATATTACCGGCAATTAATTACTCAGCAACAGTACCAGATACTATCTGCGGCAGCGGTTGGCTGAAGTAAAAACCCTGCCCGCCGGCGACCCCCAGCTTTTGCAGTGTTTGCCATTCAGCAGCCAACTCTACTCCGGTACCAATCACCCGGATGCCTCGCTCGGCAAAGTGTGATATCAGCCCCCGGACAAACAATTGTTGCTCCAGATGCTGGTCAATATTACGCACTACAGATGGATGTAATTTCGCTGATTCAATTGCCAGATCATCAGCGTATGGAGGTATATCAATGGTAAGTCCTACCTGGTCAACAACCAGCGCAAAGCCAAGGTTAATAATTTTATCCAGCACTGGCTTTAATTTAACATAGTAACGAATAAGATGATGCTCGGTCAGTTCCAGGGCTAACTGTGAGGGGTCGAGCTGGCCAGCTACCACTAGCTGCTCCAGCCATTGTTGCCAGTCTTTGCTTAATAAAGAGTGCGCGTTAATATTTACGCTGCACCTGATAGCGCTGCGACTTTCCAATGAACCCAGCTTTGCCGCCCGCAACAACACATGCTGGTCAATTTGTAATGTTAAGCCACAGCTGTAAGCCATTGGCAGAAATATCGCCGCTGGGATATTTTCGCCCTCGGTGCTCTGCAACCTTACCAAAACCTCTTGTTGCAGCAGCTCCTGATCCTGCCATGAAAACACTGGCTGGAAGCTTAAACTAAAGCGGTGCTGCGCCAAAGCCTTAGTTATTTCAGATCGCCACCAGACTGAACCTTTGGCCGCAGGTTTTTTCTCAGGCTCAAAACCAAAGGCACTATTGTGGCCATAAAGCTGCGCAGTTCGCAGCGCCATGTCGGCTTCCGAAAGTAACTGATAAGTCGTTTGATCGCGTTGATAGGCAACATAACCGATATGCACAAAATCAGAACTTAAATAATTAGCAAAACAATTAGCCCGGCCCATAGCAACCACCAGCGTATCAGCCAGATTAGCCATGTCTTTTTCTGAGATACCTGATAGCAATAATACTAAGTCATTTTCAGATAGGCGGGCCAGGATCCTATCCTGATAGGGCTCACAATAACTATTGATAACTTCAACGCAGGCCTTAAGACATGCTAACTGTTTGACCTGGCTGATACTATGCCCGGGGTGAGAAACCTCAATAATGAAAAGAGCACCAGAACCTTCCTCTGAAGCATCGCTTAAAAAATGTTGCAGCTTGCTTTCGAAAAATATCCGGTTACCAATCGCAAGTTCGTGATCAATAAGGCCCTGAACTCTGACCAGGTGACGTACTTCATGATCGCGCCTGATGTAACTTAACAGCCGGTCATTAATCTTCTCCAGCCGGATATCTGGCATCAAATCTACCCGCTGGGTAAGTTCCAGTCTTTCTTCCAGCCGTTTTATCGCATGATCAACCTTTAATACAGTGGTAGCCAGAGAGCGACGATGCCACTGTACACCATAAAATAAGCCAGCTAAAAACATCAAAAGTGAAGCATTAAACAGCAGACTAAGTTGCCAGCCTGCCAGACTTGAAGATCTAAGGACGATAGCAAGACCAAAGAGCACATTAGCAAAAATGAAGCAGCAAGCCAGGATAATTAACCAGCTGGAATAGGTTTTTTGTTTAAATAGCCGGGCAAGTGACACACGCAACTCCTTTTGACTGTCAATACAGTGTTAACTTAATTTGCTGCTTTGTCTAGATATTAGCCAGATTTTATAGCCGTTCAGAATCAGCATGGTTTTATTGGGAGCCTTTATGCCCTTCGCAGAGCTCAGGGCGTTCTGCCGGCGACAAGCCAAACTGTTGGCTTGTCGAAAGACCGGCATCGCTGTACTACATTGCTCACCCCATCCCTGGGGTTCGCCGCTTCGCGGCCAGCTGAAGCTGTCCAAACATGCTCCGGGCATGCTTGTCGCATGGGGTCGCCATGCTCGGGCAATACACCACCAAATCTCAGCCAATAAAAAAGCCCCTGCTCTGTCGAGAGGGGCTGTTTTATTGAATTGGGAGCCTGGCGGTGTACTACTCTCGCATGGCGAATGCCACACTACCATCGTCGCAGCTGCGTTTCACTTCTGAGTTCGGAATGGGATCAGG
>NZ_OBEB01000009.1 GCF_900215315.1 Arsukibacterium tuosuense | reverse complement strand
GAAGCCGGCCACAAGATGAGTCATCCCTTAGACTTCGAGTCTACTAAAGGGTCGTTGGAGACCACAACGTTGATAGGTGAGGTGTGGAAGCGTGGCGACACGTTAAGCTAACTCATACTAATTGCCCGAGAGGCTTAACCATACAACGCCCAAGATGTTTTACGCACTCTAATAAAGAGTAGCGAGAAGAAAGTATAGTTGTGAGAAACTAACATCAGCCTGCTAAGTAATGGTAATGGTTTTTATAAATTCCTATCCTGGAATTTACCCTAACGGGCCGCACTGAAGTGCGTTAAAAACTGTTCCCGACAGTTTTTTGCCTGGTGGCAATAGCGCTGTGGACCCACCTGATCCCATTCCGAACTCAGAAGTGAAACGCAGCTGCGACGATGGTAGTGTGGCATTCGCCATGCGAGAGTAGTACACCGCCAGGCTCCCAATTCAAGCAAAAGGCCTACCCTAACGGGTGGGCCTTTTTGCATTGAAGCGCCTGCGGCGCACTACACTCCCACGCCGGCCACAGCACTTTGCTTGTGGCATTGCGAAACACTTCCCTGTGTTTCGCCCTTCGGGCCTGCCTGCGGCAGTCCAAAACTGCTCCCGGCAGTTTTGTCGCCATGCTATTTTCTAGCTCCGAACTTGTTAATAAGTTTATATCGCTACGCTACCTTTGAGGTCGCTAAATAAATATCGTGCAGTCCACAAAGCGGCAGGAAAGCCGTTTTGCACTACCACGCTGCCGTAGGTGAGCGACAAGGATGTTTCGAGTGAAAACGCTCCTGACGAATTTGTCGCCATGCTACTACTGCGCGTTGAATAACCTCCCCCTTTGTAAAAAGGGGATTGAGGGGGATTCGGGGATTTGGAGATGGAGGAGTTTTATCTACGCTGCAGGTTGCCCTGGTTATCAAAATGCCATTCCGGTTTACCTAACAGGTTCAGGTAAACTCTTGCCTCTGCTTCATCGAATACTTTGAGAAACTGATTATGCTGGTCCAGTAATAGCAGCCAGCTTTTGGGGCCTTTGCCATACTGTTGCTCGGTCAGATAACTTTGCATGCCCATATATCTGGAGGGAATGTTGCGCCAGCCCTGGTCAACTCTGTAAATATAACGGCCTTTATATTCGGGATGTAAAAAGTTACTTTGTTCCAGCGTACTAAGACTATTGCGGTCGATAATGCTGACTATTGCCACGGCTTTACTTCGCGCTAATAGCTCTGTTGCACTTTTGATTGCCAATTGCTGCTGTTGCTTACGATGGCTTGCCGCATCCTGCTTACTTACCTTAACCGGTGTGGCAATTTCCAGGGCAAACAGTTCAAGTTCATACCGGTCTAACACTTTCTGATAAGCAGCATGATCATTGCAATCAGTCAGCGAAATATCATCAGGCGCGCGTTGGCGTAACTTCGGGTTAGTGGCGACACTGCTGACGAATTGGTTTATCTCAAGTTGTAACTGTTGCTGTAGCAAGTTGTGAAAGCGAGTGTTATCTGGCTTTTTAACCATATACTGTTCTGGGTCGAGCTGAAGACAATTCTGGTAAAATTGCTCCAGAGCATTGCTGTAAGCATAACTATTTACCGCATACTGCAAAGTACGCAATTCACTCTGGCTGTAGCCGGCTGTGCTTATGGCCAAGCTTAATAGAAGAGGCGCTATCATTGTCATAGAGGTTGTGGTCAGTAAGATTCAAATAAAAACGCCGCACAGTAGCACTTTTCCAGTGTTTTAAACAGCATTTCTGCCGGCAGTTTCGTTCAGCAGCGGCTAATTTGCTGCTGGATCACTTTAATACAGGCGGCTTTCCCCGCCAGCTGAAAACGCTGGCTTATTGTCTGCCAGCTTTGTTTTTGCCATAACCGGGCCGCTATAACTGAAGCAGCAAAAGGCTCAAGCTGAAGATAGTGAAAATTAAACCAGTTCAGTAGCTGGTGAGCGACAAGCTGATAAGGTCGTTTCCCCTCTGCGAATAATTGCAGCTGTTCGATATCTGCTGCAGTTAGCGTTACTGTTGGTGGCCGGACCAATTTACGGATTACATCGAAACTCAGATTGGCCGGATATTCTTGCAGGCAATGGTACAGTTCATTAGCTAATTGCTGATTAAGCTGCTGCACTAATTCCTTACTGCCATTAATTGGCTTAAGCATTAGTACTGACGGCTCACTACTGGCATTGTCGGCAAAGTGGCTAAGCCGCACCGGAATATATCCAGCCGCTTGCCAGAATGCCAGTAGCGCCGGACTGACACCGAAACTTGTGCCTAACCAGTCAATATTTTGTTGTTGAAGCAAGTTATTGAGCTCAGTCAGTAAATGACTGCCCAGGCCTTGCCGTTGCAAAGGCTGGGCAACAGCAACCCGCATTACCCTTACCAGGCGCTGGCTTGCCAGTTGTGGCTCTGCCAGGTGAAATGCCAAACTTTGCGCCAGTAAATGGCCTTGTACCCGGCGCTTACCCTGATAAATTTGCTGGCAGAGTTCAGGCGCCAGCTCGCCTTCATAACTTAATAATGCACAAGCTAGTAGCTGATCCTGCTGATACAAGGCAATAACACTAAGCTGCGGGTTATCCAGCAGTGCGACGAGATCTTTCACCTGAGTCTGATAATGCGCCAGACTAAGTAAGTGAAATACAGCACTAAGTTGCTCCGGTGCAGCCAGCCAGTCCTTGTGCTGATGCTGGCGCAGCTGCATGGGTTGGCCGGGCTGGTATACTGGCTCAATTTCAGGTTGCTGCAGTAAGAAGCTATTAAAGATTAGCTGCTCTAAAGGGTCATGCTGCTGATAGCGCACCGGCTGTTTAATTTGCAGCCGCTTCCAGCCACTTTGGGTTTGTTCCAAATAGCGTTGAAAGCGCAGCTGAAAACCGCGACCTGTACCCTCATAACCATGTTCCGTAGTAGCAAAGACAATCCGGCTGTAGCGATCAGCCAGTTGCTTTAGTACCGTTGTTGGCAGGGCAGCGGCTTCATCAATTAATAATAAATCCAGCTCTGGTTGTTCCAGCAGTAGCTGGTCAACTGCGATAAAGCGCAGGCCCGGGGTATCTGACAATTGCTGTTGATAATGATTAATAGCGGTGGCCGCTGCATTAGGGCTGGCTGCGGTGATGATCAGATGTTTTTTACCCTGTTGCACTAACAATGCCGCTGCTAAGCCTAACGCAGCAGATTTACCACGACCGCGATCAGCCACCAGAACCAGCGGCCGTTTCCGATGGCCTGATACCACTTTTAAAATGGCTGCTACCGCTTGCTGTTGCTCAGCGCTGGCATAAGGGGGTGCTACAGTTGCAGGCGACTGATATTCCGGCAGGGTGAGTGTTCGGTTAATAGTGAGCTGATTATTGTTCAAGGTAAGCTTTAGCAGCTTACTCTCCGCTAGCCGGCTTAACCAGAAGCGAATAAACTGGCCCTGATGCTGTTGAGGATCCAGCGGATAGGGTAACAATGCACTATGCGCCGGGTTTGGCTGCTGGCACCAATGTTCATCGGATGGCGCCAGCAGCAGCCACACGCCGCCGGCCTTTAAACACCCGGCACTGGCAGCGACTAAATCGGCATTAAAACCAGAGAAGGCATTAACCACCAGCATATCGCATTCGCTACCCAGTAGCTGGTAGTTGTTGCCGGGTTTGAGCTGAGTGCTGGCGGCAGGCGCTTGTTCACCCAGCCAGTACAAGCTTTGTGGCTTAACGGTGGCAATCAGCTGCTGGCACTGGAGCAGCAGCTCAGCTTGCTGGCCTTGCAACAGCACCGGTAAACGGATCTGGCGCGCGGCGGCTTCTGCCAGCAGCGGTTGCAGGCAGGCTGTTAGCGGCATTTAGCCAGCGGCCTGCAGCCTGGCGTAGGCTGTCATCAGCCATTTGCTGCCAAGCTGGTCAAAGTTAACCTGAATGCGTGATTGCGGCCCTACGCCCTCGTAATTCAGCACGGTGCCTTCGCCAAATTTGTCATGCAGCACTCGCTGGCCTAGCTTAAAGCCGGTATTTTCGAAAGCGACATGGCTTGCAGCACTGCCGAAACGGCCAGCCTGAGAGGGGCGGCTCACCTGCGTAGTTAAACGAATTTCTTCCAGGTATTCTGCCGGGATCTCCCGAATAAAACGCGAAGCTTTATGATATTGCTCCTGGCCATATAAGCGGCGGCTTTCAGCATGGCATAAATACAGTTTCTGCATGGCGCGGGTCATGCCGACGTAACACAGCCGGCGTTCTTCCTCCAACCGGGTCGGGTCGTCGCCGCTTTGCTGGCTGGGAAACATGCCCTCCTCCAGGCCACAAATAAAGACCAGCGGAAACTCCAGGCCTTTAGCGCTGTGCAGGGTCATCAGCTGCACTGCATCAGAATGCTCTTCGGCCTGATAATCACCAGCCTCCAGTGCGGCCTGCGATAAAAATGCTGCCAGTGGCGTCATATCTTCAACGGTGCTGCTATTAAAGTTCTGACAGGCTGTGACCAGCTCGTTTAAGTTTTCAATCCGGGTCTGGGCTTTCTCGCCCTTTTCTGCCTGATACATCGCATATAAGCCCGACTGTTTAATTATATGCTCAGCTTGTTCAAACAACGGTAAATCGGTCAGCTCCTGCTCCAGAGTGTCAATTAACTGCATAAACTGCTCAATGGCATTGGCAGCACGGCCACTCAGTTGTTTTTGCTGTAACATCTGCTGCAGCGCCTGCCACAGTGTCTGTTGCTCGCTGCGGGCGTGTACACGCACCTTATTCATGGTGGTATCGCCAATACCGCGGGCCGGCGTATTAATAATCCGCTCCATTGCCGCATCATCCTGGCGATTACTGATCAGTCTTAAGTAAGCCAGGGCGTCTTTAATCTCCTGCCGCTCATAAAAGCGCAAGCCGCCATAAATGCGATAGTGCAGGCCTTCCTGAATAAGTGCTTCTTCCAATACACGTGACTGGGCATTGTTACGATACAAAATGGCACTTTCGGTCAGGCTGCCGCCCTGGTTATGCCAGCTGCGAATACGCGATACGATAAAGCGCGCTTCATCCAGCTCGTTGAAAGCGGTATACAGCGAAATGGTTTCGCCGTCGCTGCCGTCAGTCCATAAATCCTTACCCAGCCGGCCACTGTTATTGGCAATCACGGCATTGGCTGCTTTTAGAATAGTGGCAGTAGAGCGGTAGTTTTGCTCCAGCCGAATGGTCTCAGCGCCATCAAAATCACGCAGAAACTGCTGAATATTTTCAACCCGGGCACCGCGCCAGCCGTAAATTGACTGATCGTCATCACCAACAATCATCACCTTGGCCGCAGTGCCGGCCAGTAACCTCAGCCAGTTATATTGAATAGCATTGGTATCCTGAAACTCGTCTACCAGAATATGGCGGAACCGTTGCTGGTAATGGCCACGTACATCGGCATGGTTTTTTAACAACTCAAAGCTGCGTAGCAGAATTTCAGCGAAATCGACTAAACCCGCCCGGTCACACATTTCCTGATAGGCAGCATAAATTTTTACCATCTGCTGCAGGCTGAAATCGCCGCCGGCGTCAATCATGCCCGGGCGCTGACCGTCGTCTTTGCGGCCATTAATAAACCACTGAATTTGCTTAGCCGGCCAGTGTTTTTCATCCAGATTCAGCGCCTTAAGTACCCGCTTGACCAAACGGTACTGATCATCAGAATCAATGATCTGAAAGCCTTGTGGCAAGCCGGCCTGCTGATAATGGGCCCGCAGCATCCGGTGCGATAAACCATGAAAGGTACCCATCCACAGGTTATTTAAGCTGACGCCAATAGTGCTTTCTATCCGGCTGCGCATTTCCTGTGCCGCTTTATTGGTAAAAGTCACCGCCAGTAAGCTATAGGGCGCGACGGTTTCCACCTGCATTAACCAGGCTAAACGATGCACCAGAACCCGGGTTTTACCACTGCCAGCACCAGCTAAAATCAGCATATGCTGCGCCGGTGCTGCCACCGCGTCACGTTGTTTATCGTTTAAGCCATCCAGCAGGTTGGATACATCCATCAGCACATCTCAGTAAACCATTTGCGGCCATTATAACAGCCCTGCCGTAAGCGCCAAGTAAAGCAACAGAATTTAGTGGATAAATAACCAGTATCAGCTGGTTGGCAGCAGTAAAGCGTTTAACTGCTGCACGTCCGTTAGCCGGATATGTGGCAAAGTACTTACCTGTTGCTGATGATGATCCAGCCAGGCGGCCTGGCAGCCAGCTGCTAAGGCACCCATTACATCGGCGCGGTGGCTATCGCCTATATGCAGAATTTGCGCAGGATTAAGCTGCAGCCGCTCTGCCGCCAGCTGAAACATATCCGGGTAAGGTTTCATTTTGCCGTCGGGCCCGGCTTGCAGGCTGAACTCAAACAACCCGCCTATGCCCATCTTCTGAATACAGGCATTGCCATTGGTTATGGCAATTAACCGGTACTGTTTGGCCAGTTTGGTTAACAGGCCGGTGATCTCAGGGGTAACACTAATCCGGGTGCGGGCGTCGAGAAAAGCATCATACCCCTGCTGCGCTACTTTTTTAGCTTCTGCTTGCGCTATGCCAAGCTCAAGCAGCCCAGCCTCAATACCTAACAGACGCCAGCGGCCAATATCGTGGCGAATTTCCGGCGTTACTTTTGCCAGTTTCAAACGGTGTTGCCACCAGAAGTCACTGTCGGTCTGGTTACTCTGTGGTGCATGCTCTGCCAGCGCACTCAGCATAGCCTGTTCTGCGGCAGCAATAACCGGTGAGTTGTCGTATAAAGTGTCATCTAAATCAAATGACAATGCTTGCAATGGCGCCAGGGCTTTATAAATTTGCATTGGTTTTCTCAAAAAAACGACGGACAAACAGCAGCAATAGCAAGCCGCTATAAACGTACACACTGCTGCTGCCACCACTGCCTTCTGCCGCGGCAGGCGGTGGTGGCGGAGTGGGTGGGGCACTGACGGTAACGGTTTTTCTGGTGCTGGCGCTTAACTCATCGCTGTCGGTAATGGTTAGCGTCACCTGATAACTGGCCGCACTGGCAAACTGATGGTTTACTGTGGCACCGCTGAAGCTGCTGCCATCAGACAGCTGCCACTGGTAAGCGGTTATGGCTGAATCTGCGCTGCTGGCACTGGCGTCAAAGGTGCAGCTAAGTGCAGTACACTGGCCGCTGAAATCAGCGACCGGGCTGCGTAAATCACCAACAGTAACAAAAACTGCGCTGACAGCGCCGACGTTGCCATCGCTGTCTTCAGCCTGCACATACAATAGCTGCCTGCCCGCTGGCCAGTCACTGCTCAGCAGCTGAGCCCGCATATTGGCCACTGTGCCATTATCATTGCTATTAAAGATGTCAGCGGTGCCGAGTTCGACGCTGCTATTGTGCCAGGGCGGTGCATCCTGGTAAATCCTGGCGGCGACAACGGTTTGAGCCGGCTCACGGCCATTGCTTTGACTAAAGCGCTGGTCGTCGGCGGTAAGGCTTAGGGTTACCTCGTCCCCGGCCTGAATATAAGCATGGCTGGCACCGTTAACGTTAACAGAGCTAATGTCGGGCCCGGCGGGCAGCTGGTAGGGCGCCTTGCTGATTTTAGCGGCATAATTCAGCAGCGGTAAGTTGGCCGGTAACAGTGAGTTGCTAAAAAACGGACAGCCCTGAAAAAAACCGGTACCCAGTTCCAGGGTAATGGCCGCCACACCGAGTTCACCGTAACTGACACTGTCACTGGTACCGTCGGTCGGGTATAAACCGATGCTCTGACTGGGGTAGTAATTATTAAACCAGGCCAGTTTGCGGCCCAGCGTTTGCAGCTGGCTGGCATTCGGTGCCGGGGCAGTAGTATGGCCCCAGGGCCAGAGCACCAGCTCGCCGGCACTATGCAAGTCGAGATGCAAACCCGCGGTGTCGGCTGGCGCCGGATCCTGAAAACTGCTGCCACGGCGATCGCTATATAATTGGCGAATGTAGTTCTCGACAGCCTGGGTTTCTGGCTCAGAGCCTGCCTGCGGGCCGCGGTAGACGGTAGAGCAGGCATCGGAGCTGGAACCATTGCTGCTGATATTCCAGCTGTAGCTGAAGTTGCGGTTTAAATCGACCCCGGGTTCATCCTGCGGACAATGGTTAAGGTTGGCATTTTTGCGCCACAACTGCCCTTGTTCGGCATATTTGCGGCCATCGGGGTTCATCTGAAACAGTAAATGAATCTCGGTAAAATTCAGCAACCAATGGGCATCGGCTTGCTGCTGATAATTCTGCAGCAATTGCCGGGCAAATTGCAGGTTCAGCTCAGCAGTAACATATTCGCGGGCATGCATGGCGCTTTGCACAAATAAGATGGGCCTTTCATCGGCCGGGTTGGCGACCGGTTCGCGCCGGCCCAGTCGCAATACCATCAGCGGGTAACCGCCTTCGCCCTGCAGCTGCTGCCAGGAGCTGCCAATACTGGACCACTGGGCAATTTCGGGGTAATCGGCAGCCAGTTGTGCTGCCTGCTGATAGGTGCCCTCTACTGTGTGGTAACAAGGGTAGCCGGCTATGGTGTCAGCAGCGGTATCAAAAGTTGTCTCGCTGGCTGCAGCGGTTTGGCGTGCGGCATCCAGATTAGGGTAGGCATTAGCGGGCAGTGGCTGCCAGCTGATACCAAAGTCTGCGAGTGCTGTCAGTTCAGCGGCGGGTAGCCGCACATCTAAGGTTAACGCCGTGCGGTCGGTTGCCAGAATATAAGGGTGCAGGCTAATGCTGGCCTGAGCATATTGCGCCATATCGGTGGCCTGCAGCCGCACCTGCTGATAAGTCGTTGCTGATGCTGTTGGTGTTGTCAGTTCAGCTGCATCGGCACCGCTTAGCGGCAACACTAACATAAGCAACATGAAACGTACTGGCATTGGCATTAGGTTTTTTTCCGGGCCCTCGGGTGGGCATTGTCGTACACCGCAGCTAGATGCTGAAAATCGAGGTGGGTGTAAACCTGGGTAGTACTAAGATTAGCATGGCCCAGTAAGTCCTGCACCGCGCGCAAGTCACCGCTGGATTGCAGCACGTGGCTGGCAAAAGAGTGGCGCAGCATATGCGGATGCAGCTGCTGGCCCAGGCCCTGCACTTTAGCCCAGTGTTCAACCCGTTGCCGTACCTGGCGCGCCGAAATCCGCTGCTGTTGTTTACTTAAAAACAGCGCGTTTTGATCCGCCTCCGGGGTGGCGTCGCCCAATAACAGATGGCGCTGACTGAGCCAGTGCTGCAGCGCTTTTAATGCCACTGAGCCTATTGGTATTTGCCGCTCTTTACTGCCCTTGCCGCGCACCCGGATTAACTGTTCGCGCCAGTCGATATCATTGATATTGCAGCCCACCAGCTCTGCCAGGCGCAAGCCGGACGAGTAAAATAACTCCAGCATGGCTTTATCCCGGCACGCCAATACATCGCTTTTGCTATCGAAGCTGAGTAAATGCTGCAGGGCATCAATATCAAGATTTTTTGGCAGTTTGGCCTTGGGTTTGGGTACTGTCAGGTATTGGGCCGGGTTGTCGCTCACCTGCTGCTGTTGCTGCAGGTAACGGTACAGGCCGCGCAATGAGGCAACCGTTAACGCCAGGCTGCGGGCACTAAGGCCGCGGCGCCGGCCATTAGCCAGATAGGTTTGCAGCGTGGTTTCTGTTTGCTGGTGCCAGCTGAATTCGGCTGGCTCTGTACCTGCCGTCTGGGCACTCTGGTTGGAGGCAAACAGGCTAAGCTGCTGGCGGTAAGTTTGTAAGGTGCGGCTGGCATAGCCACGCTCAAAGCACAGATAGCTAAGATATTGTTCTAAATCACGTTGCCAGCGCGGCTCAGCTGTCGTCATGGCCGGGCAATACCAGCAATAGCAGTTTGGCCAGGTGGCGGATAAACAGCCGGTCCATGGCCGGCTGAAAGTGATCATCCTGCTCGCTGCCAAAGGCCAGCAATGCCAAACCGGGGCCGCTGCCAATTTGCAGTAAGGCAACTGAATGAATGGACTCGCCAAATAACGGCTGCTGTTCTTCCTTGTTTAACCGGCCCAGATACACATTGTCGCTGCTTAAGCGGCGAGATAATAACAACTGGTACTGGCTGATGGCACTGCTGTCAGGTTGCAGACATACCAGCCGGCAGGCATGCACCTGCGGCATACTTTTAGCAAACTGCTGCAGCGCCTGCTCGGCATCGGCCAGCGACGGGTGTTGCAGCAAACTTAAGTGCAGGGTGTTCAGCGCATGAAAAATATGTTCGTTCTGGCGGGCAACAGACATTAAGCGGGTAATATCATCTTCCAGCGCGGCAATTTTAGTCCGTTGCATTTCCAGCTGGCGTTCGACCAGCGACACGCTACCGCGTTGTTGATGTGGCAGGCGCATATGTTGTAACAGCTGCGGATACTGCTGAAAAAACTCCGGGTGGTCCTGCAAATAATCCAGTACCACGCTGGCGGCGATTGCCTCTTTATTCTGAGCCAGGGTGTCGTTCATAACGAAAGTTGTCCATCAAATACGTGTTCAGCCGGGCCGGTCATTTTCACAACCTGGCCCGGTCCATTCCAGCGAATATGTAAGGTACCACCGGGCAAATCTACCTGCACCTGTGGCCCGAGTTTTTTCTGCAGCTGGCCTATCACTGCGGCGGCGCAGGCGCCGGTACCACAGGCCAGGGTTTCACCGGCGCCGCGCTCCCATACCCGCAGTTTAATATGCTGTGGCGACAGCACCTGCATAAAACCAATGTTGGCTTTTTGCGGAAAACGTTCATGCACTTCCAGCAGCGGGCCCAGCTCTGCCACATTGGCGCTGGCAATATCTTCAACTTCCAGCACGGCGTGTGGGTTGCCCATCGAGGCTACGCCACAAAGCACGGTATGCTCGTCGGCGCGCATAATGTAGGTAGCTTCCTGCTTCTGTGCTTTAAAAGGTACCAGTGCCGGGTCCAGCTGCGGGATGCCCATATTAACTGTTACCTGGCCGTCCTGTTCTACATACAGAGTAATTTTGCCCGACTTGGTACTAACCTGAATTTTATTTTTATTGGTCAGGCCGCGGTGCCGAACAAATTTGGCAAAACAACGGGCGCCATTGCCGCATTGTTCTACCTCACTGCCATCGGCGTTAAAAATCCGGTAGTGAAAATCCAGTTCCGGGTCATAAGGCGGCTCAACCATCAGCAACTGGTCGAAACCAATGCCGAAATTACGGTCCGCCAGCTGGCGAATTTGCTCTTTGGTCAGAAACAGATTCTGGCTGACGCTGTCGACCATTACGAAATCGTTGCCCAGGCCATGCATTTTTGAAAAGTTAATTATCATCAAAGCCTTATCACTGTTCGCTTAGCAGCTGTTCACCGCGCCATAAATCCTGCCACTGTTCGCGTGCCCGGATTAAGTGGCAGCGGTCGCCCGCTACCATCACTTCGGCTACCCGCGGCCGGCTGTTGTAATTAGAACTCATGGTAAAGCCATAAGCCCCGGCCGAACGCACGGCCAGTAAATCGTCCTGAGCAATAGCCAGCATCCGGTCTTTGCCAAGGAAATCGCCGGTTTCACACACCGGGCCTACTACATCATACAGCTGGGCAGTTGCGCTGCTTTGCTGGCTTACCGGCACAATATTCTGCCAGGCACTGTACAGCGCCGGTCGGATTAAGTCGTTCATCGCGGCATCGACAATGGCGAAGTTCTTTTCCTGACCTGGCTTCAGAAACTCCACCTTGGTCAGCAAAATACCGGCATTGGCCATAATGGCCCGGCCAGGCTCCATAATCAGTTCCAGCTCCGGATACTGTTGCAGTCGCTCAACCACCTTGCTGATATAAGCATAAGGTTCGGGCGGTGTTTCTTTATCATACGTCACCCCCAGGCCACCACCGATATCAATATGGCTAAGCTGAATGCCATCTTGTTTCAGCGCGTCAATTAATTGCAGCAGCTTTTCCAGTGCTTCTAAAAACGGCTGGGTTTCGGTGAGCTGCGAGCCAATATGGCAATCTACCCCTACCAGCTGCAGGTGGCTCATCTGGCTTGCGGCACGATAAATGTCTGGTGCCTTTAAAATATCAACACCAAACTTATTGGCTTTTAAGCCGGTAGAAATATAAGGATGGGTTTTGGCGTCAATATCGGGGTTCACCCTAAGAGATACCGGCGCCATGATATTCAGGCTGCTGGCCACCTGTTGCAGGCGTTCCAGTTCTGCCTCTGACTCGACGTTGAAACATTTAATACCCAGCTGCAGCGCAAAACGCATATCGTCGGCGGTTTTAGCCACCCCGGAAAACACCACTTTTGCCGGATCGCCACCAGCGGCTATAACCCGGCGCAGTTCACCACCTGAGACAATATCAAAACCACTGCCCAGCTTACTCAGTACATTTAACACTGCCAGATTACTGTTGGCTTTTACCGCGTAGCATACCAGGCTGTGTGGATGCGCGGCCGCCGCACTGGCAAAGGCCTGATAATGGCGCTCAATGGTTGCCTTAGAATACACATAGCAAGGGGTGCCGAATTCAGCCGCCAGTTTATGCAAGTCCACCTGTTCGGCGTGCAAAGTATTGTGCTGATAATTAAAGTGGTCCACGGCTTGGCTCCTCACTGGCGCTTGGTTGTTCTTCATTGACACCGGGCTGTGCCGGCTTTTCTTCGGCCGGCTCTGCCACTTCTGGTGTTGCTTGTGGTAAGGTAAGAGGCCCTTTTTGACCACAGGCGGCTAGCATAATGCTGCCCAGCAATAAGCAGGCAGGCAAAAGAAACTGGGATGAAATGCGCTTCGTTTGCATGGTTTCTATTTCTTTAACGGCTTGACGCTCTATAATCGCATCCTTAGCGATAAAAGCAAACAGGTGACGCAGATGAATGACTTAGAATATGACGAATTAACCGACAATACCCTGTTAGCGGTAGAAGAGGCGATTGAGCAACTTGAGCTTGATTTAGACTACGAATCGCATGGTGGCTTATTGTCGATAACCTTTCCTGATCAAAGCAAAATTATTATTAACAAACAACCGCCACTGCAACAGTTGTGGGTGGCCACTAAATTCAATGGCCATCATTTTGAATGGCGCAATCAGCAGTGGATTGATAACCGCAGCGGCAGCGAATTCTGGCAACTGCTGTCAGATGCGGCCTCAAAACAGGCTGGTAGCCCGGTGGAGTTGGCTCCGCAGCAAGCTGGAACAGAATAATGGCGTTACTCCCTTTTGTTGATGTAAAACCAAATGGCCCAATCAAGGCTGCAGTAATATGGTTACATGGCCTGGGTGATTCCGGCCATGGCTTTGCGCCAATAGTGCCGGAGTTGCGTTTACCTGCTGATGCCGGAATCCGGTTTTTGTTCCCACATGCACCCGAGCGGCCGGTGACAGTCAATGGCGGCATGCGGATGCGTGCCTGGTATGATATTAAAACCATGGATTTAGCGCACCGGGCCGACGAACCCGGTGTGCGTGAATCGGCCAGCGCAGTGCAGCAGTTGCTGGATAAACTGATTGCTGATGGTCTGAGTAGCGAGCAAATCGTGCTGGCAGGGTTCAGTCAGGGCGGAGTGATAGCGTTGCATCTACTTGCTCGCTTACCATATAAGCTGGCCGGGGTGATGGCGTTATCAACCTATATGTGCGCGCCGGAAAAACTGGCTGCAGAGGCAACATCTGCTAATAAGGCAACTCCGGTGTTTATCGGCCATGGTAGCCAGGACCCGGTAGTACCGATGGCTGCCGGCCAGCAGGCGTTTCATGCTTTAAAAAGCATCGGCTTTAATGTCAGCTGGCAGGATTACCGGATGCAACACAGCGTTTGCGCGCAGGAAGTGGCCGATATCAGCAGCTTTTTGCAACGCCGCTTAATGACCGTAAAGGAAAGCTAACATGAGCCAGATTGTACGTATTGCTACCCGCAAAAGCGCGCTGGCCTTGTGGCAGGCTGAATTTGTTAAAGCAGAGTTGCAGCGGCACCACCCGGCTTTGCAGGTAGAGCTGGTGCCGATGTCGACCCAGGGCGATAAAATTCTTGATACACCGCTGGCGAAAATTGGTGGCAAAGGCTTATTTGTGAAAGAGCTGGAAACCGCCATGCTCGATGGCCGGGCCGATATCGCTGTGCACAGTATTAAAGATGTCCCCGTAGCTTTTCCGGACGGCCTGGTGCTGCAAACCATTTGCCAGCGTGAAGATCCACGGGATGCCTTTGTGTCAAACCAGTTTCAGGATCTTTCGCAGTTGCCGCAGGGCGCCGTGGTCGGTACCTCCAGCCTGCGCCGGCAATGTCAGCTGAAAGCGTTGCGGCCAGATTTAACGGTGCGCGACTTGCGCGGCAACGTGAACACCCGGCTGGCTAAGCTCGACAACGGCGAGTTTGCCGCCATTATTCTGGCCTCGGCCGGCTTAATCAGGCTTGGTTTTGCCGCAAGGATTGCCAGTTACCTTGAGCCTGAGCAAAGCTTGCCGGCCAATGGCCAGGGCGCGGTGGGTATTGAGTGTCGCAGTGACGATAAAACCATTCAGCAATTGCTGGCGCCGCTCGAGCACCAACCAACCCGGCTATGTGTGCTGGCCGAGCGGGCGATGAACCGGCGTTTACAGGGCGGTTGTCAGGTGCCGATAGGTGCTTTTGCTACGCTTAGCGGGGATCAGCTGCAGTTACGGGGCCTGGTGGGGTCGCTTGATGGCAGCCAGATTATCCGCGCCGAGCAAACCGGCAATGCCGAGCATGCTGAGCAGATTGGTCTGGCCGTTGCCGAGCAGTTATTAGCTCAGGGCGCCGGTGCTATTTTGCAACAGGTTTATCAGGCAAACGCATGAGCATAGCCACGCCTTTTCTGATCACCCGGCCAGCCGGTAAGGCAGACAATTTGCTGGCCAGCCTGGATGAGCTGGGTGTGGCCTATAGTTATCAGCCGCTGATCACCACGCAGCAGGTGACATTGAAGGCGAAAGACATCAGCTTGCTGCAGCAGGCTGAACTGGTTATTTTTGTCAGTGTCAGTGCGGTTCATGCGCTGGAGCAGCAAATTAGCCCGCAGCAGTTGCCGGGGCATTTGTTTGCGGTCGGCAGCACTACCGCAGGGCTGTTACAACGCTGGACGAGCCGCGAAGTAATAGTACCGCAGGACCAGCGTAGCGAAGGCCTGCTGGCGTTACCACAGTTGCAACAGGTTAGTGGTAAGCAGGTGGTGGTGGTCCGCGGCAACAGTGGCCGTGAACTGATTAAGCAGCAATTAATTGCCCGTGGTGCTACCGTTAAGTATGTGCAAAGTTACAACCGGTTGCCACTGCCACTGGATGGTGCTCAGCTATGGCGGTTGTGGCAGCAACAGCAGGTACGTTGTATTGTAGCGACCAGTAACGAAATTTTGCAGCAGCTGTTTGCGTTAATGCCCGAGGCCGGTCTGGCCTGGCTACAGCAGCGGCACTGGCTGCTGGTAAGCCCGCGCATGCAGGAGCAGGCATTGGCGCTTGGTATAAGTCAGCAGCACATCAGCCTGGCAGAGAATGCCAATGATCAGGCGTTGCTGCAGCAAATTATTCAGCTTAACAAGGAAATATTATGAGTGAGCAGGCAGAGTTGACCCCGGCTGAAGAATCGGCAGCACCACTGGAGCAATTGAAACAGCAAATTGCTGAACAGGAACAACGCCCTGCCGGTGCTGGCCGCGCCATAGCTGTGCTGGCATTACTTTGCTCACTGTTGTTAGCGGCTGCGGCGGCTGCGGCAGCGTATTGGTTGTGGCCGCAATGGCAGCAAATGCAAAACCAGCAGCAACAATTGCAACAAGCCCAGCAGGACGTTAACCGGCAAAGTGCTGAGTTGCTAAGTAGCAGCCAGAGCCAGCTGCAGCAAAGTCTGAACAGCCAGCAACAGAGCCTGAGTGCCTTTGAGCAACAGTTATCCGCCGAGCAGCAGCGCCAGCAACAACAATTACAGCAGCAAATGCAGGCCGTGCGCGAGCTGGTACAGCAAAGCGATGGCGCGCCACCACGGCACTGGGCACTGGCCGAAATTCAGTTTCTGTTAAAACGGGCTGATGACAGCCTGTGGTTAAATCAGGATATCAATAGTGCGCGCCTGTTATTACAACGGGCGCAGCAGCAACTCTCAGAGCTGGATGATGCCTCGTTAATTAACGTGCGTCAGGCGATCGCCGCTGATCTAACCGCGCTGGCTGCGTTAAAAACCCCCGATCTGAGCGCAATACATATTGAACTGGCCCAGATGCGCAAAAGCAGTATGGGCTTAGCGCTGAAGCAGCAGCAATCAGAGCTCAGCGTTACCGTGGCAGAGCCGCAGGGCGAACTGAAAAACTGGCGCAGTACCTTAAAATATTACTGGGACAGCAGTTTGCAGCAGTTGTTTTCGGCCCGGGTGGCGATGCCGGAAGATTACTTCAGCCTGACTGAAGAGCAACAACTGATGGTACGGATTGCTCTGAACCAGCAGTTATTGCTGGCACAGCTGGCCGTATTATCGGCTGAGCCTACGGTGTATCGTAGCGCCTTGCAGCAAGCCAGTGATCAGCTGCAGCGTCATTTTCAGGCGACTGAGCCGGCTGTGCGGCAACTCAGTGAAAAACTACTGGCACTGGCCGCCATTGATATCAGCGAACAACAGCTGCCAGCATTGCAAAGTGGCCCGCAATTGCAGGATTATCTGCAAAGCATGGCGGAGACAGAATTATGATCAAGGCCATTCTGCTAATAGCAATACTGGCCCTGGCGATGTTATTAGGGCCGGTGTTAACTAATAACCCTGGCTATATCAAACTGGTACTGGCCGGCTACGTTATTGAAATGACGGCACTGGGTTTTGCAATTGTGCTGATAGCGGCGTTGCTGGTGCTGTATTTGCTGGTCAAAGTAGTGCGCCACTTGCTACGAATTCAACATTTTTCCCTGAATTTTTTCAATTCCCGCCGCGAGCGTAAAGCCAACCGGGCGTTTGCCAGTGGACTGCATGCCTATGCCAGGCGGCAGTGGCCGCAAGCAGCCAGTCAGTTGCAGCAGTCGCTGACGGGCGGTGATTTTCGCCATGAAAAACGTTTTCTGGCAGCGTATGCCGCGTTTTATGCCGGGGAATATGAACAAGCGAAAAGTCTGGTGGCAGAGTTAGCGGAGGACGACCCGAGTCGCCAGTATCTGGAAGCCGAGATGCTATTGCATCAGGGCCATGCCAGCCAGGCTGTGTTGATTCTGGAAGCATTATTGCAGCAACCGCCAGTGGACGCTGCGCTGGGCCAATTGTACCTGCGCGCTTTGCAGCAAGCTGGCCAATGGCAGCAGCTGTTAGTGGCGGCAGGTCGTGCGGCAACCGGGCATTGGTTTGATAAAATGAGCTGGCGGCAACAACGCTTTGCGCTCTATCCCCAGGCGATTCGTCATTTAAGCAGTGAAACCGGCTTTGATCAGCAACAGGATTACTGGCAGGCGTTACCCGCCAAAGAACGTAAATCAGCTGCTGCAGCGCTGGGCCTGGCCTGGGCTGAAGCTAATGCCGGCCAGGCAGATGCAGCAGAAAAGCGGCTGGTGGCCGCATTGTCGCTGGCTGATGTAGCGCCGGCCTGGCCACATTTGAGGCAGATCCCGCTCGGCCATTCAGTGTTAAGGCTACGGAAACAAATTCAGCACTGGCTACGTGATAACCCAAGTAATGGTTATTTGTATGCGGTGCTGGCGTATCTGGCTGAACAGGAAGGTGAGCAGCAACAGGCGCAGCAAGCCTGGCAAAAAGCCCGGCAGTACCAACCAGAGCTGCGCTAATGTTACCTTTGCTTAGTGGTCTGGCTGCGGTAGCGCAGCCAGATGCACGGTTGTTAATTCTGGGAAGTATGCCGGGTGCAAAGTCGCTGCAACAGCAACAATACTACGCCCACCCCCGTAATGCCTTCTGGCCAATAATGGCCAGCATTCTTAATTTTGATCCGACCTTAAGTTATCCCGGGCGGCTGCAGGCGTTAATGGCAAAGCAGGTAGCGCTGTGGGACGTGATTGGTTACTGCCAGCGGCAGGGTAGCCTGGATAGTGCGATAAGTGCGGAGCAGCCTAATGATTTTACCCGCTTTATGCAGCAGCATAATAAAATCACTGCTATCGCCTTTAACGGTGGCAAAGCCTGGCAAAGTTTCCGGCGACAGGTTATTGGTAAACAGCATTTACCTGACGGGTTGCAACTACTGCAACTGCCTTCCACCAGCCCGGCGCATGCCAGCCTGCGCTTTGCCGATAAGCTTCAGCATTGGCAAAAACTGGCGCCGTTGCTGCCTGGTAACTGACATTATCACTTTTCTGGTAAATTTTTCCTGCATCAGGTACCTGTCGGTTTTTTTTACAACTGCATCAGTTTTCTGCTTGACAGCATGCTTATTCAGGTCAATATTGAGTAGTAATTAAACAGTCATCAAATTATGGTACGAACCCTAACTTATGCAAAAACTGTTGTTATGCGGAGCCAGTAAATTACTGCGGTCGGTTGCCAAACCGGCTAATCTGCATAACTATTTGCATGAGTGCGCCACAGACTATCACTTGTCTGAGTGGTTCGACGAATAGCCCCCTCCCTCTGAGTTAGCTTCAAAATCTTTTGCCTGGCGTTTTGCCGTGCAAAGAAACCTGGCCTGTTGGCCATTTCCTATAACAAAACTATATGCAGGAAGTAAAAATGAAAGCACTAAGTCTGTTAGGCGTGGTTGCGCTATTGCTTTGTGGCAATGCGCAGGCCTGTTTATTACAAGAAAGCGAAAACAATAATAGCGAAAGTGGCGCCGATGGCCCGCTGTGCAGTGGGGTAGCGGTGCAAGCCAGTATTGGCAGCCGCAACGATCAGGACTGGTTCTATTTTGATACCAGCGCTACCGGCGATATTGACGTAAGCCTTAGTCATGACAACAACGATGACTTTGACTGGTTCTTATACCGTGCCAGCGGCAGTTACATTGCCTCAGGCCAGAGCAGTGCCAACCCGGAAACCGGCAGTTATGCCGCCTCGCCGGCCGGACCACATTTTATAAAAGTGACCCGTTACAGCGGCACCGGCAATTATCAGTTAACGGTAAACTTTAGCGGTGAAAGTGGTGGCGGTGGTACCGACCCTGAGCCGGAACCAGAACCAGAGAACTGTAACTATGGTAACCGGCCCTCGAAACCGGGTGGCTTAAGCGCAACGCTGCTGGGTAGCAGTAGTGATGTCTGTGTCAGCCTGGACACCCCGGCATTACTGCTGATGGGCGGTGGAGCGGATGTTGATGCAGCCTTTGCTAACCGGATCAAGCCGCATATCAAAGGGGGTAATGTGGTGGTGCTGCGCACCTCTGGCACCGCAGCATATAACGATTATTTGCAGGGTTTGACCGATGCCGCCTCGGTAGAAACCTTAATTGTAAATACCCGGACCAAGGCCAATAGTGACTACGTTGACTGGGCAATTCGCAGTGCCGAGTTCGTGTTTATTGCCGGTGGTGATCAATCTGACTATCTGAACCAATGGCAGGGTACCAGGGTACAGGACGCATTAATGCATGTTTATAACAAAGGCGGGGCGCTGGGCGGTACCTCGGCGGGTAATCATGTCTTAGGCGAATTCATCTATGATCCGGATGGGGTGCTGGGTGCTATCAGCTCGGAAGCGGTAACCGATTTCTGTCATGAAACGATTAACATCAGCAGCAACTTTCTGGGGCTGCCGCTGTTAGATGGCATTATTACCGACACCCACTTTAAACAACGCGACCGGATGGGCCGTTCGGTGGTGTTTCAGGCCAGGCTGGGCAGCAGTGGCCGGGTAGTGGCGGTATCAGAGGCAACATCATTATTTGTAACTGCAGACGGTAACGGTGTGGTAGATGGGAGCCACGAGGTTTACGTGTTGCGTGCTGATGGCCAAACCCAGTATCAGCAAACCAACTGTGGCCAGCCGGTAATCATCAACGATTTACTGCGCTATAAAGTGTTGCCAGGCCAGAGCTACAACCTACTGAACAATAGCAGCAGTGTCAGCCCATCGCGGCTAAGCATAGATGGCCGTAGTGGTAGTTTCTATAATCCGGCTAATCCCTATTAAGCCCGGTTTGGTGAGGTAAAAGTAGTCTGCCACCGCGAGGTGGCAGACTTGTTTAAGGTAAAGTGAAGATGAAATTATGTTTATTATTGCTGGTTGCGCTGCTGGCAGGTTGCAGTCAGCAGGGATTGGAGCCAGATACCAAAACTGCCTTGGATGTGCTGGCTAATGCTGAACAGTGTGGCTTCGGGCCACGGCCAATGAAACCTGGCTCTCTGCAGCGTTATGCTGTTGGTTATAACGAAGATGTTTGCGTGCCGCTGTCGCCGGAGCAAGCAGGCATTATCCTGATGGGCGGCAGTACAGATGTAGACAGCATTTTTGCCGACAAAGTGCGGCCTTATATTCAAGGCGGCAACGTGTTGGTCTTGCGGACCCAGGGTGCAGCCGGCTACAACGATTATTTACTGAATTTATTACAGGCCGCATCGGTTGAAACCTTGTTGGTTGATAGCAGGGATAAAGCAAACAGCGATTATGTCAGCTGGGCAGTACGCAGTGCCGAGTTTATCTGGTTTGCCGGGGGTGATCAGTCAACTTATATTGCAAACTGGCAAGACACGACATTGCAACAGTCATTACATGAGGCTTATCAGCGTGGCGCCATTATTGGCGGCACTTCGGCTGGCAATGCCATTCTCAGCAGTATTATTTATAATCCTGCTGGTGTGGGCAGTGCAGTGTCAAAAGAAGTGGTACAAGATTTCTGTGATACTAATATCGCTTTCAGCCCGGACTTTTTAGAAGCGCCAATGCTGGGCAATACCCTTAGCGATACCCATTTTAAACAACGCGACAGAATGGGCCGGCTTATGGTGTTTCTTGCTCACCACCAGCAACAGCAAATTACCGGTATCGGCGTATCAGAGCGCACCGCCCTATGGGTCGATCGCAGCGGTAATACCGAGGTTTTCGGCGAGCATGAAGTTTACCTGCTGCGTGCTGATCAGCAAACGACCTTCCGGCAAACGGAGTGTGGTAAGCCGGTAATTATCGATGACCTGCTGTATTACAAACTGCAGGCAGGCCAGCGCTATCATTTACTCAACCATACCAGTTCAGTACCAGCCAGCCGGTTAAGTATTAATGGTAATAACAGTAACTTCTATACCCCGACAAACCCTTACTAAACTTAAAGAGTTGTTGCTAAGTTTATGCGACAGCGGAATTAATTGCTGCGACAAGAGTCTGATGCTGATAAAACAATATCAGGCTCGGGGCAGCAAATATTGTCGGCTGTTACACACCCTCTAACGCGCTTTATCAGTGAATATGGCAATGCTGTTCTGCTGGCATTGCTGATCCACGGCCTGATATTTGCCCTGCTGCTGAGTCTGCCGGTTAGTCAGCATGCAGTGCTGCCTCCAGCTGAACCCATTGCCTCATTTTTATACCAACCACCACCGCCCAGCCCGCCAAGCGTTACTGAACAGGCACCAGAAAAGGCTATGACTGCGGGTTCAGTAGCCAGTGAGCAAAAGCTAACTGAGAATGCCGGTATGGCAACCCCACAACCTGACGTGTCCCCGGCTACACCTCCGGCAATTGATCAGGCACCACCTGCAATGGCAGTAAGTCAGACCCGGCCGGCACAGCAGAGCAACCTGGCACAACGCGCCCTAAACCGGGTTGCTGAACCTGATCAGGCAGCCATTGACCGCGCAGCAACTGCCAGCTACCAGCAATTTATCCAACAGCAGCAACAGCCAAAACTAACGGTGGATAAACAGCACTGGCCGATAAGTCAGGACCCAAAAGCACAAGTTGTGGCGCAATTAGATGATGGCCTGCAAATTATAAGGACGAAAGACGGGTGTCGTATTGGTGACCCGTCAAAAGACGGCTTTGCAGCGCTAATGGCAGCAAAGCGGGTACCCTGCGGCGATGAAATCAGCACCCGAGAGCTGTTAAAGCAGGCGCTGGATAAGCATATTAAGCGCTAATCAGCTTTCAGCAATATGCTGCTCGAGCCGGCTTTTCAGTTCTCCCTCAATCACGACGGGTTTACCAGTTTTCTGATCAAGACACACAATGGTCACTTCGGCATCAGCGGCGATAGCATCTTTGCCGGCAATCCGTACTTCCTGTTTAACCACGGCACTTTTACCGCCAATTTTGCTAAAGCGGGTAAATATTTCCAGGGTATCGCCCATAGTCGCCGCTACCCGATAGTTAATATTAATGTTCACTATAATCCAGGCCAGCTTATGTCTGGCAAACCACTCGATATCGCCGCTGTCTTCCAGATAGCCCCAGCGGGCTTCCTCCAGAAACTCCAGGTAGCGGGCATTATTGACGTGCTGATAAATATCCAGATGATAACCACGAACTTTGATCAGGGTTTTATGTTGCATAAGCCAGATTCCGTTGTTTCAAAGGCCGTAATTGTGGCACAGTTTAACTGGCCATACCAGACGGCCAATGGCTTTGCTGTTACCAAAAAAGATACTGCAACCTATGAAACCATCTGTTACTCTATATTGAAATAAAAAAATTAACAGGGAGTCGTCATGCGTTTTGTAATTTTAACATTCTTGTTGCTTTGGTCTGGTGCGGGCCTGGCTGCAAACTGGCTGGATGCAATGTTGGCTTATGATGCTAAAGACTACAAATCAGCGCGTGAAGGTTTTACTGAGCTGTTAGAAGTAGGTAATGACATGGCAGCCTATAATCTTGCTGCCATGGCGTATCACGGCGAGGGAGAAGATGTTGACCTGGTCAAAGCCGTTTCACTATTTGAATTAGCTGGCGTGCTGGGGCACCCTAGCGCCGGCCAATTGGCAAGCCAGCTCAAAGCTAAGCTGACCCCAGAGCAGAGCCAGTCGATACAACACATTCTGGCGTCATTGCAGGAGCAGGTTTTCATCCCCAAGATTGAGCCGCAAACCACAAAACATGCTGAACATGAAATGCCAACAGCGATAAAACGTGCGCATCCGCGCTACCCCAGAAACGCTGCTATTAATGGCCAGTTTGGCTATGTGAATTTAAGATTTCTGGTGGATGAGTCTGGTTCAGTGACATCAGTTGATACCCTGGATGCTTTCCCGCAAGGGGTGTTTGAAAAGTCAGCGATAAATGCGGTAAAACGCTGGAAGTATCAGCCTGGTGATAAAAAACATCTGGTTCGGGTTAAGCTCGACTACACTCTGGGTGATGGTTACATTGATGCTCCGCAACTAACCAAACTGATTAAGAAAGAAAACTTGTGGCACTATGCGGTGGCTGGAGTGCCTAACTATCAGGAAGTGCTCGGCACGCTTTTGTCACTGGCCTCATCCTACAGTCAGCATTATTTTGTAGAAGATGAAACAGCAAAGGTATCAGCAGAGTTGCCTGATCTATCTTTTTTTGCCAGTAAAAAAACACCCAACGTAAAAATTGAACAGTTTAGTGGCTGGGCTACGATCACGCTCAATGAGCGGGGAATTATTACCGAAGTGAGCAACCGCCACTTTTATCCCGATAGCCAAAATATTGACCTTCTTGGTCTGCAGGTAAGCAAAGGAGGCTCCGCCGGTGAATATCGGATTAACCGCTTGTCTGACAAATTATCAGCAGATATTAATGTAAGACACGTAATAAAGGTGGTGCCGTCACTCACCCCTTATTTCTGGTGGGAGTTGGCTGCGCGCAATGGAGACCAGCGGGCGCAGCAAATTATGGCGGCAAACGACCCTCGCTGGGAGCGCTATCTGCTATCGAAGAAAGATCCGGTGGTGATGGCGTGGGCGGGCAGCAGGATGATTTTAGAGGGTGACCGGCAGCAGGGTATGGATCTGTTAGAGCATGCTATTGCACTTCGCTACCCGCAAGCGAAAGAGCTGAAAAAACAGCTAATGTAATGAGCAGGAGTAAACTAGTGGCTTGCCAGCGGTCATATCAAACTGCTGGCACCGTTGTTTAAAGGTGTAAACTAACCTCAGATATAAGCAAACGCATCGGCAAACATATGCTCGCGGTGGGCGCCTTGTTCGGCAAAGGCTTCACGGGCTACCCCAGCCATGGCGAAGGGGCCGGCGATATAAATATCGTAGGCTTCCAGCGAAACAAAATCGGCTAACACTGCCTCGTGTACCAGCCCCGTGCGGCCTTGCCAATCTGCGCCGGGTTGCTGCACTACCGGGATAAAGCGGAACTGCTTATGCTGGCTGACCCATTGCTGTAATTCAGTTTGATAATACAACGCTTCTTCGTGGCGCACCCCCCAATATAAAAATACCGGTTGGCTGGCGTTAGCAGCGCTGAGCGCTTGTGCTATGGCATAGACATACGAAAAACCGGTGCCACCGGCCAGTAAAATCACCGGCCTTTTACTGTCCTGGCGCAGCTGCGCCTGGCCCAGGCCAATTTCTGCCATCACTGGTAAGCCAGCGCGGAATTGCTGTTCAATATGGGTTAGGGCCGCACTGGACCAGGTATCGCCGGCCGGTGTGCCAATATGCAGCTCCAGCAGCTTGCTACTGGCAATACTGGCGATGGAGAATGGGCGTTTATCGTCCGCGCTTAACACCAGTTGCAGATACTGACCGGCCTGGTAACCCGAGGCTTGCTCCGGGCTTAGTATCACTCTGCTGATCCCTGGCGTCAGCGCTTCCACAGAATTTACGTTGCAGGCAATAGCAGTGGTGTTGGCAGTGTTGGTCATAACGATGTTGTTCTCCGATGGCTCATTCGCTGGTGGTTGGTCACGGCTTGCTGTTAGCCACTGATAAAAGGGTGGTGTAATACCAGATCGCTGACCGGATACGCCAGGCAACAATAAGTAAACTGCTGTTGTTTGTCCACTTCGGTTAGTGGCTGCGGTTCGGCATAACGTACTTCACCGCTTTTAAGCTTGCAGACGCAGCTGGTACAAACGCCCTGGCTGCAACGGTTAGGGAAATCGATACCACTGCGCAGGGCGGCAGTAAGAATGGTTTCCCCGTCCTGCACCGTAAAACTGAGTTGGGCCGGGGCTATGGTAACGTTAAAGCTCAAAGCCTGGGCTCCTTCACCGGCAGTATGATACCGAGGCTGTCCCAGATAGCGTCTACCCGCTGTTTCGTCGCCTGATCCATGACGATCGGCTCGCCCCATTCGCGGCTGGTTTCGCCTGGCCATTTGTTGGTGGCGTCCATACCCATTTTCGAGCCTAGGCCCGATACCGGCGAGGCAAAATCGAGGTAATCTATCGGGGTGTTTTCAACCAGAGTAGTATCGCGCGCCGGGTCCATCCGGGTGGTAATGGCCCAGATCACATCCTGCCAGTCACGGGCATTAATATCATCATCACAGACAATCACAAATTTGGTATACATAAACTGGCGTAAATAAGACCAGACTCCCATCATTACCCGCTTGGCATGGCCCGGGTACTGTTTTTTCATGGTAACAACCGCCAGCCGATACGAACAGCCCTCCGGCGGTAGGTAAAAGTCGGTAATTTCCGGAAACTGCTTTTGCAGGATCGGCACAAATACTTCATTCAGCGCCACACCAAGAATTGCTGGTTCATCTGGTGGCCGGCCGGTATAAGTACTGTGGTAAATCGGGTCTTTGCGCATGGTAATATGGGTAACGGTAAATACCGGAAAGTTATCCACTTCGTTGTAATAACCGGTATGGTCACCGTAAGGCCCTTCCGCTGCCATTTCTCCTGGCGCAATATAGCCTTCCAGCACAATCTCGGCACTGGCCGGTACCTGTAAATCATTACTGATACATTTCACTACTTCGGTGTTATCACCGCGCAGCAAGCCGGCAAAGCCGTATTCAGATAAAGTATCCGGCACCGGGGTTACCGCACCTAATATAGTAGCCGGATCGGCACCTAACGCCACCGACACCGGGTAATTCTGGCCCGGGTTGGCTTTTTGAAACTCATAAAAATCCAGGGCACCGCCGCGGTGGGATAACCAGCGCATAATCAGTTTATTTTTACTAAGCACTTGCTGGCGGTAAATGCCCAGGTTCTGCCGCTCTTTATGCGGCCCTTTGGTGACGGTTAAACCCCAGGTAATTAAAGGGGCCGCATCGCCTGGCCAGCAGGTCATGACCGGCAGTTGCGTCAAATCAACCTGCTCATCCGTCAGCACAATTTGCTGACATGGTGCTTTTTTTACCTGCTTAGGGGACATGTTCAACACCTGCTTAAACAGCGGCAGTTTGCTAAACGCATCTTTCAGGCCTTTTGGCGGCTCGGGTTCTTTTAAAAAAGCCAGCAGCTTACCGACTTCACGCAGCGCCGATACTTCTTCCTGGCCCATGCCCAGCGCCACCCGTTGTGGCGTGCCAAACAGGTTGGCTAGCACCGGCATGTTATAGCCTTTCGGGTTTTCAAACAAAATGGCCGGGCCCCCGGCCCGCAGGGTGCGGTCGGCAATTTCGGTCATTTCCAGCACCGGGTCTACTTCTGCGGTTACCCGCACCAGCTCGCCCCGCTGTTCCAGCTGGCTGATAAAATCGCGTAGGTCTTTGTATTTCATACTTGGCATCGGGCCCTGTAAGTTATTGCGGCCATTATACAGCTCTGGCCGGTGCTTGCCAGTTTGGCCTGCTAAGCGGCTGGTCTGCGGCTTCACCGGCTCTATAATAGTCGCTGAGTATAGTTAGCAGAGTAGTACGATGGCAGAGCAGGAAGGGGTTATAAAATATCAGTTAAATTATCAGCAAAAAGCGGTATTAACTGCGACTGATATCGTGCAGCTAAATAGCTGGCGTCAGATCATGATGCAACTGGGCATGCTGGGTCAGTGCCCACAGCGTTACGACAACTACGGTTTTGGTAATATTAGCCAGCGCTATCGCAATACTAACCAGTTTATGATTAGCGGCAGTCAGACCGGTGGTATCAGCAAAATGACAGCTGCTGATTATGCTTTGGTCAGCGAATGTGTCCCTGAGCAAAACCAGATCACAGCACTGGGCCAAACCAGACCGTCCTCTGAGGCAATGACCCATGGCCAGTTGTATCAGTTAAGCGACGACATTAACTTTGTTATTCATGCTCATTGTCCGCAAATCTGGCAGCAGGCCAGCGCCCTGGGCCTGCCACAAACCCGGGCCGAGGTACCTTACGGCACCGTCGCCATGGCCGACGAAGTGGCGCGGCTATTCCGTGATACCGATGTATTGCAGCACGGCGTATTTAGCATGGCTGGCCATGAAGATGGCGTAGTAGCTGTTGGCAGCAGTGCAGCAGAGGCTGGGCAGCGCCTGATAAGCTGTTACGCTGCGGCACTTGAATGCGCTACGGCCCTTTGTTAACCAGAATTTCCGATTTATAGTTGGTAAAAGTGACTGATAATCGCTAAAGTTAAACGTGTTCTTATTTTGAAAAATATGGTTGTTGATGGATTTTCCTGCACAAATTAAACAGCAAACTTGCAGTGACTGCTTAAGCGGTAAATCTTTAGGTTTTCAGATCCGAATGGCATTTCAGCCAATAATTGACTGGAAATATCAGGTGATTTGCGGCTATGAAGCGCTGGTGCGTGGCCCCGAGGGCCAGGGGGCAGGCTGGGTGTTTGAGCATATCAACGACGACAATAAATATTATTTTGACCAGGCCTGCCGGGTTAAAGCGATAGAAACGGCAGCCAGGCTCGGCTGTAGTACCTATCTGAATATTAATTTTTTGCCCAATGCCGTCTACAACCCTGAAACCTGCATCAAAGCCACTATTGAGGCGGCCGATTTATACGGTTTTGACTTAACTAAGCTGGTGTTTGAAGTTACCGAAGGTGAGCAAATTCCGGATAAAGACCATTTAAACCGGATTTTCCGCAGCTATGCTAAGCGTGGCTTTAAAACCGCGATTGATGATTACGGCGCGGGCTATGCCACCCTCGACTGGCTAGTTGAACTAAAGCCACATATCTTAAAGCTGGATATGCAGCTGATCCGCAATATTGATACCAACCCGGCCAAGCAGTTTATTATTGAGGAAACCATTACCCAGTGTGAGCTGCAAGGCACTCTGGTATTGGCCGAGGGCGTGGAAACCAAAGCAGAGCTGGACTGCCTGTTAGGCCTGGGTATTCGTTATTATCAGGGCTATTATTTTGCCCGGCCTGAGCTGGAGCGGTTAATTACCACAGCCGAGTTAAACGGTATGTTATAAAAAAGGCGCCGAAGCGCCTTTTTTACTATTTGTTGCTGATTAGAAATCGTAACTGACTCTGCCATACACCAGGCGGCCTGAACGGCCATAGGGCGAATAGTTGGAGAACGGCGTATTGCCGGTACCATTTAAATTAATCGGAAAGGCATCCGGGTATTCATCCAGCAGGTTGTCGGCGCCAAAGGCCAGCTTCATGTTGTCGGTCAGCTGATAACGTGCCTCAATATCAATCAGGGTTGTGGCGTCCAGGGTGAAATCGTTAGCCGGGTTAGCATTGGGAGCTAACACTTCGCCGTAACGGGTAGCACGGAAGGTGGCACCAAAGCGGTCTAAACTCCAGTTAACATGGGCACCTAACTTGTTTTTCGGGTTACCTTTTTCAAAAGTCAGGACATTTACCCGGCCAAACAATTCCGGAGCCGGATCCAGCGCTGCCAGTTCAGCTGTTTCCGGCGTCCGGGTGACATCGGTGCTGTTAAAGTTAGCCACCAGTGTCAGATCGAAGCGGCCTTTATCGGCAGTGTAAACCGGATAATTGGCCACAATATCCACGCCCTGAGTTTCGGTATCAACCCCGTTGATAAAGAACCGACCGCCACCAATGCCAATTAAACCCAAAGATTCCAGGTAAGCCCGCACATTAGGCTGGGTCAGGTTTTCTGACAAAACGATTCTGTCGTCAATATCTATCCGGTAGCCATCTATGGTGAGGGTTAAATCACCGACCCGGAACACTGCGCCCAACGAGAAGTTAACGGACTCCTCTGCATCCAGAGGCGACGAGCCCAGAGCAATGGCAGCCGGATTATTGACCGGGAAGGTAGTGATATCAAACGGAATGCCGTCAATAAAGTTAGTGGAGGTACTGGTAAAATATTGTTGTTGCAGCGATGGCGCGCGGAAACCATTTTGGACGCTGCCCCGCAAACCAACTCTGTCACTGACATCATAGCGCAGCGCCAGTTTGCCGGTAACATTATTGCCAAAGTCTGAATAATCCTCTGCCCGCAGCGCGACTGAACCCAGCAGGTTGTCGGTGATATTGGCTTCCAGGTCGACATAAACCCCTACTGCCCGCCGGCTTTCATCTACCTCGTTGGCTGGCCGGAAGCCCGGGAACACCTGCGAACCCGATTGAGTGGGATTACCGTTAGGCAATAACACGCCGCCATTGCGGTAAGAGTCGGGTTCACCGGCAAAAATTGAGTACCCTTCCCGGCGCACCTCAACACCGGTTGCCAGGTTTACCGGAGAGGCGAAGCTGGCTATATCAAAAGAAGTCACAGCTGATAAATTAAATACCCACTGATCATAGTCAAAACCACCGGCATCAAATTCTGTTTTGCTGCTGGGGCCAATCGAGCGGTTAACAGTATTTTCGATGGTAAAGGCCATTTCATTCATACCATACACTACCGAGGCATCCATGCTCCAGTCGGCAATATCCCATTCGTAACCCACAGCAAAGCTGGTATCCGTTACATCAGGGGCAATAATGGGTAAAAAGCCATCCGGGTGCACTTCAATAACATTGCGGTCGTCCAGGGCCCGTCGGTAAAAGCCGCCAGAGCGGGCCGATCTATCCTGAAAGCTGGCCCAGCCATACAGCTTGCCACTGTCTAACAGCATGCCGGCATTGGCAAACAGGGTAAATTGCTGTAGTTCCGGCTCGCCATACCAGGCGTTAAAACGCTCAATGCTCTGCTCGCGTGGGTCATACTCACCGTCGACTAGCGGATATTGCTGACGATAGTCGTAACCGCCCCGTTCGGTGCGTTCAGCATCTTTAAATTCAGCGGCCAGCGTCAGATAGCCGTTACTGGGCAGGGCAAACCCTTTCCAGCCAGATAAGTTAATGGTTTCGCCATCATTAACGCTGCGCTTAATCTCGCCCGGCGCACTCCAGGTGGCATTAGCCGGTGGCGGCGTAGTTGGTACGGTATAGGCAGAATCGCGATAGCCGTAAGATAAGGTAACGTTGCCCCCTTCACTGGCATCACGCAACCGGACGTTAATTACTCCGGCTATGGCATCAGAGCCATACTGGGCTGAGGCGCCATCACGCAGTACTTCGACACTACGAATAGCTGCGGTAGGTATCGTATTTAAGTCTACTGCAGAACTGCCACGGCCAACGGTGCCATTAACATTTACCAGTGACGCGGCATGGCGCCGCTTTGAATTCACCAGTACCAAAGACTGATCCGGGCCTAAACCGCGCAAGGTAGCCGGGCGAATGGTATCAGTACCATCGGCCAGGCCCGGGCGCGGGAAGTTAAAAGATGGCAACGCCACTGATAACACCTGATTGAGCTCGGTCGAGCCTGAGCGTTCCAGGGCTTCAACGCCTATTATGTCGATCGGTACCGCCGTATCATCCACTGACCGGCCGGCAACCCGGGTACCGGTAACAATAATCTGTTCAATTTTTTGCTCATCGGCTTGTTGGTTATTATTACTTTGCGCCTGCACAACAAAAGCCGGGCTAAGCAACGCGGCACTGATCGCCAGTACCAGAGGGTGTAAAGCTGCACTGCGCATAGTAAGCTCCTTGTTGTTATCATTAAAACGTAGGCGGCCGCATCGGGCTTGTCAAACTTCAGTAATCTTTGTATCTCTAATGCAATACTGCTGTTAACTGTGGCAGGATCATTAACCTGATATTTAGTAAGGTGATCTTTCGCTAGAAACAGGTTAGCATGTTACAGACATCCAGATGGCTTATATATTCGACCAAGGTCGCAGTGGGGCATATCCATGCATAAAAATACCAAACTTATCGATGCCGGGCGGGCAAAAAAATACACGGGTTATGCGGTTAATCCACCGGTGGTGCGGGCATCTACCATCGTATTTGATACCTTTAGTGAACTGAAGCAGGCCACCTTGCAACGCGGCAACCGGGTACCATTTTACGGCCGGCGGGGTACTGACACCCATTTTGCGTTACAAGAAGCCATTTGTGAGTTAGAAGGCGGCGCCGGTTGTGCCTTGTATCCTTGCGGAGCAGCCGCAGTAAGTGGCGCCCTGCTGGCATTTTTACAAAGTGGTGATCACCTGCTGATGGTCGACAGTGTATACGAGCCTACCCGGGCTTTGTGTGACAAACTATTAAAGGGCTTTGGTATTGAAACCAGCTATTATGACCCGCAAATTGGCGCTGGTATTGCCGGATTAATTAAGGCGAATACCAGGGTTATATTTATGGAGTCGCCCGGCTCGCTGACCTTTGAAATGCAGGATATTCCGGCTATTTGCGCCGTAGCAAAGCAGCATAATATTGTCACCATACTAGATAACACCTGGGCATCGCCCATTTTATGCCAGCCGTTTGCGCTGGGGGTGGATATTTCCATTCAGGCCGCTACCAAATACATTGTCGGCCACTCAGATGTGATGCTGGGCACCGCCAGTGCTAACGAAAAACACTGGCCAGCACTTCGCGAACACAGTTATTTAATGGGTTACTGTACCTCTGCCGACGACGCCTATACTGCGTTGCGTGGTTTGCGTACCTTAGCAGTGCGGATGCAACAGCATGAACAAAGTGCGCTTACCGTTGCCAACTGGTTGCAGCAGCGGCCAGAGGTCGAAACCGTGCTGCACCCTGCATTGCCGTCTCATCCGGGCCACGCCATTTTTCAGCGTGATTTTTCTGGCAGCAATGGCTTATTATCGTTTGTGTTAAAGCAGGGTAGTCAACAGCAGGTAGCAGCCTTTATCGAAGGCATGGCACATTTTAAAATGGGCTTTTCCTGGGGCGGTTATGAAAGCCTGGTTACGGCCACGATGCAGCTGCAAAAACTGCGCACTGCCAGCAGCTGGCCATATAGCGGGCCGCTAATCCGGCTGCATATCGGCCTGGAGCATGTCGACGATTTACTAGCAGATTTAACCGCGGCTTTTGAGCGGTTTACCCAAGCAAGCTGAGGCTGCATTGTTGATCAAATAACTAAGATTATCGCCGTTATGTTGATATTCAGAGCGGTCTACTCAATACTTTTAGTGCGCAGTCCGTCGGGATAATTTCGCTATCCACCTGAGCTGGAGGTTTTTATCCGCCCTTACTATATCGCCTGGAGCATTTGTTTAATCCCCGTTATTGCCGCACACGGGGCATTTTTAGTTGGCCTTTGGGAAGGTGTGGCGCGGGAGTGTGTACCGTATATTGAAGGCTGCACATCAATCAGCCGGGCAGCCCGTGAAGGAAATGCAATATTTCTATTCCGGGGCCTTATGATGCCAACAGCGGCGTTACTGATTATTTTCTGGTATTTACAAGCTGTCTGGTTAGAAAAAATTACTCAACAATCTCAAAGAACTATTTTTATTTTAGGTGCGACAGGCGCTATTTTTTTAGTCTTATATATAGATTTTCTGGGTACCAGCGGCGACATTTACCGACTTTTACGCCGCTACGGCACCACGTTGTACTTTGGCTTAACGATTCTGGCGCAAATGTTAAGCATCCGAAGCGTTAAACTGAAAGGGAAGATACTGGATAGTAAAGTTCGCTTTTATTTAACGCTGCAATTCCTGCTAATGGTGCTTTACTGGTGCCTCGGTAATGCCAATATTGTTATTAAAGCCAGCGGCGTCAGCTGGGCTGACGCCGCGGAGAATGTTATCGAATGGCATTTTGCGCTATATATGTCGCTTTACTTTGGTTTAACCGCCATGATGTGGCAACGAACAGGTTTTAACTTGTGCTTTACGGTAGATAAAAAAAACGGCTAGTTTAATGACACCGTCAGGCCAGATTAAGCTTTCAATGCCTGGATTACTTTGTTATCAGAAAGATATTTTAACGGGATGGGCCGTCAAGCTGATTGATCTGCCAACTGGCTGACATACAATAGCGCCAGTTTAATTCTGAGGTGCAGTATGAGTAGTAACAGCTTCCCCGGCGTCAGCCCTTTGCGGCATAAAGTCGGCCATTTTCTGCAGCGTAGCAGCGTGCAACGTAGTTTACTGACTCTTATTTTAATTAATGCCGTCATACTGGGGTTGGAAACCTCAGTTGCAGTGATGCAGGCTGTTGGCCCTTCGTTGTTAATGCTTGATAAAATTATTCTGGCCATCTTCGTGGTGGAAATTTCCCTGCGAATTTATGTCCACCGGCTGGCCTTTTTTAAAGATGGCTGGAGTATTTTCGATTTTATTGTGGTGGGCATAGCCCTGGTGCCGGCCAGTGGGCCATTCGCGGTATTGCGGGCGCTGCGGGTATTGCGGGTGTTACGGGTACTGACCTTTGTACCGTCAATGCGCAAAATTGTTGGCGCATTAATTAAATCACTGAACGGCATGCTGTCGATTGCTATGGTGCTGGCGCTAATCTATTACGTCGCGGCAGTGATGGTTACTAAACTATTTGGTGAAGCTTTTCCCGACTGGTTTGGCAGCTTAGGAGCGTCGTTGTATACCCTGTTCCAGATCATGACCCTGGAAAGCTGGTCAATGGGCATAGCCCGGCCGGTTATTGCGGAGTTCCCTTACGCCTGGGCGTTCTTTGTGCCCTTTATTCTGATCGCCACCTTTACCATGCTTAATCTGTTTATTGCCGTTATTGTCAATGCCGTACAAAGCATGCACGACGAAGAACATCAGCAAGAGCACGATGCTGAGCAGGCTACCCAGCAGCAGCTGTTATTGCAAATGCAGCAATTACAACAAGAGCTGCAGATGCTTCGCAGCGAGTTAAAAAAACCTACTGCAGAATAAACTCTTCCAGCGGCTGGTTGGTCAGTTTCCCAATCTGGGCAAACATATAAATAATGGCGCCCATCAGCAGCACCATTACCGGCAACACTATTACCGGATAGCTGAGCCAGGTCATCCGGCCCAGCTCTTCGGCGTAGGCGGTGGTGCCCGGTTGGCTGACTACGATGGCTTTGGCCAGCACATAATTCAGCACGGCTGACACAAAAAACGCCGATGCGACGATATAGCCTGCGCGAGCTACCCGTTGCTCGAATAATTCGCGGTTCGCCTGCTCTGCCAGCGCCTGATACAATTTATCGGTATCCAGTAAATCAGGGTTAATCAGCAGTTTTTTCACCAGCGGAAACGGGGTGTACTGGCTTATCAGCACGATGATGCCGATTATCGCCGGGATCATCGCTTCTTTAATCGCAATATAGGCCGGGTCAAGCTGCAGCAGGCTGATGCCGCCGGTCAGCAGCACACTGATAATACCGAGAATGGAGTAAAAATTAACTTTACCCGATTGCAGCAGCTCCCACAGGCCAAACAGCAATGGAAAGGCCAGTGCGACCACCACCCCCCACACCGGGCCTAAGGTGTCTTCACCACTAAAGCGGCTGAGAATAACGGCCGGGATCACAATATTAAAAATCATATTGCTTAAAAAACCGGATTTTTTCTGTTTAACCGGACGGACCGGGGTGCTGGCTGGTGTGGACATCAGGCGATCTACCGCTAAAAAAATAATGATGAACTATAGCATGGCTGCAGCCAGTTATTTTAGTCAATACTATTGTCGATGAATAACGTTTTGTCTGAACGTGCTGATCCCAAATTTGCTAGTTTGGTAATTTGGTCTTACCAATTGTGTTGCTGCTTTTGTAACCTGTCATAGTTGAGTACCAATTGATTACAGGCTAGGGTGAGTTTATCCGCGATGTTTAGTTAAACCAGAAAATAAAACAGAGATACTGAAATGGACCATTATGCTGCACTAAAAACCAATGTTGGCCTGCTGGGTACTCAACTGGGCGAGACGATCCGGCAGCAACTGGGCGACGCCGTGCTGGAACGGGTAGAGCAAATTCGGGCGCTGGCCAAAGCGGCGCGTCAGGGCGAAGAGCTACAGGCTGATAAGTTGAAACAAGTACTGCGTGGTTTAAGCGATGATGAATTGCTGCCGGTAGCCCGCGCCTTTGCCCAGTTTCTCAACCTGGCCAATTTAGCCGAGCAACATCACACTATCAGCCGGATTGGCCACGCCAGTATTGAAAAGCCTGAACCGCTGCACGAGCTGTTTAGCCTGTTGCAGGATAAAAAGCTGGATGACAGCAAGGTCAAACAAGCGGTGGCCAATTTATCGATAGAGCTGGTACTAACAGCCCACCCGACCGAAGTATCGCGCCGCACCCTTATTCATAAGCTGACCGAAATTGCCGCCTGCCTCACTGAACTGGAACAGGACTTAACTGTCGCGCAGCAACAGAAAGTTGAACTCAGGCTCAGTGAGCTGATTGCTCAGGCCTGGCATACCAACGAAATTCGTGAGCAGCGGCCAACGCCGGTTGATGAGGCGAAATCGGGCTTTGCGGTAATTGAAAGCTCGTTGTGGCAGGCTATTCCGGATTTTCTGCGCGAGCTGGATAACAAGCTGCAAAGCGCCACCGGCAATGGCCTGGCACTCGATGCTGCGCCAGTAAAGTTTTCTTCCTGGATGGGCGGTGATCGCGATGGCAACCCTTTTGTTACGGCTAAAGTAACCCGTCAGGTGCTGCTACTGAGCCGCTGGAAGGCCGCCGACTTATTTGCTGCCGATTTAGATTTTCTGAGCAGTGAATTATCAATGTATCAGGCGAATGACGCACTGCAGGCCGCCGCAGGCGAGGCCAGCGAGCCGTACCGTTTGGTACTGAACCAGTTGCGCGCTGGTCTGCTGCGCAGCCGCGACTGGCTGACCGAAGCGCTGAAACATGAGCGGCTGCAACGGCCGCAGGATTTAGTCTGGCACAATCAGCAATTACTTGACCCTTTACTGCTGTGTTATCAGTCGCTGCTGGACTGCGGCATGACAGTCATTGCCAATGGCCGGCTGCTGGATACCATTCGCCGTGCCTATGCCTTTGGTTTAACCCTGTTAAAGCTCGATATCCGCCAGGATGCGGCGCGCCATGCCCAGGTATTTGCCGAACTAACCCAACATCTGGGCCTGGGCGATTACAGTGCCTGGGACGAGGGCGCCCGTCAGGCCTTTTTACTGGCCGAACTGGCCAATCTGCGGCCGTTATTCCCGAAAAACTGGCAGCCGTCTGACGAGGTACAGGAAGTACTGGATACCTGTGACATTGTCGCCCGCCACGGCAGCGAAGCGCTTAGCACCTATGTTATTTCAATGGCAGGTAAACCGTCGGACGTGTTAGCGGTGCAACTACTGCTTAAAGAAGCCGGCAGCAGTTTCCCGATGCCGGTGGCGCCACTGTTTGAAACCTTAAGTGACTTACAAAATGCGCCGGATTGCATGCAGCGGTTGCTGAGCATTGACTGGTACCGTGGCTATATTAACGGTAAACAGGAAGTGATGATTGGTTACTCCGATTCAGCCAAAGATGCCGGCGTATTTGCTGCAGCCTGGGCCCAGTACAGCGCGCAGGAAGCCCTGGTAGCTATTTGCCAGCAAGCCAAGGTGCAACTGACCTTGTTCCATGGCCGTGGCGGTACAATTGGCCGTGGTGGTGGCCCGGCCCATGCGGCTATTTTATCGCAGCCACCGGGCTCCCTGGCCGGCGGTTTACGGGTAACTGAGCAGGGCGAGATGATTCGCTTTAAATTTGGCCTGCCCAAATTAGCCGAGCGCAGCCTGGCACTGTATGCCAGTGCGGTACTGGAAGGTTTATTGCTACCGCCGCCGGTACCCAAGCAAAGCTGGCGCGAGCTGATGCAGCAACTGGCTGACGACTCGTGCGAGGCATATCGGGCGGTGGTACGGCACAATAAAGATTTTGTCGCTTATTTCCGGGCGGCCACTCCCGAGCAGGAGCTGGGCCAGTTACCGCTTGGCAGCCGGCCGGCCAAACGTAACCCGACCGGCGGCGTTGAAAGCCTGCGGGCAATACCCTGGATATTCGCCTGGTCGCAAAACCGCTTAATGTTACCCGCCTGGCTGGGTGCGGGTTCAGCACTGGCCAAGGCTGCCGAGCAGGATAAAGCCGCACTGCTTGACGAAATGCAGCAGCAATGGCCGTTCTTCGCCACCCGGATGTCGATGCTGGAAATGGTATTTTTAAAAGCCGACAGCGACATTGCCGCTTATTACGACAAAGTGCTGGTGCCGGATGAGTTAAAGCATTTAGGTCAAAGCCTGCGCCAGCAGCTAACAGCCGATCGTGACTTGCTACTAAAACTGATCCACAGCGATACCCTGATGGCGAAAGAAAGCTGGATTAGAGAGTCGATAATGCTGCGTAACACCTACGTCGACCCGCTGCATATTCTGCAGGCCGAGCTGTTGCACCGGGTACGCCATCAGCCCGAGCGGGTCAACCCGATGATCAGCCGCGCGCTGATGGTCAGTATCGCCGGTATTGCCGCCGGCATGCGTAACTCGGGGTAACCAAGCTGCTGTAGGAAGCTGCTATAGTTAGTTACATAAGTTAGTGACACAAGTTAGCTTACTGATAAATAGCATAAAGCCGGAGGGATAATGCGGCAATGGATACAGCTGGTACTGGCAGTGGGGGTGTTTTATTGCGCTGGCGCCTGGGCGCAGCAGGCTGGCAGTGAACAGCCTGACACTGAAATAAAGGTGGTTAATGCGCCGCAGGATCAGGCAATTGCCAGGCGGCTTACAGATATTACCGACTCTATTTCCGGCCTGGAGAATGTGGAAATCAGTGTTAATTCCGGGGTTATTACCTTGCGGGGCGAGGTGGCCAACGATCAGCTAAAAGACGACATAACCGTGATTGCCAGCCGGCTGGAAGGGGTGGTGCATGTGCAGAACCAGTTGCAGGAGCAGCTGGCGGTGCGTTCACGGTTAGCCCCTGCCACGGAGAAATTCCGGGAAATGCTCGGTACTACAATTCAAATGTTGCCGTTGTTGCTGCTGGCTGTATTGGCGGTGGTGCTGTTTTCAATGCTGGGCAGCTGGCTGGCCAGGCGCAATGCCTTATTGCGTCGGCTGGGGCTGAGCGAGCTGGCCACTAACCTCGGTATGCGGTTTGTGCGGTTGATTGTGACCAGCATTGGTATTCTGATCGCGCTGGAATTACTTGACGCTACTGCTCTGGTCAGTGCCATGCTGGGGGTGGCCGGGGTTATTGGTATTGCCCTGGGCTTTGCCTTTCGCAATATTGTCGAAAATTACCTGGCAGGGGTACTGCTGAGTACCCGTAATCCATTCGCTATTGGTGATTTTATTCAGGTTGATGATATGACGGGCAAAGTGATGCGTTTAACCTCGCGCGATACCGTGCTGATGACCTTGGATGGTAATCACTTACGGATACCGAACAGCCAGATAATTACCTCGCCGATGACCAACTTTACCCGCAATCCGTTACGGCGCTTTGAATTCAATGTCGGGGTGTCGGTAGAGCTGGATTTGGTGCGGGTGCGGGAGCTGGCAATCAGCACCTTACATAGCATGCCCGGCATTTTAGCTGAGCCCAGGCCACGGGTGCTGGTGCAGGAGCTGGGTGACAGTACGGTTACCATCAGAATATTTGCCTGGCTTGACCAGCGTGACACCGATTTTTTAAAAGCCCGCAGTGAAGCGATTCGGCTGGTGAAATCAGCCTTCGACCAGGCCGGCATTGAAATGCCAGAGCCAATCTATCGTATTCATATGGCTAACAGGGCAGAGAAGACGGATGAGCAACAGCCGTCACCGCTGCAAGCCGCGACCACGCCTCCTGAGTTCAGGGCAGCTACCGCCGACGCCGCTGCGGTCGATGTCAGTACTGACACCACTATTGAGCAGCAGCTGAATGCTGAGTTAAATCAGTCAGATGAACAGAACCTGTTGCCAGCAGCTACTGACAAAGCGGCCGGCAAAGCAGGCTGATATCAGCCTGCGGCAGGCCGTGGCACAAAGTCCAATACTGTGGCATTAATGCAGTAGCGTGGCTGGCCGTTTGGGCCATCAGGGAACACATGGCCCAGATGAATACCCGATACTTTGGCCCGAATTTCAGTACGGCGCATGCCATAACGGTTATCGGGTTTTTCGATAACCGAACCGGCAACGGCTTTGGTAAACGATAACCAACCGGTGCCGGAGTTAAAACGGTCACGGGTATCAAATAATGGCGCACCACTTAATTTATCAACGAAAATGCCGTCCGGGGTGTTTTTAAAAATCTGATATTCTTTGCAAAACCGCTGATCGGTGGCTTTATCAAACGCAACATCGAATGCTTCGCTGTCGCCCAGTTTAAATTTACCTAACAGCAAATAAAATTCGTCTGGTGCCAGATAACCTTTGAAAGCGAATACCTCGCGACCATCCTGCAGCAGGATAATGGTCGGGGTTGCTGTGGCTTCGGTTTTAATGCTCAGGCCCTGTAACTGGCGGGCAAACCGGAAATGCAGCGGAATATCGCCCTGATAACTGCTGGCCACGTCGGCTTTAAACTTTTCACAATACGGACAGTAACTTTCTGAATCAATTACCAGAATATGTTTCCCCGTTAACATTGCCCGGTTATCAACTTCTGCTGTCAGTGCTGCTTCATCACGGTTAAAGCGCACCCCGGTGGAGTGATCAGGGCAGTAGCCATTAGGGTTTTTGGCAATGTAATCCTGATGGTATTGCTCGGCCGGGAAAAATTCTGTCAGTGGTTTCAGCTGGGTCACAATCTGGCCATAACCGGCAGCGGTAAGTAAAGGCTGATATTGCTGCAATACCGCCTCAGCCCGGGCTTGTTGCTCAGGACTGTTGCTCAGAATAATTGAGCGGTACTGGGTACCAATATCATTGCCCTGGCGGTTAAGCTGGGTCGGGTCGTGGCTTTCAAAGTAGTGCTGCAACAGTGCTTCGAGGCTTATCTGCGCAGGGTCAAAGGTAACCTGCACCACCTCGGCATGATTATTCGGGTTGTTTTTATTACTGCGTTTGGTAATGGCGCGGTACGTGGGCTTCACGCCCTTGCCATCGGCGTAGCCTGATACCGCATCAATTACTCCGGGAAGTTTTTCATAGCGCATTTCTGCGCCCCAGAAGCAGCCCGAGCCCAGCACTATACTGTCCAGCTGAGTGCTGGCCGGTTTTACCGCCGGTGTTTCCTGTGCCGGGGCATTCAGAGAGGAAAACACTAGCAACGATAGTAGTAAAACGACGCTAAAACTCAGGTATTTCATGTCATAGTCCTGTGATTGCTCTGGTTAGTTAAACAGACCGCTTACTTTAAAGACCGGGCAACTGGCTGCGGGCTTTCACAGGCTTAGCTTTTTAGCACCGCCCTAATTGAGCTCCTCAGCAAACTGCCTGATTAATGCCAGGGCTTCTGTTATCTGGTTGCGGCTGATATCCAGATGACACACCCAGCGCAAGCGCATTAATGCCCCTTGTTTTGCCTGGTAGCGGCTGGCGGTGACTTTTACGCCATACTCTGCCAGATAGGGCAGTAAGCGGTCGGCCAATGCCGGACTGATATCAGTGAATACGATATTGGTCTGCGGAGCGATCACTGTCAGCGCTTGCAGCGCGGGCCACTGGCTGGCCAGCTCAGTTAAGCCCGCGGCCAGATAACTGGCATTGGCATGGTCATCGGCCAGTCGCGCTATGTTGTGCTTAAGGGCATACAGGCCGGCGGCAGTCAGCACGCCGGTCTGGCGCATACCGCCACCGAGCATTTTTCTGACGCGCTTAGCCTGTTGGATAAAATCTGCTGAGCCCAGCAATAATGAGCCGACCGGGCAGCCCAGGCCCTTGGATAAACATAAAGACACTGAATCATAGCCCTGACATAGCTCGCGCGCCATGTGCTGTGGGCTAAGCTGGTGCTCGTCAGCCAGGGCAACGGCGGCATTCATCAAACGGGCGCCGTCGATATGACACTTTAGGCCTTTGTCCTTCGCCAGCGCTGCCACATCGCGCATGTAGCGAAGTGGCAGCACTTTACCGCCGACGGTATTTTCAATCACAATCAGCCGGGTGCGGGCAAAGTGCGGGTCGTCCGGTTTTATGGCGCCGGTAATATCGCTCAGGGCCAGGGTGCCGTCACTTTGCAGCTCCAGCGGTTGCGGCTGCACCGAGCCCAGCACCGCCATGCCGCCACCCTCCCATTTGTAGGTATGCCACTGTTGGCCAACAATGGCTTCATCGCCACGCTGGCAATGGCTCATCATCGCAATCAAATTAGTCTGGGTGCCGCTGGGTGCAAATAAGGCAGCTTCAAACCCCAACAACTCAGCGGCATAGCGCTGCAACTCAAGGGTGGTGGGGTCATCGTTAAACACATCATCGCCAAGTAAGGCATTATGCATTGCCTGGCGCATGGCGGCACAGGGCTGGGTTACGGTATCACTGCGAAAATCGGCCATAGGGTTCTCTGCTGGGTCAGTTCAGACGTTTTGCTTAGTTAACTGCAGGCTAAATCGGCAGCCGGGTAAAAAGCAAGGTCGATACGGCCAATAGCATGCTGGCTGGGAAATAAAAAAAACGCCTGATTTGACCCAGGCGGTTTTTGTTACGCTAATGGCTCTTTAACGGCTGCAGCGTTAGTAGAAGTTGATCCGGAAATCGACGCCTAATACCCGTGGTTCATTGACAAAGCCGGTCAGGTTATTGAAGTCGATAGCCCCTTTCAGGTTGTCTTCATCGGTAATGTTGCGGCCAAAGAAGCCCACTTCATAGTTATGCTCGTAATTGATATAAGCCACCCGTAAGCCGGCTTCAAAGTTATTATCAGAGCTGAACTCGGCTGACTCATACAAAAACAGGTTAGTCTCTCCCTGTAACTGGTAATCAGCGTAAACATAAATTTCACCGCTTTCAATCGGGAAATCGTAGCGGCCATTTAAGGTTAAGATGGTTTCCGGTGCCTGTGGGAACGGATTGCCATCAATAAATGCCTGGCCGTCACCGTTCACAGGGTCCAGCACAGTACACATACCGGAACCACAAGGGGCAACAGTCAGGTTGTCGTCTTGTAATTCTGTGTCGTTGTAGCTAAAACCGCCGCCAAGGGTGAAGTAGGGTGTGGCGCGCCAGTCAAAGTCGATTTCAAAACCGTAACCAACACCCTTATTCGCGTTGATCAGCTGGTTGCCCTGGGTTTGACCACCAATTGCCGACAACTGAATGTCATCAATGGTGTAGTAAAACAGCGCGCCGTTTAAGCGCAGGGTGTTATCCAGTAAGTCTGATTTGGCACCCACTTCAAACGAGGTAATGGTTTCAGAGTCGGCAACAGATGGCGGCGCTTCAAATGCTACATCACGGCCCTGAATAGACTGGGCGCGGAAACCTTCGGCAGCCCGGGCAAACAGGCTGGTGGTTGCGGTCAGGCGATAGTTAGCACTTAGCTCCCAGCTGATATTGTCGTCCGATACCCGAATTGGCGCATAGTACTGCTCTTCGGCGGCACCTATTACCAGGGCAAAACCATTGACGTTTTGCTGGCCAACATAGAAGGTTTTTTCATCGTCGGTGTAACGGATGCCGGCAGTGATATCCAGCTTGTCGTCCACTTTGTAAGAACTCTGGCCAAACAGCGCCCAGCTGGTATTGCCATGGAATACTTCAGTGGCGCCAAAAAAGCCGTCAATACTGTTTACTGAGAAGCTTGAATCAAAGTAAAACGCACCGGTCTGCCAGCTCAGGGCATTGTCGGTGTCACTGGCAAGCCTGATTTCCTGCGTAACCTGCTTTAAGCCGCGCAGCTGATCTTCAGTAACCGCCTGAAAGGGCACCACGCCGGGACCAGTCTCGTTGCCGCCGTCAATATCACCAATGCCGCCGCCATCGGCTTTTTCAATGGCTGATATACTGGTTAAGGTCATATCCTGCAGCGCGAAATCCATTTTCAGCGAGCCGCCCCAGGCGTCATAGCTTTGCGGGTTATTACGACCTTCGTTATATGCCACAGTGTCGCGGTCGTAGTTTTCATTCAGCTCATTGCTGCCCGGGGTTAAAATATTGGCCCGGAATAAACTTGAGGTGCCGTCATAATTACGGGTGTGCAAGTTTAACAAGGCGTCGAAATCATTGCCCTCGTATAAAAACTGCAGCCGGCCGGCTTGCTCTTCGTAGCCACCCATTACGTCGCTTTCGCCAGAAAAACTGTTGCTTACCCAGTCGTCACGATGATTCGACATTAACGATACCCGGGCCGACAATTCATCTGTTAAGCCGCCACCAATGGCGCCTTCGACGTTACGCATGCCAAGGCTACCGGCACCAGCCTTAAAATAGCCATCGAAGTCCTGGCGGGGCTTTACACTGTCAAACTTAATAATGCCGGCGGTGGTGTTGCGGCCAAATAGCGTGCCTTGTGGGCCACGGATAACTTCAACAGCTTGCATATCAAACAATGGAAAGCTTTTTAAAATCACGTTTTCCATTACCACTTCGTCCATTACAATGGACACTGGCTGTGAGGCGGCTAAGTCAAAATCGGTATTGCCTAAACCGCGAATATAAAAGCGTGGTGCTGCCCGGCCGTTGGACGTTTCTGCATATAAACCCGGTACTTTCACTGCCAGGGCGGTAATATCATCGCCACTGGAGAAAATAGCGTTAAAGCGTTCCTGGCTGATAGTGGCTACCGAAATAGGCACTTCCTGAATACTCTGAGTACGTTTTTGGGCTGTGACTGTGATCGTTTCCAGCTTGTTTTCTTGTTGTTCGCTATCGCTTTCCTGAGTTTGCGCCGCTGCAGCAAAACTAACAGCGCCAAACAAACCGGCGCAAATCGCCAGATTCAGAGCAGACTTTTTCATGCCTTTCATTAAGTTTAACCTTCATATCATCACTGGGGTGGGTTCAGGCTAGCCGGAGTGACCACGACTAACCACAGAATAAAGCGGTGTTAATATAGCATTTTGTCGTGAATTTTGCTGTATTTGGCGTAATAAAACCGCAATTATCGCAGTTGTTTTGAACATTTTTTTCAACTGAAGTAGCTTAATAGCGTATGCAGACAACGAGGTAAAATAATGTCGCGACTAAGCAGATGGCTGACAATCCGGGTGTTGCTGTTGTTAAGCAGTTTGCTGGCAGGTTTTGCGGTGCAGGCCAGCAGCAGCGGCTGGCAGCAGGCGAAGCATATAAAAGCCGAACTGGTTAGCGAATACCGTACCGTTGCTGCAGGCCAGCAGTTTGCAGTATTGCTGCATTTTGAACCGGACCCAGGCTGGCATACTTACTGGCAAAACCCCGGCGATTCCGGCCTGGCCACTAGTATCAGCTGGCAGTTACCTGCTGGTGTGCAAACAGGAAATATAAGCTGGCCAACGCCTCAGTCTTTTCTGATCCCACCACTGGTTAATTACGGCTATGCCGGTCAAACCTTACTGTTAACTGAGCTGACAGTGCCGGCAGACTATGCTGCAGACAGCCTGACCATTAATGCCGACGTTGACTGGCTGGTGTGTGAAGAAATCTGCATTCCGGCCGATGCCAGCTTCGAATTAACCCTGAACGTTGCCGGGCAATCAGAGCCGGCCGCCAGCCAGCAACCGTTGTTTGCAAAAGCTCGGCAGGCCTTGCCGCTCGCCACCGGCGCAGTGGGTGACTACGCCATCAGTGGCGGGGCATTTTCTGCAGAACTCCATGAGCAATTACCCGAGCCACCGGTTGCGTTCTTTGTCGCCAGCACTGAACTGGTCGACCATGCTGCTGCCCAGCAACTGGTGCCGCAACAAAATGGTTGGCTATTACAACAGGCCATCAATACCTATTTCAGCAGCGCGCCGCAGCAGGTAGAAGTGGTGCTGGTTGATGCCGCAGGGCAGGGCTACAGCGTCAACTTACAATATCGTCAGCAGCCCGCTGAGCAGGGTGGCAGTACTGAAATTCTGCTAACTGGCGGTATCCTTAACAACAGCAATAACAACAGCAATTTGTGGCTTATTTTACTGATGGCCGCCGGCGGTGGCCTTATTCTGAATTTAATGCCCTGTGTGTTCCCTGTGTTGTCATTAAAGGCGCTAAGCATCGCTGGCAACAGTCAGCAGCGGCAACAGCAACGCCATGACGCCCTGTTTTATACCGCCGGAGTAGTACTGAGCTTTCTGGCACTGGCTGGCTTACTTATTGCACTGCGTGCGGCTGGTAATGCTATTGGCTGGGGCTTTCATTTGCAAAGCACGCTGTTGGTAGGCCTGCTGGCATATTTGCTGTTGGCGCTGGGCTTAAGCTTATCCGGGCTGGTGCAGTTTGGTCTGGGCTTAATGAACGCCGGTGGCGATCTGACGGTCAAAAGTGGCGGCAAAGGTTCTTTTTTTACCGGGGTGCTGGCGGTGATCGTGGCAAGTCCCTGTACCGCGCCTTTTATGGGCACGGCGCTCGGTTATGCCGTAACCCAGAGCCCCCAGGTGGCGTTGCTGGTATTTGCTGCGCTGGGCCTGGGGATGGCGTTGCCATTCTTATTACTCGCTTACATACCGGCGCTGGCCCGGTTGCTGCCTAAGCCCGGTGCCTGGATGGAGACTTTAAAACAACTGTTAGCCTGGCCATTGTATCTAAGCGCAGTCTGGCTGGTCTGGGTATTTGGCCGCCAGACCGGTATCGACGCTATGGCATTGTTGTTAGTTGGGATGGTGGCGCTCTCTGCTGCACTATGGCTGTGGGGCCGGGTGCAGCTGGGTGCCGGCTGGTTTAACCGGCTGGCGGCACTGGGGTTAGTGCTGCTGGCTGTTATTACTCTGTGGCAGGTCTCCAGCCAGCAAGCGGCGCTAAGCAGCAACCCACAGCCTGGCCAAAGCACGGCGCAGCACTGGCAAAGCTGGTCAGCGGAAAAGCTCAGCGAGCTGCGCCGGCAAGGTAAACCGGTACTGGTCAATATGACAGCTGACTGGTGTATCACCTGTCTGGTCAATGAGCAGGTGGCCCTGAATACCGAGCGCAGCAAGGCTGCGTTAACAGAATACGATGTCAGTTATTTAAAGGGAGACTGGACCCGGCGCGACAGTGCCATAACCGCTTATCTGCAGCAGTATCAGCGCGATGGCGTGCCGCTATATGTGTTGTACTGGCCGGGGCAGCCGCCACAAGTGCTGCCGCAAATTTTAACGCCTGATACCCTTAGGCAAACGTTTGAATCGTTAAGTCAGCAGTAAGCTGCCAACAATCAAGTTGTAATTAATTACGCAACAGGAGCGATACATATGAAATTAGCAAAACTCGTTGTTTCCGTTGGTGCCATGCTATTTGCAGCCACCCTTGCTGCCGCGCCCCAGGTTGGCCAGCCAGCACCGGATTTTACGGTACAGGATGCCAATGGCCAGCGCCACAGCCTGCAGGATTTTGCCGGCAAAAACGTGGTGCTGGAGTGGACTAACCACGACTGCCCGTTTGTGGTGAAGCATTACAGCGGTAATATGCAGCAACTGCAGCAAGACATGCAGGCCAAAGACGTGGTGTGGCTAAGTGTTATATCTTCTGCGTCGGGCAAGCAGGGCCATATCGATAGTGCCAAAGCGGCAGAACTGACCAGCAGCCGCAATGCCAGTCCCACGGCCATCTTATTTGATGAAAGCGGCGCCATGGGCAAAGCTTATGATGCCAAAACCACGCCGCATATGTATGTCATTGATGAAGAGGGTGTATTGCAGTATATGGGTGGTATCGACAGCATCCCGTCAGCCAAGGTGGACGATATAGCCAAAGCCACCCCGTACTTTGCCAACGCAGCTAAAGCGGTGCTGGCCGGCAATACGCCAGACCCTGCAGTAACCCGGCCGTATGGTTGTAGTGTCAAGTACTGAGGGTGCTGAAGTTTCTGAAAACACCGACAGACACCTGCTCAGCCGGTACAAACTGGCTGAGCAATATTGTTAACCGAGTAAGCTTATTTCAGTAAAATAAATGCTGGTTTTACCCTCGTGCGAGGAGTAGTAGCTGACATACAGCGTATTATCGCGCAGTACCATGCCGGCATAGCTGCAATCGCCGCTTGATGGCAGAGTTTGCCACTCGGTTAATTTGCCAGTTTGGCGGTTAATCCAGCAGAGACTGGTGCGCACTTTTTCGTCATATAACCTGACACAGGCCAGCAGCCTGCCATCGGGGAGTTGCAGCCACTGCGGCCCGCCAATCCGGCAGCCGACATCCTGCCATTGCCAATCGGTGTAGGGTGGTTTGCTTACGCCAAATAAGCCATGTTCAGGATCGCGGCGCAATAAACATAATGCTGTACCGTCGGCCTCGAATAGCAGACCGCTTTCATTGGCATAGCTGCCACTGTATAAATCGGCTAACGGTGCTAACTGCAACGGACTGTCGCCCTGATACAACCGCACCAGTTTATCCGGGCCGACCCGGTAACCCGCAGCATAACACTGGGCTGACTGCTGAGGTTGCTGCTGCCAAGCCATGCGCCACAGCCAGATATTGGGCTCACCAATTGGCGTAGCCGCTGACCAGTTGTAACCATCATCCGACTGCCAGATATAAGACTGATGGCTTTGCTCTGCGCGGTTATGCAGGGCGCCGGCGCCTAATATCAGCAGCTTACCATTGGGATCAATGCTTAGCTTGGCATCGCGTAAATCGGCGTCACTGGCACTAATCAGCGCTATATTGTGCCAACTCTGGCCCAGATCCGCCGAGCGCAGCAGCCGGAAGGCGCCATCTGGCGAGACATGCTCACTGCCTTCGCGAAACACGCACCACAATGCCTGCTTAACCCAGATAAGGTCAGTAAAGGCATTGTGCTCAGCCTGTTGCCAGATACAGCGTGCAGTTAACATCGTCGCTCCTAAGCGGCCTCTGTTTGTTATAACACCCAGATTATAGTCCGCCAGGTAAATTATTCACTTTGCAGGGCGGTTATGGGATCCAGCTCTGACGCTTTAATCGCCGGATATACGCCAAAGGCCACGCCGATTAGGGCACAAATGCTGAACGATAAACCAATGGCCAGCAGCGACCAGCTGACGGCCCAGTCCGAGTAAAAGGCGATAAGCTCTGACAGTAAAATACCGAATACAATGCCCAGTAAACCGCCAAGAATAGCAATAGCAAAGCTCTCGGCGACAAACTGAATTTTAATATCGCGCCGGGTGGCGCCGACAGCCCGCAGCAGGCCAATTTCTTTGGTGCGCTCGAGCACCGTGGCCAGCATAATATTCATAATGCCAATACCACCGACCAATAATGAAATACCGGCGACGCACGACATAACAATATTAAAGATTTGCTGGGTTTGTTTTTGCTGCGCCAGTAACGCTGCCGGCACAATGATATTGTAATCATCAATGTCGTTATGACGTTGTTTTAACAGGTAATCCAGCGCCCTGGCACTTAAGGCATTGTTGGCATCTTCACTTAGCTGCAAGCGGAACGAGGTCAGCTCGGCACTTAATGGTTCGGCTTTAAAGCGGGTTTGTGCGGTGTTCAGTGGCATAAATAACTGGTTTTGTTCGCCCCCGAGTTTAATACCCTGAAATTCGTTACTGCCGGCATAGGGCTCGGCCAGCACACCCACTACTTGCAGCCAGACATGGTTTACTTTTACCGGTTTACCTAAGGCATCGCCGTTGGGGAATAAGCTTTGCGCAACCCGGGCACCTAAAATGGCGACCTGCGCCGCGTAACGGTTTTCCTGCTCAGTGAAATTGCGGCCACTGACAAACTGCAGTTTGCTCAGTTCCATGTAGCTGGGCGAAACGCCAATTGCCACGCCATCACTTTTGCCATCGTGGCTGTATATGCCGTGGGTGTCCAGGGTACGTTCGGCGCTGTATGAGGTAACACCGGGAATAGTGGCCACTGCGGCATCAATGTCGCTCTGGTTCAGCCCCAGTGAGTGCTTGCGCTGCTCCTGCAGGGTTTTCTCATCGAACTTGCGACCTTCAACTATCAGGTTGCGCAGGCCCATGGTTTCAATGGTTTTTAACGCTTCACGCTCGGCACCTTCGCCGATATTCAGCATGGCGATAACCGCGCCCACGCCGAAAATCATCCCCAGCAGCGTTAAAAATGTACGCAGTTTATGCTGAGCCAGTTCGGCCAGGGTATCTTTAATTAAGGGCGTATGTTTCATGGGATCAGCTTTCCGGATTAATAAGAGCAATCTCATCACCGGCATTCAGGCCGGTGCTGATTTCTGCATGGCTCAGGCTTTTGCTGCCGAGGCTGACAGGCTGTTTTACAAAACCACTGCCATTACGTTTATAGACATACAATTGCTGTTGTTCGCTGAAAATGGCTTGCAGCGGTACTTTTAATATTCCGGGCTTTTCATTTACCCATAAGGTCGCAATCGCTTTAATGCCCGGCATAAAATTCGGGTCTTGTTGTTCGGGCGCGACGATAACTTCAATGTATTTGCGCGGGTCGCGCCGCTCCCGCGACTGGGCCACTGCAGCCACTGACACTATACTGCCGCTGAGCACTTTTTCAGGCCAGGCCGCCAGGTGAAAGGTGACCCGCTGGCCGGCTTTCAGCCCGATTGCTTCTTGTTCAATCACCTGTAACTTCAGGTGCTGCAGCGCGAGATCGGGAATGCTGCCAATTTTTGAACCAGGAAACACCATACCGCCCACTTCAGGCTTTTCGCCCCGCCAGTTGCTCTCGAACAATAAAATACCGGCATGCGGTGCTTTAACTTCCAGCCCGGCCAGGCCACTTTCAGCTTGTTGCAGCAAATTCTGCTGCTGGCCGCGTTGCAGTTGTAACAGCTCCAGCTCGCCGCTGCTGCGCTGGCTGAAACTTTGCTCCTGCCAGCCCAGATACTCCTTTTTTTCGCCGAGGTATTCTTTATTCTGCATTGAATCAAGAATTTCCAGCTTGGAGCGAATTTGCACATCATCAATGCTGAAACGGTCAGCAAAATTAAATTCCTGAGCAATCAGGGTTTGATCTAAGCCCAGGGCTTTTTGCTCATTTTGCTGCTCGGCCAGTTTTTGTTGCTCATCGGCCAGCACGCTGCTCAGGCTGGTATTGGCCTGGCGTTGTGACCGTTCTAACTGGGTAGCATCAAACGTAACGACCACATCACCGGGTTCTACCCGGCTGTATTCTCTGGCCAGGCTGGCAATAAAGCGCGGCCCCTGCACATTGCGTGGCGCGCTGATGGTAACCGAGTTAACGGCAAACAATTCGCCTTCGGTATGCACCTTATGCACCAGGGTGTCGGGCGCTACCTTATACACTGGAACCTGCTGCAGTGCGGGCTCAGTACAGCCGGCCAAAGTAAGCAGGCTCAGCGTGCCAGTCGCTGCCAGCAGCGAGCGAAGTAGCTTAATTTGCATGGTCCGCTCCTTGTTTGGTGTTCAGGCTGATATTCAGGCGGGCGGTCATGCCGGGCCGCATCAGTTCGGTATCCAGGTCGGTCAGGCTGACACTGGCATCTACCACCCGGCGCAGGTTGTCATTTGATTTATCCCGCACCGCATTGCCCAGGCTTTGCAGCACACCGTTAAAGCGTCGCTCCGGGTAGGCATCCAGGGTAACCTCTACGGCCAGTCCCGGCTGCAGTTGCTTTAAATCGATTTCATCAATTTCAGCTTTAACATACAAGCTGTCGAGCTGGCTGACTTCAGCCACCGGCTGACCAAACTGGGCGGTATCGCCAACCGAGAATTTCTCCCCGTCAAAACCGATGGTGTACACCATAACGCCGGCGAACGGCGCTTTTACCTGCATGCTGGCGATATTACGCTGTAACTGGCTGACTTCAGACTGCAAGCGGCTGACTTTGGCCACCAGCATCTGCTCTTCCGCCAGCCGCTGCTGCTGATGGCTGGCCAACCTCGCCTGAGCCAGCTGGTATTGGTTGTCGGCAATGGTAAAGTCAATTTGCGCTTTGCGCCGGTCATTGGCAGAGCGCGACTGATCGACAATTTCGGCTTTACGCTGCTCACGGTCGTACTCCATTTTCCGCTCAGCCAGGGTCAGTTTCAGCTCTTCAAAAGTTTGCTCGTCAGTACGTAAGCGGTTGGCCAGCTCCTGCTCGGCGCTGCGCAGTTCTATTGTTTTATTATTCAGCTCGTCCACCAGCCGCTGGCCATCAAACGCCGCCACCACAGCGCCCTCGGTTAACATACTGCTTTCCGGTGCTAACTGTTTGATATTGTACTGCCACATGTTGCTGACAGACGGTGGTGAAGCTTTAAATGAATTGGCGGCAGTCAGTTCACCGGTCGCCCGGACATGGCTGGCGACCACGCTGACAGGGCCGGAAGCCGCTTCCTGCTGACAGGCGCTGAGCAACAGGCTGCTTAAGCCTAAACTAACGCCATATAATAAGGGTTTAATTCTGTTTAAGGTCATTCGGCTGCCACCTCAATTAACATCCCCATGCCCAGCATTGGCCTGGCTACCGGTAAACTGGCCGCACTAAAGGAGGCTTTGTAATATAAGGCGGTGCCCCAGCTCTGACGCTTTTCGCCCTGCTGCGCCAGCTCGCTTAGCGCGACAGTAAAAGGCTGGTCGGGGGCGATATCAAAGCGGGCCTGCAGCGCCCTGGCTTGCTGCAGCCGCGGCAAATCGGTTTCATGCACCCAGGCTTCAATATATAAGTTTTCTTTACGGTTCAGCTCGGCAATTATCCAGCCTGGCTGGGCGGTAACACCGGCATAAATTTTGGTGCCATACCACGGATGGTTGCCATAGCTGATATTGCCATCCTGCAACGCATACACGCTCATCCGGCTTAGCAGGGTTTCGGCATCGGCCAGTTCAGCCTGAGTCTGGTCTATTTGCAGCTGTTGCTTGGTTAAGGCGGCGTCGGCCGTTATTCTGGCAACCGCCAGCTGTTCAGCAGCTTTGCTGGCTTCAGTGCGGGCGCGTTTTTGCTCCAGCTGGTATTGCTCGTAATCGTACTGGCTTAAATTGGCCAGTGGCACACCGGCATCAATGCCGGCTTTTTCCAGCAGTAACTGACGTCGGTTCAGCTCAAATTCGGCTTCCATTACAGCTTGTTTATGTTCACTTTTCAGCTGATTAAGCCGCTCCTGGTGGTTAATCAGGCTGCTTTTCAGTTGTTCTATCTGGGCCTGGGTATTTCCGGCATCAAATACGGCAATTAAGTCGCCGGTTTTAACCGGCTCGCTTTCACTATGTAACCACTGCACCTGCACCCGCCAGCTGTCGGACATCGGGGCGACAATGCTTTGCCGGTCGGCTGACTGCAGGGTGCCGGTCAGTAATAGCGGTAGTTCGCTGTCTGGCCCGGTTGTCGCCAGGGTGGCGGCACTGAAGCTCAGCTGGCTGGCAGCCAGCAACATTACGCTGAACGTGCTTTTGAACATGCACTGTCCTCCATGATCTGGCCATCACGCATCCGGATCACCCGGCCGGCGTAAGCCGCAATTTCGTCTTCGTGGGTTACCATTACTATGGTATTGCCCTGCTGGTGCAAATCGCACAGCAACTGCATAATTTCCTTAGAGGTTTTGCTATCCAGGTTGCCGGTTGGCTCATCAGCAAAAATCACTTTCGGCCGGTTTATCAGCGCCCGGGCAATGGCTACCCGCTGGCGCTGGCCGCCGGACATTTCGTGTGGTTTATGATCTTTACGATGGCCCAGCCCCACCTGATCCAGCAGCGCATTGGCCCGGGCAATAGCTTGCTCGGGGTCGGTATCGGTATAACGCAGCGGTAGCGCCACATTCTGGGCGGCGGTTAAACGGGGTAGCAGATGAAAAGACTGAAAAATAAAGCCGATATGCTGGTTGCGCATTGCCGACAGGCTGACATCGTCCAACTGACCGATAACCTGACCCGCCAACTGATACTGGCCGGCGCTTGGAGTATCGAGACAACCGAGAATATTCATCAGAGTCGATTTGCCTGAACCGGAGCTGCCCATAATGGCCACAAATTCGTTTTCAGCAATGCTCAGGCTGACATCGCGCAGCGCCTGGACCTGACTGTCACCGCTGCCAAAGTTTTTACAGAGGCCGTTTGCTGTAATCATCCGCTTAATCTGTTTGTAGTTAGAATCGCTCCAGTTTGCCATAAGCTAAACTACGCTGATAGCCAGTTTTGGCTAACCAGGTTGATTAATTGTAAGCGGATGTAATAAACGTCAGGCCAGCTTTACTTAGTTGCTAAAAGTGCCGGCTCAGTCAGTTTGTTGATAACGCACTACATTAAGTAACTGGCTGATATTATTTAAGTCATTCCGCTGCATTATCAGCTCCCGCCCCAGTTTTAACGCATTACGCTGACACTGCGCCCGTTTGCCAGCATCGCTGATGCTGTCAAAATCAGCCACATGCGCCAGACCAACAGTGCGGCGGATCAGCTCACAGCCGGCATAGCCTGCGGCATCACTGAATACCTGTCGCAAAAACCGCTGTTGATACAAGCTGTTTTCCAGCGCCGGATCCTGGGTTTCGCGGGCCATCAGTTCCGCAAAAATCTCGCTGAATTGTTGCCATAGCTGCTCGGCTTGTTCCAGTAAAAAGCTTTGCTGCTCGCTGCAATCATCAAAGTCATGCAAGCCGGGGCAGGCCAGGTAGTTCAGCAGTAAATTACCCAGTAAGCTGCCGACATCAAAACCCATCGGCCCGAAAAAGCCGAATTCAGCGTCGATAACTTTGCACGTTTCACTGTCGATAAAAATACTGCCACTGTGCAAATCGCCATGCAGTAACGCCTGTGGCTTGCTGAGAAAATCGGCCTTCAGTGCCGCCACTTCCGCTTTTAAGGCGTCGTCGTGCCACAGGGTTTTGGCTTTTTCCAGTATCGACGGCTCAATATTGTTGCGTTCGTGGTTGCAGTACGGGTCGGTAAAAAATAAATCTTCAGTGATCAGGCACAGTTCCGGGTTTAAAAAGCGCGCGACTTCGGCTTTTTTGTTTTCGCTGCTCATTATAAAGTCGCTGGTATAGAACAGGGTATTCGCCAGATATTTCGCCATTTGTGGCGCCAGATGATTAAACTTTTTACCGGCATTCAGTTCGCTGCGTAAAATTCGGAAGGCTTTTAAATCTTCCATTAATATAGCGCAGGCAACCGGGTCAAAATAGCGTACTTCTACCGTATGCTCGGGGCAGAAGCGGCGGTGCATTTTTAATACTTCAGCTTCAATCCGCGCCCGGTCGGTGGTTAACGGCCAGCTTTCGCCGACGCAGCGGGCATATGGCAGTGCCTGTTTGACAATCAGCGAGGTGCCTTTATCGTTTTCTACCCGGAACACCAGGTTAAGGTTGCCGTCGCCAAACTCTTCGGCAGTTAATTTGCTGTGGTCGCCAAACAGTTCGCTATGCTCATCAGCAAAGGCCATGGCATCGTCGGCATTAAAGGTTTTGTACTCACTCATCTTTATACTCATTCATCAAGGACACCGTTACTTGTAAAGACAAAAGCAGGGCTGCATAATCGCAAACCCGATAGCCGTCTGCAATATCCAGCAAAAGTTAAGCAGGAATAAGTTATGCAAAATTTAACTGCACTCAGCCTGAAAACCGAACAAGGTCAGTTATTTGTGCTGGACCAGACCTTATTGCCCCACCGCCAGCAGTGGCTTAGTTGCAGCACGGTAACGCAAATGGTTAGCATGATTAAAAACCTGCAGCTACGCGGCGCGCCGGCCATTGGCATTGGCGCCTGTCTGCTGCTGGCCGTGCGGGCAGAGCAGGGCGCAAGCTGCGAGCAACTGCGCCAGGACGCTGAAATACTGCGCGCCGCCAGGCCAACTGCAGTAAACCTGATGAACAATATCGACAGCATGCTTAAGGTGCTAAACGGGCCAGATTATGCCACCGCGGCGGTAGCCTGCGCCGAAGCGTTATTTGCTGAAGATGTCGCGTTGTGCCAGCAAATGGCCGCCCATGGTGCAGCACTGGTTCAACCCGACGAGCAACTGCTAACCCATTGCAATACCGGCGGCCTGGCGACAGTCGGGGTAGGTACTGCACTGGGGGTAATTAACCTGGCGCATCAGCAGGGTAAAAATATCCGGCTGTGGGTAGATGAAACCCGGCCTTTGTTGCAAGGTGGCCGCTTAACCGCCTGGGAGTGCGAGCAGCTGGCTATTCCGTATCAACTTATCTGCGACAATATGGCCGCCATGTTAATGGCCCGGGGCCAGGTCGACCGCATTTTCGTCGGCTCTGATCGTATTGCCGCCAATGGTGACTTTGCCAATAAAGTGGGCACTTACTCACTGGCCGTGCTGGCGCAGTATCATCAGGTACCTTTCTATGTGGTCGCCCCACACACCACCGTCGATTTAAACTGCGCCGATGGCAGTGTTATTCCGATAGAACAGCGCGATGGCAATGAGGTACGCGGCGTTAGCGGCGCCTTCGGCCAGACGCTATGGGCCCCGGAAACCGCCCCGGTATTTAACCCGGCGTTCGACGTTACCCCGGCCAGTTTAGTCACCGGCTGGGTATTGGATACCGGTGTTTATAGTCAGGCAGATATTGCCAAGGGTGCATTGCAGTCTAAGTAACGACTGGCGGGGTGCAATCTATTTGCTTTAAATTAGCGTTAAAATTCAATTTGTTGCAAACCTGTAAGTGGGCTGGTATGGTTGTACCTAAATGGTATTTATTGGTTAAATCATGGAAAGCAATAATAAAAATAATATTTTAAAACCTTACTTCTTATTCTTTATGGTTGGGCTATTAGTTTTGGCGCTAATTGACTTGCCGCCTCAACTTGCCGCCGCCAGTCCGGATAAGCAGCATGGCAATTCCGCTGAGAATGTCGCGGACATATCAAAAACTGATTCGCAGCAACTCGAGAATCTCCGGGCATTCGCAAAACTTTACGGTTATGTCAGATATTTTCATCCAAGTGATGAAGCAGCCGCCATCGATTGGGAGCGGTTTGCTGTGTATGGGGTTAGCCAGGTACTTAAAGCGCAAAACCGTGATGAACTGCAGCAACAGCTAACTGAACTGTTTGCGGCTATCGCCCCGACAGTTCAAATTTATCCGCAGGGCAGCAACCCACCAGCGCCAGAAGCAAGTATTCAGCCTGAGGATATTACGGGCTTAGAGTTGGTCGCCTGGCAACATCAAGGCGTGGGATTAGGCAACTCCAACATGCCGTTTTATCAGAGTGCCCGCTTAAATCGCTTAAATGATATTTCACCCGCAGCAACTGTTGCAACGACAGTACAATTTGTAGATGCCACTGCCTATCGGGGTATGGAAATAAAATTAGTCGCTGCTCTCAAGGCTGAAGGTGGTAAGGCCAACAATAATGCGCATTTATTGTTACGGGTTGACCGGCCAAATAACCAGTTTGGCGCCATGAATTATATGGCTGATCGCCCGGTTACCTCAGCGCAGTGGCAGTCTGCTCAGATTAATGGCTATGTCGATAAAGACGCAGAGAAAATTTTAATTGGCGCCATGTTAATGGGGCAGGGAAAAGCATGGTTTGGTAGTTTTCAACTTTATGCCCGTGCAGACTCTGAGGAAGAATGGAAGGTAGTGCCGCTCACTAATCCATTGTTTACTGGAGGGGAAGTTGGTGACCCACCTGCTGGTTGGTATGTTAATGGCAAGGGGTTTCAGTTTAGCACTACGACTGTCGATGCTTTTAAGCAGGGACGTTCGCTATTAATTGCTTCAGGTGGGGTAGAGCAACTTTTTAATGCAAAGCCCGCTGCGGGCGAGCTGGCTGAACGCGCGCTTGGTGCCGGCCTTATTGCCCGGGTGCCTTTGGCTTTATACAGTAAAGATGGCAAAACACTGAAACCTGCAAACACACCTGAACTGAGTCATTTAGAGCAGGCAATGCAGTCAGTTCAGTTAGCTGAACTAACTGCAACTGATTCAAACCTGCGTTTTGCCAGTGTGCTGATAGCCTGGAACATTTTTCAACATTTTTATCCATATTTCGATTTGGTCGATACCGACTGGCAGCAAGCGCTGACTGACGCTTTACGTCAGGCGCAGACTGACAGCAGTGAACATGAATTTTTGACAACTCTACAGCGCATGATGGTAGAGCTTCAAGATGGACATGGCGGTGTGGGCCATGCACTGCAGCAAGGACGTGCCTGGTTTCCGTTCAGTTTTGCCAAAGTGGAAGGCAAGGTAGTCATTAAAGCTATTGTCGAAACCGAGAAAGCGGCAGTTTGTGTGGAGCAGGGCGACATCTTACTAGCACTGGACGGAACTAATATTACCGAAGCTTTTAATGAACAACTAGATCTGATTTCTGGCTCGAGGCAATGGCGGACGCATCAGGCACTGCTGCGGTTAGGTATTGCGAAACATGGTACAGAAGCAATATTGCTGCTGGAGCGGCAAGGCAGACAGTTAACATGTAATGTCCTCAGAAATTACCTGCAGCCTGTACCAGACCAACGTCCGGCCGCAATAGAAAGCCTAGATGATAGTATCTATTACGTTGACCTGACCCGGGCGGCGATGACTGACATCCAACCTAAAATAGACGAATTGGCAAGTGCCGAAGGTGTGATTTTCGACTTAAGGGGTTACCCCAAGGGCGATGTTCACGCCATATTGCAGCACTTATCAACAAAGCCCATGCAATCTGCTTATTTTCGAATACCACAGCACATCTATCCGGATCAAGAGCGGATGGTTGGCTACAACAGCACTGGAAGATGGCAGCTTTCGCCATTACAGCCCCATTTTCAGGGCAAATTTGTTTTCCTGACCGATAGCAGTGCAATCAGTAATACAGAAACTTTGCTGGAGATCGTAAAGCATTACCAACTTGCAGAGATTGTTGGTAAGCCGACAGCGGGAGCGAACGGTAATATTAATCCGTTCTCTTTACCTGGTGGTTATCGGGTTAACTGGACCGGTATGCGAGTGGTACAACAAGATCAGTCAGCGCTTCATCTGGTTGGCATTCAGCCAACCGTGACGGTAGAACAAACGTTGCAAGGCGTGTTGGTCGGTCGTGACGAATATCTTGAACGAGCCATTGAGTTGCTGAAGTAAGATAGATTTTTAATTAATTATTTGAGCGTCTTGTTATTTGAACAAAAAAAGCCCGGTTAAATTAACCGGGCAAAGGACGAGGGTAAAACGGGGTAAAACTTTTTACAGTTAAAACAGTTACACGTAAAACAGCTTATTCTGCGCTGTTGTACGCAATTTGATTGGTTTCAACGCCGTTAATATCGGCCGTTAAGCGCGCCAGGTTGTGCTGGTTAATATCGTTGGTTTTTAACGATACTGCGCGTTTAAAATCTTCCAGTGCTGCAACTCTGTCGTTGGCCAGAACGTGCATTACACCGCGGTTACTGTAAGCCAGGGCGCGCATTTCGCGCTTGGCGTCGGTTGGTAGTGCCGGGCTGCTTTGCGCCAGGCTAACTGCCTTGGAACAAGCCGTTTGCGCCTGGTCAATCTGGCTTAAGCGGCTGTAGGCGACGCACAGGCTCATTTGCAGTGAAAAGCTGTCTACTTCAGCACCACGATAGTTAGTCACTTCGCTGATGCCTTGCTGTAACTGACCTGCCTGAATGGTAGTGACGCCCGGGGTGTCTTCAATTAACACCATTTTGTAACCATTGCTCGCAGCTGAAGCGAGAAATGGACTTGATGCCAGCACACTCAGTGCCACGGCGGTAGCAAATTTTTTGGCTGTGAATTTCATGTCGTATTCTCCCTTGGTTTAAATTTGGGTCACCGGCCTTTCGTAGTGAAAGTTTTTGTGGCGACAGGGATACTTTAGCCAGTAGCAACTGGTCTGACAAACGAGATAAATCACACCGATAGGTTAAGAAAATTCACCTATACTTCGCGCCAAACGCCCAGCAACTGTCATAAAAGGCTGCTATGCCAATGTTGTTGACAGAAGGTAGTTTTCAGCCATTTACTGGCTGAAAACTCTTTAATACCCAATCAATTAACAGCTGAATTTCCGGCCGGTTAGCGTCGTCATCATGGCGCACCAGGTAATAGCGATCGCGGCTTAACAGCTCCTGTTCAAACAGCCGAACCAGGCTGCCGCTGCTAAACCAGCTCTGGCTGATTGGCAATGGGATTAATGCTACCCCCAGGCCTTGCTGAGCGGCGCGGGCTACGCTGAACATGCTGTCGAGCTGAATAATCTGCTTTGGTTTAAAGTTATGGTAGCCGACATGTTCGGCCCACTGGTGCCAGGCGTGAGGCCGGGCCTGATGCAGAATTAGCGGGGTTTTCTCCAGCGCCCGGTAGCTTTTACCATGAATTTGCTCATATAGCTTAGGGTTGCAGGCCGGCACATAGCTTATTGGGAATAAATCATAGGCCTGGCTTTCATCGGGTTGTTTGCCGGATAAAATTATCGATAAGTCAGTATATTTCGGGCTGTCGCGGCGCGATTTTACCGTTTCCAGTTTTAAATTTATATTCGGGTATTGCGCCGACCAGCCAATTAATTTTGGTACAAACAGTTCACTGGCAAAAAATTCCGGCATCGAAATGCTGACTTCCTGCATCCGCTCTACCTGGCTGAACTGGGCGATAGTATCGGCCAGTTGGGCCAGCAGTGGCTGCACTTCCTGATAAAAACGTTTGCCGGTTTCAGTCAGGGCAATAGCGCGGGTTTTGCGCTCAAATAAACTGAGGTTTAAGTTATCTTCCAGCTGTTTAATCTGGTGGCTTACTGCTGACGGTGTTAAATACAGCTGCTTGGCTGTTTCCTTAAAACTTAAACACTCGGCCGCTACGCAAAAACAGCGCAAGCCACGAAGTGGCGTATGAATAGTCATAATCGGTAATACCTGGTGTTCGATAAAGGCTAGTATACAAGCCTTAGATGACAAAGCGGCTGCAAAAGTTAAACCACTTTTAAAACCTTTTTAAAACAATAGCATAAATTTTTCTGGTGGCGGCCGGTAACTTAGTTTGCACCAGAATGGCGCGCCAGCGGCGGCATGAAACAACAACCGCCGCTATGTCGGTCGTTAGTCAGCAAGCAACGGATAGCGGCTGGCAATATCATTGCCGGTAAAGTGGGCGACCCAGCCGTCGGGGTTATTAAATAAGCGAATAGCGGTAAAGTCGGGCTCGCTGCCCATATCAAACCAGTGCGGAGTATTGGCGGGCACGCTGATTAAATCGTTTTGCTGACATAATACCTGATACACCTTAGCGCCGATATGCAGGCAAAACAGGCCCTGGCCGCGCACAAAAAACCGCACTTCATCTTCATTGTGGGTGTGTTCAGCCAGAAATTTCTGCCGCAGTTGCTGTTTTTCCGGGTGGCTTGGGCTAAGGGAAATAACATCAACCGTGATATAGCCATTGGCCTTTTTTAGCCTTTCTATATCATTGCTATACGCTGCCAGAATTTGCTCCGCGCGGCTTTCTGCAGTAACTGGCGCCCTGGCTTGCCACTTTGCAAATTGCACTCCAGCCCCGGCCAGCTGCTGAGTTATTACCGCAACATCACTGCTTTCAAGCAAAGGATGCTTAGGTTCGGCGTCGTTAAATACCGTTAACCGGCTCATTGCATCATCTCCTGTACCTGGTAGAAATCGTTGGCGGTTTTATGCTTACCGGCGCTCTGACCCTCTCGAATAACTTGTACTGTTGCTATGCCTAGCTGGCTGGCCGCATCGAGCTCGGCAGTAACGTCAGATAAAAACAACACCTGACGCGGTGGCATCTGCAGCTGCTGCAAAATGGCGGCATAGGCTGAAACATCGCGCTTGGCGCCAATCCGGGTATCAAAGTAGCCACTGAACAGCGGCGTTAAATCACCGAAGTCACTGTGCTGAAACAACAGTTGCTGCGCCGCGACCGAGCCCGAGCTGTAAACGTACAGTTTTATACCCTGGCCATGCCAGTCGGCAAGTTCGGCGGCGACATCGGGGTATATATGGCCGGTAAAAGCGCCGCTCTGATAACCGTCCGCCCAGACCATCCCTTGCAGGGTTTTCAGCGGGGTAACCTTTTGATCGGCCGCCAGCCATTCCAGCAGCTGAGCGATACAGCGCTCGGCATCGGCTTGTGGTTGCGCCATCAGCTTTCGAACTTCAGCCAGTTCGCAGGCCACTGCCGGTAGCTGCTGATGCTGGCGGATAAAATCAGGTAAATGTTTAGCAGCATAGGGAAACAGCACTTCAGTAACAAAGCTGATGCGGCTGGTGGTGCCTTCGATATCGGTAATAATGGCGCTATAGTTCACGGCAGGCCTGCAATTTTAAAACGTTCCAGCTCGCAGTTTATAAGAAATTCCCAACCTTCTAAATGTCTTTTTGCCTGTTCCAGACTATTACCCCAGACATAAAGGCCATGGCCGCGCACCAGCAAACCATATTGCAGCGGTTGCTTGTGCCAGCGTTGTGCAAGTTCGGTTGCCAGCGCCGGAATGTCCTGGGTGTTATCAAAAATAGCCAGGGGCAGCAGTTGCTCGTGGCTACTGATGCCAGAAATGGCTTTTTGCATTTCATAACCGGCAAACAGGTAGTTATCCTGATTGATTAACCTGGAAAATACCGTGGCCTGCACCGAATGGGTATGCAGCACCGCTTTAGTGGCTGGGTTTAGCTGGTACAGCATGGCATGCAATGCTGTTTCTGCCGAGGGCGTACCGTTACAACTAAGCTGCTGCCCCTGCCAGCTGACTGGTAATAAGTCCTGCGGGCTGAGCTCGCCTTTGTCTTTACCCGAAGCCGTCACCAGCGCACTGTTTTCGCTGGTACGAATGGAAAAGTTACCGCCGGTTGCCGGTACCCACTGACGGCCAGCGATCCAGCGGCCCAGCACGCAAAGCGCGATGGCGTTGGGGTTAAGTTGATGCAGCTGCGCTGTGCTATTCATAAAAGCCCGTCATAAAAATCTGCTCTTGTTACATTAGGTGTCGACAGCTAAACGTTTAACCATTTAGATGTCTATACACAAAACAGGCTGAATGATAGCATTCACCCTGGTTTTGGCAACTTTTTCTGAGCATATGGCCTTACAATCGAAACTAGCAAAGCTGGGCAGCAGCATTTTCAGCCAGATGAGCCAGCTGGCCGCAGAGCAGCAAGCCATTAATTTATCGCAGGGTTTTCCGGATTTTGCGCCAGATAACTACCTGTTGCAGCGCCTGGCCTATCATAGCCAGCATGGTGCCAACCAATATGCGCCAATGCCGGGTATTTTGCCGCTACGCCAGCAAATCAGTGAGCTGGTAAAACGTTGTTACCGGCGCAGCATTAACCCCGACAATGAGATCACTGTTACCTCGGGCGCGACTGAGGCGCTGTTTGTGGCCATTCAGGCGCTGGTGCAGCCCGGCGATGAGGTAATAGTGTTCGACCCGGCCTACGACAGTTATACTCCGGCGGTGCAGCTGGCCGGTGGCAGTACGGTGCATCTGAACTTGCAGGTCCCGGATTTCAGCGTTAACTGGCAGCAGGTTGCAGCGGCCATTACCCCGCGCACCAAACTGATTATTGTTAACAGCCCACATAACCCGACCGCCACGGTATTTAGTGATGCCGACTGGCAGGCCTTGCAGCAGCTGGTATGTCAGCACGGTTTGTATTGTCTCAGCGACGAAGTATATGAGCATATGGTATTTGATGGTGCTGCACAGTTAAGTGCCCACTGTTATCCGGCATTGGCTGAGCGCAGTTTTATTGTCTCATCTTTTGGTAAAACCTTTCATGTTACCGGCTGGAAGCTGGGTTATTGTGTGGCGCCGGCACTACTCAGTGCTGAGTTTCGGAAAATACATCAGTACGTCACGTTTTCCAGCTTTACCCCGGCCCAATATGCCATTACCGATATGCTGGCAATGCACCCTGAACAAGTCAGCGGCCTGGCCGCGTTTTACCGCCAGAAGCGCGATCAGTTTGTCAGCGCATTAGGCTCCAGCCGGCTGCAGTTGTTACCCAGTGCAGCGACCTATTTTCAGCTGGCAGATTATAGTGCAGTCAGTGAGCTGGCCGATGTGGAGTTTTGCCGCTGGTTAACCATTGAACATAAAGTCGCGGCCATACCGCTAAGTGTGTTCTATCGTCAGCCAACCGATGCACGGCTTATCCGGTTTTGTTTTGCGAAAACGCCGGCAACCTTAAACCGGGCGGCGGAGGTGTTATGTCAGCTGTAAAAGTCAGCCTGTTACAAACCACATTGCACTGGCAGGACAGCAAGGCCAATCTGGCCCATTTCAGCCAGCTGTTAGCGGGGTTGCCGGTAACCGATTTGGTGGTGTTGCCAGAGATGTTTACCACTGGTTTTAGTATGCAAAGCGCCGAAATAGCAGAACAGGAGCCCGGTCCCGGCTTAGCCTGGTTAACTGCGCAGGCAAAAGCGATAAACGCGGCGATCACCGGCTCGCTGGCGGTGAAAACTGCCGCTGGCGGCTATGTTAACCGGCTGTATTTTGTGACGCCGGATGGTGCTGTCAGCTATTACGACAAAAAACACTTGTTCCGGATGGCCGGCGAGCATCAGGCGTATCAGGCCGGACAGCAACGGGTTATCGTGCGCTGGCGCGGCCTGCGCTTTTGCCTGCAGGTCTGCTATGACCTGCGCTTTCCGGTATTTAGCCGCAATCTGAACGACTATGACGTGCTGATTTATGTGGCGAACTGGCCGGCAGCGCGGCGTCATGCCTGGAGCAGTCTGCTAGTGGCCCGGGCCATTGAAAATCAGGCCTTTGTGCTGGCGGTTAACCGGATAGGTCAGGATGGTAACGATATTCACTACAGTGGTGACAGCGTAGTAATCGATTATCAGGGCCAGCTAGCGGCTAGTCTGAGCAAAGGTGAGGCCGGCGTGCTTAGCGCCAACCTGGATGGCAGCGCCCTGGCCCAATACCGCCAGGCATTTCCGGCACATTTAGATGCAGACCGCTTTCGCCTTGATTAACTAACAAATGATTAACTCACAGGCTTGACCTGCAGCCATTTCACGGCAACACTGTACGGCCGTAATTAAGCAGGTTTATCCAGCGTGACAGCAATTAACTGGGCAGCGCTTAATGCTGCCGCCAAAGCGGCCTCAGAGCAGGCCTATGCCCCCTATAGTCAGTTCCCGGTTGGCGTGGCTATTCAGGCCGAAAGTGGCAAAATTTATGCCGGGTGTAACGTAGAGAACGCCTCCTACGGCGGTACTGTTTGTGCCGAGCGTAACGCGATAGCGGCAGCGGTTGTTGCCGGCGAGCGCAAATTTGCGGCGTTACTGGTGTATACCCCGCAGAGCAAGCTAACCCCGCCTTGTGGTATTTGCCGTCAGGTAATTGCCGAGTTTTTTACGCCAGACGCACCCATTGCCAGTAGCAACCATTTAGGCCAGCAGCAAAGCTGGAGCCTGCAGCAATTGCTGCCAGATGCCTTTACCCCCACCTATCTGGCCGCCAGCGAAAAAATCAGTAAGGACAGCTAACCATGGCTATACCTCAGGAAATTATTAAAACCAAACGTAACGGTAAGCCTTTAAGCCATGCTGAAATTCGTCAGTTTGTGCAAGGTCTAACCGATGACAGTTTCAGCGACAGCCAGGCAGCAGCGCTGGCAATGGCGATTTATTTAAATGGCATGGCGGTTAGCGAAATTGTCGAACTGACCCTGGCGATGCGCGATTCCGGCACAGTACTGAACTGGCAGGGCAGGCTGAACGGCCCGGTGGTGGATAAACACAGCACCGGGGGCGTTGGTGATAAAGTCACTCTGATGCTGGCGCCAATGGTTGCAGCCTGTGGCGCTTTTATGCCAAGCATAGCCGGCCGCGGCCTGGGCCATACCGGCGGCACGGTTGATAAACTGGAAAGTATTCCAGGCTATAGCTGTACCCAAAGCCTAAGCCGGATTGAGCAGCTATTGCCGCAGCTGGGCTGCGTTATCGTCGGCCAGAGCAGTGAGCTGGCGCCCGCCGACCGCCGCTTGTATGGTATTCGCGATGTCACGGCCACGGTAGAGTCGATACCACTGATCACCGCTTCTATCCTGTCGAAGAAGTTATCAGAGGGCCTGGATGCGTTGGTCATGGATGTCAAAGTGGGCAATGGCGCTATTATGGCCACCGCTCAGGATGCCAGTGCGCTGGCCACCAGCATTGTTAACACCGCCACCGGAGCGGGTGTGGCCACCCGGGCGCTGATAACCGATATGAACCAGATTTTAGGCAGCACCGCCGGTAATGCACTTGAAGTAGTGGAGACCCTTGATTACCTGACCGGTAAGTACCGCGAGCCACGGCTACATCAATTGACCCTGGAGCTGGGTGCCAATATGTTGATGCTCAGCGGCCTGCACTCAGACAAAGCCGCGGCAATTAACGCCCTGGAGCACAGCCTGAGTTCCGGTAAAGCGGCAGAAATATTCAGTAAAATGGTGGCTGAGCTCGGTGGCCCGGCCGACTTGCTGGAAAAACCACAGCAGTATTTAGCTAGTGCGCCGGTGGTGCAGGATATTATTGCGCCGCAAAGCGGTTATGTTAATTACCACAATACGGTTGGCCTGGGGATGGCAGTGGTGCGTTTAGGCGGCGGCCGTTCACACCCCAGTCAGCAGATTGATCCGGCGGTGGGGTATAGCGATATTCTCAGTAACGGCAGCAAGGTGCAGCAGGGTGATCGCCTGGCCAGGGTGCATGCTGCCAGCACAGAGGCTGCTGCTATTGCCTGTCAGGAGTATCTGGCGGCATTAACTGTGACAATCGAAGATCCGACCCGGTTACCATTGGTGCATCATACTATTGGCTAACTAGCTTTCGGTCCCGTTATTGGCTAAAGTTAAATCGGTTAATATCGGGGTTACTTATGTTATTAAGAAGTTTATTTGTACTGCTGGCGTTTAATGTTCAGGCTAAGCCGCAGCTTAACTGGTTGCAGACCGACTGGCCTCCTCATCAAATTGTTAATGGCCCCTATCAGGGCCAGGGTACTTTCGATTTATTGCATCAGCAAATAACAACGTTAATGCCTGAGTTTAACCATCAGTTACGGCTGGTCAGCCTGGCCAAGCTGGAACAAGTATTTACGGAAGCCGAAACTGCCAATTGTACCGTTGGCACCTTATTTTCAGAGCAACGCGCGGGCAACCGACTGTTTTCCAGACCTATAGCGGTAGGGCCTGCACTGGCTGTTGGCTTTCTCGAGGGTCGGCTTAGTGAGCATCAGGCAAATCTGCCTGATGGCGTGGTAATTGAAAAGCTGACGCAGGACCCAAAGCTAACAGGGGTGTATCAACCCAACCGGTTTTATCCCGATGCGGTGTTACAGGTGTTGCAGCAAGCAGATAGTAACCTCAGTAGCTATTCGTTAAGTGGTGATGTAAATGCGGCGGCGTTGTTGCTCAGCGGCAGGGTAGACTATGTCGTCGAGTATCCGGAGCGAATGGAGTATTTTAACCAGCTACTACCTGAAGCGGCGACGCTGGAACACCGTGCTATCGTCAATGCCAATATTGCCAGTGTGTCCCATGTAACCTGCACTAAAGATGCTGTTGGCCAGGCAGCGATAGCAACGATAGATCGGCTATTACCAGATTTATGGCAACAACAGCCCTATATTGACGCGATGCAGCGCTGGCTGGATGACAGCGCCCGGCGCAGGCTGAGCACTGACATAAACCAGTTACAGCAGGATGCGTTAATGCAGTTTAAGTCGTGGCCTGACAATCCGGTTAATGCGCGCAACCAGTGAAATAACCAGCATTTTCAGCCAGCCATGTAAGGCGACCTGATGCATCCGGTATAACGAGATATAGGCCAGCCGGGCTATCCGACCTTCGATCATCATAGCGCCGCCAACCAGGTTGCCCATTAAGCTGCCTACGGTACCAAAGCGGCTTAATGAAATTAATGAGCCGTGATCTTTATACTTAAACTCATGCAATGGCTGGTTATTTAAGCTGGCGATAAGGTTAGCGGCGACCAGGCTGGCCATTTGATGCGCTGACTGGGCCCGGGGAGGCACCCATTTACCATCTGGCAGCGGGCAGGCGGCACAATCACCGATAACGTAAATACTGGCATCACGGCTGCTTTGCAAAGTTGAATTAACCACCAGCTGATTAAGGCGGTTCGTCTCCAGTCCCGCCAAATTGGCCATAAAATCCGGTGCCTTAATCCCGGCTGCCCATACCATCAGCTCGGCGTCCAGATGCTGCTCACCCAGTTGTAAACCATGACCGTCAGCGGCCGTTACCCGGGTACTGACCCGGACATCGACCCCGAGCTTTTGCAACTCTTTTAAGGCCGCGTTAGCCATGCGTGCCGGCAGCGCCGGCAAAATGCGCGGCCCTGCCTCAACCAGATGAATATTCAGCCGCTCAGAGCGCAAATCGGCAAAGCCATACAGGTTCAGCTCTGCTGCGGCGTGATACAGCTCGGCCGCCAGTTCTACTCCGGTTGCCCCGGCACCGACGATGGCAATGTTTAGTTTTTCTTTCGGATGCTGTGGTGAGTTAAGCTTCAGATAGGCATCCAGCAACCGGCGCTGAAACCGATGAGCCTGGCCGGGGCTGTCGAGAAATATACAATGCTCAGCCACACCAGGGGTATTAAAGTGATTGGAAATGCTGCCAATGGCCAGTACCAGATAATCGTAGCTGAGCTCGCGCTCGGCCAGCAGTTGCTCACCATCCGCTGAGGCAATGGCCGCCAGGGTGACCGTGCGTTGCTCGCGGTTTATGTTAGTAAAATTACCTAGCTGAAAATCGAAATGATGACTGGCGGCGTGAGCGCGGTAGCTGAGTTGATCAATTTCAACATCAAGGGTGCCGGTAGCCACTTCGTGCAACAGCGGTTTCCAGATATGAGTATGGTTGCGATCGACCAGAGTGATGTGGGCGCGTTTTTTCCTGCCTAGTTTGTTACCAAGCCGGGTAGCCAGTTCCAGGCCACCAGCGCCACCGCCAACAACTACGATGCGAGGGGGGATCATGTTACGTTTTCCTTTCGTTACTTTTAAATCGGGTGTGCTATACAGCGACAAATTACAGCCATAAAAAAACCGGCGCTGGGGCCGGTTTCAGGAGTTACGATTTTTGCCGTTTCATGGCGTCGAAGAATTCGTCGTTGGTTTTGGTCATCGACAACTTATCGATTAAAAACTCCATGCAGTCGCTTTCGTCCATCGGGTGCAAAATTTTGCGCAGGATCCACATTTTCTGCAGCTCTTCCGGCGAGGCCAGTAGTTCTTCGCGGCGGGTACCGGAACGGTTGAAGTCGATGGCAGGGAAGATCCGACGTTCGGCAATTTTCCGCGATAAATGCAGTTCCATGTTGCCGGTGCCTTTAAACTCTTCGTAAATAACCTCATCCATCTTCGAACCGGTATCTACTAAGGCGGTGGCAATAATGGTTAAACTGCCGCCTTCTTCAACATTACGGGCCGCGCCGAAGAAACGCTTAGGCTTGTGCAGGGCATTGGCATCGACACCCCCGGTTAGTACCTTACCTGAGCTGGGGATCACGGTATTGTAAGCGCGGGCTAAACGGGTAATTGAGTCGAGCAGAATAATCACATCTTTTTTGTGCTCAACCAGCCGCTTGGCTTTTTCTATCACCATTTCAGCAACCTGAACATGGCGACTGGCGGGCTCATCAAAGGTAGAGGCAATAACTTCACCTTTCACCAGGCGCTGCATCTCTGTTACTTCCTCCGGCCGTTCGTCAATCAGCAACACCATTAACACACATTCCGGGTGGTTAGCGGCAATAGACTGAGCGATGTTTTGCAGCAAAATGGTTTTACCGGCTTTTGGCGGCGCCACGATTAAGCCACGCTGGCCACGGCCAATCGGTGAGGCTAAATCCAGCACCCGGGCGGTGATATCTTCCCGGCTGCCGTTGCCGCGCTCCATCCGTAGTCGCGAGTTAGCATGCAGCGCGGTAAGGTTTTCAAATAAAATTTTGTTACGGGCTTGCTCTGGCCGGCCAAAGTTAACTTCGTTCACTTTTAACAGGGCGAAGTAGCGCTCGCCTTCTTTTGGCGGCCGGATTAAGCCGGAAATGCTGTCACCGGTGCGCAGATTAAAGCGACGAATCTGACTCGGAGAGACATAGATATCATCCGGGCCGGCTAAGTATGAGCTGTCTGACGAACGTAAAAAACCGAAACCATCCTGCAGAATCTCCAACACACCTGCACCGAAAATTTCTTCACCATTTTTAGCGTGGGCTTTTAAGATTGCGAAGATAATGTCTTGTTTACGCAGGCGGGCCATGTTTTCCTGGCCCATGGACTCGGCCAAATCAACCAGTTCGCTAATTGGTTTCAGTTTCAGTTCTGTTAAATGCATAGTTTGATGGGTTCTTGTTGGTAAAAACAGAAAATGCTTATCGGCTCGATAATAAAGGTTTGGAAGTTGGTTTATTCGACAGACAAGCGTGGTTTAAGATATTTGCTTAGCCACACAATAGCAGCAGTTGTTTGAGACGTCCAGCAGCGAACAGTAAAAAGGCGTACAAAAATACGCCTTTTCCTGTCATTTTCAGATATTGCTATCTAAAAACTCTTTTAATTGGGTTTTCGACAAGGCGCCGACCTTAGTCGCCGCAACCTGACCATTTTTAAATAACAGTAAGGTTGGAATGCCACGAATACCAAATTTTGGCGGGGTATTCGGGTTCTGGTCAATATTCACCTTGGCGATGCTGACTTTACCACTGTATTCCGCCGCAACATCTTCCAGAATAGGTGCGATCATTTTACAAGGGCCACACCATTCTGCCCAGAAGTCGACCAGTACCGGCACTTCGGCTTTTAAAACATCAGCTTCAAAACTGTCGTCAGAAACCTGTAAAATTTGTTCGCTCATCTATTTCTCCGTTCAGGCTGTGCAGTTACACTGCAAAAATGTGTTATCAATTTAAACGTGGCTGTTTCTTATTGCAAGCGTAACAGTTATGCTAGGCAGGTATGAATAAAACTCACTTAACCTCACATAAATTCGCCGATTTCGCATTGGCACCACAGGTTCTTGACGCTTTAACGGCGCAAGGTTACAGCTATTGTACGCCAATTCAGGCCCAGTGTTTACCCCTGGCTCTGGCCGGCAAAGATATAGCGGGTCAGGCCCAAACCGGTACCGGTAAAACCCTGGCTTTTTTAACTGCAACTTTTCATTACTTGCTTAACCATGAACCTAAAGGTTCTGGTCAGCCGCGCGCTATCATTATGGCTCCTACGCGGGAACTGGCCGTACAGATCCATAATGATGCCGTTATACTTGCTCAGAAAACCAATATGCGGCTTGGTTTAATATATGGTGGCGAGGGTTATGATTCTCAACGGCAGTTGCTCGAGCAGGGTGTAGATATTTTAATTGGCACCACCGGTCGCCTGATAGATTATTTAAAGCAGGGGCTGTATGACCTTGATCAAATTCAGGTTGTAGTGCTGGACGAAGCCGATCGGATGTTCGATTTAGGTTTTATCAAAGATATCCGGTTTATGTTTAACCGGATGCCACCGGCTACCGAGCGGTTAAGTTTATTGTTTTCTGCCACCTTGTCATACAAGGTGCAGGAGCTGGCGTTCGAGAAAATGAACGAGCCGGTTCATATTCACGTGGCACCGGATGAAATGACCGGCAGCCAGATTAGTGAAGAGCTGTTTTATCCGGCGCATGAGCATAAAATGAAGCTTTTGCTGACGCTGATGGAAGAAGACTGGCCTGATAAGGCTATTGTCTTTGCCAACACTAAGCACGCCTGTGAAGATGTGTATGCCTGGCTGGAAGCAGACGGTCATCGGGTGGGGATGCTGACCGGCGATGTCATTCAGAAGAAGCGCCTGAAAATTCTGGATGACTTTACCACCGGTAAACTGGATATTCTGGTGGCAACCGATGTCGCTGCCCGTGGCTTGCATATACCGAAAGTCAGCCATGTTTTTAATTACGATTTACCTGATGATTGCGAAGACTACGTGCACCGGATTGGCCGTACCGGCCGGGCCGGTGAAAGCGGTAAGGCCATTAGCTTTGCCTGCGAGCGTTATGCTCTGAACTTAACCGCTATTGAAGATTATATTAAACACCCGATAGCTTTAACTCAGTATGATGCAAATGCCTTGCTTGATGATCTGACAGTGCCTAAACCACGGGTGCGTCGTCGTCCGGGCCAGGCTCGCAGTGGTCCGGGCCGAGGCAACAGTGGACGCAGCAGTAATGGCCCGAGAAATCCCCGCAGCCGGCCCCGCTAACGCTGAGCCGCTGGTAACAGGCGAACTGCTGAGCGACACCTCACCGCATAGCGATATCTATGCGGTGATCGATCTTGGTTCTAACAGCTTTCACATGCTGATGGTCAAGGTGGTTGGCGGCTCGGTACAGGTAATAGGCCGGGTAAAACGCAAAGTTCGCCTGGCTGCTGGTTTAAATGATAATTTAGTGTTAAGTCGCAAAGCGATGAAACGGGGCTGGGAATGCCTGGCGTTGTTTGCTGAGCGCCTGCAGGATATTCCTGCTGCCAATATCCGGATAGTGGGCACCGCCACCTTGCGGTTAGCCCAAAATGTAAAATCCTTCCTGAAAGAAGCTGAAGTTATCCTGGGCCAGAAGGTGCAGGTGATCAGCGGTGCCGATGAAGCCCGGATTATCTACCTGGGTGTCGCTCATACCTCTAATTGTGACTCTAACCGTTTAGTGATTGATATTGGTGGTGCCAGCACGGAAGTGGTGGTGGGGCGGGGCTTTACTCCTGAACTGCTGGCCAGTCTGAATATGGGCTGTGTTACCTATCTGGAACGCTATTTTGGTGATGGCGAACTAAGCGAAGATAATTTTAACCAGGCTATCCAGGCTGCCACTGAGCAAATAGCACCGATTAGTGCTGAGTTTCTGGCGAAAGGCTGGCAAATTGCAGTTGGCGCGTCGGGGACGGTACAGGCAGTGCAGGAAATTCTGGTCGCCCAGGGCAAAGACGAAGTGATTACTTTGGGTAAGCTTGAGGACATTATGCAGCAGACCATGGCCTGCGGTCCGATATCTCAGCTGAACATTATTGGCCTGGCCCAGGAACGTAAACAGGTTTTCGCCTCTGGTTTAGCAATACTGGTGGCGTTGTTTCGGACATTGCAGATCCATGGTATGACCTTGTCAGGTGGTGCTCTGCGCGAAGGCGTGTTGTACAGCATGCTGCCTCAGTTACAGCACAGTGATGTACGCAACCGTACTGTTGCCAGCCTGATGGTGCGATATTTCATTGATCAGCGCCATGCCGAGCGGGTGGCTGATATGGCGGTTGAGCTTGCCGGGCAGTTACAACATCGTTGGGACCTGGACAAATTTGAAGGCCACAGCATGTTACGCTCCGGCGCGTTATTGCATGAGCTTGGCTTATTGATTGAATATAAAAATCATCATCACCACGGTGCTTATATTATCAATCATTCTGATTTACCGGGCTTTACCCGGGCGCAGCAACAACTGGTTATGGCGCTGGTGTACAATCATCGGGCCGACATCAGCCGCGAAGTAATTGCCCGCCAAACCATGACCTCAGTGTTGTTGACGGTGCGGCTGACCCGCATTTTGCGGCTGGCAGTTATTCTGTCGATGCGCCGTCGGCACGAAGTATTGCCTGAAGTTAAAATGACCACTAAAGCAGAAACCCTTACCCTACAAATGCCTGCCAACTGGTTGGAGCAACATCCGTTAATGCGGGCAGAGTTAGAACAGGAAGTGCAATACCAGCAGCAGGCTGGTTGGCAGTTGCTGATTAAATAGCCACTGCCGCCAGCCGTTATCAGTAAATATTACCGGGACCCTCTGTAATTATTGCGGATTATTTGGTCACGCCGCAGGCAATACGGGCACCACTGTCACCCGCCGGATCAGTGGCGTAATCGTCACGGCGCTCGTGCACGACCAGCGAGCGATTCTGCAGATCATCCAAGGTTAAGCCGTTGATGGTAACCTGCTGCTGAACGCCCGCGCTATTCACTTCGATCATTGGTAAATCGCCTTTATGACCATCGCCCTCTGGCCCGGTATGTTTGCCGGCGTTAGTCGGGTCATAATGACCACCGGCCGCGGCGGCAGCGACTTTTTTACCGTCTTGCATTTCCGGCTCGCAGCTTGGGTTCTGGTGGATGTGAAAACCATGCTTACCCGCCGTTAGCCCCATAAGATTTGGCGTGAACACCAGGCCTTCTGCGCTTTGTCTGACTGAAATGGTGCCGGCTCCGGCCCCTACTTCATCCGGAGTCACCCGGTTCATATAGACAATCAGCGGTTCCGCATCTGTATTTGCATCTGACTCTGCAGCAGGGGTGCGGGGCTGTTCGGCTACAGGGGTAGCTTCATTGGCCGGTCTGTTAGTCGGGCCGGGATCCGGACTGCAAGCCACTAACAAGCCTGTGGCAATGACTGACAATGAAAAAATCCGTAATTTCATAACGATCTCCTTTATTTGGTTTAGAAAAAAACAATTTTCGGGACGATGCTTGCCGTTTCCGGGATTACACTACTTAAAGTTGTAATGCTTCAGGTTGTGCTACTTCAGAGTTGCACCGCACTGTCGCTCAGATTGTCTGAGGTTGCAATTTTGACGCCAACCTACCTGATGGCGGTTTTTTTAAAGCTGGCACGTGCTTTGCTTTTGCATTCTGTTAACAACACCAGCACCAGTTAGTGGAACTAACAGCCAGCAGGAGAGGTTCTATGCCATACGACAAACGCAGTGAATTGCCGGATTCAGTGCAGGATAACTTACCCAAACATGCTCAGGAAATATATCAGGCAGCCTTTAACAGTGCATGGGATGACTATAAAGACCCGGAACAACGCGACGGAAATGACAGCCGGGAGGAAGTGGCACACAAAGTTGCCTGGGCAGCGGTCAAGCAAAAGTATCATAAAAACGATGCCGGCAATTGGGTGGCGACATAAATAGCGGCAATGGAGTGGACAGATGCCGTATCTTAACGTTGGCGATGGCCATCAGCTTTACTACCAGATCCAGGGCGATATCCGCAGTGCTACTCCCCTGCTGTTTGTCCATGGTGGCCCGGGCGCGGGTGTCCGTGAGGCCGACAAGCAACTGTTTGCCGGGCTGCGCCGGCCGGTGATTTATTTTGATCAACGTGGTTGTGGTCGCAGCAAGTATACCGAGCGGCTGCATGCCAATACCACGGCACAGCTGATTGCCGATATTGAGCAGTTGCGCAGTGCGCTGGCTATTGAGCAATTTATTCTGGTGGGAGGAAGTTGGGGCAGTACGCTCAGTTTGCTCTATGCTATTGATAACCCGCAGCGGGTATCACGGTTAATCCTGTGGGGAATTTTTTTATGCCGGGAGCAGGAACTGAATTGGTTTTACCGGCAGGGCGCTAACCAGCTGTACCCGGATGAATATCAGCATTTTATTGATGCTATCGACCAGCCAGACAGACCGGTAGCGGCTTATTTCCGATTGCTGAGCACTGGCAGTACCCGGCAGCAACAGGCAGCGGCAGTAAGCTGGGCCAGATGGGAAGCGGTCAATTCATTTTTAACCCCTGATAAACAGAAAATTGCGGAGTTTTCTGAACCGGCTGTCAGTTTACCGATGGCGCAACTGGCCAGCTACTACTTTAACAACCATGGTTTTATTGAAGAAGATTTTATTCTGCGCCACAGCGCAAGATTGCAGGACATAGCAATTGATATTGTGCAGGGCCGCTATGACACTATTTGTCCCTGTGGTTCAGCGTGGCAACTGGCCGCATCAGTTAATCAGGCCCGGTTGTCAATTACCCCGCATGCAGCCCACGATGCCAGCGAGCCTGAGAATTTCAAAGCCTTGCGGACCATTCTGCAGACCATAGAACCTGAGGAGTAATGATATTGATGCCCGAGCCTGACAACAGCAAGCCAGCGGCTAAGCCGCAGCAAAAAAGCAGTACTAAGACTGCTATCCTTGGTATGGCAGGCAGTGTGTTGTTTGTTGGCGTGGTGCTGGCGCTGCTGGTGTACTTTGGCGTGCACACCGAAGTGCTACACTTGCTGCAGTGGTTTAAGCAGCAGGGAGCCTGGGCGCCGTTACTGTTTATGCTGATTATGGCCGCGGTGGTGGTGTTACTGCTACCCGGCGCCTTGTTTACCGTAGGTGCCGGCTTTGTGTTTGGGGTGGTACCAGGCACGATATATGTGGTATTGGGCACCACCCTGGGGGCCACCATCGCTTTTCTGCTGGCCCGCTATACCTTTGGCCAGCGCGCCAGACAATTTATTATGGCCCGGGCCAGGTTGCAGCTGGTTAATGATGAACTTAGTAAAAATGACTGGAAAATCGTCTTGCTGACCCGGCTGATCCCATTTTTCCCCAGCAAGATATCCAATTATTTTTTTGGTTTAACTCAGTTTTCTTTACGCGGTTATATTGCCGGCTCTTTACTCGGATTTATCCCGTTTACCGTTCATAACGTGTATCTGGGATCGCTGATCGCTGATATTACCACTTTTGAGTTGGGTCAGCAGCAGCGCTCTGGCTGGGAGTGGGCCCTGTACCTTGGTGGTTTTATGGCGGCGGTGGCGGTTGTCATTTATCTGAACCGCCTGGCCAACAGGGCGCTGGCCAAATATACCGCACAAGACACTAAAAAGGAGCCTAAGGTATGACCTGGTTAAAGTGGTTACCCTGGCGCTATGTGGTGCGTTATGTCGCCCACAAAAATGGCTTTATTGATCCGGTGGCATTACTGGCGAAACTGCATAATTTTGCTCAGCCCTCTGAGGTAGGAGAGCCTATCGAGCTGCTGCGCGCTGGCGTAGTATTTCACGCACGGGGCTTAATTAACAGCAGGGTTATCCAGCATAACCTGGATTGGGTATGGCCATACTGGATTGAGCGTCAGTTTGACCCCTGTGATAAATCGTTTATTCCACGGGCCTTCTCAATTACCCATATTAACCTGACCCACCGCAACTGGACGGCGATTGGCTACCCGGATTGTCCTGAACTACCCATTGTTGACCCACGCGGCCTGTTAACGCCGTTTCTGGATAGCTGGTCACTGGATGGCTGGATAATGCCTGAGCAGGGCGAATGTCTGCTGCCATCGCGCCTTAACGAGTGTCAGCAGCAACTGACCGTTGCAGGTGATGTCAGTATTTCCACCACCACCAGCCAGCAGGGTATGACCTTGCAGAACAAAGCCTGGGTAGTGCTTGAAGAAGGCGTGCCGGTGCTGAAAATGCGCCTGAGGGCGAAAGCGGATAAGCCCGGTTATCTGGTGCTGGCCTTGCGCCCGCAAAACCCCGAGGGTGTCAGCTTTATTCATAAAGTGGCATTGAACGAGCAGCGCAACCAGTGGCTGGTTGATGAGGATAAACAGATTCAGTTCAGCCAGCCGGCGGACCGCTACCATGTGTCTGCTTACAAACAAGGTGATGTGTATATTCATCTTGCTGATGCGCAGCAGCAAGCCGAAGGCATCTGTGACGTCGGGATGGTGACGGCGGCAGCCCTGTTCAAATTGCCAGACAATGACTGGCATGAAGTTGAAGTGTCAGTGCCGTTAACCGCAGCGGCTCAGCCAAAGCTGCAACCCGGTGCCTGGCCGGCCGAGCAGGAAAAATGTTGTAAGCTGACGTGCCCGGACCCGCATTATCAGTTTTTATATGGTGCTGCGCTAAGTTCGCTGATCCTGCATTCACCTGAGGATGTTTATCCCGGCCCCTATACCTACAAACGTTTCTGGTTCAGGGATGCCGCCTTTATTATTCATGCCTTACTTTGCGCCGGCCTGACTGAGCGTGCTGCCCGCGCTTTGCAACAATTCCCGGCCAGGCAAACTTTGCTGGGCTACTTTCGTTCCCAGGAAGGAGAGTGGGACGCCAATGGCGAAGTGCTCTGGATCCTGCAGCGGTATGCTGAATTAACCGGCCGCGATCTGTCTGCCGACTGGCATAGTCCGCTAAAAAAAGGAGCACGCTGGATTATCAACAAGCGACTTTCAGACAAGCTTGACGCGCCGCACGCCGGTTTGTTACCAGCCGGGTTCAGTGCCGAGCATCTGGGGCCAAACGATTATTATTACTGGGACGACTTCTGGGGAGTTGCTGGCTTAAAGGCTGCAGCAGAGCTGTTTAAAAATGTCGAGCCAAAACTGCAACAAGAGTTTACTCAGGCAGCTGCTGAGTTCAGTACTGCGATAGATAACAGCCTGCAGCAGTGTGCCAGCCGGCTGAAGCGGCCGGGTATGCCCGCATCACCTTACCGGCGGCTGGATGCCGGCGCCATAGGCTCGCTGGCTATCGGTTACCCGGTGCAATTGTGTCGCCCTGACGATCCGCGGTTGCTGGATACCGTGGAATTTTTGTTAAAACGCTGTTTTGTTCAGGATGCGTTCTACCAGGATATGATTCACTCAGGTTTAAATGCCTACTTAACCCTGCATGTCGCCCAGATTCTGCTGCGGGCCAATGACCCCCGCTATCTGGTGTTAATGGACGCGGTAGCCGGGCTCGCTTCGCCAACCGGTCAGTGGCCTGAGGCGATTCATCCCGGTACTGGCGGCGGTTGTATGGGCGATGGGCATCATGTCTGGGCTGCAGCCGAATGGCTGTTGATGATCCGAAATTGTTTTGTACGCGAAGAAGGCGATCATCTGGTACTGGCAGGTGGTGTGCCTGAGCGCTGGCTGGGTCAAGGTGATGTTGTCCGTTTTGGCCCGGCACCGACCCGCTTTGGTGCTATCAGCCTGCAGATTTCCCGGCAGCAGGATGAACAGCCGGTACTGGAATGGCAGGCTAACTGGCATAAGCCTGAGGGGCCACCGTTAGAAATTTGTTTGCCCGGCTACCGGACCATTACTACAGCAGCTGCGGCGACAGGTATCGTCAGGTTAGAAAAACGGAATACTGACAAATGAATATCGTTATCTTTACCAATACTTATACCCCGCATGTTGGTGGCGTGGCGCGTTCAGTCGAGGCGTTTGTGATGGAATACAGGAAGCTTGGGCACCGGGTATTAGTAGTGGCACCGGAGTTTGCCGATATGCCCAAAGATGAGTTGGATGTGGTGCGGATTGCTGCGATTCAGAATTTTAATGCCTCAGACTTTTCCGTTGCCTTACCGTTTCATGACCAGCTAAGCGACATCCTTGATGAATTTAAGCCGGATATTGTTCACTCGCAGCATCCGTTTCTGCTGGGGATGAGCGCACTGCGCACAGCCCGTTACCGTAAATTACCCTTGGTTTTTACTCACCATACTTTATATGAGCAGTACACCCATTATGTCCCGGGTGACTCCGTGACAATGCAGCATTTTGCTATTTCCCTGGCAACCCGTTATGCCAACCTGTGCGATCAGGTGATTGCCCCGAGCCAGAGTATTGCTGACTTATTGCAGCAACGCGGCGTTACCAGCCCGATAGAAGTTATCCCCACTGGTGTGTATCTGGAAAAATTTGCTGATGGTGATGGTGATAAGGTACGCCAGCAAATGGGCATTGCCTCAGATGCCTTCGTTATTGGCCATCTGGGCAGGCTGGCGCCGGAAAAAAACCTTGAGGTATTAGCCAGGGCAGTAGCAGATGCGGTTTGCGCCCGGCCATCAAGCCACTTTCTGGTTGTGGGGTCGGGGCCGTCTGAGCAGACTATTCGTGATGTATTTGCACAAGCCGGTGTTGCTGACCGATTGCATATCGCAGGCATCCTGCAACAACAGCAGCTTACTGATGCATTACATGCAATGGATCTGTTTGCGTTTGCCTCGGCCAGTGAAACCCAGGGCATGGTAATAACGGAAGCGATGGCCGCTGGTTTGCCGGTGGTGGCGTTTGACGCTCCCGGGGTGCGGGAAGTGGTTGATAATGCAACTAACGGCCTTCTGTTGCAGCAGAAAGATCCCCAGACGTTGGCAGCCGCGTTGTGTCAGCTAATTGATCACCCCAACCAGCTGACGGCGCTGCGAAAGGGAGCTCACCTCACCGCGGAGGCATTTGCCATGTCGCGTTCGGCTGCCCGGGCGCTGCTCTGTTTTCGCTCGGTTCTGGACCGTAAGCCTGCCAACACTAAAACGGAAAGAGACTGGGAAGATGTGCTGGCATGGATTAAAGCTGAATGGGACATTTTAAGCAGTGTAGCAGGGGCGGGCACCTCGGCTGTGGGCAGTGGTTTATTTACTGACAGTAAACTGGCTGACAGTAAAAAGTGATAGACATACACAGTGACCGTATCTGGTTAATTTATCAGTTTTATGTATTTATCGATCAATACAGTCCGGAGAACTTATGATCAGTCGGGTTGAGGTATGGTTTCGTTGGCTAAGACGCAGTCTTAGTCGTAGCCACTGGTTTATAAAACTGTTGCGGTTGCCGGTGTCGCATGGTTCCGGCGTGCGCTCCGGCCTGCTTATGATTCAGATTGATGGGTTGTCACAGCCGCAGTTACAGCAGGCACTGAAACGCGGCAAAATGCCTTTTTTGCAACGGCTGCTGCAGCGGGAACATTATAAACTGCAGGCGCACTACAGTGGTTTACCGGCTACTACACCTGCGGTGCAGGCTGAACTGTTCTATGGGGTGAAAACGGCGGTGCCGGCCTTTTCTTTTCGAGACCGCCAAACCGGCGAAATTGTCCGGATGCTGCAACCGGATACCGCTGCCAAGGTGGAGCAGGGGCTGCAACAACAAAGCGAGGTTGCGCTGCTACAAGACGGCAGTGCCTATTCCAATATTTATACCGGCGGTGCCGCTGAATCACATTTTTGCGCTGCAACAATGGGCTGGGGCGCCGCGCTGCGTGCTGCTAACCCGTTGGTATTGTTAGGGCTTATTTTAAGTAATTTGTACAGTGCCGTGCGGGTCGTCGCGTTGTTTTTTCTGGAGCTGGGTCTGGCAATAGTCGATTTTTGCCGTGGCCTTATTAAAGGCCAGGATTTTCTCAGCGAATTAAAATTCATCCCGGCCCGGGTTGCGGTATCTATTGTGTTGCGGGAGCTTTGTGTTATTGGCGGAAAAATGGATATCGCGCGGGGCCTGCCGGTGGTGCATATTAATTTGCTGGGCTATGACGAACAATCGCACCGGCGCGGGCCCTCTTCTTTGTTCGCGCACTGGACCCTGAAAGGGATTGATGACAGCATTGCCCGGTTGTGGCGTGCCGCGCACCGTTCGCAGTGGCGCAGCTATCAGGTATGGCTTTATTCTGACCATGGCCAGGCGAAAGTGACGCCATATCATCAGATGCAGGGTTACCCGTTGCAGCAGGCGATTGATTTAAGCTTTGAAAAACTCACCGCAACGCCCCGGCAGTTTCAGCATCAGGTTACCGGCAGCGTGCATACCCAGCGGGCCAGACTGCTGGGGGGCAACAAAGTGCAGCGACTGTTCGCTGTTAATAATGGTTATGACAATGCTGCCGGCGAAAATGAGATCAAAGTTGCAGCACAGGGCCCGGTGGGCCACATCTACGCGCCAGCACCGCTGTCAGAGGCCGACAGCAGGCTGTTGGCGACAGCGCTGGCCAGTGAGCATAACGTACCACTGGTGTTAGTGGTTACAGGGCCTGATCGGGTGCGGGCAACCACTGCCGACGGCGAGTTTTATCTGCCGGCAGATAAAGCGGCAGTATTTGGTGCTGACCATCCTTTTCTGGACAGTGTCAGTGAGGATATCTTGCGGCTGTGCCAGCACCCCAATGCCGGCGATTTGGTGATTATGGGCTGGCGCAAAGGCGTGCAGGCGCAGTCATTTGCCGATGAAAACGGTGCCCATGCCGGCGCTACGCCAGCCGAAACTCACGGTTTTGCCTTGTTGCCGGAAGATGTGGTATTGCCTGCCACGCCCTATGGCTATATCAGGCCATCTGATATTTATCATGCCGCGTTGCAGCAACTGGGTCGGGCAACCAAGCCTGCTGGCCGGTCTGGCGCTAATAAGATGTCCTGTGACAGCCTGCGGGTGATGACCTACAACGTCCACAGCTGTATCGGTCTGGATGGCAAAATTGATATAGAACGGATTGCCAGAGTCATCGCCCAGGTCAAACCTGATGTCGTGGTATTGCAGGAATTGGATGTTGGCCGTGATCGTACTCAGGGCCTGGATCAGGCCGAGCTGATTGCCCGCTATCTGGAAATGGAATTTCATTTTCATCCGGCGATGCATCTGGCTGAAGAAAAGTATGGTGATGCCATTTTAACCCACTTGCCGCTGAAGCTGGTAAAAGCAGGTGCGCTGCCCGGGCTGGCCAATAAGCCAAAACTGGAGCCACGGGGGGCTATCTGGGCAACAGTAGAACTGCATGGCCAGCAGATAAATATTATTAATACCCATTTGGGGCTGCAATCGCGCGAGCGGTTGGCGCAAATTGATGCCCTGCTGTCGGACGACTGGCTGGGCCATCCGGATTGCACCGGGCCGGTTATATTTTGTGGTGACCTGAATGCGCAACCCGGTTCAGAAGTGTGCCGCAGGCTGGGGCAGAAAATGACCGACGCCCAGACATTGCCGGAAGGTCACCGGCCAAGGGGAACCTTCCCCAGTCGCTTTGCTGCCATTAGAATTGACCATATTTATGTCAGTGACGACGTTGAGGTGACTGCAGTGGAAATTCCCGGCTCATACCAGGCCAAAGTAGCGTCAGACCATCTGCCGCTACTGATAGAACTGGCTATTGCCCGCTCTGGTGATACTGTAGCTGCAGGCTAAGGCTGTTAATCCTGAGCTTGCTTTAACCAAATCGCCGCTTTTTTGGCAAAATAAGTCAGAATGCCATCGGCCCCGGCCCGTTTAAAAGCTAATAGTGATTCCATCACCACAGGTTGCTCTGCCAGCCAGCCATTCTGAATCGCTGCCATATGCATGGCATATTCGCCGCTGACCTGATAAGCAAAAGTCGGCACCCCAAATTCGTCCTTTACCCGGCGCACAATGTCCAGATAGGGCATGCCGGGTTTAACCATGATCATATCGGCGCCTTCTTCCAGATCCATGGCCACTTCGTGCAGCGCTTCGTTACTGTTGGCCGGATCCATCTGATAGTTCTTCTTGTTGCCACCTTTTAAATTGGCAGCAGAGCCGACAGCATCCCGGAACGGCCCATAATAGCTGGACGCATACTTAGCCGAGTACGCCAGAATACGGGTATTAACAAAACCTGCTTCTTCCAGGGCTTCGCGAATAGCGCCAATCCGGCCATCCATCATATCCGAGGGCGCGACAATGTCTGCGCCGGCTTCGGCATGTGATAACGCCTGTTTTACCAGTGCAGCGGTAGTGATGTCATTCTGAACATAGCCATGCTCATCAATAATGCCGTCCTGGCCATGGGTGGTAAAAGGGTCGAGAGCTACGTCGGTAATAATGCCGAGCTCAGGGGTATGTTGTTTCAGCAGTCGCACGGCACGCTGAGCCAGGCCGTCTGGATTCCAGGCCTCTTCTGCTTCAAGTGATTTGCAGTCGGCCGGCGTCACCGGGAACAAGGCAATGGCCGGAATGCCCAATGCCACCAGCTCTTTCGCTTCGCTTACCAGTAAATCCAGGCTTAAGCGCTCGATGCCGGGCATTGAACCAATGCTTTCGCGTTGGTTTTTTCCTTCAATAATAAACATTGGGTATATTAAATCGTCAACCGTAAGTTGGTGTTCAGCCATTAATCGCCGGCTGAAGTCGTGCTCGCGCATCCGGCGGGGCCGGCTGGCCGGGAAAAAACGGTTAGTTTTCATTTGCTGGTTCCTGAATGATGGGGGTAGCGATAGCACTGGCACTGGCCGTGCGGTTACGTCCCAGGTTTTTAGCCTGGTAGAGTGCACTGTCGGCTGCAGCAATATAGTCATTACTGCAGGTGTTGGCGTCAGCGACTGCTGCATAACAACCGGCGCTCAGCGTTACCGTCAAGCTAAGCGAGCCAATCTCGATTGGTGTGGCGCTGATTTTCTGCCGGACGTGCTCTGCCAGTTCAATACAGCCGGATAGTTCAGTACCTGGTAGCAGCAAGGCGAATTCTTCACCGCCATAACGAAATACCGCATCGCTGCTGCGTTTCAAACTGGCAGCCAATGCGCTGGCTATTTGCTGAATAGCGGCATCGCCGGCTAAATGGCCGTGGGTGTCATTAATTTTTTTGAAGTGGTCGATATCCACAAATACCAGACCTAACGTGGTTTTTTCCCGCCGGCTACGCTTTAGCTCATTGTTTAAACGTTTGTCAAAACAGGCACGATTATAAATGCCGCTTAAGGTATCGAGCATATTTTGTTGCTCAAGTAGCCGGTTCTTTTCAGCCAGCTCATCCAGGGCTATTTGCAGTTCCAGATTATGACTCTGGATACTGCTTTCAAGTTGTTCAGTATGTTGTCTTTGCCAGCGGCGCCAATGCCATGCCATGACCGCCGCAGTTAGCAAGGCGCCGGCTATGGCACCGGCTGCCAGCCAGAGTAAACTGCTCATGCCGCTACTCCACTTAGACTGAATAGTCGACGGGCATTGGCGGCGCAGGCGGCTGCCAGATGCTGACTATCGATATTTTTCAGGCGGCAAACTTCAGCCGCAATAGCCGGTATAAACGCTGGCTCATTATGTTTGGGGCGGGGTTTCAGGGTACGTGGCAGCAAGTAAGGTGCGTCTGTCTCCAGCAGGATCCGATCCAGCGGCAGATAGCTGATAGCTTGTTGCAGGCTCTGGCCGCGACGTTCGTCACAAACCCAGCCGGTAATGCCAATGTATAAGCCTAAATCGAGGTAGGCTTTCAGCTGGCTGCTATCGCCGGTAAAACAGTGAGCAACACCACGATTTATATGCTGTTCTGTTAACATGGCCAGCTGAGTGCTAAAAGCATCTCGTTCGTGCAGATAAACCGGTTTTTGTCGTTGTTTCGCCAGTTGCAACTGACTGGCAAATACCTGTTGCTGCACTGGTCTGGGAGAAAAGTCGCGATTAAAATCGAGGCCGCACTCGCCAACTGCGACCACGGCCGGCAGCGCCAACAGGTTGTTAAGTTGCACCAGCCAGTCTGCGGCGACATTGCCTGCCTGATGCGGATGCACACCAGCGGTAGTGTAACAACCCCGGTGCGAAAGACAGAACTGCTGATTAAGCAGGCTTTCTGTAATATCAGAGCCAATCAGCAGCATATTGCTGACACCTGCCTGTTGCGCCCGCAGCCAGACTTGTTGCTCAGAGCCGGCAAACTGAGCACTGAACAGGTTTACCCCGCAGTCAAACCAGTCTGGCGTAGCACTGTCCATATTATTCGACCCGGCGAACCTTAATGGTTCGATTGTTATTGTCGTTGCCCAACGTAAAGGAATTAAGCATGCCGCGTTTAATATAATGTTGTTCGCCAACGCTTATGTCGTAGTAACTATTGTCATTCTGGCGCCAGATCTGACCGTTATCAAACTCAACAATCAGTTCTTTACGGGGGCTGTAGCTAATATTTTGCACCGTCAGGTAAAGCTGGTCCGCCTGTTTTTCAGCCGTTTTTTTATGCTCCAGACCAAAGTTGTCAGCGGGCGCTGCCGGCTTGCTGGCCGCTGCCGGTTTCCCTGCTCTGGCGGTAGCAGCAGTATTGCTGGCAGTGGCCGGGCTGGCTGATGCTTGGGCTGTTGCTACTACTGTTATTTCGTCATAACACACCAGCCGCTTTAAGGCGTTTTGCTGTTGCCGACACTCGGCAATAGCGTCTGCCATTGGGTCTGCGTGCAGCATTGGGCTCAGCAGGCTACTGCTTGCAAGCAGCAGCGTATTGATTAGGCAAAGTGGTTTTTTCATTGTTGTTCTTCCTCTGCAGTCTGTTCCGGGTCGGGCGCGGGTTGATAAAAGCGGCTTAACCATAAGCCGGCTTCAAACAGTAACCACATTGGCACCGCCAGTAAGGTTTGTGACAACACATCCGGTGGGGTGAGCAACATCCCCAGCACAAAAGCGCCGACGACAATATAGGGTCTTTTGCTGGCCAGGGTGGCCGGAGTGACAGTACCGGTCCAGACCAGTAATAAAATAGCCACCGGTATTTCAAATGATAAGCCAAATGCGAAAAACAGCTTTAAGACAAAGTCGAGATAACTACTGATATCAGTTGCTACGGTAACGCCGACCGGCGCTACGCTGGTAAAGAAAGCAAATACCAGTGGAAATACCACAAAGTAAGCAAAGGCAATACCGCTGTAAAACAGCAGGGTACTGCTGATGACCAGTGGGGCAACAAGACGCTTTTCTTTGCCGTACAGCGCAGGCGCAATAAATTGCCAGACCTGTAGCAAGATGTAAGGTATTGCCAGGCAGATTGCGACAATAAAGGTCAGCTTAAAAGGGGCGAAAAAGGGTGCTGCAACGTCAGTAGCGATCATACTGCTGCCCTCTGGCAACACCGCTATCAGCGGCGCAGCAAGTACCTGATAAATATCGGCGGCGAAATAGGCCAGACAGGCAAACACGACGATCACAGCAATAACGCATTTTAACAGCCGGTTGCGTAACTCGAGTAAATGGCCAAGCAGGCTATCGGCTTCCGGTTTAGTTTTCATGTTTATGTTCAACAGACTTGGTGTCAGTGTCAGTGTCAGTTTTAGCTGGCGCAGTATCTTTGATTTCTGGTTTAGCCGGATCTGCTGACGGCGGGTTAACGGACTTTGCCGCCGCCCGCAATTCATCTAACGCCGCTTGTTCATCCGGGGTCAGGTTCAGCAGGTTTTTGCTTTCTGCGTCTTTTAATTTCTGATGCAATTCGTGCACCCGCAGGTTTTCGCTAAGCTCGGCCTGCATCTGGCTGCCAAACTGCTTAATACTGCGAACGGTTTTTACGGTACTGCGGATGGCGCCGGGCAACCGTTCCGGCCCCAGTACCAATAAGGCAATAACCCCTATTACCAGCAGTTCCCAGAAACCCATTTAGTGTTGTTCTTTATCTGTGTGTTTGGCTTTGTCAGCCGGGATGTCGTTTTGCTCGCGCTTTTGTTCAGCCAATTGTTCCGGCTTGTCTTCCTCTGCCGGTTCATCTTTTATCGAGCTGCGAAAGCCCTTAATGGCCGAGCCCAGATCAGTACCGATGCCCCGCAATTTTTTTGTGCCAAATAACAAGACAATAATTGCCAGAACAATAAGTAACTGCCAAATACTAATGCCGCCAAAACCCATAATCACACCCTCTGTAATTTATGCTGAAATTGCTGCGTTAGTTTGCAACAAGTTTATGACAATAGTGCTTTTACACCGAAAAAGATAGTTCCGCCCAGCAGGGCACCAGCCAGCCATAATGGCCCAACGGTAAAGGCTATAGTACCACTTATCAGGCTACCTGCGGCAAGCGCTGCTGCAATAATTTGCCGGTTGGCTTTGTGTTGTTGTAATTGCAGCAATTGCAGTTGTTGCAACATCAGTGCCTGTTGTTTGGGGCCCTGTTCCAGATAACGATGCAGCAGGGTGGGCATTTGTGGTAGTTTTTCAGCCCAGAAGGGGGCGTTATCTTTAACCTGACGCCATAGGGCAGGCAAGCCGACCTGTTGCTTCACCCAACTTTCCAGAAAAGGCTTGGCAGTCTTCCATAAATCCAGCTGTGGATAGAGCTGGCGGCCCAGCCCTTCGACATACAGCAGCGTTTTTTGCAGCAATACCAGTTGCGGCTGCACCTGCATATTAAAACGCCGGGCGGTACTGAATAAATTCAGCAGCACATGACCAAAAGAGATGTCGGCCAGCGGCTTTTGGAAAATCGGCTCACAAACGGTGCGAATCGCACTTTCAAACTCTTCAACATTGGTGTCTACAGGCACCCAGCCCGAATCCAGGTGTAACTGGGCGACTTTCCGGTAGTCACGATTAAAAAAGGCGACAAAGTTTTCAGCCAGATAACGTTTATCTTCACTGTTCAGGGTGCCGACAATACCGCAGTCAATTCCAATATATTTCGGGTTTTCAGGATGTTCGCGTGATACAAAAATATTGCCCGGGTGCATATCAGCGTGAAAAAAACTGTCACGAAACACCTGGGTAAAAAAGACTTCCACCCCACGTTTGGCCAGTAACTCCATATCAGTGTGCTGCGCATTTAACGCGGCAATGTCTGATACCGGAATGCCATAAATCCGCTCCATTACCATGACATTCGGCCGGCTGAAGTCACTGTATACATAGGGAATGTATAGCGAATCAGAACCTTCAAAATTTCGGCGCAACTGAATGGCATTGGCCGCTTCGCGCTGCAAGTCGAGCTCGTCGAGAATGGTTTTGCGGTATTCCGACACCACTTCACGTGGTCGTAGTCGTTTACCATCGGGTAAGTAGCGGGCGGCGATAGCTGCCAGACCATCCATTAAATCCAGGTCAGCGATAATTTGTTTGCGGATATCCGGCCGGATCACCTTAATGACGACGTCAGCATCGCTGCCGTCAGTCTGGCGCAGCACGGCAGCATGTACCTGTGCTATCGACGCTGATGCCAGCGGCGTCACACTGAAACTGCTGAATAGCTCACTGATATCTGTCAGCTCCAGTGCCTGCTCAATTAACTGCTGCGCCTGTTCGCCGGGGAAAGGGTCCACTTTATCCTGTAGTCTGGCCAGTTCGTCAGCAATCTCAGCGGGTAATAAATCGCGCCGGGTCGATAACATCTGGCCAAATTTGATCCATACCGGTCCCAGGCTCTGCAACGCCAGCCGCAATCGTTTGCCTACCGGGTAGTCAGGGTAACGGTTGTGCAGCCAGAACGCACTTTTGCGCATACCCCTGGCATACCAGGGTTGCCAGCTGGCAGGGATCAGTTCATCAAGACCATATTGCAGTAGCGTTTTCTGAATGTGATAAAAACGGCTGAATCGCACCTGTTACTCCTTATCGCCGGGCAGACGGGCGAGCAGCCGGTCAACCCGGGCACTAAGGTCGCTGACGTCCTGGCTAAACTGTTGCAATTCAAGGCTGGCGGGGCTGAGTAATAACTCATCCTGTGCCAGCATAGTGACACTTTGCTCAAGCATACGGGTCTTTTGCTGTAAATAGCATTGTAACTGGCTAATACTTATCGCAATTTTATGCGCCATGGCATCGCCGACATAACCAGACAGGGCTTCCTGCCAATCCGGATTCAGGCTTTGCAGAAAATAGCTGTATTGCTGCGCAACCTGTATGTCCCCATCAATCTGCAGTGCATCTGCTTTAATCAGGCGGGTCAGCTGGCTGGCATCGCGTAGTTGGCGCAGGCTGGCTAAATCGGTACTAATGGCACAATCTACCACTTCATTGTGCTGGTTAAATAACAGGCGGTCAGCGCCGGCGGTAAGTACTAACCGCAGGTTAAACTCTCGCAACGTAAAAGCCAGCTGTTTACCCTGTAGTTTTTTTAAGCGCTCAGTGGCACCGTTATCCAAGCTGATCAGGCTTTGGCACAGGCGTTCGGCACTGGCACATAGCAGTTGCGGTAACAGGGCCGTTAACATCAGAATTTAAAGCCGCGGTGCAAAGCGACGATACCACCGGTCAGATTGTGGTAGCTTACTTCGGCAAAACCAGCCTCAACCATCATGGTTTTCAGGGTTTCCTGATCCGGATGCATCCGGATAGATTCCGCCAGATACTGATAACTCTCTTTGTCATTGGCAATTAACTGGCCCATCGCTGGCAGCAGTTTAAACGAGTACATATCGTACACTTTACTCAGCCATTGCTGCTCAGGCTTGGAAAACTCCAGCACCAGCAGGCGACCACCGGGTTTTAATACCCGAAACATTGATTTTAATGCCGCAGCTTTATCGGTTACGTTTCTAAGACCAAAACCGATGCTGATAATGTCAAAGCTGTTATCTGCAAACGGCAGGGCTTCGGCATTCGCCTGGACGAATTCAATATTATTGATCAGGCCCAAATCACGCAGTTTATCGCGACCTACATTTAACATCGACTCGTTGATATCGGCTAATACCACTTTGCCTGACGGCCCCACCCGGCGTGAGAACAGAGCGGCAATATCGCCAGTGCCACCAGCAAGATCAAGAACTTGCTGGCCTGGCCTGACGCCGCTGCAATCCAGGGTAAAACGTTTCCACAAGCGGTGAATGCCCAGTGACATAACATCATTCATAATGTCATATTTGGCGGCGACTGAATGAAACACATTTGCCACCAACGAGACTTTTTCAGCGGCGGGAACGGTTTTGTAACCAAAATGGGTAGTGTCGTGTTTAGGTTCAGTCATCAGGTTGCCTGTTTCAGCACTAAAAAGAATAGCTAGTGTAAAAGAATTGCCCTCACTAGCCAACAGCTGCTTACATACGGGAGAGGTGGCTTAAGGTTCAGCCCGGTTGCAGCATTAATTCATCAGCGACCTGATTGCGGCCCCGTTCTTTGGCCAGTTTCAGTACTTGCGAGCTGCGGGCGAGAAACTGATGCCAGCTTTCCTTGGCCTGAAATAACGACACCCCGAGAGAAATAGTAACTTTAGGCAGGCTTTTTTTATCACGGGAGGATACGAACCGCAGTTTTTCCACCCCTTTACGAACTTGCTCAGCAATTTCATTCGCCGTGCGTAAATCGATATCAGGCAGCAGTAATAAAAACTCTTCACCACCTGAGCGCACCGGCATGCCACTGGCCTGAACATAGCTGCCGACTTTACGCGCGACTTTACTGAGGATCACATCGCCTATGGTCTGGCCATAATCCTGATTAAAACGGCTAAAGTGGTCGATATCAACTGCGATGGCGGCAATTCGCCGTTCCGGCTGTTCAGATAACCAGAGATCAACCTGATTCTGCATGGCAATACGGTTATACAAGCCGGTAAGCGGATCCTGCATCCGCTGTAATTTAAGCTGTTCAAGTTCATGCCGAAGTTGATGGCTCTGCTTGTTAGCCATCTCCAGTTGGCTATGTAATTGCTGTTGCTGTTGTTGATAAGACTGGGCCTGAGCTTTAATAACGCCGGCAATATCAGCTAATTTAGCAGGCGCTGCAGCTAAATTATCTAACTGTTGCTCAAGCTGCTGAATAAACTCGCCCGTTGCCTCTGCCGCCAAATCGGTATAACCAGATAACCTGCCAACAATGCCTGTAACTTCCTGCAGTAGTTGTTCTTGTTCGGCATTTTCATCGGCCAGCCACCGCTGATATAACTCAGCCATAATAAAATCGTCTAAAGCCGTCTTGCTGGCGAGCTTCTGCTCAATCGCCTGACACAAACCTGCGTTGTTACCGCTGATGTAGTCGTACACCACCGCGTAGTTAATCGGGTGGATGGCAAGTTGGTTGTGCTGCAGGAAAGCTTTTACTAAGCCCGCTTTTTCCAGCGCTTGTTGCAGCGAATCCTGATACTTCATATGACGATGTTTAGCTCCGGGGCCAATCACTTTACTATTATATTCAGGTCCCATAGTAACCGAATCCGGCTCGCTGGCAACCAGCTATGTAAACAAAATCGCTCAGTCGCTGAAAATAGCGACAAACAGATCGGAAAATGTCGGCTCAGCGGCCGGTTTTGTCAGTTTAACCGGCTTTCTTCCGGGGTAAATCGGGTTACAATCGTTATAAGACTAGTGGAAGGAATAACACGATGCGAAATATGGTTACAATCACAGTGTTACTGGCCATGCTGGCAGGTTGCGCAGCAGCGCCGCTGTCAACTGATCCTGATCAGCGTTTTACCCAGTTAGCGGAACAAATCTGGCAGGCTGCAACCCGCCTGACTGAGAGCGAACCAGAACGCTTGCCCGATATGTCACCGGCAGCGTTAAGTGCAAGGCAGCAACAGCGTCTCGAATGGCAACAACAACTATCACAAGTGAACGTGCAAAAGCTGTCGGAACAAAATCAGATTAATCACGCGATATTGCAGTACCGGCTGGCAAATCAGATTGATGAGTACCGGTTTAATGCTCACCTGATGCCGTTAACGTCAGAATCTGGTTTCCATACGTCGGTGGCAATGCTGTTACAGCGAAGTGGCTTGCGCCAAAGCGCTGACTTTGAAAATTACCTGCAGAAACTGGCAACAGTACCGGTGTATATGCAACAGCAAACTGACTGGATGCGCCAGGGACTGCTGACCGGAATCACGCAGCCCAAAGCTGTACTGGCTGGCTTTGAACAAAGCATCAGTTCATATATTACCGAAGATATGACTGCCAGCGTGTTTTACCGGCCATTTCTGACCAAGCCTGATACTATTAATGATGAAAAGTGGCAGCAGCTGCAGGCCCGGGCGCAACAGCTGATTATTGACGAAGTAAACCCGGCATATCAGGCATTTTATGATTTCATGGTGCAGCAATATATCCCTGGCGCCCGCAGTACTATCGCCGCCAGTGCGTTGCCAGATGGTGCTGAGTTTTATCAGAACAGGCTCGAACACTATACCACGCTTGAACTGACCCCTCGTCAGGTACACGACACAGGCTTAGCCGAAGTAAAACGCATCCGTGCTGAAATGCAGGCGATTATTGATAAACTTGAATTTACCGGAAGTTTTGCTGACTTTATTCAGTTCCTGCGTACCGATCCGCAGTTTTATCCGCAGTCTGAGCAGGAGTTGATGCGCTACGCAGCATGGTTGTCGAAGAAGGCCGATGCTGAATTGCCCCGCTTATTTAAAACGTTGCCACGCACGCCCTATGGCGTGGTACCGGTGCCGGCAGAAATTGCGCCTAAGTACACTACTGGTCGCTATGCCGGGGCATCACGGGATGATCAGGCTGGCTTTTACTGGGTTAATACTTATGCGCTGAATCGCCGGCCGTTGTATGAGATGCCGGCGCTGACCCTGCATGAAGCGGTGCCAGGCCACCACCTGCAAATATCGCTGGCGCGTGAGCAAGCGAGCCTGCCCGATTACCGGCGTAGCTTTTATACCTCGGCATTTGGTGAAGGTTGGGGCTTGTATGCGGAATATCTGGGGCTGGAAATGGGCTTCTATGACGACCCCTATGCTGACTTTGGCCGCCTGACCTATGAAATGTGGCGGGCAGCACGTCTGGTTGTCGATACCGGGATGCATAGCATGGGCTGGAGCAGACAGCAGGCTATCGATTTTCTGGCAGCAAACACTGCGTTATCCATTCACAACGTGACTACCGAAATTGATCGTTATATTAGCTGGCCAGCCCAGGCATTGTCGTACAAGTTAGGTGAACTGACTATCAGACGGCTACGAAATGAAGCGGAACAACAGCTGGGTGACAAATTTGATATTCGTGGTTTCCACGATGTTGTGTTGAGTAACGGCAGTGTACCGCTGGCAGTGCTGGAGAGACAGGTTGCCGCTTATATAGCGGCAGAACTTGCCAACTAGCTACTAAATAAAAAGCCGGCATTCGCCGGCTATTTGTTGCTTGCTTCTACTGTATGTTAATGGTTGATAAGTTTACCGCTGATTCCACCAGGGTGGTGTTACTGCGACGTCAATGTCTCAGGACAACCTGAGGCTCAGTATCAATCTGGCCTTCATTGTCTATGGCAGCCATTTTATTTCCGGCAAACAACACTGCCACTTTGTGATTATTTTGTTGCCGGACAAACCGTAACTCATAGCCGAATCGCTGCAACTCTGCGACAGAAAACTTCTGTGCTAAATTGAGTTCGTCCCAGAAATAATGCATATCCTTATCCGTCTGGCGCCGCTCTTGAATCATACCTGGCTCCAACTACATGGACTTACGTTTTGGGATTCAGTCAGGCCGGTCAGGTAAGCGCTATAATGGTTTGCCACTCTGCGCGGGTAACAGGCATAACGGAAAGTCTGTTGCCTTTGCGAACTAATGGCAACTCTATCAGAGTAGCTAAGCTTTTCAGTTTGTCTAGTCTGATGAGTTGCTCCAGCTTACTGACAAACAGTAAATTAACCGCTATCCAGCGTGGTTGCTCAGTTGTCGATTTCTGATCAAAATAAATACTGTTACGGTCAAACTGGCTGGGATCCGGGTAAGCTGCTTTGACCACTTTGGCGATGCCGGCAATACCAATATCCTTGCAACTGGAGTGGTAGATAAAAACCTGGTCGCCAATGGCAACTTGATCCCGCAGGAAGTTTCTTGCCTGATAATTTCGGACGCCCTCCCAGACTATTGGCGTGTCGGGTGCCCGGGCGAAATCATCAATACTGCATTCAGCCGGTTCAGTTTTGAATAACCAGTAGTTCATCTTTGCCAGGTACCTTGCTTTGCGGCAGAATAGACAATGCAGAGTGTAGCAAAAGGACCGCTGAATGAGTCAGGTATTAGAAAATTTGTTATCGTTATTAAAACTGGAAACGATTGAGTTAGGGCTGTATCGCGGACAAAGTCAGGACTTAGGTTTTAAGGCGGTGTTTGGCGGGCAGGTAATGGGCCAGGCCCTGTCAGCTGCCAAAGAAACCCTGACCGAAGAGCGCAAGGTCCACTCTTTTCACTCTTATTTTTTACGGCCGGGCGATGCCGCAAAACCCATAGTGTACGAAGTAGAAAACATCCGGGACGGCAAAAGTTTCAGCACCCGCCGGGTAAGTGCCATTCAATATGGTAAACCTATTTTTTATATGACGGCGTCGTTTCAGACTGAAGAGCAGGGCTTCAATCACTATGATCCTATGCCAGAAGTCCCCGGTCCGGATGAACTGGTGTCTGATTTGGCTTTTTATCAGCAGCATGCTTCGTTAATTCCGGAAGCGCTGCGGAGTAAATTTATTTGTGAAAAGCCGATAGAGATGCGCCCGGTAGATTTTCAGAATCCGTTTCAACCGCAAATCAGTGCACCGAAACGTTATGTCTGGTTTAAAGCCAATGGCAATATGCCGGATGATATCAGGGTTCATAAATACTTACTGGCGTATGCTTCAGATTTTAACTTTCTGCCAACAGCATTACAGCCGCATGGTGCGTCATTTATGGCAGCGAATATGCAAGTGGCCACCATTGATCATGCTATGTGGTTTCATCAGGACTTCCGCTTTGATGACTGGTTACTGTATGCGGTAGACAGCCCCCGGGCCAGCGGTGGAAGGGGGCTGGTGCGGGGCCAGTTTTTTAACCGCAGCGGCGAACTGGTTGCCTCAACTATCCAGGAAGGGGTGATTCGCCAGTACGCCAGCGCCCGCTAAGGCGCGGTTTGCTGCGGCATGATACTTTGCAGGCTCTGCAGAATATCGTTGCGCAGCAAGGTGTTAACGGTCTGGGTCAGCTGCTCCAGCCGGCTACTGCTGCACACCTGATTACTACTGTCTGTGTGGCTTATGCCGGCCTCTTTTAATGCATTAATCAGAGTGGTAAATAGTCCTTTGTCGTAGTATTCGGGCGCGACAATGCCATGCAGATTAAGTAACCGCTGAGCGAGCTGATGGCCACGCTTTTCCAGATCGGCGCGGCTTAAAGGGCCCTGAGCCTGGATCAGATTCAGCACTATCGCATAACGTTGCAGGGTATCTTCGGCGTTATGCGCCAACAGACTTAGTTTAAAGTATTGGCGGCTTTGCTGAGCCGGCGCGTAATACTTGTCACCCTCGCACTCAACTAAACCTTGTTCGGTCATAAACTGCAGCAATGCCTGACAATAAGTATGCAGCGAGCTGACATACAAGAACAATTCTGCCCGCAGTAACGGATATAACTGTTCAATATAACCGAGTAGCTGCTGACTGCTGATACTGCGCTGATGTAACACCGCTGCAGCCAACAATGCCGGCAGCATAAATAAATGCAAAACATTATTACGGTAGTACGTGGCTAATACGCTGTGTTGTTCACTGAGGCCAATCAGCTCGCCGAAGCCATCGGTACTACTTTGTACTTTTTGCAATGCCAGAGCATGGTTTACAAGGCTGTCGGCATCGCCTTCCGGCAGGCTGACATGAGGGTGATAGGGCACCTGGCGTTGCAAGTTAAGATACAAGTCGAGTTGTTGGGTCAGCTCATCGCGGGTCAGAATATGTTTGTCCGTTGCCAGAATACTTAGGGCAATCAGGTTTGTGGCGTTCAGGGCCGCTGCCTGATTAATATGTTGCATTACCTGATTAGCCAGCTTGGCTACCACCGGATTCAGCCAGCCAGGCTTTTGCAATGCCAGCGGATGAATACTGCTTTTCCAGTCACTTACCTGTTGGTTTAAATACTGATTAAGCTGAATAGGCTCGCCAAAATTGACATAGCCGTAACCATAATCACGCAAATTGCGGATGGCTTTAAATACCCCGCCAATGGATTCTTTTTTCTTGCCTGACCCCTGCAGCTCATTAACATAGGTACTGACTTCCATCACATGTTCATAGCCCAGATAAACCGGCACCAGGGTTACCGGTCGTTCGATACCCCGCAACATTGACTGCACCGTCATGGCCAACATGCCGGTTTTCGGTTGCAGCAGCCGGCCGGTGCGGCTACGGCCACCTTCGGAATAGTATTTAACGGCATAGCCTTTACTGAATAACTGACTCAGATATTCGCGAAATACTGCCGAATACAGTTTGTTGCCGCTAAAGCTGCGGCGGATAAAAAAAGCGCCGCCACGGCGGAAAATAGGTCCGGCTGGCCAGAAGTTTAAGTTAATACCCGCTGCAATATGCGGCGGGACCAGCCCCTGATGGTAAATAACATAGCTTAGTAACAGGTAATCCATATGGCTGCGATGGCAGGGCACGTAGACAATTTCATGGCCCTTTTGTGCCAGCTCGCGCAACATGTCAGCGTTATTAATTTTGATGCCACTGTACAGTTTTTTCCAAAGCCAGCTCAGTACCCGGTCTCCCACCCGCAGTGTCGACTCACGATAATCGGCAGCGATTTCCTGCAACAACTTATGCGCTTCATGCCGGGCCACTTTAACGGAGATTTTTTTACTGCGTGCTTCATCTTCAATAGCCTGCTTTAATGCCGGCGATGCCAGGAGGGCATTGAACAGCTGGCTGCGATTGACCAGTTTTGGTCCGGTAGCTGCCAGCTTCTGCCGGTAAAAGTGAAACCGCGACATTCTAAGCAGCTTGCGCGCCGTATCCGTTTTGGCGCCGAATTGTGCTGCCATCTGGTTAAGAGATACTGCACGGCTCAACCGCACCAGGGTATGGCGGCCCGACACCAGCACAATTAATATTTTTGCCAGCCAGTGTGGCGCGTTAGCCTCGCCGAGTAACCATTTAATACTGTTCTCTTTACCGGGCGCCCGCCCCCATAAAATAGCAACAGGAACCAGCTGCGCATTCAGGTCGGGGTTGGTCAGATGTAGCTGCAGCAGTTGCTGGCCTTGATCCAGGGCGCGGGTTTTCGGTCTGCCACCGACAACGCTATGCGGCTTTACCAGAAATAAGGTGCGGGCCAGTTGCTGGCCATCAAGGGAAACAGGATCCAGTGGGTCGGGCAGCTCCAGCTTCTGACAAACCCGGCGCAGCGTCGCCAGATCACTGGCCGATTCAGTGTGACAAACGTAAAAAACAGGCCGGTTTACGTCCAGCGCCAGCTCAGTGACGGCGTCATCAGGCACAATTTTAAATTTTACCAGCAGCCGCAGCGGCCATTTTAATAAGACGGTAAGAATCGATAACAAAGAAAACATAACAATACCGGCGGTGAATCACAGACATACAAGAATATCATGGAAGCGAAAGCTGGCAAATTTGTCGTGCAGACAAAAACTTGGCAATTCTAAAAAGCCTGTATATACTCACAGTATTAACTGTATAGGTAGCCAGCATTATGAGACCACTTACGCCTCGTCAGGCAGAAATTTTGCAACTTATTAAAGATTATCAGGCTGAGACCGGCATGCCTCCAACCCGCGCTGAAATAGCCAGTCAGTTGGGCTTTAAGTCAGCTAATGCAGCAGAGGAGCATTTAAAAGCGCTGGCAAAAAAAGGGGTGTTGACCATGATGCCGGGTACCTCACGTGGCATTCGGTTACTGGAAGATGAAAATGAACCGGAGCAGCTTGGGTTACCATTGATTGGTAAAGTTGCCGCTGGACAACCTATTCTGGCAGCAGAACATGTACAGAGCCACTACCAGGTTGATGCCAATTTATTTAAACCCCATGCCGACTTTTTATTAAGAGTACAGGGGATGAGCATGCAGGATATTGGCATTCTGGATGGTGATTTGCTGGCAGTGCATAAAACCTCGCAGGCACAACCCGGGCAGGTTGTGGTTGCCAGAGTTGATGAAGATGTCACGGTTAAACGGTTTCAGCGCGATGGCCATCAGGTATTATTGCACCCGGAAAATAAAGATTTTAATGTTATTAAAGTGGACTTACGCCAACAGCAGTTTGCTATCGAAGGCTTAGCCGTTGGAGTAATTCGCAATGGCAGTTGGTTATAAAAAACCTTTAGCTCAATAAGTTAATTGTTAACAAGGCGCTGGTATGACCTGTTGGTTTTGCCGGCGCTTTTGTTATTTAGGGGTTTACACTGGCGTTGATTTGGATGATTCTTAGGCAAAGGCTGCTGAAAAAAATATCAGTTGCCAAATTGGGTTACTGCGCGGGCAGTTAAAATTAAAAAAACTATAACAATAATAAACTAAAGAAACGTCATACATAGGTTCGGGGGCTAGCGGTATTCACCGTATTTTCTATCGGTATTCGCCGTGTATTACTGTGTACAGGTTTCTGCGGTTTGCTTTGCAAATGACAGAGGAGAAGTACAGTGGCGAAGACGCGTAGTATTCGTTGGTCGCTGCCGACCTTGCTTTTAGCCGCATCGGCTAATGCAGCAGCCATGCCTTTAAATATGACAAAAGGCGTAACGGAGATCAGCCAGGAGGTTTACAGCCTGCACATGCTGATTTTCTGGATTTGCTGTGTTATCGGAGCAGTGGTGTTCGGGATAATGTTTGTTTCTATCCTGCTACACCGAAAATCGCGGGGCGTGCAACCGGCTCAATTTCATGAAAGTACCAAAATAGAAATTCTTTGGACCGCTATTCCGGTCGTAATCTTAATTGGTATGGCTATACCTGCTTCCAAAACGCTCATCGCCATGGACGATACTTCTGCAGCCGATGTTACCGTGCAGATAACCGGTTCACAATGGAAATGGCACTACAAGTATCTTGGTAGTGATCTGGAATACTTTTCTGTCCTGGCAACCCCCCGTGAGCAAATCAGTAATAAGTTTGATAAAGGCGAGAATTATCTGTTGGAAGTAGACAGGCCTTTAGTCATTCCTACTGGTCAGAAAATTAGGCTGCTGATGACCTCAGATGATGTTATCCACTCCTGGTGGGTACCGGCGTTTGCGATAAAAAAAGATGCTAACCCCGGCTTTATCAATGAGGCCTGGACTCGGGTAGACGAGCCCGGCATTTACCGTGGGCAGTGTGCTGAACTGTGTGGCAAGGACCATGCCTATATGCCGGTAGTGGTGGTAGCAAAAAGCCCGGAAGACTATGCTGCCTGGAAGCTGGCAGAAGAAACCCGGATAGCCGAAGCGAAAGCGGCCGAGCAGGAATTGCTGGCAATGAATATGGACATGAGTGAGTTAATGGATAATGGCGAGCGCACTTACATCGCCTACTGTGCCGCCTGCCATCAGCCAAATGGTGCCGGTTTGCCGGGCATTTTCCCCGCCCTGGCTGGCAGCGATCTTATCCTCAACGATAAAACAGCCCATATCGATATTGTACTTAATGGTAAAAGCGGTACTGCGATGCAGGCGTTTGGCCGGCAGTTAAGTTTAAAAGAATTAGCATCTGTCCTGACTTACACCCGCAATGCCTGGGGTAACGATACCGGTGATGCCATCCAGGCGGCCGACGTTTATAAAGTGCAGCAGGGTGAGGGAGAATAATAATGTCTGTAGTAATTACTGAACCAAATGATCATGAGCAACATGACCACGAGCATGAGCATCATGATCACAAACCCGCTGGTATAAAGCGCTGGTTATACACCACTAACCATAAAGACATTGGCACCATGTATCTGGTGTTTGCGTTAATCATGTTTTTTATCGGTGGCGCGATGGCGATGGTGATCCGGCTGGAGTTATTCCAACCGGGCATGCAATTTGTTGAACCGCACTTTTTTAACCAGATGACCACGGTGCATGGCCTGATTATGGTATTTGGCGCTGTTATGCCGGCTTTCACCGGTTTGGCCAACTGGATGATCCCGATGATGATTGGTGCGCCGGATATGGCGCTACCACGCATGAACAACTGGAGCTTCTGGATCCTACCGTTTGCGTTTCTGATTTTATTGTTGTCGCTATTTATGCCTGGTGGCGGCCCCAGCTTTGGCTGGACCTTCTATGCCCCGCTTTCCACTACCTATAGTGGTGACAGTACTGCGTTGTTTGTATTTTCTGTTCACATCATGGGTATATCGTCCATTATGGGCGCTATAAACGTTATCGTTACCATCTGGAATATGCGGGCGCCCGGTATGACCTGGATGAAAATGCCATTATTCGTCTGGACCTGGTTCATCACCGCCTTTCTGCTGATTATGGTGATGCCGGTGCTGGCGGGTGTGGTAACCATGGTGCTAACCGATAAGTACTTTGGCACCAGTTTCTTTGATGCGGCAGGTGGTGGTGACCCGGTGTTGTTCCAGCATATCTTCTGGTTCTTCGGTCACCCTGAAGTGTACATCATGATCCTGCCGGCATTTGGTATTGTCTCGGCCATTATTCCGACGTTTGCCCGCAAGAGGCTGTTTGGTTATGCTTCCATGGTCTATGCCACCGCCAGTATCGCCATATTGTCGTTTCTGGTCTGGGCGCACCATATGTTCACCACGGGCATGCCGGTGTTTGCTACCTTATTCTTCATGTACGCGACGATGCTGATTGCCGTGCCAACCGGAGTGAAGGTGTTTAACTGGGTAGCAACGATGTGGCGCGGTGCCATGACCTTTGAAGTGCCAATGATGTTTGCCCTGGCCTTTATCGTGTTGTTTACTATCGGCGGCTTCTCGGGTCTGATGCTGGCAATCACCCCTGCTGACTTCCAGTATCATGATACCTACTTTGTGGTTGCTCACTTCCATTATGTACTGGTAACCGGTGCAATATTCTCGATTGTTGCCGCCGTGTACTACTGGCTACCAAAGTGGACCGGTAATATGTATGACGAAACGCTGGGGCAGTGGCATTTCTGGTGCTCGTTAATTTCGGTAAACATGTTGTTCTTCCCGATGCACTTTGTTGGTTTGGCCGGAATGCCACGCCGGATCCCGGATTATGCCCTGCAGTTTGCTGACTTTAATGCCTTTATCAGCATTGGGGGGTTCCTGTTTGGTTTATCGCAACTGATTTTTGTCTGGGTGCTGATTAAGTGCGCCCGTGGCGGTGTTAAAGCCACTGATCAGGTATGGGAAGGGGCCGAGGGCCTGGAATGGGAAGTGCCGTCACCGGCGCCATACCATACTTTTGAAACCCCACCGGTAATTAAGTAAGGAGTCAGCCATGGCGCAAAACAAACCATTAATTGGCAAGCTGCTGCTGGTAACGCTGGCAATGTTTGGTTTTGGTTTTGCCCTGGTGCCGCTTTACGACGTGTTTTGCGACATAACAGGTATTAATGGCAAAACCGCGGCGGTAGCAGCAACTGGCGACAATGCCATTGTTGATACCAGCCGTGAAATAACCATTGAGTTTCTGGCGCGGCCCAATAAAGACATGCCATGGGTGTTTAAACCGGAAGTACATAGTATGAAGGTGCACCCCGGTGAAATTCATATCATGAATTATCTGGCAGAGAACCCTACCGGCCGGATGATTGTTGGCCAGGCAGTGCCGTCAGTATCGCCAGGCCAGGCTGCGCTGTATTTTAACAAAATTGAATGTTTTTGCTTTAGCCAGCAACAACTGGCTGGCGGCAAAGATATGCTGATGCCGTTACAGTTTTATGTGGATCCGGCCTTGCCGGCACAATTTAATACTATAACCCTGAATTACACCTTATACGATGTCACTCAGGCGTGGGCAGCACAGCAACCACAACAGGATAATATTGGGGAATAAGATGACAACAAAAACCTATGAAAAATATTATGTTCCCGCGCAGAGCCCTTGGCCGATAGTTGGTGCCATAGCATTGTTTTGCATTGCTTTTGGTGCCGGCCACTTTGTAATTGATATCAGTAAACAGCAAAGCGGTTTTGGTGGCTATTTGTTGTTGGCAGGTTTTGCCATACTGGTATTTATGCTGGTTGGCTGGTTTAGAAATGTTATTGATGAGTCGATGAGTGGCTTATACAGCAATCAGATGGACCGCTCGTTCCGCCAGGGCATGAGCTGGTTTATTGTCTCTGAAGTAATGTTCTTTATGGCGTTTTTTGGCGCGCTGTTTTATGGTCGGATGATTGCCATGCAGTGGCTTGGGGGCTCCAGCAATAATGCCATGACCTTCGAGCTGTTATGGCCCAACTTTGAACCCGTGTGGCCATTGGTAAAGACACCTGGCGGCATTGAAACCCAGGCCATGCCGTGGACAGGTTTGCCGCTGATCAATACCGCTATTCTGGTAATATCATCGGTTACCCTGCATTTTGCTCATACCGGGTTGGAACAGCAAAAGCGCGGTCAGTTAAAGTTGATGTTATTACTGACATTATTGTTAGGTGCAACTTTCTTAGGCCTGCAGGTATATGAATATATTCATGCTTACCGCGATTTAGGCCTGCGACTGGACTCTGGTTTTTACGGCAATACGTTTTTCCTGCTGACCGGCTTTCACGGCTTGCACGTTACCCTGGGTGCTATCATTCTGTTGTTTGTATTTTTCCGGGTGCTGAAGGGGCATTTCACCCCTGAGAAACATTTTGCCTTTCAGGCCGCAGCCTGGTACTGGCACTTTGTTGATGTGGTCTGGATTTGTCTGTTTGTTATTGTTTATATCCTGTAACCACGCAGCTTAGTAAGGTCTGGGGTTGGGCGTGATCCACCCCAGGGCCATTGCCAGCAAAAGAAGCAGCAATACCAGTACAGAATAGAAAACCCGGCGTCCGAGATAACGGGACATTTGTGTTTGTTCCGGATCGTTTCTAAGCATGATGAAACCTGCCCGGAACAGGTTGAAAACAATAAATAGTAGTAGTGCAATGATAACAAGCTTAAACAACATCTTTCTTAATCTCCGGTTCGCAAGCTATGCAGCTTAAAATATTTGGCCGCTATTTTGGCATTCACAAAGTGTGGTTGCTGATTACTGTGACGGCTTTTATTATTTTAAGCAAGCTTGGCTATTGGCAGTTGCAACGTGCAGAAGAAAAAGCTATCCAAATCAGTCAACTTGAACAACTCCAGCAACAGGGCGAATTGAACTGGCAACAGCTGGCCGTGCTGAGTGCAGAGCAGGCAGATGGGGTGTTATTTGCCGGTGCAGGATACTGGCTTAAGCCCTACGTCTGGCTACTGGATAATCAGATTGTTGATGGTAAGGTGGGCTACGATGTGATTGTTCCGGTGCAGAGCACGGCCAAAAGCCGGCCTCTGTTGGTTAATCTTGGCTGGGTGGCCGCTGGCAGCAGCCGGGCCGTGCTGCCAGAGCTTAATATTCCAGAGCAATTGCAACTGCAGGGACTTGTTCGTAGCAAAGTGGGCGGGTTCCGGCTGGGCCAAAATACCGAAGGCGCAGGATGGCCACAGCGCATTCAACAGCCAGAGCTGGAACAAATGGCAGCCCAGCTACCCGTCAGTGCATATCCGTTTCTGCTGTATCAACAGGAGGAAAGTCCTTTTTTACCTCATTACCAGGCGGTGGTTATGCCCCCTGAAAAACACCATGGCTACGCTTTTCAATGGTTTATGCTGGCAATCGCCGTAGTTGCAGTGGCACTTGCTGCTGCCCGGCGCAGCGGGAGAGAAAATGAACAAGAATAAATTTATGCTGCTGTTTGTAATATGTTGTGTATTGCCACTGGCAGCAGCAAAACTAGTGCTGGAATTGGGTTGGTTTAATCCTGGCTCATCCAGCAAAGGTGTTTGGCTGGAGCAGGAAATTTTTTTACTGGACGATATTAGCGGCCAGAAAAAACACTGGCGGATAGTATTGCTGACTGATACGCCCTGCCAGCAGCGTTGTCAGAATGCCTTACATACCGTAAAACAGCTATATATTGGCCTTGGCCGCAAGCAGGAGCAGGTGCAACCGGTAGTGGTTGGGCCATTAACTGACGCTGATGTTTATCCGATGTTTATTCAGCAACAAACAGAAATTATGGATACTGCATCACTGCAACAAAAAATACTGTTGGTAGATCAGAAAGGGCTGGTGCTGCTGAGTTATCCGATGCCGGAGCAGCAGGCTGAAATGGCAGATGTTGCCCGCAATATCCGTTATGACTTATTGAAACTATTAAATTATGACAGGACCAGCGTATGACCAGACATAAGTGGTTGGTTTCCTTTACCTTAATCTTGACGATGGTGGTGATTATTTATGGCGCCTTTACCCGGCTGACTGATGCCGGTCTCGGTTGTCCGGACTGGCCTGGCTGTTATGGATTTCTGAAGGTACCCGAAAAGCCAGAAAGCGTTGCAATTGCAGCGCAGGCGTTCCCTGAACGGCCACTGGAGCCACAAAAAGCCTGGAATGAAATGATCCATCGTTATCTGGCAGGTACTCTGGGTTTGTTAATTGCTGCACTGTTTATTTCCAGTATGATCAGTAAAGCACGCCAGCCACGTACTTTGCCGGCGGTGCTACTACTTTTAGTGATATGTCAGGCAGCATTAGGTGCCTGGACGGTCACCATGAGCTTACTACCGATAGTGGTGCTGGCCCATTTACTGGGTGGCTTTACGCTTTATTGCTTACTGGCGTTGTACTGGATGCAGCTGACACCCACATTGCGGGTGGTGGAACCTGCTTTGGAAAAATTAAAGCCATTGGCAGTTGGCGCGGCCATAGTGGTAATGGTACAAATTGGCCTCGGTGGCTGGACCGCCGCTAATTATGCGGCGCTGGCCTGTATTGAGCTGCCGGTTTGTGAAGCAGGCTGGGTCAGCCGGCTGGCGCTGGATGAAGCCTTTGACTTACATCTGGGATACAGCGATTACGAATATGGTGTAATGTCAGCGGAGGCCCGGCAGACGGTTCATGTGTTTCACCGCTTGGGCGCTTATATTACACTTGGTGTGGTTAGCTGGTTTGCTGTAAGTCTGTATCGGCATGCTCAAACGTCAATAATGCGTAAGTTTGCTTTGGCAACTGGCGTGATATTGTTATTGCAATTTATTCTGGGCCTGCTAAATGTAGTACTGCATTTACCACTGGTTAATGCCGTAGCACACAATTTTGTCGGGGCGAACTTACTGATGATCATGGTGGTGGTGGTGTATCAACTCTACCGCCCCGTTGGCAGGGAGGCGTAAATGGCAACAATATTAGCAGCGCGACACGGAGTTTCCCGCTGGCGCGATTATCTGGAACTCACTAAACCAAAAGTAGTGGCGTTACTGGTACTAACGGCCTGGGTGGGCATGATGCTGGCGTCACCCGGCTTGCCGGACGTTGCCGTTGTGGTATTCGCTACCATTGGTATCGGTTTATTATCAGGCGCTGCGGCGGCACTGAATCATGTAGTCGATCAGCGGATTGATGCCCAGATGGCCCGGACTCACAGCCGGCCCGTTGCGAAAGGCCGGGTAAGTTCGCAGCAAGCCGTGGCATTTGCCTGTGCCCTGGCCGCCACCGGTTTTGTATTATTATATATTGGCGTTAACCCACTGACGGCCTGGCTGACCCTACTCAGTTTATTTGGTTATGCCGTGGTGTATACCATGTTTTTAAAACGCGCTACGCCACAGAATATCGTAATTGGTGGCCTGGCCGGTGCCATGCCGCCGTTATTGGGCTGGACAGCGGTGACCGGTGAAATTCATGGTTATGCCCTGCTGCTGGTGATGATCATTTTCGCCTGGACACCACCACATTTCTGGGCGCTGGCAATTCACCGCCGCGATGACTATGCCAAGGTCAATATGCCGATGCTGCCGGTGACTCACGGCATTGAGTACACCAAAAGCGCCATTTTGCTATACACAGTGTTGTTGTGTCTGGTGTGTTTGTTGCCATATATCGTGGGTATGACGGGTGCTGTGTATCTGCTGGGCAGCACCATCCTGAATTTTCGGTTTTTACAATACGCCTGGAAGTTAAAATTTAATGCGGACAGCAAAACAGCAATGGCAACCTTTAAATTCTCTATTATCCATTTGATGGTGCTGTTCCTGGTGTTACTGGTCGATCACTACTTTAAGGTATCACCCTTTTATGTTTCGTAATCTAATCATCTTAATGCTCTCTGCCGCCGCCGTTGTCGCCGGGGTAATGCTGTATTTGCTCTGGCAGCATAAGCCCCTACCAGAGCAGGCTCTGGTCTATCCGCAACCGCGTAATCTGACAGAGTTTACCCTGCTTGATCAGGATAATAAGCCACGGGGCCGGGCAGATTTAATGGACAAATGGACCCTGGCCTTCGTTGGCTACACATTTTGCCCGGATATTTGTCCGTTAACCCTGGCCAAGCTGGCCGGCGTGCAGCAAGAGCTGGCCGCAACCGTGGAACAACCATTGCAAATCTGGTTTATTTCGGTTGATCCACAGCGCGATACCCCCGAACAACTGAAGCAATATGTCGATTATTTTAAGCAACCGGCATTAACCGGCTTAACCGCCGGCCACGATCAGTTGTTTCCTTTTGTCCGGGAGCTGGGCTTAATGTATGCCATGAGCAGCACCACTGAACAGGACTATCTGGTAGATCATAGTGCGTCAGTGGTGTTAATTAACCCGCAGGGGCAGGTCGCTGCTATTTTTAAACCTGAAATGGCGCCTGGTGAGGTGCCACTTATTAACAGAGAGCAGCTACTAAGCGACTTCCCGTTGGTACTGAATCAATTAAAACTTCATTAATTTAACCAGGGTTGCGAATACCAGTAGAAATAACCCTTTTTACTAAGCGACGGTGCGGTACAGTTATAGCGGCTGCGGCCGCGATTAACGGGCTTGCTGGCTGTAACTTCAAAGGTACTATCGTTAAGCCATTTAGGCTCAAGAGTATCGGTACCGGCATAGCAGCGTAACTGGCCCGGCAGAAAATCTCTAACTTCCAGCTGCAGACGCAGCGTAGGAGGGTTGGCGCTTATTTGCTGATCAGCAGCTAAATAATCCGTAATATTAAAAGCCAGGGTGCGCAATTTCTGGGCAAGCTTAGAAAGATCTGCATACTGACCGGCCGCCGGGTAGCGTGGTATACGGGTAAGCAGGGTAGCAGGGCCAATAGCGCCAGATTGCTGACCGATTCCGATGAACCCGAGTTTTTCAACTAATGCTTCAAGCTTATTGTTAAACTCACCGTAGGGGTAGGCCAGCCATTGATGACTCTGGCCGGTTTCCTGTTTTATCCGCCGTTCAGCATCCAGAATATTTTGCTCCATCCGGGCCAGCCAGTCGGCGTCGCTTTCATCAGGCTGCCGCCTGGTCATATGTTCGTGATTCATCGCGTGGTTAGCGACCAACACGCCATCAGCTGCCATTTTTCTGACCTGCTCCCAGCTAAGCACCGGACCCACCCGGTTGTCGATACTGCCGGGGCTGATAAAAATGGTATAGGGATAGCCAAACTCCATCAGGATCGGGTGCGCAGTGGTGTAGTTGTTTTCGAAACTGTCATCAAAGGTGATCACGACCGCATTGTCGGCAATGGGCTTGTTGTTTTGCAACTGGCCGATAAGCACATCAAGGCCAATAACCTCGAATTTGTTATCTTGCAGATACTGCAGGTGTTGGCGTAACTCTTCGGCAGTCACACTGCTGACCCGCGGGGTATCATCAGCAACATGATGGTAAATCAACATTACAGCCGCCTGAGCCGGCAGCAATAAGCTCAGAAAAATATTTAAGCTGAAAAAGAAGGTGACAAAAAAACGCATAAAAACCCCGGTAGCTAACCTGTACCAGGGTTGTTATATCATAATTGGGCGTTGGCTTAATAGTATGAGTGTTCACCACGCTGGTGCTCGGTAATATCGCGAACGCCATTTAGTTCGCCAGTGAACCGTGCCAGTAGTTCTTTCTCGATGCCTTCTTTCAGGGTTAAATCGACCTGAGAGCAGCCATTACAGCCACCGCCAAATTGCAGTACTGCGACGCCATCGTCAGTTAATTCCATAACCGATACCCGGCCACCGTGGTTTGCCAGCTGCGGGTTTATTTCGGCATCAATCACATACTGGACCCGCTCCATTAACGGAGCGTTGTCATTCACCTTACGCACTTTGGCGTTCGGCGCTTTTAAAGTAAGTTGCGAGCCCATCTGATCGGTCACAAAATCGATTTCGGCATCGACCAGAAACGGTTTGCTCTCTGCGTCAACTACAGCGTTAAAGCCATTGAATTCAATTTGAATATCGGTATCTTCAATGGCGTCGGCCGGACAATAAGATACGCCACACTCCGCCTGAGCCGTGCCTGGGTTAACAACAAATACCCGGATGCTGGTACCGGCAGCTTGTTTTTCCAGCAGCTTTGCAAAATGGGCTTGCGCCTGTTCTGAAATAGAAATCATCTTAGTACCTGACTAAATTACTAGGTTAATGACTATCATACTCCGAGTCTGGCGCTGATGCCAGCCCTGCTTGAGTTTTGCAGCAGTTTCTGGCTAACTGGACGCGCAAAAATTTTAAAGGAAACAGGCATGAAACTGAGTGTAGTGGTTTTTTTCGCACTCTGGGCCGTATCGGCGCAGGCGCAGTATTTTAATGAGTCGGTAGATCCCAGACTACCCTCGCCGCAACAAACCCTTGGTCACCCGGTGGGTGACTGGCATGCCCGGCATGATCAAATTCAGCGCTATTTCGAGCAATTGGCCAGCCAGTCAGATAAAGCCATGCTGGAGGTAATCGGCTACAGCCACGAACAGCGACCCTTGCTGCAACTGGTTATTTCATCGCCTGAGAATTTACGCCGGTTAGACGACATCCGACAACAACATCTGCAGCAGGCTAAACAGGATAAAAACATCGCCAGCGACGCCCCCATTGTTATCTGGCTGGGTTATGGTGTGCATGGCAATGAACCCAGTGCTGCCAACGCTGCAATGGTGCTGGCTCATTATTTAACTGCGGTGGAAACTGAAGAAGTTGCAGCCTGGCTCAGCCGGGCAGTAATTTTAATTCAGCCCAGTCTTAACCCGGATGGTCATGATAGGTTCGCGTCTTGGGCAAATATGCACAGAGGCAGTAAGCCGGTTGCTGACCCGCAGCATCGCGAGCACATTGAACCCTGGCCAAATGGCCGGCCCAACCACTACTGGTTTGATTTAAACCGCGACTGGTTACTACTACAGCATCCGGAAAGTCAGGCCCGGATTGCCCAGTTTCAGCAATGGTTACCCAATGTAGTCGGTGATTTTCATGAGATGGGCACTAACAGCAGTTACTTTTTCCAGCCTGGTATCCCGAGCCGTAATTATCCGCTAACGCCGAAACGTAATTTTGAGTTAACTGCGGCAATTGCCGAATTTCATGCTGCGGCATTTGATGAGCAAGAGCAACTGTACTACAGCGAAGAAAGCTTTGATGATTTTTATATCGGTAAAGGCTCCACCTATCCGGATGTAAACGGTAGTGTCGGTATTTTGTTTGAACAGGCAAGCAGCCGTGGCCACTTGCAGGAATCGATAAATGGTCTGCTGAGCTTCAGTGATACCATCAAAAACCAGTTTACTGCGTCGCTGTCGACCATCCGTGGTGCCGTGGCAAAACGCCAGGAATTGTTAGCGTATCAACAGGAATTTTATCAAAGCGCACTGGCGCAGGCTAAGGCTGACAAAACCAAAGGCTTTATGTTAACAGATGACGGTGATCAGAGTCGGCTGCACGCCTTACTGGACTTGCTGCAGCGTCATCATATAGCCGTTTATCCATTAAGACGTGACTGGCAGGATGATGATGTTAAGTATCTGGCAGGTGAAAGTTTTTTTGTGCCGTTGCAACAATCTCAGTACCGCTTGATTAAAGCGGCATTCTCTACCGAAAAAAACTTCCAGGACAATACTTTCTATGATGTGTCCAGCTGGACCTTGCCCTATGCCTTTAATATAGAGTTTAAAGCAGTAAGCCGCGAGCCTGGCCGGGCGCTGGCCAGTGAGCAATGGCAGGATACACCGCAACTAAAACCACAGTTAACCGCCGGCGCTTATGCTTATGCATTTAGCTGGCAAGACCAACAGGCTCCCTTGTTGTTGCAGGCACTATTGACCGAAGGTGTGGTAGTGCGCTCAGCGCTGCATAATTTCAGCGCCCTGACCAGTGACACCACAGTACAGTTTCAACCGGGTACTATGCTGGTTGCTGCCGGCCTGCAGCAGGACAAAGACTGGTTTAGCCATTTGCAGCAACTGCAACAGCAATATCCGGTTAAAGTCCATGCGATTCGCAGCGGTCTGACGCCCGAGGGCAGTGATTTAGGCAGTCATAATTTTGCGGTGATTAAAAAACCGGAAGTACTGCTGATTGCCGGACCCGGAGTAAACTCAACTGAAGCGGGCGAAGTCTGGTACAACCTTGAACGCTTAGCGGGTATTTCGCCAAGCATGGTAGAACCTGAACGCTTAGGCCGGATTAACTTAAACCGCTATACCCACATTATTCTGGCAGATGGCAACTACCGGCAATGGCAGGACAGTCAGATCAAGCAGCTGAAACAATGGACTGAGCAGGGCGGTGTGTTGTGGGGACATAAAGATGGCGCAGCCTGGCTGGCCAATGCAGGTTTGTTGCAGGCAGGGGTCTGGCAGGGTAAGGAGATGCAACAACTTATTCCGCAGCAGGATTTAAGTTACGCTGATCGCGAAGCGCTGGCTGCGAAACGCCGGATTGCCGGGGCCATTTTCAGTGCCGAGCTTGATCTAAGCCATCCGTTAACCTTTGGTGTACCCCGGGCGCGTTTACCATTGTTTAAAAATGATATCATGTTGCTTCAGCCTAGCAGCTCACCCTTTGTCAATGTGGCATTATACAGTCAGAATCCGCATTTGGCAGGCTACAGTGCCAGTGAATATGTGCCAAAAATAGCGCAGGGCGCGGCGATTATTGCGCATAATCTGGGCCGGGGCCGGGTTATTGGTATGACGGATAACCCGGTATTTCGTGGTTATTTTTTTGGCTCAAGCCGCATTCTGATTAATGCCATGTTTTTAGGCAACAGCTTTAACGCGCCGATTCAGACTGAGTAGCCCGGTGGTGGGGTAACAGCCAGGGTCCAGACACTGACCGTGCTGACCCCGGCCCGGCGTAATAGTCTGGTCAGGGCGTTAGCCGTTGCGCCGGTAGTTATAACATCGTCAATCAAAGCAACATGCGGTGGCAGACGCTCTGCCCCCCGCTTCAGACTGAATGAGCGTCGCAAATTACGCAGCCGCTGGCGCCGGTTAAGACCGCGCTGGCTATGGCTGGCAGATTTACTGAATAACGCCAACACCGGTATTTGTAATTGTTGCCCTAAGGCTTCTGCCAGCAATTGGGCCTGATTAAACCCCCGCTGCTGTTGTTTGCGCCAATGCAGTGGCACAAATGTCAGGGCCTGGGGCATCTGCATATTATTACTTTTGCAGCGTAGCAGTAACAAACACATTTGCTGTTGCAATAACTGGCCTGCAGCTAAATCGGTATAATATTTCCAGCGTGGTATCCAGTGCTGGTAGGGCTGCTGATAGTGCGCCAGGCAAAGTAAGCGATCAAATTTAGCGCCTTGCAAGCCCCGCGCGACTGCTGGTAACAACAATAAATTATTATGGCAAAGCTGGTAGGGCAGCCCGGGTAAGGCCTTTTGGCAGTAATCACAGAGTTGTCTGCCGGGCTTTGCAAGCGGTAAACTGCACCACATACACTGGCCCGGCAGTAAATAATGCCAGCAGCGTCGAAATACATCAGCAAGCAAACTAAGCATAAAGTTAACGTCTGGGAAACATAAAAGCAGCATGGCAGAAATTAGCAAAACTGACAAACCTGTGCTGGTACTTCTGCATGGCTGGGGAGTAAATCAGGGCGTCTGGCATACTTTGCTGGCAGATATCCAGCCAACTGTGCAGGTATTGCCGCTGGATATACCGGGCTTTGGCTTAGCGCAACAACTACCTGAACCCTATAATTTCGACACGGTGCTGGCTGATTTGGCCAGACAAATTCCTGATAACAGCCTGCTTTGTGGCTGGTCACTTGGCGGCTTACTGGCTATTGCTCTGGCTAAACGTTATCCGGCAAAAGTGCGGCAGCTGGCGCTGGTTGCGGCAACGCCATGCTTTTTACAACACGCTGGCTGGCCGGGAATGAAAGCTGCAGTGATGCAGCAGTTTGCCCAGTCGTTGCAACGTGACTTGTCTCTGACTATCGGCCGCTTTTTAGCGATCCAGGCGATGGGTTCGGCAACAGCCAAAAGTGATGCTGCAGCGCTTAAGCAGGCGATAGCGGCGTTTCCGCAAGCCAGCGCAACGGCGCTGAGCGCCGGGTTGGAATTTCTGAGCAGTGAGGATTTGCGCGAAGATTTTGCTGGTTTAGCCCAGCCTGTAGTGGGATGTTTTGGCGCGCTTGACTCATTGGTACCGGCAGCAGTCGTCTGTGAATTGCAAAAATTGCTACCGGCCGCTGAATTGACTGTGCTGGCCAAAGCATCACATGCTCCGTTTATTTCTCACCGGTCTGAGTTTCTTGGCTGGCTTAATCATTGGTTGACATCGGTAGCGCCGCGTTGCGACTAAGCGTCTTTCTTTTTGACTCATTTTGGTCAATAATTAAACATTATTTGTGTGAGAGGAGGCAATGATGGAGATTCAATCAGCATTTAATGCCGGTTTGCAGGGATTTCAGCGTGCTTCAGCCGGCGTAACAGAGGCAACTGTTAATATTAACCGGCAAACCAGCACCAACCGGGAGCCGGATACGGCGGCAGAAACTGATGTGCGCCAGGCTGAAGCGCCGGAACAAAACCGGCCGACCCAGTCACAAGCACCCTCAGTTGAGCAAAGTCTGGTGCAGTTAACCAACGAGACCCGTACTGCTGAAGCCAATGTGCGTTCTATTCAGGCAGCTGATGAAGCGCTTGGTACGATTATTGATGTCCGGGTGTAAGCTAAATGCAAATCACCTCTTACTATCCAAACGTCAGCATAAACACGGCAAACCCGCCTACTGAGTTAGCCCGCCGTGATATGCAACGACGTGAACTGGTAGAACCGGTTCGGGAAATGGATAAAGGTAAGCCAGAACGTGCGGTTGCTACTGAAGAAAAAGGTCGCACCGGTAATGCTGCAGGGTCGGTAAACAGCTATGACGCCAGCGGTAAATCTAACGAAACGCAGCAAGCGGTCGAAGGCCGGCCAGAGCAGTCAGCTGACGATGGCCAGCAACGACAGCAACGCGAGGCAGAGCAACAACAGCAACAAGCCGAGCAACAGGAAGTTAAAGAGTTACAGGGGCGTGACCAGGAGGTCCGTAGCCATGAGCAAGCGCATGCCAGCATTGGCGGTCGCTATGCCAGTGCGCCCAGTTATAGTTATGAGTTAGGTCCTGATGGCCGGCAATATGCTGTGGCAGGAGAGGTGCAAATTGATATTGCGCCGGTAGCCGGGGACCCGCAGGCCACAATTCAGAAAATGCAGCAGGTAAAGGCGGCAGCGTTGGCGCCGGCAGAGCCCTCGTCAGCCGACCGGCGAATTGCTGCTGAAGCCAGTCAGCGTTTGCTGCAGGCGCAAACTGAACTCGTTGCAGAAAAAACGGCACCGGCACAGGCAAACGCTGCAAGCGGTGACCAGCCGGCAGCAGAGGGCCAGCCCAGCGCCGCCATTGATAACTCGCAAATTCGTTATGACAGTGAAGCAATCAACAACAATAGCTCAGCAGCAGGTTTGGTATTCCCTGAGTTTGATACGCTGGCTCAAATGCAGCGTCGTGGCCAGGTTATCAGCCGGTTTTATCAGTTGGCGACTGAACCAGCGCAGCGGCCACTGCGCCAGCAAGCCTGAGCAATTAGTCTTAGTAAATTAATCCCATCACTTTTTAAATTTTGCCAGCGCTTCAGCGAAGGCATTACCCATAGCTGCATTGGCAGGTTCGGCTTTGGCGGCTTTTGGGGCAGGCCGGTTGGTTTTGGCGTTACTCTGATTAGCCGTTTTAGCCGCAGGTTTGTCCTGGTTTTTAGGCTGAGGTTGCTCGTCCAGCCGCATCGTCAGGGCAATTCGTTTGCGGTTTATATCAACCTCAAGTACTTTTACTTTGACAATATCACCTGCTTTTACCACCTGATGCGGATCGCTGACAAACTTATCGGTTAACGATGAAATATGCACCAAGCCATCCTGATGCACTCCTATATCGACAAAAGCACCAAAATTCGTCACGTTGGTAATAACGCCTTCCAGCAGCATGCCCGGTTTCAGATCCTGCAGTGTTTCTACACCATCTTTAAAGCTGGCTGTTTTAAACTCAGGCCGTGGATCACGACCGGGTTTATCCAGCTCTTTTAAAATATCGCTGATAGTGGGCAAGCCAAAATGCTCGTCAACAAAGGCAGCCGGATCAATACTGTTTAAGAAGCTGCTGTTACCAATCACAGCATTCACGGGTTGTTGGGCAGTCTTTAGAATTTTCTCTACCAGTGGGTAAGCTTCAGGGTGCACTGCTGAGGCATCCAGCGGGTTTTTGCCATTGTTAATCCGTAAAAAGCCAGCCGCTTGCTCGTACGCTTTCGGCCCGAGCCGCGGCACTTTCAATAGTTCTTTTCGCTCATTAAAACGGCCATTTTCATCACGGTACTGCACGATATTTTGGGCCAGGGTTTTATTTAAACCGGCGACCCGGGCCAGCAACGCAGCAGAGGCCGTGTTTAAATCTACGCCAACAGCGGTAACACAATCTTCGACTACGGCGTCCAGCGAGCGGGTTAACAGGCTTTGGTTAACATCATGCTGATACTGACCCACCCCAATGGCTTTAGGCTCAATTTTTACCAGTTCGGCCAACGGGTCCTGCAAACGCCGGCCAATTGATACGGCCCCACGTAATGAAACATCGAGGTTCGGAAATTCCTGTGCTGCCAATTCTGATGCTGAATAGATTGAGGCTCCCGCCTCAGAGACCATTACTTTGCTCAGTTTATCACTACTAACCGCTTTAATAACGTCAGCAGCTAATTTGTCGGTTTCGCGCGACGCCGTGCCATTGCCAATGGCAATCAGTTCGATTTTATGTTGCTGACACAACTGACTGAGGGTGCGGACAGACTTATCCCATAAGTTTTGTGGTGCATGGGGGAAGATAGTGCTGTGGGTCAACAGCTTGCCGGTTTCATCAATCACTGTGCATTTCACACCGGTACGCAGACCCGGATCCAGCGCAAGGGTGCGGCGCATACCTGCTGGCGCCGCCATTAATAAATCGGCCATATTGCGGGCAAATACTTTAATGGCCTCTAACTCAGCACGCTCGCGCAGCTCACTGAGTAAGTCGTTTTCCAGGTGTAAATGTAGTTTTACTTTCCAGGTCCACTGTACTACCGTGCGTAAAAATGTATCGGCCGGGCGCTGTTGCTGGCGGATGTCAAAGTGGTCTGCCACCATTTGTTCACAAAGTGCATGGGCGTTGGCCTCGTCACTGTCAGGCAGTAACTGCAACTGCAACACACCTTCATTACGGCCACGAAACATCGCCAGGGCGCGATGCGATGGGATATTTTTCCAAAGTTCCGTGTGGCTGAAATAATCGCGAAATTTAGCGCCTTCCTGCTCCTTGCCGGCAACGACCGTACTTTTTAATACCGCATCACGGCTAAGCTTGGCCCGCAACCGGGCCAGCAAGGTGGCATCTTCGGCGAACCGCTCCATTAAAATAAACTTCACCCCGTCCAGTACGGCTTTGACATCAGCAAAGCCAGCATCGGCATTAAGATAGGCCGCAGCCTGCTGCTCAGGATCCTGCTCCGGGCTAGCAACAATTGCATCAGCTAACGGCGCCAAACCGGCTTCAATCGCCATCTGGCCTTTAGTGCGCCGTTTAGCCTTATAGGGCAGATACAAATCTTCCAGTCGGGTTTTGTTATCGGCGGCCAGAATATCCCGTTCCAGTTCTGCGCTAAGCTTACCTTGCTCGGCAATAGTTTTTAAAATAACCTGACGGCGCTCTTCCAGTTCGCGCAGATAATTCAGTCGTTGATCGAGTAAACGTAATTGCGTATCGTCCAGCGCGCCGGTGGCTTCTTTACGGTAGCGGGCAATAAAGGGCACAGTGGCGCCTTCATCTAAAAGAGCGATAGCGGCAGCCACCTGTTCTGGCCGGGCAGTAATTTCACTGGCTATTTGTTTAACAATCATTGACATAACTATAGAATCCTTCGACTTTACGGCCCCTGTGGCAGGCAAAGTATGATACGAAATATGAAGAGCAGGGTGAATTGTCTACTTTCAGCATCAAAAAATCCAATCTGATTACGCGTGAAGGCTACGAAATTCTGGAGCGGGAGTTACGTTACCTGTGGAAAGAAGAGCGGCCGCGGGTAACACAGCAGGTCGCTGATGCAGCGGCGCTGGGCGATCGCTCTGAAAACGCAGAGTATATTTATGGCAAAAAAAGGTTGCGGGAAATTGATCGGCGGGTGCGGTTTTTAACTAAGCGGCTGGAGCAACTGCAGGTAGTGTATCCGTCGTCAAAACAACAGGGTAAAGTGTACTTTGGTGCCTGGGTGCGGCTTGAAGACGAAGCAGGTGAATTAAAAAGTTACCGGCTGGTGGGCCCGGACGAGTTTGATTTACGTTTAAATAAACTGAGTATTGACTCGCCTCTGGCAAGATCACTGCTTGGTAAGACGCTCGACGATGAAGTAAAAGTGATGACGCCTGCTGGTGAGCATTGGTATTTAATTACCGCAATCAGCTATCAGCCTTTTACTGATAAGGATTAATTTGCTGGTTAAAAAATGTACTATACTTAGTCTGGATTTTAGCTTTATGGGAGGGCCTTAAGATGAAATCCCGTCGCCAGCTATACCTGCTTATACCAGCCGTTGTGTTAACGGCTTGCAGTAGTACGCCAGCACAGTATGTGATGGAACCCGATTACGACTATATCCAGAAAGTGGAAGCGTCCAGCAAATATAGTACGCATGCTGCCGAAATATACTGGGTAAACCCGCCAATGAAACGTCAGCAATTGCCGGAAACTCAGCAAGACTGAAAAGTTTTGTAACACAGTTTAACCGCCATGGTAGTAACAATGGCGGTTTTTTCGTTTATAGTGAGAAAAAACAACGGAAGCTTGCATGATGACCAGCCAGGAAACTCTGAAAATTATTGTAGTAGATGATGATTTACGTTTGCGCGCATTACTTGAGCGCTATCTGGTTGAGCAGGGTTATCAGGTGCGCAGCGTCGGAAATTATGAACAGATGCAGCGGTTGATGGAGCGTGAGCATTTTCATCTGGTGGTACTTGATTTGATGCTGCCGGGTGAAGACGGTTTGTCCATTTGCCGCAAGTTACGTCAGCAAAATAATGATGTACCCATTATTATGCTAACTGCCAAAGGTGATGAGGTAGACCGGATCATTGGCCTGGAAATGGGTGCCGACGATTATCTGCCTAAACCCTTTAACCCTCGCGAGTTGCTGGCGCGGATCCGAGCCGTATTGCGGCGTAAAAGTAAAGACTTACCAGGCGCACCATCGCAGGAAGAAACCGTTATCAGCTTTGGCCCGTTCACTTTTAATCTGGCGACCCGTGAAATGCGCAAAGGCGACCAGCCGCTGCCGCTGACCAGTGGTGAATATGCCGTGCTGAAAGTGCTGGTCAGCCATCCGCGTGAGCCGCTCTCCCGCGACAAACTAATGAATCAGGCGCGGGGCCGTGATTATTCTGCGATGGAACGCAGTATTGATGTACAGGTGTCACGATTAAGACGCATGCTGGAAGACGATGCCACTAACCCGCGCTATATTCAAACCGTCTGGGGGTTGGGCTATGTATTTGTGCCAGACGGCAGCATTGCCTGATGCGTTTGCTACCCCGTAGCGCCTTTGGTCAGACGGTATTTTTAATTGGTTTTTTATTACTGATTAATCAGCTGGTGTCCTATGTGTCGGTGGCACTGTATTTTATCAAACCCACCACGCAGCAAATAAACCACTTAATTGCCAAGCAAATTAAGGTGGTTTTTATCGACGTGGGCCAGAACACGCCGGTACTATCTGATGAACTGACCCGCCGTTTCAGTGCGGCAACCGGGATTGAGGTATACAACGAAGCCGATGCGCTGCAGTATGGGTTGGCCAATGCCCGCTACTATGGCTATTTTTCAGAGCAAATGTCGGCTGAGCTCGATGGTGAAGCCGAAGTGCGTATCGAGCAGGGCGATGCTTTTGCGTTCTGGGTCAAGCCACCACAAGCGCCAGACTACTGGGTAAAAGTGCCGTTATCTGGCCTGGACGAAACTGATTTCTCACCACTGACCTTTTATTTATTACTTATTGGTGTGTTAAGTGTTGGCGGCGCCTGGGTGTTCGCCCGGCATTTAAACCGGCCTTTAAAGTCGTTGCAACAAGCGGCGCTGCAGGTAGGCCGTGGCGATATTCCCCCGCCATTAAATGCAGATAAGGGTTCTACCGAAATTATCTCCGTGATCCGGGCCTTTAATTACATGGCAGAAGGTATAAAAAGGCTGGAACAGGACCGGGCATTGTTAATGGCCGGGGTATCACATGATTTAAGGACGCCCCTTACCCGGATAAGGCTGGCGTCAGAAATGATGGCTGAGCAGGACAGCTGGATCCGTGATGGTATCGTCAATGATATCGATGATATGAACGCCATTATTGACCAGTTTATTGATTTTTTACGCCACCATAAACAAGAAAGCCTGCAAAGTGTCAATTTAAACGAGTTGATTAATGAGCTGGTACTGGCCGAGCAGGTTCAGCAGCGGCATTTTATCACCGAGCTCGACCCGAAACTGCCGGCAATTATGCTGCGAAAAATAGCGATAAAACGGGTACTGAATAACCTGTTGGAAAATGCCTTACGCTATAGTGATGGTGATATTGAAATAAGTACCGGTTACGAGAAAAGTCGTAAACAGGTATATCTGGAAGTGCGGGATCACGGTCCGGGTATTCCGGAACATAAAATGGAGGCAATGTTTGCCCCTTTTACCCAGGGTGATGAAGCCCGCGGCAGTGGCGGTTCAGGTTTAGGCTTAGCCATCATAAAGAAAATTGTCGATACGCATCAGGGCAGCATCAGTTTATTTAACCATGCCCATGGTGGCCTGGTCGTAAGGGTTTATTTACCTGTTAAAGCAGCCGTTTAACATGTTTACATTTCATAATCATTTCTGTTGGCTACAGTCACTTTGCAGCACGAGCTCGACAGCTGCTGTCAACATTTAGTAACAATGGATGCAGTATTTTTGCCATTTTTTACACTGTTGTGTCGCAATTTCTTACAGTTTCAAAATTACATACCATTACATTTGTGATAAAAGAAAGCGGGCTCAATAAAGCTAAATTAACTTTATGGGCAAACTGCTTTTTTGTGTATTGATAAACACAGGAGCAAAAAACTCAACATTGTCTGCGCTTTTGGCCGTCCCTCTGCGGCAGCCAGCCAATGTCAAAATATATAAAAGTACGTATGCAGTACAATAGGAGTACACCTTGGGAACCATGAATAAAGCCTTACTGGCGACGGCTGTCAGCCTTGCCGTTTCAGGCACCGCAAACGCAGGTTTTGAGCAATATCGAGCTGGCTTTGGCCAGAGCGTCCATGAAGTTGTTGGTAATGTCACCGTTAGCATTGATCAACAGGAACAGGCTCCCAGCGCCTGGTTTATCGTATTAAATACCCAGGCCGCGGGTGCTGCACTATCAGCTACTGGTTTTGATCAGCAACGCGCCCAGCAATATGTTGTTGCAGCAGAGCAGGCCCAGCAGCAAATCAGTTCAGCATTAATGCAACTGGACGTAGATGCAAAGATTTTAACCACAACTAAAAATCTGGCCTCTGGTCTGGTGGTTAATGCTTCTGCAGACGCACTAAATGCCTTGCAGAAAAACCCGTTAGTTACATCAGTAATGCCTTTGTATGACAGCGAGTTGTATGTTGCTGATAGTGCGGCTTACATCAAAGCACTTGAGACAGTAGAGTCAGGCAAAGCAACAGGAGCAGGCATTAAAGTTGCTGTGCTGGATAGCGGTATCGACTTTACTCATGCTGCTTTCGGTGGTGAAGGGACAACCGAAGCTTACGCAGCAGCCTTTGCTGATCAAAATATGCCAGCCTGGCCTCAGGGGCAGGTCAAAGGTGGCTACGATTTTGTAAACGGCGACCCAAATCCAATTGATCCACCAACCGGTGGTCATGGTACCTCCGTTGCTCACTCAGTGACTGGTATTGCTCCGGACGTCGATTTATATGCTTATACGGTATGTACCGGAACCTGCAGTGCTGCAAATCAGATTGCAGCGCTGGAAGCGGCGATGGACCCTAATGGCGATGGTAACCTGGCAGATCGGGTCGACATCATCAATATGTCTCTTGGTGGCCAGTTTGGTTCAACCCAGACCCAATCTGGTACCCAGTACTTAATTCAGCGCGCTGCTGAATTAGGTGTAAATATGGTTATTTCTGCCGGCAATGACGGCAATGTGCCATTCAGAGTTGGCGGTCCCAGCACCACTCCAAATGCCCTTTCTGTTGGTGCAATGACCCATCCGGCGGCGCTGGTAGGGGCTTTTAACAGCGCCCAGATTGAAGGCGAAACGGTGGCGATGGTCTCAGCAGGCTTTAACCCAACCTTCGATTTTGCTTTTAATTCAGCTGAAACGCCGTTAGTACTGGTACCGGGTGATTACCTTGCCTGTGATGCACTGGCCGAGGATGCTGACCTAACTGGTAAGGCGGTATTACTGTCGCGGGGTGTTTGCCCGTTCTCCCAAAAAGTATTGAATGCCCAGGCGCGCGGTGCAGCCTTCGTCATTATTGCTAACAGTAACCCGGGCGAAGCGCCGATTGTTGCTGGTGGAGATGGCACCGGGATAACTATTCCAACTGTGATGATTACGAAAGAAGTTGGCGATGCTATTCAGGCTATGCTGCTGGACGAGCTGGAAGTTAGCTATGACATTAGCTCAGAAGCGAAATCTGGCGCTGGTGCCGCTGCTGGTTTCACTTCACGCGGGCCGTCAATGGATGGGTTATTAAAACCAGAAATTACGGCACCGGGCACAGATATCATGGTTGCTGATGTTGGCTCGGGTACGGGGCTGGCGCCAGCAACAGGCACATCGTTCTCCGGGCCAATTACCGCGGGTGCTGCAGCACTGGTGCGGGGGGCGCTGCCAGATCGGAATGCGTTTGAAGTAAAAGCAACCATGATGAATACGGCTAACATGACCGTATATCGTGAGCCGGTTGCAATAAACCCTGAGGCTGCTTTAGCACCCATCAGTATGATTGGTGCCGGTCTGGTAGATGTGGAAAAAGCAGTGAACAGCCCGGTTGCTGCCTGGGTATACAGTGCTGAACACAATACCCGCCAGGCTGCGTTGTCGTTTGGTTTACAGACATTGTCTGAAGCGACCAGCATGACCAAAACAGTCAGTCTGAAAAACTTCAGCGATGAAGCGAAAACGTATTCGTTGTCGATTAGTGACCGGTTTGCTGAAAAAACAGAGACCGCTGCATTAAGTTGGCAGCACCCTGCCACTGTAACCGTACAACCCGGTCAGACAGTGAACTTCGATGTGACGCTAACAGTTAATCCTGCAAATTTACCTGATTTTACGTTGTCCAACGGTGTCACCTGGATGGCACTGATGGCAGCGCAAATGATGGATCAGTCGGAATATGATGGTGCCTTAATCTTTAATGACAATAGCACTGATGCCGACCATGATTTGCACCTGGTGTATCATATTGTGCCAAAAGCGGCCGGGAAACTGGCACTCAGCAGTGAGATGGCGGATGACCAGATCGCAATGAAACTGACTAACACCGGCGTCATTGAGGTCGAACCTTTTGCGTCAGCATTGGTTGCAACTTCGCCTGCTGACCCGGCTTTACAGCCCATGCATGATATCCGGGCCATTACTATGGATATCGAAGAGGCGTCCTGGTGCAGCACCGGCTATGCGTTGTATCCAACCTTCCATCTGGAAGGTGGCGTAAACCACCTGTTACAGGGTAACTTTGCGCTGGATCTGGATATCAATAATGATGGTGTGCTTGACTACACCATGAATACCTTACTGGTAACTCGTCTGGGCCCAACTTATGATGCGTTCCCCGGAGTGATGGTGTCTTTCAATACGGTATATGGCACGCTGTCTGGTCAGTTAGGTGATGTGTATCACTATGCCGGTGGTAAGCAGATCACGCTGGAGTCTTGTTTTGAAGATGTTGGACTTACCGCTGCAGATATTGGCGGTACCTTTACGGCGCGTTTCCGTACCGATACTAACAGTTATTCACTAAATGCTAACTTTATCGCCGATCAGGTGATTGCGCCGATGCAGGTTGCATTCTCACCGGAAGTAGGATTAGTCAGTGAACTGCCAGTTGAACCTGCAACAGACGCGGCAAATGCGGACGACGAGGTTGATACTGCGGTGGAGGTGCTGGCACCAGGTGAGTCAGCGTTCATCATGCGCGACGGCGATGATAATCGCAGCTTCGTGATGATGTCTGGTCAGGCTGAAGCGGTTGCCATTGCAAATTATGCAGCGCCAATTGCACAACCAACCGTTGCCGCTGGTCAGACACTTAGTGTTAACGAAAATGCCGCTGCAGGGACCGTGGTAGGGCAGGTTTCTGCTACCGCTGATTTCCGTACCGCGATCACGGAGTTTGTTACGCTGGCCAGTTCGTCTGATGCAGTGATGCTGCAGGCTGATGGCTCAGTGGTTGTGGCTAATGCCGCAGTACTGGACTTTGAAGCTGGTTTGACCGAGGTGCAGATGGAAGTTGCTGTGCTGGATTCTAACGGTGGAGTTTCTGAGCCGGTTATGGTGACCGTTATGATCAATAACGTCGCTGATGAGCAACCTGAGGTAACTGTTAGTCTGACGACGTCTGAGCTACTAATCGGCAGTGCTGCCGGCACGGTGCTGGGTAACGTATCAGTTGCGGTAACTGAAGCTGATGCCAGCCTAGTGTCAGTCAGCACCAACAATCCGTTGTTTAAAGTTGAAAATGGCCAGTTGAAGTTGGCGAGAATGCCGGTCAAATCTGATGTTCGGGTGCACACATTAACAGTGACTGCAACGGACAGCTCGGGTATGCAAGGTTCGGCCAACGCCCAGGTAACAGTTAACAAAGGCTCGGGCGGCAGCTTTGGCATCTTTGGCTTGCTGTTACTGCCATTGGCATTGCTGCGCCGTCGTACTAAAACTAACTAAGTTTGTAAATAAACTACGTTAGTTAATGAATAACGCCCCGCCACTGCGGGGCGTTCTTATTACAGCTGATTGCTGATTTGCTGCAATTCATCTGCATTGAAATGATACTGCTGATTACAGTACTCGCAGGTCATCTCCAGCTTCCCTTCGGCAATATGCTCGTTCAGTGCATCTTTTCCGATACTATATAGCGCCGTTTCACATTTTTCTCTCGAGCAACCGCACACAAAACGTACATCCTGTGCCTGGAAAAGCTCTACTTGCTCCTGATGGAATAAACGATACAGCATTTGCTCAGCTGGCAGGGTTAGTAGTTCGTCCGCGGTAACAGTGTCGGCCAGTACTACCAACTCGGCAAAATCTGCAGCGGCCTTTTCCGGCTCAACCGGTAACACCTGCAGCATCAAGCCGGCGGCAGTGTTTTTGTCAGAAATGTCAGTAAAAATATACAAACGGGTAGGTAATTGTTCTGACTGGGCGAAGTAGCCTTCAAGGGTGCTGGTGAGGGTGTCGCCGGTTAGCGGGATAATACCCTGATAGCGTTCTCCCTGGCGGGGCGTAATGGTGACAATCATATAGCCCTCACCGATTAACTCACGAAAACTGCTACCGCTAAGTTCTGCCTGCAGCCTTACTACTGCCCGGAAGTTCTGTTGGTTGTCGCCATTTACTGCGGCGAATTTAACCGGTCCATCACCTTGTAACTGCACAGCAATTTCGCCATCAAATTTCAGGGTGGCGGTGATTAAGCTGGTTGCCACTACTAATTCAGCCAGTAGTTGTTTAACCGGCAACGGATAATCATGATTTTTCAGCATCTGGTCCAGGCTGTCTGCCACCTGCACCAACTCGCCTCTGACATGTTTTTGCTGAAACAAAAAGCGGTGTAATTTATCCGGATTCATAATATCTCTCTTACTGCTTGGATTTTAAAAGTAATAACTGGCGGCGCATTTTTTTGTCTGGCTTGGTGTCCGGGTGGGGGGCAAACAGGCTGTTGGTTTTACGTAGTTCAGCCCGGACCTGACGTTGTTCTGCACTGGCTTCAGTTTCCTGATATAAGGCCTGGGCCAGTGGTGCGGCCAGCCGCCTTTCTGACAGGCCCACTACAACTACCGTTTTTTCATCGCTACCCTGAGCCAGCTTAATGGTGGCGCCAATCTCGACCTGACGGCTTGCTTTGCAGCGCTGGTCATTGTAGTGTACTTTGCCGCCTTCAATCATGCTTTTAGCCAGGGCGCGGGTTTTATAAAAGCGGCACGCCCAAAGCCATTTATCCAGCCTGATGCTGTCATTTTGCTGTGTTTTGGCTTGCGTTGTTGTCATATTTAACCTGTATGCTGAACTGAATGTGCATTATAGTGCCAAACGACTGGCGAAGCGTAGTCCCGGTATTATTTTTGCTGTTAGTAAGTTGTGAAAATATGTGCAGGCTCTTGTTGGTAAGCCGACAACTGAGTAAGATGAAACCGAATTTATTATAAGAAAGCTGAAATGAACCTGTCCTTGTCGATGCAAGATTTTAACCGCTATAGCCAGCGTTTGCCGGTCAGTACTTTACGTAAGGTACTGAACCTGGTGCTGGTATTGTTGCTTGCCTGGTTGTTAGCGCGGTTAAGCTGGCAACTAGTGCCTGTTCCCGAGCTGGCAAGCTCGGGCCCGTTGCAACAGGCTGCGTTGAAAACAACAGGCCAGGCCACAACTTACCTCGATCAGCTGCTAAGTTATCCTCTTTTCGGCAAGGTTATAGCTGAGCCGGAGCAGGCCGCACCGGTAGTGACTGAAGCACCTAAAACCCAGTTGAATGTTAAGCTGACCGGTGTGGTTGCGCAGGCAGATCCAAACAGTGGCAGCGCTATTATTGAAAGCCGGGGCAGTGAAGGTACCTATGCTATTGATGACACTATCGACGGCACCAATGCAGTGCTGAAGCAGGTATTAATTGACCGGGTACTGATTCAGCAAGCCGGCCGTTTCGAAACATTGATGCTGGACGGCATTGAATATACCAAAATGGCCCAGGCCAATGCCGGGCTGGGACGGGAAGATAACCCCGAGCCAGCTTATGAAAATGAACTGGTAGCGCTGCCGCAAGCCGAAGCCCCGGCGCTGGATGAAAGTGATTTAGGCATAAGCCGCGATGAGTTGCTGGCAGAACCAATGAAATTTTTTGACTATGTCCGGGTGTCGCCACAGCATCGGAACGGTGAGTTGGTTGGCTATCGGTTAATGCCCGGTAAAGACCCGGCTTTATTTAATCAGTTGGGGTTGCAGCAAAATGATTTAGCGGTCGAGATCAATGGCATACCGCTTAATGACATGCAGCAGGCCATGCGGGTAATTAACGAACTCAGAGATGCCACTGAAGCGGCAATTAAAATAGAACGTGACGGCGAAACCAGAGATATTCTGTTTAGCCTGTCGCAATAAGATTATTAGATAACTATTGGTTAATTTCTCATGATATCAGGTGGTTTTTTCAGGGGTTCAGCGCGTGCTATAGCCGGTTTACTGGCTGGTGCTGTATTTAGTTTTGCGGTTTTGGCTGATACTGAACAAGTGCAGTATTCACCTAATTTTAAAGGCACTGATATTAACGAGTTTATCAATATCGTTGGTATGAACCTGAAAAAAACCATTATTGTCGACCCTCAGGTACGCGGGCGGATCAATGTCCGCAGTTATGAAATGCTGAACGAAGAGCAGTACTATCAGTTCTTTTTAAACGTACTGGAAGTATACAGCTTTGCCGTAGTGGAAATGGAAAGCGGCATTTTAAAAGTGGTTCGGAATAAAGATGCCAAGACCTCTAATATTCCAGTGGTGGGAGAGGGTGACCCGGGCTATGGCGATGAAATGGTGACCCGGGTAGTGCAGGTACGCAACGTATCTGTGCGCGAGTTGGCGCCTTTGCTGCGTCAGTTCAGCAACCAGGCGGGCGGTGGTCATGTGGTAAACTACGACCCATCCAACGTTATTATGATGACGGGGCCGGCAGCGGTGGTAAACCGGATAGTCGATATTATTCAACGGGTTGACAAAGCTGGCGATCAGGAGCTGGAAATATTAAAACTGGAATTTGCCTCAGCCGGTGAAATTGTCCGGATCCTGGAAAATATATATAAAAGTCAGGGCCGCGCGGAGCAGCCTGATTTTCTGATCCCGAAGATTGTGGCCGATGAGCGGACCAATAGCGTTATCGTCAGTGGTGAATTGCAAGCGCGGCAGCGGGTTATTGAACTGGCCAAGCGGCTGGATGCCGAGCTGAAAACCAGCGGCAATACCCGGGTTTATTATTTGAAATATGCCAAGGCTGAAGAGCTGGTGCCGGTATTAAAAGGCGTAAGCGATTCTATTGTTGCTGAAGTGCAGGGCGGCTCAGGCGCAGCTGGCGCTCAGGGCGCCCGACGCAGTCCGGGTACTGGCCGGGAGATCAGTATTGAAGCGCATGCTGACAGCAATTCGCTGGTGGTTACCGCCCAGCCCGATATGATGCGTTCGCTGGAAGATGTGATCCGCCAGCTGGATATTCGCCGCGCTCAGGTACTGGTAGAGGCCATTATTGTCGAAGTATTTGAAGGTGATGGTACTGACTTTGGTGTGCAATGGCTGAATGCCAATGGTGGTGGTACCAACTTCAGCAATGGTAATACTATCCCGATTATTGGCGTAGCGGCCGGGGCTGCCCAGGCATCACAGGTTACTCCGGGCTCAACCACTACCACTATTGTCGATGGTGTGCCGGTAACTCAAACTTCACCTGACTCCAACCGCGATTATTCCCTATTGGCTGACGTATTGGGTGGCCTGAATGGGGCTATGCTGGGTTTTTACCGCGGTGATTGGGCCGCCGTATTACAGGCAGTGCGCACCAGCACTAATTCTAATGTGTTGGCAACGCCCCATATTACTACCATGGACAACCAGGAAGCGTTTTTTCTGGTGGGGCAGGAAGTGCCGGTTATTACCGGTTCTACCACCGGGTCAAACAATACTAACCCGTTCCAGCAAGTCCAGCGGCAGGAAGTAGGCATTAAGCTTAAAGTGACCCCGCAGATTAACGAAGGCAACGCAGTACAACTGACTATTGAACAGGAAGTATCGAGCATCGGCGGTGCCACCGCGGTCGATATCACCATCAATAAACGTGAAATTAAAACCACGGTAATGACTGATGATGGCGCCACAGTGGTGCTTGGCGGTTTAATTGATGAAGATGTCCAGGAAAGTGAGTCGAAAGTGCCTATCCTCGGAGATATTCCGCTGCTAGGGCATTTATTCAAGTCAACCAGTGTCACCAAACAGAAGCGTAACCTGATGGTGTTTATTAAAGCGACCATCGTCAGGGAAGGCTCCGCTATCTCTGGTATTTCCAAGGCCAAATATAACCATATTCGTGCTGAGCAATTACTGCGTGATGAAGAGGGTATCCGCTTAATGCCGAATACCAAACAGGTGGTCTTACCGGAATGGGATGATTCATTAGCCCTGCCACCGACGTTCGATCGCTTTATGCAAGAGCAACAACAACCGGCTGAGCAGCAGCCCGCTACCGGAAACCGCGACTGATGGAAGACCTGGTAGCAGAAGAAGAGGTTAAGCCGGTTAGTAGCCGTATCAGGTTGCCATTCAGCTTTGCCAAACGCCATGGTGTGCTGCTGCAACAGCAGCAGGATGGCTGGTTGTTGTATGTGCAACCAACCACCCGGCCTGAATCAGTGCTGGAAGTCCGGCGCTTACTGGCAGAAAGCTTTTCCGTAACGTCGTTGTCAGCGACGGAATTTGAAGCCTTGCTGGAAGCCAGCTATCAGCGCGATTCTTCCGAGGCCCAGCAGCTGATGGAAGACATTGGCAACGAAGTTAATCTGGCGTCATTGGCTGATGATATTCCGGAGACAGAAGACTTACTGGAAAACGAAGACGACGCGCCAATTATTAAACTGATCAATGCCATGCTTGGTGAGGCGATTAAATTGGGTGCGTCGGATATTCACATTGAAACCTTTGAAAAAGCACTAATTATCCGCTTCCGGGTCGATGGCCTGCTTCGTGAAGTACTGCGGCCTAACCGGCGCTTATCCAGCTTGCTGGTGTCGCGGATTAAAGTGATGTCGAAAATGGATATCGCAGAAAAACGGGTGCCGCAGGATGGCCGGATCAGCCTGCGAATTGCCGGCCGCGCGGTCGATGTGCGGGTATCTACCATGCCGTCAAGTCATGGTGAGCGCGTGGTATTACGGTTACTGGATAAAAATAACTCTCATTTAAACCTGGCCGATTTAGGTATGACCCTGGCGGTCCAACAGGCCTTTTCCAAACTTATCCTTAAGCCTCATGGTATTATTCTGGTTACCGGCCCCACCGGCTCGGGTAAAAGTACTACCCTGTATGCCGGCTTAACTGAAATTAATACTAAAGACCGCAATATTCTGACTGTTGAAGACCCGATAGAGTATGAGCTGGAAGGCGTGGGCCAGACTCAGGTTAATACCAAGGTTAATATGACGTTTGCCCGCGGCCTGCGGGCCATTTTGCGTCAGGACCCGGACGTGGTGATGGTGGGGGAAATCCGCGACCTGGAAACGGCACAAATAGCAGTGCAGGCCAGCTTAACCGGCCACCTGGTATTGTCTACTCTGCACACCAACACAGCCGCCGGCGCTATTACCCGGCTGGAAGATATGGGGGTCGAGGCCTTTTTATTATCATCCAGCTTGCTGGGCGTGCTGGCCCAGCGGCTGGTCCGTACCCTGTGCAGCCATTGTAAAGAATTACACGAGCCCGACAAAGAAGAGCGCAATTTACTGGGTATCAGTAAAAAAGACGGCCAGCAGATTTTCCGTGCTAAGGGCTGTGAACATTGCAACTATACCGGTTACCGTGGCCGAACCGGCATCCATGAGCTGCTACAGGTTGATGAAACCATTCGCGAAATGATCCATAACGGCAAGGGCGAACAGTCTATTGAAAAGTATGCCCGGGCCCATTGTCCGAGTATCAGGGTAGATGGTTTTAGCAAGGTGCTGGCCGGCGAAACCACCCTGGAAGAGGTATTGCGGGTTACCCGCGAGGATGTGTAATGGCCGCATTTGAATATTTGGCGCTGGATTTACGCGGCAAGAAAAATAAAGGTGTGCTGGAGGCTGACAACGCCCGTCATGCCAGACAGATGTTGCGGGAACAAAAATTACAGCCGTTAAGTGTCGAGCTGGCGTCGCAACAGGAAAGACTGGTTGCGTCGGGCCGTAACTGGCTAAGCCGGAAAATTTCTGCAGCTGAGCTTGCGTTACTTACCCGCCAACTGGCGACGCTGGTTGAGGCCGCCCTGCCTATTGAAAGTGCCTTGTTAGCAGTGGCTGAGCAGTGTGAAAAGCCCCGCTTGCAAAACATGATGATGGCAGTGCGTTCCAAGGTAGTGGAAGGTTATACTCTTGCCGAAGGCCTGGCAGAATTCCCGCATGTATTTGATCATTTATTCCGCTCGATGGTGGCAGCCGGTGAAAAATCCGGCCATTTAGAGCAGGTGCTGAACCGGCTGGCCGACTATACTGAGCAACGTCAGCATATGCGCAGCCAGATTTTGCAGGCGTTGTTGTATCCGATAATTTTAACCTGCTTCGCGGTACTGGTAATCAGCATATTGCTGGCAGCAGTGGTGCCAAAAATAGTTGGTCAGTTTGAACACATGGGGCAGTCGTTACCCGGCACAACATTGTTCCTGATAGCCGCCAGTGATTTTATCCGTAACTACGGAATTTTAGTGCTGATAGCTATTATGCTGGCAGCCGTGTTCTGGCAGAGGGCGTTGCGCAAACCCGAGCTTAAATACCGCTGGGACCGCTTTACCTTGCGGCTGGGCATGTTCGGCAAGGTAAGCCGCGGTCTCAATACTGCCCGGTTCGCCCGCACCTTAAGTATCCTTAATGCCAGTTCAGTGCCGCTGTTGGAGGCCATGCGGATAAGTGCCGATGTGCTTAGTAATAGTTATATGAAAGAAGCGGTGGCAGACGCAACAGGCCGGGTACGTGAAGGCACCTCGCTTCGAAATGCGCTGGAACAGACCAAGATGTTTCCGCCGATGATGCTGCATATGATTGCCAGTGGTGAGAAAAGTGGGCAGCTGGATAGTATGCTGGAGCGGGCAGCAAACGCTCAGGATAAAGAATTTGAGTCGCTGGTAACGGTCTCGTTAAAAGTATTTGAACCTGTGCTGGTATCAGTTATGGCGGGCATGGTGTTATTTATTGTGATGGCAATATTACAGCCCATTTTAGCGTTAAATAATATGGTAGGTGGATAAGATGTTAAGGCAGATACAAAAAGGCTTTACCTTACTGGAGGTAATGGTAGTTATTGTTATTCTGGGCATTATTGCCAGTATGGTAGTACCTAATTTAATGGGTAACCAGGAGCAGGCAGCCCGTCAGAAAGTGGTGGTAGACATTCAGCAACTGGAAAGTGCGCTGGACATGTACCGGTTACGCAATGGTTTTTATCCTACTACCGAGCAGGGTATTGAATCGTTGGTCACGGCACCAACCTCGCAACCGGCACCACGCTCATTTCCCGAGGGCGGCTTTATTCGTCGGTTACCGAAAGATCCATGGAATGAAGACTATATTATGGTGAGTCCGGGCCAGCTGGGCCGGATTGATGTTTACAGCAAGGGCCCCGATCGGGTAGCCGGTACTGATGATGACATTGGTAACTGGAACCTGGACGCGGTTGAAAGCCGCGAAAATTAATGCCGACTCTGCTGCTTCGCCGGTTGCGCCAGACTGGTTTCACTTTGTTAGAAGTGATGCTGGTAATGCTGTTAATTGCCTTACTGGCCACTACTGTTGTGCTGAATTTCAGTGGTGACTCGCCAGAGCAGCGGCTTACTAAGGAAACTGAACGTTTCCAACAGGTTTTCCAGTTTATTGCTGAAACGGCGATGTTAAAGCAGCAGGAATGGGGCCTGGTATTACAGGAAGACAGCTACAGTTTTGTTTATTTTGACGGTGAAAAATGGCTGCAGGCAGACGAGCCGAAAGCGGCTGAGCCATACGAGTTAGCAGAGGATATCCGGCTGCAACTGGAACTGGAGGGGTTACCAGGGGCTGAGCTTAGCTTGTTAAGTCAGCTAAACTGGCAGCAAGATGACGAGTTTGAAAACAGCGACAGCGAGCAGCCACCAGTATTGCCTCAGGTGTTTATTTTATCCTCCGGCGAAGTCAGCCCATTCCGGTTAATGTTTCAACTGGGAGAGCGGTTAGAGCAGGTCAGTCAGACCGTTGGCACCGACTTCACCATACCCCTTACCCGTTCCGAAGTCATTGCGGTACGCTGATGAACAACCGCGGTTTTACCTTATTAGAGCTCCTGGTAGCAATGGCCATATTTGCCACTGCGGGTCTGGCTATTATGCAGGCCAGTGCAGGCCATATCCGGGCGCTTAGTCAGATAGAAGAACTTACCATAGCCGGTTATGTTGCTAACAACCAACTGCAACTGGCAATGCTGGAGCCCAACTGGCCACCAAAAGAGATTTTGCAGGGTGAAGTTGAAATGGCTAACCGCCAATGGTTATGGCGGCAGCAGGCCACTACCGTGCCCGATGCCGATTTGCGCCAGCTGGAAGTAAGTATCAGTCTGGCTGAGCAACCCGATGACGTGTTGCTTCAACTGACTACGTTTATAGGTAAACCCAGTGGTTAAACAACACGGCTTTACCTTTATTGAGATGTTGCTGGCTACCGCCATTTTTGCCATGGTAGGGTTGGCCTCTGTTGCGGTATTAACCAGCGTTACCAATAGCGATGAGCTATCGCAGGAGGCAACAGAAAGAATTCAGCAGTTGCAGCGGACTATGCTGATGCTCGAGCGGGACTTTATGCAAATCAGTACCCGCCACGTCCGGCTGGATGGTGAGGCACCGGTAAAATACCGGTTGTATGGTGAGCAGTATCTGCTGGAAAGTGAAGACCATGGTCTGAGTTTCACCCGCCAGGGCTGGCGCAACCCCGGACATATTCTGCCACGCGCCGAAGTACAATTAGTTGCTTACCGGCTGCAGCAGGGGGAGCTGCAACGTTTATTCAGCCTTTATCCGGATGCAGTCGCTGGCAGTGAGCCACTGGCCCAGGTGTTGCAGCAAGACCTGACAGCGTTTACCGTGAGCTACCTGCAGGGAGAAGAATGGCTGGAGAAGTGGCAGGACAGTGTCATGCCCAAAGCCGTAAAAGTAACCCTGACTCATGATTACCTTGGGGAAATAGAACGGATATTCACCTTGCCTTCCGGTATGGTAGTACAACGCACCGCCACTAACCCTGACGCTAATTCGCCCGGACAGAACCGGCAGAATAATAACCGGGACAGCCCGGCTAACCCAGATAACCCAGGGCAACCGAATGATCCGCGGCGGGGACAACGCTGATGCGACACGCTGAGCGCGGCGCGGCGCTGATCACCGTATTAATGATTGTGGCGATAGTGGTTGTGATAGCGGTCAATATGACCGGCCGCTTGCAATTACAGTTACAACGCCAGCAAAACCTGCAACAACAGCAGCAGGCTTTCTGGTACGCGATGGGCGCCGAACACTTTGCCCGGGTCCTGCTTAGCCGCAGCTTGAGCGGCGAGGAAACGGTTAACCTTGATCAGGACTGGGCCCAAAGCGGTGCCAGCTTTCCGGTAGCCGATGGGAATATCGCCGGGGAAATTACTGATTTGCAAGCGTGCTTTAATTTAAACGCGTTGCAACAAGCAGGCCAGCGCGGGCCATCTGGCCGGATTGAGCAAACCGCAGCGCAGCGCAGTTTTAATCGGTTGCTGGAGCTGGTTGCTCCGGATTTATCTATGCCCGCCGAATATTTGGTTGCACGGGTGCATGACTGGCTGGATGAAGACAGTCTGCTCAGCACTGCAGGCAGCGCCGAAGAAGATGATTACGCCGCACTACAGTTCCCTTATTACACCGCTAACTCGTTAATGGTATCGAGCAGTGAGTTGCGGCTGATGTTGGATATTACCCCGGCTGATATGCAACTGCTGCTGCCGTATATTTGCGTCATACCTGAAAATAGTCAGCTGCAGTTAAATATTAATACCCTGACGGAGGAAACGGCAGTATTGCTAGCGGCGTTGGTGCCGGAGCTTACCGAAGCTGACGCGGTCGATATGCTTGCAGAGCGGCCGGAAGGTGGCTTTAGTAGTGTTGATGAATTACTGGCCTTGCCGCAACTTGCCGGCGTTGAAATGGCAGATGACGTAAAATCGCTATTAACAGTAAAATCCAGTTACTTTCAGTTACTCGCAACCACTTCTTATCTGGAGAGTGGTTTCGTGCTAACGTCGATATTCAGAGTAGATGATGATAATACAGTCAGGGTATTGGCCCGGCGATTTGGAGGCCAGGGGTGAGTGAACAGTTAATTATCAGGCTTGGTAGCCGGGCTGGCCAAACTATAAGCTGGCTGGTTTGGGCCAGCCATAGTGATGAGGTAATAGCGTCAGGTGAAGTTGCTAATGCCGGAGAGCTGGGCCAGCTGGCAGAACGTCTGGGCACCAGACCTGTTGTTGCTCTGGTACCGGCGTCGGACGTTGTATTGAAACATGTTAGTCTGCCCACCCGGCCCACCCGGCAAATTTTGCAGGCGCTGCCTTATATGCTGGAAGATGAGCAGGCTGAGGATATTGATCAACTGTGGCTGGCACTAGGGCCGCTGGAGCAGCATGAGGGCCAGTATCAGCAACAAGTAGCCGTTGTGCAGCGCGAGCGAATGGACGGCTGGCTTAGTTGGCTGCAGGAGGCCGGCTTTAACGTGACGCGGATGTTGCCAGATGCACTATTGCTGCCTGATAATCCGTTGCCCGCCTGCATTGAACTGAGTGAACAGTGGCTGATCAAGCAGGGGCCCTGGCAGGCCAGTGCTATCGATAGTAGCTGGTGGCCTCAGTATTTAGCGTTAGCAGCCTTACCCAATATTGCCAGCTACAGCCCCTGGCCGGCTGATATTATGCAGTCCCAGCAGAGTATGGAGCCTGAACTGCCGTTGGCATTACTGGCCAGGCAGTTGCAGCACATTAGCTTTACCCTGCTGCAAGGCCCCTATGCACCAAAACGTCAGACCAACAAACACTGGCAACAGTGGCGTAGCACCGCGGCACTGGCCGGTGTTTGTTTAGTGGTTTACCTGTTGGTACAGGGGTTCTCAATTTGGCAACTGGATCGCCAGTTAACTCAGGTACAGCAGCAAAGTCTGGCTGAATACCAGCAAGCCTTTCCGGGCGAAACTATTGTTAATTTATCCCGCCAGGTTGAACAAAAGCTGGCTACCGTAGGCATGGGGGCTGAGTCCGCTAATTTCCTGAACCTATTAAACGCCTTACAACGCCAGTTGGCAGAAGTGGGTGATATTAACATTGATAGTTTAAGGTTCGATGCCGCCCGCACTGAGCTCAGGTTCTCTGCCAATGCAGGAGGTTTTCAAAATTTTGAACGCTTAAAAACGGCACTGGAAGGTGCTGGTTACATAATTGAACAAGGCGCATTAAGCAATGATGGCGCCAGAGTGCAGGGCACGGTAGTAATGCGGAGCAGAACATGAAGCAGCAAATGCAGAACTGGTGGGCCGGTTTAGCGTCCCGTGAGCAGCGGCTGGTCAGTATTGCGGCTGTGGTGCTGGGTGTTGGCGCCCTGTATTGGTTCATCTGGCAGCCACTGCAACAAGGTTACGTTAACAAGCGGGTGGCATTAACTCAGGCTCAGCTGCAGCTGGCAAAATTACAGCAAGCGCTGCCCCAGTTACAACAGGCTGGCGCCAGTGAGGGCAGAGTCGGCGGCAGTCTGGCGCAGATTGTCAGCAACAGTTCCCGTACCTATAACATCCGGGTTAGCCGGATGCAGCCACAAAATGAGCAATTGCAACTGGTGCTGGAAGACGTACCTTTTGAGCAGTTACTGCGCTGGCTGGCCCAGCTGCAAAGTAAGAATGGCGTAAAACTGGTCAGCCTGGATGTGGCAAATACCGACAGCAGCGGCATTGTGCGGGTAAGACGGATGGTAATCGAATAGTATGAAGTATTGGAAATTGACGGTAGTAGCTGTAATCGCGTATTTGTTTTTTATGCTGTACTTACTGCCTGCGGCCTGGGTGGTGCATTGGCTGGCTTTGCCCGCCAATATTCAGCTTGGCCAGGTGCAGGGCACGGTCTGGCAAGGTAGTGCTATGGTGGCCCAATATCAGAACTTACAGCTACAGCAGCTGCGCTGGCGCTTCAACGGCTGGTCACTTTTCCGGCTGGCACCACAAATTAACATCACGGCAGGCAGTATTGGTGAGCGAGAGCAGCCTTACGCTACTGCTAGTGTTGCCTACAGTTTTAGTGGCCTTAATATGGAGCAAGCGCTGCTGCGCATACCTGTCAGTCAGCTGTTGCCTTTATTAGAGTTACCCCTGCCAGTGGCGGCAACGGGTGAGTTGATGGTAGAGGTGCAGCAGTTTCAGCAGGGCAAACCCTGGTGTAGCAACCTTGCCGGTACTGCCAGCTGGTTGGATGCCAGGCTGCAACCGCCTACCGGCACCTGGCTGGAGCTTAACAGTATTGTTGCCGATTTACGCTGTGAGCAAGGCAGCCCGGTACTGGTAACCGATGGCAATAACAGCCTTGGCCTGGCTGTTACTGCGGCGGTTGAAAATAACCGTTTAACCGTAAATGGCAGCTTGAAACCTGATGCCAGCCTGCCGCAGGAAGTGCACCAGGCTATGCAGTTTGTCGGCCGACCAGATGAGCAGGGCCGTTATACCATCAGGTTCTAGCAACTACTGACAGTGCTGGCCGCTAATTGGCGGTTGCGCGCAGTTTCGAATGCGCCAGAATATCCTGCAACAGCGGGGTGTAATCAGTAATGGCCGGGAACTCGTTGATGGTTCTGGCGTGTTGCTGACTATCCGGGTTGGCCACTGCCAGTAAATGCTTAATGCCAAAGTTTTGGGCGGCCGTCAGGATTGGCAGGCTGTCGTCGACAAACAAGGTTGTGTCGTTATTAAAGCCCAGCCGTTGCTGCAGTTTTTGCCACAGTGCCCAGCTTTCTTTGGTGACCCCGAATTCATGAGTAGAAACAAGAGTGTCGATATATTTAGCTAAATCGGTTCGCTCCAGTTTTAACGATAAGCTGTCGGGGTGGGCATTGGTAACGAGGACGATGTCACGGCCAGATTGCTTCAGCGCCGTTAAAAAAGCCGGTACGTCAGGTCGCATCTGAATTTTATCCATTACCTCGCGTTTCAGTTCGGTAATAGGCAATTGCAGCCGCTCGCCCCAGTAGTCAAGACAATACCATTGGATTTTACCATTGAGTTCAGCATATTCACTTTGTAGCTGAGCTTTGGCATCGGCCAGCGAAATACCGCTGATTTCAGACCAGCGCAGGGGCAAATGTTCCAGCCAGAAATGATTGTCAAAGTGTAAATCGAGCAAAGTGCCATCCATATCCAGCAATACGGTATCAATTTGTGCCCAGTCCAGCATAGGTTTTTCCTGTCATTCGTTTTATAGTAACCACAGCAGATTGTAACAGAGGGCAAGTGATGACGCAGCGCCATACGAACAAACAGGTACCGGAAATTCTGGCGCAGGAAATCGTAGCCCAAAGCAGGTTATTCAAAATTGAGCAGTTGCAGCTGCGCTTCAGTAATGGTGAAGAGCGAACTTATGAGCGGATGCGTGGCTCAGGCCGGGGCGCGGTGATGATCATTGCTTGTCCCGATCCGGAACATTTTTACCTGATCCGCGAATACAGCGCTGGCACTCATGATTATCAACTTGGTTTTCCGAAGGGTTTAATTGATCCGGGCGAGGATATACTTACTGCAGCAAACCGGGAGCTGAAAGAAGAAATTGGTTTTGGAGCCGCTCGTTTTGTAACATTAAAGTCACTGGCACTCGCACCAGGATATTTTAATGCTACAATGCATATAGTTATGGCATTCGATTTGTATCCCGAGCAACAGCTGGGAGATGAACCTGAACCGCTGGAACTTATCAGTTGGGCGCGCGGAGATAGTGACTTGTTATTACAACAAGCAGACTTTACCGAAGCAAGGAGCGTAGCCGCCCTGTTACTGGCGCAGCAATACCTGGAAGCAAACCCGGATGTTTTTAAGCAAACTGCTTGAGAGTGTAAAACAGACCGCCCGCGAAGCCGGACAGCATTTATGGCAGCTATATCAAAGCGGCGACTTTGTTGCCGAACAAAAAGCCGATACCAGCCCGGTAACCTCAGCCGACCTTGCTGCCAACGCAATGATTATTGCCCGCCTATCGGATTTGACCCCGGATATCCCGATAATATCTGAAGAAACCGCCATTATGCCCCTGGCCCAGCGCCAGCAGTGGCCGCGATACTGGCTGATTGACCCGATGGACGGTACTCAGGAGTTTGTTGCCAGAAGCGGTGATTTTGCCGTAAGTATTGCGCTGGTAGAGCATGGCTGGCCCGCTCTGGGGGTTATTTACTGGCCCAAAGAAGATATTCTTTATTACGCCACCCGTGGTCACGGTTCTTTTAAACAGCAGCGTAATTTAATTAACCGGATGCAGGTGCATCAGCATCAGCAAGGAGAAGTATTGCGGATTGCCGTTAGCCGGCGTCAGCCTTTACAACCCATAGTTGCTTTATTAAGCGAAAGGCAGACTGTCGAGTATATTCCGCTGGGCAGTTGCTCACTGAAAAGTTGTCTGGTGGCTGAAGGCAAAGCCGATTGTTATTTGCGGCTCGGCCCAACCGGTGAATGGGACACCGGTGCAGTGCATATTATTGTTGAAGAAGCAGGTGGCAAAATTCTTGATAGTCAGTTTGCACCGCTGAGTTACAATCAGCGGGAAACGCTTGCTAACCCCGATTTTATGGTAATTGGCCAGGCAGACTTGCCTTGGCGGGAACTGATTCAGGCGAAGCCAACAACCAGGCCACTTTTATCATAAGCACCCAGTTATTTTGCATAACTTTGCTATAGGCCAAGCCTGGCGTGGTTTTCTACGATTTTAGCCGTATTCTCAACTATCTTTTTTACAGTGAAAACGCTAAGATAACGACGTATTTTTTGGACAAAAACCAGGCTGTTGCCCAAAAAATAACATAATTAATAAGTCCGCTAGAGACTGCACCCTTACCTACAGTACCCTTAGGAGTTACATCATGTCCGATCTGGATCTGGGCCAATACGGCATTACAGATGTCACGGAAATCGTTTATAACCCATCATATGATTTATTGTTTGCGGAAGAAACCCGCAGCGATTTGCAAGGTTATGAACAAGGCAAACTGACCAAGCTGGGCGCGGTTTCGGTTGATACCGGTATCTTCACCGGCCGCTCCCCGAAAGATAAGTATATCGTGCGGGATGACACCACCCGCGATACGGTGTGGTGGTCAGATCAAGGCAAAAACGACAATAAAGCGATCAGTACCGAAGTATGGTCTGAGCTAAAGTCACTGGTTACCAGTCAGTTATCGGGCAAACGTTTGTTTGTAGTCGATACTTATTGTGGCGCCAACGCTGATACCCGACTAGCGGTGCGCTTTATTACTGAAGTAGCCTGGCAGGCCCATTTCGTTAAAAACATGTTTATCCGGCCTACCGACGAAGAGCTGAAAAGCTACAAGCCAGACTTTATTGTAATGAACGGTGCCAAATGCACCAACCCGAACTGGCAGCAGCAGGGTTTAAACTCTGAAAATTTCGTGGCCTTTAACCTGACTGAGCGGGTTCAGCTGATTGGCGGCACCTGGTACGGCGGCGAAATGAAAAAAGGTATGTTCTCAATGATGAACTACTTTTTACCGTTAAAAGGTATAGCGTCGATGCACTGCTCCGCTAACGTCGGTAAAGACGGCGATGTTGCCGTATTCTTCGGCCTGTCCGGAACCGGTAAAACCACTCTGTCAACCGATCCTAAACGCCAGCTGATTGGTGATGATGAACACGGTTGGGACGACGATGGTGTGTTTAACTTCGAAGGTGGCTGCTACGCCAAAACCATCAATTTATCGCAGGAAAATGAGCCGGATATTTACCATGCTATCCGCCGTGATGCTCTGCTGGAAAATGTCAGTGTGGCCGCCGATGGCACTATCGATTTTGATGATGGTTCAAAAACTGAGAATACCCGGGTCTCTTACCCGATCTACCATATCGACAATATTGTTACCCCGGTATCAAAGGCCGGTCATGCTAAGAAAGTTATTTTCTTAACTGCTGATGCTTTTGGTGTGTTACCGCCAGTATCAAAGCTGACCAAAGAGCAGGCTAAGTATCACTTTTTATCAGGCTTTACTGCCAAACTGGCCGGTACTGAGCGGGGTATTACTGAGCCGACTCCTACCTTCTCAAGCTGTTTTGGTGCGGCCTTTTTAAGCCTGCACCCGACTCAGTATGCAGAAGTGCTGGGGAAGCGGATGGAAGCCGTGGGCGCCGAAGCCTACCTGGTCAATACCGGCTGGAACGGCACTGGTAAGCGCATTTCCATTAAAGCCACCCGGGCTATTATCGATGCGATTTTAGATAGCAGCATCGAGAACGCCGAGTTTGTCCAGTTACCGTACTTTAATCTGGCAATACCGAAACACTTGCACGACGTGCAGGATGGTATTCTGGACCCCCGCGCAACCTACAGCGATGCGGCAGACTGGGAAGTTAAGGCGAAAGATCTGGCGAAACGTTTTGTCGACAACTTTGCTAAGTTCACCGATAACGCCGAGGGCAAGGCGTTAGTCGCGGCCGGCCCGCAACTGTAAGCAGCCAATTTTGTTAATAAAAGCCAACCTTCGGGTTGGCTTTTTAGTTTCAGTTAACATCGAGAATTTGTCTTATTTGTCACTGTCAGTTCAGCTTTAACTTAGTATGCTTCATCTGATCCAAAGACGGCTGTATTTGAACTACACTCATCTGCTAATCCGCACAGGAGGTGTCAATGAAGATTTTTGTCAGTAGTGTTATCCCGGTTTGCGTCATTTTTCTGATTTTTTTGCAATTTTATAGCGCTGAACCGGTGGCAGATGATGTCACAACAACAGCCACCACCGTTACTCCGACAACATATCACAGTGGCTGGCAGCCGATACAGGGTACCACGCTGGTCGATCATTGCCCGGCCAACGATTTGTACGATTATCCCTTTGCTGATTACTGTCATAACGTGGTGTTTGCCTGGGGTGGTGCTGACCTGGATGAAAATACGGGGCGGCTATATATCTGGGGGGGCGGCCACAATGATTACTACGGCAATGAAGTGTATCAGCTGGATGCAATAAGCGCCGAGCTGCGCCGGCTGACCGAACCTGCACAACCGGCGGATCCGGATACGACACCAAGACTGACCGAACTGGCACCTTTTGATGGCAGCCAGCCAAACTCTCGTCATACCTATGATGGTATGGCGTTCATCGGTAACGAGGGGTTGCTGTGGGCGTTTTCCGGTGCGCTGGCGGGGCGGCATTCGGGTGGCGCAGATCCCAATACCTGGTTATTTAATCCCGCTTCCAGGCGTTGGCAAAGAGATGACGTCAGCGGTGATATTCCTCGTGGCGCCTTTGGTGTGGTGGCCGCTTACGACACTAAAACCGGTTTAGTGTTTTTACACGACAGAGCAGCATTATATAGTTATCAATATCAGGCTGATGGCGGTATTTATAAAAAACTGAATAGTAAAGGTGGTCTGGGGCTTGGGGTGAATGCGGCAATTGACCCGGATAACCGCAAGATGCTGATAATTGGACAGAAAAAACAAATACTTTATGATTTAACAGCTGAAACAGGTTATCGGCGTACCGTGTTGCCGTTAAAAGGTGATGCACAGTTTATCGAAAAGTTTCCGGCACCAGGCTTAACGTACAACAGTAAAGATGGCCACTTTTATGCCTGGCCCGGCGATGGCAAGTTATACAAGTTTGATTTAGCCAGCTTAAGCTGGCAGGGCATGGCAATTGAGAAAGATCCCGGGCCGCAGGTGCGGCACGGTACTTTTGGCCGGTTTGCGTATGTTAAAGCGCTGGATGGTTTTGTTTTGCTGAATAATCCGCGCCAGCCCGCTTATTTCTTAAAGCTGCCGGCGCAGTAATCACTGTTATTTAATCATCCGACAGGTTTTTCAGCCGGTGTTCCCAGCGTCTTTTCGCAAAGCGACGCATATTGGGAATATCGTCGGTTTCGTCCATAATGGGCTGGCCAATAATGGTTTCAATCACATCTTCCATGGTGACCAGACCCAGCCAGGTCCCGTATTCGTCGTACACCAGACACATATGCTGCCGTTCATGCATCAGCTGGGTCATCAGGTGTTCGGCGCTCATCTTATCTGAGATAACTTTTACCGGCTTCATTAAATCAGCTACTACCTGCTGGTCTGTAATATTCAGCATGTCGTAGCGAAACACGATGCCCAGCGGCGATTCACTTTTGTCTATTACCGGGTAGCGTGAAAACTGACCTATTTTAACCCGCTCGGCAAACTGCTCCAGTGGCTCGTCCGGGCTGGCGCTTTCACAGACAGTGCGCGGGGTCATAATATCGCGCACTTTAATATCGTGCAGGTCGAGAATATTGGCAATAACCCGCTGTTCATCTTCATCCAGTTTATTCATTTCCCGGCCCAGCACGGTAAGCGCTTTAATTTCCTGACGCAGGTCATGCTCGTGAGTGCCACCACCAAATAACTTCATTATCTGATCGGACAGCCAGATAAAGGGCCGTAATACGGTAATCATAATGTTCAGGGTTACCGGCAGCAGCGGCGCAAGAGCAGGCCAGTAACGGGCACCAATGGTTTTTGGAATAATTTCTGACAGCACTAAAATTAGCAGGGTCATTACCGCAGAAGCTATACCCAGATAGCCGTCGCCAAACACCAGGGTTACCTGAGCGCCGACACCGGTGGCACCAACAGTATGGGCGACGGTATTCAACGTGAGAATAGCCGCCAGCGGCTGGTCAATTTTTTCCTTTAAACCTTTCAGGGCGTCATAAAGCTTGGGTTTCTGAAGCTTTTGCTGCGCAATATAACTGGGAGTAATGGAGAGCAGGGCCGCTTCCAGAATGGAGCAAATAAAAGATACCGCGATGGATAGAACTGCAAACGCAATTAACAGGCTCATATAGGTTAGTTACAACACTCCGTTATGCTAAGGAAGCGGCAGTATAAAATGGCTAATACAAAAAAGCGAGCCACACTCAGTGCATGGCTCGCTCTAACGGTGTTCAGTGCTTAGAACCGGCCCTTGACACCCAGCGCAAAAGTCATACCATACTCTTCAAACTGGTAGGTATAGGCTGCATTACCCTGATAAAGCTCCAGCGGCTCATCAGTTAGGTTTATCAGCTCTGCCACCAATTCAACCTGTTTGCTTAGCTTATATGATGCCGTGATATCAACCTGAGTATGCGCCGCTACATAGATGTCATAGTTAACATCGTCGCCGACTTCACTGAGAAATTTGTCGCGGTAAGACACACTTATGCGGGTACTGAATTTGTTATCTTCATAACCGAGGTAAAAGTTACCGGCTTGTTCGGCCGATTCAGGCAGGCTGAAACTTTCACCTGGCCGCTCCAATACCGCTAAGTCGGTATCCAGCAGGGTAAAGTTGGCACCAACTAATACTCCGCTTAGTTGCGGCTGAGTAAAACTGTGCTGCCAGGCAAACTCTAAACCTTTGACACTGGCGCTTAGGGCATTGATTGGCCGGGTAACGTCAAAACCAGCAAACTCCGGCACGTCATTGTTGGTTAGTTCAACAATAAAGTTGTCAATATCTTTGTAGAATATCCCGGCTGATAGCAAACTGCCTTCATTGTAATACCAGTCCAGCAGCAAATCATAGTTGGTCGCTTCGTAGGGATCGAGATCCGGGTTGCCCAGTTCAACTTCATTATCTTCTAAATTGATTTCAGCCCGAGGTGAAATATCATTGAAGCTTGGGCGGGCAATAGTATTGGTCCATGCTGCCCGTAACATCAAATCATCCGCCAGCTCATAGCTGTAATGTAAGCCAGGCAGTACGTTGGTGTAATCGCTGCTGACACTGCGCTGGCTGATAGTTAATTCACCGTCCTCATCAAATGTCAGCTGGTTGCCGCTGGCGGAGTAATCTGTGCGTTCTACACGTATCCCGGCAATTAACCGGCTGCGTTCGCCATCGTAAGTGGCCATCAGATAACCTGCCTGGACATCTTCATCGGCGACAAAATCTTCACCAAGCGATAGTTGAGTATTTTCTGCAACGTCTTGAGGCCGCGCGGTAAAGTCTGCGCGGTTTTGATTAAAGAAATTAATGTAACCGGCCGAGCTGACACCCTGGCCTAAGTCACCTAAACCATAAGACGGCGTGCCAATAGTAAACTGGTCCAGCGTTGCATCCGGGGTACGGCGCAGTTCAACCTCATCCGTATCGGTATCTTTTTGCTTCCAGCGCAGGTCGACACCGGTTTTCAGGGTCAGATTATTATTACCAAAAGCATAGGGCAGTTCAAAATTTACACCCAGATTATATTCATCATCATCGATGACTTTTGGCTCTAATACGGCCCGGTCCAGTTCATAATTAGCGTTGTCCAGGTGGCTGGTGTCGGCCACGCCATTGTTGAAAATACCAAAGCCCGGGATGCCCTGGCCAATAACGTAAGTAGCATCTAACGGATCGCCAGTGTACTCAAAACGACCTTCATTTTCGTCCGGTACCCGTTCCCGCGTGGTGGAAACGCCGGCATAATAATCAAGGTTGTAGCTGCTGCGGCTATGCTCTGCGCCCAGGTTCAGCGCCAGGGTGTCCTGTTCTTTGGTGCGAAAGCGGATCCGGCGCCTGAATGCATCAGGCTCCATCTCTGTAACATAGGCATTATTGCCATCAAAGTCGCTCAGGGTGCCGTCTTCAAAGATAAAAATGCTGCGCTGGCGGGTTTCCGCATCACTGAAGCGGCTGAATACGGTATTGGCAAAGTACTTGTTGCTGGTGTCGGGGCGGTATTCCAGGTTCAGGTTGGCGCCGATGCGCTCGCGGTTTACATAGTATTTGCGTTGCTGCAGTTCAATCAGGCTGAATACTTCACCATCCTGAAAATCGACCATGTCGTATTCTGCTTCAACGTTATCTGACTCCAGTTTCCGGTCCAGATAATTCAGACCAACCGCTACACCAAAGTTTTTATTGTTATCACCATTGAGGCTAAACGTATCGCTGGCGTTCAGGCTCAGTTTCGGGCTGGTTTCACCACTTAGCTCATTGTAAGAGGCTTCTGCGCGATAACGGATTTGTCTGCCGTCGCGATCAAAAGCTGAGGCAGACTTTACTTCCACTGAGCCACCAATCGCATCACCCGGCATGTCTGGGGTAGGTGCTTTGGTTACTGAAATACCTTCGATAGAACCGGTTGGGATAACATCAAGCGGCACTGCCCGCGAGCTGCCTTCCGGCGTGCCTATCCGCATGCCATTAACCGTTACCGAGCTTAATCCGGCAGCAATACCACGAATACTGACAAAACGGCCTTCGCCCTGATCGCGGCTGATAGAGGTGCCTGGTAAGCGTTGCAATGATTCAGCGACGTTCTGATCGACAAACTGTCCCATGTCATCTGCAGCAATGTAATTGGTAATCGCATCAGAAGCGCGATACATATTCAGCGCTTTATTTTGCGCCTGGCGCTGACCAACCACAGCTAAGCGTTCCACGTCGGTCAGTTCAATGACTATGGCCTTGGTGCTGTTTTCGGTTACTGTGATTTGCTGACGCTGAGCGGGCAAGCCGATATAACTGATTTCCAGGGTTACTGTACCCGGATCCAGATTACGCAACACAAAACGACCTGAAGCATCAGTAAAAACCTGCTGCTGGCTATCTGCTACTTTAACCAGGGCGCCTGATAATACAGAACCACTGTCAGCTTTTTGTACCACACCTTCTATTACGGCGGCCGCCTGCACATAGGCAGCGATGGGTAGGGTGAGAGCCAGTAGCAGGCCGTTGACGATGGGCTTCTTATTGAAACGGGTTTTGCGCTTTGCAGCTAACATGCTGAGATCCTTTGCTTATTTTTAATGATTAGCGAATGTTAATGGCTGCAAATTGCAATAAGATGACGTTAAGATTTCACTGATATGACATTAACAGGGTTGGCTGATTGTCATGTTGTTGTCATTTTTTACTAGTATTATTATTGAAATTAATGGGTTAGGTAGATGATGCTATGGTGAAGTGGTGCCGTATATTTATATGGTTTTGTTGCCTGCTGCCGGCGCATAGCTATGCTCAGCAAGCCGGCATTGCAGCGGGAACTGTACTGGAGGTGCCACTGGCAGATTTACGGCCAACCCAGAGTGTTATTGCCCATGAGCAGGTGAACTACAAACTGGCCGTGTACCGTGGTAACCGCCAGCAACTGTTTGCTGATCTGTGTAAAAACGCGGGTTGGGGCCGGCAGGTGAGTTTTAATATACATTCTGTCCCTAATCAGCCTGATAGTTATCGTTGCAGCAATGCCGGTAACAAAGCGCGCAATATTAAGCAGTTAAAAACGGTGGTAGTGGGGGCAGATAACCAGCTGTACCTGACCGATGGTCATCATACCTTTTCTGCTTTTTATGATATGCCTGAGGGTGGCCCTGAGCTTAAGGTAACGGTGGTTGTGCAGGCCAGGCTGGAGTCGGCAGAGCCAACCGCATTCTGGCAACAGATGGTGCAGCAGGGTAATGCCTGGCTTTACGATGCCTCAGGCAGTCAAATCGGCTATCAGCAATTACCTGCCAATCTGGGCCGGGTACATTTGCAGAATGACCCTTACCGGGCGGCGCTGTATTTCCTGCGAGATGGGGTATGGGCCAAGCCGAAACCGGCCATTCCTTTTGTCGAGTTTTACTGGGCCCAGTATTTACGGCCGCAGAGCGAGTTGCAATTTCCCGGCTATTACAGTGCTGCTGAATATCTGCAGTGGCTGGAGCGAATTCATAGCCATTTATTACACCTGAATAAAGATAGCAGCATTTTTGGTGATTTTACCGCGGAGCAGTTAGGCTGGCGTGGTAAAACAGACTATGCCCGGCTTAGTCAGTTATTGTGCCAGCGCAAGCCTGAAGGAGAGAGCCCGGGGCCGCTTGGTATTGCGTTGAGCCAGCGTGGTATGCCTCTTCACTGTGACAAACGGCAATATTTAGATAGAGCCAAATTGGCTACCGGACTAGCGCAATTGCCAGCGCCCGTAAACGCGGATGGCAGTGTCAATGTGTTGATTGAAATTGCTGCCGGCAGCAATGCCAAATGGCAACAGGATAAAGCCGCGCCACTGCAACTGGAGTGGGAGCGGCAGCGGGGCAAGCTGCGGCAAATTCACTATCTGGCCTACCCGGCGAACTACGGGATTGTGACAAACACCCTGCTGGCAAAAGAGCAGGGAGGCGACGGTGATCCGCTGGATGTACTGGTGCTTGGTCAGGCGCTGCCGCAAGGCACGGTGCAGCAGGTGAGACTAGTAGCGGTAATGCGGATGCTGGATAACGGTGAGCAGGACGACAAACTACTGGCTGTGCCGTTAACCGGAATATTCTCCGACGTTACCGACCTGGCTGAGTTACAACGCCAGTTTCCGGGAGTAACAGAGCAACTGCAATACTGGTTTGAACATTACAAAGGCGCTGCTGGTGATATCAGTGTTCAGCGCATTGATGGCGCAGCGGCAGCAATGGCATTGTTAAAAGCCAGCCAGCTTTAGGCCGCTTTGGCTTTACTGGCCACGGCTTGTAATGGCAAGGATGCCAAACGCTGGGCTTGCTCGGTCCAGTGATATAGTGCCAGGCTACCATCAGTTTGCTCGACCAGCGCGGTGCAGTTATCAATCCAGTCGCCATCATTACAATAAATAATGCCCTGCTCCAGCCGGATTTCCGGATGATGAATATGGCCACAAACTACACCATCATAGCCACCTTTCAGCGCCTTATTTACAACCGCCTGCCGGTAACGGGCAATAGCCTTTTGCGCGCCTGGCACTTTGCGTTTAATGTAAGCTGCCAGGCTGAAATACTGACCACCAAACAACCGCCGGCTGCGATTAAACCAACGATTTAAGAATAATAAAAAGTCATACAGGGTGTCGCCAAGCCAGTTATGTAACGGGCCGAAACTGACTTGTTTATCAAATTCATCGCCATGTAACAACAGTAATTTTTTACCCTGCAAGGTGATATGGCTGCTGCGCAGCGCTATCTTAATATTGCCGAAACTCTTGCCGTGATAAAGCCGCAAGGCTTCATCATGATTGCCCGGCACGTAGATAATTTCGCAGCCCTGCTCAGCTTTATCCAGTAGCGCTTTAATCACCTGATTCTGATTTAGCTGCCAGTGCACCTGTTTACGCATGGCCCACAGGTCGATGATATCGCCAAGTAAATAAATTTTATCAGTCTGAGTCTGCTGCAAAAAGCTCAGCAGATAATCGGCCCGGCAGTCCTTGCAGCCCAAATGGACGTCGGAAATAAAAATAGCGCGGCATTCGAACATTGGTATTCCTTGCTCAGCAGCAATGCACGCATACTATTCCGTTAACAGATGGCAGCCTTATGACAGATATCTGACTGTTTATTGACAATTTACCCCGTGAGCGGGGCTCTAGGGTTACTCAGTGGCAGCCTGCTGCAAAAAAACCTGTTTCGGCATCAGGTTGACGGTTTCATGTAGCTCTGAATACACTATTACCACCTCACCACTTTTCAGCTGGCGCTTAACGCTAGATACTTTTTCAGATAAGGAAATTTCCTGCTCACCATAATCGGTGCCTTCACGTAGCACATAGTATTCAATCAGGTTATTCAGGGTCGCTTGATCGATATCGTTATAGGGAATAATCATAAATTCAACTGTTGTTTAATAAAGGCGGGAATACGCTGGTTTAACCAGAACTGCGGTTTTAGCGGGCTGCCATACACAAAACCAACGTGGCCACCACCATGGGTGAGCTCATACTGCACGTGCTGACTTAGCTCTGCTGGTGACGGGATCACCTCGTCACTTAAAAACGGGTCGTCTTTGGCGTGAATAATCAGGGTGGGTATCTGAATATGTTTTAAAAACGCTTTGCCGCTGGCACGTTGGTAATAATCCTGGGCATTTTTAAAGCCATGAATTGGTGCAGTAAAGTGCTCATCAAACTGCTCAATACTGGCAAAGCCCTGCACCTGCTCAGGTGTTAACGGCAGCGGAAAATCGGTAAATTGCTGCAGTTTTAATAAGGTGCTGCGCTTTAAGCGACCCAGTAAATAGCGTTGGTACAGTTTGCTGCTGCCGGTATTAATCCGTTTGGCACAAGCTGATAAAGACAAAGGCGGGCATACTGCTATCGCGGCAGCCAGCGGGTTTGCTGCAGCCTGTTCGCCACAATATTTCAGCAACACATTGCCACCCAGTGAATAGCCCACTGCTACCAATGGCCGGTTAGGGTAGCGACGTTTTATTTCATTAATTACCAGGGCAGCGTCAGCGGTATCGCCACTGTGATAAGCTCGGGGTAGTTTATTCGGTTTGCCATTGCAGCCACGAAAATGCAGTAACACTGCCGACCAGTTAAGCTCACGGCACTGCGCCAGCATCGCCTGAATGTAGTGGCTGTTAATGTCACCGGCCAGGCCATGCAATAAAACCAGCAGTGGCGTATCTGCTGTAGCGGTTTCACAATGCAACCAGTTTAGCTGCAGTTCATCACCATCGGCCAGGTTAAACATTTCAACGTCGGTTTTCAGCCGTTGTTTCGGGCTTAAATATTTGGCAAAAATAGTTTGCAGGTGGGCATGCCTGAGCCACCAGGCAGGTTGAAAAGGCGGCTGGTTGTAAGGCTGAGCGTGATGCTGAGGTACTGGTCTGAGCTGAGCTTGCAAATGCGCGTTTCCTGATAAACAATGGCTTAAATTTTACTGAGGGTGCAGCACTATGGATCGGCGGCATTTTGTTTTATCCGGTATCGCCTTAGCTGCTGCAGCCAGTATAGGCGCCACCCTCGGTATCTATGGCTGGCGGCAAAGCCTGAGCGCTGATGATAACAACCGTGAATTAGTGCTGTCGGCCGTATTGCCTGCGCTATTGTACGGCGCTTTACCCGAAGATGCGACCCTGGCTGCCGCTGAGCTTGCGCGAACTAAAGCGGCGGTCAATGATTTCCTACTTTTTTTGCCATTACGCCAGCAGCAGGAGCTGCATCAGCTGTTTAATCTGTTAGCTAACCGGTTCAGTCGGCTGGGAATGACTGGCCATTTAACTCAGCTGGCGGATTTAAGCATTCAGCAGCGCTTGGCCTTATTGGATAGCTGGCGCGACAGTTATCTTGAGGTATTGCAGCAAGCTTATCATGGCCTGCGCGAGCTGTTGTATGGCGCCTATTATGGCCAGCCAGAGCACTGGCAGGCGCTGGCTTATACTGCGCCGAGGTTTCGTTAATGACTAGTCACCTGGACGCCAGCCGGTTTACGCAGGATCAGCAGTTTGAAGCGGATATCGTGATTATCGGCTCTGGTGCTGGTGGTGGTATTGCCGCTGAGCAATTTGCTCAGGCCGGCCTTAAGGTGCTGTTGTTAGAAGAAGGCGCCTATTACACCCGCGATGATTTTGTGATGGAAGAGCGCTGGGCCTACCCGAACTTGTATCAGGAAGGCGCGGCCCGTAAAACCCGGGATCAGGCGATTGGCATTTTGCAAGGCCGCACCGTTGGTGGCTCTACCACCGTTAACTGGACTACCTCTATTCGTACCCCGCAGCCAACCCTGGATTACTGGCAAAGCGAGTTTGGCCTGAAATTTACTGGTGTTAACGAGTTAACCCCGTATTTTGAGAAAGCAGAGCAACGCTTGAATATCAAGCCATGGCCTGTAGCGCCTAATGCAAACAATAGTGTGGTCCAACATGGTTGCGAAGCGCTGGGGTGGCAGTACACCGTGATCAGCCGTAATGTAAATGGCTGCGCTAACCTCGGTTATTGCGGCATGGGCTGCCCGATAAATGGCAAGCAGTCGATGTTGGTCAGCACTATTCCGGCGGCGCTGGCATTGGGTGCGACCTTAATCTCACGGTTGTCGGTGCGTAAATTTAGCTGGCAGGGCGATAGCATCACCGGCCTTGACGCCGTGGCGGTCGATCAGCATTTTCAGCCACGCAGCGACATTAAGGTAAGTATTAAAGCGAAGCACTATATTCTGGCAGCGGGGGCTATTGGCTCGCCGGCTATTTTACTGCGCTCAGAAGTGCCAAACCCCTCCGGCCGGCTCGGTAAACATACTTATTTACACCCTTCGCTGATTAGCGGTGCATTGTTTGCTGAAGACATTAACGGCCATGCGGGGGCGCCGCAGTCGATATATTCTGATCAGTTTGTCTGGCCAGACAGTGACCACATTGGCTATAAACTGGAGGCGGCACCGGTGCACCCGGTATTAATGGCCACCAAACTGCTGGGCACGGGCGAGCAGCATGCGGCTTTAATGCAGCAGTTTAACCAGCTGCAGGTGACTATAGCGCTCATGCGCGATGGCTTTCATCCGCAAAGTCAGGGCGGCAGCGTGCTGCTTGATAATCAGCAGCAGCCGGTGCTGGATTATCCGATTACTGACTACCTGTGGCAGGGGGCCCGCCGGGCACTGATGTCGATGGCGGAGATGCAATTTGCCGCCGGTGCTAAGCAGGTATTACCCATTCATCATGACGCCAGGCTATATAACAGCTGGCATGAAGCCAGAGCAGCGATTGAACGCCTGCCTATGCAGAAGTACCGGCAAACCGTGGCATCAGCCCATGTAATGGGCGGCTGTAATATGAGTGCCAATCCGGCCAAAGGTGTGGTTAACCAACAGGGCCGTCATCATCAGCTGCAAAACCTGTCGATATTCGATGGTTCTATTTTACCTACCAGCTTAGGTGCCAACCCGCAACTAACTATATATGGCATGACCTGGCTCAATTGTCAGCGCTTGCTGGCTGAGCTGGCCAAGGTGTAAGGCATAGTTTGCCTTAGCTTATTTCATGCTATTGTTAAACCCAAAAGCCGGGGCTGACACCCGGGTAACAGCGATTTTACTCTGTGAAGCTGAATAAAATGACTGAGTCTAGCTATACGGTGTTAAGTAACTACATTGATTTACTGCTGGATGCTATCTGTGTGGTGGATAAGCAGGGCTGCTTTGAATATATCAGCCCGGGCGCTGAGCGCATTTTTGGTTATACACCGCAGGAAATGATTGGTCATTCCATGCTGGAGTTTATTCACCCTGATGACCAGCCGCTAACCCTGACTACTGCCGAGCAAATTAACCAGGGCGCGGTAAAACTGGACTTTGAAAACCGCTATATTCGCAAAGACGGCACAGTGGTGCATTTGCTCTGGTCGGCCCGCTGGTCTGAAGATAAGCAGCAACGGGTTGCTGTCGCCCGCGATATCAGCAACCTGAAACACGTGCAGCGCCGTGAGGCAGCGTTGTATGCAATATCAGAGGCCGCCTTTGCCGCAGAAAACATTGAGCAGTTGTATCAGCAAATCCATCAGATCATTGCCGGCTTAATGCCGATACAGAGCTTCGTTATTGCCCGCTATGATATCCAGCACGGTATCAGTTTTGGTTATAACAACGCTGATAGCACATCATCAGCTACTTACGTAAGCCCTGACGCTAAGACTACTGAGCTTTGTCATCAGGTTATCAGTAGCGGCCAGAGTTTACTGTTTTGTAATGCGCAGCAACCTTCAAAAAGTGATAGAAAGAAGCTGACAGCCGTTCAACCAGAGTTGAACGCGTTAGTGGTGCCGTTAAAAACGCATAGCGGCATTATTGGTGCACTATTAGCACATAATACTTCATATGCGCCTTGTTACAGCAATGCTGAACTGGAAATGCTGGAGTTTGTCGCAACCCAGGTGGCGGTTTCAATAGAGCGCAAACAAATGCTGGCCAGGCTGAAGTTTCATGCGCTGTATGATCAACTCACCCGTCTGCCTAATCGAGAGTTATTTCAGGACAGAATGTTTTCGGCTCTGGCACGGGCAGGGCGTGAGCAGGGCATGTTAGCGCTGCTTTATCTGGATTTAGACAAGTTTAAGCAGGTAAATGACGATTTCGGCCACAATATCGGCGACGAGCTGCTGCAACAAACGGCGCTGCGACTACAGCAGGCAATCCGCCAGACCGATACCGCAGCCCGTTTTGGTGGCGATGAATTTGTGATTTTGCTGGAGCAGGTATCAGGGGTAGAGACAGCTATGCTGTTGGCAGAAAAAATCCGGTTGGCGTTATGTCAGCCCTATCAAATTGATAGTCAGCGGCTGACTATTAACCCCAGTATCGGCGTTGCCTTGTACCCGCAACATGGAACAGTGCAAAAAGAGCTGGTGCTAAATGCTGATGAAGCCATGTATCTGGCCAAAAAGGCTGGTGGTAACCGGGTAGTGCTTAGCGACGGTAAATTATTGTTAAACCGGGCGGCCAGGTAAGCGCTACTCAACTAATTTTTCGTCGCAGGCTCTGCCCCAGAGCCTGAAAATACGGCAACCACAGCTTGCTGAGGCAATAGCTTAATTGCTCATCCGGGTAAGCACCAAGTTTAGCCGCCTTACTTTGCAAGGTGCCAGAAACTAAAAAGCTGTTTTTCAGGCCCTGGCGCTGCAGCATGTTTTCAAAAGCACGGGCCGCCATTTCTTCCGGCATCGCCAGATAAAGCTGCTGCCGCTGTGCATCCAGCTTACGGCAATGCTGGAAATAATCGCTCTCAGCGTTACCATCAGCTGACAAAAACAGGCTGATAAAGGCCTGATCTAACAACGCATTTAATGGATGTTGATGTTGCGGTAGCGACTCCAGCCAGCAGCGGCTGGCAAAGCGGTTAGCTGGCGGGGCCGGGCTGAACATTTTGCTGGCAATATAGTGATCAAACGCATGAAACCATTCATGCGCCAGGCTACCACCGCCGGCGTTTTTCGCCAGCGCTAAAATACGACCCTGTGGCTGGTAGTGGGCACAGACGCCACGCTGACCGCCTATGCCGTAGGTCAATGCCAGGCTGCCATTAAGCGAAATCACCTGCTCGGGTACCTGCAGCAACTGCTGCAAATCGCACAGCGCATCAAAAAATAAATTGGCCGCCTGCTGTTGCTCGGCGCTTTGCACCCAGCGGCCAATATGAATACTGTTAAAACCAAATATTTTAACTAAATCACCGAAGCTGACATCGGCGCCGGCCCGGTGTGGCGGGCCATTGCGGTAGTATTGCCGGCTAAGTCCGTCTGCCACAGTGGTTAATCAGTCGTGCTGTTATCAGCAACAGAATCAGCAATAGAATCAGTATCAGAAACAGTATCCAGCATGGCCAGCGCCAGCGCTTCGGCTACTTTAATACCATCAATGCCGGCTGATAAAATACCGCCGGCATAACCTGCGCCTTCACCTGCCGGGTACAGGCCTTTAATGTTGACGCTTTGATAATCGCTACCGCGTTTAATACAAATGGGCGATGAGGTGCGGGTTTCCACCCCGGTCAGCAAACCATCGGCTTTGGCAAAGCCCCGGATTTGCCGGTCAAACGCCGGTATCGCTTCCCTGATAGCCGCGATGGCGAAGTCGGGTAGCACTTTGGATAAATCAGTCAGGGTAATGCCGGGGGTATAGGAGGGTTTCACCTCGCCCAGTTCAGCCGATGGCTTACCCTTTAAAAAGTCGCCAATTAACTGTGCCGGCGCATGATAGCTTGCACCACCCAGTGCAAAGGCCTGCTCTTCCAACTGGCGCTGCAGAGCAATACCGGCCAATGGGTGGCCGGGGTAGTCACGCTCTGGGTCTATGCCTACCACGATGGCGCTATTGGCATTGCGCTCGTGCCGGGAGTACTGGCTCATGCCATTGGTAACCACCCGGCCTTGCTCAGAGGCTGCAGCGACTACTGTGCCACCAGGGCACATACAAAAGCTGTAAACAGTGCGGTTATTGCTGCAATGGTGCACCAGCTTGTAGTCGGCCGCGCCTAAAATTGGGTTGCCGGCATTGGGGCCAAAGCGGCACTCGTCAATCATTGATTGCTCATGCTCAATCCGAAAACCAATCGAAAACGGCTTGGCTTCAATATAGACACCCTGCTCATAGAGCATTTCAAAGGTATCACGGGCACTGTGGCCAACGGCCAACACTACGTGTTTACTGTGCAGCTGCTCGCCGTTAGCCAGGGTTAAGCCAGTCAGCTGACCATTATCGATATGCAGCTTATCTACTCTGCTGCTGAAGCGAATTTCACCGCCCAGCTCGATAATTTTTGCCCGCATTTTTTCCACCATCGCCACCAGCTTAAAGGTACCGATATGCGGCTTACTGACATACATAATCTCATCCGGCGCGCCGGCAGCAACAAATTCGCTCATTACCTTGCGGCCATAATGCTTTGGGTCTTTTACCTGGCTGTAAAGCTTGCCATCAGAAAAAGTGCCGGCACCGCCTTCGCCATACTGCACATTCGATTCGGGGTTAAGCTCTTTACCGCGCCAGAAACCGAAGGTGTCTTTGGTGCGCTCACGGACTTCTTTACCGCGCTCTAAAATAATCGGTTTAAAACCCATTTGCGCCAGCAATAAACCGGCAAACAAACCACAGGGGCCAAGACCAATTACAACTGGCCGCTCCGTTAATTCAGTCGGTGCCCGGGCGACAAACTTGTAGCTGGTATCAGGTGAGGGCTTAATGTGCGGGTCTTTGGCAAAGGTATTCAGCAGCGCCGCTTCATTGTCTACGTCTATATCCAGGGTGTAGATAAGCTGAATATCGGTCTTCTTGCGGGCATCAAAGCCGCGTTTAAATACGCTAAAGCTGTGCAGCTGCTCAGGCATTAACTGCAGTTTGCTTAAAATGGCGGCAGTTAGCGCATTTTCGTCATGGTTTAACGGGAGTTTAATTTCAGTAAGGCGCAGCATAGAGGTTCCGTATCGGTGTCATTGCGACCAGGCAACAGGCCAGCCGCTCACAAGATGGTTCTATTTTACGCCAAGCTGACTCGATTGTCCGCAAGGGTTTATATGAGATGACTGAATTGTCTGGCGAGAACCGATTTACTCTAAGCTAACCGTTGAAGCCCTGGACGGGCGGAAACGAGCCCCCATGGATGGGTTTACGGCGTGTTAGCGTGAGTAAATGGGTTCGAAGCTTGCACACCTGTTCTTTATGTAGGCATGGACAGAGGTAGTTGCGGGTTTGATTTTTCTCTGTGCTACAGTATGATCCGCATCCTGTAAATTATGGAGCCGCTACCTTATGGCCTTTGTGGTGCTTGATAACTGTATTAAATGCAAATACACCGACTGCGTAGCAGTGTGCCCGGTAGATGCATTTTTTGAAGGGCCCAATTTTCTGGCAATAAGTCCGACTATTTGTATCGACTGCGCGCTGTGCGAGCCAGAGTGCCCGGCTAATGCCATAGTGCAGGAAGACAAAGTACCCGCAGCGCAGCAAAGCTTTATTCAGCTTAATGCCGAACTGGCCGAGCTCTGGCCCAATATCCGCGAAGTAAAAGCCCCGCCAGCCGATGCCGACAGCTGGAATGGCGTGCCGGATAAAATAGCCTATCTGGAAACTTAGCTTAAAACTGCTGTTGCCGGCCAGGCTCAGTGTTGCTTTGAGTCTGGCGTATCGTGGTCAATTTTATAGATGAAATAGACCGCGTAAAACAGACATAAGCCAATAACAATGGCTAAACCACTAAACGAAATAAAAATCACCGGATCATTTAAAAATTCATGCCACAGGTTCATAACCTTACCCTCTTTTGTTGCCATAACTGACGTGTCGATGCATCAAGTTTAGGCAGGGTTGCGGGGGTAGGAACTGATACAGATCAAACTTTAACGGCTGCTTTAGTTGAGTTGTTGCAGCGCTTGACGCAGATCAATAATTTGCGCTGTTAGCAGCGGATCGTTGGCGTTAAGCTGTGCCAGATACAGCTCAATCAGTGGTTGTGCGGTAGCCGTTAAAGGAGGGCAATATTCCAACAGCAGTTGTTGTTCTAACTGTTCCAGCGACAGCTCGGCCTGCAGCAACGTTTGCTTAAGGTGTTGCTGTTGGTTAGCAGCCAGGCTGGCGCCGCTGCTATTACGGCGTAGTGTTCGCAGCGGCTGGGTAAACTGGCAGCTGAAGTTGTTTAGTTTAGCGGCCAGTTGCAGTAGCTGCTGCGAAGTAAGGCTAAGCTGCTGTTGCTCCAGATAGCAGAGCAATAGCAGCAGATTAACATTAAGCCTGAAGTCATCCTGCCACTGCAGACACAGCGGCTGGACTTTCGGATACAACGCCAGACTGAATTGCCAGAGCTGCTGCTCAGTCGGGGCTGGTGCTATTGTTTTGCCGCTGTTAGCCATTGTTTTGCTGCTCTTAACCGTAGTTCTGCCGCTTTTAGTTGTTACTTTTCAAAAAACGCTCAGTTTGTTGCTCTAACTCATCCTGCGCCATAAACCAGTCTTCTTCAATGCTGCTCAGGCTACTGCTGGCAGAGGCTTGTTTTGCCAACAAGGCAGTAAGTTCAGCTTTACGTTCTGCGCTGTAAATATCCGCATCAGCCAGCTGCTGTTCAATGCTGGCCAGTTGCTCTGTCAGCTTTTGCTGCTGTTGTTCCAGCTTTTCGACTTTTTGTTTAAGGGGTCTGAGTAAATTACGCAGCTCGGCTTCCAGCCGTTTCTGATCTTTGCGAACAACATTGCTGCTTGCTGGTGCCTCCGCCTGGTTGCTATTACTGCTTTGCCGGGCATCCTGCTGCAGCCATTGGTAGTAGTCTGCTAAGTCGCCATCAAAAGGTGCCACCCGACCATGCGCGACCAGATAAAACTCGTCAGTACAGCTACTGAGCAAATGGCGGTCGTGCGAGACAATAACAATAGCACCTTCGAACTCCTGCAGCGCCATCACAATGGCTTCGCGCATATCCAGGTCAAGGTGATTGGTCGGCTCATCCAGTAATAACAGGTTCGGCCGCTGATAAACGATTAACGCCAGCACCAACCGGGCTTTTTCACCGCCGGAAAAGGGCGCACAGGCTTCCAGCGCTTTATCGCCATGAAAACCAAAGCCGCCCAGAAAATCGCGTAGCTTTTGCTCGGGCACCAGTGGGTCCAGCCGGACCAGATGCTGCAAGGGTGAATCTTGCGGGCGCAGGGTTTCCAGTTGGTGCTGGGCAAAATAACCGAGGCTTACGCCATTGGCATACCAGATGTCGCCACTTTGCGGCTGCATGCCGCCTGATAGCAATTTAATTAAGGTGGATTTACCGGCACCATTGCGGCCGAGCAAGCCAATGCGGCTGCCGGGCAGTAGCTGAAACTTAATCTGGCTTAGGATCACATGGTCGGCATAGCCCGCCTGGACGTTTTCCATTTTCAGCAGTGGGTTGGGCAGCGTTTTCGGTTCACGAAAACTAAAACTAAAGGGCGAGTCGACATGAGCAGGTGCCAGGATGGTCATCCGCTCCAGCGCTTTAATCCGGCTTTGCGCCTGGCGGGCTTTGGTAGCCTGAGCTTTAAAGCGGTCGATAAATTTTTGCAGGTGGGCCACCTGGCGTTGTTGTTTGTCAAAGTTTGCCTGATGCTGCGATAGCTGCTCGGCGCGCTGACGCTCGAACTGGCTGTAATTACCTTTGTATAAGGTCAGAGTCTGGCGTTCGATATGGACAATGTTGTCGGTAACCGCATCCAGAAAATCGCGGTCATGGCTTATTAGCAACAAGGTGCCCGAATAGTTAGCCAGATATTTCTCCAGCCACAGTACGGCATCTAAATCAAGGTGGTTAGTGGGTTCATCCAGCAGCAGTAATTCGGCTGGTTGCATTAGCGCTTTCGCCAGATTCAGGCGCATGCGCCAACCACCAGAGAACGATTTAACCGGCTGTTGCTGGGCATCACCGCTAAAACCCAGGCCATCAAGTAGCACCCCGGCTTTCGCCTCAGCCCGGTAGCCATCCAGTGCTTCAATTTGTAAATGCACTGCCGCTAAATCCGTCTCGCTGCATTGACTGCGGGCTTTCATCAGTAACGGAAATAACTTTTCATCGCCTTGCAACACATAATCCATGGCGCTGCAGTCCAGTGCCGGGGTTTCCTGGGCAACGGTAGAGATAACCCAACGCTCCGGAATATTAATATTGCCGGCATCAGCATGCAGTTTTCCCTGCAGCATCGCGAACAGACTGGACTTGCCGCAACCATTGGCACCAATAATTCCGACTTTTTGGCCCGGAAATACGGTAAGATCGGCATTGCTAAACAAAGCCAGTGGGCCGCGGCGCAGTTCAACCTGCTGTAACTGAATCATGCTTTTACCTGTAATACTGAACTAGGCTGCCAATTTTACGCTATAACCATAAGATACCCAAACAACTTCAAGATGCTCTTAAGCTTGCATCTTGAAGTTGTCTGGGTATAAACCAAGGGCTAAGCTGAAAATTGCTGCTAATGAAATGAGATGACTATGACTGTTCGCAAGAAAAAACGCTTTATCGCTGGTGCCAGCTGCCCGAAATGTCATGCTGTAGACACTATGATGTTATTTCTGGAAAACAACGTGGAAAAAGTAGAGTGTGTCAGCTGCGGCCATCAGATGGTACAGCCAGACCAGCAGGTAACGAAAGCCAGCCGCGCCAGTGAGCAGGTTATTGGCGTTTTTAAACCAGACTAATGATCCTAAGCAGGTTACCGCAGCCACAACCTGCTTTATCAATTAGTAATGTGGTGGAGGTGGTTCTTCCTCTGCTGACAGGATGCCCTGATCATCGGGCAGCTGTCGCAGTTTTTCAGCCAGCAACATTACCTGTTGCTGTAGTTTTTCTATCCGGACCTGATGTTGGTGTAGTTCATTGTTCAGGCTGTTAACGGTGTCTTCCTGAAACGCCAGTTTACTTTCCAGCTCAATTAATTGTTGCTGCATTGCAGCATCTCGTTCAGTCATAATTTATTTCCCATACCTCGGCGTAACCACTGGAACTTTCACTGATTATACGTGTTGGGCTTAAGAATGCTACTGCATGCACCACAGCGCTGGCCGGACGACTGCCCTGACGCGGCGCTACCCGCCAGCGCTGTAATTCCTGGCCGTCACTGACGCGCCATAACACCAGATTGCGGGTTGGCGCGCCGGTAAGTAGATGATCGCCATCGTCGCTAAAACGTACTGCGCTGAATACCTGCTGCCTGGCGGTAATTTGTAAGGTGCTGACTAAAGCACCGGTTTGTATATCCCATATTCTGGCTAGGCTTTGACTGTCCGCAGTGAAGGCAAAGCGGCCTTGTGGGTCCAGTGCCACTTTACTTACCCGGCTGGGATGGCTGAAAGTATGAATAATCTGTGCGCTGTCGGTGTCCCACAGATAGGCCTGGTAGTCATTACCACCGGATAGGGCATAACGGCCGTTAGGCGACATGGCGACGCTGTTGATTTTTTCACTGTGGCCCAGAAACTCCAGGCGCCTGCCGCTGGAGAGTGTAATGTGCTGCACGGCACCATCACTTTTGCCAATCAGCATATGGGCACCATCGGCAGAGACGGCAATGTCCCGCACGGTCGACTGATCAAGTTGCCAGAAACCAACATTCTGACCGGTGTCAGTACGCCACAAGGCAAAATTTTGTTGATCAGCGCTCAGCACATGGCTGTTGTCCGGACTAATCGCCAGATTGAATACCAGATTTTCCTGCTCAGGGTCATGCTGCCACTGATATTTAAGCGCGTTCTGCTCAAGGTCCCAAAATGCCAGACCGTCTTGCACTGATGATACAACAGCATAACGGCCATCTTGAGCGATTTCGGCGGCATAGCTGCCCTGGGCAACATGTTGCCACTGCTGTAGTGCTGTTGTTTCTACTTTTGTACATGAAGCGATTAAAAAAGTAAGAAAAAGCACAGGATATTTCATTGTGGGTGTTAACCTCATTCGCACAAACCGTTAGTATAGGGCAGAACCTGACTAATTATTAAAACACATTTTTGCAGCCAGGCTGCCAACAATTGGAGAATTGAATGCGTGTAACAACCAAATTATCACTGATCGCCGTAGCAATGTTAACTTTAACTGCCTGCCAGCAAGAACAGCAGCCTGAAGCGCCGGCATTAGATACAGAACAAGCTAAGCAAGCATACAGCCTTGGTGTGTCAGCCGGTCGTTATCTGGAAAGCACTATTCAGGAATATGAAAAAATTGCTGTAGAGTTGGACAGTGAATTAATCATGCAAGGTGTAAAAGATGGCTTGGCGGGCAATTCCAGCGTTAGTGATGATGAAATTCAGCAGCTGCTAGCCACTCTGGACGAGCAGTATCGGGCGAAGCAAGCTGAAATTGCTGCAGCAGAATCTGAAGCTGTGATCGCGGCTGGTAAAGCTTATTTAGAGCAAAATGCTGGCAAAGAAGGCGTAACTGTTACTGATTCAGGTTTACAGTATGAAGTGCTGGAGCAAGGTGACGGCGCTAAACCGGTAGCCACTGATGTCGTAAAAGTTCACTACACTGGTACATTAACAGATGGCACTAAATTTGACAGTTCTTACGATCGCGATGCACCTGCTGAATTCCCATTAAACCGGGTTATTCCGGGTTGGACAGAGGGTGTGCAGCTGATGAATGTGGGCTCAAAGTATAAGTTTACCATTCCGTCTGAGCTGGCTTATGGTGAGCGCGACATGGGCGTAATTACCCCACACAGCGTTTTAGTATTTGAAGTTGAATTGCTGGAAATTGTTGCTGGCGAATAATCACAACAATGGCAGCGACAACACCGTTGTTGTCGCTGCTGCTATCTTCAGTTTTTCATTTCTCAGGCTGAGACACCAGCGTCAGTATGCTTAGCGTGCAAAGTGTCAATCAGCTCGTCTTCCAGTTCAAAGCGCTCTTCTAACGCCTGACCCAGTTCAGAAAGCTCCCGGTCGAATGCTGCGCTGTTACGTGTACTTAAATGATCAGCATAGGCATCATTAAAACTCAGAGCCAAATCCGTTGATACCGAAATTTTTGGATACAAGCTATCGGCTAATTTACGAGAGTCTGTACCATTTACTGTGCACTGGTCGACTATACGTTCATAGACTTCAAAATGCCCTGCTGACAAATAGTCCATCAGCAATTGACAGAATTCACGAATTTTTTCCTGAGCAGGCAGCGTATGGCGGTCCTTCTCAAATGGTGGCAAGCCGGCTAACTTGCAATAACAGACGATAAGCTGCTGACGCTCGTCAAGCCAGTTGTCTATAGCAGTTAACGACCCTCCCCATTTTTTTTGCGCTTGTTGCACACGACGGTACATTGCCTTCTCCTTAAGAGCAGTAAAGTTCTGCTACCTATAATTAAAAGAAATTCACACGAAAGATCAACCATTTTTTTATTGGTCAGCCCAGTACTCTAGCCGTATCATAACAACAGCACACTGATATGTAACTGAATAAAGTTCGTCAATTAAGGACCTTAACATGATTAAGCACAGTATAACGCTGACAAACGACAAACCGGGCTTTTGGTTTATTGTCAATAAAGGGCGATTATATCTGACAAGCGATAGTCAGGTGCCACAAGGGACGTTAGCAACGTTAGCGGTAGCGGTTGAACCTGAGCAAATTTGCTGGTTGGGGGATTATCAACAACAACCCTGCTATCTGGTGATTGATCATGATCAGATTGTTGATGAGTCATCCTGGCATTCGGCCCGCAGCTTGCTTACCAAGAATGAGATATTGTTCCAGTTTGCGGCAAGAGCCTTACAGGTTGCGTTGTTTCTGCAAACCCATCGCTTTTGTGGCCAATGTGGCAGCGCTATGCATTTAGTTAACTGGGAGCTGGCAGCACTATGTAGCAAATGTGGCCATCGTTGTTACCCACGAATCGCTCCTTGTGTGCTGGTAGGCATTACCCGGCCGGGACAAATACTGCTGGCACGGTCTACCCGTCATAAAGCCGGCTTTTTTTCCATACTTGCTGGTTTTGTTGAGTCAGCCGAAACGTTGGAGCAAGCGGCTGTGCGTGAAGTGAAAGAAGAGGTGGGAGTCGACATTGTCAATCTGTCTTACATCGGCAGCCAGCCGTGGCCTTTCCCTCACTCGTTAATGACTGGATTTACGGCAGACTATCTCAGTGGTGAAATTGTTTGTCAGCCGAATGAAATTGCTGAAGCGGCCTGGTTCGATTTAAATGACTTACCTGAAGTGCCACCTGCCGAAACATTGTCCGGTCGGATTATCAGGCAATTACAGCAAAGAAATATGCAGGGGTGATTTTATCAATGCGGAGCGTTGGCCCCAAGGGTCTGCGCCAAGGATGGCAGCAAATAAAAAATCTTCTGGAAAGGTTTTTAACAATGCGGAGCGTTGGCCCGTAAGGGTTTGCGCCATGGATGGCAGCAAATAAAAAAGCCACATAATGTGGCTTAACTTAGTACAGCACGGTCCTGTGAAACAGGCTTCTCGCTTATAATTCTTCACTAGCGCGAGTATTTTATAACAGATAGTGTTAATGGATACAAGCGTTGATCCTAAAAAACATGAACTGCAGATTAATGGCCTAGGGCGTGTTGACGTTTGGTGGTTGTTTTTGCAGCTGAGTGGCTGGTATTTATACAAGGCAGAGCTTGTGATGTGTAGTTATTCTACATGAACAAGCGATAACGCAGTAGAAATGCCAGCCACACGCTGCCCGTAGGGCTCATCTGGCGACGCTTTGCTCTTTGTCACTCGTCGCTTATTTAGAATGGCTAAACCGGGTACCGCGTACGGCGTTCCTCGTTTCGCGAGAAAAACGTCGCCAAAGCGAACAAAATCTCATCAGCAAACGTCAACACGCCCTAGAGTCGGGCGGACACAGATGGTAAACTTGCGTAGTTTTTATTGAAGGCGAATGAATTATGCAGTTACAAAACGACCGTTATCTGCGAGCACTGCTAAAACAGCCAGTTGATCGTACACCGGTTTGGATGATGCGACAGGCAGGCCGTTATTTGCCAGAGTATCGTGCCACAAGAGCAGTGGCAGGTGACTTTATGTCACTGTGTAAGAATCCCGAACTGGCGTGTGAAGTAACGCTGCAGCCGCTACGTCGTTATCCATTGGATGCCGCCATTCTGTTTAGTGATATTTTAACCATTCCAGATGCTATGGGCTTGGGGCTGTACTTTGGTGAGGGTGAGGGGCCTAAGTTTCAGCGGCCTATCCGTGATTTTATGGACGTGGTAAATTTACCAGTGCCTGACCCGGAACAAGAGTTAAGGTATGTAATGGATGCAGTACGTACCATTCGACGTGAGTTAAATGGTAGTGTGCCATTGATCGGGTTTTCGGGCAGTCCCTGGACCCTGGCGACCTACATGGTGGAGGGGAGTGGCAGCAAAACCTTTAGCATCATTAAGAAAATGATGTACAGCGAGCCAGAAGTACTACACATGCTATTAGATAAACTGGCGCAAAGTGTGGTGCTGTATCTGAATGCCCAGATTGCTGCAGGTGCTCAGTCAGTAATGATATTTGATACCTGGGGTGGCATTTTGACACCGCGCGATTATAAAGAGTTTTCACTAAGCTATATGCAAACTATTGTTAATGGCTTAACGCGCGAGGCCGACGGTCGTAAGGTACCAGTTACTTTGTTCACTAAAAATGGTGGTCAGTGGCTGGAAGTGATTGCCGCCACGGGCTGCGATGGTGTTGGTCTGGACTGGACAACGGATGTTGGTAGTGCCCGTGCCAGAATAGGCAACAAAGTTGCATTGCAGGGTAACATGGACCCATCGGTGTTACTTGGCTCGCCGGAACGGATCCGCCAGGAAGTACAATCTATACTGGATAGTTTTGGTCAGGGCTCGGGACACGTGTTTAATTTAGGGCACGGTATTACCCCTGACGTTGACCCTGAAAAAGCAGGAATATTTATTGATGCGGTGCAGTCGTTAAGCCGCACATATCATTTGGATACCAGTGATAAAGAATAAAGATAAAAATAACGTTAAGGCCATCATCTGATGGCCTTATATTTAATTCATCCCAGCGACAGACGTCTGATAATCAAGCAATAAATCCTCAAAGTTTTGGGTTGCCCAGTTACGTTTTCTTGCTTCAGTTATTGCCTGTTGCAGCATCGCTTCTCCCCGCCCTTGCTGGCCAAGTTCAATAAAAGCAACACCCAGAGTAGATAATAAATCCGGGTGATTGGGATCGATAGCGCGTCCCTGTTCGGCAAGACTGACTGCTTTATTGGGGTTATAGATTTGAGGATCATCTGACATTGCCAACAGTGACGCATAGTCTGCTATAGCAGGCATGTATTCCTGTAACGCCGCCAGTTCCAGATAACGGGCTGCTTTACGTGGCTCGAAATTGACATTGTTACTGTCTAGTAGCTCCTGCGCAAGCAAATAGGCTGCTTTGGGGTTGCCGCCTTCAGCTGCCACGGCCAGCCAGTTTATCGCTTTGCTGCGGTCCTTGTCGCAACCATTACCGGTGATCAGACATTGTGCTAAGCGGTACTGAGCAGTCTGATGGCCATTAATCGCCGCTTTCTGATACCACTCCAACGGGTTTTCAGTTTTTAGGATGTTACTTTCAGCGAGGATGGCATATAAATACTGGTACTCCGCAAACTCAGCCCGGGCCGCTGCGGCTATTGCATCCAGATATTCCTGATTGTCACGATTGAAGCGGCGTGATTGTGAGCCCTGAGCGGCGTTAATTTGAAAGCTATGCAGCTGCATTTCAAGGCGCATCGTGTCGCCATATAAGTCCCGTGGCGGCTCAAAACGCCAGCTGTTGACAGCCCGCAGGACATATTCATTGATACCGTCTACCGGAAAGGATGCGATTACTTTGGCATTCTCTACTTTGCCATCTTCATTTATATCATAGTGCACTACAGCCCAGGCCGACACGCCGCCACGTTCAAAATAACTGGGAAAGTTTGGTTCGTCCTGGCGAATCGCTTTGATCTTTGCGCCACTACCCACTACAAATCTGTTTGCAATGGGATATAAGTTGCCGAAAAGAGCATCTTCACCAAATTTGCTGTTAAGTTCGCTAAAAGCTTCCTTACCATCGCGGCGAGACTCAAGTTTTCGTCTTAACGCTAAATATTGTTTTGCTGCTTCCGGATGATCGCGGTCACGGGCAATAAGTGTCCAGGCGTAAGCTTTATTAATGTCTATTTCAGTGCCCAGTCCTTCAGCATATATTCTGGAGACCAAAAACTGTGCTTCAACATGACCCAGCTCAGCCAGCTTTTCCAGCCTGGGTTTTGCCAGCTGATATTCCTGTTTTTCAAACAGCGATTTCGCAGTAGGAAAATCTGCAAATGCATGCCAGGAGAAGCAGATTGCAATCCAAGCCAGACTAATACGAACTAATGGCATAACAGGTCTCCACGACTTTCCTACAAAATTTTATTCTTTCATTGAGTTTACAATGATTTATCAGTCAAAACAAAAATAATTATATTGTTTTATTTCAAATGGTTATAAGGCAATCTTGTATGTAAATCAAAAAAGTCTGTTGAGACCATTTAATGCTGCAACCCGGTATGCTTCAGCCATAGTAGGGTAATTAAAAGTCGTATGAACAAAATAGTTAAGACTATTGCCGCCGTTTGTTTGCATCATAATAGCCTGACCTATATGGACTATTTCTGCAGCGCGCTCCCCAAAACAGTGAATACCAAGTATTTCCAGCGTGTCGCGATGGAACAGTAATTTCAGACTGCCAACGCTGGTATTTGCGATCTGTGCTCTGGCCAGGTGTTTAAACTGGGCTCTGCCCACCTCATAAGGAATTTTAGCATTGGTCAGTTCCTGCTCAGTCTTACCCACTGAACTCATTTCCGGAATGGTATAAATACCGACGGGAATATCAGCAATCAGATGACCATCCAGATTACCTTTTACAATGGCTTCACCGGCCAGCCGGCCCTGGTCGTAAGCTGCACTGGCCAGACTGGGATAGCCAATTACATCGCCAACGGCATAAATATTGTCAATACTGGTTTGATAACGGGCATTTACTTTCACTAAACCGCGGCTGTCTGAGTCCAGATTTATCGCTGCGAGATTCAACATATCCGTATTGCCGGTGCGGCCATTGGCAAACAAAAAGCAATCTGCTTTCATTTTTTTGCCTGATTGTAGGTGCAGAACGACGCCATCTTCATGACCTTCTATTTGCGCAAACTCTTCGCCGTGTCGGATCGTCATGCCGGAATTCCAGAAATGATAACTAAGCGAATCTGAAATCTCTGCATCCATAAAAGACAGCAAGCGATCCCGGGTATTTACCAGGTCAACTCTTACGCCAAGTCCACGGAAGATCGATGCATACTCACAGCCAATGACGCCGGCGCCATAAATGATAATGTGTTTAGGTTCATGAGCCAGTGATAAAATGGTATCACTGTCATAAATACGAGAGTGGTTAAAGTCTACCTGAGGCGGACGATAGGGTCTGGACCCGGTGGCAATAACAATAGTCTCGGCAGTCAGGTTGTAACAACTGCCATCTTTGTCAGCAACTTCCAGAGTATGGGCGTCTATAAAGCGTGCCTCACCCTGATGAATCTTCACCAGATTGCGATCGTAAAAGCCTGCTCTTAGTTTCACCTGTTTGCGAATGACGCCGGCAGCATGTTTCAGGATCTGGGAAAAAGTCAGTCGGGTAAGCTGGTCATCTAATTGGAACAACGGGTTTTCATTAAACTCTATCAGCCGGCTAACGGAGTGCCGTAATGCTTTTGACGGTATTGTGCCCCAATGAGTACAGCCACCACCAACCGATTTATAACGTTCAATGGCTGCTACCCGTTTACCACTTTTTGCCAGATACATGGCCGCGCCTTCACCGCCCGGGCCAGTGCCGATAACAATGGCGTCATAATCATATGCTGTTTTTTTTGATTTGTTTTTTTCGGTCACAAGTACTGCCTTGTTCAATAAAAACCACTGCTTATCAGCATAACAGGTCTTTATAACAAAAAAAGAGGCCGTAGCCTCTTTTTCAGTATCATTGGAAAGCTGCAGTCAGCCTTTGCCAATGCTGATGTTGTTGTTGCAAATGATATTTAAATTCGCGGTAGCGCTGTTTAAAATCAGCAGATTGATATTGCTCAATCAAGGCTTGCTTTTTCTGTACAACAAATTGCTTTTTAAGCTGATAGAAATCCTGCATTCTGGCAACCAGTAACTCATACTCTCGTTCCAGTAATTGTAACAACTGTTCAGAATTGGGTAGTAACTGGGCTTTTTGCTGGGCACGTAGCAATTGCATTTTAGCTTTTGCCAGGGCAACACGTTCTTCCGGTACAACACGTAAGTTACGGGTCAGGCCAACAAAACTGGCAGATTTTATCAACCATTTTGTCGGGTCAAACTGCCACCATCTGATACCATTTCTGTAATCATATTCAAATATATGGTGGTAATTGTGATATCCCTCGCCATAAGTAACAAATGCCAACACACCATTGTCACGGGCTGAGTTTTTGTCAGTATATGGTTGGCTACCCCAGATGTGAGCCAACGAATTAATAAAGAAAGTGAAATGATGACTTAACACCAGCCTCAACACGCCGACACTCAGGATCATGCCTAGCATATTGCCACTTATCCAGCCGAGTATTAGCGGAATACCGATGTTAGTGGCTATTGTCAGTGCTAAATAATGTTTGTGCTGCCATGCAACAACCCGGTTCTTTTGTAAATCACGAACATTGGAGTAATCGTTGTATACATCGCCCTGGTAATCGCGCAACATCCAGCCGATGTGGCTGTACCAGAATCCGCGACCCGCAGAGTAGGGATCTTTGTCGTTGTTATCGACATGGCGATGATGATCCCGATGATCTGACGACCAATGCAGAGCGCTATTCTGCAGAGCGAAAGCGCCGCCAATAGCAAAGGCCCATTGCAGAATGGGATGCGCATCGTAGGTTTTATGTGCCCACAACCTGTGATAACCGGCAGTAATAGACATACCACAATAGCCGAGAGCTAAAATGGTAGCGATAATTTCAAACCAGCCAAATCCCACCGCAACGGCATACCAGGGAACAGCGATAGCCGCAACCAGGAAAGTCAGGCTGAATAAGATGGTGGTGGTCCAGATAATGGGAGCTTTTTTCATATAGGGCACTTTGAGCTTACAACTGTACGCCAATTTAACTAGCCAGCAGAGTCAGGTCAAGGTATATAATAGCTATTTTTTCGATAGGACGTGCCGTGAGCAGAGCGCAGCAGAAGGAAAGAACGCGTAAAGCTATAATAGAAGCTGCTTTTTCTCAACTAAGTGCAGAAAAAAGCTTTGCCAGCTTAAGTTTGCGCGAAGTTGCCCGGGAGGCCGGGATAGCACCTACTTCATTTTACCGCCACTTTGCGGATATGGATGAATTAGGCTTAACATTGGTAGATGAAGCCGGCTTAATGCTGCGCCAGTTAATGCGCCAGGCCCGACAGCGCATTGAAAATAACGGTAGTGTTATCAGCACGTCCATTGAAACTTTCATGGAGTTTGTCACCGGTAACAGTAATGTCTTTCGCCTGTTGTTACGTGAGCGCTCTGGCACCTCCGCTGCTTTCCGTGCCGCTGTAGCACGCGAGATTCAGCATTTCTCAGCGGAGCTGGCGCACTACTTGCGAAAGGAAACGGCTTGTCCCGATGAGCTGGCGCAACTTCAGGCAGAGGCGATGGTAACCTTGGTATTCCACACCGGCGCTGACGCCCTGGATGCACCGCCGGAGCAGTATGCCAGTTTAACCAGCCGCACCGTCACTCAATTGCGGTGGCTGGCACATGGTGCGGCCAGCTATGGCAGAAATAAAGTGAAAAGTTAACGCTTTTGCAGCCAGAGCCCGGTTTCAACATGATGACTGTAAGGGAACTGATCAAATAGTGCTGAGCTGACAATCCGATGAGTTTTATTCAACTTCTGCAGGTTATCGGCCAGCGTTTCCGGGTTGCAGGAGATATATATAATATCGTTGAAACGACTGACCAACTGCAATGTATCCGGGTCTAAACCTGCGCGCGGAGGATCAACTAACACAGTATTCAGCGTCATGCTCGCCAATTCGATATGCTTTAACGCGGTACCGCTAACCAATGCTTTTGACACATCTTCGGCGGACATTTGCAACACCTGAACATTATCAATGTTGTTTAATTCGATATTGTACTGAGCTGACTTTATTGAGTTTCTTGAAATCTCAGTCGCTACTACCTGATTGAAATAACTCGCTAAAGCCAGAGAGAAATTGGCATTACCGCAATACAGCTCAAGTAAATCACCATTAAGCCGACTGGCTACTTGTGCCGCCCAACTCAACATGTGCTGATTTACGCCCGCATTCGGCTGAGTAAAGCTGCCTTCTACTTGTTGGTACGCCAGTGTTTTAGTGCCCACCGTAAAACGTTCCGTGACAAAGTCTTCCTTCACAACAATTTTTTGCTTCCTGGCCCGGCCAATAATTTTAACTGGCCATTCAGGCAATAACTCAGCCGTTAACGCTTTTGCCGCTTCGAGCCACTGCTCGTCGAGTTGTCTTTTATATATCATACTGATAAGAAGCTCGCCTGATAGCGTTGCCAGGTAGTCCAGTTGATACAACTTATAACGTAAGGCTTGATTAAACTGAATTTTGCTGAGTAGCACCGGCATAAAATCTGCAATCAACTTTGCTGCCACCGGAAAGTAATCAATTCTGACTTTTTGCTTGGTGGTGGGATCAAACATTGCGTGGTAGATGTCGTCGCCATCGTGCCAGATACGGAATTCAGCTCGTTGGCGGTAGTGGCTGGATTCAGATCGGAAAATGTCGATATCAGGTAAGTTATAAGGAGCAAGAAGCTGGGTTAACAGCGTCTTCTTATTGTCTAGTTGGGTGTCATACTCAGCGGGAAATACCTGACCTATTTGCATAATCGTCTCTGCTTGCTTTAAAGGCGGTATTTTAGGTGTTTTTACATGTGACGCAAATCTTAGTTTGGCTTTCAGCTGCTGCTCACTAAAGAAGGCAGTGCTATAACGCCGGCTTAACACCGGCGTGGTAAAGTAGAACTTAGAAGATAATAAGATTACTTCTGTTCTATTTATTCCTGGTTATCGTCTTCCTGGCGCTCTTTTGCTTCGCGTACTTTTAATGTTCTTTCCTGAAATTCGAAATCGTTAAGTTTATTAATCATTTTAGCAGCGTCTTTAGCCGAAACTTCCACAAAACCAAAACCACGCCGACGCCCAGTCTGTCGATCTTTCATCAAACGGACATTCTTAACTGCACCATAAGAAGAAAATAACTCTTTAACTGCGTCTTCATTTGCCCGGTAAGGCAGATTGCCAACATATAAAGTTGCTGTGTCGCCGCTGAATTCTTGTCTGGTGACACTGGGGCTGGCAGCCGCACCTTTGACATCAACCAGAACGGGGACCAGAATACCAGCAAGCATAACACCTATAACGACGAACCAAGCCTGGTTGATTTCCAGAGTAAAGAATGCAAAAGCGAAATAAGCCAGCACAGCCAATGCCAGAGTATAAGGTAATGAAGCACGTAAAGTTGGTAACATAATCAATTCCTAAATACAGAGAATAAAAAAGGGCCTATTTATAATAAGCGAAACTATATTAACGGTTAGATCTTAAGCAGCCAATAGAAAAAATTCTTTAATTTAAATAACATTGCTCTGAAACTACCCAAAAAGTGTGATTTATAAGCAGTTGCAAGCTAAAACCACTTTTTTGAGATGTAATTCCTTGCACCACAATTAAAACGCCCTATAATGCGCGCCATGCCAAGGGGTGCTGCGCTAAGCAGGGTTCAGGTGAGATAAGCCGGATTGCAAAAATCTTTAAAAAAGACCCTTGACAGTCAGGTTTAAATCACTAAAATGGCGCCCTCGCTTCAGGGAGGT
>NZ_OBEB01000003.1 GCF_900215315.1 Arsukibacterium tuosuense | reverse complement strand
AACAGTGGCGAGACACGCTGAAGCATTGCATTCATTTACTCGACACCACGAGTTACAGCATTATATGAGAACAAGATTTTGTGGGGATCCCTCAGGGTCAGAGTAAATTAATTATTCACTCAGACCCTTTTTATCTAATTTTTTATTCACTCAGACCCCTTTTAGGTTTTTAAGTCAATTCTCTGGTGGATATTTTGCCATTGCTCAGGGAATTTTCCCTGTAGCACATAGGAAAATGCAATCAGCTCGGCAATCACGATGTATAACTCTTTCGGAATATTATCGCCCAGCTGCAACTGGCTTAGCAGCCGGTTTAGTTCTTCGTCCTGGTGAATAAGAATGCCGTGCTCTCTGGCCAGGGCAATAATGTCCTCAGCCAGTTCGCCATGCCCCTTGGCGATAATAGTCGGTGCTGATTTACCATCGTATTTTAAGGCCGTGGCACTTTTTTGCTTTGGGCTTTCTGTGGTGTCACTGTTTGTTGTGTCGTTTTTATTCATACTCTTACCGTCAGCAGGCTATTGTGGCGAGGGATCAGGCTGTCGGGTATTTTGCCCAGCTGACAATCAGCCTGACTGACTGTTAAGCCCTGAGCAGCAATGCGATCTTTTAGCAGTGGCAGAAACTTCTGGGCCAGACGCAGCGCTTCGTTGTGGTCGGTATAAAACTGCAGTTGTAAGTCCTGCTCCTGCAATTTGGCTACCGCCAGCAGGTTGCCGTACTGCTGTAAATCAAATTTCATCGTCAGTTGCCATTGTTTCTGACCATTACCACCATTTTTACCCTCTGCTTCGCGCTGCTCTATCAGCAGTTGCGGCATAATGGTCTGCCCTTGTTGCTGTAGTGGCAGCTGCAACAACCACTGCTGCAGCTGGCTTTGCGCATCAACGCTAGCTAGCTGGCTTTGCTGTAATGGGCTGCTTAAACTGGCCAGTTGCCGCAGTGCTGTAGCGGCCTGGCCGCTATCCAGCTGCGCTACCAGCTGGCTTAACCGGTTTGCCGGGGTGTTGTTGGCAGGCGTAAGCTGCTTCTGGCTTAAATGCCCCAGTAACAGTTGAATTGCCAGCGCCAGGGTGCCGCCGGTAGTCTGTAGATTAGGCTGGCTTTGCAACGGTTGAAACTGCAGCAGGGCGGCGAGCTGAGCTGCGACAGCGGGTGGTGCCAGCGGCTTACTTATTTCCGGCAGGCTTTGCTGGATCTGGCTGAATAGCTGCTGTAACGGTGCTGGCAGGTTTGGCATACTGTTCGGTTGCATTATCGGTTGGGACAACAACGGTAATAAGTTACGCCAGGCCTGCGCTTTGACATCCGGGGACAGCTGCATCAGCTGTTGACTGCCACTGCCACTTGTCTGCATATTTTTTGCCGCGCCTGGTGCCACCTCCGCTTTTGCTGGCGGTGCTTGCAAGTTTACCGCTCTATCCGCCTGTTGTGGACTCACGGTGAGTTGCTGGCTATAGCCTGCCGGTTGGATCAATAGCTGCCACTGGCCGTTCTTTGCTGGCGGCGGCTGTAATTGCAGCAACAGGGGGATAGCAGGGCTACCAGGATTTGTCGAAGCGTTAGCAGCGTTGCCGGCGGTGTTGTTGCTTTTTAAGCTAGCTAGCATAGAAGCAAGTTGCGGTGGAATACTAATGCTGAGCTGACCAAGACTGATTTTTCCGGCATCTGCCGATACGGTGTGCTTGATCGGCGCTAACTGGCTGATCAGGGCCTGCAGCAGCTGTTGCTGACCAGCTACAGATAAAGGTAGCACCGGTGCACTAGCGCTAGCAGGTTGTAATACCTGTGGTAATGAAAGCTGGAGCTGAGCCGGTGCCTTAGTCTGGCTGAAGGTTATATTGAGCAATACTGGCTGGGCTCTGCCGCTATTTTGCGCCGGCTGGCTGGCCTGTTGGGAGGGTACCGTTTGCTGCTGGCCGGGCTGAAGGAGCTTGCTAAAAGCCGCAACTTCCTTTGGCGATAAGTTAAGTAATACCTGGCTGCCGGCAGTTGCGCCAGCCAGCTGCAATTGGCCGGTTTTAAGGTCAAGTTGCAGTGGCACGGTCAGGTTGTTAGTTGTGGCTTGCTTACTCGCAGTGGTGTTAATCGCCTGGCTAGTCATGGCGGGTAGCTGCTGGTTCAGCCATTGGCTGATAACAGGCTGCAGCTGGGCCGGGCTGAGGTTAATGCTACTGGTTGCCGCCGGCATCGTCTGCAGGGTCAGGCTAAGCTGGTTATTTGCTGCCGGGTTTAACTTAATCTGTAACTGTGGGCCAAATTGCTGACTAAGCTGGCGGCTCAATTGCGCTGGCAGGCTGATAACCAGCGGGCCTTGCGGGGTTTGCAGTTGTAGCTGGCTGCTGCCAGATAACATCTGCAACCGGGCCGTGTATAGCTCACCGGCTAACAGCTTCAGCTCACCACCTTTTACTCCGGCTTGCTGCCCACTGGTTGCCAGTGGGCTTTGCAGTAATTTATCCAGATTGATCTGGTTCATATTTCCCCTGATTAATCACGATGCCCGGCGTGGATCTGATTCGTATTCCGGTCACGGTATGCTACTATGCGCGCAATTTTAGCAGCAGTCGATACCGAGGCCAGTGAACATAACGCAGCCATCAGCCACAGCTATCTCAGCAAGTTCTGCCGGGTTCGTTTCGCCCATCTTGCAGGGCGACGATTTAAGCTGTATCCGGCAAGACCGGGTATTGTTTTCCCGATTATCCTTGCAACTCAGTGCTGGTCAGTTACTGCAAATACAAGGCAAAAATGGTGCCGGTAAAAGTTCGCTGTTGCGTATTTTAGCGGGTTTAGCCCAGCCTGACGACGGCCAGCTGTATTATCAGGCTAAGCCATTGGCGCAATGCATGCCAGCTTATTGTGGCAACTTGTGTTATATCGGCCACCAAAGCGGCGTACATGAGCAATTAACTGCACTGGAAAATTTACATTTCTGGCGCGCGGCCTCAGGTCTGAATTCTGCTGATGACTGGGCCTTGCTGGCGCACCTGGGTTTGGCCGGCCTGGAAGACGTGCCATGCCGGATGTTGTCTGCCGGGCAGCAGCGCCGGGTGTCACTGGCCAGGCTATGGTTAACGTCTGCCACAATCTGGATCCTGGACGAGCCTTTTACCGCACTGGATCAAAGTGCAATCGGTTTGTTGCAACAGCATATGCTGGATCATCTGAATAAAGGCGGCGCTATTATTCTTACCACCCATCAAAGCCTTACTTTACAATTTCATTCTTTGGTGCAGTTAGAGCTGGCCTACCGATGGTAAGTTCAATTTTTTTACAGCGCGAATTGCGTTTACTGGCCCGGCAAAAGGCAGACTGGCTTAATCCTCTGCTGTTTTTTATTATCGTGCTCAGCCTGTTTCCGCTCGGCGTTGGGCCAGAGCCCAATATGTTACGTATTATTGCTCCGGGAGTAATCTGGATAGCCGCATTACTCAGCGTGTTGCTGGCCTCCGAGCGCTTGTTTAAAGACGATTATCGCAACGGGGTTATTGAGCAGTTAGTCGCTGGTCGGCAAAGTCTGCTGGCATTTGTGCTGGCGAAAACCTTTGCCAACTGGTTAAGCACCGGCTTGCCATTGCTACTGCTGTCTCCGGTTGTTGCCTTACTGCTCGGGCTGGAGCAGGCAGCCCTTGGTGCCATGGCATTGACTTTGTTGCTGGGCACCCCGTTGCTCAGCCTGTTAAGTGTAATGGGCTCGGCGCTTACCATGGCGGCCGATAAAGGTGGTATTTTGCTGGCGCTGCTGATATTGCCGCTGTATATTCCGCTTTTAATTTTTGCCAGCAGTGCGATAGAGGCCGCCAGCATGGGGCTGGGCTATCAGGGACAGTTGGCCATTTTGCTGGCCATGTTATTATTGGCGTTAGCGCTGGTGCCGATGGCTGTGACCAGTGCCTTGCGAATTAATGTGAGTTGATATGTTTAAGTGGTTAGATCCGTACGCTAAAAGTGAAACGCTTTATCATTTCTGCGGCAAACTGTTACCTTACCTGATGGTGAGTGCCCTGGCACTACTGCTGCTGGGCAACATCTGGGGGCTGGCGTTTACCCCGGCCGATTATCAGCAGGGCGACAGCTACCGGATAATTCATATTCATGTGCCATCGGCCATTATGTCAATGGGCGCGTACGCCGCCATGGCCAGCGCCGCTTTTGTTGCGCTGATCTGGCAAATTAAAGTCGCCCACTGGGCCGTACTGGCCATTGCGCCTATTGGTGCAACTTATACCGCTATCGCCCTGATAACTGGTATGGCCTGGGGTAAACCGATGTGGGGGGCCTGGTGGGTATGGGATGCCCGCTTAACCTCGGAACTTATTCTGTTATTTTTGTACTTAGGTGTTATTGCGTTAAACGGCGCCTTCAGCGACCGCCAGGTTGGCGCTAAAGTGTCCAGTTTACTGGCATTAATCGGGGTGATTAACTTACCTATTATTCATTTTTCAGTAGAATGGTGGAATACGCTGCATCAGGGCGCCAGTATTACTAAATTTGCCAGGCCATCGATTGATCCGAGTATGCTGTGGCCGCTGTTAATCAGTATCCTGGCTTTTGCCGTGTTATTAATGGCGTTAACCTGTTTAAGGCTACGTACCGCCATTTTAGTGAACGAACAGCACCGGCCCTGGGTCAGAAAGCTGGTAGGAGGCCAATAATGCATTTTCAGTCTTTCGGTGAGTTTCTGGCCATGGGCGGCTACGGCTTTTTTGTCTGGTTATCTTTTGGCATTACCTATCTGTTACTGGTGGGGCTAATTGCCGCTAGTGTGTATCAGCAAAAGCAGTTTAAACAGCAACTCAAAGCAACGATTGCCCGCGAACAACGAGTTAAGCAGTATCAGGAGCAACAAGTCTAATGCAACCAAGACGTAAAAAACGCTTGTTTTCGATATTACTGATCATCAGTCTGATCGCCGGCGCGATTGGTTCCATGTTGTACGCGTTGCAGCAGAATATTGATTTATTTTACACCCCGACCCAGTTAGTAGAAGGCCTGGGTAAAGACAAGGTAAAGCCGGTGGTAGGCCAGCGCCTGCGAATTGGCGGCATGGTGGTCCCTGGCACGGTAAGCCGTGATGCGCAAAGTTTAAAGGTGCGGTTTCAGCTGGTGGATACCGGGCCAACGGTCTGGGTAGAGTACGACGGTATTTTACCTGACCTGTTCCGGGAAGGTCAGGGCATCGTTGCCCAGGGCACCTTACTGGCACCCGACGTGATCCAGGCCAGTGAAGTGCTTGCTAAACATGATGAAGAATATATGCCACCAGAAGTCGCAGAGGCCATGAAAGGCATCCGACATGTGCCGCCGTCACAGGCTGATTTCCCTGCCAGCGAGCCCAGCTCCAATGGTAATTACAGCAAACCAGCAGATAAACCAACTTATTAAGGGGCGGGGCGATGATAGCTGAATATGGCCAGCTGGCACTGACCTTTGCCCTGGCGTTGTCTTTTTTGCTGGCAGCAGTGCCACTGTACGGTAGCTTTAGTGGCAACCAGCGGGCGCTGTTGCAAGCTAAGCCTTTGGCCATAGGCCTGTTTATTTTCTGTTTGCTGGCCAAGCTGGCACTGGTGCATGCTTTTTTAAACAGCGACTTTACCGTGATAAATGTCGCAACTAACTCCAGCTCTATTTTGCCTTGGTATTATCAAATCACCGCCAGCTTTGGCTCGCACGAAGGCTCGATGCTGCTGTGGATTTTAATGCTGGCCGGCTGGACGGCACTGGTCGCCATTTTTTCCAAAGGACTGCCGCTGCTGATGCAGGGCCGCATTCTTGGGGTGCTGGGGCTGATAAACATCGGCTTTATTGCGTTTTCATTATTTATGTCAAACCCTTTTGCCCGCAGTCTGCCATTTTATCCGGTAGAGGGTATGGACCTGAATCCGCTGCTGCAGGATTTTGGCATGATCATCCATCCGCCTCTGTTGTATATGGGCTATGTTGGTTTCGCCGTATCGTTTGCGTTTGCTATTGCCGCCTTAATTGGTGGTAAATTTGACAGCACCTGGGCACGTTGGGCCCGGCCCTGGACCCTGGCAGCCTGGTTGTTTTTAACCCTGGGTATTATGTTTGGCAGCTGGTGGGCCTACCATGAGCTGGGCTGGGGCGGCTGGTGGTTCTGGGACCCGGTAGAAAATGCCTCATTCCTGCCCTGGTTAGTGGGCACTGCCTTATTGCATAGCCTGGCGGTAACGGAAAAGCGCGGTACTTTTAAGTCCTGGACGGTATTACTGGCACTGTCCGCGTTTTCGTTAAGTCTGGTCGGGGCATTTTTAGTGCGATCCGGCGTGTTAGTGTCAGTGCATTCTTTTGCCGCCGATCCGGATCGTGGCATCTTTTTACTGGTATTCCTGTTGCTGGTTATCGGCAGCTCACTGGCGCTGTATGCCAGCCGGATGAATTCGGTGCGCAGCCAGGCCCGCTATCAGTTGTTTTCCCGCGAAGTTATGTTGTGGGGTAATAATGTGTTTTTACTCACCGCCACGCTGGTGGTGTTCTTAGGCACTTTGTTTCCGTTATTTCACAAAGAACTGGGGCTGGGCACCATCTCAATTGGCGAGCCGTTTTTCAATCAGATGTTTTACTACCTGACCATTCCGTTTGCCTTGCTGTTGGGGCTGGGCCCATGGGTGCGCTGGAAGCAACAACCGGTTAAGCCGCTGTTGGGGCCGTTAAGTTTAATTGCGATAGCCAGCCTGGTACTGGCACTGGGCACGCTTTCGGCAATGCAGAGCGTCCAGGCAAATTTAGCCCTGATGGGCTTATTGTTAGGTGCCTGGGTTGGGGTGTCGGCGCTGTACGAGCTTTACCAGCGGATGAGCCAGTTTGGTTCGGTCAGCAAAGGTGCCTTTAAATTACATGCCAGCCACTACGGTATGACCATTGCTCATATTGGTTTTGCGGTGTTAGTGGTTGGGGTTGCCATGACCAAAACCTACAGCGTAGAGCTTGATGTCCGGATGCAGGTCAATGACAGCATCAGTCTGGCCGGTTATCAGTTTACCCTGCTGGAAGTGTATCCGTTAGAAGGGGCAAATTACGGCGGCGAAGCGGCAGAGATAGCCGTTCATGATAAAAACGGCGAATTTGTCAGCCAGCTGCATGCAGAAAAGCGCTTTTACACCATTCAGCGCACGGTGATGACAGAATCCGCAGTGCATGCCAGGTTAAGCCGCGACTTATATGTATCGCTGGGTGAAGCCTTACCAGACAATGCCTGGGCGCTGCGGCTGTATGTTAAGCCCTTTGTGCGCTGGATTTGGCTCGGTGGGTTACTAATGGCGCTGGGCGCCCTGGTAGCCCTGCTCGATAAGCGCTACCGGCGCAGTGGGCCCGCTGCCTCTGCAGCAAAACCGGCGGAGACAGCAAATGCGTAAGCTGATGTTTTATATGCCACTGGCGTTGTTTCTGGCGCTGGCGCTGTTTTTACTCAGCGGCCTGTTTTCGAACCCGATGGAGCGGGAGTCGGTCACCACCGACAAACCGCTGCCGGCCTTTGATTTGCCTGATTTAATGAACCCGGCAAAGCGCTGGCAGCCGCAGCAGTTGCACGGCGAAACTTTTTTGCTGAATGTCTGGGGGACCTGGTGTCCAACCTGTAATGCTGAGCTGAGTTATATGACAGAGCTGCGGCAGCAGGGCGTTAAAATTATTGGTTTGTACTATGTACTGCCTACTGATCCGGTATTGGGCGAGCGCTTCGATTTAGCTGAGTTACAGGCCGATGTCAGTAACAAATTGCAACAACGTGGTAATCCCTATCAGTTTAACATTCTGGACTTTGATCGCAGTCTGGCACTGGATTTAGGGGTGAGCGGTGCGCCGGAAACCTTTATTATTGACAGCACTGGCATAGTGCGGGCTCACCATATTGGTGATATTAATCCGCAGGTATGGCGCAGTAAACTGGCGCCGCTGTATCAGCAATGGCGCCAGCAGGACGGAGCCCAACCATGAAAATTATCAGCGGCTTGTTCGCTCTGCTCATGCTAAGCCTGCCAGTGCAGGCCACGGAAGAAGCACTCCGCTTTGACAATGAAGCGCAGCGCCAGTTATACCAGCAACTGACCGCTGAACTACGTTGCCCGCAATGCCAGAACCAGAATATTGCCGATTCCAACGCGGTGGTGTCGGTGGATATGCGCCAGAAAACCTATGACATGATTATGCAGGGCAGCAGCCGCAGCGACGTGCTCGATTACATGATTAACCGCTACGGTAATTTTGTGCACTATCAGCCACCACTGAACCGTTACACCTTGTTACTTTGGCTGGCCCCGTTGCTAATGCTGCTGGGGTTATTCGCGTTGCAGTTAAAGCGGCGCCGGCAGCAGGCGGCAGAGCAATCAACTGAACAGCTATCCGGGCTTTCTGAAGAACAGCCATCAGCAGCGCTGGACGCTGAACTGGATAAACTGATTGAACAATACCGGAGTAAAAAATGATGTTATGGCCGTTGCTGTTTGCTGCGCTGATCATGCTGGCCCTAAGCGCCATTATTATCAGTTGGCCCCGAAAAGCCAGTGCTGCCAATAACCAGACGCCACTGCAATTATTTGAAGAGCGTTTGCAACTGTTGGCGTTAGCGCGGGACAGTGGTGAACTGGCAGAGCAGGATTTTGTCAGTGCTGCAGCAGAATTAAAACAGCAGTTTAACCAGCAACAAACAATGAATTACAGTCAGCCAAAGCGGCAGTTTGGCTGGCACCTGGCGTTAGTACTATTTGTGCTGGTCGCCGTTGCCGTCATTTACCGTTTTAATGGCCACTACACTGAGTTAGCTGACTGGCAGCAAGCCCGGGCTGAATTAGCCAGCTATGGTGAACGCTCGTTACTGGGGCAGGGCGAACCGTTGTCAGAGCATGAGACCCGTTTGTTTGCCCTGGCACTACGAACCAAGCTGGCCGAAGAAGGCGACGATGCTGTGGCCTGGATGCTGCTTGGCCGGATCTGGATGTCGCAGGGCCTGATGGAAGATGCTATTGACGCTTTTGAAAAATCACTGGCGCTGAGCCCGAACCGGATCCCGTTACTGCTTAATTTCTCTCAGGCGCTCATCGTGGTCGGCGGCGATGAAAATCTGGCCAGAGCGGGGCGCGCGGTGGCCCGAATCTTGTTAACTGAGCCTGACAATCTGGATGCGATGTCGCTAATGGCGTTAATTGCCCATGAGAAAGGCGACACCGACGAAGCAATTAAAGCTTGGAGTTTACTGGCCGAGCAACTGGAACCAGCCGATCCACGCTACCCGCTGGTACTGAGTAAACTTAGCGAGCTGGGGGTAGACAGCGACGACAGCATTGGCCGGCAAATCCGGGTGCGCTTAACTGTGGCGCCACAGCTGGCTGCAGCAAACCCCGACGCCAGTTTATTTTTATTCGCACGGGCCGTAGGCGGTCCTAATTTACCACTGGCAGTGCAGCGAATTCCACTACCAAGTGGTGAAGTAGAATTGCTGCTGGATGAAAAAATGGCAATGCAGCCAGACTGGAGCCTGAGCCAGGCTGATCAGGTTGTGGTGGTCGCGCGGATGTCGCAGGCCGGTACGGTTGAGCAAATGGCCGGCGATCTGCAGGTTGAATCTGATGTCCTTACTTTTAACGATGCAAAAATCAGCGTCACGCTGACTCTGGAACCCTGACATGCTAGTTATCACCCTTAAGCTTCGTGTAGCAGTGCTTCTTACTTTAACCCTGGTGTTAGCCGGTTGTGCCAGTAAGCCGCAGCCTCAGACCTCGCAAACAGCCCAAATAGCGCAATCAAACTCAGCGCAGCAAGCCAGTTCGGCTGAGCAATCAACTGACGATAATGAATATGTTGCAGCAGCTGCAGCAGCCGAAACTGAAGCGCCCGCTTACGCTGACCCACGGGATCCACTTGAAAGTATTAACCGGCCATTATGGGACTTCAACTACGACGTGCTGGATAAATACCTGCTACGGCCTGCTACCGTCGGTTATATGACGGTGGTGCCCAAGCCTGTCCGCAAAGGCTTAATTAATGTGGTGGAAAACCTGAATGAACCTGCCAGTTTTCTAAACGGCTTATTACAGGGTAAACCCGATCGGGCAGCAATAAGTGCCGGCCGTTTTCTGGTTAACTCTACCGTGGGTATTTTAGGATTGTTCGATGTGGCGGCAAAAATTGGCCTGGCAGAAGCTGATGAAGACTTCAATCAAACGTTGGCGGTTTGGGGGGTAGGTGATGGTGCTTTCTTGATGATCCCCGCCAGAGGCCCTACCACAGTACGCGGAACTGCCGGTGGTATTGTCGATGGTTTATACTTTCCGCTTGGTTTATTAAATACCCCATTGACCATTACCCGCTTTGCTATCGACGCCCTGGACAGCCGTGAGCAACTGATGAATCTGGAGCAAATGCTGGAAGACTCACTCGACCCTTACGCCTTTGTCAAAGAGTCATATTATCAGCGGCAGGAATTTAAAATATACGACGGTAATCCGCCGCAGCCCGAGGAAGAAGAGCTGGACGACGAGCTGCTGGACTATCTCGACGAATTCCAATAAATAAAATCACTCTGACCCCTTTTTCTGCACCAACAGCTTAAAAAGGGGTCAGAGTGATTTAAATGGATATAAAGGATTATTATGATAAAAGTTCTCAGCGTATTCGGAACCCGCCCCGAAGCCATAAAAATGGCACCCTTGGTTAACCTGTTAAAAGATGACAGTGAGATTGACAGCCGGGTGTGTGTAACCGGTCAGCACCGGGAAATGCTGGATCAGGTACTAAGCCTGTTTGCGATTGAGCCAGAGTATGATCTGGCCATTATGAAATCCGGCCAGGATTTATATGATGTCACCACCAATATTTTATTAAAAATTAAACCGGTACTGCGCGATTTTCAGCCCGATATTGTGCTGGTGCATGGTGATACCAGCACTACCTTTGCGGCGGCGCTGGCCTGTTACTACGAAAAAATTGCGGTGGGTCATGTCGAAGCCGGGCTGCGCACCGGCAATATCTACAGCCCGTGGCCGGAAGAAGCAAACCGCAAGCTGACCGGCGCCATTACCCGGTTACACTTCGCCCCTACCGACACCTCTGCTGCTAATTTGCTGGCAGAAAATGTCGCCGCCAGCGCTATTGTAGTGACCGGCAATACGGTTATTGATGCGTTGTTGCAGGTAGTGAATAAAATTGGCCAGGACGATAAGCTTAACAGCGCATTCGCTAAACAGTTTCCCTATGGTCAGCATGGCCGGCGCTTAATTCTGGTTACCGGCCATCGCCGGGAAAGCTTTGGCGACGGCTTTGAGCAAATTTGTGCTGCGCTGGCTGATGTGGCCAAAGCCTTTCCTGATTGCGATATTGTTTATCCGGTGCATTTAAATCCTAATGTGCGGGAACCGGTCTATCGTTTGCTGAGCGATGTCACAAACGTGCATTTAATTCCGCCACAAGATTATCTGCCTTTTGTGTACCTGATGAGTAACGCCACCATCGTATTGACCGACTCCGGCGGTATTCAGGAAGAGGCGCCGTCACTGGGTAAGCCGGTGCTGGTAATGCGTGACACCACAGAGCGGCCTGAAGCGGTCAGTGCCGGTACCGTTAAACTGGTGGGTACTGATCGGCAGAAAATTGTTGAGCAGGTAAGCCGGCTGTTAACCGACAGAGAATACTACCAGAGCATGAGCTTTGCCCATAACCCCTATGGTGATGGTAAGGCCTGCCAGCGGATTGTGACTGCTATCAAGCAACAGACAATAAGTTAGTGCTTGTTGGAGTTGGCGCTACCAGTGTTTAATTAAACTTATTGGACGTGTTATGATCTTCTTTTGTCATATGTCGGCCACTTAGCTACAGAGATGGAGAAAAAATGGATTTTAGTCAGATTATCGGCAGTTCAGCCAGTGGTAATATGCCAAAGCGATGGCTGATTACCGGTTGCGCCGGTTTTATCGGTTCTAATTTGCTACAGGCATTACTGGCTGCGGACCAACAGGTTACTGGTCTGGACAACTTTGCCACTGGCCACCAACGTAATTTAGATGAAGTGCAAGGTTTGGTGAGCCCTGAGCAGTGGCGACGTTTCACCTTTATTGAAGGTGATATCCGTAACCCTGAACACTGTAAGCAAGCGGTTGCCGGCAGCGATTATGTGCTGCATCAGGCTGCGCTGGGGTCAGTACCACGTTCACTGGCCGACCCGGTTACCACCAACGAAGTTAATATCAGTGGTTTTCTCAATATGCTGGTAGCTGCCCGCGACGCCGGGGTTAAACGCTTCGTATATGCCGCGTCCAGCTCAACCTATGGTGACCATCCGGCGCTACCCAAAGTAGAGGCCAATATAGGCAAGCCGTTATCGCCCTATGCCATTACTAAGTATGTTAACGAGCTATATGCTGACGTATTCAGCCGCAGTTATGGCTTTCACAGTATTGGCCTGCGCTATTTTAACGTATTTGGCCCACGGCAAGACCCTAACGGCGCCTATGCCGCGGTGATCCCGAAATGGACTGCCGCGATGATCGCCGGCGACAAAGTGGTAATAAACGGTGATGGCGAAACCAGTCGTGATTTCTGTTTTGTTGACAATGCGGTCCAGGCAAATCTGCGCGCAGCATTAGCCGATATAGAACAAAGTGAAGTATTTAATGTGGCAGTGGGCGACAGAACCACGCTTAACCAGTTGTACTGTGCTATTCAAAGCGCACTGGCGGGTAATGGTATTGCTTACTCGCATACGCCGGAATATGCTGACTTCAGGCCCGGTGATGTGCGCCATTCCCAGGCAGACGTTAGCAAAGCACGGCTTATGCTGGGCTATTTGCCCAGCCACACTATTAACGAAGGTATTGCGGTAGCGATGCCCTGGTATATTGCCCAGCCAGCGAAATAATGGCAAAAGGAAAGATATGACAGCTTTAACAGATGCAAAACTGGCCATTATTGGCCTGGGCTATGTTGGCCTGCCACTGGCCGTGGAATTTGGTAAGCATTATCAGACATTAGGCTTTGATATTAATCAGGCCCGGGTAACTGAACTGAAAAATGGCACAGACCACACTTTGGAAGTCAGCAGCGAAGAGTTGGCCAGCGCCGCTAAACTGCACTTCAGCCATCAGTTAGATGACTTAAAAAGTGCTAATATTTATATCGTTACTGTGCCTACACCGATAGACGAGCATCGTCGGCCCGATTTAACGCCGTTAATTAAAGCATCCGAAACCCTGGGCAAAGTGATTAGCCAGGGTGATATCGTTATTTACGAATCAACCGTCTATCCTGGTGCTACCGAAGAAGACTGCATACCGGTAATTGAGCGGGTAAGCGGCCTTAAATACAACATCGATTTTTATGCCGGCTACAGCCCCGAGCGAATTAACCCGGGCGATAAAGAGCACCGGGTCACCACCATTAAAAAAGTCACATCCGGGTCAACCCCGGCCATCGCTGCCACCGTTGATGCCCTTTATGCCAGCATTATTACGGCCGGCACCTATCAGGCCAGCAGCATTCGGGTAGCCGAGGCAGCAAAAGTAATCGAAAACACCCAGCGCGACTTAAATATCGCGCTTATTAACGAGCTGGCGGTTATTTTTAATAAACTGGGCATTGATACCGAAGAAGTATTACTGGCGGCAGGCACCAAGTGGAACTTCCTGCCATTCCGGCCAGGTTTAGTTGGTGGCCATTGTATCGGCGTCGACCCATACTATTTAACGCATAAAGCGCAATCAATTGGTTACCATCCGGAAGTGATTCTGGCCGGCCGGCGCATTAACGACAGCATGGGCCGCTACGTGGTTAGCGAACTGGTTAAAGCCATGGTTAAAAAACGGATCCATGTTGCCGGTGCTAAAGTGCTGCTGATGGGCCTGACCTTTAAAGAAAACTGCCCCGATATCCGCAATACCAAAGTCATCGATATCGTTAACGAATTGAAAGAATACGGCGTTACCGCCGATGTGTACGACCCCTGGGTTGACGGCAAAGAAGCCGGGCACGAATACGGGATCACCCCCATTACCAAGCCGGCCAGCGGCAGCTATGACGCTATTATTTTAGCGGTAGCACACAAGCAATTCCGCGACATGGGCGCCAGCGGCATCAAAGCCCTGGCCAAGCCCGAGCATATCATCTACGACCTGAAATACCTGCTACCAACTGGTGAAGCAGACCTAAGGCTCTAATTAACAAATAAAAAGGGTCAGAGTGAATAATTTATTCACTCTGACCCTTTTTCTGGTCTGCCTTTGTTGCGCCGCCCAAAGCTAATGTTGTACTTGTTAGTTATGTGTTGCACAAAACTTTCGGTCGCCACTGGGTAGTTATGCTTAATAGCATCCCGGATTTGTTTTAAGTCACGTTCTGGAAAGCGCTGCTCAAATAGTGCCTGGTAGTTTTCTAAACGCTCTGCAGGTGTATCAGCCAAATTCAGGTAAACATGATGCGGGCTGATAACTTTAATGGGTATGCCTCTGGCATTGGCGTGATAACTGGACCAATGATAATCAGCAGGGTGGGGTACCAACATTGCCCGAACCGGGTTTAGCTCGATATAACGCTGACAGGCGAGGAAATACTGATCCGTTTCAACCAGGCTGTCTTTAAAGCGCCCATCCCACAACGTGCCAACTCTATGATAACGTTTATTAAAATAGTGAACATAATCACGGCCAAGATTCTGCATTAAATGCGAAATGACACCTTCTTTGCCAGCGGTCAGTAGCAGATGAACATGATTACTCATCAGAACAAAGGCGTGAAGCTGTACCTGATACACAGTCAGGTAACGTTCCAATATTGATAAATAGCATGCCTTATCCGTGTCATCATAAAAGCAATTGCTTCGGTTGTGGCCGCGCTGCACCACGTGGTACGGCATATTTGCTATAAGATATCGCTTCCTGCGAGTCATATTAATTAAATGTTAATTTAAATTGTATTAAATATAGTGGAATTTACCCTCAAAGCAATAAAAAGGGTCAGAGTCATTTTTAAAATCACTCTGACCCTTTTTAGTTTGGTAATATGAAATCAGTATCTCTTGCGATTAGCAAATTAGCCGGAAACAAGAATTTACCGCCAATGAAGATTAGCAAACTAGCGTTAACAGGTGCTCTATTGCTGGAACAAAAACACCATCGCGATGCGCGTGGTTATTTTGCAGAAACTTACCGGCAGCAGCTGCTGGATGATGCAGTTGGCCACAGCGTGCGTTTTACTCAGGACAACGAGGCGTTCTCGCAATTTGGCGTGTTGCGGGGCCTGCATTACCAAAAGCCACCTTATGCACAAAGTAAGTTGCTAAGGGTCGTGCAGGGTACTGTGTTGGATATTATTGTCGACATTCGCCATGGCAGCCCGACTTTTGGTCAACATCTGGCTACAGAACTATCTGCCAACAAACCGCAGCAGTTATTTATTCCACGGGGCTTTGCTCATGGTTATCTGACCCTGACCCCTCAGGCATTGCTGCAATATAAAGTGGATAACTATTACAGTCCGGCAGACGACTGCGGCCTACATTATGCCGATCCAACGTTGGCAATCGACTGGCTATTGCCAGTTGAGCAGCTTCGACTATCTGCAAAAGACCAGCAGCAACCGTTGCTGAACGATGTCCCCGTTCATTTTAACTTTACTGATAGTCAGTATGACTAGCCGGATCCTGATTCTGGGGGCATCAGGCCAATTGGGCCAGGCATTACTGGCAGAAGTTGGCCTGTTGCCAGCAACTATTCGTAGTTTATTTGATTTCATACCACGTCAGGCGCTGGATCTGACTGACAGAACTGCGCTGAAAAGCTGCCTGCAAAAACATTCTCCGGCTATCATCATTAACGCTTGTGCTTATACTGCCGTAGATAATGCCGAGCAGCACATCGCATTGGCGTGGCGGCTGAATCAGCAATTAACAGCAGAACTTAGCCAATACGCCAAAGCCAGTGGTGCGGCATTACTTCACTTCAGTACAGACTACGTTTTTAACGGCTTGAACCAGCGGCCTTATACTGAGACAGACAGACCGGCACCGCTAAATCAGTATGGTAAAAGTAAACTGGCCGGCGAACAGGCGATGCTGGATATTGCCCCGGCAGGTTTAATTATCCGAACCAGTTGGTTATACAGTGAGTTTGGCCACAACTTTGCCCGCAGTATCTGGAATAAAATTCAGCAGGGTGAAGCGTTACGGGTTGTTAATGATCAAACCGGTAGTCCTACCTATGCTCGGGAGCTTGCCGCCTGTTGTCTGAAATTAGTTACTGCAGATAATTTTGCCAAGCGTTTTGCCAGTACACAGTTAATGCACTGTGCCGGCAGCGGTCAAGCCAGCTGGTACCAGTTTGCTCTGGAAATACTGCGGCTTAGCGGCCGGCACGTTACTATTGCCGCGGTTTCCAGCCAGCAATGGCCAACCCGGGCACAACGACCTGCGTACAGTGCATTGAGCAGTGCCAGGCTGCAACAACAATTTGGTCTCAGTCTGCCAGCGTGGCAACATAGTTTGGCAAGGTGTATCGAGAAAATGGGTCTGAGTGAATAAATTATTCAGTAAAAGGGGTCTGAGTGAATAATTCGTTGCTCCACAGATAACGTTGTTAAACTTCGTTGCTGCTCCAACATTGGCAAAGGAGCACTGCGAATCGCAAAGAAAAGCTTCATGCTGCTGACATTTATTCAAGCTTTCTGCTAGAATCCACCCGCTTTATAGGGTTGAAATTACTAGACACAGTTGCCGCCAGTATTTTTCGCGCATTATTATTATTGGTGTAACAACAACTAACAAAGACTGCTGGTTGCTTATAACCTTCAGCCACAATTGGAGTTCACGGGTGCAGAAATTAACGCAATTTATCCTAGCTATCACTTTCTTGTTTTTTGCTATTGGTGTTGAAGCTGCATCGCCGACAGCCCCGTCACCCGCCATGCTGGAGCAATTTAAAAAGCTGTCACCTGCTGAGCAACAGCGGTTAGCCCGCCAATATGGGTATCAGCTGCCTGCTGCTAACACAGGAACCAACACCACTGAACAACCGCAAGAAGTTGAAAGATTGCAGCAACGTGACAGAATGCTCGAACAGCAGCCTCTACGCAAAGAAGAGAGCAAAGAAGCTGAGCGCTTCGGTCTGAAATTATTTGATGCTGAAATTAGTACCTTTGCGCCGGTCGGTAATCAACCTGTTCCTGATGGTTACGTATTAGGCGCTGGCGATCAGTTGTTACTTCAGTTGTTCGGTAAGCAAAGCGACAGTTACACCCTGGACGTTGCCCGCGACGGCAACATTATGCTGCCCGATATTGGCCCGCTTAATGTCGCCGGCCTGCGCTTTAATAAAGCCAGCGAGCTTATTGTCGAACGGATCCGCAGCGCCAATATTGGCTTAAATGCTGCCGTTAGTATGGGGCAACTGAGAACTATCAATATCTTTGTCGCTGGTGAGGCCAAATATCCTGGTGTTTATGCCGTATCGGCATTAACTACCGTTACTCAGGCATTATTTGTCGCCGGTGGGGTATCAGATATTGGCAGTCTGCGCGAGATTGAAGTAAAGCGCGCTGGTGAAACAGTCGCCCGTTTTGATTTATACGAATTATTGCTACGCGGCGATAGCCGTAACGACATTAATCTTAAACATGGTGATGTGCTATTTGTTGCGCCGGTAAAAGCGCTGGCGGAAGTGCGTGGCGAAGTAAAACGGCCGGCAATTTATGAAGTAAAACCAACTGATACCTTAAGTAGTCTTCTGGCTATGGCGGGTGGAGCCAAAGCCAATGGCTATATTAATGCGGCAGTGCTGGAGCGTTATAATGACCAACGCCTGCGCGACTTCAGAAATGTTGATCTGACCACATCTACCGACAATGCTATTGCTGTAAAAGCGGGTGACGTGCTGCGGGTTGCAGCCAGCTCTGAGCGGGTTGAAAACCAGTTGGTATTGGCCGGCGCAGTATCACGGCCTGGTTTTTATGCCTGGCGCGACGGCTATAAAGTTACTGATATTATCCGTTCACTCTGGTCAGATTTACTGCTGAGTGCCGACTTGCATTACGCCATTATTGTCCGTCAGGTTAACAGTGCCGGCGACATTGAAGTTATCCAGTTTAACCTGGCAGAAGCTCTGGATAACCCCGCAGGCTTGCATAATATTCTGTTAAACCCGCGCGATAACATTGTGGTTTTTCACCATGCAGACCAAGTGTATCAGCGTGAAAAATTGAACCAGCATATACGCGATACCATTCTGGAAAAGATCGAATTACCACCTGAGCAACGCTGGCTTATGGGGGATTTAGCCAGTGCCGCTTTTGTTGTTATGCAGGAACCAAAGACAGAAGAAATGCCAGCTCAACAGCAAGACCAGGAGCCCCTGCTATTTATGACAGAGCAGGAGCAACAGGAGTTACTTCAGAAAACCTTAGCAGACATCCTTGAGCGACTTTACACCGAAAATGACGCTTTGCAGTTAACTGTCCATTTAAACAGGCAGGAATTGCTGTATCCAATTATGCAAAAGCTGAAGCAGCAAGCCAGAGCTAACGACAATTTAAAAATTGTTACTGTCGGTGGAGACGTTAAGGTACCCGGAGATTATCCGTTAGCTGTTAACAGTCGGGTTACTGATTTAGTAGCAGCCGCTGGTGGTCTGAACGATTCTGCTTATTTTAACCGTGCCGAACTAAGCCGCACGTCCGACACCAACACCCAGTTAAATGGTGTGACGATTAACCATAAAGCCATCGATTTAGCGGCGGTTTATGCCGGTAATGCCGAGGATGTGGCGTTACAAAGCCGCGATCGTTTAAATATTTTTGCCACCCCGGAGTGGAAAACCAATCGTGAAGTGACTTTAGCCGGTGAGGTTCGCTTTCCGGGTACCTATAAAGTGCGGCAGGGCGAACGGTTATCTGATGTTATTCAGCGTGCTGGTGGCTTAACTGAAAATGCTTTTGCTTTTGGTGCAATATTTACCCGCGAGCAAATTCAGAAGAAAGAAGCCGAGCAAATGGAAAAGCTGCTGGAGCAGTTAAAATCTGACGTTGCTACCCGGGCTTTATCGACAGAGCGCGCGCAGGCAACCCCGCAAGATTCATTATTATTACTCAGAGAACTGGGTAAAATTGAACCGGTTGGGCGCCTGGTAATAAACCTGGAACAAATTGTTGCCCAAAACCCATTATTTGACATGGTGGTAGAAGATAAAGACACCCTGCATGTACCCCGTTACAACCGGGCAATAACCATAGTAGGCGAAGTTCAGTATGCAGGCAGTCACCGGTTTGATGGTGCGTTAGCAGTAAGTGATTACCTGACCCTGGCCGGTGGCTTTCGTAAACGTGCGGATGACGAGCGGGTATATATTGTAAGAGCCGATGGTTCGGTGGCGTTACCTGGTTCAGGTGGCTGGTTCAGCCGTAATAAAGCCGATTTATTGCCAGGCGATACGATAGTCGTGCCGCTGGATACTGAATATAAAGACAACCTGACGCTATGGGGCCAGATTACCCAAATTTTCTATCAGTCTGCCATCGCCTTAGCGGCGCTCAACAGCTTCTAATTTTGGGAATAACAATGACGACTGACATAGTAAAGGCCGCACCAAACACAGCTGGCAACACTGACGAAATCGGTTTATCCGAGTTATTTCAGGCAGTATGGCGGGCTAAGTTCTGGTTAGCAGGGGTGTCGTTTCTGGTAGCGGTTATCATGGCATTTTATAGCCTTACATTACCCAATATCTACCGCTCAGAAGCATTGGTTACCCCGGTAACAGAGGGTGCAGGAGGTAATTTGTCCAGTCTGGCAGGCCAGTTTGGTGGTATTGCTTCATTAGCTGGTATTAACCTGGGTGGTAAAGAAAGCAATAAAACCTCTATTGCGCTGGAGAAACTGAGGTCGCGGGAGTTTTTCTTTAACTTTGCCGAGAAACATCATGTTTTAGTGCCATTAATGGCAGCAAAATCCTGGGACCCGGATACTGGTCAGTTAATACTGGATGACGACATATATGACGAAAAAACAGATCAGTGGCTGCGCAATGTTAAGCACCCACGGCAACCAAAGCCCAGCTTATTGGAATCTCACGAAACGTTTCTAGACAACCTTACTGTTAGTGACGAAAAAGAGCGGGGGGTCATTAAAATTTCATTTGATCATGTATCGCCGGTTATCGCCCGCGCTTGGGTAACGGCACTGGTGGCCGATATCAATGATGAAATGCGCCAGGCCGATATTCATGAAGCCGAGCTGAGCATTGCTTATCTGGAGCAGCAAATTGAACAAACCAAAATCAGTGAAATTCGCTCAGTGCTTTATCAATTAATTGAAGAGCAAACCAAAACCCTGATGCTGACCAATGTCAAACCTGAGTACGTGTTTGAGACGATCGACCCGGCAGTGGTACCAGAATTAAAGCTCAAACCAGCCCGGGCGATTATGGTAATTGGGGCCGCTTTATTAACCGGCATTCTGGGTGTGGGTATTGTGTTGATCCGTTTAGTGTTAAGTAAAGAAGCATGAAAATACTTATTACAGGTGGGGCCGGCTTTATCGGTTCTGCAGTAGTGCGGCATATTATCAGCAACACCGCGGCAAGTGTTATTAACGTCGACAAGCTAACCTATGCGGGTAATCTGCATTCAGTTGCCAACGTCGCGGAAGATACACGCTACCGTTTTGAGCAGGTCGATATCTGCAACCGCAGTGAACTTGAGCGTGTGTTCAAACAGCACCAGCCCGATGCGGTAATGCACCTGGCAGCTGAAAGCCATGTCGACCGTTCCATTGATGGCCCGGCGGCGTTTATCGAAACCAATATAGTCGGTACTTACACCCTGCTGGAAGTCGCCCGCCAATACTGGAACAACCTGGATGCAACACGCAAAACCGCCTTTCGGTTTCATCACATCTCTACTGATGAAGTGTTTGGTGACTTACACGGCAGCGACGACTTATTTACCGAAACCACACCTTATGCCCCCAGCAGCCCTTATTCAGCCAGCAAGGCCAGTTCAGACCATTTAGTGCGCGCCTGGCACCGTACATATGGCCTGCCGGTGCTGGTAACCAATTGTTCCAATAATTATGGCCCTTATCATTTTCCGGAAAAGCTAATTCCGTTAATGATCTTAAATGCCCTGGCGGGAAAGCCGTTGCCGGTATACGGCAAAGGCAACCAAATTCGCGACTGGCTGTATGTAGAAGACCACGCCCGAGCCTTGTATAAAGTGGTTACGGAAGGCAAGGTAGGCGAAACTTACAATATTGGCGGCCATAATGAAAAGCAGAATATTGAAGTGGTGCATACCTTATGTGCTTTACTGGAAGAGCTGGCTCCAGAAAAACCTGCTTGCGTGCTGCATTATAAAGACCTAATCACTTACGTTACCGACCGGCCTGGCCACGACCTGCGCTACGCCATAGACGCCAGCAAAATCGAGCGTGAATTGGGTTGGAAGCCAGCAGAAACCTTTGAAAGTGGTTTAAGAAAAACGGTGCAGTGGTTTTTACGTAACGCTGAAAGTTTTGCAAAACTGGATAAGATATCAGCGTGAAGATGAACTGGCGTAAGCTTATGTCTGGTTCAGAGAGCAGGCGTTTGTTGTCAAACTTTATGTCACTTTCATCTTTACGTGGCCTTGAGATGCTTCTTCCGCTTATAACTCTACCTTATCTGGTGCGGGTTTTAGGACTCGAAAAGTACGGTATGTTGGCGTTTGCTTTATCATTAGCGACCTATTCAAGTGCCTTTATTCAATACGGTTTTAATGTCACTGCAGTAAGAGAGCTGGCCCGGGCAAGAGACGACCATCATCGGCTGTCGCAAATTGTCAGTGTTGTCTTAACTATTAGTGTTTCGTTCGCGATACTCGCCTTATTTATACTTAGCGTTCTTACTATTTCTGTTGAACGTTTTAACCTTGAATTCTGGCTGTACACTTTTTCGTTCATGTTTATTGTCAGCCAAGCCTTGTTTCCGGTTTGGTTTTTTCAGGGAATGGCCGAAATGAAATATATGGCCATGGTTAATGTGGTAAGTAAGATCGTTGCCGTCTGCGGAATTTTATTTTTTGTAAAAAATGAGCAACAGTATGTTTTGGTGCCTCTAATTAATTTTAGCTGCTCGTTTATTGCTTTGCTTATCGCGCTTCGACTGATATTTAAACGTTTTAATATCACTTATAGCAGACCAAAATCATCAGAAATCTGCGCTACATTACGCACAGGTTCAGATGCGTTTATTTCTCAGTTAGCACCGTCACTTTATAATAACTCTTCAATTTTTATGCTTGGTTTGTTTACTAATCCCGCAGTAGTGGGTATCTACGTGGCGGCTACCCGGGTAATAGAAGTGTTCTCTGTACTAGGCAATATTTTATCGGCAACATTTTTGCCCTATCTTGCACGTAAAACAGCAGCCATACCTAGATTTAACAAACTAATGCTGTGCAGCGGATTAGTGCTGACGCTGCTATGTATGCTGTCATCTGAAATTGTTGCAATGCTTCTTTTTTCAGCAGATAACCTGATAGTGGCAACTTATATTCGCTATTTGGCACCAGGTATAGTTGCTTTGTTTGCAATTAGTGCTTTTGGAACTAATTCGTTGATGTTGCTTGGACAAGATCGGATTGTGCGAAATGGAGCACTCTATGTCTCGGTGCTGTTCTTTTTTATTGCATTAGTTATTGTTCCGGCGTTAGGAATTATTGGCAGCTGCCTTACAATCGTTGGTGCTAGAGTCTCTATGGCGCTGTATTACAGTTATTTTTATAGAAAGTATGCTAATTAAATTTTTCCAGTCAAGAAAAACCCTTTGGGGTTGACTGCATTGCATTCAGGGATTGGAAATTACTCAGGCTTAGCTCGATAACAAGTTCAAAATAACTGATATTGGCTATGAATCTCGAAAATTCGCGGCAGAAGTCCGTGGATATAAGAAAGTAGTCCAACAATACTTTAAGATTTGGCAGAACATAACTGCACAGGATAATAAATATGGTTAATCAATATATGCCAAACCAACCACAGTTTGCTCTTGAGTCGGATTTGGCTGGTGAGTTTCCGCTCTATCTTTATTGGCCGCAAGATAAATCGACTTTGTTTTTTTCTAAATCAATAACAGCCTTGCTAAACGATGCGCGAGTACCAAAGCCATTAAAAGTGTCGGAAGAGGGGCTGTCATTTTTATTACAAAGTGGAGTGGTGCCACCGCCAAAAACAGCTTATCAAGATATTTATATTGTTAGTATTGGTGATAAAGCACAAGTTAATACGCAAAACGGTAAGGTGCAGGTTATTTTTAGCCACGAATTCCCGTTTATGAATGCCAATCGATTATCGGCAAACGAAATGGAACCCGATGAAGATTTAATTCTTAAAATGTTGGCCGAAGCAACTATTTCTCGCATTGATGATTCTAAACCGAGTTTTCTGTTCCACAGTGCCGGCAAAGACAGTAATGCCATTGCACTTGCCCTCGCAGAAGCAGGATGGCAGAAAAAAGTAACTTTGATCACCCATAAATCAAAAGGTGCATCAGATGAAAGTGAAATTAGCGCCAGAATTGCCGGGGAATTAGGTTTCGAACATCGAGTACTACATGAAATCGATCTGCTTAATGCGCAACATCATCAAGCGATAGATGACTATTTTATTAACGCGCCGTTTCCTTGTGTCGACAACGTCACACTTGCTTATCCTCTATATGCTTTTCAGGAGCCGGAATTAATTAATTCAAATCTTATTTTTGGAGATGGTAATGATAGCCATATGATGTCACCTCCTAACAAAAGGCAAAGATCGAGTCTTCCTTATTCCAAATTAACATCTAAAGCTAGCTTTATGCGTAATCATATTTCCTCAAGCAGTAAGATTACTTCATTACTACGAACGCCAGCAGAATGGTTTGGAAAATCAGGCTTATCTTTGCGGGATAGTTTAGAAATTTATCCAGCTTCCATTTCTGTTTATCCGTACTGGTCCAGAGAGTCGGAGTTGAGAAAACACTGGGATATTTTTGACTTTAAGTCGGATATATATTCAACAAGAACAATTACAGAAAGAATGATTAGGAAGTTACATAACTTTGTGGATGTTATAGATTCAAAATTGATCTTGCCATTTGCAGACCCCAAGATAGCCAGTTATTTTGCTAAAATGCCAGAAAATTATCTGTTTGACCGAAATGAACTTAATAATAAATTAATCCTACGTAAAATTCTAAAGGATCGGATCGGGCTCGATTCTGACGCTATAGGGAAAATGGGGTGGACTTATGATTCCAGCGCTATAGTAGTGCGGAATTGGGATGACATTGTTTCGGAGATGAATGATTGCAAGCTCTGGCATGAGCCTGGGTTAGCGAAAGTTATTGCTCGTTTAAAAACTATTATGCAAAGCAAACATAAATATGCCGATTTGTCTGGAAAGTTGATATATCGCGTATATTTGTTGTCAGCTTGGGCGAATAGGAACAAATATTTAAATGGGTAGTTCAAACAAAATAGTATTTGTAATCAGTACACTTGGCGGTGGGGGGGCTGAGGGCGTTTGCACTACAGTAGCAAGCGGTCTTGCCGACCTTGGCTTAGACATTGAGTTGTTGGTGCTCAATTTACGTCGGGCAGTCTATCAGGACAGGTTGTCTTCAAATGTTAAGTTAACTTCATTAAATGTAAGTAATGCGCGGTACTCTTTTTTACCGCTAATAAAGCATTTGAGAAAAACCAAGCCTGAGCGGGTAGTGGTTTTCAACTATGAGTTAGCCATTATTTTGGTATTAATAAGGCCATTTCTGGGTTTTAAGTTTCAGTTGATCGCCAGAAATATTAATACGGTTTCTGCCAGCCTGAATACAAAGTCACCTTCAGCTAAAAAAAGAGCATTGCGCGCACTGGTGCAGCGTCTTTACTGCAAGGTAGACCATGTTATCAATCAGTGTGAGGGGATGCGGAAAGATTTACTTAATACGCTTGGCTTGGCTAGTTCTCGTACAAGCGTTATATACAATCCGGTAAATGAGATAGTAGAAAAGCAGGCACAAGGTAACGGAATTGGCCGCAGAAATACCTCTACTGATATTCTCTGCATTGGTCGATTAGAGCCACAAAAGTCTTTTGACCTGGCAATTACAGCGTTTGCTGTATTTGCAACAGAGTATCCGGATTACCGTCTGATAATTGCTGGTCAGGGTAGTTTAGAGAAGGATTTAAAGCAACTGGTACAAGATTTGTCTTTGGCTGATAAAGTTAACTTCGTAGGGTTTCAGGCCGATACTGTGCACTACTTCAGCTCAGCGAAATTCACCTTGCTTACCTCGTTATATGAGGGTTTCCCAAATGTACTGGTTGAATCTATTACACTTGGTACACCAGTGGTGTCTGTTAATTGTCCTTCAGGCCCAGACGAAATTGTTGTGAATGGCGTTAATGGTTATCTTGTTGAAGATAGAACGGTCGATTCGATTGCTGACGCTATGAAATCTGCAGCCTTAACAGAATGGGATCATGATGCTGTCAAACAAACCGCAGAACCCTTCTCGCGCCAGAACATTCTCGCAGCGTGGCAATCGTTTCTTAGTGGCCAGCGAGAGTAACTAAATGAACCCGGCAGAATACAACCTGGCACCTCATTTTATGTTTTCTGAGCATACCTCAGCATTTTTGTCTTTATACTTTTTTGATGTTTGTATCAGTGCGGCTGCAGTGTTTGCTGTGGGTGATGTCTGATGAAGGTGCTCAATAAAAACACGCTTGTATTCTGGGGCGATACACTGCCTGCTGCATCAGCAAGATATAAATTATACTGCTTAATTTTGGCATTGCTTTATGCCGGCATACTTGCATCTTTTCCCATGGATATCTTCATGGACAGAGAGAACTATCTGACATTTGCCGAATTCTCTATTGTTGTTGCTGCAAGGCATGCTGCCGATGGGTTATTGACTGCATTGATGAATGAACCGGTCTGGCTTGGTTTAAATATTATTTTAAGTTCGGTTTTTAGTCCTGAAACGACAGTAAGAATACTGATTGGCTTGCCCGCTTTTACGGTGGCCTATTTGGTACTGCGATTTAATAAAAAGTACTTCTTTTTTCTGATCCTGGTTTTGCTAATGCCGCAGGTTATTAAAAACCATATTATCCACCTGCGGCAAGGCGTAGCGATATCTATTTTTCTCTACGCCTGGTTTTGCCAGCGACCACTGCTGAAAATGTTCCTTTTTGGGATAGCGCCATTTGTTCACTCAAGCTTTTTTTTCGTGCTGTTTATATTGATAGTATCTAACGTGCTGAGTACCTTGCGATTTGCCCCCGATTTGAAAATTGTTAGTTTTTCGATGTTGGGTGTGGCTGTGGGAGGCACGGTTTTTTCGCTGGCGGCTATTCTTGGAGCCAGGCAGGCCGAGAGCGAGTCATATGTTCAGTATGATGTGTCAGGGCTGGGGTTTATTTTCTGGGTTTTTGTTCTGCTTATTTTCCTGATGCAGGGCAAGAGTTTTTTGCGAAATAACAGCTTTGTAATAGGTACCCTTATGTTTTACGTATCCTGTTACTTTTTGCTGCCGGTATCGGGCCGAATATTTGAAAGTACTATTGTCTTGCTATTTCTTGCTTCAATTTCGCTGACGCGCTGGCGAAAAGTAGCTTTTTATATGTCGTTGATGTTTTATACGGTTTTGCTGTGGCTTATTAAATCTCAATTGCCTCTTATGGGTTACGGAATTAGGGAATTATGAAAACTGTTGTTCATGTAATAACTGGTCTTGGAAACGGGGGTGCAGAGGGCGCTCTTTTCAGACTAATCGACAACGATAAAGAGTTACGGCATATCGTTGTTTCAATGAAGTCTGGTGGTAAATATTTCAGTAAATTAGAAGACATAGGTGTTGAGGTTTATTGTCTTGACATTAAAGGTATCGGCAGTTTTATAAAGGGCCTAATGGTTCTAAGGCGTGTAGAGCGTGAGGTTAAGCCTATGGCTTTGCAATCCTGGATGTATCACGCCGATTTAATGCTTTCTATTTATGCTATGTTGTTTGCAAAGAGAAATGTTTTTTGGTCGATACGTCATTCATCATTCGAAAAAGCGGTAACTCCGCTTGCCATTCGACTGATTGTAAAAGTTTGCGCCTTTTTGTCTTTGTTTGTGCCGCGCAAGATTATCTGCTGCTCTGAAAATGCCAAACTTATTCATATTGAGAAAGGCTACAAAGCGAGCGCTTTTGAGTTTGTAGCAAATGGTTATAACTTTGAAAAGCTTAGTTTTAGTTTGGATAAGAGGCATAGCCTAAGAGGTGAGTTGGGGAAACTAGACCATGATTTTATTGTTGGTAACGTTGCCAGGTGGCACCCGCAGAAGGACCATACCAGTTTGCTTAAAGCCTTCTCAAACTTTGCTGTAGATAAAGACAACGTATACTTGTTACTTGTTGGCAAAGATATGACTAGAGATAATACTACGCTGCTAAATCTGGCTACCAGCCTCGGAATAGAGCGCAAGGTAATATTTTACGGTGAGTCTGACGATATTCCAAAAGTTATGAGTGGAATTGATTTGCATGTTATGTCCAGCTCTTATGGAGAGGCCTTTCCTAACGTTGTTGTTGAAGCGATGGCGTGTGAAACGCCGGTTATTGTTACCGATGTTGGTGATGCCGCTGTCATAGTAGGCGAGTTTGGCATAGTCACGCAGCCAGAAAATATTCAGCAGCTGTGTGCAGCAATGGAAACAATGTTTAAACGCTCTACAGATAAAGCGTCATGGTTAAAACTAGGACATGATTCAAGGTTTTGGGTAACGCAAGAATTTGATGTCAGCAAGATGATCAAGCGATTTACTGCAATATGGTCGGGTTCTTACTAATATGTGTGGCCCGATACTTGATAATTTTCAATTGCAATATTTGCTTATCTATATTGGATTAAGCTATTATTTTTCTTGCTTTTTTGTGCGGCATGTTTGGAATGCTCTATGACCACGCCAAAAAAGCGCCTTCTCTATATTGTCAACGTCGATTGGTTTTTTATATCTCACTGGCTACCTTTGGCAAGGGCTGCAAAGCTCGATGGTTACGATGTTCATATTGCTACTACTGTTACTCAAAAAACAGACGTTATGCTGGCAGAAGGGTTTACCTGTCATGAGATCCCTATTAATCGTAGCGGAACAAATCCATTAACTGAGATAGTTGTCGCTATACGTATTTTTAGGCTGATTAAAAGCCTAAAGCCGGACATTGTGCACTTAATGACTATCAAGCCGGTTATTTATGGCGGAATAGCTGCAAGGTTGGCAAAAGTACCCGCGGTTGTTGTGGGCATAACTGGTTTAGGTTTTGTATTTATCAACGAAAGTAAGAAAATCAAAATATTGCGTAGTATAGTGGTGAAGCTTTATAAGGCTGTATTTCGGCATAAGAATATTTTTATAACATTTGAAAATGAATCTGACAGGGCTGTTTTTTTACAAGGCAATATTGTTAAACCTGAGCAGGCACAGGTTGTTAATGGCGCCGGGGTTGATTTAACCAATTTCAGCCATAAGCCAGAGCCCGAAAATCCAGTAGTAATAACATTCGCCGCTCGGCTTCTGAAAGACAAAGGTTTTTTTGAGTTTGTGGCTGCGGCTAAAATGCTTAAGCCGCAATGTGGTGACTCTGTCTCGTTTTGGGTTGTCGGTACTCCTGACTTTGTTAACCCTGCATCAGTAACACAACATGAAATTGATAAACTAGCCATAGAGAAAAATGTTATATTCCACGGGTTCCGATCTGATATGGCCGATGTTTTATCAAATAGTAATATTGTGGTCTTACCGTCATACCGAGAAGGCTTACCCAAAGTACTGATGGAAGCGGCAGCATGCGGCAGAGCTGTTATTACCACAGATGTCCCGGGATGTCGTCATGTTATTATACCTGGGAAAACCGGTTTGCTGGTGCCACCAGGTCATGTTGATGCCTTGGCAGAGGCGATGTTGCAGCTTGCCAGGAATGCCAACTTAAGACATAACTTTGGCACGCAAGGTCGAGTGTTGGCCGAGAAGCGCTTTAATATCGTTAAAATTTCAACGGATTATCTTTCCATGTACCAAAAACTTTTAAGCAGAACTGTTTGAATGAATAATATCTTAATTACCGGTGCCAGTGGTTTTATTGGTAGCAAGCTGGTTGAGCAACTGCTGGCTGCAGGTTCATCCAATCTAACCGTAGTATCGCGGAATAATGAAAATAATTTTGCACCTGGCGTGACGTTGTTTCAGATAGAATCTATTGAAAATACCCCTGATTGGTCTTTGGCGCTAAAAGGCATTGATGTGGTGATTCACTGTGCAGCGCGAGTACATAGCGTGAGTGACAACCACAAAGAATCTCTTGAGCGTTTTCGTGCTGTTAATGTAGAGGCCACGTTAGCTTTAGCCCGACAGGCTATTGCCAGCAACGTCAAAAGATTCATATTTATCAGCTCAATCGGTGTAAATGGCATCAGCAACACTAAGCCCTTTACTGTGACTGATAAACCTAACCCAACTGAGGACTATGCTATTTCGAAGTTTGAAGCAGAAACCGGTTTAAAAGCGCTGCTCTCTAACGCGAATACTGAGCTAGTCATTATCAGACCACCCTTAGTTTATGGACTAAATGCAAAAGGCAACTTTGGTCATCTTTTTAAACTTGCTCAAAAGCGGTTGCCTATGCCGTTGGGTGCAATAAACAATAAGCGCAGTTTAGTGTCGCTGGATAATCTTGTGGATTTAATTCAGACCTGTATCAGCCACCCGAATGCAAAAAGTCAAACCTTTATGGTCAGCGACGATCATGACGTCTCTACAACTGAATTGGTGCGGCTGGTTGCTAACGCAAGTGGTAAAGGGGCGCTTTTGTTGCCTGTACCAGTTAGTTTCTTAAAATTCTTTGCTGCGTGCTTGGGAAAGAAAAGTATGGCGACAAAATTGTGCGATTCGCTTCAAGTGGATATTGCACATACTAAACAAGTTTTAGGTTGGAGTCCTCCTTTGACTTTAGAGCAAGGCATTGCGCGTTGCTTTGAAAATGAAAGTCATCGAACTGACTAACAGTTATTGGATTGGGTTCTAAGTGCATGTTAAAAGCCTTGTATATTGTAAATCGACCAGATTATTTTTTATCCCATAGGGTTGCTTTGGCACAAAGCCTGGCACAAGAAGGATATGAAATCCACATAGCCTCTGTTAAGCACGAGTCAACAGAGCACCTTTATAAGTTAGGTTTTCATTTTCATTTTGTGGATATTGAAAGGGGTAGGACTAATCCATTTAAAGAACTTTTAGGACTAATAAGTGTTTTAAGATTGGTTAAGCAATTAAAGCCTGATATCGTCCATTGCATTACGGTAAAACCTGTATTATACGGTGGCCTAGCGGCAAGACTGCTCGGCACTCCAAAAGTAGTAGTTGCAATTGCTGGTTTAGGGTCTGTTTTTACAACAGACAGTGTTAAAAACAGTGTACTAAGATTTATTTCTATCCAGCTTTATAAAATGTCATTGGGGAATAAAAACCTTACGGCAATTTTTCAAAATAAACACGACAGAAGCTTTTTTGTAGAGCGTAAAATTATACCTGAGTCTAGAACACGACTAATAAGAGGTTCTGGTGTTGATTTAGATAAATTTGCGTTGTCTCCTATGCCCGTTACAGAAAAAAGAGCCATCCTACTATCGGCAAGGTTACTTAGAGAAAAAGGTGTATTTGAATTTCTACATGCCGCTAAATTGGTTTTGCAGGTAAGAAATGATGCGGAGTTTTGGTTAGCTGGCGACATAGATCCTGCGAATCCTTCTTCATTAACAAAGCAGGATGTAGATCAGTGGTCAGCGATAGAAGGTATTAAATTTTTGGGCTTTCAGAGCGATATTTACAGTGTTATTAAATCATCTGAATTTGTTGTTCTTCCTTCTTATAGGGAGGGATTTCCTAAAGCGTTAATCGAAGCTGCTGCGGTTGGCCGGGCCATAATTACTACTGACGTCCCGGGCTGTGAGGACGCGGTAATTAATAACAAAACGGGCTTTTTAGTGCCGGTTAAGCAGGTCGAGATGTTAGTCGAGAAAATCCTTTTCTTATTAGATGAACCTGAAAAATGTGCTGAGTTTGGGCGCGCTGGGCGGGTATATGCCGAGAACAATTTTGATCTAAAATTTGTAGTCCAAGAACATAAAAATATTTATCTGTCTTGACGCTGCAATGTTATTAAGTGATAAAAACGATTAAAAGCTGAAGCTAGTTACTGTTCGCCAAGCTAACTAGTCATTCGTTGCCCTATTTTTATTGAGGAACTATGTTAATTCGGTTATTAGATATTATTTTTGCCCTGTGCGGCCTGGTGTTTGGCTTTCCGGTGCTGGTCATCCTTACTCTCATTGGTTTGTTTGATAACGGTTCGCCGATATTTCGTCAGGTCAGGGTTGGCAGAAATAAAGCGCCTTTCACCCTGGTTAAATTTCGTACCATGAAGCCGGATACCGCACATGTTGCCAGTCATTTAGCCAGTGCCAGTGCTATAACGCCTTTTGGAGGTTTTTTACGTAAAACCAAACTGGATGAACTGCCGCAGTTGTGGAATGTACTTTTGGGTGATATGAGCCTGGTGGGGCCAAGGCCATGTTTATTTAACCAGCAAGAGCTGATAGATGAGCGCGAACAGCGTGGGGTGCTAAATGCCCGACCCGGTATTACCGGCCTGGCACAGGTAAATGATATTGATATGTCGACCCCGCAATTGCTGGCAAAAACCGACGCTATAATGTTAGAGAATTTGAGCATTGGCGCTTATTTTAAATATATTTTTATGACAGTCGCCGGCAAGGGCAGCGGCGACAGAGTTAAAAAAGATTAACCACAATTTATTTGGAAAACGTAGATGAATTATTTGGTAACAGGTGCCGCAGGTTTTATTGGTTCTTTTGTTTGTGCACGCTTGCTTAGCGCTGGCCACAACGTAACCGGCATTGACAACTTAAACGACTATTACGACGTGCAGCTAAAACGTGATCGCCTGGCACCACTGCAGGCGCAAACGGGGTTTAATTTTGTCCAGCTGGATTTGGCAGACCGTGCGGGCGTAGCCGATTTATTTGCCGCCGGGCAATTTCAACGGGTTATTCATTTGGGCGCACAGGCAGGTGTCAGGTATTCGCTGGAAAACCCGATGGCGTATGCCGATAGCAACGTTATTGGCACCCTGACCATCCTGGAAGGCTGCCGTCAGCATAAAATTGAGCATCTGGTTTATGCCTCGTCCAGCTCGGTATACGGCATGAACAGCAAAATGCCCTTTAGCACGACCGACAGAGTTGACCACCCGGTTTCGCTTTATGCCGCAACCAAAAAAACCAATGAACTAATGGCCCATACTTACAGCCATTTATATGGTATTCCCACTACCGGGCTGCGCTTTTTTACTGTTTACGGCCCCTGGGGCCGGCCCGATATGGCACCTTTTTTGTTTACCAAAGCCATTCTGGCTGACCAGCCAATTAAAGTGTTTAATCATGGCCAGATGATGCGCGACTTCACCTATATTGATGACATAGTAGAGGGAATACTGCGCATTCAGGATAAACCACCTGTCGCTAACCCAGAGTGGCAAAGTAGTGATGCCTCGGCCAGTTTTGCTCCCTATAAAATATTTAATATTGGCAATAACCAGCCAGTAAAACTGATGACCTTTATCGAAGCCATCGAAAAAGCTACCGGTAAAACGGCGATTAAAGAGTATTACCCAATGCAGGATGGTGATGTACCTGCCACCTATGCCGATATTGACGATTTACAAGCCGCAGTTGGGTTTAAACCGGCAATGCCAATAGCGCAGGGCATGCAGCAGTTCGTAAACTGGTATCGCGATTACTATCAATGCTAAGACACAACCTGTTATTCAGAGCGGTAGATTAATACATGGCATTGCCAGAGCAGTTGCCGTTAGTTACGGTATATATTGCAACCCATAATCGCCCCGAGCTGCTAGCCCGGGCGGTTGGTAGCTGTGTAGCGCAAACTTACCTGCGGCTGGAAATTATTGTGGTTGACGATAGTTCAGGCCCGGAGCATAAACAGCAAAACCAGCAATTGTTGCAGCAGTATCCGCAAATAAAGTATCTGCATCTTGCAGTGGCCAGTGGTGCGCCAGTGGCCAGGAATACTGCTATTGAAATGGCTAATGGCGAATTTATTACCGGTCTGGATGATGACGATGAATTTGAACCCGGGCGGATAACTGAACTGGTGCAACAGTGGTACAGCCATCCTGGCTGCGCGTTTTTATCTACGGGTTATACCGTTATTAATGAGCAACAACGCCGGTTCAGCTTTGCCAAGCGCGCCAGAGCCATCAGTTATCAGCAGCTGTTGTATGCCAATCTCGTCGGTAATCAGATTTTTACCCTGACCAGCTCTTTGCGGGCGATTAATGGCTTTGATCCGGCCATGCCCAGTTGCCAGGATTACGACACCTGGTTAAGGCTCTCAGCAGTGTTTGGCAGTGGCTACCGAATAGGCAGTTGCAGCTATATTTTGCACCATGACCATCAATTCGAGCGGATTTCGGCGTCAGCAAAACGCGAACAGGGTTATCAGCTGTTATTAAAGAAACATGGTGAGTTTATGAGCGCCGCTCAGCTGGCCAGCCATCAGGTGAATTCAGCGCTACATAATAATCAGCCGCTGCCGTGGCGGGCTGTTTTCCAATTACCGCTGACGCAACAGTTGCGGGTATTAAAAAACCTGATTATGCGCCGGGCCTGGAGTTTGATTTTTTTCAGCAAAGGTTCCCCGCAGTGAAGTCACTTTGCTTTGTCCATCAATCTAAAGCCCAGCTGCCAGAGTTACAGGCTTACGCCGATTATTTCCGCCCCCTCTACCAGGTAGAGGTCAGTAGTCCGGCTGCTGATTTGTCCGGCTATGATATTGTCTGGTTTTTTATGGGGTTTTGCCGCTACCAACCCAAGCCTGGCCAGTTTATTGTCCATGAATACGCCTCGTTATCAACCCCACCGTTGGCCCGGATTAAAGACCAGCTAAAACGACGGCTAAATAGCAGGCCGCATTTGCGGGTATTTCAGAATAAAAAGCAATCCGAGCTGCTGCAATTTAATGATGGTGTGCCAGAGCGCTTTCGCGATATGGGTATAGCAAACCACTTTAGACCGCAGGCCGGTATTGAGAAAAAATGTGATCTGATCTACGTCGGCTCAATGGATAAAAGCCGCCAGCTGGAAAAGGCGCTGGATGTTGTGTTAAAGCTACAACCTCACGCCAGCATCTGGCTGGTTGGTCAGCCTTCGGCTTATTTGCAGCAACGTTATCAGCGCTATGCCGGGGTCCGGTTTACGGGGCCGGTAGCTAACAGCCAGATCCCGCAGCTGCTGAATCAGGCGCGGTTTGGCCTGAACTACGTGCCGGATGTGTATCCATACAACTTACAAACCTCTACCAAGCTTTTGGAGTATGCCGCCTGTGGCTTGCCGGTTATTGGTAATAAAAACAGTTGGGTAAGCCATTTTTTAACGCAAAACCCATTGCCGTTTCATGACTTGCAACAGCTTACCGCCTGGCCTCAGCCACAAGCAGCTGATATCAGTGAGCAAACCCGGCAAGCCTGGCGCTGGCAAAAGCGGATAGCCGATGCCGGTTTTGAAACTATTTTGCCGGATTGAGGTCTGTCAGACCAGGCACAAACTTGTCCAGTTCAGGGCCATAAGGTAAGATGCGACAGCATCGAAATAACTTATGTTACACCACAGGATCATAAATGAAGTTTAAGCAAAAGCGCGGTTTTACGCTGATAGAATTATTAATTGTAATTGTTATCGTTGGTTTGCTGGCGTCATTAGTGGCACCGGAAATGTTTTCAAAAGTCGATTCTTCCAGAATCAAAACAGCAAAAGCGCAGATGGAGTTATTGGAAACCTCGCTTAATACCTATCGGTTAGATATGGGCAGTTATCCTGGTAACCTCGATGAACTGATTAAAAGTGAAAATAAAAACTGGGATGGTCCCTATTTGCCTAAAGAAGTGCCAGCTGATCCCTGGGGCAATCCATATGTTTACACCAATCAGGTTGACGGGAATATTGGCTTTAGTCTTATGTCTTACGGACGCGATGGTCGTCAGGGTGGCGAGGGTGATGACGCGGATATCGTTCACAGATGAGCAACTTACCTCAGCTGCTGCAATCTTTTAACGTCAGCTCTGCTGACGTAGAGAAAGCCACAGCTTTTCAGCGTAAATATGGTGGTCAACTTGAGCAGATTCTGGTTAGCATGGGCAGTCTGTCTTCAGAAATATTGCCTGAAATATATGCAAAGCTATTATCTTTGCCCACTCTTGATGAAGAGCAAATTTCTGATTGGGTTTTACCCGAGCAAGCAAAAGCAATGCCGGTTGCCGCGCTTACCGAGAAAGGTTGGTTACCTTTCAAAGTGGATGACACTGGCTGGCTGTTTATTACTATCGCACCGCTGAATAAAGATGCTCAGGAAATAGTCACGGGGCTGGGGATAGACTGCAAATTACTTATCACAAATCCAGAGCAGTTTAATAAGCTGGCAGCAATTGCTCAGCAACATGACGACAATGCGCCGGTCGGCGAATTAACCTCAATTGAAGAAGCCCGTTTACGCGAACTGGCGTCAGAAGCGCCTACCGTAAACCTGCTAAATGCGTTAATTACCAAAGCGCTACGTCAGCGCGCGTCAGATATGCATATAGAGCCGTTGCAAGGGAGAGGCAAGGTAAGGTTTCGGATCGATGGGGTGCTGCAGGATATTGATACCATACCAGCCGGCCTGGTATTGCCGGTAACAACCCGCTTGAAAATTCTCAGTAACATGGATATTGCCGAAAAACGCCGGCCGCAAGATGGCAAAATTGAAATGCGGATTGGTGGAATTGAGTTGGATATCCGGGTGTCGGCATTACCCCTGAATGACGGTGAAAGTGTGGTAATGCGTTTTCTGCGTAAAGACGCCATTCGATACGATATGGAAGTGCTGGGCATTGCAGCCGATATCGAAGCAAAAATTCTGCAGGATATTAAAACAACGGCAGGCGTTGTATTGCTTACCGGCCCTACAGGTTCAGGTAAAACGACCAGTCTTTATACCTTTCTTAACAAGTTAAATACACCCGGGGTAAAAATAATCACCCTGGAAGATCCGGTTGAATATCAGCTCGATGGCATTAATCAGGTGCAGGTACAAGCCGATATCGGTTTTGATTTTGCTGCAGGCTTACGCAGTATTGTGCGGCAAGACCCGGATATTATTATGTTGGGCGAAATTCGTGATAAAGAAACAGCGGGCATTGCCATGCAGTCGGCCCTTACCGGCCACCTGGTGTTTTCTACTGTACATACTAATGACGCACCCAGTGCTTATACCCGTTTGTTAGACCTTGGTGTAGAAGAGTTTTTACTCAATGCCGCCTTAGTGTCTATCGTTGCCCAGCGACTGGTACGCCGGTTATGCCCCGATTGTGCTAAACCTGCCGACGATGCTCAGGCACTAGCTGAGCGTTATCAGTTGCAGCATTATGCTGACATGTTAAAATTGAACAAGATATTTTAACGTATTTAAACCAACACGAGAATAAACAGCTGCTGCGCTTTATTACCTGCGGCAGTGTCGATGATGGTAAAAGCACGCTGATTGGCCGTTTGCTGCACGACAGCAAAATGATTTTTGAAGATCAGCTGGCGGCCATAACAGAAGATAGTAAAAAATCGGGTACCCAGGGCAATAAAGTCGACCTGGCACTATTGGTAGATGGCCTGCAGTCAGAGCGCGAGCAGGGCATTACTATCGATGTGGCCTATCGCTATTTCTCGACAGATAAACGTAAGTTTATTATTGCCGATACTCCGGGTCACGAGCAGTACACCCGTAATATGGCGACCGGTGCCTCAACCTGTGATGTGGCGATTATTCTGGTGGATGCCCGCAAAGGCGTGCAAACCCAGACCCGTCGCCATAGTTTTATTTGCTCGTTGTTGGGCATTAAGCATGTCATCGTCGCTATTAACAAAATGGACCTGGTTGATTATTCGCAGAGCCGCTATAAAGAAATTCAGGAAGAGTATTTAACTCTGGCCGGCTCGTTAGATATTCCGGATATTCGTTTTGTGCCTATTTCGGCGCTGGAAGGCGATAACGTGGTTAACCCCAGTGAAAAACTGAGCTGGTTCCGCGGTTCCACCTTAATGCAATATCTGGAAACCATGGAAATAAGCGCTTCGGCTGATAGTCCGGAATTTCGCTTTCCGGTGCAACTGGTCAGCCGGCCTAACTCGGACTTCCGCGGCTTTGCCGGCACTATTGCTGCCGGTACGGTTGCAGTTGGCGATACCATTCGGGTACTGCCAGCCGGCACGATCTCAACGGTAAAGTCGATTGTTACCTTTGACGGAGAGCTGGCAGAGGCGCACGCACCGCAGGCCGTAACGCTGACTCTGAACGATGAAATTGATATCAGCCGCGGCAATATGCTGGTGAAAAAAGACGTGTTGGCGCACGTGTCATCACGGCTGCGGGCCAAGGTGATTTGGATGCATGAGCAGCCAATGAAAACCGAACGCGATTACTACTTTAAGTTTGCCTGCAAACTGGTAAGTGGTGAAGTGGCTAAATTGCACCACCGGATTGACGTGAACACCCTGGAAGAGCGCGATGCCCAAAATCTGGGCTTAAACGAAATTGGTCTGGTTGATATTAACCTGACCGAGGCCGTCGCCTTTGATGCTTATTTAAAAAATAAGCAAACTGGTGCTTTTATTATTATTGATCGCTTAACCAACCTGACGGTTGCAGCCGGCATGGTTGATGCGGCACTGGCTGCGCAACCCGAGCCACAGCAAGAGCAGGAAATAACCGGTTTAAGCAGCTTTGAGCTGGAATTTATTCAGCTGCTGCGTAAGCACTTTCCGGAATTGTCGCAAAAAGGCCGTAAATGAGCCTGCCGGCCATTGTGCTGGTAGTGATGTTAGTGCTGCTGGTGGCAGCACTGGTTCGCTATTCGGCGCATTCGGCTGGCATTTTCGCTGCTATGTTACTGGCATTGCTGGCGCTGGGCTTTATTGACAGCGCGGTATTGCTGCGTAATGCCGCTAACCCCGGGCTTGCTACGCTGGTGCTACTGGTGCTTATTTCGTTTTCGCTGGAAAAAACCAGTTTGCTCAGGCGCTTATCGCGTTTTTTATTCACACGCTCGGTGCCGGGTTCAATCTGGCGCACCATTGGTTTCTCTGCCCTGGCGTCATCGGTATTAAACAATACTGCTGTGGTGGCCGCCATGCTAAACGCGGTGCGGGCCAATAAAAAAGTGGCGCCAACCAAGTTACTTATTCCGCTATCCTATGCCGCCATTATGGGCGGCACCCTGACCTTAATTGGTACCTCAACTAACTTAATTGTTAATTCGATGCTGGTTGAGGCCGGGGAAGCCGGCTTTGCCTTTTTTGATTTTACCTTAGTCGGCATGGGCGTGCTGGCCGGGGGCAGCCTGGTGCTGTTTATTATGAGCTATGCCCTGCCGGATGAAAAAACCCAGGATGTGGCCATTACCGAGTACCTGCTGGAAGCGAAACTGAATGCCGACTCGCCACTAATAGGCCAGAGTATTGAGCAAGCAGGGCTGCGCCATTTAGATGAGTTGTTTTTAACCGAGATTGTTCGCGACAGCGAAGTGATCCGGCCGGTGGCCCGTTATGATGTGCTGAAAGCCGGCGATAAACTGATATTTACCGGCAATGTGCATAAGGTTAATGTGCTGAAGCAGTTTGCCGGTATTAGTTTGTTTGCCGATGAAAATGGCCTGGCAACCCAGAACCTGACGGAAGTGATTATTAAGGAAGAGTCGGTTTTAACCGGTAAAACCCTGAAGAGAACTGGCTTTCGGGCCCGGTTTGATGCGGCCGTGGTGGCGGTGCGGCGTGAAGGCGAGCGGGTTAACGGTAAATTAGGTGAAATTGAGCTGAAAGCCGGGGATTTTTTATTGCTGGCCACCGGCCCGGACTTCGCCAGCCGGCACAACATTAGTAAGAACTTTTACCTGTTATCGGGCATTGAGCCCGAGCATATGCTAAGTGGCTGGCGCGAGCGTTTAACCTGGTGGGGCTTTGTGGCGATGATCGCCGGTACCGTGTTTACCGGTACCTCGTTATTGCTGGCGGCTATTTATTTACTGGCTGCGCTGTTGTTTAGTGGTTGTTTAACCATTAACGAGATTAAACGCCGTTTCCCGGTAGAAATATGGCTGATTGTTACCAGCGCGCTATGTATCGCCAGTGCCATGAGCCATACCGGTCTGGCGCAGGCCATCAGCGATTTTGCTGCCAGTGCCCTGGCGGGCCAGGCACCGATGGTGACCTTTATTGGTATATTCCTGCTGACTTATCTGTTAACTGAAATTATTACCAATAATGCGGCGGCAGCGTTAATGTTTCCGGTGGCATACAGCCTGGCCAAGGGTATGGGCGTGGACATTATGCCAATGGTAATGGGGGTGGCGTTTGCCGCTTCTGCCAGCTTTGTTACCCCCTATGGTTATCAGACGAATTTAATGGTGTTTAATGCCAGCAGATATAAATTAAAGCATTTTATGCTGGTGGGCGGACCGGTGGCACTGACTTATGTGGTGCTGAGTGTGCTGCTAATTCCGCTGGTATTTCCTTTTTAAGATTATTTCTTTTTTAAGGCTCAGGTGCAGCAGGTATATCGCCTGATTTAATGATGGACTTTATGATGGATTTAACAGATGAGTAGAAATATTGTCTGGCATAATGCCGCTGTCAGCCATACTGAGCGGCAGCACCGTAATGGCCACCAGCCTTGTCTATTGTGGTACACCGGCTTGTCGGGTTCGGGCAAGTCGACCATTGCCAATGCGGTAGACCGGCTGTTGTTTGATCTCGGCTGTCACACCTATTTGCTGGATGGCGACAATGTCCGTCATGGCCTGAATGGTGACTTAGGCTTTGATGATGCCTCGCGGGTTGAAAATATCCGCCGGATTACCGAAGTCAGCCGGCTGATGCTGGATGCCGGTTTGATAGTCGGTACTGCTTTTATTTCGCCGTTTATCGCCGACCGGGCCCAGGCCAAAGCGCTGGCCGGAAGCGCCTTTATCGAAGTATTTGTTGATACCCCGCTGAGCATTTGCGAGCAACGCGACCCGAAAGGCCTGTATAAAAAGGCCCGGGCCGGTGAAATTGCCCACTTTACCGGTATCAGCTCACCCTATGAAGCCCCCACCTCGCCAGATATTCACCTGCAAACTGCAGCGCTGAGCATTGAGCAGGCCGCCAGACAGGTTATCAGCCTATTACAGCAGCGCGGAATTCTTTGCCAGACACAGCTTCGCCAGCCAGCTAACTAAGCTGCGGCTGCAGGTAAAGCCGGTTGTCAGATTAAGCAGAAGTTCAGGCTGGTGCTGCAAATATGACCGCATTATTAATGTTTGCGGGCTATTTGCTTATTACTATTTGCTTTTTGGTATTCGCTTACTAATGGCACACACACGGTTTGTGATACAGCCATGCAGGTACATTGCAGCATAATACATTTCCAGAATTTGGGATAAATGCTATTATCGCCGGCTATTTTTACTGTGTATAGAATTTAAGTAGCCGGCACCGAATCTGATGCTGCTGGTTAACTGGAATAAGGACATTGATGACAATGTTAAAAGTCGCTATTGCCGGAACCGGCTATGTAGGGTTATCGAATGCGATGCTGCTGGCGCAGCACAATGCGGTAACGGCAATTGATATAGTGCCGGAAAAAGTGACGCTGTTAAATGCCCGGAAATCGCCTATTGAAGATAATGAAATTTCGGATTTCCTGGCCAATAAGTCACTGAATTTTACTGCCACCCTTGATAAGCAACAGGCTTATGCCGATGCTAATTTTGTTATCATTGCTACGCCGACCGACTACGATCCGGAAACAAACTATTTTAATACCAAGAGTGTTGAAGCGGTAATTACTGACGTCATGAACATAAACCCGGCTGCAGTAATGATAATAAAATCGACGGTGCCGGTAGGTTATACCGCCAGCGCCCGTGAGAAATTTGGCACCAGCAACCTGCTGTTTTCACCTGAATTTCTGCGTGAAGGCCGCGCCCTGTATGATAATTTGCATCCGAGCAGAATTATCGTCGGTGAACAAAGTGTCCGGGCAGAACAATTTGCTTTTATGCTGCAACAAGGCGCGGTAAAGCAGGATGTACCGGTATTATTTACCGACAGCACTGAAGCCGAAGCCATTAAGCTGTTTTCAAATACGTATCTGGCGATGCGGGTCGCCTACTTTAATGAATTAGACAGTTATGCTGAAAGCCATAGCTTAAACAGCCGGCAAATTATAGAAGGCGTTGGTCTGGATCCGCGCATTGGCAAGCATTACAACAACCCGAGTTTTGGTTATGGTGGTTATTGTTTACCCAAAGATACTAAACAGCTGCTGGCAAATTATAAAGATGTACCAAATAACATGATTCAGGCGATTGTTGAAGCCAACCGTACCCGTAAAGATTATATTGCCGACGCCATTCTGAAACGTAAACCGCAAGTTGTCGGCGTTTACCGGTTGGTGATGAAGTCTGGCTCCGATAATTTCCGGGCTTCCGCGATTCAAGGCATCATGAAACGCATCAAAGCTAAAGGCATTGAGGTAGTGGTTTACGAGCCTGAACTTAATGAGTCGGAGTTTTATCATAGCCGGGTGATTAAAGACCTGGCTGAATTTAAGCGGATTTCTGATGTTATTGTTGCTAACCGGCAAAGTGATGTGCTGGCTGATGTAACGGACAAGGTTTATACCCGGGATTTGTTTGGTAGCGATTAGACGGCGGTGACTAGCTTGCTGTGCAAGCCGTGACTAGTTGCCTGTGGCAACGGTGACGAGCTTACTTCGTAAGCGGTAACTTGTAGGCTCTGCCTAAGGTCACCAGGCCCTTTTGGCCGGTCACTGCTGCCTTTGGCAGCTCGTCACTAGCGACATAGTCGCGAGTCACGGCAGTTCAAACAGCGAAGTCGCGCGTCACGAATTTTAAGTTTGGAGTTTTGATGAAAGTAACAAAAGCAGTTATTCCAGTAGCGGGTTTAGGCACCAGAATGCTGCCTGCCACTAAGGCTATTCCAAAGGAAATGCTGCCAGTGGTTGATAAGCCGTTAATTCAATACGTGGTGCAGGAGTGTATTGCTGCTGGCATCAAAGAAATCGTGCTGGTTACCCACTCGTCTAAAAACAGTATTGAGAACCACTTTGATAAAAGCTTTGAGCTGGAGTCAATGCTGGAGAAACGGGTTAAACGCCAGTTGCTGGAAGAAGTACAAGCCATTTGTCCAAAGGACGTTACCATTATGCATGTACGGCAGGGCGAGGCGAAAGGTCTGGGCCACGCTGTGCTGTGTGCCCGGCCGCTGGTAGGTGATGCACCTTTTGCCGTATTGTTACCTGATGTGTTAATTGACAGCTACGACAGCGACTTAAGCCGGGATAATCTGGCGCAGATGAATCAGCTTTTTACCGCTACTAACGTCAGTCAGGTGATGGTAGAACCCGTGCCGATGGCCAGTATTTCCAGTTATGGTGTCGCTGATGTTGATGGGCATGCGTTGCAGGTAGGTGAGTCTGTCGGTATGACGGCAATTGTTGAAAAACCACGCCAGGAAGAGGCACCTTCTAACCTGGCCGTCGTTGGCCGCTATGTTTTTACTCCCGATATCTGGCCGGCATTGCAACACACGCCGCTGGGAGCGGGTGATGAAATACAATTAACCGATGCTATTGCAATTTTAATGAAGACGCAGCCGGTTAATGCTTATCATATTGTTGGCCGCAGCCACGATTGCGGCAATAAGTTAGGCTACATGCAGGCTTTTGTTGAATACGGTTTACGTGATAGCAGCCTGGGTGCAGATTTTAAAAACTGGCTACAGCAAGTTGTTATTAAAAAAATTAAGTGATTGAGTTGATAACGAATTGCCTGTAACTATGAGAGATATACTGCTAATGTTATATTCGATTTCGATTATTTATGGTGGATTACAAGCTGTGCCGCCTCGGGTTGGGAGTGTTAAATGCTAGCTTGGTTACTGGCGCTGCCACGTTCTGTAAAACGACTTATTTCTGTTTGTGTTGACCTGGTTTTTTTGATTGGGGCACTGATTTCTGCTTATTTTTTAACCCAGAATGGTGATGTTGCCAGCGTTGCCGACATTGCCATATCGTTTGCGGTTGCCTTGCCTGTTACCTTAGTTATTTTTATTAAGCTGGGCCTGTACCGGGCAGTTATTCGTTATATAGGGCAACATGCGCTGGGCGCAGTGCTTACTGGCATTGTCAGCAGTGCTTTTGTGCTGGCGCTGGCGTTTGCTGTACTAGGCGTGCACGATAAAGGTAACCTGATTTTTGTTTACGCTATTCTGGCGTTAATAAGCTCAGGCGGGGTGCGATTACTGGCCAGAATGTTTTTGGTACAGCGCAATAATAATCATAAAACCCGGGTGCTGATTTATGGTGCCGGCTCGTCTGGCCGGCAACTGGCGCATGCGCTGCTAAATGGTGAGCAATATCACCCGGTCATGTTTATTGATGATGACACCACGTTACAGCGCTCGACCATTCTTGGCATACCTGTTGGTTCACCGTCGCAGATAACGGCGCTTATTAAAAGTAAAAATATCAGCAGAGTGTTACTGGCATTACCGTCAGCCAGTCGGGCACGCCGGCGCGAGGTGCTGGATGCGTTGGACGAATTACCAATTCCGGTGCAGTCGATACCCGGCATGAGCGACCTGGTTGATGGCACGATGCGAATTGATGAGTTGCAAGACGTCAAAATTGAAGATTTGCTAGGCAGGGATTCAGTTGCCCCCAAAAGCAAATTAATGAATGCGGATATCAAAGAAAAAGTAGTAATGGTAACTGGCGCCGGTGGCTCTATTGGCTCAGAGCTGTGCCGCCAGATCATTCGTTATGAACCGACCATGCTGGTGTTGTTTGAGCTGTCAGAATTTGCGCTTTATAACATCGAGCAGGAACTGACGGCATTAATTAAACGTGACGAGCTTGAGGTAGAGTTGGTGCCAGTTATGGGCACTGTGCAGCGGCAAAACCGGCTGGAAACGGTAATGCGCACGTTCTCAGTTAATACCGTATACCACGCTGCAGCGTATAAACATGTGCCCCTGGTTGAATACAATGTAGTGGAAGGTGTACGGAATAATGTGTTCGGCACCTGGTATACTGCAGAAGCCGCGATTAAAGCCAAAGTTGATACCTTTGTGCTGATTTCCACAGACAAAGCCGTGCGGCCAACCAATGTAATGGGTGCGTCGAAGCGGCTGGCAGAATTGGTGTTGCAGGCTCTGGCCGAGCATCAGAACACTACCCGCTTTTGTATGGTGCGGTTTGGTAATGTGCTGGGTTCCAGTGGCTCGGTGGTACCGTTGTTTCGCGAGCAAATACGTAAAGGCGGGCCGTTAACAGTAACCCATAAAGATATTATTCGTTATTTTATGACGATACCTGAGGCCGCACAGTTGGTTATTCAGGCCGGTGCCATGGGCAAAGGCGGTGATGTATTCGTACTGGATATGGGGGAGCCGGTTAAAATTGCGGATTTAGCACGGCGAATGATTCACCTGATGGGGCTGGAAGTCAAAGATGAAATTCATCCAAATGGTGATATCGAGATCCAGTACAGTGGCCTCAGACCTGGCGAGAAGTTATACGAAGAGCTGTTAATTGGTGAAAATGTGCGGCAAACCGATCACAGCCGGATTATGGCGGCTGACGAAGTGTTCCTGAGCTGGCCGGAAATGGTCCATTTACTGGCCAGGTTAGATCAGGCCTGTGAAGAATTTGCGGTTGAAAAAATTATCGAGTTAATTCGAACCGCGCCTACTGAATTTAACTACAGCTGTGCGACCAGTGATTTAGTGGTAAGGGCGGCCTGTGATGTGGCAAATGCCAGCCAGATTGCTGCTGTAGCGCTTGATAATTTAGCCACGGCTAACAAGGCCTCCCGCCTTGTTAGGAAACAAATTGCATAATGTAATTTTTTAGTAATTCCGGTTGAGTATCGTTGGTGTTTAGTTTAAGCTTCTGCCATATCGGAATTTTATTTTGTTAATTGAGGGACAGACTATGAAAAAATTAGTTGTTGCTGCTGCGGTTGCTCTGGCATTTGGCGCCGGTTCAGTTGTTGCGCAAGACCAGGCAGGTGGTGCCGGTGCATCAGGTAGTACTATTGGTGGTGTTTCTGCCGAGAAAGTGGGCGCCGCCGCAGTAGGTGTGCTGGTTGCTGCAGCCATTATTTCTAATAATAGCGGTACTACTTTACCAATAATTCCACCGCCGCCGCCACCGCCAGGTGAAGGCTGTGAAGGTAATGATCCATTAGTAGATGGTGAGTGTGTCGGTACAACCACTACCGTTACTGTAACAGGTACGGGTACCGGTACCAATACTGGCACTACAACTGCCACAGTTCCAGTTACATTTACTTACGCGCCAAGTGTACAGTAAATAGTCGACGTGTTAAAAGGCCGCCAGCAGGCGGCTTTTTTATTGCAATTTTAATCGTTTTTTTCTCGCAATGTCGCGGTTAAAGGCGATTTTAATGCTATTTGTCGGTATGCTTAGCCTAATGATAATCAGATGAATGTAAACGTGATACGCAACTTAATTCTAATACTGAGTTTTGCGCTGCTAACGGGGTGCGCCGGAACCTACCGGGCATATATCGATACTCTCAGTTATGCTTTCAGCCCCCAATCTGGTGCCAGTTTAACCCTTGAGCAAGTTAATGCATCAACGTCTGATTTAATGTATTTGCGCCATGGTGAGCGGCCGCAGATAGTTATGGCGCTGGCGTTTATTGAGCAGGGACAGCAAAAGTGGGTTTCGGCTGACCAGGTTGTGTTTGTGATTGAGCAGGGCCGGCTGGTCCGCAGTGCCGGACTAAGTAATGACTTACTGTATCTTACCAACCGGACGGCAGACCCGTTAAAACGTTTACCGGGTGAGTTATTCCGGGCCGACTGGCTGCGCCTGGCTGATTGGCGTTATGGAGAATATGGTTATCAGATCAGTTCTGACTTTAAAGCCGCTGGTCAGCAGCAACTGCAGTTTTTTGGCAACAACATCAGCACCCAGGTTTTTGAAGAATATCTGACTTATCCGAACCAGGCGAACTTTGCCGGTGCCGCAACGTCCTGGCGAAATACCTATTGGTTCGACAGTGCCAGTGGTCTGTTGTTGCAAAGCCGCCAGCAATTAACACCGCAAACTGAACCGATGGTAATGACCTATATCAGCCGGGTTGGCCGCGTGCTGAAGGAGCGTGGTTTATGATTGCTGTTTGCCGTCGATATGGGTTAATTAGTTTGCTGGCGCTTACCGGTCTTTTTAGCGTCAAATCCGGGGCCGCCGAGGCAGTGGTGACTGTGCAGTTTAAAGGTCAGTCATATTTGTACCAGCAGCAACCGCGGCTGGCTGATGTATTAGGACCTGTTGCACTGACCGAGGATTGGTACTGGCCGGCAAGTGCGCTGTACAGGGTTGATGCCGCAGAAGCTGAGACGCTTCGTGACGATATCATTCAGCGGCTTACTGCCCTTAAAGGTAAATGGCAGCAAGACTCCAGCTATCAGAATACAATTGAACAGTTAACCTTCCAGCTTAAGCAATGGCAGCTAGGCCAGCGGATAGACATCGCTATTGACTATGATTTGGCCCGCTTAAAACCTGCCGCTAATCCGCAATTTCAGCCCGGCCGGTATTTACTGACATTAACTGACCGACCGCAGCACATTGTTGTTTTCGGTCTGGCGCGGGCAGAGCGGATCACCCACTATGGCAATGCTTCAGTCCCGGTATATGCCGGGCAACTGCGACGGCTGGCCGGAAGCAGCCAAAACTGGTTATATATCTTACAACCCGATGGTGCTGTAATTAAAGCCGGTATAGCGAGCTGGAACCAGCAGCATAATGAACTTATGCCTGGTGCTCAGTTATTTGTGCCTTTTGATACCCACTTTTTTGGTGATGAGTTTGCTGAAATTAACCAGGCTGTGATAGCGCTCGCCAGACACAGGGTGTTGCAATGATTTGTGCTTCGCGTAATTTTCTGAGTAAAGGTTTAGCCGTTGCTTTAGTGATGCTGACGGCTAATGCAACAGCAAGTAGCCCATTTCAACAGCAGCCTGCGGGTTATTCCCAGGCGGTCAGGGGCGGTACGGGGTTGATCCAGACCCCGACTGCCAGAATGGCGCCAGAGGGCAACTTGTCGATGAACTACAGCGACAATGAAGAGTATCGCTTCTGGTCGGTGAGCATTCAGCTGTACCCCTGGCTGGAGTCGACGGTACGCTATACCGATGTCAGAACCCGTTTGTATAGTGACTCTCCCGGCTTTAGCGGTGATCAGACATTGAAAGATAAAGGCATAGATGTCAAATTCCGGTTACTGGAAGAAAGCCGCTATTTACCGCAGCTGGCGCTGGGCTTTAACGATTTTGGTGGTACCGGTTTTTTTGAAAGTGAGTTTGTTGCGTTAAGCAAGCGTTGGGGCCCACTGGATTTTCATCTGGGCATGGGGTGGGGCTATTTGGGTACTGCTGGCAATACCTTAAATCCGTTTTGTGAAATACGGGACAGTTTTTGTAGCCGGCCCGGCGGTTTTAGCGGTTCCGGCGGCAAGATTGATTATCAGCGGTTTTTCAAGGGCCCGGCTTCGTTGTTTGCTGGTGTCGCGTATCAGACCCCCTGGCAGCCCTTGAAGCTAAAGCTTGAATATGAAGGCAATGACTACTCAGAAGACAGAGCCGGGGTATTGCCGCAGGACAGTCGCTGGAATATTGGTGCGGTGTACAACTGGGGTAATTTTGATTTTAATCTGAACTATCAGCGCGGTAATACGGTAGGTTTTGGCGTCAGTTATGCGATGAATATTCATAACGTACGGCAGATTAAAATTGAACAACCGCCAAGGCCGGTAAGCGCCATCCCTAATGATATCGACTTTCTAGAGGTGAATCGGGCTCAACTGGTGCAGGATTTATTTCATGAAGCCGGCTTTCTGGTTCGTCGCTCGCAACGCACTGCAGATGAAATAACTTTGTATGGTAATCAGCTTGCCTATCGTGATTACGAAGTGGCGAATGAAAGGATCGGCCGTATTCTGGCTGCCGTTTTACCGTCCAGTATCAAACGCTATCGGATAGTTAATTTTAATGGTCAGATACCGATGGTTGAAACGGTAATTGATGCTGAGCAGTTTATTACCGTGGCCAGCTATCAGGGGTTCGAAAATGATATTCGCTCCAGTTATGTGCGCAGTGATGTCAGCAACGATACCCTCGCCAATTATAAGCCGGGCGAGGTTTCCGGTTTTGCTACCGGTATGGAAACGTTCTGGATCCAGACCTTTGGTAGTCCGGAATCCTTTTATATGTATCAGGCCGGGGTTATTTTTACCGCAGGTTACAACGTTAACCGCACCACCTCGTTGCAGGGTTCAGCAAAAGTAACCTTGTTTGAGAATTTTGATAAGTTTAATTTTAAGGTCGATGCCCTGGATACCCCTTTGCCGCGTGTTCGTACTTACATACGTGAATATGTGACGCGCAGCCGGGTGCAGTTAGATAATTTGTATGGGCATTGGCAGGACCGGTTGGCGCCGAATCTTTATGGCCAGGTTTACGCAGGTTATCTGGAAACGATGTTTGGTGGTGTGGGTGGCGAGTTGCTGTACCGGCCGGTAGACTCTAACCTGGCCTTTGGTTTTGATATTAACTATGTTCAGCAACGGTCATATGAAAATGATTATGACTTTTTTGACTACAAAGTACTGACGGGACACGCCAATATTTACTGGCAACCATCGTTTTTAGAGGACACTTTGCTCACCTTTAATATTGGCCGCTTTCTGGCTAAAGATAAGGGCGTTAATATCGATTTTGCCAAACGCTTCGACAGCGGAATTATTGTCGGTGCTTATGCTGCTATTACTGACGCATCGTCTGCCGATTATGGTGAAGGTAGTTTTACCAAAGGCTTTTATGTGTCTATCCCGTTTGATTTGTTTTCATTAAAGCCAGCGATTGGCCGCGGCAAATTGCCCTGGATCCCGATATCGCGGGACGGAGGTCAGGCCCTGAACAGACCTAGTTTATTGTATAACTCGACCGGAGCCCGTTCGCCATTTCAGGACTAGCTGGCGCTGATAATGGTATTGCGACCAGCTGCTTTGGCCTGATAAAGCGCCTGGTCGGCTTTGCTGAGCATATGTTTTGCACTGGTATTTTTATCGGCGATAACACTGTAACAGCCGATACTGGCCGTCAGGTAGCTGGCGATGTCTGATTGGCTATGGCGGATTTTCAGCTCTTTGATATGTTGCTGTACCCGCTCCGCTACCTCAAGACAGGCTTCACTGTCAGTGGCAGGCAGGATCAGGGCAAACTCTTCACCACCATAACGGGCTGCAACCTCGCCCTGGCGGCGCGCTTCTTTACGAAGCGCTGCGGCAACCTGTTGTAATGCTTCATCGCCGGCCTGATGACCATAGTGGTCGTTGTAGGGTTTAAATAAATCGATATCCAGCAATATTAAGCTTAGCGGTAACTTGCTGCGGGCGCTGCGTTGTAGTTCTTCCAGCAGTTTCTCATCGAAATGGCGCCGATTTGCCAGGCCGGTCAGTCCGTCCTGATTAGCCTGCTTTTGCAGCTCCTGATTTGCACTCAATAACTGTTGTTGGATTTGTTGCAACGACACCCGGTAATTAACATTCTGAATGCTGTTGGCAATCATTTCACCGACCAGTTTAATCCGGCGTAAATCGTTGCTGGTCCAGTTACGCTGGCGGGCCACCATATCGCAGCCAACAAAACCAATTAATTGCTTGCCGGCCAGCATAGCGGTGCACAGCACTGAGCGGATATCTTCGTTATTAAACTCCTGCTGCTCGCTGCTGGCTTCCGGCGGCAACTGACTGACATCCGCAACTGCGAAAATATGGTCTTGCTGAATTTTATCAAAGAAATAGGGTAAAGCATGGTCCGGGATTTGCTGCAGGTTTTCTTTGTGGGCAGTAACCCCCTCCCGCACCCATTCATGGGTATTACTCATTTCGGTTAGGTTATCATTAAACTGAAACAGATAACTGCGATCGGCATGGCAAAACTCACCCAGTGCCGCGAGCGCGTCTTCAACATGCTGATCCAGTGCTTCACTGCTGACATTGATTAACTCGGTAGAGATAAGTGACATTAACTTGTCAAACGCCAGCGCTTCCTCCAACTCAGCGATATCGGTGCTTTGAACGGCGTTTTTATCGCCGCTTTTATCGACCTTATGGGTGTCTGGCGAAGGAGCAGCAGCCGTGTTGTCAATCGTCTCCTGCATAGGGCAGAGGGTAACAATAATGGTATTGCCTAAACTGAATTGTAATTTTATCAGCTGGCTTTGCAGCATATAAGGCGAGCTGGTGCCGTTGATATCGAGTAATACCGGTTGGCGTATTTCCGTACCACCTAATGCCATAAGCAAGGGGTTACTTAACAAACTTATTTTATTGTGCTGCTGATCCAGTAGCCTGATTTCAGACAGCTGCGACAGCTTAAGCGGTTTTTTTTCCGGTTGAATAATACCCAGCAGTTTACATGCGGTTTCATTGGCAAAAATATCCGCTTTAGCGCTCTCCTTGTAGAGTAGCGCCACCGGTAATTGTTCCAGAATGGCCCAAAAATGGGGATAAGCGTCTGAGTTCTCTGCCATAAATCACTATAGTTGTTTTTTCTTACTATAACGGATTGAGCGCTTATGGCAACTTTGCTGGCCGGAGAGAGCGGCTTAGGGCTATTGCCAGACCAACTGTTTAAAATGCTGGCGGCACATTGAGACATAGCTTTCATTACCACCTATTTGCACCTGGCTGCCGGCCGTGGCGGCGTTGCCATCGGCATCCAGCCGCACCACAAAATTCGCTTTGCGGCCACAATGACAAATGGTTTTCAGCTCAACTAATTTGTCGGCCCAGGCCAACAGGGCTTCGCTGCCGGCAAAGGTTTCGCCCAGAAAGTCGGTGCGCAGGCCAAATGCCAACACCGGAATACGCAACTCGTCAACAATATCGGTGAGCTGGCGTACCTGAGCTTTACTGAGAAACTGCGCTTCATCAATCAGCACACAGTCCAGCCTGCCTTCTGCTTTAAGCTGCTGCACATGCGAACTAAAATTAAACTGCGGGTCAAAGATATGGGCGTCCATTGCCAGGCCAATCCGCGAACTGACTTTACCCAGACCAAAGCGGTTATCCAGGGCAGCGGTGTAAATGGCAACGGTCATGCCCCGTTCCTGATAGTTATAAGCGCTTTGCAGTAAAGAAGTGGATTTGCCGGCATTCATTGCCGAGTAATAAAAATACAGTTGGGCCATTGGCCAGGCTCCTGAAAACCAGTCTGAAAATTGACGGCTAAGAATAGCGAAAGCGGCCAGGACTGTAAACGCCGGTGGTAATGGCCCGCTTTAACGGTCGGGCATTGGCTTTAATTGCAGTAACGGGCATACTTTGCCCGGTGCACAGATATAGCACAAAAAATACTTAATAATCTGACAGGAAAAACTGATGGAAAAATTGATGTTACTGCCCGTGTTTGCCCAGGTATTGCTAACCAGTGTAGTGATGATTTTAATGGGCCGGCGGCGGATTAAGGCGGCAAAAAGCAAAGAAATAAATATGAGCGCCTTTCGCACCATGGATTTAACCGGTGCCAACGAGCAGGTGATTGCCACCAGCCGTAATTTTGATAATCAGTTTCAGATGCCGATGCTCTACATCTTTAGTGTGTTGTTCTGCTTACAGCTTGGCCTGGCAGATTTAACATTTCTGGTAATGAGTACGGTATTTGTGGCATTGCGTTACTGGCATACCATTGTTCATATCGGTAGTAATAACGTGCGGTTGCGCTTTCGGGTGTTTTTGCTCGGCTGCCTGGTGCTATGGCTGATTTGGATCCGCCTGCTGGTGCTGGCGTTTATTTAAGCCGGCTTACCCTGCTAAATGGTTTTATGCATCGGATAAGCCTGTTAAGGCGTATAGTTTGTTATACCTGAAATTTAGCATGCAGACACTAAACTGATAGCGGGGTGACGTAATGCCGAAGTATCTGATACTGCCACTATTGCTGGTTGTTGTGGTTATTGTTAGTTCACCGCTGGCAGCCAAGCCAACCCGGTTGATTGTTGCCACTGATCAGGCGTATGTCACTGTTGACCAGCAGGAAGTGGCAACCATGCAGCGCCGGTTTATCAGTAACTATACCAGCAACTATGCCAGTAAATATGCCAGCAGGGTAGATGTTGTCGGTTATCAGGGCCAGCGGTCTGCTGCTTCTGGCTTGCTAAGGGTTACCCTGGATGATGCGGCAACGCTACCGCAGGCATTAGCCTACTATCGCCAGTTGCCTGGGGTTCGCTTTGCCGAGCCTGACTATCCGCTTTATAAACAGCAAACGCCGGACGATCCTCAGTTCAGCCAGCAATGGCATCTTAGCCAGCTACAGGGTATTAATGCGCCGCAATTCTGGCAGCAGACAACCGGCGACCCGCAATTAGTGGTAGCGGTCATTGATACTGGCGTGAGCTACCAGCACCCCGATTTGCAGGCCAACTTATGGCGAAACCCGGCAGAGACCAGCAATGGTCTGGATGACGATGGCAATGGCTATATTGACGATATTTTCGGTATTGATAGCGCAAACAACAACAGTGATCCGATAGATAAAGACGGCCACGGTACCCAGATAAGTGGCATTATCAGTGCGGCAACCAATAATGGCCTGGGTGTGGCCGGCGTTAACTGGCAATTGCAGGTACTTAATTGCAAGTTTCTGGATGAGACGGGCACTGGTTTTGTCAGTGATGCCATTGAGTGTCTGGATTATGTGCTGGATTTAAAACAGAACCGTGGTGTCAATATTATTGCCAGCAACAACTCATGGGGTGGAGCGGGTGAGTCGCAGGCATTGTATGAGGCCATTGCCCGGCATCAGCAGGCCGGTATCTTGTTTATTGCCAGTGCCGGCAATAGTGGCAACCAGAGCCCCTTGTATCCGGCGGCTTACGATTTAGCGAATATTATCAGTGTCGCTGCGCACGATCAGCAGCAAAATAAGGCATCGTTCAGCAACTATGGCCGGGAGTGGGTTGATGTCACTGCACCTGGTGTCGGCATCTTAACCACCGATTTAGAGAATAGCTACCAGGCCGTTGCCGGCACGTCGATGGCTGCACCCGTGGTAAGCGGTTTGGTTGGGTTACTAAAAGCCGCAGAGCCGGGCCTCGACTGGCGGGCACTGCGGGCCAGATTGTTGCTTAGTGGCAAAGTCAGCGATGATCCGCTGATTACCGACCATACACTGAGCGGTAAATTGCTGCTGGCCAGTCGCAGCGAAGCCAGCCCGGCGGCTGATCGCGGCGTGCTGGAGTGTCAGCCAGCTGCTGCGCGACGTATTTTACCCGCGCCTGATACGCTGTATCTGCTGCCCGGCAGTACCCTGGATATAAAGGTGCTGAGTATCGATTGTGATGGTAACAGTGCGTTACCCACCGTAACCGATAATCAGAGTGGTGAGCAGATTGCCCTGACTGAAACAGCGGACAATCCGGATGGTATTTTTAGCGGCCAGTGGCTGTTTGCCGGTCAGGCAACCGGGCTGCAATTCGCCGACTCGCTGGTGAGGGTATTGCCCCGCAATGATGACTATTGTACTGAACGTAACAACCTTGATGTTCCGCTACCGCAATGCAATGCGCTGGTGCAGCTGTACTACGATACTCTGGGCCAGAGCTGGCTTAATAACGACGGCTGGCTTGACCCTGATAGCGCAATATGTGACTGGACAGGGGTAAGTTGCAGCAACGGTCAGATAACTGCCCTGGATTTAAGCAACAACAACCTTAGCGGTGAGTTGCCGGCCGCATTAAGCGGCCTGAGCGCAGTAACTGAACTGGATTTAAGCTTTAACAGTCTGAGCGGTAGTTTCCCCGGGGTACTATTGCAACTTACTACATTGCAACGTTTAAGCTTATGGCAAAACGGTTTTTCCGGTACCATTCCCTCGTCAATAAGTGAACTCAGTGGCCTGCGCCAGCTTGATTTGTCATTTAATAACTTCAGTGGTGGCTTGCCAGCCAGCATTGGCCAGTTAAGGGGTTTGCAGCGCTTGTTTGTTGAGTCTAATCAGCTGGCCGGTGCGGTGCCGGCGGAGCTGGCTGCGCTGACTAATTTACAGGTGCTGTGGTTGGCGGATAACAATTTTAGTGGTACCTTGCCGCAGAATTTTATTGAACTGGCCAGCGTAACGGCGTTCAGTTACCAGAATACTGAGTTGTGTCCGCCCCGTAATCTGGCATTTTCCAGCTGGCTGGCGGGTATTGCCACGCTGGAGCGCAACACCAATTGCGCCAACAGCAGCCCGCAGGTAACGACGCCAGAGAGTATTTCGGCGAACAGTGGCAGCACAGTGCAATTGCAGGCAACGGCAACTGACAGCGACAATGACTTTTTACGTTATCGCTGGCAGCAACTTTCCGGACCGACGGTAACATTAGCGAATGCGACCAGTCAGACAGCCAGCTTTACCGCGCCAACCGTTGGCAGCAGCACCAGTCTGGTGTTCAGCTTTACCGCTGATGATGGGGTTAGCCAGAGCAGCAGTAACAGCACGGTGCAGATAAACCCTGCTGCCGGCGGCGGCACTGGCGGCGAAGGCGGTACTTCGGGTAGCGGTGGCAGTAACGGCGGGTTAAGTGTTGCTTTGTTGCTACTGTTGCTGGGTGGCAGAGCCCTTGCAGGCTGGCGAAGTGCCGGTGGCGGCCAGTATAAACAATTTTGAGGTTATTTTGATTCGGGTATTTTTAGCTGTAGTACTATTGAATTTAATCTTGGCCTGGCCAGCACCAAGCCAGGCTGAGCAAGCCGCTAGCGGGCAGCTTGCTGAAAAAACGGTTGCCACCGGCTTACTTGCAACCGAATTAGCGGACTTTGACCGCTACTTTAACGAGCAGATGGCTGAGCACAATATTCCCGGTGCGGCTTATGCGGTGGTGTATCAGAACAAAATTATCAGTGCCAAAGGCTATGGTGTCAGAGATATCGATAGCGATGAGCCTGTAGATCCCTTCACTGTTTTTCGGATTGCGTCTGTCTCTAAGACTTTTGCAGCCGGCCTGGCCAGCCTGCTGGAAGAGCGCGGTCACTTTAAGTGGGATGAGTCGGTGGTGCAATATATACCGGAGTTTTCATTTAAAAATGCGCTGTACAATCCGCAGCTGAAAATAGAGCATTTGTTGTCGCAAAGCAGTGGGGTAATGCCCAATGCCTACGACAATCTGATTGAAGCGAATATTGTGCCTGAGCGGATAATGCCTCATTTTCAGAAAATAGACCCGTTGTGTAATCCGGGCCAGTGTTATGGTTATCAGAATGTGCTGTTTAGCTTAATTGAGCCGATAATCAGCCAGACCACCAGCAGTGATTACGCCAGTTTACTGAAGAAAAACATTTTTGAGCCGCTGCAGCTACCCACCGCTTCTGTCGGCTTAGAAGCTTATTTACTGAACGAGAACCGCGCCAGCCCCCACATCCGGGCCCGTGGCCGCTGGCATTCGCGCAATGTAAACCAAAGTTACTATCGGTTTGCGCCGGCGGCAGGGGTGAATGCCAGTGTCATTGATTTAAGCCACTGGCTGATTGCCCAGTTAGGCTATTACCCGCAGGTTATGCCGCAAAAGGTGCTGGATAAAATTATTGAAAAACGGGTTAAAACGCCGCGTGATTTACGCCGGGCGCAGTGGCGTAATTATATTAGTGATGCGCATTATGCGCTGGGCTGGCGGGTGTATCAGTTTGGCACTGAGCAACTTATATATCATGGTGGCTGGGTGCAGGGCTTTCGGGCGGAGCTGGCCTATTCGCGCGAGCGTGAACTGGGGCTGGTGATATTGCTGAACGCCGAGTCAAATGTAATAAATCAACTGACCCCCCGGTTCTGGGCTGCGATGTTTGCAACCTTACAGCAGCAGGATAAAGCCCGGCTGGCAAAATGCACGGTAAATTCCGCCGGCCAAACCCAGTGCTAACGGTTTAGCTGAGAACGTGTTCTGACTGATAGACATCGAGCAGGAAGTCGATACTGATAGTGCGGGTGGCGGCAATAAAGGCCTGGCGTGTTTCGCTGGTGAATTTCCAGGCCAATGGCACCATTTGCAGCAGGTTATCCAGCTGCTGTGGCTCGCTAATATTCAGCTGGTAGCTTAATTGTTGCCGCTGAATATGGCTAAAACCCGGCTCGTCTTTAATCTGATCACTGTGCAGTTTTACTTCGTGATATACCGCTTGCTTCATTTCAAGCAAATGGTTTGGCCCGGGGTTAACACTGATCAGCCGGCCCTGAGGCTTGATAACCCGCTGCAGCTCGCTGTTATCTGACGGGGCGTAAATCCGGATAATACTGTCAAAGCTGTTATCGGCAAAGGGCAGCTGGTAAGCACTGGCCACGGCAAAGTCGATAGCCGGGTAGTGACGGGCTGCATATTTGACCGCCGCTTTAGAAATATCGATGCCAGACAGCCGGATTGCCTGCTCCGATGCCTGCTGCAGACGGCCGCTGTAATAACCCTCGCCACAGCCTAAATCCAGCACAGTTGCCGCTGCCGCCTGTAATACCAGCTTATTCACCGCATCTGACAGTGGCTGATATGCTGCACTTTCTAAAAACGCCCGGCGGGCATCGATCATCAGTTTATTATCGCCGGGATCTTTCGAGTTTTTTTGCTGCACTGGCAGCAGGTTAACATAGCCCTCTTTGGCAAGATCAAAACTGTGGTTACTGGCACAGCGATACTGGCGGCCGGTTAACGGTAATGGCTGGCGACAAAGTGGGCAAATATACATGTTAAAATCCGCTGTGATAAACGGGCGCAGTGTAACAGCTTGGCAGCTTTGCGCGCAAAGGCTTGCTATAATGCCGGCAATATTACCCGAGTAAATCGATTTACCAAGGCAGGAACTATGCAAGGTTTAGAATTATGGTCGCTGGATGAGCTGTGCGATCACGCGTTTGATATTTTTGAAGAGTTGGCCGCCGATAACCTCAGCGCCGAAGACTATACCCAGTATCAGCAGCAATATGAGCAGCGGGGCTATGTTGATCTGGTATTGCCCGGAGCAGAGTGGGTAGAGCTGATAATGCAGGATTTAGAGCCAGAGCTGCACTACGAGGCGCAGATTGGCTTAACCGGGCTGGATGGTAACCCGGACAAAGTGCTGGCCCGTATTTTACTAAGCCGCGAAAAACACGATGGCTTGTGTCATGCCCAATGGCGTGGACAGTAAAAAAACTAAACTAATTTAACCCCTTGTTTCATCCTCCGGCGTCTAATTATTAAATACGGAGGATGTCCTATGCAAAATATCAGTTATGCCAACCCTTTCACCACCCTGAACCGGATGATCAGCAGTATGCTGCTGGCAGCGCTGGTTACATTCAGCCTGTTTGCCATTATGTACCTGCTGATAAAGCCACCGCTTGCAGAACGTCCGATAGTGACAGCATTGCCAATAGTTGAACTGTTTATTAACCCGGAAGACCCGCCGGTAGTGGTAAAGCCGTTACCGACACCGCCACCGCCTGTTGTACCGCCCGAGCAGGCACCACGTACGCCAGTGGAAGTGACTAATGTCGTTACTCCGGGACCAGGTTTTACCATTACGCCACCACAACTGAAAACTGACCTGAGCAGCTTTGGCTCGGATATGGATAAAACCGCGACGCCAGTGGTGCGGGTTGAGCCGCGTTTTCCGGTAGAGGCGTTGCGGGATGGTATTAGTGGCTGGGTGAAATTACGGTTCAGCATAGATGAAAGTGGCAGCGTTACTGATGTTGAAGTACTGCAGGCCGAGCCCAGAGGCGTATTTGACCGTGAAGCTGCAAGGGCACTGCGCCGTTGGAAGTATCAGCCACAAGTAATTGATGGTAAAGCAATTCGCCAGACAAATTTGCAGGTAGTACTCGATTTTACTGTTGATGCTGGCTAAGCTCAGAACAGGCACCAGAGGTTGTTGAGCTGCAATGGTCAGCAGTCGCTAACAGAAGGATGTGGCTTATGGCATGGCCTGTAATACTTGCGCCCTGGTTTAACCGCAGCAGTTGTGCCGATGAGCTGATGCACCAATTTCAGCAAAGTGGTCAGCTGCAGTGGCTGGAGCAGCTGATTATGCAATGCGGTGATGATTTATATCACTTTCTATTGCGTCAGGCTGATGCCGAGCTGGCTGCTGATATCAGCCAGCAATGCTGGTTAAAAGTACTGGAAAACCGCCATAGTTACCGGGCAGAAAGCCGGTTTAAAACCTGGCTGTTTACCCTGGCCAGAAATGCCCTGGTAGATGAACTACGTAAACAGCAACGCTGGCAGTTTACTGAGTGGCAGGATGGCCAGACGGGCGGGCAGGCTGACAGTAGCTGCCGGGATAATATGGCTGAGCAGCTGGCAGGCTTGCAACAGCAACAGCGGCTGGCCGCCGGCTTAGCGGCGCTGCCGCTGCTGCAACGTGAAGCGATATTGTTGCAGTTAGAAGAGTTTAGCCTGGACGATATCGCCCATATAACCGGCGAGCTGCCAGAGACCATTAAAAGCCGTTTACGCTACGCCCGCGAGCGTTTAGCCCACTTTATGGGAGAGGATAATGTCAAAATTTGATTCTGACACTGCGTCAGCTGGTGTTGAACCTCATAGTGGGCAATTGCCTGACGAGCAGCTAAGCAAAGCATACCAGGCGCTTAAAGCAGAGCAGCCACTGCCCGGCGCAGTAAAACAACGGATTATGCGCCAGGCAAAACAAGCAAACAGCCAGCGAAACTGGCGCTCGTGGTGGTATTTTTCCCAGCTGGCGCTGGGCTGTGCGGCTTTAGTCTTAGTGCTGAGCTGGGTTAACCCTGCTAAGCTACCTGCATACTATCAGATTGATACCATAACCCATATGGCGGCTGACAACAGTACGGCAACGCATGTGCAGTGGCACCATTTAACGGCCCCGGCCGCCGGCGATCCTGCAGTAATAAGTGAAACAACTAACGAAACAACAATTGCCCGGCAGCGCTTACAGACTCTGCAGGCACAGCAGAAACAGTTACTGCGTGCCGGCGAGCTTAGCAGTGCCATGCAGCGCGAGGTGGGATTGCTGACCCGGCATAAAGATTCATGGCAGATTGCAATGTGCGATAATTTGCAGCTTAATGTGGCAATCGAGCTGGTACAGCAACTTAATGCATTAATGCAGCTTGAACCGGTACCCCAACCGCAGTGGGTTGAACTGCAGTTTGCGCCAAGCGGCCATATTCTGGCCATTGCGGCGCTGAAACCAACTGCAGCTGCCAGTCAGTGCCCGGCGACGTAATGCGCAGGACTGCAGCAGCAACTTTTATTGACAGACAAGGCTAACAAGTGTGGACGGCTAATGTTATTACAGGCTAACGACAGTATGGTGCTGCTGATTGATATTCAGCAGAAACTGGCACCGGCAATATATGAAACCAAAGAAGTAGAGCAGGCGGCTGCCTGGGTGTTACAGGTGGCGTTGCAACTGGATGTGCCATTACTGGCGACAGAGCATTACCCGAAAGGACTGGGCCATACGGTGCCGAGTTTGCGCGAGTTGCTGCCAGATGAAGCGGTATTGGAGAAAATTCACTTTAGTGCCTGCCGTGATTTAACTATCCAGCAAAAACTGGCGGCGCTGGGCCGGCGCCAGATAGTGGTAATTGGTACCGAAAGCCATGTTTGTGTGCTGCAAACGGTATTTGATTTATTAGCGGCCGGCTATCAGGTCTTTGTGGTGGCAGAGGCTGTCGGCTCGCGTACCCCTGAGAACAAGCAGTTAGCAGTTAGCCGGATGCAGCAGGCCGGCTGTCAGATAATCAGCAAAGAAATGCTGGCTTTTGAATGGCTGGAGCGGGGCGATCACGAGAGCTTCCGCCAGATCAGTAAAGGCTGGATCCGTTAGTTCAGGCTGGCTGATTTATTCTGCAAAGAACCTATTCTGCAAAGAGCCTATTCTGCAAATAGCCTATCAAGGGTGGCAGCGAGGCGCACTGCCGCCTGCAGCAGGCGCCGCTCCAGCGTGGCCTGATGTTTTGCCAGGTAGTTATCATCTATCAGCATGCCCGGCCGGTATTCCTGATACAGGCCGATGGTGATTTTGGCCGATTCGTTGGTCCAGGCCATTAACCCGCTTTGTTGCCACTGCTGTTGCTGTGCCTCGGTCAGGCTGGCAAACAACTGGTGTTGTTTTTCTGGTTCGTTATAGCCAAGTTTAGTCAGCATATTGCTATCCCAAACCCCATGTAAGTTGGAAGGCTCGCCATAAAAATACACTGCGGTGCGGTTACCCCCTAAATCATCGGCGAAGCTGACATGCAATGGTTGGTGTAAATCGCTGATGTAGTGGCTTAAAAATAGTAACGCCTGCCAGTCTTGCTGCTCTTGTTGCAGCCGCTGTTGCATATCTTCAATGGCTGATACCACACAGCCGACTTTTGGGCAGTGCTCCCGGGTAACAATGGTTTCGCCACGCTGCAAATTGATATAGTGGTGCGGTTTGGTCCAGGCAAATTTCTCTTCTGAGCGAACTTCATCGGGCCAGACACAGGCCGGCCCAAAGCTCTGATAAGGGGTTGCCTGTATTAGCTTATCAAGCTTGTGGCGGGTGGCAGGCTGAATTAACTGATAACTCATGTCGCAGATCATAATATGGCCGGACCGGCCAAACGCCTGACTGTCGGCAGACATCAGTAACAGTGAAGCTGCGATGATATAAGCCGCCATTTTGGTCATAACCCGGACAAGCATCATTATTTACTCTCCAACTAACTGGCTGACTTGCCAGAGCAGTCTGGCCGCTTCAGGGGTTGCCGGCGTTGGCTCGGCCAGTAAGGGGGCCAGTTCGTTCAATGCTTCGCGCATTGAATCGGCCAAAGTGTAAGGCGGATTTATGACAAGCATACCGCTGCCGCTCATGCCAAAGCCGGCTTTGTCGGGGCAGGGACAATATTCAATTCGCAGCTGGTTTTTAATTCCGGTCGCTACTATGGCTGAAATAAAGGCTTCTACCGCCGGCCGTTCAATTACCGGGTACCAGATAGCGTAAGTCGCCTGCGGGAAGCGACGGTAGGCTTCGCTCAGGCCGGCGACCAGGTCAGTGTATTCGGTTTTCAGCTCGTAGGGCGGGTCCAGCAACACCAGACCACGTTTATCCAGCGGGGGCAGCATGGCTTTAAAGCCGGCATACGCATCGATGTTTTCAATCCGGCTACGGCGTCGTCTGGCAAACTGGCTTTGCAGAATGGGGTAGTCGCTGGGGTGCAGCTCGGTGGCCTGAATGGTATCTTGCGGGCGCAGCATTAGCGCGGCAATTTTCGGTGAGCCGGGGTAAAAAGCCAGGCTGTTATCCGGGTTCAGGTTTTTAATCAGTGCTAAATACCGGGCCAATGGCGCTGACGTTGGCTGATATTGCCATAGCCGGCCAATACCCTGCTGGTATTCGGCGGTTTTCTGGGCATGTTCACTGCCAAGGCTATATAAACCCGCGCCAGCGTGGCTGTCGTGATAACACAGCGGTTTATCTTTTTGCAGCAAATAGTCGAGAATAGTAACCTGCACCAGATGTTTTAACACATCGGCATGATTGCCGGCATGATAACTATGACGATAACTGAGCATACTGTTCTGGCCCTGTTTTGCTGACAATTAGAATAATGTCGCCAAGGATACTGGGGTAGCTGAAAAATACAAGTAATAGCGCGGTAGCGATGCTAAAATTGGCGTCATTTCGCGCGATGCAGGACATTTCAATGGTTGATAAACCAAAACGCGCTGGCCGCAGCCAGCAGCAGCGTCACCCCAAAGCCGCCAACAACGATTTACAGAAAAACCCGCTGCAAAAGCCATGGCTGAAAAAATCACCAGCCAGTAAGGCCGCTGCCAGCGATAAGAATGCTAATAAAAATAGCGTAAAGGCCGCTCGTCCCTCTGCATACCCTGATGAGAGCAAAGTCTATGGCGACAATGCCTGCCGGGTGTTGTTCAGCCAAAGGCCTGAGGCCATTATCCGTTTATATATATCGCAGCAAATGGCCCCCAAATTTGCTGATGTGATGAAGTACCTGGCCGCGGAGAAAAAAGCGTATCATATTGTTGATGACACCGAGCTGGAGAAGGTTGCGGCAAGCCAGCACCATGGCGGCATAGTGTTGCTGGTTAAACGTAAGCCTGTTAGCAGTGTCGCCAGTTACCTGAGTAAAACAACGGCCCGCCGGGAATGTTTACTGGCGCTGGATGGCGTGGGTAACCCGCATAATTTGGGTGCAATTGCCCGCACTTGCGCTCATTTTGGGGTTACCGGCATTATCATGCGCGAGCCGCAGTTGCTGCAATCGGGTGCGGCACTGCGTACAGCTGAGGGCGGCGGGGAATTTATCAGCCCGCTAAGCTGTGATGATATGCCGCTGGCACTGCAGCTGTGTAAGCAAGCGGGTTACAGTCTGGTAACCACGTCCAGTCATGGCGGTCAGTCGCTGTATAAAACAGCACTGCCGCAAAAGGTGGTAATCGTATTTGGCGAAGAGATGTTTGGCGTATCAAAAGCCGTCGCCAGCAGCGCTGATATTGCGTTGCAAATTCCTGGTAGCGGTAAAGTAGAATCGCTGAACGTCAGCGTCGCAGCCAGTCTAATAGTAGGCGAGTGGTACCGCCAGCATCTTGGTTAGAATCTGGAGTGAGCATCAATGCTTATCTATGCAATATTGACGCGCGTCACGTGACAGGTTACATTTTGGGCCATGATAAAAACTTTCGCAGACAAACGCACCTCTGAGCTTTATGTCAGTGGTAAGGCTAAAAGGTTTCCGCCAGATTTAGCGAGGCGGGCTGCACGTAAGCTTGAATATCTTAATCTTGCAAAGTATTTAGATGATTTAAAGGTACCGCCTGGAAACAGACTACATACGCTATCTGGAGACAGGAGTGGTCAGCATGCAATATCAGTTAATGACCAGTGGCGTATTTGTTTTCGTTTCGTAGATGGTGACGCATATGATGTTGAAATATGTGATTACCACTGATTAAAGAGGTAGTGATTATGTCAATCTCCAATAATGTGGGCTTGCAGCGTAAACCAACACATCCTGGTGAGATGATTCGGGAAGATTTTATACCAGACTATGGTTTAACTGCGAGCAAGCTTGCTGAAGCGCTGGGCGTGTCACGCCAGTCGGTTAATGAATTACTGCGCGAGCGCCGGGCAGTCAGCCCTGAAATGGCGTTACGTCTTAGCCGTTTGTTTGGCAACTCCGCCGAGTTCTGGCTAAACGCACAGCGTGCAGTGGATTTGTGGGTCGCTGCGCAGGTTATTAAAGAACAGGTTGATCGAATCAAACCGCTAAGTGCAGCCTGAAATAAGCCTGCCATGGCGATTCGGGTAATCATTTAAAATGATCCGAATCGCTGCTTAAGTTGCTGTGCCTGGCGCCGACTGACATCTATTTGCTTTCCATCATTAAGTACAGCAACAAGTCCACCATCACTGATCCCAGCTTCAATATGTTCAATGGCATCCAAGCGGATAATATCGGCGCGGCTGGTTTTAAAAAAATAGGCCGGGTCCAGCTTTTGCTCAATTCTGGCCAGTGAGCTGTGCAGATAACTTTTGCCATAAGCGGTATAAACTGCGGCATGGTTGCCGATGCTTTCAAAGCGGTATATTTCCTGTAAACGTACGATGCGATTAATATCACCGAACTTCAGCAAAATACCATGATGCTCTGGCAAAACGTGCAAGTTTGACTGTTGCTCAGTCTCAGTTGGCGGGCTTTCGTCGGTGTCTGCTACCGGCAGCCGGGCAATGGTTTTTGCCAGCCGCTCTGGCGCAACCGGTTTGAGTAAGTAATCGATAGCATTCAGCGAGAACGCATCCAGCGCATAACTGTTAAAAGCAGTAACAAAGACAAAGCGGGTGCTGGCCGGGATGTCATTGGCCAGCTCAATACCCGTTACTTCCGGCATCTGAATATCCAGAAATACCAGGTCTATTTGCTGCTCTGCCAATATTGCCAGGGCCTCAGCAGCGCTGGCGGCCTCGGCCACAATTTCACACTGCGGATGCGCCCGCAACAACCGTTTTAATTCATTACGGGCCAGCCGCTCATCATCCACAATTAAGGTTTTAAAGGCTGTGGGCATAAGGTAGCTCCAGGCGCACGGTGTAAAGGTTATTGTGCTGCTCAGTCGTAATGCTGGCCTGCTCACCACACATCAGTTGCAGCCGCTTGCGACAGTTACTTAAACCGGTGCCGGTGCACTGGCTGTCTGAGCGCGCACCAACAGTGTTCGTGATCACTAGCTGCCAGCGGTTACCTTGCCTGCCAGCATTAATTTCAATACTGCCGGGCGCAGCGTTAGGGCTGATGCCATGTTTTACTGCATTTTCCAGTAAGGTCAGTAGGCACAGGGTGGGTAACAGTTGCTGCGCGACGTCATCGGCAATATTTACCTTAAGCTGCAGCCGTTGCTCCAGCCGCACCTGCTCAATTTTCAGGTAGTGCTGGCACAGCAGCCATTCTTCCTGCAGGGTAGCGGTGGGGCGCAAGTGCGCCTGTAAATGCACCCGGAACAATTCGGCCAGCTGGGTAACGGTATCGGCAGCTTTGTGTTGGTCTTCAAAAATAAGCGCCCGGATACTGTTTAAGGCATTAAACAAAAAATGCGGGTTTAACTGGTTAGTCAGTTGTTGTAACCGTGCCTGCTGCATTTCTTGCTGTAAGGCTTTGCGGCTCTGGCGCATTTGCCAGCCGATGTAAAACAAACTCCACAGGATATACAGGCCCAGATGCATTGACCACATCATCACCACCAGCGTAGTGAGCGAGAAATGCATTTGCAGGCCTTCAGCACTGTCCTTATTTACAATGGCGATTTGCTGCATATCTGTACTGTTAAGGGCAGGCAAAAATGAGATGAAAACACTTACTACAGCCAACAACAGTGCCGCCAGTACCAGCATCAGGGCAAATTTCATGGCGGCACCAAAGCTAAAACCGCGGTAATAAAAAATTCTGAGTGGTGGCCGGAGTAAAAAATGACTAACCAGCACAAAACAACCGGCTTCCAGCAGGTAGCGGATAAAGAAAGTCACCAGCAATGCTTGTTGCTCGTCCTGCATAAAAGGCAGGCTGTAAAGCAAATAAAAGCTGACAAAAAGCACAAACGTCAGCAGTTGACCAATCCGGTAGGCGCGGTTGGTTTGCCAGCACAGCTGCCAGTGCTGGCGCCAGTAAGAGGAGGTATTAATACTATTCATAACGGATTATTCATAAGGGATTATTCATAACGAAGCGCATCTATCGGATTAAGGCGGGCGGCTTTAATGGCCGGGGCCAGGCCAAATACCACGCCAATTAAGGTGGTAAAACCGATGGCCAGTAGCACCGCCCATAACGGAATTAACGCATCGGGCATGGCCGGCATCATTAAGCCGATAAAACTGGCCACCCCTGCCCCCAGGGCTAAACCAATAATGCCACCAAACAACGACAGTACCAGCGCCTCAACCAGAAACTGAATAAGAATAAATTGCGGCGTAGCGCCCAGTGCTTTGACAATACCGATTTCCCGGGTGCGTTCGGTAACCGATACCAGCATAATATTCATCACGCCGATACCACCCACCAACAGGCTGATACTGACTACACCACCGGCGACCAGGGTAATGGTGCGGGTAATGGTATTAAACTGTTCAATCATCCGTTCGGCACTGACAAATTCAAACGGGTCGGGTTCATCTGCACCCAGTTTATAGTGCTGGCGCAATAAAGCGCGCATTTGCTGCTGTATTTGCTGAGCGTCGGCACCGGCGGCAGGGCGGAACATCACATCAATATTGCGGGCCGCACGTTCGCCGCTTAATGAACGAATGGTGCTGAACGGGGCAATAATGTAGTTATCCTGGTCAAAACCAAACATACTGCCACGGGTTTCTGCCACGCCGATTATCCGGAACCAGTCACCCGACAAATTAATAAACTCACCGACCGGGTTGGCGGGTAAGTCGAGCTGCTTAATCAGCGACGAGCCGATAAAAGCAACCCTTCGCCGACGATCATCGTCACTGCCTGACAGAAAACGACCCGCTTCCGGGTATACCCGCACCACATTCTGATAGCTGCTGTCGGTGCCGATAATCTGGGACTGGGCAGTGTTGCGGCCATATTGCACCTGGGAGCCCATACTGAATGCCTGCATGCTGGCGGTCATATCCTCCACGTTACTTATCCGGCTTTTCAGCATCAAAAAGTCGTCGTAATGCAGCCGGTTTTGGATACCCAGCATTTGCTGGTTGGTCGGGGTATAGGCTCTGAGGGTGATCATGTCACTGCCTAAATCGTCCAGTTGGCTGGTAATGCTGTGGCTAAGCCCCTGCATAATGGCTACAACGGTAATAACCGCAGCAACGCCAATGATAATACCCAGGGTGGTAAGGGCGCTGCGCAGGCCATGGGCGCGAATTGAAGCAAAGGCGGCCTTACTGCCTTCAAAGCCAGCATGTAGAAATTTAAGCATGGCTGGCTACTCCCTGCGGGTTACGAAAATCCTGTTCAATTTCGCCATCGACCAGCCGGATCATCCGCTGACAGTGATCGGCAATATCCTGCTCGTGGGTAACCAGAATGATGGTGTGACCTTCCTGATGCAGCTGATCGAACAACGCCATAATATCTTTGGTGGTTTTACTGTCCAGGTTACCTGTGGGCTCATCGCCGAGCAGAATACGCGGTTTTGTTACCAGTGCCCGGGCAATAGCTACCCGCTGGCGCTGCCCGCCCGACAGCTGGTTGGGTAAATGGCCGGTTTTATCAGCAAGGCCAACCCGTTGCAGGGCTTCCAGAGCCAGTGCTTTGCGCTGGCTGTTGGCTATTAACCGGTAAATAAGCGGTTGCATCACATTGGCTAGTACGGTGGCACGGGGTAACAGGTTAAAGCTCTGAAAAATAAAGCCAACCGCTTCGTTACGCAGTTCGGCCAGCTCAGTTTCATTCATGGTTGATACGTCGCGGTTTGCCAGCTGGTAATGGCCGGCGCTTGGGGTATCAAGGCAACCCAGAATATTCATTAAGGTTGATTTGCCAGAGCCTGACGGGCCAATAATTGCGACGTAGTCATTTTCTGTAATTGCCAGGTCAACATGTTTCAACGCGTAAAAGGTCTCGTCAGCCATCTGATAACTTTTACTGACCTGGTGCAGCTGAATAACCGCATTACTCATGTCACTATTCCTGCTGTTCTGTGGCAAGGCGGCGCCCTTCAGCCAGGCCAAGCATGGTACGGGCCGGGCCTACAATAACTTCGTCACCTGCTTGCAGGCCAGTTAATATTTCCTGAGCAATATCGGTCGCCATGCCAAGGGTAACGGTTTGTTTCACCGCGACGTTATCCACTACTTTCCAGACAAAGTAAGCGGCTTCCTGCTGCTGCGAGTCTTGTTGAATGGCAGCAATCGGTACCTGCAAGCTTTGCTGTTTTTGCGACAAAATAATTTCGGCGCGACAACTCATCCCCGGGTACAGCGCAATATCCTGTGGTTGCAGCAACACTTTTACCCGGAATGATAAGCTCTGGCTCTGGTTAAGATAACGGGCTGAAGTCGCAATCTGGATAACTTCGCCCTGAATAGCCTGATGCGGATAGGCTGCAGCATAAATTTCAGCTTGTTGACCAAGATGAACATTGGCAATGTCTGCTTCGTCTACCCGCAATTCGGCCAGAATGGCACTGGGATCGGCCAGGGTCATTAACGGACTGCCAATAATATTGGTACTGCCGGCAATAACGGTTTCGCCTGGTTTGATATCAACGGTGGACAGCAAACCGGCAATCGGGGCCCGGTACAGGGTTTTACTCAGATTATCTTCGGCCATTGCCAACATGGCCTGGCCTTGTTGCAACGCCGCCTCAGCCGAGCGAACATTAATCCCGGCAATATCGAGTTGGCTTTGCAGGCTGTCTATCGTTTCCTGTTGAATAAGGCCGCTTTTTAAAAGCTGCTGTTGCCGGTTGAACTGGCGCTGTAAATCAGCCAGTTGCGCTTTGGCGCGGGCAATATCAATTTGCTGACTTTGCACCATGGCCCGGTTGCGGTTGACGTCTGCGGCAAAAGCCGTGTCGTCAAGTCGCATTAACATCTGGCCTTTTTCAACCGTGTCGCCTTCCTCAACTAACACTTCCAACACCCGGCCGGTAACCTCAGAGCGAATTTGGATCTGGGTATTATACTCCAGGTTACCCGACGCCAGAATGCTGTCGGCCAGCGCCCCCTCACTGACCAGCGCCGTCGTGACGCTGGTAGTTTGTTGTTGTTTCCGGTATTGACTCAGGCTCAGCAACCCCACCAGTACGGCGACGATTACCAGCAATATCAGCAGCTTTTTCATTAGTTAATTCCGTTTAACTAGCTTAGATAAATGCAGCCCACAAACCGTAAATAACCAGCAGCGGCGCGTAGCCCAGCAGGGCGCTTTTCAGTGCACTGTAGCCACTCCAGCAATGCAGGCCAACAGCGAATAAGCCACCAATCCACAAATAAATTAAGTTAAAGTTCTCAGCCCATGCATACCAGGCGTGACCGGGCTCCAGACCAAACAACAATTGGTTTAATGACAGATAGTTGGCCGTGGTTAAGGGTAAGTTTGGATCACTGCTGATCAGTACCAGAATAATCAGCCCCAGCATATTTAATACCCCTGGCATGTTGCTCCAGACCGCCATCGCGAACCAGTCACCATAAGGGCGTTTCTGGCCCGGGTTACCCACCAGCATCAGATACAAAGCCATAATGGCCATAATGATCGGGGTCATCACCAGTATGGCGGCCACGGAAATAATGCCGGTTTTATCGGCCATTTGTCCCATAACCGCCCGGCTTTGCTCAATTTCTGCCGGGGTCATACTGTGGGCGGCCTGGGCAATCTGCTGTTCCACTATCCACTCCGGGCTCATGCCGGAGTAAAAGTACCAGATACCAACGACATTAACGACCAGGATGAGTAGCAATGCTATCCAGCTCCAGCCTTTTTTCTCAGGAAGTATATTAAACACCTGTTTGGGCGCAACGTAGATATCCAGCAGCGCCTGACCGACATTTTTACTCATGACTGTTCTCCATTTGTTGTGACGTTTTATTCTTATTAAATAGGTTCTTGTCCAGCAGCTTGCCAGTGAACGCGACACCGATAAGCGCACACCAGGCGATAACCGAAAAACCGGCCGGAATGTTGGCCAGCACTATTTTGCCAAGGTGTTTGCGGTTAAAAAATAATGCAACCAGGCTTGGAATAAAATAGATAGCCAGAAACAATGGAACAAACCAGAGCAAGAAACCGATGCTGCTTTGCTGATATAAATGTAACCATTCAGTAGATTCAAACATAACATGCTCCCGCGAGTTAACAAAAAAGTTAAATGTAACGACTTTTGTCATAAGCAACGGTAACAAGAGTAAAACTATTTAGTGTGGCGAGAGGGAAAAAAATGATAAGCGGTTGTTTACGGTGATTTTCGGCAGAATTTAGCAAGTAATAGTATTGATAAGCGTGTTAAGCAAGAATTTACAATGGCGATTCTTCGCCAATAAATTGAAAGCGGGCCAGTTCTTCGCCGGCAATTTCGACAGTTTCACTAAACATACTGGCCGGGCGGGCCCATAAACCAAAGTCGCCGTATAACGCGCGGTAAATAACCAGCCATTCGTCGGTTTCACTGTGGCGGGCTAAATCGATAACCTGATAATAGGCACCTTTGTAATGCTGATAATAACCGGGAACAATTGCGGGTTTAGCGTTGTTAGCGGGCTCAAGACTTTTAAATCGCTCAGGGCTGTTGTTCATACCAACCTTCAAAAATTATTTGTGCCGACAGGCTGTCTACTTTGTCTTTGGTCAGCTTGCGATAGCCACCTTCGGCAAATAAACGGCTGCGGGCGTCTGCCGTGGATAGCCGTTCATCATGCAGCTCAACCGGTAAACCATAGCGGCCATGCAGCCGGTTGGCAAATTTACGGGTACGGATGGTAAAGTCCTGCTCAGTACCGTCCATGTTCAGCGGTAAGCCAACCAGCAGCAGTTGCGGCTGCCAGTCGGCGATAAGCTTCGCTATCTGATCCCAGTTGGGGGTGCCGTCCTGGGCTTTTAACGCCGGCAATAAGGTGGCACTGCCGGTAAGATCATTTCCTACCGCCACGCCAATACTTTTGGTGCCGTAGTCAAAACAAAGTACGGTCTTGCTGTTATTCATTACGCGTGGCCAGCCTCAGCGGTTAACTGCCAGGGTTTAATCCCCATTTTAGCGGTGGCAGATTGCCATTTTTCAGCGTGGCTTAAGTCAAAAATAATGCTGTTGTCTGCCGGGATCACTAACCAGCTGTTGTCAGCAATTTCCTGCTCCAGCTGGCCGGCAGTCCAGCCAGCATAGCCCAGGGCCAGCAAAAATTTCTCTGGCGCGGCAGGGGTGGTTAAGTCGATTAAAATATCTTTTGACGTGGTAACCATCAGGCCGTTATTTAACTCTAAGGTACTGCTGTAGCCTCCTTTAGGGCTATGCAGCACAAAGCCACGATCGCTTTGCACCGGCCCACCAGCGCATACCGCGCTGCGCGCCACCGGACTTTTACCATCAAATTCAATTTGTAACTGCTTTAATAAATCGGCTACGGTCACGTTCAGCGGATGGTTAATAACTATGCCCATCGCGCCTTCTGCAGTATGTTCGCAAATGTAGGTAACACTGCGCTTAAACATCGGGTCGTCCAGCGCAGGCATTGCGATTAAAAAATGATCCTGGAAATCTTGCATAACAACCTCACTTTTGTAGTTGTAACATGGCGATTAGCGCATCGCAGTTACAGCATTGTGGTTACAGCACTGCAGTTATGGTACAGGGGTGGCGGTCAGGCGTTGCTCAATAGCATCGAACAACATACCGGTAATGCTTACCGGAAAAGCCGCCTCGATTTCACGAATACAGGTGGGACTGGTGACATTGATCTCAGTAAGTTTATCACCAATTACGTCTAAACCAACAAAAATAAGCCCTTTTTCTTTTAACACCGGCCCCAGCGCCCGCGCTATCGCCCAGTCTGAGTCAGACAAGGGCCTGGCCTCACCACGGCCGCCTGCCGCCAGGTTGCCCCGGGTTTCACCACTGGCCGGGATCCGGGCCAGACAGTAGGGTACCGGCTCGCCGTCAACCACTAAAATGCGTTTGTCACCTTCACTTATTTTAGCGATATATTGCTGCGCCATGGCATAGCGGCTGCCATGTTCTGTAAGGGTTTCAATGATGACACTGACATTGGCATCGCCCGGTTTTAAGCGGAAGATAGACGCGCCACCCATGCCGTCCAGCGGTTTTAAAATGACGTCCTGCTCAGCCTGATAAAACGCTTTTAAGCGCGCCGCATCCCGGCTGACCAGAGTTTTCGGGGTGAACTGGCTAAACCAGGCGGTATAAAGTTTTTCGTTGGCATCACGCAGGCTTTGCGGCTTATTAACAATAAGGCTGCCAGCTTGCTCGGCCCGTTCCAGCATGTAAGTCGCATAAATATATTCGGTATCGAACGGCGGGTCTTTGCGCATCAATATTACGTTCAACTCAGCCAGGGCGATGTCCTGTTCTTTGTTGAACTGATACCAACTTTGTTTATCTTCCCGCAGGGTCAGAGTTTTGGTGGTGGCCCGGGCTTCCCCTTCCAGCAGGTACAAGTCAGCCATCTCCATATAATGGATTTCATAGCCGCGATGCTGGGCTTCCAGCAACATGGCAAAACTGGAGTCTTTTTTTATATTAATCTGGCTGATGGGGTCCATTACTACCCCCAGTTTAATTGCAGTCATAATACCCTCAGGCGAGATCGCCAAATTGCAATTGCAAAGCACTGATTGCGCTCAGTGCCGCTGTTTCAGTACGAAGTACCCGTGGCCCTAACTGAATTCCGGTAAAGTCAGCCTGACTGGTGGCGGCAACCTCAGTTTCAGTAAAACCGCCTTCCGGGCCGATAACCAGCCGGATATGCTGACTGGCCGTTAAGGTTTTAATGGTGGCGCTGGCCCGTGGATCCAAGGTCAACTGCAATGAATTTGTACGCTGGGCCAGCCATTGGTCTAACTGGATTGCCGGGTGCACCGTTGGCACTACGCTGCGACCACACTGCTCACAGGCACTTATAGCAATTTTCTGCCATTGTTCATTACGTTTGCTCAGCCGATCCCCGTCCAGTTTAACCCCGCAGCGTTCAGTAAATAGCGGGGTAATTTCGGTTACCCCCAGTTCAACCGCTTTTTGAATAGCAAAATCCATCCGGTCACCGCGCGAGATAGCCTGGCCCAGGTGAATACTAAGCGGTGACTCAACCGGGTTAGCCTGCGCGTCAGTAATGTTTACCGATACCTGCTTTTTACTGACTTCAGTAATAGTGGCAGTGTAGTTATTGCCATCGCCATTAAACAGTTGCAGCGCCTGACCGGCTTGCATCCGCAACACCCGGCCAACATGGTTGGCAGCGTCATCATCTAATTGTAAGGTACTATTTGCGGCTAAGGTCTGAGGCGTATAAATTCGGGGGATCCGCATAGCAACTGCTCCGCTGTAAAAGACGTTAATGGTAGCAGGGAAAGCATTTTTTCAAAATAAAAAACCGCTGCCAAAGCAGCGGTTTCAGTTGAGCAATACAGCTTAAAAATTAACGAACTGGCAGGTACTGATAACTAGAGTCAATACCAAGTGGGATGTCTAAGGCCCAGAAACCAAGCAGGAAAGCGGTCCACAGTGTCAGCATGACCACCGAAAACGGCAGCATTAAGGCTACCAGCGTACCAATGCCGCTATTTTTGACATATTTCTGACAGAACACCACGATCAATGGGAAATACGGCAGTAACGGCGTGATGATATTGGTTGATGAATCACCTACCCGGTAGGCCGCTTGCGTCAGATCTGGTGAGATACCTAACTCCATCAGCATAGGTACCATAATGGCACCAATTAACGCCCACTTGGCTGATGCCGATCCGACCACTAAATTGACAAAGCCTGATAAAAATACAATGCCCACCAACGTCATACCTAAGGGTAAACCCATTTCTTTCAGAGCATTAGCGCCTTTTAACGCCATCAGTACACCCAGATTAGACTGGCTGAACGCATATAAAAACAAGGCACAGAAAAATGCCATAACAATGTAGTAGCCCATGCCACTCATCGCATGGCTCATACCCGCGACGACATCGCGGTGGCTTTTAACAGAACCAGAGACATAACCGTAGACAATGCCCGGCACCAGGAAAAACACAAAAATAATGGTAACAATCGACTTCATCAAGGGTGCAGCGGCGGTCAGCAGCGGGTTAACCCCTGGCAATACATCTTCTGGTTTGGCGGCCCAGGGCGTGTTTTCCGGTAATACAATGGTTAGTGCTAACAAGCCTATAACTGCCAGCATCGAGAAAGCTGCGGCTTTTAACCCACGTAATTCGTTGGGCTTTAATGGCTCCATCGTCACCATTTGTGAGGTGTCACCATCTACTTTCGTGCCTTTTAAACGCGGCTCTATCACTTTATCGGTAAGAAACCAGCCAATCGCCACAATTAAAAAAGTTGATGCGGTGGTAAAGAAGTAGTTGTTTAGTGGGTTGACGGTAACTGTCGGGTCCAGAATTTGCGCAGAGGCCTGGGTTAAACCTGCCAGTAACGGGTCTAAACTGGACGGCACAAAGAAGGTAGCCGAAAAGCCACCGGAAACGCCGGCAAAAGCGGCGGCAATACCCGCCAGCGGATGACGGCCAGCAGCATAAAAAATGACAGCGCCAAGCGGCACAACCAATACGTAGCCTGCATCAACAGCGACGTGGCTTAATATACCAACGGCAATTAATACCGGTGTCAGCAACATTTTTGGCGTCACAGAGAGTATCGAGCGTAAGCCGGCATTAATAAAACCGGTATACTCAGCTACACCTAAACCTAACATCGCTACCAGTACTACGCCCAAAGGTGGGAAAGTAACAAAGGTATTGACGATGTTAGACGAAAAGTTAGTTAAGGCATCGCCAGACAGTAAGTTTACTATCTGGATAGCTTCACCGGTTCTTGGGTTAAGTTCGTCAAAGCTGACACCCGACAATAACCAGGATAAGACCCAGACAATAACCATCAATAAGGCAAATAGTACCGCAGGATCGGGTAATTTATTACCCACCACTTCTATGGTGTTGAGCGCACGATTTATCCAGCCGTTTTTTTCTTCGGCGGTAATTTGTTCAGACATAGATTTTCCTTTGACCTTTTTTCTTTCTTATCTTTTTATTTGTCAGCCGCTATAGCTTGCAGCTTAACCCTGGAAGGTAAAACGCCCTTATCATACACAAAACACCGGTGTTGGTAAGGGGAAAATAAGCTGAAGTGCCAATAAAAATAGAAAAGGAGAACCTGAGTTCTCCTTTTTGACGGGGTATAGTCTTTTAAATAAAGTAATTATTTAGCGTATTGGCGCAGTAAATCAGCTTTATCTGTTTTCTCCCACGGGAACTCGCTGCGGCCAAAGTGACCGTAGGCGGCAGTGGCGCCGTAAATAGGCCGCTCCAGGTCCAGCATTTCAATCAGGCCATACGGGCGCAGGTCAAAATGCTCACGCACCAGTTTAATTAACTGCTCTTCGCTCAGCTTGCTGGTACCAAAGGTCTCGAGGCTGATAGACGTTGGCTCGGCGACACCAATCGCATAAGACACCTGCAACTCACAGCGGTCAGCTAAGCCTGCTGCAACAATGTTTTTCGCAACATAACGTGCTGCATAAGCGGCTGAACGGTCAACTTTTGACGGGTCTTTACCCGAGAAAGCACCGCCACCATGGCGCGCCATACCGCCGTAGGTATCAACAATAATTTTGCGGCCGGTTAAACCACAGTCGCCCATTGGCCCGCCAATGACAAAGCGACCAGTCGGGTTAATAAAGTATTTGGTTTTGCTGGTTAACCACTCAGCGGGTAGTACCGGCTTAATAATGGTTTCCATTACTGCTTCGCGTAAGTTTTCAGTGCTGATGGTGTCGCAGTGCTGCGTAGATAACACCACGGCATCAATACCCACCGGCTTACCGTCTTCATATATAAAGCTTAACTGCGACTTGGCATCTGGCCGTAACCAGGGCAGGGTGCCGTCTTTACGTACCTGTGCCTGACGCTGCACCAGCCGGTGCGCATAAGTAACAGGAGCCGGCATTAACACGTCGGTTTCATTACTGGCATAACCAAACATTAAACCCTGGTCGCCGGCCCCTTGCTCGCGAGGGTCGGTTTTATCCACGCCCTGATTAATATCTGGTGATTGCTTACCAATGGCATTCAGCACTGCGCAGGAATCAGCATCAAAGCCCATATCTGAATGGGTATAACCAATTTCACGTACGGTTTTACGGGTCAGTTCTTCAATGTCGACCCAGGCAGTGGTGGTAATTTCACCACCAACCAGTACCATGCCGGTTTTTACAAACGTTTCGCAGGCGACACGAGCTTTCGGGTCTTGTTCCAGAATTGCATCTAATACTGCATCGGAGATTTGATCGGCGATTTTATCCGGATGTCCTTCAGATACCGACTCAGAAGTAAAAATATGTTGTGCCATCTGTGTATTCCACCAAAGTTGGTTAATTCATCACGCTGGGGGCCAAATTACTATTGTGCATACTTTTGTATATATTGCTGAAACTCAGCCTGCACGTCGCCGCCAGAAAAATAGCCGCTTATTTTAGTGAAACAGACCGGCCTTGGCTAGTAATATTTGACGCCCAGACGTCTTTAATGCCAAAGTTTACGGTAAAGTTAATAAGCCGATCAGTTATAACTTAATTTAATTTTCCACCACCGAAATTAATTTTCCGCCGAGATTATCATTTGCCATCTGGTCGGCAGTAAGTGAAAATAAGGCCCCAGGTTTATGACGTACCCATTAAATACACTAGCAGGAGCTACAATGCCATCTCGTAAACAACTCGCCAATGCAATCCGTGCGTTAAGCATGGATGCCGTTCAAAAAGCAAAATCAGGCCACCCCGGCGCCCCTATGGGCATGGCAGATATTGCAGAAGTACTCTGGCGTGATTACCTGAAGCATAACCCTGCTAACCCGGCCTGGGCCGACCGTGACCGCTTTGTGTTATCAAATGGCCATGGTTCTATGCTGTTGTATTCGCTGTTGCATCTCAGCGGTTACGATTTAACCATTGAAGATTTAAAACAGTTCCGCCAGTTGCATTCCAGAACCCCGGGACACCCGGAATATGGCTATGCGCCGGGTGTAGAGACTACCACCGGCCCATTAGGGCAGGGTATTACGAATGCAGTAGGCATGGCACTGGCAGAAAAAGCACTGGCAGCGCAGTTTAATCAGCCCGAGTTCCCGGTCGTTGATCACCACACCTATGTGTTTTTAGGTGACGGCTGTCTAATGGAAGGGATCTCACATGAAGCCTGTTCCATCGCCGGTACCCTGGGGTTAAATAAGCTGATTGCATTCTGGGATGACAATGGCATTTCGATTGACGGCCATGTTGAAGGCTGGTTTACCGACGATACCCCGGCCCGCTTTGCGGCTTATGGCTGGCACGTTATTGCCAATGTTGACGGTCATAACAGTGATGCCGTTAAAGCAGCGATAGCCCAAGCGCAGGCTCAGACTGATAAGCCTACCCTTATTTGTTGTAAAACGGTAATTGGTTATGGCTCACCGAATAAAGGTGGCAGCCATGATTGCCATGGTGCACCGTTGGGTGATACTGAAATAGCGGCCTCACGTGATTACCTGCAATGGCCACATGGGCCGTTTGAAATCCCGGCCGATATCTACGCAGAGTGGAATGCCAACAGCAAAGGTGCCGCGGCAGAACAGCAGTGGAACAGCTTGTTTGCAGCGTATAAAAAAGCCCACCCGGAACTGGCAGCGGAATTCAGCCGTCGCACCGCCGGTGAATTACCGGCCAACTGGGCTGAGCAATCACAAGCATATATTGAAAAGCTGCAAGCCAACCCGGCTACTATTGCCAGCCGTAAGGCCTCGCAAAATGCATTAAATGCCTTTGGCCCCTTGCTGCCGGAATTGATGGGGGGCTCTGCTGATTTAGCTGGCTCAAACCTGACTATCTGGTCTGATTCAAAACCGCTTACCGCCAAAGATGCCAGCGGCAACTATATTTATTATGGGGTGCGCGAGTTTGGTATGTCAGCCATGATGAATGGCATAGCGTTACATGGTGGCTTTGTGCCATACGGTGCAACCTTTTTAATGTTTATGGAGTATGCCCGTAACGCAGTGCGGATGGCCGCGTTAATGAAACAACGGGTGATCTTCGTTTATACTCACGATTCAATTGGTTTGGGTGAAGATGGCCCGACGCACCAACCGGTAGAGCAATTAGTCAGCTTACGTGCCACCCCTAATTTAATGAACTGGCGTCCGTGCGATCAGGTAGAGTCAGCCGTGGCATGGCAGGCGGCAATTGAGCGCACAGCGGGCCCGACTACCTTGATTTTCAGCAGGCAAAACCTGGTACAGCAGCAGCGTGATCTGGCAACGGTGAGTAATATTAAACGCGGTGGTTATGTGCTGGTTGACAGCGCGCAAAAGCCGGAACTGATTATTATTGCCACCGGCTCAGAAGTTGAACTGGCCGTACAGGCAGCGAAAACCCTGACTGAACAGGGCAAGCAGGTACGGGTGGTATCAATGCCATCTACCGATGTATTCGATGCCCAGGATGCTGCGTATCGTGAAACAGTATTACCTGCAGCTGTTACTAAGCGCATTGCGGTAGAAGCCGGTATTGTTGACAGCTGGTACAAGTATGTTGGATTAACGGGCGATATTATTGGCATGACCAGTTTTGGTGAGTCGGCGCCTGCCGAGCAGTTGTTTAAGCATTTTGGTATTACCGTCGATGCTATAGTAGATGCTGCAGCCAACCAACTGAACGGTTAACCGTTAACATTAACACAATCCCGGGGCCGCTTAGCGGTCCCACTTTTATGTGGTGATATGGCAATTAAACTGGCAATTAACGGCTTCGGCCGGATTGGCCGCAATATTTTGCGGGCGATCTATGAAAATGGATGGCAACAGCAACTACAGGTTGTTGCAATTAACGAACTGGCCGATGCGAAAGGGGTTGCTCACTTATTAAAGTATGATACTTCACATGGCCGTTTCGGTTTTAACGTAGAATCATTTGCTGGTGGTATCCGGGTTGCAGGTGACGAGATTGCGCTGTTCAGCGAAGCCGATCCGTTAGAGCTGCCCTGGACTGAGCTGGATGTCGATGTGGTGCTGGAGTGCACCGGGGTATTTCACAGTCGTGAGCATGCCAACTGGCACTTAACTGCCGGCGCAAAAAAAGTATTGTTTTCTCATCCGGCAGATACAGATATTGATGCCACTATTATTTATGGTATCAACCAGCATTTGCTTAGCGCAGAGATGACGGTAGTCTCTGCCGGCTCTTGTACGACAAACTGCATAGTGCCGGTTATTCAGGTGCTGGATCAGCATTTTGGGGTTGAAAGTGGCACCATAACCACTATTCACGCGTCGATGCATGACCAGCAGGTTATAGATGCCTACCATCCGGATTTACGCCGGACCCGGGCGGCCAGTCAGTCAATTATTCCGGTGGATACTAAACTGGCGCTGGGCATCGAACGCATTTTACCGAAGTTTGCCGGCAGGTTTGAAGCAATAGCGGTACGGGTGCCCACTGTTAACGTTACGGCTATGGATTTAAGTGTTACCTTGCATCAGGATGTCAGCATTGACAGGGTAAATAAAGCATTGCAACAAGCCGGAATGGGCAACCTGGCGGGTATTCTCGATTATACTGAAGAGCCGCTGGTGTCGGTTGATTTTAATCATAACCCGCACTCCTGCATTGTCGATGGCTCCCAGACCCGGGTCAGCCACAAACGATTAGTTAAATGCCTGGTATGGTGCGATAACGAATGGGGTTTTGCCAACAGGATGCTCGATACAGCGCGGGCCATGCGGCAACAATAGTAATGACAAGGAGCAATTAATGAGCGTTATTCGGATGAGCGACCTGGATTTGGCAGGACAGCGGGTATTGATTCGGGAAGACTTAAATGTGCCGGTAAAAGACGGCAAAGTAACGTCCGATGCCCGGTTAAAGGCTGCACTACCCACTATTCAGCTGGCGCTGGATAAAGGCGCGAAAGTTATGGTGATGTCACACCTGGGCCGGCCTGAAGAGGGAGTGTTTGCAGAGGAGGCATCGCTGCTGCCAGTGGTTGATTATTTGTCTCAGGTACTAACGGTACCGGTGCGGCTGGCTAGCGATTACTTACAAGGCGTCGAGGTAAATACTGCAGAAGTGGTGGTATTTGAGAACGTCCGCTTTAACAGCGGTGAAGCAAAAAATGATGACCAGCTGGCAAAGCAGCTTGCTGCCTTATGTGATGTGTTTGTGATGGATGCATTTGGTACGGCCCACCGGGCCCAGGCATCTACTCATGGTGTGGCAAAATTTGCTCCCGTTGCCTGTGCCGGGCCATTATTAGTCGCAGAGCTGGATGCGCTGGGCGCGGCGTTAAAGAACCCGAAACGGCCGTTGGTGGCGATTGTTGGTGGCTCAAAAGTATCGACTAAGCTGACCGTGCTGGAATCGTTGTCAGGTATCGTTGACCAGCTTATTGTTGGAGGCGGTATTGCCAATACCTTTATTGCTGCTGAGGGCAATAATGTGGGTAAATCGCTGTACGAGCCAGATTTAATTCCGGAAGCCAAGCGGCTTATCGAACAGGCCAGAGCGCGCGGCGCTATGATACCGGTGCCAACTGATGTGGTAGTAGGGCAGGAATTCAGTGAGCAAACGCCGGCCAGTCTAAAGCTGGTGGCAGATGTTGCCAGTACCGAGATGATTTTTGATGTGGGCCCGGCAACCGTTGGCCTGTTAACCAATATTCTGAAAAATGCCGGTACTATAGTCTGGAACGGTCCGGTAGGGGTGTTTGAGTTTGAGCAGTTTGCAGCAGGTACCAAAGCAGTAGCTGAGGCAATTGCCAGTAGTGACGCTTTCTCAATTGCCGGGGGCGGTGATACCCTGGCCGCCATTGATAAATATGGTATTGCCAAAGATGTATCTTATATTTCTACTGGTGGTGGCGCTTTTTTAGAGTTTTTAGAAGGCAAAACCTTACCAGCAGTCGCTATACTGGAACAACGGGCTGGCGACAGACAAAAAAATTAAGTTTGATAAGCATCGCGGCAAAAGCGATGTCATAAAAAATTCATAATAAAATAATGACGACATTTTACCTACAAACTGTACCTTAGTATAAAAGAGAGGCTTTCATGGCACTGATATCATTACGGCAAATGCTCGATCACGCCGCCGAAGTGGGTTACGGCATCCCGGCATTTAACGTAAATAACCTGGAACAAATGCGCGCCATTATGCTGGCCGCAGATAAAACGGACAGCCCGGTGATAGTGCAGGCTTCGGCAGGTGCGCGCAAATATGCGGGGGCACCGTTTTTACGCCACCTGATATTGGCAGCTGTAGAAGAGTTTCCCCATATTCCGGTGGTAATGCATCAGGACCATGGCACCTCACTGGCAGTATGTCAGCGCTCGATTCAGCTTGGTTTTTCATCTGTGATGATGGATGGCTCATTGGGCGAAGATGGTAAAACGCCAATGGATTATGCATACAATGTTAATGTAACGCGCAAGGTAGTTGAAATAGCGCACGCCTGTGGCGTCTCAGTGGAAGGTGAGTTAGGTTGTCTCGGCTCGCTGGAAACCGGCGAAGCCGGTGAGGAAGATGGCATTGGCGCGAGTGGGGTGTTAACCCATGAGCAAATGCTTACTGATCCGGAAGAAGCGGCACAGTTTGTCCGTGAAACGCAGGTTGACGCGCTGGCTATTGCTTGTGGTACCTCGCATGGTGCTTATAAATTCAGCCGGCCACCTACTGACGATATTCTGGCCATTGACCGGATTAAAGCAATCCATCAACGGATCCCGGATACCCATCTGGTGATGCACGGCTCGTCATCAGTACCACAAGACTGGCTGGAAGTAATAAATGAATATGGCGGTAAAATCCCGGAAACTTACGGCGTGCCTGTTGCTCAAATACAACAGGGTATTAAGTTTGGGGTACGTAAAATTAACATCGATACAGACTTGCGGTTAGCGTCTACCGGGGCTATTCGTCGTTACCTGGCGCAGCATCCGGCTGAATTTGATCCAAGAAAGTATTTACAGGCTTCAGTAACAGCAATGGCAGACATTTGTATTGCCCGTTACGAAGCATTTGGCTGTGCCGGCAATGGTAGTAAAATTAAAGCCTTGTCGCTCGATGCTATGGTTGATTTATATACGGCGGGCAAATTGACGCCGCATATAAAATAACCAAAATATTTAATGCGTCATTAAATATTAACAACTATAGGTTTAATGACGCTTAAAATTGGTGATAAACCGGCCGGATCATCGCGGTAAACCCTAGGTTCAGGCAGCTGCATGCTGTTGACAACCTGAGTTTTAACTGCAATGATGCGGACGGTTTACCCTCTAACCGAGGGCTTATTGTATCTGAATTTTGCGTCTTAATTTTTCAGCGTAAGCCCTTACACTAATCAGGTTACGTTAATCAGCAATAATTGGTTGGGAACTATGTTTAACAAAAAAATTCAAAAGAGTCTTGTTGCCTCAGCGCTGGCTGGCAGCTTAGCTTTTGCCGGTTCTGCCGCTGCAACAGACTTAAAAGATCTACACCAGGCGAATAGCCAGATCCAACGTGCTGCACTGCAGTCTCAGGAAAAAATTAACACTATATACGAGCAAACTCAGGAATTACTGGGCGAGTACCGTGTTGTCGTAGTGCAAACTGAAAACCTAAAAGTTTACAACGACTTTTTGCAAACGCTGGTTAACGACCAACAACGCCAACTGGACTCTTTACAGCGCCAGATGGACGATTTGGAAAATACCAACAAAGGTACTGTACCTTTGATGTTCCGGATGATTGATGCGTTAGAGCAATTTGTAAACGCTGATATTCCACTGCGTACCGAGCGTCGGTTAGAGCGTGTTGAAAAGTTACGTGAACTGATGGAACGTTCTGACGTTCAGCGTTCAGAGCAGTATCGTCAGATCCTGGAAGCATACAGCATTGAAATGGGCTACGGCACAGAAATGGCTGCATTCCAGGGTACCCTGAATTTTGAAGGTCAGGAAATTACTGTTGATTATTTAAGTGTTGGCCGCTTAGCGCTTACCGCTCAGTCTTTAGACGGTAAAGCAGCCTGGGCTTATAACAAAGAAACAAAAGGCTGGGAAAAGCTACCTGATTCATATATGAATTCAATCACCAACCTTATCAAGATGTCGCGTCGTGAAGCGACTCCTGATATGGACCGTGTACCACTTTTCGCAGCGGAGTAAGAATAAATGAGAAAGGCTATTAAAACATTGGTTGTTGCTGCTGCGGTTACTTTATCTGCATCAGTAGCATTTAACGCTGCAGCTAACACGGCTCAGCTTGACCAGCTACTTGAACAAATTAAGAAAGAGCGTGCTGTTGAAGGCCGGATGAACCAGGAGCGCGAACGTGCTTTCCTGGCTGAGCGTGCTGACAAGCAAGCGTTACTGAATACTGCAAAAAGACAATTTGCAGAAGAAGAAGCGCGCGGTGATCGTTTAGCCAAGCAGTACTCTGAAAACGACATCTTAATTGCTCAGAAAATCCAGGAGCTGGAAAGCGCTCAGGGTACCATGGGTGAAGTATTCGGTGTGGTACGTCAATCTGCTAACCAGGCAATTGGTGTGATTACCAGTTCACTGATCAGTGCTCAGTATCCTGGCCGTGAAGAGCCATTGCGTGCTATTGCTGCTGCGACTGAGTTACCAACATTAAGCCAGATGGAAGACCTGTGGGTTGCCATGCTGACTGAAATGACTGAATCAGCTAAAATTTCTCAGTTTGATGCTGAAGTGGTTAAGTTAGATGGCGGTAGTTCAACCGAGCGGGTTACCCGTTTTGGTGCCTTCCACCTGACTACCGACGACCAGTACTTAATCCGTAACGTTGATACTGACCAGATCCAACCTCTGGGTCGTCAACCACAGTCAAAAATTCACAACTCAGTTGCTGAGTACCACAATGCCTCTACAGGCGAGTTAGCCGGTTTATACATTGACCCTACCAAAGGCAACAGCTTACTGCGCTTAAACCAGCAACGTAGCACACTGATGGAATACTACCACCAGGGTGGCACTGTTGGTTACCTGATCACGGTATTACTGTTTATCGGCTTACTGATTGCGCTTGAGCGCTTCCTGGTATTAACCATGGTTGGCGGCAAAATGCGTTCACAGCTGAAAAACCTGGCCAGCCCTTCAGACAGCAACCCACTGGGTCGTATTCTGAATGTGTATCACCAGAACCGTTCTGCTGATGTGGAAAACCTTGAACTGAAACTTGATGAAGCCATCCTGCGCGAAACGCCAAGTATTGACCGTGGTATTGGTTTAATTAAGTTGTTTGCTGCGGTAGCACCGCTGATGGGTCTGTTAGGTACCGTTATCGGTATGATCCTGACGTTCCAGCAAATTACCCTGTACGGAACCGGTGACCCGAAACTGATGGCAGGCTCAATCTCTTTAGCGTTGGTAACAACGGCTCTGGGTCTGATTGCAGCATTACCACTGTTGTTTGTTCACAGCATTGTCCAGGCTAAAGCAAAATCGATTTTACACGTGTTAGATGAGCAAAGCGCAGGTATTGTTGCTGCTCATGCGGAGAAGGAGAACGCCTAATGATGACCCAGCTAGTAGGGCTGTGGGAATCGGTACAGGATTTTATTCATACCGGTGGCAACGTGTTATACGTTGTTGCCGTGGTTCTCTTCATCATGTGGTTTTTGATGTTAGAGCGCTACTGGTACGTATCGGCAGTATTTCCTAAGATTAAAAAGGATATTATTGCCAAATGGGATGCCAGAGCTGATACCACGTCCTGGTATGCCCATAAAATCCGTGATACCTGGATTTCTGAGGCGACAAATGACCTTGATCAGCGGATGTTACTGATTAAAACTCTGGTTGCAATGTGTCCATTGGTTGGTTTGCTTGGCACAGTAACCGGCATGATAGCGGTATTCGACATCATGGCGACACAAGGTACAGGTAACCCCCGTACTATGGCTGCCGGCATCTCGATGGCAACAATTCCGACAATGGCGGGTATGGTTGCAGCGTTATCAGGATTGTTTTTCAGTTCGCGGCTTGAAACAAAAGTGAAACGGGAAAAAGCAGATCTCGTTGACAGCTTACCGCATCATTAAGAGAGAATTTTATGGCACGTAAACGTATTCGTGAAGACGAGGAAGCGGCAATCGACATCACGCCGATGATGGATATCGTTTTCATTATGTTGATATTCTTCATCGTAACGACTTCTTTCGTGAAAGAAGCTGGTATCGATGTTAACAAGCCGGAAGCAACCCAGGCCCAGCAAAAGCCGTCAGCTACTATCTTTATTGCTATTCGTGAGAATGGCGAAGTATGGATGGATAAGCGGATGGTTGATATTGAGCGGGTTTCTGCCAACATTGAACGTTTAAGAGCTGAGTCGCCAACAGATACTATTATTCTGCAGGCTGATGTTGGCGCTAAACACGGTGTAGTAATGGAAGTAATGGATCAGGTTAAAGCTGCTGACCAGTCGCTTATAATTACCATTGCCGGGGAGAAAAACTAGTTATGATGCGTTTCCTAACATCGTTAATTATCGGTGCAGTGGTAACGTTTCTGTTGTTTCTGATCATGGCGCTGCTGATTCAAAGCAGCGACAAACGTCGGGCGCCTGAGCAAGAGCGTATTGTTGTTGAAATCAACACTACGCCGCCTGATTCAGATACACAGGTGCGGCGGCCTCCACCGCCACCACCACCACCACCACCGGCTGAGCCGCCAAAAACGCCGCAGCCAGAGCCTGAGCAGACTAATACCGCAGGTGCGGTTGGTTTTAACATGCCGGGTATGGATTTAGGCGCAAATGTTGGCTTAAATAATCCTGGTTCGTTGTTACGAGATGGCGATGCTACCCCGATAGTGCGGATCGAACCGCGTTATCCGGTGCAAGCTGCCCGTGATGGCTTACAAGGCTGGGTTCGCTTAAGCTTTACCATAATGGAAGACGGCAGCGTCGATGAAGTACAGGTTATTGAAGCTGAACCACGTCGGGTGTTCGACCGTGAAGCGATTCGTGCGCTGCGCCGTTGGAAATACAGCCCTAAAGTTGTAGATGGTAAAGCACAGCGGCAACCAGGCCAGCAGGTTCAGCTAGACTTTACCTTAGACATGGCCGGAGGTTAACTATGAAAAAATTAACGTTATTAACTTCCAGTTTAGTGTTAGCAGCGAGCTTCAGTATATTTTCGCTTCCGGCAGCGGCGCAGGATTTAACTGCAGCTGACCGTGAGCGGATTGAAGCGCGTAAAAATGCTAAAACTCAATTACCCGGCGAGCGGGTAGGTCGGGTAATCACTAAAGCGCTTGAGTTATACAACGAAGAGAAAATCGACGAAGCGATTGCAGTGTTAGTTGACGCTGATCCAAGTGGTGATTTTGATAAAGCATTTCTATACCGGTTCCTTGGTAATATTTATGCATTTAAAGACATTCCACAGGCGATAAAGTATCTGGAACTGGCAGTAAAACCTGATGTGCTGGGTTTTAATGACCAGGCTGCAGCCCTTAAAATATTAGCTGACCTGCAAATTCAGGAAGGCCGTTTTAAGGTTGCGATTGAAAGCTACCGTCGTTGGATGCGCTTTACCGGTGAAAACGATCCTGATGCATACTTACGTATTGCCAACGCCCATTTTCAGCTGGGTGAGTACGATAAGGTTGTGCCGGCTGCAGATAACGCTATCCGCTTTGCTAAAGAACCCAATAAAAATCATTATTTAATGAAAATGGGCGCTTTCTACGAGCTGAAACGTTATCCGGAAACCGTTGCCACGGTCGAAACTATGGTGCAGTTATTCCCGGAAGAAAAGACCTACTGGATTTATCTGGGTAACTTTTACACTCTGGTTGAAGACTATACTAAATCGTTAAGCGCATTTCAGATTGCTTACTCGCAAGGTTTCCTTGAGAAAGAATCTGAGTTTAAAGCGTTAGGTCAGATGTATGCGAATAACAATATTCCATACAAAGCCGCTACCATTTATGAGAAGTACGTTAAAAGTGGTCAGATCAAGAAAGATCGGACTATGCTTTCAGCTATTGCTTCGAATTTCCAGGCGGCTCGTGAGTTTAGCAAAGCTGCCGAGTACTATGGCGAACTGGCTAAACTGACTAACGAAGCTGATGCGTATCGCCGCCAAGGTATGGCGCTGATGTCTGTGCAGCGTTATCCGGATGCGATTACTGCATTTAATGCAGCGTTAAGCCGTGATGCTGACCGGCCAGGTAGTATTCATCTGAATATTCTGGAAGCGTACTTCTATCAGGGTAAACTGAAAGAAGCCTATGCTGCCCTGCAGCAAGCGAAAAAAGACCCCTCAACCTCACGCCAGGTGCGCAGTTGGGATTCTTACATCAAAGACCGTGCTAAAACCAAAGGTATCAGCCTTTAATTCTGGCATGTGCAAAAAAGCCCGCTTAATGCGGGCTTTTTATATTTAAATCATGAGCTAAGCCCGCTTAGTGCGGGCTTTTTATATTTAAATCATGAACTAAGCCCGCTTAGTGCGGGCTTTTTTATATTTTAAAGTATGAGTTAAGCCCGCTTAATGCGGGTTTTTTTATTTTAACTCTACAGGCTAAAAGCGACTGAATAGGGCTTTAGCGATACTAAAGCCGTTCCAGGCTTCAGTGTTCATGATCAGTATGCCGTAAGTCATGCAGGCGATACTTATCTATTAATGCATACAAGGTTGGCCGGGTAATACCCAGCAAATCTGCGGTTTTAGATAAATTAGTATTTGCCACGGCGTAAGCATGGCGAATGGCCTGAGTTTCAGCCTGCTCCCTGACTTTTCGCAGTGTATCGAGTTTATTGTGATTATTGCTGTTCAGGCCAAGGTCTGGGGCATCGATCAGTTTATTGTCGGCTAAAATGACAGCGGATTTCAGTTTGTTTTGCAATTCGCGGATATTACCTGGCCAGCTGTGAGCAAGCATGGCCTGTATCGCGTTGTCGGTAAAACCATGAATTTGCGAGTGATATTCCTTGTTAAACTTGTGCAATAACGCTTTGGCAATAATGATGATATCGTGACCACGTTCGCGCAGTGGCGGGATTGTCAGGGTTATTTCACTTATCCGGTAGTACAGATCTTCCCGGAACGTCTGGCTTGCTACCATTTCTGCCAGATTGCGGTGGGTAGCACAAATTACTCTGACGTCCGCTTCAATTTCCTGGCGGCCACCAATGCGCTCTATCACGCGCTCCTGCAAAAAGCGCAACATTTTAGCCTGCAGGCTTAACGGCATATCGCCAATTTCGTCTAATAATAAGGTACCGCCATTAGCGCATTCAATTTTGCCCAGCGTGGTTTTATTGGCACCGGTAAAGGCGCCTTTTTCATAACCGAATAGCTCACTTTCCAGCAGGTTTTCCGGAATTGAAGCACAGTTAATCGCCACAAACGGCTTGTTAGCACGTTGGCTTTGCTTATGGATCGCCCGGGCAAACACCTCTTTGCCGGTGCCGCTTTCACCAAGCAACAGGGTAGTAATTTCTGTAGGTGCGATTTTTTCTACCGTACGACAGGCTTTAATCATGGCATCGCTGTTGCCAATAATATCCAGCTGGGCGCTGCTACTGGCTTTCAGGGCCTGGTTTTCCTGTTCCAGCTCAGTCAGCTTAAAGGCTCGCTGAATAATGATATTCAGCACATCAGCATCTATTGGCTTTTGGTAATAGTCGTATGCACCCAAGGCTACTGCTTTCAGGGCATGTTCGTTGTCAGTGTTGCCGGTAAGCACAATCACTTTGCAATCAGGCTGAACGGCGAGAATTTCTGCCAGACACGCCAGGCCCTCAGAGGCGTTAGCAGGGTCTGGTGGTAAGCCTAAATCCAGGGTGACGACCGCCGGCTCGTAACGTCGGAGCTGCGTCATGGCACTGGCTCTGTCATCAGCAAAAACCAGTTCATAGTCGCTCAGGCTCCATTTTAATTGTTTTTGGATACCCATGTCGTCTTCAACGACCAGTACAGTTTTCATATTACATTCCTTGTATTATTTTTTTCTTGTGGCTCAGCCAGGCTAAACGAAGATTTTAACGGAAGTAGCAGGGTAAAAGTAGACCCCTGATCAGGTACGCTTTTAACACTAAGCTGGCCACCTTGTTGCTCAACAAAATGTAGTGCATCGTGTGCGCCAATGCCCATGCCGGCGTTGCCTTTGGTTGAATCAAACGCTTTAAATAGTCGATTCTGAATGAATTCGTCGCTCATGCCACAGCCGGTATCTGCAATAGTCAGTTTTAACTGATTAGCATGTTCTGTGATGGTAACCGTTACCTCACCATCGGCTTCTGTGGCATGTTGGGCATTGTCGATAAGATGAAACAGCACACTGCTGAAGCGATCTTTGTCGATAAAAATGGTGCAATCCTGCTCAATGTGCAGCACTGGTACGGGTTTACGCACAGCACAGCGGTTTTCTATCACATCTTGTACCAGACGACCGACTGAAATAAGACTGTCGGTTTGCTGGTCGGGTCTTTTGTTGGTCAGCTGGCTCAACATGTTTTGCAGCCGTTGCTGCATTGCCGCCAGGGTAGTGAAACTGTCTTCGATAAATTCAGGATTATGCCGGTGTTTGGCCGCATTTTTTAAAATAAGATCTATTTGCGCTTTAACGTTTTTCAGATCATGAACAACAAAGGCTGACATTCTGCTAAAGGCGATAAACTGGGCATTTTCACTTAGCTTCTGGCTGGCCTGCATCAGCAGCAGCTGGCTGGATATTTGTTCTGAAACGATAGTCAGAAAGTCCCTTAATTCCCAGTTTAAACTGAGTTTATTTACTTTTGGGGCATTCATTAAACACAGCCCCCATAACTCGCCTTTGGTATGGATCGGAATAATAAGCTGAATATCCAACAGCTTTGTCGCAACGTTTTGCCGGACGAAGGAGTCCGAACTGTCTGACAGGTCAAGCAGCCAGTTGCGGCTGCCGAAACTTTGCCGATAAGCACTGATTATCTGGCGTTCATCGTTATTCAGCGGCGGCCGTTGTTGCAGTGCCAGGGTTTTAATTGAGCTGGCTTTAAACCGGATAATTGCGCCGCGGCTATAGCCAATACTGTTTAACCAGGCAACTAACAAACTTTTATAGTGATCCTCTGGCTGGGTAATATCAATTTTTTGCAATGAGCGGGTAAGCAGTAGCCATTTTTCACGGTAATCAAACTTATTGGCAAAGAAATGTTTTTCTATAAATACTTTAAGCTTGCGTCGCAGGGTGCCTGACAGCATTAAAAAGATCAGGGTGGCGATACCCAGCAGTATAAAGGTTGCCTGAATCAGATTTGACCAGTTACCACCAAAATAGCGGATATAAAAACCGGTAATGGCTAATAAACATAAATACACGCCAGCACCAAGCACCAGCGAGCTTTGCAGGACGATATCCCGCGAGATATAGACGTTTATACCCCAGGCCTGAATCCGCCGCACGGCAATAATCATCAACGGTACCATAGCGCCGTACACGAAACCGCGGGCAAACCAGATTTGGTCGTCGATCCTGCCAAATAAGGCGGACTCTGCCAGCAGAGCAAAGTCGTACAGGGTAGTAATTGTCAGTGCCATTACCAGGGGTTTATATTGCCATTTAGCGTCGCCTGAGCGGCGATACAGTGCTTCGAGTAACGCTAGTTGTAAAATACATATTGCAAGATTTCCGGTAAAAATATTGCTGGCGCTTAGCAAACCGCTGGATGAAACAAAAGTCCAGCTACAGATAGCAATCAGTAAGCCATAGACATGATGCCGTCGAAAGAACTTGCCGACAGTGTTATTGGCGGGACTCAGTGCTGCCAGCAAAAACATCAACAACATGGCATTTTTACTGTTTTCAATCAGGTGTGAACTAAGTGTGGTGAATGGCAGGGCGGCTGACCAGCTGTAATAAACCGCCCAGCAGAAACTGGCAATAGACAAGGCCAGTAACAGATATTTTGGCAGGTTGGATACTTTGGTGGTAAGCAGCAAGCCGAAGAAGAAAAGATAAGCAATGGCTGCCAGAATAAAGCCAATTTTATCTAAACCAAAGCTTAATAAGATATCCATAAGCGCTGGCCTGCTTAGTCTGTCTGTTGCATTAAATCAAGCAAATGCTGGCTTGGAATGGCATAGCTGATGCCACTTGGGTCACTGAGTACGGCTTCTCTGCTGGTTTTAATATAAACCTGGTTAATAATACCGATGACTTCACCGTTGTCGGGGCGGTAGAGCGGACTGCCGCTATTGCCGGGGTACGCTACGGCATCCAGTTGATATACCAGATAGGGCTTATCGAGTTGCCGCAGCACAGAAGCCTGTAAATTGCGGGCATTATCTACCGGAATAGCAATAGGTGTCTGGGCGGCAATAATTCCGGAATGGGTAGCAGGGTATAACCCCAGCACCTGCGTAATAGGAAAGCCGGTAAAGGCGACAGGTGAGCCTTCCGCAATCAGTGGTTCACGGCTAACGGCTAACGCCGGCAACTGTTCAGCTATGGTCAGCAGCGCTAAATCAAAGGCGGGTGCATGCTTTTGTTGTTTTATCGGGTGTACTTTAAATACGATACCGTGGCCTGACAACACCACATATTGTTCCAGTTTGCTTTCATCCAGCGGGTTAGCGATGACATGATAATTCGTGACAACACGATTTCCCGGGCTAACCACAAAACCGCTGCCTATCAACCTGATCCGGGGGGAGCCTGTTGGGTTAGAAATACCTATAGCGACGACAGAAGGTTTAATTTTTTGCAGAGTTTCAACAAGTTCTGTCGGCAGGGCTGGAAAACAAAATAGTAAGAAGATACATAAAAAATAATTGTGCTTAACCATAGCAGTAGTACTTTCCCTTTCCTTAGTGAACATAGTCATACTAGCGTATTTGTTTACAAATTGCTCTAGTCGATGCTGGAAACTTACTGATAATGACCCATACTGAAGCAGAACTTCTAATTAAGCTGATAAGGCCACAGATGGCAAAGGAAATAGTGCCAATATTATCAGGTGGCGGCACTCGTTTAGCATGTTATATCGGCATTTTAAAATCGTTGCAGGAGCAGGGACTGAGCTTCCGTCATTTGGTTGGCGTTTCCGGCGGTAGTATCGTGGCCGCCCTGTATGCGGCAGGCTGGAGTTTAAGTCAGATGCATGAACTGGCGATGACCACCGATTTTCGACAGTTCCGGGGTATGTCACTGACAAAGTTAGTACGGTTAGGTGGCCTCAGTGATGGCAACAGCTTTGAACTATGGCTGGACCATTTACTGCAGGGCAAACGTTTTGCAGATCTGGATATAGATTTACACGTGCTGGCGACGGATATTCAGGGCGGGGGCCCGGTTATTTTTAATCGTCAGTTAACCCCAGATTTAAAAGTGTCTCAGGCTATCCGGTTCTCGATGTCAATCCCATTATTTTTCGCATTTAAACGTTTTAAGCATCATGTTATGACCGACGGTGTTATTTTATCTGAAGACGCGCTACATCGTGATTGGTCTGGCCAGGGCTTACCGCTGGTCTGTTTCCGCTTAAAAAGTGAAGCCGACAGCAAACCAGTGGTAACCAGCAGGTTTTTTCCGGTATTGTCTTATATTTATATGTTAATTCAGACGTTTATGAATGCAATTTCCCGGGAGTATGTCCACGCTGAGTACTGGCATAACACCATCGTTGTTAATACCGGGCTGATATCTTCAGTTAATTTTGATATGACACTGGCGCAAAAGCAGTGGTTATATGATGTTGGATATCAGACTGCTGCTGAAATTGTACCGGTAAAATTAGCAGAATTATTTGTTTAAACGTTTATTAAATAACCATTTGTTGCTAAAGGTGCTAATCTGACAACGGAATAATATTGGTGTTTTAGCCAGTTATTCTGCAAGGATCATCTACACTTGACTGATACCGGATTGAGTACCACACATCGTGCAATCTTTTTAATCTGTGGTGTTTTATGTCAGTGGCTTATTTCAGCAAAATTGCAGTGGCAGGTATATGAAAACAGGTAGAAGAGGGGTCTATGAGAAGGCTTAAATCTCTGGCAGATAAACCCATAATTGGTGGTATGGTTAAAAAAGCGATGGCTGGCCTTGCCAGTAATGATGCCAAAACCATTTCTGCGCATTTTTCTAAGTATTTGCGGCCGCAAATAGCTAATACTGAACTGCTGCGGCATGAGGTTTATCGTTTACGTCATCAGGTATATTGCGAAGAACTGCACTTCGAAGATATAAAAGACGGCTATGAAGAGTTCGACGAATTTGACGACCGCTCAATTCACTGTTTTATCAGACATCTTAATTCTAACGCTCTGGCTGGCACGGTTCGGTTAATTACTTCCGCCAAAGATGATGAGCTGTTACCGATTGAAAAATTCTGTGCGCATGCCATTGAAGAGAATGACTTTGCGCCATGGAATTTTCCGCGGGAAAGTATTTGTGAGATTTCCCGCTTAGCTGTTCCTGAAAACTTTCGGAAGCGGGCAATAGATCAGTTTAAAGGTGCCGCAACTGGTGCGTTTAACGAACAAGAATATTCTGAAAGCGAATTACGTTGTTTTCCGTATATTGCTGTTTGTTTATATATGTCAGCAGCTGCCATGGGGTTTCACTCGAACCGTTATCATGGTTATGTGATGATGGAACCCAGGCTGGCCAGAAGCCTGAGCTTTATTGGTATTAATTTCAAACAGCTTGGCAAACCTATTGAATACCATGGCAAACGGGCCGCATACTATATTAATTCAGATATGTTCAGAACCAGTATTTCTTCAGGCTTTACCCGGTTGCTTCATTCAATTGAGCAAGACTTATTCGAGCAGGATAAAGGCGATGGCGATAACCGTTTTGGGATTAACTTCGCCGGAAAACTGGGGGTAAGCTATTGACTACCGCACCTGAGAAACCCGATTCCGCCACTATCGCCAATCTATTAAAACAAAAACTAAGTACCAACAGCCAGATATTATTAACAGCAGCGGAGTTGGCACCGTATCAACTTAATTGTGAAGGTGCTACGGCCCAGGCTAAGTTAGTGGTGCGTATCGGTACTATCCGGGACATTGCTGCGGTACTGGAGCTGGCTTCTGCTCACCAGACTACCAAGGTACCATTTTCTGTTCATCCGATAAGCACCGGCCGTAATTGGGGCTATGCCTCTGCCCGGGCTAATGAGCCCAATGCCGTTATTCTTGACCTGTCCAGGTTAAATAATATTAGCTGTGATGACGAAACCCTTGGCATATTCACAGTAGAGCCCGGCGTTACCCAGCAGGATTTACGGGACTACCTGAACCAGAAAAAACTGAAGTTTATGGTGCCGGTAACCGGTGCCGGCCCCAGTTGCAGTATTTTAGGTAATGCCCTGGAGCGGGGGTATGGCATTACCCCGTATACCGACCATTTTGCCGCTGTTAACAGCATCAGAGGGCTGTTAGCCGATGGCACTGCATTTCGCTCTGCTGTCGCAGAGCTGGACAAAAGTGGTAATGACTTCATCGACAAAACCTATAAATATGGCTTGGGGCCCTATCTGGATGGGCTATGGACCCAAAGCAATCTGGCCGTAGTGACTGAGATAAGCCTGAGATTAAAGGCAGAGCCTGAGGCCTTTAGTGCCTTTTATCTGCAGTTTGCCAGCGAGCATCAGTTCGAACAGGCTCAGCAGCTGGTATTTACTATTTTGCAGAAACTGGAAGGGGTCGTCGGCTCTGTTAATATTATGGACCAGCGTCGGGTAACGGCAATGATGGCGCCGAACCCTAACGGGCCTGCGGCGCACCAGGTTATGACAGACCAGCAGGTCGTCACACTGGCTGAAGATTATGATATTCCGGCCTGGACTATTGCCGGTACCCTGTATGGTCAGAAATCTGTTGTTAAAGCGGCGAAAGCTGAAGTCAAACGTTTTGCCGCAGGCCAGTGCAGCAAAATGATATTTTCAGACAGCTGGTTAATTAATATCGGCAGAAAGGTTATGCAGCTGCTGCCGTCAGGCCTGCTGCGTAAACAACGCAAAATGTTAAGCTCGCTGGATGGGGGCATCGAAATAATGCGGGGCTATCCCAACCAGATCGCCTTGCCGCTGGCATATTGGCGTAACCCTGCCATCCAGCCTGCAAAAGAGCGGGCGCTTAATCCGGCGGCCGATGGCTGTGGTTTGCTCTGGTATGCGCCACTGGTACCGATGAGAAGTGAAGCCATGCGCCGTTTTATCGGTCACGTCCGGGCAGTTTGTCCAAAGTACGGCATTGAGCCAATGATTACTTTTACCAGTTTAAAGCACGATATGGTGGACAGCACTATTCCCATTGTGTTTAACCTGGCCGATCCTGCCGCGGTGACGCAGGCACATGCCTGTCTGGAAGAGTTAGTCAGTGCGGGGTTAACACAAGGCTGGGTGCCATACCGGCTAAACCTGGCGCAACAAGCCAACTTACTTGAACCCGGCACCTCATTCTGGCAAATAAGCAGTAAAATTAAACAGGCGTTAGACCCTGACAATATTATCAGCCCCGGCCGGTATCAGCCCCGGCCGTTATCAGCCAAAGTACAACTGCCCGAAGCCTGATCCGCAGCCATAAAAAAACCTCCGTTAAGGAGGTTTTTATCAGACGCTACTGTTTACGCTTTACGACGACGTGACAGTGCACCCATACCAAGTAAACCTAAGCCCAGAATAGCCAGTGAAGCGGGTTCTGGTACAGTTACCGCGTTCATAGTTAAATTCTCTGGAGTGGCACGTACGCCAAAACGTGATGTCACCCGGGCATCAGCACCGAATAATTGAGAGTCCAGATCAAAATTACCAAAAGCAGCACCGCCCGTAGCATCTAAGAATGCCAAACCGGTACCATTGATAATTTCGTCAAACAGAATTGTACCCGTATCAGGATCATAGGCAATCCAGGCATTCGCAGTTAAGCTTGGACCAAATCCGGTATTTGGCGTCATAGACAGCCATAAATCACCGTTAGTTGAAGATGCGAAACTGGTATCAAAGTCAGGAGTATTATCTACCCAAAAATTAGCAAAACCGCCAGCAAACTGGAAGTCTATGTTAATTACCCAACCTGTTGATGAAAATAACGAGTCAGGATTGGTGTTACTTATTACACCTGGTGAAACACTACTGGCGTTAAAACCTCCAAACTCAAAGGTCAATTCACAACCAGAACAAAAACCGCTATTGGCATTCACTGAACCGATTTTACCCCAACCAGACAGTGTATCACCTGGGTTATTGATAATGCTCTGGGTGAAAAAGTCGGTATCTGCAGCAAAACTCAGTGGGCTAGAGGGATCCCAGGTTACGCCATTGATATTGACTGGTGCAGCTGAAGCGGCAAAAGCAGATAATGCAAATACTGATGCGCCTAATAGAGAGGTTAACTTCTTCATACTTCATTCCTTGTAGTTACTACGATAATTCGCAACTTACAACTATGGTTGCATTAATCGTGCCGAAACTCATATGTATTTATCTTGTTGAAATATATAGTGAAAAATTAATTGTTTAATATGGTTAGATAAATGTGTAAAAAAAACAGACAAAAAAGCCGGGTATCCCCGGCTTTTTTACAAAAGCAATGTCAGCTATTCTGACACTGAGTATTATCCCCATGACATCCGGGGTTAAGGTAAAGCCGCTATTGGTCCAACTGTTGTTGTATGGTTTTCGCCCGTTCCAGATACTCAATATTGTCAGTTTTAACGGTAGCCAGAATCTCACCGGCCTGTTGCTGCTCACCGTTGTTAATCAGCGCTTGTGCCAGGTTTAGCTGAACTTCAGGATGGCCCGGCCGTAATGCCAGCGATTGTTCAAACTGGGCTTTTGCTTTCGCAGGCTCACCTTGCTCAAGCAAGACTCTGCCGTAGGTATCCAGTACATCCGGATTACGGTCATTTATTTTTAAAGCCTGTTCAGCGTAAGTTTTAGCCTCAGCCACATTGCCAGCCTCTAATAGCACCCAGGCGTAATTATTTAAGGCGATAAGGTTATCCGGGGCTTGTTGCACAATCTCAGCGTATACGGTAACAGCTTTATTGACATCATCTTCAATCAATAGGTTGGCGTAGAAAGCATGCAGGTCAGTATTGTTTTTGCCGTGTTTAGCAAAATGCTCTTCAATAAAAGTGACCGCCCGGCGATACGACACATCTTTGGCATAAGCCCCGGCTATGGCGATGGCCGTTGCGGCATGGGGCGTAATACTGTAAGACTTATTCAGGGTGTCCAGGCCGGGACTGATTTGTTTATTCAGAATCTGAATGCGGCCTTTGTGGTACAACATTTCAGCGCTGTTGGCGATGTCTTCAGGCAATAGCTGATAGGTTGCCAGCGCGCCTTTATGATCGCCATTTTCCGACTGTGCCGCAATTTTGGTTCGCAATAAAACCGGCTCCTCTGGATGAACTTTAAGTTGTTTATCCAGCACGGCTATCGCATCTTTAAAGCGACGGGCATTGGCCAGCAGGTTCGAATAGGCTAAGCCTGCCCTGATATTTTTTTCATCCGAATTGAACCAGCGCTCCGCCAGAGTCAGCGCCTGATCGGCCTGGTTGGTTCTGACATACGCATTAACCATCAGGTTATAGAATGCCGGGGTGAACTGCTGCTGGGTATCGCTGATAGGTTTCAGAACATTGATCACTTCTGCAAAGTTATTGCGGCTTTGAAACAGGTTAGCCAGCAACATTCTGATCTGATTATTGTCCGGATGGGCTTTATGCGATCGCTCAACAACATCAAGCGCCACTTGCGGTGTACCTTGCTGCTGCATCGAGTTAAAATAGGCAATTAATGCTGGCACATAGTCAGAACGCAGTTCAATCGCCTGCTGCAATAACGCATCACTTTTCGCAATGTCGTCTTCATCACGGGCAACGGCGGCCAGCATATACAGGGTAAACACATTTTCATTGTCAGCTTTTTGTGCTTCCGCCAGCATTAATTTGCCGTTTTCCAGGTCTTGCTGTAATAAATAGGTCAGTGCTTTCAGGTTATAACCGGCATTGCGGGTTTCATCGGTTTTCAGCCATTCATCAGCTAATGCTGCCGCCTTGTCAAATTGCTTTTGTCTGATGTAGCTACCGGCTAAAACCAGGCGGGTATCATGTAAACCCGGGTCCATCATCAACGCCTGTTCAAGATTCTTAATGCCTTCAGCATTACGCTCTGGCAAGCCCAGTTTAATACTACCTAAGGTACTAAGTGACCTGCCATCCTGTGGCACCACCATATTCTCATATCGACTGACAATTTCTGCTGCCAGGCTCTCATCACCCTGGCTTATCAGCTTAAAAGCAGTACCTGCAACCAGCGATAAATCCTGCTCGGTAAGCTCGGCGCTACTCAGACTGCTTGCTGCATCGGCTGTTTCACCGGCGCGCAGTTGCAACAATGAATACAGGCGTTGCGCGGGTGGGTAAGTATGCAGACTGTTTTTAACAGCGCTGAGGTGGCTCAGGGCTTGCGATTCCAGCCCCAGCTGATGACTGACGATGCCTGCCAGAATACGGCTTGGTGTATTAGTAAAGCGGGCGCTTATGGCTTTATCGATATGCTCTTTTGCTTTAGCATAATCTTGCTTCTGGTATTCGATAGTGGCTTTAAGGTAGTTACTCAGGCCGTGTTCCGGTGCCCGCTTTAAAATAAAGCCGAGCTGTTCATCTGCCTCGGCAAATTTCTGCTGCTGCACATAAGTTTGCGCCAGCAACAACCTTACTTTTAACGCTCCAGGCACCTGCTCAATATATTGCTGCAAATTGGCTATGGCATTATCTGTTTGTTTATCAAGCAACTGCAGTTGGGCCGTTAACAACAGCGCTTCCTTGGCGATCTGGCTGTCTGGTGCTATCTGTTGCACCTTGCTCAGCGCGTCGGCGACGTTACGGGCGTTCAGCAGCAAAGCCGCTTCAGCGTAAGCTGCTAAATCCTGATATTCGCTGTTTACCAGTTCATCAAAAATCACAACGGCATTGTCGGCGGCACCGAGTTCAACCTCAGCCAGCGCCCGGTAGAACTTCAGGTAATTTTGCGTTTTCGGACTCAGCCCTTCCGTTTCACTAAACAGGCTTAACACATTTTGATGGTTCTCGGCCAGGTAGCTGGTTTGAATAACCTCTACGGCGATGGTTTCCGGATCTGCACCATTTCGTAGGGCACGATCAAATTCTTTTTCTGCAGATACACTATCACCGGCTTTCAGATAAACTCTGGCCAGCAATAAGCGGTAGTCGATATTTTCCGGCGCCTGAGAAATGGCAGACTTCAGTTCAATGACAGCCGCATTGTATTCATTGTTCTGGCTGTATTTAAGCGCGTCGTTATAATGTTCAGCGGCGTCTTTGCCGCCGCAACCGCTAAGTGCGGCTAACAGAATTACGGCAGTTAATGAGATTTTTTTCATGTTACTACACTCCTTTGCTGTGACAATGCTGGCTGTGGCAATTTATACAGTGACAGGCGATAAGCTGTCACTGCTTATAATGTAATGTTACTCAGCCAAAAATACCCCGGGTATCAATTACAACTTTTGTGGTGACATCTGCTGGCTGTAAGGTTTTAAATTGTTTATGGTCTACCAGTACCACTAAAATATTGGCTTTTTCCAACGCCTGGTTCAACGTGGTCAGTTCAGCGTTGTATTTGGCCAGTTTAGCAGGTAGTTGCTTAATATTCGGTTCTACTAATAAAATTTCACCAATATTTTCACTTAGCAGCTGTTTGGCAATATCCAGCGCCGGGCTTTCCCGTAAATCATCAATGTCAGCTTTAAAAGCCAACCCCAGGCAGGCAATAACCGGCTTTTTAAACTGATCAGCAGCCTGGCGTATTTTTTCAACCACATATAACGGCTTGTTATCGTTAATTTCCCGGGCCTTACGAATAATTTGCGCCTGTTCCGGGGCCGAGTCAACAATAAACCAGGGATCAACTGCAATACAATGGCCGCCAACGCCCGGGCCCGGGCTTAAAATATTTACCCGTGGGTGGCGGTTAGCCAGTTTAATCAGCTCCCAGACATTAATTTTCAGGGTATCGCAAATCACCGACAACTCATTGGCAAAGGCGATATTGACATCCCGAAAAGCATTTTCAGTCAGTTTCGCCATTTCAGCCGTGCGGGCGGTGGTACGCAGGCATTCGCCGCGGACAAACAACTGGTACAGCTCAATTGCCCGTTCAGCACAGCGGGGCGTAATACCGCCGATAATCCGGTCGTTGCTGACCAGTTCCTGCAATACCCGGCCTGGCAACACCCGCTCCGGGCAATGGGCAATAAATAAGTCCGCTTGTTCGCCCTCGTTGTGGGGCAGTTTTAAATCAGGCCGCATGTCGGCCAGCCACCGGGAAATCTGTTCAGTAGTTCCTACCGGAGAAGTTGACTCCAGCACAATTAAATTACCTTTTACCAGCACCGGCGCAATGGTTTCTAAAGCGGCTTTTATATAACTGAGATCAGGGCTTTTATTTTCCTTAAACGGCGTCGGTACCGCTATCATAAAGGCATCGGCGGGCTCTGGGGTAAGTGATGCTTTTAATTTGCCGGTGGTAACCGCCGCCTGCACCAGCATATCCAGGTCGGGTTCAACAATATGCACCTTACCCTGATTAATGGTGTTAACGGCGTGCTCTGAAACATCAACACCTAATACCTCAACGCCCCGTGAGGCGATAACGGCAGCGGTGGGCAAGCCGATATAACCTAAACCAATCACAGATACCCGGTTAAATGGCAACATAGTAAATCCTTTTTAAAATCAGGGGTTGCTTCAGGCAGCTTGTTTTTCAGCAACGAAAGCACTGAGCTGGCCAAAAGTCTCAAAAATTTCCGCTGAGATTTCATCGTCGTCAAACCCGATGCCAAGCTGATCTTCCAGTTCGGTAATAACGGCAATAATTGCCATCGAATCAAATTCCGGAATGGCACCCAGCAGCGGGGTGTCGGCGCTGAAATCTTTATCTATCTGTAGTACAGTGCGTAAAATGTCGGCGAGTAGTTGTTGATTGGGCATGCAGTGCGTCCTTTTAATACCTATATCCCGGCTGAGGTTAAACTCAGTTTGCGCTTGGCAAACCAAAAATTAATAACAACCTCAATTTTCTATCGGTTTTTTTATAAAACTGTTTTATTATTGCACACAAAGGGATTAAAAGTGAAAGGTCTAGAGGACACAATGACCAAAAATCTATATCAACTGCTGCAACAGGCTCAACAAACATTTCCTCAGCATACTGCGCTGTACTTTAAAGACAAAAGCTTAAGTTACACTGAACTGTATCAGCAGGTAAATGTGGTTGCCAGAACGCTGCAACAACACGGCATAAAGCGGTTTGACCGGGTAGCGGTATATTTACCGAAGCAGTTTGAAACGATTTACAGCATCTGGGGTACTAACGCCTGCGGCGGGGTGTTTGTGCCGGTTAATCCGGCGCTTAAAGCCGTGCAGGTGCAGCATATTCTACAGGACTGTAATGTCCGGCTGCTGGTCACCAGTAAAGACCGTTTAGCCACCTTAACTGAGGTATTGGCCGATTGTCCGGATTTACATACTATTTTATTAACCGATGAGGCGGAGCCAGGCCAGGTGGTTGGCCATCTGGCCATTAAGCCATTAATGCCGGCTACCAGCCAGAGCGAGCTTAGTGATGCTAAGCTGCAGGCTGCAGTAACTGACAGTGACATGGCGGCGATTCTTTATACCTCAGGCAGTACCGGTAAGCCGAAAGGTGTAGTGTTATCGCAGCGCAATATGCTGGTTGGTGCCAGTAGTGTGGCAAGTTATCTGCAAAACCGCTCAGACGATATCATTCTGGCGTTATTGCCGTTAAGTTTTGACTATGGCTTAAGCCAACTGACTACCGCCTTTTTAAGCGGGGCCAGTGTGGTACTACTGGACTTTTTCCTGGTGCAGGATGTGGTCAGAGCGGTAGCTCGGCACAAGGTAACCGGCATTGCCGCAGTGCCGCCATTATGGGCGCAACTTGCCAAAGCAAAATGGCCTGATGACAGCGCCGCGACTGTCCGTTATTTAACCAACTCGGGTGGCGCTATGCCGCAAGCGTTACTCAGCCAGTTACAAAGTATTTTCAGTAACGCTGCGCCTTACCTGATGTATGGCTTAACCGAAGCATTCCGCTCTACCTACCTGCCGCCAGCTGATTTAGCCCGCAAACCCGGTTCTATAGGCAAAGCCATCCCGAATGCTGAAATTTTAGTGGTACGTGAAGATGGCAGCCTGTGCGGGCCCAATGAGCCGGGCGAGCTGGTCCATCGCGGGCCGCTGGTCAGCCTGGGTTACTGGAATGCTCCGGAGAAAACCGCAGAACGTTTTAAGTTTGACCCGATAACCCCAGATGGCATTCAGATCACCAGTCCGGCAGTATGGTCGGGCGATACCGTCAAGGCCGATGAAGAGGGCTACTTATACTTTATTGGCCGGCGCGATGAGATGATTAAAACCTCGGGTTACCGGGTTAGTCCGACAGAGGTAGAAGAAGCGGTATACCGGCTGGACCCGGCGTTAGTCGATGTGGCAGCAATGGGTGTTTACGATGGCGTCGATCAGGCTATTTTAGTGGTGGTCGCGACATCGGGGTCAGCTCCGGATGTTAACAGCTGGCAAACCCAGCTAAAACGTAGTTTGCCGAACTTTATGCAACCCAGAACGATTTTAGTGCTGGATAGCTTACCGAAAAATGCCAACGGTAAAATTGATCGTAAAACCCTGGCCAGCCAGTATCAGGATTACTTTCTTGACAGTAATAACAGCATGACAGGATTGTCAACATGACCAGTACCAGCGCGGACAATACCAGCACTAACTTTAACAAGAATAGTGCGCCGCAACATGAACAAATGAGTCAGTTCAGGGTAAAACAGGGCGAACTGGTGGCGGCCGGTTACAGCATGACTGAAATCAGCCAGTTGTTAAACCGACCGGCATTTTATGTGTATGACCGCAGCGTTATTAATCAGCAGGTCGCCAGTTTCCGACAGCATATTCCGGCGCGGATAAAACTGCATTATGCGGTAAAAGCCAACCCTTACTGGCCAGTGGTTGAACATTTACGGCCGTTAGTCGATGGCTTTGATGTTGCATCCCAAAAGGAAATGTTGCTGGCACTGCAAAGTGGTATGCCGGTTGCCGACATCAGTTTTGCCGGGCCGGGTAAAGGCGATGCCGAGCTGCTGTCAGCCATTATTGCCGGGGTTACCCTGAATGTAGAGTCGCTGGGCGAATTACAGCGTATTTGCCAGCTGGGTGCGCAAACAGCCTATACCCCTCAGGTGGCGTTGCGGGTTAACCCGGCGTTCGAGCTAAAAGCGTCCGGTATGAAAATGGCCGGTGGTGCCAAGCCATTTGGTATCGATGAAGAGTTAGTGCTGGAAACGCTGGCTAAAATTGCCGATATGCCGGTTAGGCTGCGTGGTTTTCATATCTTTTGTGGTTCGCAAAACCTGAAAGCAGAAGCCTTAATCGAAGCCCATCAGCATACTTTCGGCCTGGCGGCGAAACTGGTGGCCGCCTGTCCTTACCGGCCAGAGATGGTTAACCTCGGTGGTGGCTTTGGTATTCCGTATTTTGCCGGTGAGCGCCGGCTCGACTTAGCCCCGGTAGGAGAGTCACTGCAGGGCTTGTTACAAAAGTACGACGATGAACTGGCCGGAATAGAGCTGGTTATTGAGCTGGGCCGTTATATTGTTGCCGAAGCAGGTTTATATGCCTGTCAGGTCGTCGACAAAAAGCAATCCCGTGGCACCACTTATCTGGTGTGTAATGGGGGCTTGCACCATCATTTGGCCAACTCGGGCAACTTTGGCCAGGTGATCCGCAAAAACTATCCGGTGGCCATAGCGAATAAGTTTAACCAGGCAGAGACAGAGCTGGTAACCGTAGTAGGGCCTTTGTGCACGCCTTTGGATATTTTAGCCGACCGCATGGTGCTGCCCAAAGCTGAGGTAGGTGACTGGGTGGTGGTGTATCAGTCAGGTGCTTATGGCCCAACTGCCAGCCCGCAGGATTTTCTGGGTCACCCAAATGTGGCAGAGATTTTACTGTAAATGACATGCCTCTATCTTGGATAAAGTGCATAATAATTAAGGGAATAAGATGAATTTGTATGAAGATCAGTTCTCAACGGAACACGACTTTCCTGTTGTAGAAAAACCGAGTAAAACACTCATCATTGCTTCTACTGGTCGCTGTGGCAGTCATATGCTGGGGCATGCATTATATAAAACCAATAGTTTTGGTTTTCCTTTAGAATATGCCAATGCTGGTAACTTAGCGCGTTGGCAACAACGTTTTGGAACAAACAACTTTGAACAGTTAATGTCTTCTATAATGCAACATCGCACCTCGGCTAATGGGGTGTTTAGCATTAAAATTCACTACCATCACATTCCCCAGTTTGGCGGTTTTAAAAATGTAATGAGTCTGTTCCCAAATGCGCGTTACATCTTACTATCCCGGCATGATGTGCTAAAACAGGCGGTGTCGCTGGCCATAGCCAACCAGACAGGCGTATGGATTGCGGGACAACGGCCGGTAAATGAACATCCTGTGTATGACGCCGCGCAAATAAATTATTGTCTGCGGCAAACAATTCTAAACAATGCGTCCTGGCGCTACACCCTGGCTGCAAGTGGGGTAGATTACGTTGAAATGGATTTTGGTGAGATAAAACAAAACCTTGCGTCCTCTATTTCGAGAATTGCAGAATTTGTAGGTACCGAGGTGTCAACTTTACCGACTAAGCAGGCAACAGAGAAGCAAAGTAACGATTTGAATATTGAGTGGACCCGCCGTTTTCTTGAGGATTTCGATCTTAGTGAAGAGCTACTTTATTCAAAAAAAGAAGCGATATTACCAAAAGTAACTCGCAAATTGCAGCGTATACTGGGACGATAATGTAGTAAGTGCGTATATTATTTCGATTCTAATTTCTTTATAAAATCAATACAGCGCTGCTCTACTTCGCCGCGCCACAAGCCACTGGCAAACGTATGGTTAGCGGCGGCAATATGCTGATGCTGTGCCTGGTGTAAACACTGCTGCCAGTCTTGTCGTTCGCGACATAAATCTAAAAACTCCTGCGCAGTATGATCATTGCCACTGGTGATAACCAGCGTACTGCCAGCAAAGCGCTGCCAGCCTGCCAGCATTTGCTGCACATAGTTTTCTGCAGTTGTATTCTGTACAGCTGTTTGCGTGTTTCTGGCTTGCTGCTTCGCAGCAAGGTTATCGGATTGGTTAGTTTTGCTTGTTTTGTAGGTTTGCAATAATTCTTTTAGGCTTTGCAACGGGTTCAGACCGCCACCCAGCAACTTTCGCCAGAAAGCCTTCGAGCTTAAACGCTGCCAGTAATAATGTTTCAGCATCACCTGGGCGTGACTATGTTGCTGCCGTACCCAGGGGTTTAATAGCACTAAGCCTGCAATCCGGCTATCCGGCTGCTGATAGTTATATAATAGCGCTGCGCTGGCTGCATCACACAAGCCCCAGATCACCACTTTGCTTATGGTAGTATTTTGTTTTATCAGCTCATCGACAGCCAGTTTAATTGCCTGCGCATTGGCGTAAAAAGGCTGTAATTCACCATTACTGTCGCCCATACCACTGAAATCAAAGCGCAGGCTACTAATACCGGCGTCTGCTAATGCTCTGCTGAGTTTCACAAACTGACGATGGCTGCCTACCCGGTACTGCGGGCCGCCCACAACGATAAGCACAGCAACATTATGATCGCCATGGCTGTAAATGCCATGCAGGGCTGTATCCTGCCAAATAAACCGGACAGGTCGTTCATTAAACATGATTTTGCTCCAGCAAACCGGCGCTTATTCTGAGCAAGTCTTCAGCATCGGCTAACTCTGTCGTGTTCCAGAATGGCGCTTCGCCCAGCAATTGGAAATTAACCTGGCTCGTTTGCTGTAACTGATTAAGTTGCTTCTGAACGTTTGCCCCGGGCGCTGCCATTTGTGATATTTCAAGCCAGCTCAGTTTAGCAGCACCACCAGTTAAGCAGCCGGGTACCTGAAAATCGCCAGCCTGGGTACTGCTATAAAATGACTGGCAGATAGGATAACCGGCAATCTCTACTACATCGCCCTCTGCTAACTGCTGCTCTAATTGTTGCTGACTTAGTTTTTCACCCAGTGCCATTTGCTCTGCTATTTTAATCCGGAAAAATTGCTGCCAGAACTTTTTAAGCTCAAAAAACGGCTGCCACAACAGCACCTGCTCTACTGGCAGCGCTATGCTATTTTTATTCAGTAAATCGAACAGCTGCAATGCGCCAAATCTGATGGCTAAAAAACTCACTTGTTTATAACCAGCAGCCGCCAATTGCTCAATTAACAGGACTAAGTCGGCTTGCCACAACGCCAAATCAGCATCATTCAGGTCGCCTTCGCTATCACCGGTGCCAAAGTGATCCATCAAATAACAGCTATAACCCCGCCGGGTCGCCAAGCCGATAAACTTACAGATGATATGGCGGGATTTATTCATTTCATCAGCGAAGGGCGGCAGGATTATCAATGCCTTGTTTGCCTCACCCTTCGAGCTTAATAAAAAATTAAAGCCCCGGGCCATCTGTCTGAACTCTGCGGTAAGCAATGGATTATTCATGGTTACTGCTACCACTGATATATAAAGCGGGAAAGTCGTTCCGGTTAAAGCTTAGCTGGAAAAAGGGCCGGAAATGGCGGCTAAACATCAGTTGCATGCTGCCAAGGTTAATAAAGTATGCAGTGCCGAATACTTTACTGCCCAGCCTTTTATGGGATTGCAGCGAACTAATATTGTAGTAATTAATTCTGCTGTAAACATACTTTACACCGTGGCTATCCATCAGCAGATTGGCATGATCCCACAGTTTGGCAAAAACGTAAGAAAATCGGTTCTTAGGCGTAACAAACACATCATAATCCCAGGCAGCCTGGCCAGTGGGTTGTAAAATATAACGACAGCGCACCTCATCTTCCTGGTATTGATCAAAATTAAGCCATAAATTGCCGGCAAACTGACCTTTTTTGAATGCGGCAAAGCAATGGCCACCATGCAAATACCGTTGTTGTAATGTGGCAGCAGGCCGGTCCATTGTCGCAAGCACCGGGTCATCGCTGGCCAATTGTTTAATTTCAATGTCCAGTGCTTTGGTCGGCGGTACATTGGCACTAGCAGACACTGGCTGGCGGGTAACGTAATACTTATGAAATACTAATTTATTAGAAGAAAGTTTTGATATGGTCTTATCTACGCAATAAAGCAGAGTATCGACAGTGCCAAGTTCACGATATGTCTGCTTAAATTTTGCCAGCATCAATCTTTAACCTCAGTGATGTGTCTGCCGCATATTATTGATCAAGCGGGCATGAAACCTGAATGAGTTAACATCCCAGGGAGTAAAACGATTAAGTTTAAAAAGAGAGGAAGAAGAAGTTGAAACGCCCCATTCAAAAGTTACGGCTGAAATAAAACCAGCTTGTTTAACAAGCTGCACGGTGGCCTCATCAAAATCGCGATTAATAAAACCGTTCGGGTAGGCAAAATGCTTCACTGGCTGTCCAATCCATTGTTCAAGTTGTTGTTTACTTTCAAAAATTTCGGCATATTGTTCAACTTCAGGCAGTACCCCTAAAATAGGGTGGTTAACGGAATGAGCACCAATGGTTACACTCCGTTCTGACAAGGTTTTAATTTGGGCTGGTGACATCATTAATGGCGCTTGCTCAGCAGCCTTATTTTCCTGATACATTTTGTCCACTGCAGCTAAGCGTTGAGCAATCGGTAAATACTTTAGTTTCCTCAGCCACTCCTCAGCCAGTTGCCGTCGATGTAACCAATCACCCAGCTTAAACTGCTCACCTTGCAAGCTTAGCTGCTGACGATCTGTGTCTGTAAACAGATAAATAACCCGGTCATTCCACATATTGGAACCATGGCTGAAAGCGGTAGCAATATAAACTGTTGCCGGGATCTTGTACCTGGCCAGAATGGGTTGCGCGACAGTTAAGTTATTCAGATAACCATCGTCAAAGGTGACACAAACCGCGTTGGCCGGCAGGCTGTTGTGCTGCAGGTGGTGCAAGGCGTCATCCAGCGTCAAGGGCGTAAAATAGTCATGTAATAAGCGCATATGCCAGTCGAAAACCGCTGCTGTGGGCTCACTGGGCCGCATTGGGTCTGGCTCAGCCAATACCTGATGGTAAATAAGAATACTTAGTTTATTGCGCCCCAGCAACTTGCCGGTCAGTTGCAAGGCATTATGTATCATTATTGGCCCCATGCTGTTGCAGCCATAACTCCAACACCACAATAATCCAGACCAACTCGCCATAGTAGCCCGAATGACCTTTTTCAAAGGTATCTATTGCCTGATCAACAAATGACGGCTGTAAAATATTACGTTGTTTGAAGCTTTGCATGGCATCTAAAGCAATATGTTGCAGATCTGGCCGCTGTTTCATCCAGACGCCAAAAGGCAGGCCGAAACCATGCTTACTTTTCGATAGGGTTTCATCCGGCAAAAAGCCACGAAAACTGTTTTTATAAAAATCACGTAATTTCTGGCCAGGTGCTTTCAGGCTGGCAGGTACGGTGCAACTAAAATCGACCACTTCCTTTTCAAACAACGGGAAGCGCACTTCAACTCCTGCCAGCTGACACATCTGGTTCACTTTGACTAAGTCATTGTCGGCCAGCGTGAACTTCCAGTCCAGGTACATCATTTTATCTACTGCATTGTCCGCCGAACAGGCGTTATAACGCTCACGTTTTTGTTGTGCCGGCAGATTCGCATCTACCTGTTGCAATATCTCAGGGCTAAACATCTGTCTTAAATCGAAACGATTTACAAAGTTATAACTGTCCAGCCGGTCTGGTAATGGCACTTTGGCCTGACGCACATAACTGCTGGCCTTTTTCACGCCAGGCATTTTATCGGCAACAGGGTTATCCAGCGCCAAGTTTAACAACGCCTGTAAAGGGCTGGGTAGGGCGTTATAGCGCTCAAATACTTTTTGTTTAAAGTAGCGCTCGTTACCGGCAAAAATTTCATCGCCGCCATCGCCTGCCAGCAACACTTTAATACCATCTTGCTGCGCTACTTTGGCACAAATATAGGCCGCCATGGCAGAAGAGTTGCCAAAGGGTTCATTAAAATAACCGGCCACCTCAGTAAAGTGGCTGGCAATTTCTTCCGGCTGCAAATAGTGCACCTTATGCTCGGTATTAAAGTGGCGGGCCGTCAGTAGGGCATATTCTGTTTCATCGTAGCCTTTAGCTTCAAAGCCTACAGAGTAAGTTATCGCCTTGCGCCCATTTGCCTTATTATGCTTCGCAAGCATACCCGCCACTGTAGAACTATCCAGGCCGCCACTTAAAAATGCGGCGCAATCATCACTGATATTGCGCCGCACCGCTTCCGAGATAAGGTCACGGCATTTTGCCATTAATTGCTGCTCATCCTGCTCTGATGTCTGCTCTGTGCCGGTAAAAGCAGGGTTATAATAGCGTTGCTGAGTTAACATGCCGCTGCGGTCAAAAGAAGCAATCACCCCAGGTTCCAGCTTACTGATACCCTTATAAATACTATGCGGTGATGGAATGCAATGAAAAAACAAATAATTGAAGATGGCCTGCGGGTTTAGCTCGGTATTGGCAGCTCCCACTTGCAGCGATGCCATATTGTTGCTGATCCGCAATTCAGTTTTTTTACGCTGGTCAATGTAGCAGGGTATGCTGCCAACATGATCATTGACAATCCGCACTGTGCCAGCAGTTTTATCCAGGATTATCAGCAGAAAAAAACCGGCAATATGTGAGCAAAAGTCAGTGGGTTCACGTTGATAAAGATCCAAAAACCACTGGGCGGCGTTTCCGGACATATAATCCTGGTCGTATGGGCGTAAACGTCCGGATATACAAACAAGCGAATTTTCATTCTCTGCAACATCAATTTTAGAAAAACTACTTAATTCAACTTCTTCTGGAAAACCCGGAATTTTATTTTTCAGGTTGAACTTAACTAAGGTAGCATCCTTATCGTTGTCTGGATTGTAGGTGCTTATTCCATTTTGACACCACATTAAACTATTCCCTTATAAATTGATTCTGTTAACTAGTTTTTTGCACGGTATTTTTGTGATGCAAAAAAAAACTATAAAGTGGCTTTATCGTACATATTAGAGCAAAGATAGTTGCCTTGAAAAGTTTGTAACGACATTTGATGCAACCTTTGAACGAGTCAAGTGCTTTGTTTCTTTCACCTTTCACTAAAGCATTGTATCCGTAGCTAAAATGTCGCTCGCCAATATATTCATTTAACAGTTTTTCAGATATTTGTTCACCTGATGGACATGTGAGTCCAAAATTGGTAATTGCAGATTGTAAAACTAACAAACTAAAATTCTGTTTTTGAACACTTTTTGTAATACTATCCGGATTGTTACGATATACGGCATAAACATTTTTTAGTTTTGTTATGCGGTATTTAAACGAGATACGAAGCCAAAGATCATGATCTTCGCCAATCCTATAATTAGTGTTAAACAAGCCAACTTCTTCAAGAACATCCCGCCTCAACATAACTGTAATGGTTGGTATCACCGATTTTTCTAGTAATTTCAGGTATAGCCAGCCTGTAAAATTCTGTTCGGTTTGCATTGGCAAATATGTTGTGGCAAAGCGTTCAATCATTTCTGCACTTGTCACCTCATGTTCACATACAGCCCACTGGCAATAGCACAAACCGGTTTCTGGATGCTGTTCTAAATAGTTAACTTGAGCAGTGATTTTACCGGGCAGCCAAATGTCGTCACTGTCTAAAAAAGCTATATATTGCCCTCTAGCTGTTTCAAGGCCATTATTTCTTGCTGCTGCTGCGCCCAAGTTTTTTTGCTGGATAATTGTGATTCTGTCACCAAACCGTTGAAGCTCAACAAAACTGCCATCAGTAGATCCGTCATCAACTACAATTACTTCAAAATTTGGATAATCCTGTAAAAGTACACTTTCAACTGCGGCTTTAACAAAGCTCTCATTGTTATAGCATGGCATAATTACACTAACTAAAGGACAAGACATCTCAGATCCCATGGTCTTTTTTAAATAGGTCAACTTTCTCTATTAATTTTGATGTGTTGCGGTCGAACACATGCTGTGCACTTAGTTTTGGAACCGAGTTATTAGCAATAGCAATGATCGCTTCAGTTACATCGATTACATGTTGACCGTTGGAAGCTCGTTTTGGAGGCTTATCCCATGTTGAGCGCCATAATGGTGTTTCCTGTAAACGTCGTTTAAGAATGTTTTTTAGCTTTTGCTTTGTAGTGACATTATAATCGCCTCGCCATACAGGCTTCAAAGATGAAAAGTTGGCTTCTACCTGAACCGACTGTAACCAATCCTGCCATTTATATTCTGAAATATGATCGTAAGCTTTGACCGGGATCCAGGGCACCCGAAAAGAATCGGCCAGAATGGCACCGTGCATCGCCTCTGTTAGCAATGTTTCAGATTGTCGGATACCATCAAAGACTTCTAAAAACGGTTTACGTGGGTCTAGATAATTAATGCCTGCTAACTTGCAAACTGTGGCCCAATCGCCAAGCCTGGCGCTTTCACAATGTGGCATAAAACTGATTTTGTATTTTTTCTCTATATCGTGTTTGTGGAACAAAGGTGCCAGAGAAGCAGGATCAGTTATCGCTATTTCAGCAGGAAGGCCAAGTGTCTTTGCAGTCAGTGGACCACGCACGCAATAAAATCTCCAATTGCTGTCTATGCTAGGTAACTGTCCATAACCATGGCCGGAACCAAATATGGTAACTGCTGGTGCTGCAGGAATGCGGTGATTTAGCAGGGTGCCTACACCGACAAATAACTCTTCATCAGAATCGTTAAAAAAATTGGGGAAAAGCTGTTGCCATAACCAAGGGTTAAGGTCGTCGCCAAAATTGCCTTCGTCATCTTTAAAGTAGTACAGCTTCAAAATACATTCCTTGTATCGCTTTAGATATAATATTCCACTACCGTATTTAAACGCGTTGCTGCTGATATTGCAACAACTGAAACTCTAGTAGGTTGCCTATTTTGCTAAACACGAGTCGGTGTATTAGGTCACGAAACCCATCGCTATTTTTAACAATATTTTGAAAAATTATTGCATCTAGCTTAGCTTGTTGCATGCTATAGTTATAGAAATGCTGAAAACTAGTGTGTCGCGGGCCTGACACTAAAATAAAGTAACAAGGAGGTTTAGATGAAATGGCGTCTTACCGCAATATTATGCTTTTTAGCTGCTTCGCCTGTTTACGCTTTTAATTTTACATTGTCTGAAGCTGAATTCAGAGTTTGGGATGACCGCTGCAAAAAAGCTTTTTCAGGGGTTGGTGCTGGACGCGCATCTGGTTATTTTAGGAATATGAGTAAACAAGAGCAGATGGAGGCGTCCAAGTTTGGTGAAGCGGCTGGCGCAGCCTGGCATTATTGTGCTGGTGTAATTTATTTGCAAAGAGCGGCGATCACTGCGGGGCAAGAGCGTGAGGGTAACTTAAAGCGCGCTGTGGCAGAGATGAGTTTTACCATTAATAAAATTGAACCGCATCATTCCTGGTATCCGGAAATGCATATTGATTTTGCCCGTGCGCACTATACGAGTGGGTTAAAAAAAGAAGCTTTTTCAATTCTACAACGTTTAATCGCCACTCATCCGACTCACTCGCTCCCCTATACTGCTCTTGCCTATTACCTGAAGCGTGAAAATCAACTTGAACAAGCTATTGGGGTATTGCAGAAGGCACCAGAGTTGTTATTAAACGAGTCGGCTGAGCTTAACTACTTTTTGGGTTGGTATTTAATGGAAGATGACAAAGCTGAGGCAGCTGTCCCCTATGCAAAACGTGCTTACGCTTTAAATTATCCGGTACCGACGCTTCGCCAGCGGTTGGCAGCGAAAGGGCTAAATTGGTAGTAGCATTTTTTTAGAAGAACTAATTTTGATTGATTTTGAGTAAAGGGAAATTACCAAAATGTCGATATTATTAAAAAAGGCGTCTTCAGCTTTATGCTGTGCTCGCTATGTGAAGCGACATTATAAACGAGGGTGGATTGCACAGGCGCTAGACATAATCACGCTGTATAGACTTAACCCAACTTGTAATATTTCCGATTATTACGTTTATAAAATATTTGCTGAAACACGCGGGTCAGCTTTATATAAAGAGCTTCTTGGTTTTAGTGGACATGAAGCATTTAGCCGTAACTTAAACGCTCGTACCGCTGTAACTCCAGCTTGGGATAAAATGGTTTTTGAGGTCGTCTGTAAAGCATATAATCTGCAAACTCCAGAACTTTTAGCCGTTTACAAGCCTGCTGGACTTATTCCATGCTTTGTTCCCGCTAAGATCTGTAATGCCAAAGAATTAAAAGACTTTTTGGTCCAATATGATGCTCCTGTTTTTGTTAAACCAGTGAAAGGATCTCTGGGGCAGGGCGCATTTTATGTGGCAGAAGTCGCAGAAAATGGTGAGCTGGTAATTGATAAAAACGGTAATGCTATTAGTTTTGATGCGTTTTGCAAGAGAACGATTGGCCTTACTGGTGCGAAACACTACAACCCTGAGTCGGGGTTATTACTGCAAAAACCTATTGTTCAGCACCCGCTTATAACTGAGTTTACTCAGAATGACTCACCTTCCGGCTTCCGTATGTTAGTGATAAATACCGGCCAGGGTCCTTATATTCACAGGGTGGTATGGAAAGTAGTTGTTCCGGGCAATATCAGTGACAACTTTGACAAAGGCGGTTATGGTAATATGCTGGTGCAGGTTAATCCTACCACGGGTAAGTTAAGTGGTGCAGTCAGCAGTTACTGGCCCAAGGCGAAATTGTATTCCCAACATCCGATATCAGGGCGAGACTTTAGTAGTTTTACACTTCCGTTGTGGGAGCAGGTTACTGCAGAAGCGCTGAGGGCAGCAGGTGCTATTAATGGTATGGGAGCGATGCATTGGGATGTGGTAATTACTGAAAAAGGAGCAGTGTTTTTAGAGCTAAACGATATTGGCGGCACAGATATCTTACAATTACACGGTAAAGGGCTGATGGATGAAAACCTTAAAATTGCCTTGCGTCAAAAGCCTTCTGTGCAAAAGGGGAGCCCTTTTGCACGTTTTATAAATAATTAGTTTTTGTTGCGGGCTATCAATTGATTATTACTTGTCAAGCCAGCCTAACAATTGTTCATGACTTGCATTCATTTTTGTTGTGCCGGTAGCAGTTGGTGCAAAATTAAATTCAATAATTACCGGTTGTTCAGGTGTTAATGCAATGTCCAGCCCCACAAACCGGGTATTAGGTAAAATACTGATAACCCGCTCAGCCAGCGCTATAACCTCTTGTTGAAATGGCAGTTGACGTCCAATCATATTCTCACCACTGTCAGGATGGTTATGATAACAGTGATCGTTATTATCTGGTGGTAAAAGCATTGTAGTTTTAAAGCTGTTTATGTCAATTGAGACACCGAAGCCACCAGCCGTTTTATTGTCAATCAGTTTACCACTGCGGCCAACACGCAAATAAATTGCAATAATCTTCGGGGTGCCGTCAGTTGCTTTACCTACCCAGACTCTTAATGTATTTAAACTGCTGGGGTTAAATGCCGCCAGAGCAGGGTGTTGCTGCAAATATTTCTCGATAATGTAGTCACAATTCTTGTGTGACGTCAGCGACTGATTAAGAAAGTCGGCAATAGGTATAGATGTTGATTTACCAAGCTCCCGAAAAAAAATGCCATTGGAACGTTCTATTTCAACCGCACAAAAGCCTTCACCACCCGAGCCGTTGATTGGTTTAAAACAGATTTTATCCAAGTCTGAGCGCTGTTGCAGCAAGGCAGCTAATTGCTCGGCATTATTTAAAGGTGAACCATCGGTTTTAAAGCCACCAGTGGTTGACAGGTAACCAAGATATTCTGCGTCCGGTATGTTGTAAAACTTCAGTATCGCTTTGGCCATCACTTTATTGCGGGCCAGCATTCGATAATTTAAAGGGTTAACCTTATTTAAAAAGCGGTAGTACTTTTGATCATGCCAGTACCCCAGCTTTTGTTGCCATGGCATATTTTTTTGCCACAACAGATATTTATGATAGTTGCCGGGGCCAAAACCGATCATTATCTGCAGCAGTAGCATTTCTTTAAGTTGCCGGATAAAGGGCAATGCATCTTGGTCAGAGCGAAGCGCCCATGAACGTTTAATCGCGTTGCATAATGTACTTAGCATGGCAATCACGCGTGTGAAAATAAAATTGCTGCAAAGAGATGTAAATTAGCAGAGCGTAATACCATAGCGGTTTCTATTCCTTTAGAAAGTAAGCGTCTTAAATTAGCAGATACAACTGATAACCAAAATGCTATTGCCGCTATAATTTTAGTGATGAGGTAAAGTGAAGTGAAGTGTAGTTGGCTTAGCTTAAATTTACAAATATGTAATAAAAAATTCTAAATTATTTTTGAGAGAACTTCATAGTTTAGTTACTCCTCTAACCAGCCTAAGAGCTGCTGATGACTCATATTCATAGCAGAAGCACCAATAGCACTTGGCGCCAGGTTAACTTCGATAATGACCGGTTGCTCAGGGGTAAAAGCGATATCTAAACCGACGAAACGTGTTTTTGGTAAAATATCTGTAACTTTTTCTGCCAGATCAATAACATGCTGTTGGAAAGGGAGTTGTCGCCTTGTTATGTCGTAACCACTATCCGGATGGTTCCTAAAGCATGAACCACTTGTTTCTAGAGGTACTATGTGAGTTGTTGTAAAGCTTTGTGGGTCAATTGCAATAACTAAACCACCCCACATAGTGTTGTCTACTAAACTACCAGCACGACCAACTCTCAAAAATATGCCGATGATCTTCGGCGTCCCAGCTTTTGTTTTACCTACCCAAACCCTTAGAGTATTTAAACTGCTGGGGTTAAACACTGCTAAATCAGCATGCTGTTCCAAGTAATTCTCGATGAGGTAGTCGCACCCCTTATTATTAATTAGCAGCTGATTAATATAATCAGCGATTGGTAAATTTATGTCTTTGCCTAGCTCTTGAAAATAAAATGTCGTGTTATCACGTACGATCTTTACTGCACAAAAGCCCACACCGCCTGAGCCGTCAACTAATTTAAAGCAGATTTTATTAAGGTCGGGTCGCTGCTGTAGCAGATTGCTTAATTCTTCTGCGGTGTTTAGTGGCAAACCATCTGTGCTAAAACTACCTTTTGCAGATAAGTAACCCAGGTATTCGGCGTCAGGAATTTTGTAAAAATTTAATATTGCCTTGGCGATGACTTTGTTGCGTGCCAGCATCCGATAGTTTAGTGGGTTTACTCTGTTTAAAAAGCGGTAGTATTTCTGGTCATGCCAATAGCCGAGTTTCTGTTGCCAAGGCATATCTTTTTGCCACAAGCGGTATTTATGATAATTACCTGGCCCAAATCCTGTTATTAACTTGAGCAAAAGCATTTCTTTAAATTGCTGCAGAAACGAAAGTGTATTTTCTTCATGTTGATTTAGCCAGGATAGCCTTAGTGCTTTAACAAGATTATTTAACACACAGATTCCTGGCAGCATATCGCAATTTTATGGAAGGAATGTTGCCATGTGCGGCACCATCTTTATCGGGTGCTACATTGGATTCAATCAGCAACGGGCCTTGTTCGGTCATTGTAATATCCAGCCCGGCAAAGCGGGTATGAGGCAGTGATAACAAAACCTTTTCAGCAAACTGTTTAATTGACTGCCATTGCTCCAGCAAAACTCCGGCAAGGAGAGCGCCATGATCAGGGTGCTGACAGATTTCGTCGCGATGCGGGGTTTTCTTTATCAGTCCCGGCTGTAGTTCACCTGTTTCAAGATCAACCGGGCACATGATGCCGCCGGCAGAAGCATTATCGATAACCTTGCCGGCCCGGCCAATCCGTAAGTAGCCACCAATCACCTCAGCCTTATGGGGTGTAGTTTCCAGCACCCATAACCGCAACGTATTTAAGCTGGAGGAGTTAAAACTGGCGAACTGAGCAGATTGCTGAATATAGGCTTCCAGCATAAACTCTGGCTGCCGGCCTTTCTGCTGATAGGCACTTATAAGCTTCTCCACGCTATATGGTCGCTGCTCACCGACAGATTGCAGTTGCAGTGCTTCGCCATCAGAACGGATGGCAATGGCCAGTACCCCTGCGCCACCAAAGCCTTCCAGTGGCTTTACCATCACTGTACTACCAATATGCTGCTGCAGAAACTGTTGCAGTGACTCAACTGTTTGTAACGCATCGCCGCTATTGGTAACACCGACAATTGGATGAAAATAGCCAAGCATGGGTGCGGTGGGTATATGTAGCAGCTGATATAATGCTTTTTCCGACAATTTGCTTTGGGTAATTTTGCGATAAAGCGGTGGGTTAAGTATATCCAAGGCGTTGTAATACTTGCTGGCAGAAATATGCAGCCACTTATCGGCTTCTTTAAAGTTTTTTCTGGCCATTCCTGCTACTACAAAATAGCGGGGCCCCAGCCTGGTTTTCAGGCAGAACCAGCAGGTTTGCCAAACCATTTTTGGAAAGGAAATGCCGGCCAGTTGCGCTTCTTTTTTTAGCATTGCCAGGGTGTCGTTTAATCTGTTGATATAACCGGCTATCATCAACTGCCTCGTTTAAACAGGGACGCAACTGAGCGCAACAGGGTCATCACACCTGTAACCTCAGCTTCAAATTCCAGATCACTGATAATATCACTATCAACCAGACGTGGTAGTGTCAGGAGGGGAGTGCGATAGTTGATCAAGCCAATTTCGGTCGTGGTAGCCGTTTTTATTTTCATCTCACGAAGCACATTTAACTGCTCCGGCCGGTGGTTGCCGCTTGGGTAACAAAAATGTTGTGCTTTTTTGCCAGTAAGCTGAGTTATCAACTGTTGATTATCGTTTAGCTCTGCACACATTTCAGATGAGGTCAGTTTAAAAAACTTATGGCGGTGTGTGTGTAGCTCGATGGCCAGACCTTGTTCAGCCAGTGCAGTTACTTTCTCTGGAGAAAGAAACATTAATTTACCGTTATGCTGCCAGCTTGAAAGGTCTTCACCAAAATAAGAGGCCAGCTCTTCTAAAATGGGCTGCTCGTAGGCTGAATCCAGTTCTGCTGCCAGCGACAGCACGTCATTCAAATCTAACTGCTGTAATGTGGTATAAGGCGATAAACAGCTTGTTTCTGCCGGGAGAAAAAGCCCTTTATGTTTCCAGAATAAGTAACTAGCAGCCAGGTTAAATACCGGCCGCTGATTTTTAACAAAATACGTGCATAAATATAAGGTTGCGACAAACTGATACTTTTTAAGAGAGGGCAACATACCTTGCTCAATACCAGCCCAGCCATCGTCGATGGTAATAACCAGGGTATCTTTGCAATATTGGCCAGCCTGATGTTGCCGGTATAACTCATCCAGCGATACCGGCTTATAACGCCATTTCGCAAGCAGTGCCATCCGTCTGGCAAAGGTATCGCTTCGCATAAACAGCCCGGGTGAGAACTGATATTCGTCATCTACCGCAATGCCGTGGTAACACAAAATGCGTGGTTGTCGGGCAGTTATTATTTTTGCCAGACTAAACAAACCAAGCCAGCGGAACAAGGTTAAAATAAAGGTTTTCATCAGACCGTCTGCCTTTTATACCAGGCAAGCAGCCGGCTTCTGGGGATAAAAATAACATAGTTTTTCGGCTGGTACTGGCCAGTAATAAACGCTTGCTTGCGTGTTGCTGAGCGACTAAAGGCGCCACTTTTCCCACCCTCTTTATGAGAATAAAACCAGCTGGCCTGCATTTCCCTGAGTAGCTCGCTGATAAATGCCAGATGCGGGCTAATGTCAGGCAGCGCCGGATCATAAAACCAACAGGCACCAACCACCCCTTTTAGTTGTGGATTAAGTAGTAGTAGCTCAGCCAGCTGCAGGCATGTCTGGTGCCAGCCGGCGGCGGTTAACTGGTTTATTTCTGATAAATGAATATGCAGCCGGCACACTGGCTTATTGCCTCTGGCGTCGATTAACGCCCGAATAAAGCCCGCCGCCTGCACAATGCCATTGCTGTACAGTAACGAACGTTGAATAGCAGAACAGGGTTCAACTACCCGTTCAGCGCAGGGCAGCAGCGCACCGGTTAATAAGCCAATATCTTTAAGAAACCTGTCATCCGTTGCTGGCAATTGGGTTTCTGAGGCGTTGGCCCAAAGCTGAAAAATACGCTGTAAGCTGCGCTGGTAGTTATTACTTATCTCGCTTGTCATGTTAAGCGGTAAAGGTTGCAATGAAAAATCTGCAATCAGTTTCAGCATCAGCAATCTGGCCAGTTGATCCTTAGCACAACTAAGTTGCGCCGGCAAGGTAGCTAAGTTTGTCAGTAAGTCAGGTCGCTGGTTATATGCCTGATAAGGTTCTGCTGCAGAACAGTGCTGTTGCAGCTGTTGCAATGCCATATTGACTGCGTTGTCCAGCAACAACGGGCTAAGTTGTAATTGCTGTAGCGCAGCTTGCTGAGTGCTCACCAGAGTATCAGTCATGGCAAGGGCCCAGCGGATTTTGGCGGAAAGTTTTTTAAGCGCAGCCTGCTGAAAATATTATGCTCAAAGCCTTCCGGGTAGCCCTGCAAATGCCAGATAAGTAATGTAACCAGGCTGTAACTAACGACGCCAGTCAGGGTTTCCAGCAATAGCTGGAGCAGCGTTATGCTTAACATAACAGACGATTGCACCGCCCACACCGCCAATGCCATAGTTAAACCGGCTGCAACCGGTCGGATAAATGCCCTAAGCAGGTCGCGCAGTGGCAACTTTAAAAACCGCATAATTGCTGCCTGTACCAGCAGCACCATTATCAGAGTAGAGCCAAGCCGGGCCTGGCCTATACCAATTAAACCGTTATAGTCCAGCAATGGAATAAATAGTGCAAAAAATACCGCTAACCGGCTGAAGTTAATTATGAAGGAGATATGAGGCTTGCCTGCTGCCAGATAAATATAACTATTGTTAGAAGTAATACTAAAAAACATATTAGCGAGCGCCAGTAATTGCAGTAGCGGCACCATGCTTACCCATTGCTCGCCCAGTAACACGCTAACCAGTAATGGCGCGACCAAGGCAATGCCAATGGAGGACGGAATGGTCAGGCTGGCCGTTAACGCCGCAGTATTTAGGTAGGCCTTTTTTAACTCGACCGGATTATCCTGAAAGCGGGAGTAGACCGGGAATGTAGCAATATTAATAGGCACAGCCATATGCGATGTGGGTAACTGGCCAATTTCTTTACTTAGCGAGAAAAAACCGAGGGCAGCGGGTGACAGCGCCTTACCGACGATTAACTGACTTACTTTATCGTTGATAAAGTGCACTACATTGTTAAGCAGCAGCCAGCGGGAAAATTTAAATAACTTATTAAAAGATTTAAAACAAACGCCTGGCCGGAACGGATGCATTATAAAACTATAAGTCGTTACAACTAACTGATTACATAAAACCCCGAAAACCAGTGCCCAATAATTACGCAATATAAAGGCCAGGCTTAAAGTAATAACAAAACTGATTATCTTAGGCACCAGTTGCAGTTGCAATTCCTTGCGGAAATTTAAGTTACGTCTGAAATCAATAACCCCGATATTGTGCAGGCCAGACAAAATACTGACAAAAGCCAGCACGTAAATCACTGGCTGTAACCGCGGGTCCTGATAAAAGTTGGCGACTACAGGTGCGATTAATACCAGACAAGTCGCCGCGACAAAGCCAAACAACACATTAAATGTCCAGGCACTATTGTAGTCGTCCGGTGTATTGTTTTTTTGCTGAATTAAAGCCGTGCCCAATGCCAGGGCACCAAACAATTCAATAAAAGCATAGATTGCTACGGTAATGGCCACCAGGCCAAAATCTTCTGGTGTCAGTAGCCGGGCCAGAAATATTGTGCTGACTATTCCAAGCGATTTAATGCTTAAACGGGTAATCAACATAAAAACTGAACCAGAATAGACTTTATTCTGGTTATGTTTATTTTGCTGTTCCTGGCTATCCTGGCCGGATGAGGAGGGCATTACAAAAAATCCATTTTATTGAGTAAATTACAGTGCATTTATACCAATAAAGCGCCGCAATAGCCAGTAGCCCGGCTAAACTGACTGCTGTTTTCGTCGTTAAAATACTTATTCGGTCGCCAGTATTACATTATCGATATATAGCTCCATTTGCTGGATGGGCTTGGCCACGCCACCATGGTAAAAATTCAGCCATAAACGTTCTATTTTAAGATCGCTGGTATCACGAAAACGAATATTGCTGCGTTCAAACACCTGCTGCTGATCCACCCAGGCTTTTAGCACGCCGTTTGGCTTACCGGGGGTATTGAGCTTTACGTACTGGGTGATCCGGTACCATTCTCCGGGTTTTATCGGGTTGCTGCCGGTATTCCAGTACATGGCAGCACCATGGTTCTGGCCATTGTCCGGATAATAGGCATAAAACCCCAGTGGGGTGCTGTTGTTAAACTTATCATCGCTTTTTACGGTATCGCCAAACTGACCGCGGGCCGACCAGCCATTTGTGCCATCAGCAGAGCGGCCGCCCCAGCCTGCTCTATTATAAGTACCGGCTAAGCCGGGGAATTTTCCGCCACCTTTAGTTGCCAGCCAGTTGTCATTCAGATATAAATCATATTGAAAATATAAGGCTTCCGGCTCTGCATCCTGGATAGATTTAAGCAACAAAACCAGATTAAGCGCCGTATTTTGTGATGGGTTAAATTCGACTTTCAGCGCAGTATTATCGGGCCGCTGCGGCGCTGTTGCCTGCTCAGCCAGGCTGCGCCGGTCAAGGCTACTCCAGTTTGCAGCCCAGTTACTATCAGAAAAATCTTCTTTAAAAATGATCTGACGCGATTCAAAATCTGCCAGCTGATCTGGCTTTTCTGCCTGGTTTGCTAACCAGAATACCCCGATATTACCGGAGCCATATTGCTTTTTTACGGTTAGACGTAGTTCTGCTGAAACAATGTCTTCATTGGCTGTAAGCTTTGGTTTCCTGAACTGGAGTAACGTGACGTTCTGGCTTCCTGCCTTTAAGTTTTTACTGTGGCCAAGCGAACGGTAGGTGCTGCTATCCAGATAGGTATCCATTACTGCGCTGGATTCAATAATATTACCGGTTGATGTGGTAATGGTAAGTGTTGGCGCTTTACTGTCAGCCGACTCTTTGCTGTGAAATACACTATTACCCTTACTATTCTGACCATGCAACAGCAAGTCGATAGTAGGCAATTCAGTTCTGCCAATACGCTTGACCAGCTCAGTTACCGGCCAGTTCAGACTCTTGCCTGTATGTGCGCTGCTGACTTGCAGCTCGGCAAAGGGGTGCTCACCGAGAAAAGTCATATTCTTGTCTATCCAGACGCCCATCTTATCAGTTGGCCAGCTGATATAAGCCGCGGCATAACTGTAGCTACGACCGGCACCAGACAGTTGTTTATCGCCTTCATGCCAGTCAACGGCCGTTATCTGTTCAGTTGTCAGCGGGGTTGCTTGTACGGCACCTATTGCTATCAGGCAACATAGCGCCAGGTAAGCTGTTTTAATAATCCATTTTAGATTCAACATAACGATGTTTTCCATTTCGCAGGCTGGCAATCGTATCCAGCTGCTTAAGTGTGATATTGCAGTCAGCCCCCAGGCGCTGCTTAAACTGGCTGATAATTTGTTCAGCCAACGACGAGGAGAGCGGGGCGACGGCAACCAGCTGTACTTCAACGTCTGTCAGGCTGTGCTGGATAATTTTAAACTGTCTGATTTCTTCTAAATCGCGCAGCACATAAATCAGCGATAAGGCATGCAGTTTATCGCCGGCTGTGGTCAGCATAAAGTCGGTTGTTCTGCCGCTAACCTGGGCTAATACCGGTAGCCCGCGACCACATTGACACGGTTCGCTACTCAGGCGTCCCATATCGCCGGTACGGTAGCGGACAAAGGGGAACGCCTGAGTTTGCAGATGAGTAATTACAATTTCACCGCTTTCACCCACCGGCAGTACCTGGTCATTGTCGCCAATTATCTCGACGATAATATCTTCAGCACTGATATGCAAACTGCCGGCCGGGCATTGATGGGCAATAAAACCGGCGTCACGGGCGCCATAACCATTGGCAACCGGACAAGCGAATACCCGCTCAATAACCTGACGCTGATGTTCAAACAGCATTTCCGAAGTGACAAATACCACTTTAATACCAAGTTGCGCCAACGACAGCTGGCGCGCTTCCGCTGCCAGGGCTAACTGATGAATAACCGACGGGTAACCAAACAGCATTTTCGGTTTTAGCTGCTGCAATTGTTGCAGATAGGCCTCGATATGGGCCGGGGTAAACTCAAATGCCGGTAGCAGGTATGAGCGAAACAGGCTATCGCGGATTTTTTTAATCCGGTCCTGTTTACCCAGCTCAATCGGCGAGCCCCACAGCACCACTTCCGGGTCACCAATATCTACATCCCACCAGCGGGTGGCTCTGAGCTTGGCGGCAACATCATGACTGACCCGCTGTTTGCCCATATAAAAAATTAATGGCACGCCGCTGGAGCCGCCAGTATTGTAACGCTGCAGCTGCTGTTGCGGCCCACTGCACAGGGCCTGTTGATTATCAGTAATAAGTTGCTTGGTTAAAAACGGCAGTTTCTGCAGATCGGCGACGGTGTTGATATCACTGGCAGTAAGCCCCCGGGTTTTCAGCAGCTGCTGATAGTAGGGTGACTTATGGCTAATCTCAGAAATAAATGCCTGGAGCCGGCGTTGCTGCTCATTGGCTATCTGTTCTGCCGTTAACCATTGGCTTTGTTCCAGCCTGGCCAGCATGGCGTAAGTGCTATGGCCTTTTAAGCGCTCATGTAGCCGGAACAAGACGTTACTTACCAGTTGGGTATAGAAGCTAGTCATAACTGGCTTATTCATAACTGTTGGGGGCCTGTACTTTAAAGCGGTCAGGGTGCGGTTGTCCTGCTTCGGCTAACCGCTGGTCTTGCTGCTGCTTTTTCTCAGCCGCTTCCGCCGCTAATTGCTTTTTAACCACTACCTGCAGCGCGACCACGGTGACAACCAGATGGTAAGGCAAATCGAAATAAGCTAAACCGAGAAATGCGCCGCCGGATGCGTAGGCAATTAAACTGCACTGCAGCATTTTGGCCAGCAACGCTGCCCATTTTAAGTCGTCCCGTTTATTGGTTAACTTGATGGTTTTTTTGGCGCTACGCCAGGTACTGAGATAAATCGCCAGCCATAAGGCGAAGCCAATAAAGCCATGATGGCCCATTACCTGAAAATAAATGCTATGTGAGTCGTGCTGGCGATTCGGTTCAGGGGCATACAGGTAAAAGTGCTCAGCTTTAAAACCATTTAAACCGCCACCAAAAGGCCGGTCTTTGGCCATATTATAAGCCATTTCCCAGGCGTTAAAGCGGCCTTTAACCGAGCCATCATAGCTTTCCCGATCGGGTTCTATAATGGTGGCCATCCGGTCATGCCAGCGATCGGGCATAAACTGATAGACCACCGGAGTAGCGAGCAGGATAACCAGCGCTACTGCCAGCTTATTCGGGCCTTTTAACCAGAGAAAAACGCCAACACAAATACAGGCAACCAGGCCGCCGCGGCTTTGGGTGCCTAATGCTGCTAAAACAGACAATCCCATAACCGCTAATAAGCCTAACTTTAACCAGCGCATATTTGCCGGCACCAGATAGCGTAAATAAAACAAAATAGGTACGATAATCAGCAAGGTCAGGGCCAGTTCATTATTGCCGTAAAAGAAGCCGCCGGTTGGTCCCCAGACCCGACCACCACCAGCGGTTTGAATGGTATAAATGCCGCCTTTCACCCCGTAAAAACCGATACTAAGCGCGACTACCCATAGTGCTTGCTCAATTCGCTGGCGGCTGGTAAGCAATGCCAGAATGATCAGGGTAAAAAACTGAATTTTCATGATTTTTTCAAATTGTGATAATACGTAGGGATCTTTCACACTCATAATAAAGGTGATCACCATCCAGATATTAAACAGCAGTAGAAAGACAATAGGGCTGTGTAGCGGGATCCGCTTCGGTTCTTTACTGAATAAATAACTGACTAAAAAAACCAGGCCAATAATGGCGGCAATAGGCAGAGTTTGAATAAAGCCCCAGCCTAGGCGGTGCGGTACCATATAGCTTATCCAGCACCAGACTAAAACACCAAAAAACGGCCGGCGCAAGGTAAGTGGGATACAGGCAATAATAACAAGTAGGATTAGATAATCACGCATTTGCACACCTGAAATGTTCATAAAGAGCTAACCAGCCCGGCAGTACCTGCGCTGGCTGATATTGAGTTACTTTTGCCTGTGCATGCGCCGCAAGTTGCTTAGCCAGTTCCGGCCTGGCAACCAGAGTTAACACTGCCGCTGCCATTTGCTCAGGGGCTGCGGCTGCTACCAGCAAGGCATCTCGCTGGTGCTCCACCATATACGGGATGCCACCGACATCAGTAGAGACCACCAGTACGCTTGCTGCCATCGCTTCCAGCAGCGAGTTCGGCATATTATCGGCGGTGCTCGGGTTTAACATGATATCAGCACTGGCATACAGCTCCGCCATTTGTGGCCGGTCTAACTTACCACAAAAGGTTACCTGGCTGTCGAGTTGTAACTGCTGCACCAGCGCGACCAGCGCCGGCCGTTCCGGGCCGCTGCCGGCAATACTTAGCCGCGCCTGTGGCAGCTGTTTGCTGATAATTGCAAAAGCACGGATTGCGGTGGCGATATCGTAAATAGCTTCCAGATTGCGGGTAACCACCAAATGTGGCGCAGTGGCTAAACTGGCTTTCAGAGTGCCATGGAAAATAGCGGTATCAACGATATTGGGAATGATTTGGCACTTCAGCTGATAGTGCGCAAAGACGCCCTGCAAAAAAGCGCTGGGGGTAACAATAGCGCTGGCCCGGCGCAGTGAAGGCAACACCCAGCGCCGCTGCCTGGCTAAAAAGTCTGCCGCCAGACCGCCGCGATAATTAACGATAACCGGCACCTTATGCCAGTGAGCAATCCAGATAGCCGGTGCAGCAAACAGATGCCAGGCCCAGCCGGAATTGGCCATTAAATGGATAACATCGCTGTGCTTGCAGGCCTTATGCAACTGCCAGAAGTAGGGGAGCAGCCGGAACAGCGCCCTTAACACCGGAATGTTAGCAACCCAATGTGGCTGGTAGGGCGGGTTTACTGCAATCAGCTTTACATTCAGCTGGTTAGTGTCAGTCAGCAAGCGCAGTAACTGCGCTGTTTGCATCGCCATACCGCCAGCGGGAGGGGGCACCGGCCCCACCAGGGTTACTGCCAGTGGTTTAGGCACAGCGCCGTTGTTGTTAGCGTCGATCACTTAACACCTGCTGATAAACCGGCAGAATTGCTGCCACCGTATGCTGCCAGGTTCGCTCTTGTGCCACAAAGTTGCGACCATTTTGCTTTATTCTGGGCCAGTCTTCACGATTGCTTAACAGCTCAGCTAATACCCTGGCCAGTTGCGCCGGGTTGTCCGGTTCAAATAAAATACCGGTGTCATTGTGGCGGATCAGTTCACGGTGGCCACCGATATCAGAGGCGACAACCAGCCCTTGCTGGGCCATGGCTTCCAGCGGTTTTAGCGGCGTTACCATCTCGGTTAAGCGAATGGCCTGGCGCGGATAAATAAACATATCTGCCAGGCTGTAATAGCGGCTGATAGTATGGTGGTCGACCCGGCCGGTAAAAATAATGTAGTCACTGATGTTTAACTCTTTTGCCTGCGCTCTGAGCGCGGCCTCCTGTAAGCCGCCACCCACTAGTAACAACCGCAAGTCCGGGTGCTGCGGCTGCAAACGCGCAAAGGCATCAAGCAGGATGTGCAGCCCCTCATAGCGGTAAAATGAGCCAAGAAAGCCCAGTACCGTTTTACCCTGTAAATTCAGGCTGTGTTCCAGCTGCTGATCTTTACAGAGCACCGGATTAAAAGCGCTGATATCAACCGCGTTAGCGACAACGGTGATCCGATCTCTGGCCACACCCCATTGGGCAATTTGATCAGCTAAACCCTGGCAAATAGTAACGACGTAATCGGCGCTTCTCAGCGCCTTTTTTTCCAGGTACTGGCCAATCCGGTAGCGCAAATCGCCTTCTTTACAACTGCCGTGACTGACTGCTGCATCTTCCCAGGAGGCGCGCATTTCATACACCAGCGGAATATTAAATCGTCTGGCAACTTTAGCCGCCGCCAGGGCATTGAGGGAAGGCGAGTGGGCATGAATGATATCTGGCTTTTGTTGCTGTACCATCTTAGTCAGTTGGCGTTCCAGCTGGTTGATCACGTCCAGCTGACTGAGCACCGGTAGTTTTGCCAGCAGACCGGGCTGAGTGCGTTGAAAAGTTAAACCGGCTACCTGTTCTTCAGCTGGCCCTGCCAAATAATGTTTGCTGCTGGTCAGCTGCCGGGTGCTGATATTGAGCCGCTGTTGCTGTTGTAAAATCGCCAGGCTGCGAAATGCATAGCCACTGTGCAGAGGCACCGAATGGTCAAAAACATGCAAAACCTGTAACGGTGCTGGTTGCGCCAGCTCCTGTTGTGCAGCTTCTTGTTGCGCCATATTTTGTTTCGCAAGATTATCCTGTTGCGACATACTACGTCTTCCTTGAGCGTCGGGTAAAAAGTGTAATCAGCATTGCCAGTAACAACAGCGCCAGCAATACCTGATAAAAGAATAGTACCCAGAGCATAATTTTCAGCCGCTGCATATTGTTGATCATATGCAGGTTGTCAGGTTCTGCTATTGCCATTAATTGCGGGAACTGGCCGCTGATTATCGCCACCATTTGCTCCAGGTGAGGGGAGACGTTGGCAGCAAGTTTAATCAGGGGGTGCTCGTCATAACTGATATTGTTATTGGCCCACCACAGGTAAAATTGATGGCGGCCATTGTAATAATAATCGAGCGCCATAGCGTCGTCTTTAAAACCAAAGGTCTGATCTGATAATCTGACCAGTGTGATCTGGCTGCGATCTGCAATCAGTTGCTGTTTAAACTCCAGTACCGACATCGGCTGCCGTTGCTGGTTTACCGGATAAAAGCCGTTAAACACGTCCAGCATAATCCAGCGCTGCGCCTGTTGGTCCCATATTTCATTGATAGCGTGGCCGTGGCCGCCAAAACCATCAAACGCCAGCGCCCATTCCCGTACCGGAATATCCAGTGCATGGCCAAATACATTAATAATTTCAGTGTAGTCGGCACAGTAGCCGCGTTGCTGCTGAATTTGTGCCAGGGTGGTGCTGACATCGGCCTGAATAGCGCCACCACGACGACGCTGATCCAGATTTAACACCGCGGCTTGTTGTAACATTAACGCCAACGGATCGCTGGTCTGTTGCTGGTTGCCAGGCATTTTCTGATTGATGATTACCTTAGCTATAGCATCAGGCAGCAGCGCTTTTTCCTGTTTAAACGAAGCAGGGAACTGATCGCCGGGCCACTGGCTCTGCTCAGTGCTGATGACATTAAATACCATGGCATTACGCAGCCGCACCAGTTCAGTACCCGAATGGAAGTTTGCCACCAGCAGTGCCACCGGCAAGACCATCATCGTCACAATTATCAGGCAGCTGCGCCAGCTGATTAACCTGTTCACCAGCATAGTCCGATATAGCGGGCGCGCACATCGGCGATTTGCTTCAAATGAACCAAATCGACCAGAATATGCTCCTGTGTCAGTCCTGCTAATACCTGTTCAACGATATGTTTGTCGTTTAACCCCAGGACGATTACCTTATTATTTGCCAGCAGCTGTTCAATATCGCTGGTCATTAACTGGCCGATATGGGGAATAGATTCTTCAATAAAGCGTTTATTGGCGCCAAGCAGGCGTGACAGGTTTACTTCCGGGTCGAAAATACTTAAATGCATGCCTTTACCGATAAGGTGTTCGGCTAAGTCGACCAGCGGGCTTTCCCGCAAGTCATCGGTGCCTGATTTAAAGCTCAGACCGATCATGCCAACATCCCTTGAGCCCAGCGCCAGGATTTTTTTATAGGCCTGCTGCAAATGCACCTGATTAGATGACAATACCTGGGATAACATCGGAATTTCGATATCTGCCTGTTTGGCAACATATTGCATGGCCCTTAAATCTTTTGGTAAGCAGGAGCCACCAAAGGCAAAGCCCGGTTTTAGATAGGCCGGTGAAATATTCAGCTGCTTGTCCGCACAGACTAAGTCCATGACTTTAAACGGGTCAACCGTCAGGCCTTCACATAACCTGGCGACTTCATTGGCAAAAGTAATTTTCAGGGCGTGAAAAATATTACAGAAATACTTGACGGTTTCAGCCGTTTTCACATCTGTGCGGTGATACTGACCAGGCAAATGGCCAAATAATCGCTGCATTTGCAGGTGTGCTGCCTCGTTATTAGCTCCCACGATAGTAAACGGCGGGTTGTCGTAATCTTTTATCGAGCTGCCTTCGCGCAGGAATTCTGGTTGAAAACAAATGTCAAAATCTACCCCGTCCTGTTTGCCGGAATATTGCTCTAACAAACTTTTTAAACTGCCTTCTACCGTGCCGGGCAGCAAGGTGGAACGAAATACAATAGTATGACGGTTGCTTTTACTGGCTAGCGCTTTACCTAATTGCTCGGCCAGGCGCAGCACGGCGGTTTGATCCTGGCTGCCATTAGTTTGTGACGGTGTACCAACACAAATAAATGAAACGTCGCTATTATCAATGGCATGCTGTACGTCCTGCGACACGCTGACCCGGCCACTGGCCGCCATTGCTGCCATGAGCTCTGGCATACCTTCTTCAATTACCGGCGACTGGCCGCTTTTAATCAGTTCCAGTTTCACCGGGTCAATATCGACCCCAATAACCTGATTGCCGTCGCGCGCCAGACACGCCAGCGACACGGCGCCAACATAACCTAATCCAAAAATACTGATATTCATATTTGCACTTCCCGTTGTGTCAGCTGTTTTTCCTGATGCAAGTTTATACATTGTTGCACTATGCTGTCTAATTGTTGCATTGATAAGTGCCATTGGTGATGCGTCAGCATCCGTTGCCGGCCAGCGTCAGCAAGTTGTTGCCGGAAAGCGGCGTTGCGCATCAGTTTTACCAGGGCATTGGCATACTCTGCCGGGGTATCGGCAATTAAAAAGTGTTGATTGGCAATGGCGTCAATGCCGCCTGCCGCCTGGCTGCTGCTGACGACCGGTACCGCCATTGCCATGGCTTCCAGAATTTTGTTCTGAGTGCCCCGGGCGATATTAAGTGGTGCTACCATTGCTGCGGTGTTAATAATATAGGGCCTGACATCTGGGACCGAGCCGGTAACAATAACGCCGGGTAAGTTGGCCAGCGCCCGGATTGCGGCGCTGGGTTCTGCCCCAACGATGTAAAGCTTAACATCAGGGATCTGCTCGCGGATCAGTGGCAGGGTTTGCCGGCAGAACTGCAACATCGCTTCCTGATTGGGGTAGTAATCCATCCGGCCAATAAAGGAAATACTATGGTGCTCATAAGGCGCAGTGCCGGGGGTAAAGTATTCGGTGTCAACGCCGTTCGGAAACCAGGCCGTCGGTACCCGGGTATTATAGCTTTGCAGGGTAGCCAGTTCAGCTTTAGTGGTGCAGCTGCATAAGTCGAAGCGGCTGGCCAGGCGCTTTTCTGCCCGCAGCATTTTTTGGCCTTCCAGGTAATAGCCCAGACTAAGTGGAAAGGGTTTAAAAGCACGGTAGGCTAACCATTTTTGCGAGTCCATATCACCAAAATCAAGCAACTTGGGCGTGTCTTCGACATGACTGACATATTGGGCAACTGACGAGCAATGCACAAAAATCAGATCAAATTTATGCTCTGCCAGTAAGCCTTTAATATGGTTATTTAAATCATGGCTGAAAAAGTAACCCATTGATGATGGCGTCAGTAGGGGCAGGCGCAGGATCATCCGTGCGAACTGCACCGGTTCTTTTACCACGGCAGCGTAGTAATGATGACAATGCTGTCTGATCCCTTCACCGTCTGCCGCTTCTGCCGGATTACGGGCCAGTGATGCTACGTAAACCTGATGACCTTGCTGGCTGAAATGACGGATCATGTTGAACGGGCGAATTTTGCCGCCACGTTTCGGCGGAAAGGGAAAGCGATGACAGACATATAATATTTTCATAACGACGTCCTGATTGTCTCTGATATTTGCCCGGCACTTTGTTTGTCCAGATACAGCCGGCACCAGATTTCCAGATTCATAAGTGCCAGCAAGTGATCGGTGTGATCTTCCTGCTGACTGAAGTGCTGGCTAAGTGTTTGTTCAATAACGGGCCAATTTAATAAGCCCCGCTGTTCAATGGTTTCACGGTTTACAAATAACCGCAACATCGGCGCCAACTCTTGTTTTAGCCAGGCACCTAAGGGTGCACCAAAGCCCCGCTTCGGCCGGTCGAGAATACTGGCCGGTAAAATGTCACTGAGTGACTCCTTCAACAGGTGCTTTAGCCGGCCGTTTTTCATGGTAAGGCTTTGCGGTATTTTTACCGCCAGCTCTACCATCTGATGATCAAGAAAGGGTACCCGGCATTCCAGCGAGGTTGCCATGGTCATTTTATCGGTTAACAACAATAAGTCGTCAGGCAACTGGCTTTGCCGGTCGGTATCAAACATGCGCCATAACCCTTGTTTAGCATGGCTGAACTGATAGTGCTGTTTAATAATACTGATCGGTTTTTCACTACTTAACAGTTGTTCAGTTTGTTGTTGACTGAACACCTGCATATAACGCTGATAGCGTTCAGCGTCGTCAAGCTCTGCCGACTGGATAAAAGCTTTAGTCAGGCGCAGGGTATTCAGCAGTTTCGAGTGGCGGTCACTGGGAAGTTTGCCGGCCAATGGCACTAACAGCTTTTGCCGTACCCAGGCGGGCAGACGCTGATATTTCTGTAAATAGTGTTCCCCCAGATAGCGACGGTAACCGCCAAACAATTCGTCACCACCAACGCCGGACAAAATAACGGTCACATCTTTATGGGCAAATTCTGATACCAGATAGGTGGTTATAAAAGCACTGTCGGCAACCGGCTCGTCCATATGCCACAGGAGCTTAGGCAACAGACTTACCACGTCCGGTTTTACCAGGATCTCCCTGTGTTCGGTGCCAAATTGTTCAGCAACCGCCCGGGCGTAGGGCAATTCGTTGTAAAAGTTAGCGGCGTCACCGGTATCAAAGCCAATGGCGTAAGTTTGCACCGGGCCTTTACTATGTTTCGACATCAGGGCAACAACCGCGCTGGAGTCTACGCCGCCTGACAAAAAGGCCCCTATCGGCACATCACTGACCATTTGCATTGCCACTGAGCTTTCCAGCTGGGTGCGAATTTTTCTGGCCCAGCTTTGCTCGCTGAGTTGCTCGGTCTGAGCAAAGTCTGGCTGCCAGTACTGATGCTGCTGGATACCTTTGTCATCAATTAACAGATAACTGGCCACTTCAAGCTTCTGAATGCCTTTAAACATGGAATAGGGGGCCGGCACATAGCCTAACTGCAAATACTGTTCGAGCGCTTGCGGACAAACCTCTGCTTCGATACCAGGCAATGCCAGAATGGCTTTGCTTTCGGTCGAAAATGCCAGATAGCCATCGTGCTGACACAGGTATAACGGTTTGATGCCAAGTCGATCCCGCGCCAGCAGCAGTTGCTGACGGTTATTATCCCACAGGGCAAAGGCAAACATGCCATTTAAGTGCTGCAGACAATCCACACCATATTGCTGATAGAGCGCCAGAATAACTTCAACATCGGACTGGGTTTTAAACGAGTAGCTGTCTGCCAGTTGCTCCCGCAGCTCGCGGTAGTTGTAGATTTCACCGTTACATACCAACACCAGACTACCATCGTCATTGCTGATAGGTTGCTGGCCCCCCGTTAAATCGATGACCGACAACCGGCGCATACCCAGCGCAATATTGTTATTCAGGTACTTTCCGCTGTCATCGGGGCCGCGGTGGGCCGTGATATCACCCATTGCATCCAGCCATTGTGCCGGAAATTGCTGGGGTCGTTTTAAGGCAACAACGCCGTGAATACCACACATAATTACTGCCCCAACTGCTGGCGATAAAACTGGGAAAACATTAATAAAGTCCAGAGTGCTGAGCTATGGTCACGTTTACCAGTAATATGCTGTTGATATAACTGTTGAATATAGTTTTGATTAAACAAGCCGGAATCGGCCAGGGCTTCTGAATTTAATGCCTGTTGCAGGGTTTGTTTCAGCGGGCCGCGAAACCAGCTGGCCAGTGGTACGGCAAAGCCCATTTTTTTGCGGTACAAAATATCATGCGGTAAATGGGGCTCCAGTGCCTGCTTAAACGCGGCTTTGCCTTCATTACCCACAATATTCATATTGCTGGGCAGCCTGGTGGCCCATTCCACGTATTTGTGATCCAGCAAAGGTACCCTGACCTCAAGTGAGTGGGCCATACTGGCCCGGTCTACTTTGGTAAGAATATCGCCGACCAGGTAGGTTTTCATATCCAGGTATTGCACCAGCTTTAGCGGATCATCGGTATTGGCGTTTGCCGCATGGCGTTTAAATACTTCAACTGACTGGTAACCGGCAAGCTTTTGCTTTAGCTGTGGTGAAAATAAGGCCGCCCGGGCATCTGCCCGCATAATTGACATGGTATTGCAGTAGCCGGAAACCGCATTCATTGCCAGTGACTGAAAGGTGGTTTTGGCTCTGACAAAGCGGGGGGCCCAGTCCAGTTTCGGATAGACCTTGCCCAGGGTACCAAATAACGGCTGGCGGATAGCCTGTGGCATAATGCCGCGCATTTTTTCTTCATGTAACTGGTAACGGTAGCGACGGTAGCCACCAAACAGTTCATCACCACCATCGCCCGACAAGGCAACTGTCACGTGTTTACGAGCTAACTGGCATACCCGGTAGGTTGGCATAGCGGAGCTATCGGCGTAGGGCTCATCGTAAAGGGCGGCCAATTTATCAATTAACGAGAAGTCGTTCCTGTCGACCATGCCACTGCGATGGTTAGTCTGGTATTGTCTGGCGACCTGGCTGGCATAATCACTTTCGTCAAATTGCTGATCATCAAAGCCAATTGAGCAGGTGTTTACCGCCTTATCCTGCTGTAACTGCGCCATCAGGGCAACGATGGCGCTGGAATCGACGCCGCCCGATAAAAAGGCGCCTAATGGTACTTCGGCAATTAAGCGGATATCAACGGCTTCTTTCAGCCGATCTAATAATTCTGATTTTACCTGGTTTTCGGTGAGTACGCTCTGGCTGAAATCGATATCCCAGTAGCGGGTTTGTTTCGGCATTACTGCCCGGGTTTTATCCAGCAGCAAATAATGCCCGGGATTCATTTTATAGGTATTGGCGTAAATGGTATGTGGTTCAGGGATGTAGCCAAAGGTGAAATAGTCTTCAATTCCCTGATAATACAAGCTTTTGTCAAAATCCGGGTGGGCGGTCAGCACTTTTAATTCTGAGCCAAACAGCAACTCGCCACTGGGCAGCAAACTGTAGAATAATGGTTTAATACCCATTCTGTCGCGCGCCAGAAACAGTTGCTGTTTGTTACGATCCCAAATGGCAAAGGCAAACATACCCCGGAAATGCTGCACACAATCTACGCCCCATTCTTCCCAGGCATGGACGATGGTTTCAGTGTCGCCGTGGGTGGCAAAAACGTGGCCCCGGGCTTTCAGCTCGACCGTGAGTTCTGCAAAGTTGTATATTTCACCGTTGAAAACCACAGCGACATCACCGGTTTCATTAAACAGCGGCTGGTGGCTGCCGGCGATATCAATAATTGACAAGCGACGATGAGCCAGGCCAATGCCCGCTTCAAAATGATAACCGTCATCGTCCGGACCCCGATGCGACTGCAGCGTATTCATTACTTTTAACACGCTCTGGTTAACCTGATTGCTGTTGTTTAGCTGTAAAATTCCGGCAATACCGCACATCTGTTTAACCTTCCTGTTGTTTATAACTGTCAAGATACAAGCGCCGATAGGCACTGACCATGGTATCAAGACTAAATTTCTGCTCTGCTGCTGCCCTGGCATTGTCGCCCAGACGCTGCAGCTCAGTCGGAGCTTGCTGACATTGCAGCATTACCTGCTGCAACTGCTTTTTATTATTGCTGCTAAATAGCCAACCTGTTTGTCCGGCAGCTACCAATTCAGCATTACCGCCAACATTACTGGCGATAACGGGCAGGGCGCAGGCCATGGCTTCCAGAATAGTATTGGAAATACCCTCTGCCAGTGATGGCAGTACGAATACCGATAAGCCGGGCAAGATACTGGCAATATCGCTGCGATCACCCGGTAGCCAGCATTGACTAATCAGGCCGGCTGTTGCCAACTGCTGCTGCAATTGTGGTCTGGTCGGACCGTCGCCGATAATGACCAGGGCGGTGCTATTTTTAAATGTTTCTTCTTGCTGACACAGTTCAATATAAGCCGCTACCAGCAACTGTTGGTTTTTAACATCAGCAATACGACCAACGGTCCCGAAAATTATCCGGTCTGAAGCCGCTAACGCTTCGGGCAGGGTACTCTTTAACCGTAAAGCAGGCATGAACCGCCTGGTATCCACCCCATTGCAAATCTGGCTAAGCCGGTCAGCTGCCACGCCAACGTCGTTTTGCAGGTAGTCCCGGCCTTCCCGGGACAAACAGACATAACGATGGATGACTTTTTTAAACAGCCGCTTTAACAATACATATTTTTTATTCTGACCCGCCAGATCAGTCAGATCCCAGCCATGTTCGCCGTGAACCCGCAATGGTATGCGGGCCAGCAAGGCGGCCGCCTGATACTCCATCGCCGCTAAATTGCGGCTATGGCAGATGTCTGGTTTAAGCTGACGTAATAGTTTGAAACAACGCCAGAATGACGGTAAATCATGGCCGGGGCGTTTATTCAGACAGTAAATTTGCACATTGTCGCGAGCTATCCGGGAGAAAAAAGCCTGATCGTAATCAGTTAAGCAGATGATGCTGTGCCGGAATTCGTCTGGCTCAAGCTGGTTAATTAAATTAACCACACCATTTTCCAGGCCACCGGTTCTGAAACTCCATAGCAGATGACAAATGTGCACTGTCATGGCTGCTGAACCTGCTGCGCCAGACTGACTTGTTCCGGCTCAGCCGAATTCGCTGCCGCAATTAAGCTGAACCGTTGTTCCAGGGTTTGTTGCAGTATTCTGCCAGCCTGCACCGGATCGTCTTCATAGTAGACACTTAACGCATAGAAGCTACCATGCTGGCTGAAGTGAAACACCTTACCCATGGCCTGCATTGCGGTAATCAGATATGGATCGGCTGAGAAGTAATTGCCACTGCCATACCAGTACCAGAGCAATCTTTTCTGGCCATTTGAGGCCCGCAGGTCAACTTCCTGTAATGCCAGACTCTGCTGACCGATTTGCAATTTGCGGCGTTGGCTGCTGGCGGGGGTCCAGCTTGCCGTCTGATAGGGCTGGTTGTGCCAGCTAACCAGTTTTTTATCATCAGTATGCTGATAAAAAGCGGCATAAAACCAGATCTCGCGGTTTTCATACTGCCAAATACCGGCTAACTGCGCTGAGCTGTCGCTGAACTGTGGTAATGCCAGCGATTCTGTTACCGGTGTCAGGCTTTGTTCAAGTTGTTTAGTACTATAAAAAGGTTGCTGAGCTAACGGTGGCAATAACAGATTAACCAATAGCGGGATTAGCATAACACTCACACCACTTAACAGCAGTGGCAGCGGCACGGGCTTTATTGCTGCTGGGCTTGCAACGGGTTGTGGCCGCTGTTTATCAGCAAAAAAACCGCCAATAAAAAACATGATAAATATAATAAGACCAAAGAAAATCCAGCCATAAATCAGGTGGTCCACGCCAACAGCATGTTTCATATCTGTCAGCGAAGCGATAAGGACAATGCCATAGGCCCGCACACCATTCGCCAGAATAGGGACGACAACGGCCGCCAGACAGAATACCAGTTGCTTGACTCTGCTGGTGTACGTGAGGTAGGCGTATAGCGTACCGAGCGCTACGGAAGCAATCAGGTAACGAATGCCTGAGCAGGCTTCAGCCACCAGGAATAAACCCGTTGGGGTCGATAAATATAAACCATCCCGGTACACCGGGATTTGGCTTAACTGCAGTGCTGCAACAGTAATGTCTGCGGTAATGTCTTGCAGCCATGGCACCAGGTTGTCACCCATTGGTACAGCAAACAACAAGTACAACAAAGGAAACCGAAGGAGTTTTAAAAGCTGCCAGCCACAACACAACCAGACCAGGACCGGTAGCATCAGCACTACGGCAAGCTGACTGACAACATTAACGGCCACCGCATTAGCAAAGTACCAGACGACGACCAGGGCAAATAACAGCGGTAAGGCTTTAACATCCGGACGCAAGGGGGTGGCTGCGATATGTTGACGCTTGCGCCAGACTAAATACAGGCTGATGGGGAAAATTAATATGCCATGCGCATAGGTGTCAGACCGCAACCAGATAGCAACCATGGACCACAATGTTTCTGAGAAGCAGAGCAGCCAGACAACAATAAATGCGGTTAGCGTCATAGCATAAGAGCGCGCCGGCTTTGATAGTTCAGGCAAGTTAACTTTGCTCATTCATTTTTACCCCAGATACCGTGAAATTTTAGGTCCCAGCCACTGACTGACTGCAAGCGGTAACTTCTGCCACATTTTAATAAATAACTGATATTTGGGGTTGTTAGGGCTGAGGTTTGGCAAAGCAGTGGCATTAATTAACTGGTACTGATAATGAAGTTCTTCCGGCAGCATTCCCCAGTGCTTTTTATAGTTGTAGGCACCTGAATCAAGCTTGCTTCTGCCAAAATCATAACTGTTGCAGTTTTTGTCTGCCCGGGCATGGCACATTAGCTGGTAGTACATAAAGTCATTACTTTTAAGCTCGCGGGCTTCGCTGATGCCGCCGCCATAGTAGGGTAAAACCTGCTGATTATAATAAAAACTGAGCACGCTTGAGACCGCTTTGCCATCTTTGCGTACCGTCAGAATTTCAGCATCGTCACCAAATACCTTGAGCAGGGATTGAAAATAGGCCTTGCTGAAAACCGGCGTTCCAAGGTTGCGGACACTTTCTGAATACGTTTGATAAAAATAATCCAGGCTGTCATCCAGGGTAAAGCTGAGCTGATGATTCAGAGATTGCCGGATCACTGCGCGCTGCTTCTTTTTAATGCCGGCCAGAATGTCAGCATCGTTTTCAGCTAACTGACACTGGAAAGTAGCATGTTGAATACGGGTTGTTAACTGGTTGTTTTGCGGATGGCGGTAACGCAGTTCCAGATGATCAACCCCCAGTTCACCGGCGAGGGTAATTGCGCTCTGCTCCAGATGACGTTTAACGTCGTCCGAACCAACAGCGCCACCATAAACGCAAAAGGGGGTTGAAACCAAAGCATCACCAAACATGCGGCTTTTTACTCTGGCTAGTGGCAATACACCAACAATTTGCTGGTCAAGCGTGGCATACAAATAAAAGCCCTGATGGCCCAGATCTGTCAGTACCTGCTGCCAGCCTGCAAGATGAAAAAAGCTGCCATCAGTACTGTTTTTTACAAATGTGTCCCAATCTGCATTGCGCTTGTCATCCAGCGCTAAGCCTGATACCTGGTACATGCTAATCCTTAGCTTTTAAAATAAGGTTGGTATACTTCGTTTACTGAACGCCAATTAAAATCTTGCAGCAAACAACCTATCTTTGCTTCCATTCTGCTTAAATTAACATAATGCCGGAATCGTGACTTAAGCGGAGCATCAGGGATCCTGGGTTGCTCCGGATCAATTTCCCATGGGTGGCAGTAAAACATGTACGGAATATCTTTCTGCTCTACATAGCGGGAAATAAGACGCCGGGTTAACCAGTAGGGTAGTAACCGGAAATAGCCACCACCTGCAATAGGTAATTGCCGACCCAGCATTGACAGCACCGGCATTGGGCACTCCCAAATGCCTTCTTCACGCAGATAGGGTTGCTGTGGCCAATCGGGCGTACCGTACAAGTCGTGGATGACCGGGTAAGTACTGGAGCTATATTGATAGCCGGCTTGCTTTAACGCTGCAAAAGCCCACTCATTTTGTTTACCAATAGAGAAGCTTGGTGCCCGGTACCCGGTTACCGGGTTACCTGTTTGCTCTTCGAGCAGGTTTTTTGCACGGCTGACATCGTGCAGGAATTCTTCAGGGCTCTGACTGGTGGCTTTACTATGATTGTAACCATGGCTGGCGACTTCATGACCTCGTTGATGAATTTCCCGGACCAGTCCCGGAAAACGCTCTGCTACCCAACCCAGCATAAAAAAAGTGGCTTTTGCCTGATGGGTATCAAAAAGGTCAAGCAACTGATTGGTATTATGCTCTACTCTGACCGGCATATTATCCCAGTCAGCAGGCGCAATATTGCGCTCAAAAGCGGCAACATGAAAATAATCTTCAACATCCACAGTCAGGGCACTGAACACGGAACTACGTTTGTTCATTATTGTTAGCGCCCCTTACCGAATAACACAATTTCAACGGTGCGGATTAGAATCATCAGATCAAGCAACAAACTACGGTGCTTAATGTAGTACAAGTCAAACTTAAGTTTTTCCTGGGCATCTTCAGCCGTTGCACCATAAGGGTATTTAAGCTGAGCCCAACCGGTAAGGCCCGGTTTAACATTGTGGCGCTGACTGTAGTATGGAATATCTTTAACCAGTTCATTAACAAATTCTGGCCGCTCTGGTCTTGGGCCAACAAAGCCCATTTCCCCTTTTAATACGTTCATTAACTGTGGCAGCTCGTCTATCCGGTACTTACGAATGTATTTACCAACCCGGGTGACCCTGTCGTCATCGGCACTGGCCCAGCGGGCACCATTTTTTTCGGCATCAGGTTTCATACTACGGAACTTCAGAATGTAAAAAGGTTTACCATCAAACCCCACCCGGACCTGCCGGTAGAACACTGACGCGCCGGTTTTACGGCCATCTTCAAGATATATCAGCAGGGCGGTAAGCAACATTATGGGCCAGGTAACAGCAAGCAACAGTACAGCCAGTACCAGATTGAGTTTGTAATCGAGGTTAGTTTTGAAACGCTGGTTTAAATCCAGGCCATTACCATAAATTATCCAGCTCGGGTAAATAAGATTTACCGCAATCTGGCCGGTTTCCCGCTCGATAAAATCGAGTATTTCAATGACTTCAATGCCGCGGCTTTTACATTTAAACAGGTGTTCAACCGGCAACATGTTGCGGCGCTCGTCACAGGCGATAACGAGCTGGTCAATACCGTTGTCAATGACATACTGAAACAGATTCTCTTTATAATCGAATGTGATAAGTTTTTCTTCCGGTATGCTGGCTGACCTGTCACCATCAATATGCGCAAAACCAACAATCTCAAAAAAACGCTTGTCGACATTACGGCGCATTCTGCGCTCAATTATGGAGGCACGCTCTCCGGCGCCTAATACCAGAATGCGGCGGCGACTGATCCGGGTAATGTCGTTGTAGTGAAAGAAAGCCCTGAATGCAGTGAGGCTGAACAATGCGATGACTGACGCGACGGCCAGATAAAGTGTGCTGATATGCAAAAACGGAAACAGGTTAAATATAACGCCTTCCAACAACAAGGCACTAAAAAGCAGGGTGATGACAACACGCTTAATTATGCCACCGTGGCTTTCCCTTAATTTCTGGTCGTACAGCCCTACAGAAAGCGCGCACAGCATAACTGTTGCAGCAAACAGAGCCGCATTAATTAATCTGTAATCAAGCGAAATGTGGGGGTTAAGATTATTGTACAGATAACTGGCAACTAAACTTGACAAACATAGCAGCGAAACTTCGCTAATCAGGAACAGCTTGTCAGCGATGGTACTTTTTCCGTGTCGGCGATACGTGCCCATAACGACTTCCTTGTGCGTTTGTTGCTTGTGCAGAGCTTCCAACTACTGCACTGTGAGGTCTAATTTAGCCTAAAATTCGCGCTTTTTCTAGAACAATATATAAATTTAATTTTCAAAAAATGCAGCACAAGAGTAAAGTTTTGCGTTATATTATGCTCGCAGCAAACAAAAGGACGCGTTTTTATGATTGCAAACCGACTCTTAGCGGCACTGGTAATGGTGCTGGTCTCACTAAGTACTATCACGGCTTGTTCCAGTAGCAGGCAACTTCCCCGCGCAACAGTGCAGGAATCCCTTACCACTTCTGTATCAAACTACCAGTATCTGGTGGGTCCCAATGACAGTCTTAGTATTTTTGTCTGGCGTAACCCCGAGTTATCGGGCAGCTTTATTGTCAGGCCTGACGGCAAAATTTCGACGTCGCTGGTGGAAGATGTGCCTGTTAGTGGCAAAACACCGACTCAGGTAGCCCGCGATATGGAACAGATCCTGGGTAAATACATCCGTGATCCGGTAGTAACGGTTTCTGTCTCCAATTTTGTTGGCCCCTACAGCGAACAGGTCAGGGTAATTGGCGAAGCGACTAATCCTCAGGCCGTCAGCTACCGGGAATATATGACAGTGCTGGACCTGATGATAGCAGTTGGCGGCCTGACTGAGTTTGCCGACGGTAATGGCGCTAAATTGGTACGTACCAGCAGTGGCGGCCAGGTTACCTACAGCTTAAGGCTGGACGATTTGATCCGCGATGGCAATATTAGCGCTAACGTTGATATTTTGCCGGGCGATATTGTGATTATCCCTGAAGCATGGTTTTAGTAATTGGTTGACTGGCAGTAATGGATATGTTGTTCACGGAGGATAAATGAGAGAGTTGCAACAGGCGATAGAGCTACTTCATACCTATTTACAAGGTATCTGGTTGCGCCGGCGATATATTGTGATTACTGCCTGGTTGGTATGCCCGGTGGGTTGGTTTTATGTATACAGCTTACCCCCGACATATGAAGCGAATGCCCGATTGTTCGTTGAGACCCGGACCTTTCTGGAACCCCTGCTTCGTGGTCTGGCATTTAGAGGTGATACCAATCAGGAAATTCAGCTGATGGCCAGAACCTTGCTAAGCCGGCCAAATCTGGAAAAGATTGCCAGGGCAACCGATTTGGATATTCAGGCAAAAGACGAGAAGCAATTTGAAGCGTTGATTGATTCGCTGCAAAACAATATCAAAATTGCAGGCTCTGGCCGGGAAAATATATACGTTATTTCATACAGTAATCCGGTACCGCAACGTGCGTTAAGTGTGGTGCAGGAAACCCTGAATACCTTCGTTGAAAACCGTCTTGGTTCCAGCCGGGCTGACTCTCAGGCAGCAGAGAGCTTTCTGAACAGTGAAATTGCAGAATACGAAAGCCGCTTAGTTGAAGCTGAGTTACGCTTATCAGATTTTAAAAAGAACCGGATGGCAATGCTGCAGGGTAATGAAAGTGATTATTACAGCCAGTTGACCCAGGAAAAGCGCCGGCTTGAGGCTGCAAGACTGGAGCTCAGAGAGCAGGAAACACGCTTAGCCTCTGCTAAAAGTCAGTTGACGGGCGAAGAGCCGGTATTTGGGGTGATGCCATTTGCCGGTGGTGGTGGCGGAGTGGCAACCCAATACGATGAACGGATCCGCAGTTTATCTGCACAGTTAGATGGCTTGCTTATTCGTTACACTGAAAACCATCCGGATGTGCAGGAAACTAAACGGCTGCTTGAGCGTTTAGAAACACAGCGGGAAGAAGAGTTACAGTTAGTTGCTAACAGCTCGCCGGAAGGCCGGAGTGGCAGTAGTTATAATCAGAACCCGGTTTATCAGGAATTACGCATTAACGTCGCCAGACTGGAAACTGAAGTAGCCTCAACCCGGGTAAGGGTGCAGGCTTATGCTGACCAGGTCGATGAACTGGAAAGTAAGTTAAACCTTATTCCGGAAATTGAAGCTGAATTTACCGGTCTGAATCGTGATTACCAGATTACAAAGTCGAAGTATGAGGCATTACTGGGTAAGCGCGAGCAAGCTGAGTTATCACGCCGTGCTGAGGCTACCGAACAGGATGTGCAATTTAATATTATTGAACCACCTCGGGTACCCTTGACGCCATCTGGTCCACCCAGAGGGCTGTATTACACTGCTGTGCTACTGTTAGGTGTGGCGGCAGGTGTTGCCATGGCATTTTTACGTAGTCTTATTTCTCCTGTGTTATCCCGCGCATCGCAACTGCAGAGCATTACTGATTTGCCGATATTTGGCGTGGTGTCTCATACCGAGAAAAACGCTATTTTAAAACAGGTGAGGCTGCATTTTGTGTACTTTACTGCGTTAAGTGGCGCTCTGGTATTATGTTACCTGGCATTGCTGAGTAATGAGATGCTGTTTGGACGGTCAGCCGAGTTGTTGTTAAGGGTAATCCGATGAGTACTATTGAAAAAGCAGTAACCAAGTTAAATCGAGATAGCACTGGCCAGGCTGAAAATAACAGGCAGAAGAATTCGCCGCAAATGCAGGCAGACGAGCCTGGCATTTCACAGCAGGGCGCCGGCCAGGAACAGTCTTTTAACCAGGACGCGTCATCGCACCTTGTGCAGCTGGATTTAGCGTTGCTGGAGAAGAAAAACTTTGTTTCTTTGTCGAAAGATCGCCGGCTGATTAATGAAGAGTATCGGGTAATCAAGCGAAAATTGATTAACAATGCGTTCGGTGTTTTAAGTAAAACGCTGCAGCATCCCAATCTGATACTTGTCAGCAGTTCCAGACCGGGTGAGGGGAAAACCTTTTCTGCTATTAATCTGGCGCTGAGTATCGCGCTGGAGCAGGATAAAACTGTGCTGCTGGTTGACGCTGATGTGTTGCGGCCTAATGTCAGTAAAACCCTCAATATTAGTCACAATTTAGGACTGACTGATTATCTGCAATCGCCAGATGTGACAGTGCCAGACATCCTGCTAAGCACCAATGTCGAACGACTTAAGATTATCACCGCGGGTTCGCCACATCATTTATCAACTGAATTGCTCGCCAGTGAGCGCATGTCGCAACTGGTCAATGAGTTTGCCACCCGTTATTCTGACCGGATTGTTATTTTTGATGCACCGCCGCTGTTAGGAGTGAACGAAACCGCGGTAATGGCGGCGATGTGTGGTCAGGCAGTGGTAGTGGTTGAAGAGAACCGTACCCGCCTGGCGGAAATTGAGCAGTCTGTGTCATTGTTGCCAAAAGAAATGGCAGTAGGTTTTCTGATTAATAAAGCACACCGGAACCAGGGAAAAGGTTATGGTTATGGCTATTACTATGGCGCAAGTTAAGCTGCGGTCCGTTGCCACTGCTTCAGGCCTGTTAATATCTGTGCTCGTTGCACTGCCTGCCGTGGCGGTGGATACGCAGATAACGCCACAGTTGCGAACCAGCAGCTATGCGTACCAGATTGATGAATTCGATACTGATGGCACAGACGAAGGTCTGGCGTTAGCGGTATCACCGTCAATTGATTTTTTACTGACCTCTAAAGTACTGCAAACCCGGTTTAGCTGGCAACACGAGTCATTGTTTTACGAAGATAGCCAGCGTAGCAACCGAAGTTACGATGAATTTGATTTCAGTAATGTATTGTCGTTATACAACGACCGGCTTACATGGGGCATTAACGCCCGTAACAGCTATCAGGTTCGCAATAGCCAAAGTGGTATTTTTAACGATAAAATTACTGCCGGAGGCGAGTTAAGTGAAGCAACCTCTTATGGCAGCTTTCTTAATCTTGCTACGGCGTCGTACAGTGATCTGGATGCCGCTCTCAGGCTGGACTATAGCCACAGCGAGTATGACAGACCTGATATTGATGATGGCTTGCCGGCCTTTGACAGTGACAGTTATCGTGCGGGTTTATTACTTGCCAGCCGGGATCGATCCAATACCACTTTCTGGCGACTGGAGGGCAGTGTTAGCAGAACCAATCGCCAGGAGCTTACCGATTACGATAGCAGAGTAGCGCAGGCTTTGTTTGGCTTGCCCCTGTCCTCACGTTTATCAATAATTGGTCGCGGTAGTTACGAATATACCGATAACAATAACTTTTATCAGAATGAGTTTTCCTCATACGGTGGTGGTATTGAACTGAAGTTAGGGCGGGTATCCTGGATAAATGTCTCAATTAACCGTTCAACGACCAGGCGGTTTGAACAAGAAAATGAAGACAATACCTACTGGGCTACAGCGTTTTATCTGGCTCCCAGTCGCCGCACTTCGCTGGAGGGGACTTACGACCGGCGTTACTTTGGCCGGACCGCCAGTTTAGCCGGACAGTATAATATCCGGGCGCTTACTATCCGCTTAAATGTATCTGACTCGGTGCAAACCCAGACTTCTTTAGATCGGGAGCAATTAGATTTGGGCATATTTGTTTGTCCGGATTCTGCGGCAGAAGTTACCGACTGCTTCCGGCCGCCAAACGCTAACTATACGCCACAGCCCGGTGAGTCATTCCAGCAGGTGTTTGATGTTGGCGTTGAACTTGATCAGGAGTTGGTATTGCGCCGCTCAGCCAGTCTGGCACTGGGCTATAATAAGCGGCGCTTAAGTATTAATATGCTGCTGAATGCGACTGATCTTGAATATGTTGAACGAAACAATGAGCAAAGCAGCCGCAGTGTGAGTTTACGCACTGGCTGGCGTTTTTCTGAGCGAAGCAGTATTAATGCCTCACTGCGGGTTTACCAGATTGATTATCAGTTTGCCGACCGGGAAGACGATAATATTCTGATGTCGGTTGGTTATGATATGACGCTCTCTGAGCAGTCAGAAATGTCTTTATCGCTGCGCAGGACAGAGCGAAACTCCAATATAGACAGGTTTAATGGTAGTGAAAACCGGGTATGGCTAACCTATATTTATAGCTTTTAACAGTTAGCCATTCTGTTTTTATTATTGTTAGTTTTCTTTATGTTGGGTATCCAGCAGCTGTTTTTGCTTTTTCAGAAGCTGATCAAGTTCTTTTGCCAGTTTCACTTTCTGCTCTAATGAGCTGTCTAACATTGTGTTGATATCTGACAACACTGTCGGCTTAGTTTCAGCCGCTTTGGGTTCCGTTACCGGTTGCGGGATAACCTGATTAGCGACTTCCTGTGATAATTCAGTGACCACAGCCTGAAGATCTTTCTCACCAATGGTTGTAAGCTCTTCCAGATAGCCATACAGCATTACTCTGTCCATCAACAGATTTATTTTTCTGGGAATACCGCGACTAAATTGCTGGATATGCGGGTAACAATCGTTTTCGATCAGTCCTGCTTTTGCTCCGGCCTGATTAAGCCTGAACTCAATATAGGCTCGTGTCTCGTCAGTTTGTAATGCGGTCAAATTGGAAGAAGCAATAATTCGCTGGCGGAATTGCTCCATGTTAGGCGCCTGAATGATCGGGTTCAGCTCGTTTTGACCCAGTAAAAAGCTTTGCAGCAGTGGCTTGCCATTTACCTGGAAGTTAGACAGCATTCTTAATTCTTCGATTGATTCCAGTGGCAGATTCTGTGCTTCATCTACCAACAGCAGGGCACGCCGATGTTGCGCATGCAAACGCTTCAGATAGCTGTATATGGCATCCAGATAACTGGCTTTGTTCTGCTCGGTAACGACCAGGTTAAAGCTTGAAGCAATCATTCTGATTAAATCATCAGGTGCCAATCTCGACGTAACGATTTGCTTGGCGATAATTTCGTCTTGATTAAGTTGATTAAGTAGCTGATTTGCTATGGTGGTTTTGCCGGTACCAACATCACCGGTAATAACGATAAAGCCTTCACCCTGAGTTAAACCATATTGCAGATAGGCAAGGGCGCGTTTATGCAGTTTACTGGCAAAAAACCAGCTGGGGTTCGGGGTCAGCTGAAAGGGTCGTTCTTTCAAACCATAGTAAGCTTCATACATTGTAATGTCCTTATTAGTCAGTGAGCGGGTAGCGAAACTATAGTCCCTGGTCTCTGCATACAGCTCAGCAGATGCACTATGGTTGCAGTGTATACAAAATCGCAGCTAAAGACGATAACTGTGCCGGGTTTTGTGTTATTTACCAACCAGCTGGAACTAAAAATTACTGTTGGCATTCTGTAGCAACAGAGCATGCTAAGTTGTTGGAAAATCAGTAAGCTGGCTGATATATCGCTTGAATTTTCGCCTGAGAGTTTAAAAAATGGCCGAACAAAATTTTGGCTAGAAAAAACTGTTGACACATTTACGGTGTCACCCTAGAATGCGCCCCGTGTTCAGCGATAACGTTCCGGCGAATTTCTGAATGCTAAAGTGTGGGGCTATAGCTCAGCTGGGAGAGCGCTTGCATGGCATGCAAGAGGTCAGCGGTTCGATCCCGCTTAGCTCCACCAAGATTTCCAGTGCGTCCCCTTCGTCTAGAGGCCTAGGACACCGCCCTTTCACGGCGGTAACAGGGGTTCGAATCCCCTAGGGGACGCCACTTAAATCTGCACACTTTGACTGAATACAGCGTCCCCTTCGTCTAGAGGCCTAGGACACCGCCCTTTCACGGCGGTAACAGGGGTTCGAATCCCCTAGGGGACGCCACTTTAGTCACTGATTCATTACGTTGTTGTGTTGTTGTACTGTTATGTCCCCTTCGTCTAGAGGCCTAGGACACCGCCCTTTCACGGCGGTAACAGGGGTTCGAATCCCCTAGGGGACGCCATCCAATTCCGAGTTCACTCCCATATTATTTGTTCTATCGCCGTGAAGGCGATGTAGGGACACCGCGCTAAACACTTTGGCACGGCGGTAACAGGGGTTCGAATCCCCTAGGGGACGCCATCCAATTCCGAGTTCACTCCTATGTTAGTTGTTCTATCGCCGTGAGGGCGGTGTAGGGACACCGCGCTAAACACTTTGGCACGGCGGTAACAGGGGTTCGAATCCCCTAGGGGACGCCATCCAATTTTCAATTAACTCCTACTTTTTCTTCACTAGCCACGTCGGCGGTGTATTAACCATTTTTATTTATCGCTGGTCTCTAAGTCTTTCAGCAAATCTGCTACAAAATCGTTAATCATCGGTTGTGCTGCTACATTCGGATGAATACCATCTGCCATCATTAAATCACTGTCAATCGCAATACTGTCCATAAAAAACGGCCACAAGGTAACATTATGTCTTTCGGCCAGCTGCGGATAGAGCGCGGTAAATTGTCTGACGTATCGTGGTCCATAGTTGGGCGGGATCCGTATTTGCATTAGTAGTGGCTGAGCATTATGCTGCTTAACCAGTGTAATGATTTTACTGAGGTTTGCCTGAATAAGCTCAACTGAGAACCCTCGCAAACCATCGTTGCCTCCCAGTACAATCAGCACGACATCCGGTTGATGCTCTGTAAGCAGGGCAGGGAGGCGGGCCAGACCACCAGAGGTGGTCTCACCACTGATACTGGCATTAATAAGCTGCCATTCGGTATTTTTCTGTAGCAACGCTGGCCAGCCCTGATGTTGTTGCATGCCGTATGCGGCGCTCAGGCTATCACCTAAGATAAGTAATTTGTCAGCATAGGTGCTGTGACTGATTAAACTGATTAATAACAAAAAGATGATGCGCATGAATAAAACACCTGAATTACATATTAAAGCGATAAACCTTGCTAAACGCGTCAAGGTCCCTGAGGGATCACTAACTATCCTGCATGATATCAGCCTGACAATCAATCGTGGCGAAACGGTAGCGATAGTTGGCGCCTCAGGTTCAGGTAAGTCAACCTTGCTGAGCTTGCTGGCTGGGCTGGATACGCCCAGTGAAGGTGAAATCTATATGGCTGGCCAACCTTTGCATCAGCTATCAGAAGACGAGCGGGCCGGGGTAAGGGCGCGGGACGTGGGCTTTGTATTTCAGTCTTTTTTACTGTTACCCAGTTTAACTGCGCTGGAGAATGTGACGTTACCTGCTGAACTGTCGGGAGACCGGAAGGCGCGTGAGCGGGGCCTGGCATTACTTGAGCAGGTTGGATTAACTGCCCGGGCCGACTTTTTTCCATCACAATTATCCGGTGGCGAACAGCAACGGGTTGCTATTGCCAGAGCTTTTATTACCAAGCCGGCTATTCTGTTTGCCGATGAGCCGTCAGCAAATCTGGATGCAGTGACCGGTAAAATGATCGAAGACCTGCTATTTGAACTGAATGATAGTCAGGGCACGACATTAGTATTGGTGACGCATAACAATGAGCTGGCACAACGCTGTCAGCGCCAGCATAAGATGCGCTCAGGCAGTTTTGTCACATCTGACGCGGCAACTGAGGAAACAGCGAATGTGGGCTAGTATTGCAGGCCGCTTGTTCTGGCGCGAGTTAAAGCGTGGTGAGTTATGGGTTATTGCTTTTGCGTTGTTTCTGGCAGTAGGTTCAGTTGTTAGCTTAAGCGGTATTACCCAAAGTGTTAAAAGCGCCCTGCAACAGCGCAGTGCTCAGTTTACTGCTGCTGACAGGGTATTGGGGTCAAGTCAGCCGTTTGACAACAGTTTTTTTGAGGTGGCGAGCGGGCTTGATGTTGTCTCTGCCCGGCAAATGCAATTTGATTCGATGTTGTTTGCCGGTGAGCAGATGCAGCTTGCTACGATTAAAGCGGTCAGTGACAGCTATCCGCTGCGCGGCAATTTAGTGTTACATCGCTCGGCGAGTATTACGTCCGGGCCGGCCGGGCAATTAACCCCGGGAGAAGTCTGGTTTGAAGCCAGATTACTGGACCTATTGCAGGTTAAGCCGGGTGATACCGTTGAACTGGGGGAATCCCGGCTGGTTGTTGCTGGGGTAATCGTCAATGAACCTGATGCACCGCTGAGTGTATTTGGAGGGTCGCCCCGGGTCATAATGCATCTGGATGATGTCGCTGCAACGAATATTGTGCAGCCTGGCAGCCGGATAAGCTATCGTTATTTGTTTGCTGGCAGTACCACGGCGCTGGATAACCTTACCGCAGCCCTGGAACCGATGCTGACCGTACATCAGCGTTGGCGTAATCTCGACCGGGAATCTGCCATTGGTAGTGCGCTGGAGCGGGCAGAGCGCTTTTTGCTGTTGGCAGGACTGCTAGGGATAGTGCTGGCCGCTTGCGCTGCCGCTGTGGCGGCCAGTCGTTATAGTCAGCGTCATACCCAGGCGGTTGCTATTATTAAGGCGCTTGGTGCTACCACAGCTAAAGCAAGGTTGCTATACAGCAGTCATCTACTGTTAGTGGTGCTGTTTAGTCTGGTGTTAGGGTTGCTGGGTGGCCAGTTGGCAATTTTTGCTGCAGAGCTGGGCATAAGCCATTATATCAGTGATTACCGGACTGAATTCAGTGTCAGACCTCTGCTGCTGGGCACCATCACCTGTATTGTCTGCGCGTTATTGTTTGCTGCCCGACCATTATGGCAACTGGCTAAAACACCCGCTATCGAAGTATTAAAACAACCTGCAGCAGCAATTAACCTGGATAAGTGGCAGCTGATATTCGGTGCCGCGGCTATCTGGGGTTTAATGTGGCTATTCAGCGGCGAGTTACTGATTAGTGTCGGCCTGTTTTTACTTTGCGCATTGTTTGCCGCTATTTTACTGGGGTTCGCTGCTGTTATGGTTAAGCTTGCCAAGCCGGTTGCGGCCGGGCAAAGCAGTGCCGGCAGGCTGGCATTAGCGAATTTACGCCGCCGGCTTTGGCCAAATAGTTTTCAGTTAATTACCTTTAGTCTGGCTATTTTCCTGACCTTATTGTTGTATTTTCTGCGGGCTGAACTGATTGGTCAGTGGCAGCAACAAATTCCGGAGGGTGCACCAAATCATTTTCTGGTAAATGTCAGTGCTGATCAGCGCGCTAAGGTGACTGCGTTTACCGAGGCAAATAGTTTACGGCCAGAGCCGTTTTATCCGGTAGTGCGTGGCCGGTTAATCAGTATTAACAGTGAACAGCTGCAGCAGGAAGCTTCTAAGGAAGATCGTAGCGAGCAGCGCGTTGGCGTAGGCCGCGAACTGAACCTGACCTGGCTGGCAGAAATACCGGCCAATAACAAGGTGATTACCGGGCAATGGTTTGGTGCCGATACCAGTGCTGAAGTCTCAGTTGAGCAGGAAATTGCCGAGCGGTTACAAGTAACGCTGGGCGATAAACTTGATTTTTCAATTGGTGGCCAACAAGTTAATGCTACGGTAACCAGTATTCGTCAGGTTGACTGGAACAGCTTACAACCTAACTTTTATATGATATTGAGCCCTGACGTGCTGGCGACGTTTCCAGCAACCTACATAACGGCTTTTTACCTTGAGCAAAATAGTGGCAATCTGATTAATCAGTTGGCCCGGCAAATGCCTACCGTAACGGTTATCAGCGTTGATGCCATTATTAATCAGGTGAATGATATTATTGCTCAGGTAACAATTGCCCTGAGTTTTATTCTGGTCATTATTGCCCTGGCAGCAGCGTTAGTGTTGGTAGCTCAGGTACAGGCGACACTGGAGCAACGGGAGCAAGAGCTGGCCATTTTGCGTACGCTTGGGGCCAAGTATGCATTTTTACGAAATGCCTTATTGCTTGAGTTTGCGTTCCTGGGTGCTCTGGCAGGTTTGTTTGCCACTGTGCTGGCAGAGCTGTTATTGATGGTACTGCAACAACGGGTTTTTGAAATGCCGTTTCAGTTCCATTTCGCGCTGTGGTGGATGGGTCCCGTTATCGGTATTGTCTCCGTCAGTTTACTGGGTTGGTGGCAATTACGTCGCTTGTTACAGATACCGGGTGCCATTCTGATCAGACGGGTTATTCAGAGTTAATGGGCTGAGGTTATAAATCTGAGTTTATAAAACTGGATCTATAAAACTGGATCTATAAATCTAAGTCTGCCAGCGCAGCTGGCAGCTTTGGATACTGGAATTTAAAGCCTGCATCCAGTGCTTTCTGGGGCACTACCCGTTGGCCGTATAACAAAATATCTGCCATTTCACCAAACAATAGCCTTACCATAAAGGCTGGCATTGTCAGTTTGGCTGGTCGGTTTAACCGCTCTGCCAGCGCCTGACTAAATTGCTTATTGGTAACGGCTTTTGGTGCGACGGCATTAAAGGGGCCTTGCAGGGTCGGGGATTGCAGTAAGAAGTCTATTAATTTAACGATGTCATCAATATGGATCCACGACATATATTGCTGACCATTACCAATAGGGCCTCCCAGGCCAAAGCGAAATGCCGGCAACATTTTTGCCAGAGCACCGCCCTGATCAGACAATACAATGCCGGTTCGCAACAGACAGACCCGGGTTTTATCGCTGCCAGCCCGAAGTGCCAGATTTTCCCAGCGGGCACAAATGTCATGACTGAATTCAGGATAAAAAGCACTGTGTTCTTCACAGATAAATTCAGTACCCTGTCGACCATAATAGCCAACTGCAGACCCACTGATCAGGCAGGTCGGAGGCGTTTTGGCAGCCTGAATGCACTCACTTAGCTGTTCAGTAAGCTGCCAGCGGCTGTCACAGATACGTTGTTTTTGTTTGTCAGTCCATCTTTTGTTGGCAATGGGTTCACCGGCCAGGTTAACAACCGCATCAAGGTGGTTAAAGTCAACTTGTTGCAGCGTGTTAACGTAGGTCAGGGAGGCAGTTTGCTGCAGGCGGGCGACAGGTTGACGGGTTAACACCGTTATCTGATGTTGATAGCGCCAGTATTTAAGCAGGGCAGAACCAATAAGACCTGTTCCACCGGTGACTAAAATACGCATCATGTGCTCCTGTTCATCCGCAAATTGCTGCCAAGTATTGCTGCTTAGTATAGACGGTTGTGCCTGGTTTATTATTTGTTTACTGATAAGGTTAGTGACACTGAGTCGGCAAACCTCAATGCATGCGGTTTATCTATCTCAACTTCAGCAAAATGGACAGCAGGATGAGCACTGGCCAACGCCAATACATCTGCAGTTAACTTTTCCAGCAAACTAAAACGGTTCATTTCTACAAGCTCAATAATCTGCTTGGTAATAGTGCGATAATTCAGGGCGTTATTCATATCGTCACTATTGGCTGCGTTATTAGCGCTGTACTGGATCCTGGCGTTAATAATCACATCTTGTTTGTTATTAATTTCATCATCCTTAATACCAATAAAGGTTCGTAAACGCAGGTTTTTAATTTTAATTGTTGCGGGGTTAAGTTCCATGGTGGTTAGTCCTCAAAATATTTAAATGCGTTACGGAGGCAGCGGGCGGGGCGATCAGTGTTTGTTTTACCTTAGCTGTTGAAAATTTTATTATTCCGGAAAAATAAGTTCGAATCTGGCGCCCCCTAAAGGGCTTTCAGTCACCTGCATCCCACCAGAGTATGACGAAACGAGTTCAGCAACAATCGACAAGCCAACGCCGTGACCGTCTTTGTAGGTATCAAGCCGGGTGCCGCGTGCAAACAGTTTCTTTCTGTCATCTTTGGCGATGCCCGGACCATCATCTTCAATAATTAAATTAAGCGGGTTCTGACTGACAGTAAGTTTTACCCGGTGTCTACAGGCTTTGCAGGCGTTGTCGAGTAAATTACCCAGTATTTCCATTAAATCAGTCTCATCGCCGCGAAACGTGGCATTTTCCGGGCAGTCTATCTGGATGTCTAACTCTTTATCGCGGTAAATTTTTTGCAGTGCGTTACACAGCTTTTCGATATGGGGCAAAATTTCAAACTGCTTTTTCCAGATATCCTGGCCGGAACTACTTGCTCTTTTCAGTTGATGATCAATCATGGCACTGATCCGATCAAGCTGCTCTTTTAATTCGGGTTGTTGGCTCAATATGGAAGTATTTAATACTGCTACCGGCGTTTTTAAGGCGTGAGCCAGGTCGCTCAGATGGTTTCTGTAGCGCAGTTTCTGCCGGTTCTGGTTGGCCAGTAGTAAGTTTAAATCTTCTTTAATAGTTGTAAGTTCTGCCGGGTAGTGACCGTTCAGGTGGTCCTGTTCGCCACCCTCCAGTTTGCGTATTTCCTGATCAAGCTTACTCAAAGGTTTGGTGGTCCAGTAATATGCCAGTACGCTGAATAATACCAGGGCAGCACCAATCCAGATAAACCAGCTAAGCAGAGTGTTGCGGAAGCTGATATATGGCGCCGTTAACATGGCATCAGTTTGAACGATATGAATGGTTAACGGCCGGGTTTGTTCGCCTGAATCAAATAGCAGCGCAATACTGAGTAACCAGTATTCCTTTGATGCGCTGACATAGGGATAAAACATGTGCTCGCCGGGAACCAGCGTGGTATCGGGCGGGTTGAATTTCTGGCTGAGTGAGGAGTCGGACTGCCAGACGATACTGTCGATTTCAAAGCTGTCTGCGTCAAAGCTGTCAACTGCACCGCTGTTGATGCCAGAGCTGCTAACGTTAGTACTGGTACTATTAATAGCAGTGCTGTCAACGAATGCATCTTCAGCACTGATATTTTCATTGCTGGTAATATAAGCGCTCAAACCAGAGTCAGGCCGGAAAAAATCGGGTGACAATGTATTATTGCTGAGTTCTATTTTGCCATCGGTAATCTTTAAATCTGACAAAATAGCATACATATGCACTTCAAGTTTCTGCTCAGCATTGGTCAGCAGTTGGGTAAAAAAAGCCTGATCAATGGCTACAAATGAGCTGGGTAACAATAGCAAAAGTAATACTATGCTAACCAGCCCCTGACGTAACTTAAGTGACAATGTCATCATTAACTGATTGTCAGATTAAAGCGGTAACCACGGCCACGTAATGTCTCTATTGGTTTTAAATCGCCGTCAGGGTCAAGTTTTTTGCGTAATCGTAAAACAAAAACTTCAATAACATTACTGTCTAAATCAAAATCCTGATCGTAGATATGCTCGGTTAATTCCGTTTTGGAAATTACCTTACTGGGATTCAACATAAAGTATTCCAGTACTTTATATTCATATGCCGTCAGATTAATTTCATCATCATTTACCCAAACTTGCTGTGTTCTGCTGTTAAGTGACACCGGACCTGCACTGAGGGTTGGGTCGGGCTGGCCGGCAGCGCGGCGGATCAAGGCATTGCATCGCGCCAACAGTTCCTCACCGTGAAATGGTTTGGTAAGATAATCATCAGCGCCAGCGTCCAGCCCTTCTACTTTCTCCTGCCAGCTGCCACGAGCGGTCAGAATAATAATAGGTGTTTTAATCTCTTTCTGCCGGGCTTTGCGGATCAGCGTTAAGCCATCCATCTTGGGCAGGCCCAGATCAATAACGGCCAGATCGTAGGGATACTCTGCCAGTTTAAACCAGCCATCATCGCCGTCCTTTGCGATATCAACACTAAACTGTTGCTGTACTAACTGTTGTTTAATCTGCTCAGCTAATAAGGTTTCATCTTCAACTACCAGTACCCGCATTATTTATCATCCCTTTCAACCCGGCCAGTCCGATTATCGACCAGTACGGTAATTACTCTGCCATCAGCCTGAATTAAGCGTACCCGATAATGCCGGTTTTCAGTCTGTACTTTTAATATTTTCCCCGGGAAACGCTGTTGAGCAAGCGTAGCAGCCTGTTCTTTTGTAACTTCGGGTTGTTTATTACCAAGTGCCATAGCGTCCGGTGTCAGTGAGAGCACCGACAGTAAGATTAGCAACAGCAGTGAACGAAACATGCAATTCTCCACATTTGGTTTAAGTTGTATGTTACCTAACTATATTGTACGTAACAATAAACTTAATAATGCAATTAGTCGCCAGCCTATGCCACCGAGCATTAATTGTCGCTGAATAGAGACAGTCTTAAAATTGGCAATTAAAGTTAAATAAATATTGCAAAAGTAAAAATATCGCCTAATTTATATTTGATTGGTATTAAAAATGTTGCTTCTCTGGGTTTTGTGCCAGGTCACTGTTTAAAGGACCAATCTGAACAGTTGTAGTGGCTTAAACTTATTACCAATAGCTTTGCAGGGATGCAACCAAAATAATTAAGGAAGAAACTATGAAAAATGTAATAGCGGCGTTGTTATTAACCGGGCTTACTTTGACTGCAAACCAAACCCTGGCTGCTAAACCCGGTGCCACACTGGATAAAACAACTGCCACTGCACAACAACAGCAGAAACTAAGTCTGAATAAAGCCAGCGCTGAACAGCTTGAAGCTGTTCCAGGTATTGGTAAAGCTAAAGCACAGGCTATCCTGGCATATATTCAGGAGAAGGGACCCATAACAAACCAGCAGCAGTTGACCGAAGTTAAAGGTATAGGTGACAAACTGGCCGCCAAAGTTGCTCAGTATGTCAGTTTTGACTGACTGTCAGGCTGGGGGATGAGCACTAAGCCTTAGGACTAATCTCCTAAGGCTTTCATTTGTTCATTTGCCCACTGCACAGCAGTGTGATAGGCGTCAGGTACCTTGTCACTGGCGATACCAAGTTGATTCATCGCTTGATTTGCCTGCTGCCACTGTGCAGCTTCATAGTATTTTATCAGAGTCATATACTCTGCCAGCACGCCGCTGTTTTCAACCAGCGCATCTTTAATCTCTTTTGCCAGAGGCAACTTTTCCATTACGCTGGTAATAGGTTCATCTAAAATGGCGTCCATTAACGACATTAAACCGGTTAAAAATGCTTTGCCGGTATCAACTTTACCGTCGATGTTGGCTAAGCCCTCAGCAAAGCGGGCCCGGGTCATCGACATTCGCATTAATTCAGCTGGCTTATCGCTGCTGATTTGTGCCGTGAACAGTAACGACAGAAACTTCTTAAGTTCAACCTGGCCCAATACTACTAAGGCTTGTTTAATCGTTTCTATTTCTGCCCTGCGTTTAAATATAGAGGAGTTGCTGTACCGCAATAATTTGTATGACAAACTAACGTCACGTTGAAAAACGTTGGTTATTTTTACCAGATCCAGCTCTGCTTTTGATGTCTCGTACAGCAATTCAGCTAATGTCATTTGCGCAGGTGACAGGGCTTTGGTCTGCATCATTTCCGGCTGTGAAAAAAAGAATCCCTGAAAGTAATAGAATCCCATATCCAGGGCCTGTTGAAACTCTTCATTTGTTTCAACTTTTTCTGCCAGCAATTTAATATGCGGGAAGTCGGCAATGGCTTCCTGAACACTTTTTATTGTTTCAATATCGGTACTGCGGAAATCAATTTTAATGATATCTATAAAAGGATAAAAATGGCGCCAGACCGGCTGATGAATATAATCATCAAGAGCCAAAGTGTATCCCTGCTCTTTCAAATGCTGGCACTCGGCTAACAGACGTTTACCTGGCTGTACCGTCTCCAGAATTTCTACCACAACCTGTTCTTTCGGTAACATGCTCGGATATTTTTTTATCAGAGAGTCCAGGGTAAAATTAATGAACCCCGGTTTATCATCCAGAAAATCCTCTAACCCGAAACTAAACTGGCTACCTTCAATCATTCTTGATGTTGCTTCATCGCCATCTATTTCGGGAAACACATTACTCAGGCCGTCCCGAAACAATAACTCATAGGCGTACAATACTTTATTACGATCGAGAATAGGTTGGCGGGCAGCATAAAAATACATATTGCAGATTTCTCAAAAAAGTTCTTACCGTTAATTTAGCAAATTTTCCCCACAACGCGATAGCATTTTATTGCGTTGTGAGGATTTGATCAGTTATCTCTGGTCTGCTAACTGTTTTTCCATCTTGCTAAACATCGTCAGCACACTGGGTGCCGGGTCCCGACTGAATTTGCTAACGATAACGATTGCCAGAGTGCTTAGAATAAAACCAGGCACAATTTCATACAGCGTACTGCTTAAGCTGGCACCATTGATGGTGATAGGCGCATAAATCCAGATTAATACTGTTACTGCACCCACCACAATTCCGCTTAACGCGCCTGCAAAGGTCATTCTCTTCCAGTACAGGCTGAGAATAATCAGCGGCCCGAATGCCGCACCAAAACCTGCCCAGGCGTTACTCACCAGTTGCAGCACTGAACTATCCCGATCATATGCCAGCGCGATAGCGACCAGGGCTACGGCCAGTACCGATAGCCGTCCTACCAGCACCAGCTCGCGCTGGGTCGCGTCACGTTTAACAAATGCCTTGTAAAAGTCTTCGGTCAGCGAGCTTGACGTTACCAGCAATTGTGAGGAAATGGTGCTCATAATTGCTGCTAAAATGGCCGCCAGTAAGAAGCCGGCAATAAAAGGGTGAAACAGAAATTGCGAGAATACGATAAATATCGTTTCCGGGTCGCTCAGAGTCATCTTGGTTTGGGCAACATAAGCAATCCCGACAAAGCCTGTCATCAACGCGCCTACTATCGTTACCAGCATCCAGCTCATACCTATACGACGGGCTGTTTTAATATCTTTAACCGAACGAATCGCCATAAAACGGACAATAATGTGTGGCTGGCCAAAATATCCCAAGCCCCAGGAGAGGGCAGATATAATAGCAATCGCCGAAGAGGCGCCGACCCAGTTTATTAACTGCGGGTCTATTGTTTCTACCACCTGTTTTACTTCACCAAAACCTCCCAGATGGTCCAGTGCCACCACGGGAACCAACACCAGTGATATAAACATGATGCAGCCCTGGACGAAGTCGGTCATGCTGACTGCCATAAAGCCGCCGATCAGGGTATAAATAACCACTACACCGGCTGTGACGTAAAGGCCAAGCTCATAACTGAGATTAAATGAGCTTTCAAACAGCTTGCCGCCGCCAACGACACCGGACGACGTATACAGGGTAAAGAAGACGACAATAACCAGTGAGGACACCACCCGCAGCAACCGGGTTTTATCTTCAAACCGTTTTTCAAAGTAATCAGGAATGGTTATCGCATCGTGAGCGACTTCGGTATAGACCCGTAATCTTGGTGCAACAACGATATAGTTAATGTAGGCACCAATCAGCAAGCCAACCGCTATCCAGGCACTGCTTAAGCCGGTCAGATACATTGCACCAGGTAAACCCATTAACATCCAGCCGCTCATGTCTGAAGCGCCGGCAGACAGTGCTGTAACACCCGGGCCTAACTTGCGGCCACCTAACATGTAGCCAGAAACACTCTCGTCGGTATTACGATAAGCATATAAGCCAATACCTATCATGGCCGCAAAATAAATTCCCAAAGCAAAAATAGTTGCAGTTTCCAAAACATAGACTCCTTATTATTTGTTTTTATGCTAACAAGATGAACCCTGGCTTACCAGCGCTTTATGACTGCTCGTTTTGGCGAGTGAAGAAACGCCGGCAGCCGCCGGCGTTAACCTTGCTAGAGAACCAGGACCTTGTTGCTGATCATCTGGCGGGTGACCGCTGCTAATTCCTGGCAAATGCTTACTCAGGATAGAGCGGGGGAAGCTCAGCTTTATTGGTTATTTGCTGCTTGCTGTGTTGATAATCTGACCACGCCTGCAACAAGGCGTCTCCCTGCCAGTTTACAGCGCTATCGCTGTAAAGCGCGGCGTTTAGTTGCTCTACCTGCTCTTTGAATGTGCCCGGTCCAATTTGCTGGCTGAGAGCACTTAATGAACCCTGATTCAGTATTCTCTGGTGGCGGGCCCACAGCAACAGCTGCTCACGGGCAGCGGTTTTGTTATTAGTGAGACATGCTGCACGCAATGCTTTGCTGTCATATTTTTGCCCGCCACTATTTTCACTGTGAAGCGGATGGCGTGCAGCCTTCTTTTGTCGCCAGATCAGCAATGTTAAAGTTAGCAGCCAGCCAAGCAGCAAGACTGAGCTGGTGTGATTCCAACGCCAGTTTGAGACGGGTTGCTGCGGGGTTGTAGCCGGCCCGGCGTCCTGCTTTGCTGATTCATTGGCAATGGTTACAGGGGCGGGCAAGTCTGGGTTGGCCTGCACCTGCACGGTTCGACCGGGTAAAACGGTTTGCTCAAGACGATCGGTCTGGCTGTTCCACCAGGATATTTTAACTTCCGGTAGCTCAAACTCTCCGGGGGTATTGGCAATAATGGCGCTGGTAATTACTTTTTGTGCTACTAAACGGCCAGCCCGTTCCGCCCCTTTAACCTGAGGTTGTTCCTGATATACCCTGAAGCCGTCAGGCAGTTCAATATTAAGATCTGGTAACTGGTTGGCGGCGACATCTACCGCTGACAAGGTAATGATCCGGGTAACAGGTTCACCCTGCATAAGTTGCGCTTGGCCGGGTTGCCATTCTTCGTTGAGGGTAACGAGTCCGGCGACCAGCCAGTCACCATTATAGTTTGCGGGTTGGGCCTGTACGGTTATGGGCAATGTTTCTGCCTCCCGCACAATAGTCCGGCTGCGGGCAAAATAGCTTTGGCGGGCACTTTCCCGGTCTATCACGTCCCCGGTAAAAGTAGGGGGGGCAATAGTAAACTCACCACTACGCTGCGGGGTAATGGCATAGCGACGGGTTATTGAGCGATAACGTTCACCGTCAATCAGTTCAGTGCCTTCCTGATCCTGCCCTACCTGCTGGATCAGCGCATCTTCAAGTTGGGGTTCAGATAAGCTGCCTCGTTGAATATCACCACTGAAATAGATAGTGACGTCGTAGTACACCATTTGCTGGACCATCAACTCACTAGTGCTGAGTTTGCTTTGCAGGAATACATCACGCAGTTTGCCTGAGCCCTGTTGCACCGGCAGCACTTCAATGGCGATGGGTTTGCTACTGACGTTATCAACAGTAAAAGCCGGGATGGTAAACTCACCGCTGGCTTTTGGCAGCAATGTTACCGTCCAGGTGGTACTGTGGCTGACATCGCCATTAATAACGCTGGTACTCTGGTTAACTGATGGCACCATCACCGTAAAGTTATTATCAAGCACTCTGAAGTTAATACTGTTTGCCGGCAGCCTGCTGTCTGCTGTGACTTCCAGTAGTACACTTTCACCAAGCATCACAGGGTTTTTATCCAGCTGTGCGTCAAGCTGGCTGATAGCAAAAGCCGGTGCACTTAGCAGGGCGCCAAACAGCACACTCAGCAGCATTGTTAATAACAAGCCCCGTCTTACCATTCTTGTTCTGCTCCTTTGGGTAATGCATATTGACGACGTTTCTGATACTCCAGGTTCATCCGGTTGCGCAGCAACAGCCCGGGGTCATCCTGAACCTTACGCAATAAGTTATCCAGTTGCTGCTGCTCTTCCTGATTAGCATTGGGCCACATTTCCCGGATTGCTTGCTGCATTTCGTTATCGCTCAGTTCCTGCTGTTCTTGTTGTGCTGCAGTAGCAGCCTGCTGCTCACTTTGCGACGGTTCAGTTTGCTCTGGATTTTGTTGTTCAGCGGCTGAGTTTTGCTCAGTGGGCTGGTCGGTAGGTTCATTTTGGCCGGCTTCACTCTGGCCCTGGTCCTCACCACTGCCTTCAGACTCGGCTGAACTGTCGCTGCCATCAGCTGATTGCTGCTCGCCGTCTTGTTGCTCGCCGTCTTGTTGCTCACCATCTTGCTGCTCGCCGTCCTGCTGCTGTTGCTGCTGTTGTAACTGCTCCAGCAGTTCAGCATTTTGTTTTGCCTGCTGATGTTCAGGATCCAGCGCTAATGCCTGCTGATAACTGGCAAGGGCCTGCTCATATTTCTGTTGCATCGCCAGACTGTTACCTAAGTTGGCGAAGGCATCAGCGCTTGGCTGCTGCTCTGCGGCCCGGTTGAAGGCCTCTGCTGCAGCGACATAATCACCCTGGCGATACGCTGCATTGCCTTGCCAGAGTGGGTCGTTAAATTTCTGCCGGGCATTCTGATAATCCTGTTGCTGATAATCAGTTATTGCCTGCTGAGCAGGGGTTTGCCACAGATCGCGCCAGACACTGGCTTCAGAGGTTGGTATATAACAAAAGGGCAGCAACACTAACACCGGTGCGCGCTTGGCCAGATACAGGGCCAGTGGTAAAAGTAACCACACCAGATACACCGCATTGTCTTGCCACAGGTCGCCGGCAAATTGCTCACTTTGTTCTGCTTGTTGCTGGAACTGGCTGTTAATATTTGCCAACAACCCCTCGATGTCGCCATCGCCAGTGCCAGCAGCAGCGAAACTGCCACGGCCCTTACGGGCAAGGGTGGCCAGTTGTGACAATGGCACCTTAGGAATGACTACGGCACCGCGGGAGTCTTTCAGTAACTGACCACTCTCAAGTTGCACCGGGGCGCCCTGATCTGTGCCAAAGGCCAGCACTGACAAGCGGTGTGGCCAGTTGTCCAGCCGTTGCATAATCCGGGAATAGTCTGCAGAGGCAAAACCATCGGTAAACAACACAATGTCGCCCTGGCTATGGCCGGCTTGTCGCAACAGATCGTCTGCCTGATCCAACGCAGCTTCAATATTTGAGCCCTGTACCGGCATTAACTCAGGCTTCAATTCATTGAGTAGTAACCGGACATTGTTAAAATCCGGGGTCAGTGGCGAAATGACGAAGGCATCACCAGCGAAGCTAAGCAGGGCCAGTTCGCCTTCTGCCAGCTCGTCAATAAAGTCGAGTGCTTTAAATCGTTGCTGAGTAACCCTGTCGGGTGACATATCGGTGGCGCGCATCGACATCGACATATCGACAATCAGTACTGTGGCCTTATTCAGGGTGAAAGCGGGCTGTGGTTGTTTCTGCCAGGTGGGGCCCGCCAGCGCTAACACGCTAAGCAACCAGCAAATCAACAATACTGGTAGCGCCAGAGGATTGCGTTTCAGCAGCAAGTTGCCACTGAGCATAAGCTGCTGCAAGTGCGGAGCAATAACACGTTGCCAGGCACTGGTTTGTTGCCGGTAATTTAAAATTAACAGCCACAACATTACCGCGGGTAACAATGCCAGCAGCCACCATGGCCGCAACAAATGAAAGTCAGCCAGCAGGTTCATACAGCCTCCGCCAGTTAATGCGCCGGATTGCCAGAGCGAAAGACAGTAATAAAGCCAGCGCCAGTGGCCAGTGCAGCAAGCTGTGCTGCGGCCGGTAAGTCAGGTTATCGCGGCTGATAGGTTCCAATTGATCCAGTAACCGATAAATTTGCGTCAGTTCAGCCAGGTTGCGGGCACGAAAATACCTGCCACCGGTTTCACTGGCAATATGGGTTAATAATTGCTCGTCTAAATCCTGAGAGGGGTTGACGGTGCGTCGGCCGAACACAGTTTGCTGCACCATCTGGTCAGCACCGACGCCGACGGTATAGACTTTAATGCCCGCTGCTTTAGCCAGTGCCAGCGCTTCCAGCGGTTGGATATTGCCAGCATTATTAGCACCATCACTTAACAGAATAAGCACTTTATTACTGGTTTCGTATTTATTCAGCCGTTTTACTGCCAGGCCAATGGCTTCACCAATAGCGGTGCGCTGGCCAACCAGTTTTAACTGACTGTCATCTAAAAATGTTTGCACGGTAGCCAGGTCATAGGTTAGCGGGGTTTGCTGATAGGCTGCATCAGCAAACAGAATAAGGCCAAGGCGGTCCCCTTTGCGTTGCAGGATAAAGTCACCCACCACCCGCTTCACCGCAGATAACCGGTTCATACTCTGGCCATCGAGCACCATGTCATTCATATCCATTGAGCCGGATAAATCAATGGCCAGCATCAGATCGCGGCCTTGCTGGGGCAGGGTAACCGGTTCGCCCAGCCAACGTGGCTGGCAGGCAGCCAGTACCAGCATTAACCAGATTAACCCCTGCGGCAGTGAAGCGATATGGCGTTTCCAGCCAGGACGTTGTTGTTTGCCGGCTAACCTTGCCAGGGCAGGTAAGGCCAGGGCGCCACCACTATCTTGCTGACGTTTCTTAAAAAAGAGGGGTAATACGACCAGTAAAAGCAGCCAGGGGTAACTCAGCTCAAACATCAGCTGTCTCCTCTGCCAGAACCTGACGCCGACTATCAGCCAGGGTTGCCGGCTGCAATTGTTGCAGCCAGCGTTGGGCAAATTGATAAAATTGCTGGTTCTGCTGGTTATCGGGCCCGGCCTGATAAAGCAATTCGGTCAGCAGTGGCAAGGGCTTTGCGGGCAATTGCTGTTGTAAAAAAATTTGCCACTGCGCTGTACTGGCTGTAAGCGCCGGGTGAGCAGGCGCGTAATGTTTTATTACCCGCTTTAACAGCTGATTAATCTGACTTGCTGCGCCCGCTTCTAATTGGTTAAGTAGGGCTAGTGCCTGACGCTTGGCAGCCAGATAACGCCAGCGTTTGTAATACGCCCAGCTGGTATACGCTAAGGCTCCAACAGCAATAACCAGCAAAATATAGGCCCCAGCTGGGATTTGCAGGGGGAGCTGGTAGGCCGGTTCGGCAATGTCCACCAGCTGCTCGAGTAACTGCTGCTTAGCGGCCATGATGAATTTGCTCCAGTTGACTGATAATGGGGTCGCCAGCACTAATGTCCAGCCATTTACAACCGACTTGCTGCAGGGATATCGCTAGTTGCCGCTGCTGTTGCTGTTGTTGCTGCTGGTAGCGGGTACGCAGACCAGAGTCTGCCAGTTCCGCACTGACCACCTGCTGCTGATTACGAATTGCTGCAATGCCGCGGGCAGAAGAGGGTAGCGCCAGTTCCAGCGGATCACTGATCTGACAGCAGGTCACCTCATTGTGCTGGCTAATTGCCCTGATATGGCGCAGTGCCTGCTCATCAAGTTGATTAAAGTCAGAGAGTATATAGACCAGACTGCCAGGACGACTGAGCCGTCGCTGCTGACCAAGTGCCTGAGTCAAAGTTAAACCGTTAGTTTTTGCACCGCTTTGATGGCATTGCTGCAAGGCTTGCAGATATCGAAGTACGCCATGGCTGCGCCCCTGCGGTTTTAATTCACGATGCTGTTGATTACTGAACACCAGGCCGCCAAGTTTGTCGCCATGTTGTTTGACATGCCAGGCAATAACCGCTGCCAGATGGGCTGCCTGCACTGATTTGAATAACAAACTGCTGCCAAAGCGCATGCTGTCCGTTAAGTCGGTAACAATAAATACCGGCCGCTCTTTTTCTTCCCGGAACAACTTGGTATGCACTTTGCCGCTGCGTGCCGTTACCCGCCAGTCAATAGTGCGGACATCGTCGCCCGGCTGATAATGGCGAACTTCATCAAACTCCATACCCCGGCCTTTGCTACGTGCCAGATAGGTGCCTGCCAGTTTACTCTGAATACTGATGGTAGGCTTCAGGTTCAGCACCTTGGTATGGCGCTGATACCACAGCAGTTCGGGCAGCTTAACCGAGCTGCCGTCAGCACTTAACTGTTTAAGCCATTGACTGGCTGAAAACGCGGTGGTCATAAGGTTATTCAGGGTACGGGTACACAGTTAATAATTTCAGTAAGCACATTGTCGGTCGTGATGCCTTCTGCCTCTGCGGTATAGCTTAAGATCAAACGGTGGCGCAATACGTTATGAAACACCGCCTGAATATCGTCTGGGGTGACAAAGTCGCGATCTGCCAGCCAGGCTTTGGCCCGGGCACAACGTTCAAGCGCTATAGTGGCTCGTGGGCTGGCACCGTAGCTGACCCACGACGCCAGTTTCGCACTGTACGCTGCGCCATTGCGGGTTGCCATAATGAGTTGCACGATGTAATCCTCCAGGCTATCGGCCAGGTGCAGCTTTAAAGTGGCCTGGCGGGCACTGAAGATCTCGGCCTGGCTTATTGCCGCCGGCTGACTCTGCGCCTTATTAAGGGCTTCGTTGCGGGTTAGCCTGAGTATTTCACGCTCGGTTTCAGCACTGGGGTAGTCTACTTTCAGGTGCAATAGAAACCGGTCGAGCTGGGCTTCCGGTAGCGGATAGGTACCTTCCTGTTCCAGTGGGTTCTGGGTAGCCATTACCAGAAATAATTCAGGGAGTTTGTAGGTGGTACGGCCAACGGTTATTTGTTTCTCAGCCATAGCCTCTAACAGCGCTGACTGCACTTTGGCTGGGGCCCGGTTAATTTCGTCGGCCAGAATAATATGATGGAACAACGGGCCGGACTGAAACTCAAACTGGCCGGTTTCCGGCCGGTAAATGTCGGTGCCGGTTAAATCGGCGGGAAGCAAGTCCGGGGTAAATTGCACCCGGTGAAACTCGGCTTCTACTCCGTGAGCCAGCGCATTGACTGCCCGGGTTTTTGCCAGGCCTGGCGGGCCTTCTACCAGTAAATGACCATTAGCCAGCAAGGCCAGTAAAATACCTTCTGTAAGCTCAGGTTGGCCTAATACCTGACTATCGAGATACGACTTTAAGGCGGAAAACGCATTTACCATAATGATATTAGTCTTTTGGTTAAAAGTTTTGGTTATTTTCTACACAGTTAGCTTTAAAAACAGCTAGGCTATGACGTTATAACCTAAATAAGGTTCAGTTTGCATTAAAACAAGTGTTTTAATTGGTAGCAACTGTCGTTACAATCAACCCATCTTTACAGGTCAGACCTGTTTTGGCTTCGACAATTTCGAACTTAGATAAGAGGAAAGCTATGTCAGCGCCTATTAAACTTCATACCCGCAGCGGTGATCGAATAGCGATTGTCTCGGGTTTACGCACGCCTTTTGCAAAACAAGCAACTGAATTACACGGCGTTTCGGCGCTGGATTTGGCTAAACTGGTGGTAAATGAGTTGCTGATCCGCAGCGAACTGGATGCCAGCCTGGTACAACAAGTGGTGTATGGTCAGGTAGTACAAATGCCGGAAGCACCAAATATCGCCCGGGAAATCGTGCTGGGTACCGGCATGGGCGTGCATACTGACGCTTACAGTGTTACCCGGGCCTGTGCGACCAGCTTTCAGTCTGTAGCCAGCGTGGTTGAGTCGATGATGGCCGGTACCCTTGAAATTGCTATTGCCGGCGGTGCCGATTCCAGCTCAGTGCTTCCAATCGGGGTCAGTAAAAAGCTGGCCCGGGCGCTGGTTGATATGAATAAAGCGAAAACTTTTGGCCAGAAGTTCAGCATACTGCGCAGGCTGGGCCTGAAAGATTTAATGCCGGTACCACCCGCGGTAGCGGAGTACAGCACTGGTCTGTCAATGGGCGATACAGCCGAGCAAATGGCAAAAACCCATGGTATCAGCCGCGCGGCCCAGGATGAAATGGCGCATCGCTCGCATAGCCTGGCGGCAAAAGCCTGGCAAAACGGCTTAATGACGAATGAAGTGATGACAGCCCATGTCGAGCCCTATAATAAATTCCTCGATATCGACAACAACATCCGGATGGATTCGAAGCTGGAGTCGTACGCCAAATTGCGGCCGGTATTCGACCGCAAACACGGTACGGTCACGGCAGCGACCAGTACGCCGCTGACTGACGGTGCCTCGGCCGTATTAATGATGACAGAGAGCCGCGCCAAAGCGCTAGGCTACAAGCCACTGGGCTTTATCCGCAGCTATGCGTTCTCGGCCATTGGCGTGCATGAAGATATGCTGATGGGGCCATCATATGCTACTCCCGTTGCGTTGGACCGGGCAGGAATGAGCCTGAACGATCTTACCCTGATTGAAATGCACGAAGCGTTTGCCGCCCAGGCGCTGGCTAACGTTAAAATGTTTGCCAGCCGCAAATTTGCCGAAGAAAAACTGGGCCGCAGTGCGGCAATTGGCGAGATTGATATGGACAAGTTTAATGTGAATGGCGGTTCATTAGCCTATGGCCATCCGTTTGCCGCGACGGGTACCCGCTTAATTGTGCAAACCCTGAATGAACTGCAGCGCCGGGGTGGTGGTATTGGTTTAACTACCGCCTGTGCTGCCGGTGGTTTGGGTGCTGCAATGATCGTGGAGACTGAATAATGACTAACAAACAACAAGGCAGTTTCAGCCTGGCGATACGTGACGACCAGGTTGCGGTAATCACCATGGATATTCCGGGTGAAAGCATGAATGTGCTGAAAGCCTCATTTGCCGATGAAATTGACGCTATTTTGAATACACTGCAAGGCAACAGCGATGTTAAAGGTGTGGTTATTGTCAGTGGCAAAAAAGACTCGTTTATTGCTGGTGCTGATATTTCTATGCTTGATAGCTGTGAAACGGCAGAGCAGGCTGAAGACATTGCCCGGATGGGTCAGCAGATGTTTGACCGGATCGAGCAACTTAAGATCCCGGTCGTTGCCGCGATCAACGGGCCCTGTCTGGGCGGCGGTCTGGAGCTGGCGATGGCCTGTCATGCCAGAATCGCGACGGACTCGGCAAAAACGATACTTGGCCTGCCTGAAGTGCAGTTAGGTTTACTACCGGGAAGTGGTGGCACCCAACGTTTGCCACGCCTGGTTGGTGTGCAAAAAGCGCTGGATATGATGCTGACCGGTAAGCAGCTGCGCGCATCTCAGGCAAAGAAAGCCGGTTTGGTCGACGATGTTGTGCCGGCCACCATTTTACTGGACGCTGCAGTAAAACGTGCGTTGCAGGGTAAAGCTAAAAGTGTAAGCAAAGACAAAGGAATAGTCGCCAAATTACTGGAAAATACCGGCCCGGGCCGTAATTTATTATTTTCGCAGGCATTAAAGCAAACACTGAAAAAAACCCAGGGCAATTATCCGGCGCCGGTGCGAATTATCGAAGTGGTTCGTAAAGGCCAGGATAGCGGTTACGCAGCAGGCCTTGCGGCAGAAGCAAAAGCCTTTGGTCAGTTATGTATGACCAAAGAGTCCGCCGCGCTGCGCAGCTTGTTTTTTGCTACCACCCAGATGAAAAAGGAAACCGGGGCGGGCGAGACCCAGCCGCAACAAGTCCGCAAAGCTGCGGTGCTCGGGGGCGGTCTGATGGGCGGCGGCATCGCTAACGTCAGTAGCACTAAGGCGGGCGTGCCGGTGCGAATTAAAGATATCAATGAGCAGGGTATCAGTAACGCACTTAAATATAGCTATGACTTGCTGCAGAAAAAATTCAAACGCCGTTTTATCAGTAAAGCTGAAATGCAAAAGCAGTTATTGTTATTAACCGGCTCAACGGATTACAGCGGCTTTCATGATGTCGATTTCGTCATCGAAGCGGTATTTGAAGATCTGGCCTTAAAACAGCAAATGGTGGCGGATATCGAGCAGCATTGTGGTGAGCACACCATTTTTGCCAGTAACACCAGCTCGTTACCTATTAGCCAGATCGCAGCAAAAGCGACAAGACCGGAGAACGTGATTGGCCTGCATTATTTTTCGCCGGTCGATAAGATGCCGCTGGTGGAAGTTATTGCGCATGATAAAACCTCGGCTCAGACTATTGCCACTACCGTTGCCTTTGCCCGTAAACAGGGTAAAACGCCGATCGTGGTTAAAGATGGCGCCGGATTTTATGTAAATCGTATTCTGGCGCTGTATATGAATGAAGCGGCCAACCTGTTGCTAACGGGTGAACCGGTAGAAAAAATTGATAAAGCCCTGGTTAAATTTGGTTTTCCGGTGGGTCCCATGACGTTGTTAGATGAAGTTGGCATTGATGTCGGCGCTAAAATTTCGCCAATTCTGACTGAGCAGTTGGGCGAGCGTTTTGCACCACCGCCGGCTTTTGACAAACTGCTGGCAGATGGCCGCAAAGGTAAAAAGTCGGCAAAAGGCTTTTATCTGTATGGTAAATCAGCGAAAAAAGGCGCTAAAACCGTTGATAACAGCGTGTATAGCGTATTGGGTGTTACCCCGGGCGGTAAGCTGAGCAGCGACGCCATCGCCAACCGCTGCACTGCGCAGATGCTGAATGAAGCGGTACGCTGTCTGGATGAGGGTGTTATAGCCTCAGCCCGTGATGGTGATATAGGTGCTATTTTTGGTATTGGTTTCCCGCCATTTCTTGGTGGCCCGTTCCGCTATATTGATACATTGGGCGTCACTAATCTGGTGGCGTCACTACGGCAGTTGCAAGCCGAACACGGTGAGCGATTTGCACCTTGCCCGCGCTTATTAGCGATGGCAGAACAAAACAGCCGCTTTTATCAGTAGGTTTTGTAGTAGATTCTGAAAATTAAACTAAAAATTAACAGTTAACGCCAGCAGTCGGCGGTATAATAGCCGGCCGCTGCGTTAACAATTTTAGTAAGGAGTTAGTGGTGTTATTAGTACCTGTTGTCTGGCTGGTTGTTGCGTTTGGCGTATATGTTGCGGCACTGCGCAGTGGCATGCAGGCGTTACAATGGGCATTAGCCGCACTTTTCACCGGGCCCTTCCTGTTGCCCTTGTTCAACAGCCATAAGCGGTTGTTACTGTGCAAAGCCCGCGGCAAAAACAGCAGCTTGTTCCGGCCATAACCAAACATGCGCTAAGCTGCCAGATTGCTGATGTGGCGGCGCAACTGCTGGATGATTTGCTGCAGTAACTGCTCGTTGGTTGCCTGATGTAAAGTTGCCGCAAATAACTCTCTGCTCATCTGGGGCGCACTATCCACTATCCTGAGACTATTGCTATCTAACCATGGTCTCACCATCACTTGCGGCAAATAAGCTGTTGCAGGGCTTTGCAGCATCATTTCTAAAGCAATTTTGGCACTGCCGGTGCGTAGCACAGGTGGGGGCATATCAGCAAAGTGCTTGGCGTGCTGAATATCAAAGGACGTTCCCCAGTCCACCAGTATGTATTGCTGCGCCATTGCGGTGTCGGCGGCAGTGTGTTTGCTACTTGTTACCGCTATCAGTTTTATATCATCCAGTTTTTCAACCTGAATTTCGTCAACCTTGGGTGGGTCGAAAACGATGGCTAAATCGAGGTTGCGTTCCAGTAATAACCTGCTGATTTGCTCTCTGCCCAATGATTCCGCGCGCCAGGCCAGCTCAGGATGATGTTGTTGCACCTGAATAAAACCCGGCAGCAGGAAGCTGTCCCAGACATTGGCGGTTGCGGCAATAGAAAGCTGCTGCGCTTGCTTGTTGCTTAATGCGACTTCTTGTTTAGCGCGCTGCAACGCGGTCAACATAGCCTGAGCATGTGGGAGCAGACGCTCGCCGGCAGCGGTAAGCTGAATATTATTGCGATAACGGCTGAATAAATTAACACCAAGTTGCTGTTCTAATTGCCGAATGCGAAAGCTAACGGCTGACTGGGTTAAATACAGATTTTCTGCGGCCTTGCCAAAATGGCGGGTTCTTTGCACTTCCAGAAAGGTTTTAAGCAGTTCAGTATCCAAGGTAAAGCCTTAAAGTTATTTATCGTATCAATAAAAAATATTTGTTTTACGACTGGAATTTTGTTAACCATACTCCGCACAGTTTAAACAGGCTGGCTTTATATTCAACGACATTAGAGGAAAAAAGTGATGCAGCAAAGTTTTGTCGCTACTCGTCGCTTTTTCGATGACCGCAATTTCCCTCGTGGTTTTACGCGGTCCGGGCGCTTTACTCTGGCAGAAGGCAATCTGCTGGAAAAACATGGTTTCGCGATGCAACAGCTGGAACAGGGGGCACGTGAGCCGGCGAACGAGGAAGAGCAACGCTTTATTCTGGTTTGCCGTGGCGAAGCTGAAGCAAGCTCTGCCTTTGAGAAAACCTGGGTTAAATACAAACAGCGCCTGAATGAAAAACGCAAATTTCATACTGTTTTTGGTAAAAAGCGTATTGCTGACGGTGCCGACGATTTTTCTTACGTCGAAACCGATTCTGACTAGAAACCGATTATGACTAAAAGCCCTGCGGGGCTTTTTTTATAAGGTTTAGCCCGGAATGACACTAAGCCGGGTTTGGTGCTTTTGTGCCAGTAAAAACTCTGCAAAATCAGCGGCAGACAACGGCTTGCTGTAGTAAAACCCCTGAATGGTTTCGCAGCGTAATTTGCGCAGCATATCCAATTGGTCTTTGGTCTCAACGCCTTCCGCCACCACATTCAGGCTCAGGTTGTGAGCGATGGTGACAATGGTATCTACCATATTTCTGCCACGCGCGTTATCCATATCGTCTATAAACGCTTTGTCGATTTTCAGCGTGTTAAGCGGGAATTGCTTTAAATAGGCGAGTGACGAGTAGCCGGTACCAAAATCATCCATCGCCAGATGAATACCGCGGGCCCGTAACTTTTTCATGGTATCTATTGCCAGTTTAGGCGACTGCATTACCGTGCCTTCGGTGATTTCCAGCTCCAGATGGTACGACGGCAGTTCACACTGCTCCAGAACGTCATCAATTTGCTGGCAAAGATTTGGCAACATAAATTGTTTGGCAGACAGGTTGACTGCAACCCGGCCCTGAAACAGCCCTAATGCCAGCCATTTTTTAACGTCCTCACAGGCTTTACGTAGCACAACGGCACCAATTTCAACTATCTGACCTGTTTCTTCGGCTACCGGAATAAAGCTGGCAGGGCTTACCAGGCCGCCTTTAGGGGTAATAAAGCGGACTAACGCTTCCATACCCACCACATTGCCGGTCAGAATATCCATTTTCGGCTGATAAAAGACACTGAAATAATCTTCTTTTAAGCCGTAACGAATTAAGTTTTCGACCTGCAACCTTTTAACTGCTTGTTTATTCATGCTGTCGTTAAAAAACAGGTAGCGGTTAGCGCCATCGTTTTTCGCATGATACATCGCAGTGTCGGCGTTACGCAGCAGTGCCTGCGGGTCGTTGCCGTCGTCCGGAAACAGTACTATGCCAATACTGCTGGTTACAGCCAGTTCATGCTGACTGATAAAAAACGGCCGGTTAATTTGCTCCAGCAGGCCTTTGGCCATCGAGGTGATGGTATGAATATCATTCGTGTCGTTAAGTAACACTGCAAATTCATCACCACCAAGCCGGTATAGCTTATTCTGGTAACGGGGGTCGGTATGCAACCGCTGCGCAAGCTTACACAATAGCGTGTCACCCAACTCATGGCCCAGTGAGTCATTTATCTTCTTAAAGTTGTCTAAGTCGAACACCAGCAAGGCGTGGACGGCATCAACGGTGACCAGGCTGGCCAGTTTTGTCATAAATACTGCACGGTTCGGTAAACCGGTCAGGGTGTCATTGTTAGCCAGCCGGCTTAACTCTGCTTCACGTAATTTGCGATCAGTAATATCTGACAAGACACCAACATATTGCTGCGGGTTGCCTTCCTGGTCTTTGATAACATCGAATGCCAACTCACCCTGATAAATTTCGCCGTTATCTTTTTGTTCGCGGATTTCACCGCTCCAGCGGCCATGTTTCGCCAGCTGTAACTGAATATCCTGCATAAAGCGGCTTGGGTACAGCGACAACTCAAAGCGGCTGTTTATGACTTCTGTGCGGTTTTTGCCGGTTATGCTGCTAAAAGCCGGGTTAACTTCGATAATGTTGAACTGGGTATCACAGACCAGCACCGCGTCAGATATGTTCTCCAGACAGCGCGCAAACAACTGCATTCTACCTTCGGCTTCTTTTAACTGGTGAATATTTTTCAGGGTGCCTGTCATCCGGCTGGGGCTGCCGTTACTTGCATAAGCCACCACCTTGCCGCGGTCCAGCACCCAAATGTAATGTCCGTCGGCGGTGCGTAGCCGGTACGTCGCTTCAAAAAATGCGCTGCCGCCATTCAGGTGATCATTCAGTATGCTGATAACTCTGTCTAAATCCTGGGGATGAATTTGTTGTTTATTGGGCGGGAAGTCACGGGTTTCAGGTTTCAATTCAACTGGTTTTAACCAGGAGCTGGAGCGATATAATTCGCCGGACAGGATTCGCCAGTCCCACAGCTCGTCACCGCTACCCCATAGTGATAATCGTAGTCTTTCCTCGCTTTTAGCCAGGCGTTTATGGTAACGCCGCATTTTTACAATACTGGCGTGTGCCAGCAGCAACGCAGCACAGGCAAAAAACAAAACGGCAGAAAAGATATAGGGCTGCAGGCCATCCCAGCTCATGGCCCAAAGCCTGAACGGAAAAACAGCCAGCAGTAAAAGAGTAGTTTTAGCACAAAGGAACTGACGTATGCCCACAAATTACAACATGTTTATTATTATTCCGCCTACGTTAACCAAGTTTGGGAAAAGTGTCAAAATCAATTTACGCTACAGCAATTTTTTGCCGCAGTTCAGCGCTGCTCATGGTTTTTATATGACTGATCCCCTCGTTTGGGCCTGAAGCCAGCAATAAGAGATCATAATCATTGGCCAACAGCTGCTTGAGCAATTCGATAAAATGCTGTCTGTCTAGTTTATTCAGCGCACAGATTATCCGATTAGTCAGGTCAAACCGGGTGTCGTCTTGTCCCAACGCCAGCCAAAGTCGCTTCGCGCGCGAACCGAGGCTACTGTCACGCTCGGCGAGCTGTGCCGTCAAACCTTGCTTAAGGTCGATAAAGGTTGCGTCCGTCATCTCTTCAATCTGCTGCAGAAAATCCTCAAAAAAGGTCACTGTAGCCTGATACAACGCCGTGCACCCAAAGTTGGGAGACTGAATATAGCATGCGATACCTGGTAAAGTGTTAATTGGGACATAGCCGGTACCTACTAAGTAACCCATTTGTTTCTCTGTACGTAACTGATGAAAATAATGCGGCGACATCAGGTGGTTTGCCAGCATAAACAGCGCCATTTGCGCCGCATTTGCCTGTTCTGCTGCCAGATAAACGACCAGGGCGTGGTCACTGCTGTCTGTTTCAGTCTGCAGCCAGACAGGCCCCGTGCCTTTTATGCTGAATGTTTCTGCCGGGATTTTGCTGCCAAGGCTGGGCTGATTTGACTGCCAGTTCTGCAGCATAAGCTGTAAATCGGTTGCATTACGGCTTGTCCAGTTTCCGACCATTAATGCTTCCAGGTGCACGTCATTTAATAATTGTGCTGCAAATTGGCAAAATTGTGGAAAGCTCAGCAGCTCCAGTTGCTCAATTAACACCTCAATTTCAGGATTAAGCGGCTGGAGCAGGGCGGACAACTGACTGAATAATCTGGCGACAGGCTTACTCTTGCTGCTGTTTGCCCAATGCCGGCAAAGCTGTTGCTTGATTTCATTAAAACGCGACTCAGAAAAAGTGACGGTATTTATTTGTAGCAGAATATTCTGCAACAGCTGAATTTGATTGGCGGCCAGACCTGAGGTATGAATGCTAATGCCTTGTTTCTGAACATGCAGGTTATAATTGAGTCCCGCATTGGTTGCGGTATAAAATTGCTGATTAATATGATCCTGAAATAATTCCAGCCATAGCCGGCTGGTGGCAAGCTGGCTATTGTTGCTAATGCTTTGCGGCAGACTGAGTTGCAAAAAGATATGGCCTTTAGGGGTATTAAACTCTGTATCAGCTTTATACCAGACACTTAAATGTGCGGTGTTGCAGATCTGTTCCGGTACAGCCATATGCTGATTCTTCTCCAGCAAGTTAAGCTGCTCGGTCAGGTAAGGGTTAGATCCTGGCAAGGTAATTTCAGGATCAGGGCCGGTATTTTGCAACGTCTGCAGCAGTTCATCACTGAGTTTAGTGACGGAGTAGGGCGTGTTATACCATTTCGCCTCTAACAGTACCGGCACGTCAGGTGCTATTAACATCAGCCGCATATTATCTGGTCTGAACCAGCTCAACAGCTGCTGATAAAGCGACGCATCTGGCAACTCCATCCGATAATCACCAAAAATAGTATCTTCAATCGGATAATGTTGCAGATTTACCGACAGTTGACTGGCTGTCTGCAGGGCGTCAGCCGGTTCCTGATAAATAAAGGACCAATGCAGCAGCTTTTGTCGTTCAACAAATAAATTTTCCGGCAGTGGTTGTTGCTTTATTCTGGCCAGGGCGCTGTAGAGTGCGCGTAACACGGTGCCGGTGTCCGCACGGCCTGCTTTGGTCAGTTCAAAAGACACCGTAAAGTCTTTGTAATTACTGCCATCAATACCACCGCCAGCACTGAGCTGATTGACCAGACCGGCTTTTTTCAGATAACTGAGTAAAGAGCCGTCGCTTTCATCCCCCAGGATGGATGCCAGAAAGCTGACTATTTTATGCCGATACCAGGGCTGAATATCAGGTAATGCAAAGCTGGCGACCAGTTTGTCTGAATCTTTGTGTGGTCTGATATTCAGTAAAATGGCCTGATGATCTGCCAGATAGAGTGGCTCAGCCAGTGGCGCTTTTGCCGGCAGCTCTGCTGGCAGGGCGGCGAAATACTGTTTCACCCACTGTTCCATGGTAATCAGTGAGTTTGGCGAGACCACGCACAGGCTCATTCTGCTTGCGCTGTACTGTTGCTGGTAAAATTGTGTTAGCGCGCCACGCAACGTTTGTTCCGGTTTGTCATTCAGGGTATTAAGGTTACCCACCGAAAACTTGGCAAAAGGATGCGCAGGGTTAATGGTTTCTTTATGCACCTGATAGATACGCCTGCTGTCATCTTTCAGTTTTAACGAGTATTCCGCTTCGATGGCATGTCGTTCTTTCTCAACATAAGCTTCGGTAAATAAAGGCCGGCAAAACATATCTGCAAAACGGGCAATAGCCTGTTGCAACTGAGGGGTATCGATATCAAAGTAAAAATGGCTATGCTCGGTGCCGGTCCAGGCGTTATGGTTGCCGCCATGTTGACTGATAAATTGCTGATATTCTCCCGGGTCGGGAAAGTGTTCTGAACCCAGAAACAGCATATGCTCTAAAAAGTGCGCCATTCCCTGGTAATCCGCCGGGTCATCAAAATGCCCGACGTTTACGGTAAGGGCGGCAGCACTTTTTTCTGCATTACTGTCTTTTACCAGCAATACAGTAAGACCATTGTCGAGTGTCAGGTGGTGATAGGCTCTGTTATCGTTTGGGCTTTGCTTTATATGTACTTTTTCCAAGAATTATCCTATGTCGGTATGGTAGTACTGCAAGATTGCCGATTTTTGATAGCATTTAGTAATAAACAGGCTTTGTGTTATGCGTTAATAGCAGTTACGTTCGTGCCAGACTTTATTTATCATAGCGCACAATTTTTGCCCAGCGTATGCTTTTTAACAATGGCAAACAAAATCACACTGACTAAGTAGTACGGTATCAATATAAATGGTTAACATTGTTATTATGCGCCATGGTGAAGCAGAGCCGTTGACTAAGCAAGACAGTCAGCGTCAACTGACCGCCAGAGGCAAGCGGGAGGCACTGCAAATGGCGCAGTGGCTGCACAATTGCTACAGCGTTTTCAGCGATATCTGGACTAGCCCTTATATACGTGCTGGTCAGACTGCCGAAATTATGCTGAGTAAGCAAGGCCCGGAATGTCAATTGCATACTCAAACTGCTCTGGTACCCGACGGTCTCCCTCAGCTTACACTTGATTTGATTGATGCAAAGCTAAGTGAACAGCCCGATGCCAGAATTTTACTGGTATCTCATATGCCTTTAGTCAGTTTTCTGGTAGAAATGCTGACTCAGCAGGGACAAACACCGGTTTTCAGTACCGCTTCGTTATGTTGTATCGATTATCAACCGGTAACAGGGGGGCGCCTGCTGGAAAAAATGGCGCCGCAGGATCTGGCATTACTATCACACGGCTAGACCCTGAATACCTTATCTGTGAATTACCGTTGTTATTGGCGTAGTTCAAACTCTGGCTGATTAATTTTCAGCAGCAGTAATAACGCACCATGTTTACCCCAGCTTTTTGGCGCGGTATGAAACGCCCGCACATTGGGATGCTGGATTAACCAGTTCGGTACTTTGCGTGCCAGAATGCCTAAGCCTTTGCCATGGACTACACAGGCGCAGTTAAATTGTTGCTGCTGGCAATAGGCCAGTAAGCCCGCCAGTTCGGCCTTAGCCTGCAGTTGGGTTAAACCGTGTAAATCCAGCACCACCTGAGGCTGAAACTCGGCGCGCTTTAAACGGCCGGCTAATCTTGGGTCATCACCGGGCTGAACATAAGACAACGAGCCGCCGTCACTGACAAAACCTTCATAGCCATCAGAAAAAAAGAATAGGTGCTGCTCGTTTTGTGGCGTATTGATCGCTGGCCGGGCTTTTTTCTTGCTGGCTTTGCTGACAGGGGCTATCTTGTCTTGCAATAGCGGACGTGCGCCAGTAACCGACTGGCGAAAAAGGTCGCTGTCTTCGGCAGATAAGCGGGCTTGAGGAGAAAGCTTCTTTCGTTGCATCGCGCAAGTCTATACAATCTGCCCATTTTTTACAAAGAGCGAATACTGTTATGGCCGATTACAACCCGATGTTTTCAGAATCTGATATTAATGAGGCGCTTGATACATTGGTCAGCGTGCATGATTGGCTGCGATTTGCGGTAAGTCGCTTTAACGAAGCGGGTGTTTATCTCGGTCACGGTACGGATAACCCGTGGGATGAAGCGGCGGCATTGCTGGCGCATTGTTTGTTTTTACCACCGCTAACAGATGATAAATTATTGGGGGTAAGGCTAACCCGGCCCGAGCGGCGGGCCTTTATCGACTTACTGGCCCAGCGCATAGAGCTGCGGATGCCCGCGGCATATCTGACCCATCAGGCTTATTTTTGCCAGCTGCCTTTTTATGTTGATCAGCGGGTGCTGGTGCCACGCTCACCCATTGCCGAGCTAATCAACGAAAAATTCAGCCGCTTTGAACTTGCGGCACCGCCGGAACGGATCCTCGATTTATGCACCGGGTCAGGCTGTATTGCCATCGCCTGTGCCTATGCTTTCCCTGAGGCCCAGGTTGATGCAGTAGATATCAGCCCGGATGCATTAGCCGTCGCCGATATTAATATTAACGAGCATGGCTTGCTGGACAGGGTATACCCAATTTTATCTGATGGATACGATGCGCTAACCGGTCAGCAATATGACTTGATTGTCACCAATCCGCCCTATGTCGATGCTGATGATATGGCTGATTTACCTGAAGAATACCGGCACGAACCGGAACTGGGGCTGGCGTCCGGCCATGATGGCCTGGAGTTAACCCGGCGCATTCTGGCGCAGGCTGCCGCTCATCTTACCGAGCAGGGTTATTTAATTTGTGAAGTAGGCAATAGTATGGTTGAATTGCAGGATAGGTATCCAGACGTCCAATTTAACTGGCTTGAGTTTACAGCCGGTGGCCTTGGCGTGTTTGCGCTGAGTAAAGCTCAGCTTATTGCCTACCAACACTTGTTTGAGGAGAGCTAAATGGCCGGCAACAGCATTGGTCAGTTGTTTAAAGTTACCACTTTTGGTGAAAGCCATGGTCCGGCAATAGGCGGTATTGTTGATGGTTGTCCGCCAGGCATGCATTTAACCGCTGATGATTTGCAACTGGATTTAGATCGTCGTAAACCCGGTACGTCGCGCTACACCACGGCCCGGCGGGAAGAGGACCAGGTAAAAATTCTATCCGGTGTGTTTGAAGACACCACAACCGGTGCCAGTATTGGTCTGTTGATTGAGAATACCGATCAGCGCTCGCAAGACTACTCCAATATTAAAGATTTATTCCGGCCCGGCCATGCCGATTACACTTACTGGCATAAGTTTGGCATTCGGGATTATCGCGGTGGTGGCCGCTCCTCGGCGCGGGAAACCGCAGTGCGGGTTGCGGCAGGTTCTATTGCCAAGAAGTATTTAAAAGAACACTGTGGTATCGACATCCGTGCATATCTGGCACAGTTAGGCCCGGTAAAAGCAGAAAAGCTGAACTGGGATGAAGTAGAAAACAATCCGTTCTTTTGTCCGGATCCGGATAAAATTGCCGCGCTGGACGAGTATATGCGTCAGCTTAAAAAAGATGGCGACTCAGTTGGTGCCCGGGTTAATGTCGTAGCAACAGGTATGCCGGTGGGGCTGGGTGAACCGGTGTTTGACCGGTTAGATGCCGACATTGCCCATGCCATGATGAGTATCAACGCCGTCAAAGCGGTGGAAATAGGTGATGGCTTTGCGGTGGTGGAGCAGCGCGGTTCAACTGACCGCGATGAGTTAACGCCAGAGGGCTTTAGTTCCAACCATGCGGGCGGCACGCTCGGTGGTATCTCGTCAGGGCAGGATGTGAAGGTCAGTATTGCCTTAAAGCCAACATCGAGTATCAGTATTCCGGGTAAGAGTATTAATGTCGATGGCGACGTGGTTGATATTGTTACCAAAGGCAGGCATGACCCCTGCGTGGGTATCCGGGCGGTACCCATAGCAGAAGCGATGCTTGCTATTGTTTTAATGGACCACTTATTACGTCACCGGGCCCAGAATGCCGGCGTAAGCGTGCATACCCCGGACATTGCTAACGCTAACCGGTAATTAAATAGTGTTCGTCAGGACCCTATGACCTTATGAAATTATTGGCCGCCAGGCCAGCGTTAGCGCTGGCTTACTTTACCTATTTTGGTGTGCTGGGTATTTTTGTGCCTTATCTGGGGCTGTTTCTGGATGGTCGTGGTTTTGACTCGCGCCAGATAGGTCTGATGCTGGCCATTGTCACGGCCACCCGGATTGTCGGGCCGGCTATCTGGGCCGGTTTAGCTGAACGCAGCAGTAAGCCACTCAGGGTGATGCAATTGGGTGCCGTGCTGGCCTGTATCGGCTGGTTAGGCAGCTTTATTGATGCCGGGTTTGGTTTTTTATTGGTCGCGCTGGCACTGTTCAGCTTTTTCTGGACCGCTATTTTACCGCAACTGGAAGTCTCCACTTTTTTATTTCTGAACAATAACACTGAGCAGTATAGCCGGATCCGCTCAGCAGGCAGTGTGGGCTATATCGTGCTGGTGATGCTGGGAGGTTGGTTTTATCAGCTGTATGGCAGTGAGTTTATGCCCGCTACTGCGCTGGCGTTTTTGTTACTGTTAGTGTTCTGTCTGCTTAATCTACCGGCACTGACCCCAGCGCATGATGCAACAGCTACAACACTGTCTTACCGGCAACTGGCTAAGCACAAGGTGTTGTGGGTTTTTATGGGTGCAGCACTGCTGATGCAAATAAGCTTTGCGCCTTTTTATGGCTTTTTTACTCTGTATAGCCGCGACTTAGGCTATAGCGGCAGCCAGACCGGCTTACTGATCAGCCTGGCGGTAGCCGCGGAAATTGTGGCGTTTTACTACGCGGGGCGCCTTATGCGCAACCGCAGCTATCGCTTACTATTGAGCATTTGCTATGGCTTAACTGCCATTCGCTGGTTAATGGTGGCCTTGCTGGCCCACTCTGTCTGGTGGCTGGCGCTGAGTATGCTATTGCATGCTGGCAGTTTTGCCATTGCCCATAGCTGCGCCATGCAGTTTATTCAGCAGGTATTCCCAAAAGCGCAGCGCGGCCGGGGCCAGGCCATTTATGCCGGGCTTATTTTCGGTGGTGGCGGGGCTATTGGCGCTTATCTGGCTGGTTTTAGCTGGCAAAATGGCGCGGGCGCAGCACAAACTTTTATCTTCGCTGCCGGCTTTGCGCTGCTGGCCTGTCTGTTAGTATTAACCTTGCCGAAAAACATTGCGAATATAGAATGAAAGCAGGGTGGTTGGTGTACTTACGTAACAGCAGCATGGATGCTGCGCAGGCAGGGACGTGATCCTTGAAGCCGGTGAAGTAAGTATTTCCAGCCACCCTGCGCTGCTGTGAAGTCACGGTGCAGAACAACACAATCGAATTTTAACGGGTTAACCAGCCGAGTATGGCTTTAAACACTTTGCGGTTAAACGGCGGATAAATAAACTGACCACTGTTAAACCAGCCTTTCTGATGAATCGCTTTCTGGTGCGAAAACCGTAAAAAGCCCTCTTTGCCATGATAATTACCCAACCCAGACGGACCAATGCCGCCAAAGGGCAGGTCATCCTGTGCCACATGCACCAGGGTGTCGTTAATACAGACACCTCCGACATGAGTTTGCTGTAGCACCTGTTGCTGAGTCGCTTTATCATTGCTCATTAAATACAGCGCCAGTGGCCTCGGCCGCTGCTGAATATAGTTAAGTGCTTCTTCCAGCGTTTTGTAGGGAACCAATGGCAGCAAGGGGCCAAATATTTCCTGCTCCATCAGGTTGCTATTATCATCAGCGCCAATAATTAACTGCAGTGCCAGTCGCCGCTCGCTGTTGGCCAGGGCAGGTTCATTTTTACCACTGGTATCGCCACAGTTAATCACCCGGGTACCACTACTGTGGGCATGTTCAAGCATTGCCATCAGCCGTTGATACTGAGCCGGGTTAATCACCGAGCTATAATCCGGGTTAGTGGCAAAATCAGGATAAAAGCCACTAAAAGCCTGGCAAAGCTCAGTAATTAACTGCTCCAGTTTGTCAGCAGGTACCAGCACATAGTCGGGCGCAACGCAGGTCTGGCCGGCATTGGCGGTTTTCCCGAACAAAATACGTTTCGCCATCTGCTGAATGTCGGCATCGGGGGCAATCAGTACCGGGCTTTTGCCGCCCAGCTCCAGCGTAACCGGCGTCAGGTTTGCAGCAGCTGCCTGCATGACTTTGCGGCCAACCGCGGTAGAACCGGTAAACAGCAGATGGTCAAATGGCAAGCGGGAAAATTCAGCGGCAATCTCTGCTTCACCTTCAACTACAATAACATCTGGCCCCAGCGCCTGCTGACATAGGGTGCTTAGCACCTTATTGGTCGCCGGGGTATATTCAGACAGTTTCAGCATGGCTTTATTGCCAGCGGCAATAGCCGCCATTAACGGGCCAAGTGCTAAGTAAATAGGGTAGTTCCACGGAACAATAATGCCGACGACGCCCAGTGGTTGCAGCATAACGCGGTTACTGGCGGGCATAAAACTGTAGTGGACATGTCGCTTTTGTGGCTTTAGCCAGCTTTTTAGCTGCTTTGTATGGTAATCAATACCGCTTATTGAGGGCATAATTTCCAGCAAACGGGTTTCGTCACTACTGCGATAACCAAAATCACTGCTTACTGCGTCACACAGCGCTGCACTGTGTTGCCGGACAGCCTGGCGCAGAGCCGTTAATTGCTGCTGGCGCTGCTGCAGATCCGGATAAGGGCGAAGGCTGTAAGCTTGTTTTAGTTGCTCAAATTGCAGCTCAAGTGGTGACATTGTTGTCCCTTTCAGTCGTGTTAGTTATCTGACTGTACTCTAAACCAGTCAGACCAGTGCGGCAAGCTCAGGTCGCCACGGTTGCTATAAGCAGAACAGGAGCAGGTTTGCGCTGGCAATACTGGGCAAGGGCCGCTGAAATCGTTACAATGCGCGCCATTCGCTAACAGGCATCCGGATGAAGCTAAACCCATGATTAATCCCTTTCGTTTAGGTCTTATTATCAATCCGCTGGCGGGCCTGGGGGGTAGTGTTGCGTTAAAAGGCAGTGATGGTATGGCGGCAGAAGCCCTGGCAAGGGGCGCTGTGCCAATGGCCGGTGAGCGTGCGGCAGTGGCGCTTAGTCAACTATCAGCATTAAAAGATCAGTTCCAGGTCGTCACCGTCGCGGGCGAAATGGGTGCCGATTTGTGTCAGCAGTTAGGGCTGAATTATCAGGTTTGTTATACCCCGGCAACAGCGCCAACAGTGGCTGCAGACACCGAGCAGGCAGCGCTTGCCATAGCAGAGCAGGGCGTTGACTTGCTGCTGTTTGCCGGCGGTGATGGTACGGCGCGGAATTTGTGTAGTGTTATTGGCAACAGCACAACGGTACTGGGTATTCCGGCCGGCTGTAAAATTCACTCCGGCGTTTATGCTATTTCGCCGCAGGCAGCCGGCAAACTGGTGCAGCGGCTGATCAGCGGTCAGTTAGTGACGCTGGCCGAAGCACCGGTAATGGATATTGACGAGACAGCATTCCGGCAAGGTGTGGTAAAGGCCCGCCGCTACGGCGAAATGCGCATTCCGGCAGAGCTTCGCTATGTCCAGAGTGTTAAAGCCGCCGGCAAAGAATCTGAGGAGCTGGTGCTGGACGATTTAGCCGCATATGTCGCCGGTTTAATGGAAGACAACATCCGTTATGTAATGGGCTCGGGGAGCACCGTCGCAGCAGTAATGGCAGAGCTGGGCCTTGCTAATACCTTGCTGGGTGTTGATGTGGTTGAGAATGGCGAGTTGATTGCCAGTGATGTGACGGCAACCCAGTTGCTCGAGCTGGTTAGCGATTATCCGAGCAAACTGGTGATCACCCTGATCGGTGGCCAGGGCCATGTCTTTGGCCGGGGTAATCAGCAACTGTCACCGGCTGTAATTAAAGCCATCGGCCGGGATAATATCATGTTGCTGGCGACCAAAACCAAGCTGCAGCAACTTAATGGCCGGCCACTGCTGGCAGATACCGGTGATCAGACACTGGATAAAGCATTGCACGGCTTATTAAATGTGCTAACCGGTTATAACGATTATGTCATATACCGCTTAGGTTATCAGGACGAGGAGTAGTATGAATCAAGCAGCGAAACCCGAGCAGTATATTGATACTGTTGCCGATTATTTTGATAATCTGATCCCGGATGCCACCGATGATCAGTTATTTGCTGCCGGTTATTTACGGGGACATTTTGATTTAGCAGTGGGTAGCCTGGAAGTTATGGCTGAGCCATTTGATAAACCCCGGTTGTGTAACTGGGTGGAACAAAGCCTGGTAAAAGCGATAGACGGCGGCGAACTGACTGATGCTGATCAGCAGCATGTACAACAATTATGGCAGCAGGTACAGCTGCTATAGGTTGCACTGGCAAGACATTCGCGCCGCGATAGGTTAGTATGTTGGCCGAATTTAATTGCTGCCTGGCAAACTGTTTCTGCCGGCAGCCCAGCAAAAGTGGAACTTATGTCTGATAAATATGCAACGCTAGAACAACACGCCAGTTATGGTATTGGTTTACAAATGGGCCAGCAACTGGCCGACAATCCGTTTGACGGTCTGGATATTACTGCGGTAGCTGCAGGCTTAGCAGCGGCTTACAACGAGCAGCAGCCTGAAGTCAGCGAAGATCAGATCCGGGCGGCGTTTGGCGTGATCAGTGAGCGGATGCAAGCGGCTGAGCAGGAAAAAGCAAAAGCGCTGGCCGAAGCGGGCGAAATGTTCCTGGCAGAAAATGCTAAGCGTGCTGAAGTAACGATAACGGCGTCTGGCCTGCAATATGAAGTTCTGGTAGCTGCTGAAGGCGAAAAGCCAACAACTGCCTCAACGGTACGTACCCATTACCATGGCACTCTGATTGACGGCACTGTGTTTGACAGCTCTTATCAGCGTGGTGAGCCGGCAGAATTTCCGGTTTCAGGCGTTATTGCCGGCTGGACTGAAGCATTACAATTAATGGCTGTCGGTTCAAAGCTGCGCTTATATGTGCCACAGAACCTGGCTTACGGCGAGCGTGGCGCAGGCAATGCTATTGCCCCATACAGCACTCTGGTATTCGACGTCGAGTTACTGGCTATTCTGTAACGGTTACGGTAAGAGATAGCGGAAAAAAAAAGCCCTGCGATTGCAGGGCTTTTTTGAATCAGGCATTCAGTAATGTGCTTAGCGGTAGGGGTTATTAGAAATCCGGCCAAGCTGGCCAATTAACACTACCACAGCTGTCAGCAAATAGGCTGCCAGGATTAGCATGCTCCAATATGCCATACTCAGGCCTAAAAATTGCCAGTCAACTGCGCCGCAGCTGCCGGTCACTTCGAACACACTGGGTAACCATTTATCCAGTGCCAGCCAGGCAGGAAATTCAGCAAATAGCGCACAGCTGCTAAAGCCCCCCGCGGCCAACGTTTGCTCAATATTAACTAATTCAAGCGCCTGATAAAGGCCGATAGCAGCACTGGTCAGCCACAGGGCGATAGCAAGTAAACGTACCATGCTCTGTCGTGGTGCCAGTAACCCCAGCAGACCCGCCAGCAGTACACCGGCAAATGCGGCCCGGATATAAATGCATTTAATGCAGGGTTGTAAATTCAGGCCATACTGAAAATACAAGCCGCTGGCTAGTAAAGCCAGTGCGCTTACAATCAGTAAAAACCAGGACAGGCGATGGCGTGATATTTTTTTTATTGTAGCCAGCATAGATGTTCCTATTGGTATAACAATCAGCTAATTGGCTAATTTAAGGGATTTATCAGCATTACACAATTGTTGTGTTACTTCCATCTGGCTATTTTTAAGTGCCGACTTGTTAACTGGCAGCGCTCTGGTACAATCAGTCAACTTGTATGATGACCCTGACGGATTTTTTGGCATGACCAATCTGATTAAAGCGCAAAGCCCTGCCGGTTTTGCAGAAGAGTATATAGTGGATTCGATCTGGAACGGCAAATTTGCACCCGGATCAATTTTACCGGCAGAGCGTGAACTGTCTGAATTGATTGGTGTAACCCGGACCACGTTGCGGGAAGTGTTGCAGCGCCTGGCGCGCGATGGCTGGCTTACCATTCAGCACGGTAAACCCACCAAAGTGAATAATTACTGGGAAACTTCAGGCCTGAATATTCTGGAAACGCTGGCCCGGCTTGACGAAGATCAGATGCCTAAATTAGTCGACGATTTACTGTCTGCCCGGACAAATATCAGCGCTATTTATATTCGTGGTGCCATTAAAACGCATCAACAAGAGGTGATTGCTGCTTTTACCGATGCTGAAGTACTGGATGATACGGCCGCTGCCTTTGCTGAATTTGACTATAACTTAAATCATGAACTGGCCTTGCACTCTTCTAACCGGATATACGTGCTGATCCTGAATGGCTTTCGCGGCTTGTATAATAAAATCGCCCGTTTTTACTTTTCTCATCCGGCGGCACGGGAACTGGCCCGCAAATATTATGCGCAGCTTAAACAATATGCAGAAGCTGGTAAACACGATGAAGTGGTAATGGCAGTGCGTAAATACGGCATTGAAAGCGGTAAGATCTGGCAGGAGCTAAGGCCGGATATCCCTAAAGACCTGATTGAATAACGTCAGATCTGCTAACCTAAGACAAAAGGCTGCTAAATGCAGCCTTTTTTGTGAGTGTTATTCGGCCAGATAGCGTCTTGCTACGCTTGTTGTTTCAGGCGCTGCCATTTATGATGTCAGGTTATAAGATATCTCTTTTAGCTATAAGCGGCATCGCCGTGTAAAATAGGCCCGAGGATGAAACACGCATCAGTAACCCCCCGTATCCGTCCAGCTGAAATCTATTTAGATAATAACGCCACGACACCGGTGCTGCCTGTTGCTGCGGCTGCTGCTATGCAATGTATGCAACAGCAGTTTGGCAACCCCAGTAGCAGCCATACTACCGGTATTAAAGCCAAAGCAACCCTCGAGCATGCCCGCAGTCTGGCGCGGCAGGTTACCGGTGCCGGTGATGGCCGTATCTTGTTTACCTCGGGTGCCACTGAGGGTATTCAAAGTTCAGTAGTGTCGGCCTTGCTGGCCTTGCGGCAGCAGGGAAAAAACGGGGCGTCAACCCTGTTGCTATACGGTGCAACTGAGCATAAAGCCGTACCCGAGAGCCTGAAACACTGGAACAGCGTGTTGCAGCTTAACGCAACGATAAAAGCGATCCCGGTAGATCAGAACGGTCAGTTCGACTTAAATTTTATTAGCCAGCATGCGCCTGCTGCCGGGTTAATTTGTACTATGGCGGCCAACAATGAAACGGGTATTAAACAGCAGTTAGATCAGTTGGAACAGTGCATTCGGGCAGCAAACCCCGCTGTTTACTGGTTAGTGGATTGTGTCCAGGCGCTGGGTAAGATGTCGCTCAAACTGGCGGATACGACTATCGATTATGCGCCTTTTAGTGGTCATAAGCTTTATGCGCCCAAAGGAATAGGCTTTTTGTATGTCAGAGCCAGTGCGCCATATCAACCGTTTATTACAGGCGGTGGTCAGGAGGGGGGGTTGCGCTCAGGTACTGAAAACTTACCGGGTATCGCTGCGCTGGGCGCTGTGTTAACCGAGGTGCAGCGCGCTGACGGTAAAATATTTCAGTCAGAACACACTTTGTGGCATTACCGGGCTGACTTAACTGCAGCGCTACGTTATGTATTTCCAGAATTGGTGTTAAATAGTGATCAGCCTTATATCGTACCGACCACTATAAATTTTTCAGTACCTGGCTTTTACAGTAAAGATATTATGGACTTGTTCGACGCGGCGGGGATCCGGATAAGTTCTGGTTCGGCCTGCAGCTCAAAAGTTCCCACTAGCTTTGTGCTCGACGCGATGGGGTTGGCTGCCTGGCGCAGCCAGGGGGCTATTCGCTTGTCATTCGGCCCGGCTATGTCAGCGACTGAATGCGCTGATGCCTGTAATGCTATCCGCGCATTAAAAGCAGTAGTAAACAAGCATTGTCTGGTGGTAACGGATGCCACGCCAACCTTGGAGATCCATGCCGATGGTTTGCTGCAACTGAAGCACGAAGATAGCTGCAGTTACCTGCTAATTGATGCAGCCAGCGGCCAGGCGTTGGTTATCGACCCGGTAGCGGCACTGGTAAACCGGATTATTAATATTGTACAGGGACGACAGTTAACCTTGCTGGCAATTCTGGAAACCCACCAGCATCCAGAGCAACAAAGTGCGGCCTTAATGCTGCGTCAGGCATTACATTTTGATCAGCAACATTGTGACGAATTTGGCTGGCCAACCGCGACAGAGCAACTTAATCTGGCAGACTTTCAATTAACACGGCTAGCGACTCCCGGCCATTGCGCCAGCGCGATTAGCATTATTCTGCGCCGGGACCAACAAACATTAGTGGCCTTTGTTGGCGATGTTATTCTTCCCGGTGGCATCGGCCGCACTGATTTGGCCGATGGCGATGCTATGGTGCTGCAACGCAGTATTAAAAATCTGGCCGAACAAATTGACGCCGATACACTGCTATTGTCCAGTCACGATTACGCCCAGCGGTTTGCTACCACCTTGCAACTGGCACAGCAGGAAAGTGAGCTGTTTGCTAAAGTGCTGGCGGGGCTGCCGGCAGCAGAATGGCAGCAACAATTAAACGCGCAAACCGCAGAGCTGCAGCATGCCAGTCATTATTATTGTGGTCTGGTGGAAGTTGCGATAACGGATGCCAGTCGCTTACTGGATAAATCAGAGCTTGCCAACGTATTACAGCAACAACCTGAACTACAGGTGATAGATGTAAGGGAGTCTCATGAACAGACTGCCGGGCCTTTGCAGCAGCATCTGCCGGTAAAAGCAGATGTGCTGGCCGTGCCGTTGTCAAAATTATGTGATGCCTTGATTAGCCGGCAACTAACGCCAACCCGACCGTTACTACTGGTGTGCCGCAGCGGCAATCGTAGTTTGCTGGCGTGTAAGGTGCTGCGCCGGTTTGGCTTTGCAACGGTCTATAATTTAAATGGCGGCATGGCGTTGCTTGTCTGAAGCTGCTGGTAAAAACAACCAAAAAAAAGCGCCGTTTGCACGGCGCCAAGCTTGCTCCACCAAGCTGAGACTTCCTGGTTAATAGAAAAACTGTTGTAACGGATTCAATAACCGCGTCAAACCTTTATTAAATTTCAACGGCGCACTGAGTACCGACAAGCATAGGCAGTCTTCGTCAGCCAGTGTTCTGGGGGTGTGGGTATCGTCAGGTGAATTAATCAACAGATCACCTACACCATACTCGCCGTTTTCATCCACTATTTTACCTGCTAACACCAATGTCATTTCCAGGCCAAGGTGGGTATGGTTTGGTACCTCAGTTCCTTTATCGATATAAAGCAATGACACATGTTGCTTGTCCGCTGTGGGTAGCTTAGCTGTGGCGATACCGCCAAGATGCAACCATTTATTTTGCTTCTCGGCTAGTCTGGCCAGCGCTCTTGGGATCTCAAATGTTCTGCCATTTACCGAAACGCTTGCAACCTGCGGTGCAGTATCTGTGTGCGTTGATGCAGACGACGATATTGTAGGCTGGCTGGTAATAAAATTAAGCATTTGCTGCCATTCCTGCTCAGCATCGCGGCCAGAAACATCCTGTTCAGCCAGCACCGCAGCTTGATCGTTAGTAATATCTTTACTAAGTTGCTGACAATGAGGACATAAGTCTATGTGCGCTGACACCGCAAGCGCGACGTCGGCAGACAGTGACCCTTCGACATATTGCTCCAGTAACATTAAGCCTGGATGAAATTTAACTGCGTGTGTCATCTAATGCCTCTCTCAATCTGTCCAGTGCTAATCGTATCCGGGACTTCACTGTACCTAGGGGTATTGCCAATTCATCAGAAACTTCCTGATGAGATTTTTCTTCTAAGTAAACTTTCTGCATTACCATGCGTTGGGCGGGTGGCAATGCGTCAAAATGAGGCGCTAATTTCTCGCTCATTAACATGGTATCCCAACTATCACTGCTATTACTTTCCTGCTCAGGATAATCGCCGTCAAACCACAAATCGTCAGCACTGATATCATCTTTACGGCTTTGCTTTTTTCTGAGCATGTCAAAGCGAACGTTACGCGCGATAGTGAAAATCCAGGTCGATGCACAGCCCCGGCTCGCGTCAAATAAGCGGGCTTTACGCCAGACATTCAGCATGGCGTCCTGCACCATTTCCATTGCCTGTTGTTCATTACCAAACATTTTTATGCCAAAGGCTCTGAGCCTCGGGGCAAAATACCTGAACAATTCAGCATAGGCTGCTTTGTCCTGATGTAATGCTACCAACGTCAGAGCATCTTCCCATTGCCCGGTACGTGGTTCGTTATCAGTATTTATGGTCATCCGCTGGCTTATTCGCTTCTGCTTTGATAAAGCATCATGATGCCCTGTTAGCACGGTAGTTTCCAACATATTTGTCTTTCCCGGCTTTACGCAATTATAAATAGTCGTTGTTTGGTTACTGACGTTATACGCAGCGTCATCAAGCTTGGTTTTATATTTTCATTTATCATAAAATAGAAAGGAATTGCCGTTTTATTGCAATATTCATCCTATAAAATTGATGTATTATTATCGGACGTCTTTTAGGAGGTTATTATGAAAAATGTTCTGGTAATAAATAGTTCAATAAGCGGTGATAACGGTCATTCAACGAAATTAAGTAAAGCATTTCTGGCAAAACTTGGCAGCGATATTAACCTGACAGAAATTGATCTGAGCGCTACGCCGTTACCCCATTTGGAAATGAAAGAAATTGCAGCGTGGATGACGCCAACGGCAGAGCGAACTGCCGAACAACAGCAACTGGCTAACTATTCAGACCAGCTGATTGAACAGGTTAAAGCAGCAGACGTTATTGTATTTGGCGTGCCTATGTACAATTTTGGCATTCCTTCCCAGCTAAAGTCGGTGCTTGACAGGCTGGCGCGGGCGGGTATCACGTTTAAATACACTGAAAAAGGTCCGGTTGGTCTGTTGGCTGATAAGCCGGTCATTGTCCTGGCAACCCGTGGCGGGATTTATCAGGGTACGTCAGCAGACAGTCAGACGCCATTTTTAACCAGCTTCTTTAATTTCATCGGCATAACCCAGCTGCATTTTGTCTACGCAGAAGGCTTGAATATGGGTGAGGAAGCAGCAGAGAAAGCACTGGCAGCAGCCAGGCTGCAACTTGGCCAGCTTAGTGAAAAAGTAGCGGCTTAAACCCCATCACTCTTTTTTAAATGATGCGTAGCGTAAGCTGCGCATTGTTAGGTTTGTCTATCCGGTCGATGGATAGTTTATTTTCGATGTGGTTCGGTAATTCCAGCTCAAATCCCCGCTAATCAGCCGCATCCAGTTGCGTTCCTTGTCAAGGCTTTGTATAACAGGGCGTCGTTAATTCAGTACAAGACTTAATATATGAATATATTCCATCAAACGCTGCTTAGTGCAGTGTCCGCCGGCTTGCTGTTTTCCAGTAGTCTGGCATTAGCCAAAACAGAACCGCAGACCTGGGATGTTACACCGGTCGCTGCGAAAGCGGTTTACCAGACTAACCCCGCTATCGAACTTACCCTCGAACAGATAATGGCCGATCCTGACTGGCTGGGCCGTTCACCGCAAAATGCATTCTGGAGTGCTGACAGCAGCCAGGTGTTTTATCAGCAAAAACGCGCGGGCAGTGAACTACGTGACTGGTACCATCGACCCTTGGATGCCAGTGATAACGGTTTAGCGGTGCCACTGTCACAACTGCACCAGATGGGGGCCAGCAGTGTTGAATATAGTGCTGACCGCCAATTACAGGCCTGGGTTTTTGAAGGAAATATATTTGTCCGTAAAGCTGATGGCCAGATAATTCAGGTTACCCGCAGCAATACCAGCTTTAGCGATCCACAGTTTCTGACAGACAACAGGCTGGTATACCGGCAGGGCTGGACTTTTTTCAGTGTTGATTTAAGCACAGGCCTGAGCAGCGAGTTAATCAGTTTGAAAACGGAAGACGAGCCAAAGGCGCCGGCCATACCAAGCGGCTATCTGGCGCAGGAGCAACATAAACTCATTGAATATGTCGCAAAAACTCAGCGCAGTAATAAAGAGCAGTATGAAGCCAAAGAAGCATTGCGCTCAGCAAACCCGGCCATGGCGCCGACTGCTGCTTATTTTGGTAAAGATCAGCAAATTGTCGATGCCAGCTTATCACCCAAAGCAGACTATTTGCTGGTGGCAGTGCGTAAAGCCAAGCCACGAAATGAAAAAGACATTATGCCGAACTACATTACCGCAAATGGTGACATCGCGGCACAGCCGGTAAGATGGCGGGTGAATGATTTTAAACCTGAACCACAGCGGCTGTTGCTGGTGTCACTAACCGATGGCAGCCAATACCCGTTAAGTTACACCAGCCTGCCTGGTTACAATGAAGATGTGCTGGCTGAGGTTAAAGCTGAAAATGCCAAAGCTAAAGGTGAAAAGTATAAAAGCAGTAAAATTATCCGTGACATTGGGTTGATGACTGACTGGTACTGGAGCCAGAGTGCCATGCGCTGGCATAACAGCGGTGATCAGGTGGCGATAATGCTCAAAGCCCTGGACAACAAAGACCGCTGGATAGCCACTGTGGACTTCGATAAGAAAATCCTGGTGCCACAGCACCGCCTGCAGGACAAAGCCTGGGTTAACTACGCGTTTAATGACTTCGGCTGGTTCAACAGCAGCGAGACCTTGTATTTTCTGTCTGAGGAAAGCGGTTACTCGCACTTATACAGCAAGGCTTTAACCAGTCGTAAAGCCAAAAAATTAACCCGTGGTACCTTTGAAATCAGCGATCCGACACTAACCGCAGACGATAACTATATCTACTTTAAGGCGAACGTTGCTCACCCGGGGATATATGAAGTTTACCGGCTAAATATGACCAATGAAGATACCGAGCAACTAACCCGTTTAGGCGGAATGACCGACTTTACGCTGTCACCAGATGAGCAAAAATTACTGTTAACCCACTCAACCAACCTGATGCCAGAGGACCTGTACCTGATGGCGGCTAAACCAGAGGCCGATGTGGTCAGGCTAACCGATACGGTTTCAGACGAATTTAAACAGCTGCCATTGGTTGCGCCACAGGTGGTGGCAGTGCCATCCAGTCACACTGCGCAGCCAGTATTCAGTAAAGTGTATTATCCTGCCGATTATAAACAGGGCGAGCCACGCCGGGCCGTAATCTTTAATCATGGTGCGGGCTATCTGCAAAACAGTGATCTGGGCTGGTCGGGCTATTTCCGTGAGTTCCTGTTCCACAATCTGCTAGCACAACAAGGCTATGTGGTGCTGGATATGGATTACCGGGCATCAAAAGGTTATGGCCGGAACTGGCGTACTGCCATTTACCGGCAGATGGGTACGCCGGAAATTGAAGATTTAGCCGATGGTGTAAACTGGCTGGTAGATAATGCTAACATTGACCGTAACCGGATTGGCACTTACGGCGGCTCCTACGGTGGTTTTATGACGTTTATGGCGCTGTTTAAACAGCCTGACCTGTTCCAGGCGGGGGCTGCACTGCGTCCGGTTAGTGACTGGGCGTATTACAATCATCCGTATACCTCGAACATACTGAACACGCCGGATATTGACCCTATTGCCTATGAGCGCAGTTCGCCAATTTACTTCAGCCAGGGGTTAACCAAACCACTGCTGATTAATGCGCCAATGGTGGATGATAACGTGTTTTTCCAGGATGTGGTGCGCCTGGTGCAGCGCTTAATTGAGCAGGAAAAGCAGGATTTTGAAACAGCAATTTATCCGGTAGAGCCACATGGTTTCCGCCAGCCCAGCAGCTGGCTGGATGAATACCGGCGGATCTATAAGTTGTTTGAGGAGAACTTGTAACGGTGTAGCTATACGGTCGCAATACCCGCTCTGGCTCGTCGCAGCAACTCGCCCTGCTACCTTCGGCAGGGCTCAGACACTCTGCGCCGACCAGATCGGGTTTCCGACCTCCTTTGCGAGTAAGCTAATGTGCTAAAACGTCTCAGCGAGAGACGTTTTTTTCAGGTTAACTTAATTAAACTCTGCTACGACTTTTTCAACAAATCCCGGATTTCTGCCAGTAATTTAGTATCCTCCGGGACTTCGGCGACGGCCGGCGGCTTAGCTTCTTCTTTTGCCTTCATAGAATTCATTGCTTTAACACCAACAAATACCGCAAAAGCAATAATGATAAAATCAATGATGGTTTGCACAAACATGCCGTACTTAATCACAACTTCGGCCTGACTTTCTGTCGTTTGCTGAATGACTACCGCTAAATCTCGAAAGTTAACGCCACCCAGTAAGACACCAATCGGCGGCATAATAACGTCATTGACAAAAGACGAGACAATTTTGCCAAAAGCGGCACCAATAATTATCCCTACAGCCATATCCACGACATTGCCACGCATGGCAAAGCTTTTAAATTCACCTAGCACACTCATTGTAAACTCCTGCTTTATTGTCATTATTAGCTGCCAGGCCCTACAAATGTGCAGGCAGTTGAAATCAATATAGTCAGCTGTTACTAATTTACCAGTGTGCTTAGCAATTAAAGTCTTGCGCTGGCCAATTCAGTTCGCCGTTGGCCGTGACAAAGTCAGTATCTGCTGTAAATTCAAGCGCTTTGCCTGAATAGGGGTGGCAGAACTGTAAGCTTGCTGCGTGCAACAGCAAGCGCGGCGCGGCGGCTAAAACCGGGGCAGGGGCGTAAAATGCATCCCCGAGGATAGGATGGCCCAGTGCCAGCATATGCACCCGAAGTTGATGTGAGCGGCCTGTCACTGGCAGCAGTTCAACCAGGGCGGCGTCAGGTAGTTGCTGTAACAGCCGATAGTGAGTCAGAGCAGCTTTGCCAGTTAAGCTGCAGACTTTTTGGCGGGGAGCCTGTTCTGTGTCCACGGCGAGAGGATAGTCAATACTGCCACTTGCTGGTATTAACTGGCCAGCCACGACTGCCAGATAACGCTTTTTAACTTCACGCTCGGCAAACTGGCGCTTGAGTTCACGCTCAGCTTTACGCCGCAGTGCTATCACCACCACACCTGAAGTACTTAAATCAAGCCGGTGGACCAGTTGGGCTAATTCAAATTCTGCTTTTACCCGGCTAAACAGGCAATCGGCTAACGCCGGGCCCTTACCGGGGTTCGTCAACAAACCGCTGGGTTTATTCAGAACAATAATGTCCTTGTCCTGATATAAAATATCAAGCCAGGGTTCAGTGGGTGGGTTGTAATTAAAGCTAGCGGCCATAATAAAAGGTCAGCAGTCAATCCGGCCTGCAGCATAACGGATTTTGCCCTGCAGACAAACCGCTTATCAGGCATAATAGACGCAAACCAGATAGCACATTCTGGCATTTTACGTAGTGGGTAGAAATTTTATGGCTGATATTTCTGAACTGACAGTGCTTAAGGCAACCGACCAGCCCTTTGCCATTGTGCATGAGGACGAACAGCTGCTGGTGGTCAGTAAGCCCGCTAAGCTATTAACAGTTCCTGGCCGCCATCCTGAGAATAAAGACTGTCTGATTAGCCGGGTGCAGCGGGAGTGGCCGGGTGCGACGGTTGTGCACCGGCTGGATTACGATACTTCTGGCATCGTATTGTTGCCACTGAGCAAAAGAGCGCTGTCTGAGCTGAGTAAGCAGTTTCAGGCCCGCACTATCAGTAAACAGTATCATGCGGTTGTCGCCGGGTTGGTTGAGCAGGATCAGGGGGAGATTAACCTGCCGATAGCCGCTGATCCGGTAAACCGGCCGCTTTATAAAATTTGCAGTAACGGCAAACCGTCGCTGACGTATTATCAGGTGCTAAGCCGCGATACAGCCAGCCAACAAAGCCGTTTGCTGCTGACTCCGGTAACCGGGCGCTCACATCAGCTGCGGCTGCATTTGCAGGCCATAGGCCACCCCATCCTTGGTGACACCTTATACGGCGATGATGCAGTCATTGCAGCAGCAGATCGCCTGCTGTTACATGCTGAAAGTATTAGCTTTAGCCATCCGCTAACGGGTCTGCAACAAAAGTTAAAGGCCCCCGTAACATTCTGATTGCTAAATTAGCAGCTGCCACTACCTTCGCCCTGTGCAGGATAAGCTTTGCTATCCGCTAATTAAGGCTGTATAAGCAGAGTTGTACTTTGGCAATTTTGACGCTGTAAAAGTCCCTTTTTATTCAAATTGCAGGTTTTTCCTCATTTATGTTATCAAGAAATGTTCATGTGTTAGTGGTAGATGATGTCATACTGATGTGTGATTTTTTGTATGGTGTCGCCAATAAAGTTGCTGGTTGCCGGGCATTTAAAGCGCTGGACGGGAAAACTGCGGCAGAATTTCTGGAAAACGAGTCAATTGATTTACTGATCACTGATATTGAGATGAGAGCGCCATCAGGCCTGGAGCTGGTGCAGCGCATTCGCGCCGGTTTGTTTGCCAGCACCTCGCATGATATTCCAATTATTATGTTTTCCGGCAATGCCTACCGGGATGTAATTGAACAAAGCATCACCTTTGATGTGAACGACTTTCTCGCCAAGCCAATCACTTCGGCACTGTTATCAAAAAAAATTCAACATCACTTACAGCATCATAAAGCGATTAAGCCGGTCGCCCACTATTTACAGTTAGTGGCGGATTCTGGTGCTGTCGTTAGCGAGCCACCGGCAGATCGCGGTTTTAGTGTCGCCATTGTCCGTGAATTACCGGAAAGTAAGGCTGACGATGCTGAGCAAGATGGTGCCGGGAGTAAGACTGCAGAGAAAAAAGATTTTTTAGTATGGCCGGATAAAGCCACGACCGGTTATTTTCAGCTGGACCGGCGGATGCGGAATTTTGCCTTTAATGTTAGTTGTTTTCACAATGTTTTTGTTAGCAACTGCAAGCCGGTCGCGATTGAAAGTGAGCGTAAACGTGCCTGTGAGGCCGCTGATTATTTATTTCATATCTCAAAAAATATTAAAAACAAAGAACAACGACGCGATTTCTGGTTGTTGTTTCAACAGCGGCTGGAAAAACTAAAGCCGCATGTGCTGGAACTCAACAATATTAATATTAAACACCATAGTCAGGTGCTGGTGTTATTAAAACGACTGTCTTACTGGTGGATGCAAACCTGCAACCGGCCGATTATTCAGATTACTGACACTGATAACGAGGTAGCTGATGACTAACCTGGCCGGGCAGGCTGTCCTGGATTTAACCGTTCTGACTGAGATGTACGGTGATGACAGTGCGCACACTATTTGCCAGGTATTAACCGGTTTTCGGGATGAAGCTCAAAATTATATGGCTCAGTTGCAACAGGCAGCTGCGGCCAGCCAGTTCAGTGAGGTTGCCAGACTGAGCCATAGCTTAAAAAGCATGTGTGGTTTAGTGGGGGCTGCTCAGTTGATGGCCTGGTGCCAGACTGCAGAGCAGGCGGCGAGACAAAGCGACCAGACTGTATTAACAGATTGCTTGCTGCTGTTGAATGACGTATGGCCTGCATTGCTGGCAAAGCTCAATAGCGATTTGCAACAACACAACAATTTGCAGTTGCAAAACGATACCCATGATTAAGTTGTTGTTTGTGGATGATGACGCTTTTGTGCTCAGTGCCTATCGGCGCATGTTACATAACTCAGGCCATCAATGCGTTTTTCTGTCATTTCCGGAGCAAGTTTGGACCACCTCTGAGCTGGCGAATGTCGACATTGCGTTTATTGACCAGCAAATGCCGGGCATAACCGGCAGTATGCTGTTATTCCAATTACAGCAGCGCTTCCCGTTGATCAAAAGGGTGTTAATGTCAGGTGATGTCGATGTCGCGCTGCAGCAGCTGGTAACAGAGCAGAAGTTAGATGCCGTGCTGGCAAAACCTTGCAGCAAAACCGCGTTAATACAGTGTATCGACAAACTTAGTATTGAAAAACCTGGTAGGGGGCCGCCAATATCATTATGACGAGTAAACGCTTCCAACTTAACCGGTTAATTTCTAACTGTCTGTTCTACAGTAATATCATTATTGTTTCTTTTGCGGCGCTGCTGGTTTTGGCAAATGCTATTTTATTTAACCAGGCGGCCACCTACCGGTTTGTGATGTTGCCAGATAGCGCTTTGGGATTGCTGGCTGCAATTCTAATTTTAATTGGGGCCGTGGCTAACAAGCGCTACCTGGTTTTCAGCGGTATGTTGGCTGTCGCCATGTTGATTGGTGCAGGGCTATTCTGGCACCTGCCCGATGCCTTCATTGACAATATTGGCTGGCTGAGTGGACAAAACAGGTTGCCCTTATGGCAATGTCTCGGCTTGTTGCTGTTGTGCGCACCCTGGCTTGGCTGGAGTAACCGCCCGATGGTGTCTGGTATCAGTTTAGCCCTGCTGGTGCGGCTTGTGGCTAACGTGGGATTACTTGGTTTATCTTTAACTGTTTTAATCAGTCAGACCCTGTTAATCACTGATCTTTTTTATAGTCCCAGCCTTTCGGCATCAACTTATACGGCGCTTTACCTGATGCTGTTGGCCGTCGGCAGTATTTGTCTTCCTTATGTTAAGTGGCCTGGTGTTAACCCATTCTTACCCAGAAACGGCTGGTTACTGGTGGGTTTTATTGCGCTTTCATCCACGTTACTGTGGTTTAATTATGCGCATCAGTTACAAAGCCGAATATCGCAGTCAGCGACAGAGCTGGCGGACAGGCTGCAGCATAGTCTTGATCAAATTGTTGCCGAGCAGCGTGCGTTAATGTATCGCCAGGCAGAACGAATAGCGGTGGCCGATTCAACACTGGCAAAGACCTACTTAAACGTCGAATTTCAAAGTTACTTACGTGATTATCCTTATATCGATTACCTTGCTGTTGCCGGTGACGATGGGTTAATTCAGTACGCCAAAGCGCAGCGGCAGGACGAATTGCCTTGGTTCAACCAATACCTGGTACGCCAGAATATCGGAAGAATTGCGCCGCAAACTGATGATTTTTCTGAACCTGAGTTAACCCTGCATTATGACGGTTTCGTTGACCATGTTTTTATCTGCATCCGTTTTCCAACTGGTAATGATGCGGGGGTAAAACAGTTGGTGGCAAGTGTTGATACTGCCAGTACCCTGAAAAAAATCTTAGCGGATATCGTACCTCAAGGTTATTTTGTGCGGCTTGTTCAGCCTGAGCAACAAATCACCATATATGATTCGGCCACCAGCGTCGCTGATATCACCGCTATTGGTTTTTTTGATATTAATTTTATGACCGAGCTTAACTGGGAGTTGAGGGTATTCACCAACCTGAAAACCGGTTTAACCAGTAGCCTGGTAACGGCAGAAGTTATTTTAATCGCGGGTTGGTTTACTACCTTACTGGTTATGTTAAGTCAGAAACTGTATCAACAAAGCCAACGGCACCGCATTCGCTTGTTGGCCACTAACGATAAATTACGACATAACATCACTGAACTGAAGCGTTTGCAGTTGCAGCAGCAACAAATTATGAGCAATTCCGCTGACATGATTTGTGTTATTGATGCAAAAGGACACTTTGTCAAAGTCAGCGCCTCTTGCCAGCAAATCCTTGGCTATTTGCCCGACGAATTAGTCGGGGAGCCTTTTATTGATTTTGTTCACCCTGATGACAAAGTCATGACCGAGGACGAAGCCGCACAAATAATAGTAAGCGGTAAACTAACTGACAACTTCCGGAACCGTTATGTTTGCAAAGATGGCGGGGTTGTACACATTATGTGGGTGGCCAATTATGTGCCCAGCCAGGGTTTATTATATGCGATAGGTCGCAATTTTAACGATATCGTTAAGGCTGAACAATATGAGGCTGATCAACAGTCAATACTAAGTATGATCTCGACTGAACAGCCACTGCCCGGGATCTTAAACCAGATTTGCCTGATGGCAGAGCAGCAAAGTAGCGCCGTGCGAGCGTCGATAATGTTAAAGCAAGGCGATTACTTAAACTTAGCGGCGGCACCTTCGCTGTCGGATACGTATAAAAGTACGGCTAAAAACGTACCTGTTACAGATAATGTCGGCCCCTGTGGCGCAGCCGCTTACCATAAAAAATTGGTTGTAGCCCAGTCTCTCGAGACCGATATAAGATGGCATGACTACGCTCCTGCCGCGTTGGCGGAGGGCATACTGGCATGCTGGTCAATACCGATGCTGTCACTGCAGCAAGAGGTGCTGGGTACTATTGCCCTTTGTTGCTCTGAGGTCAGAGCCGCTACTAAAGATGAGCTGGAACTGATGACGACCTGCAGTCGCTTTGCCGCACTTGCAATAGAGCGGGCAACGCAAAAGCGTAAGTTGCAACAGAGTGAACAGCGATATCGTTCGTTGTTTCATCATAACCCGGAACCGGTATATGTTATTAAGCCCGATGGCTGCTTTGCCGATATGAATGAGGCTGGATGTCATTTATTACAGCATTCCCTGGTAACGCTGACCGGAATGCATTACAGCCAGATTATCTTGCCAGCGGATTTACTGCGGGTACAGCAACATTTTGCCAATGTGCTGGGCGGCAATCCGCAACGGTTTGAAGCCTGTATTGTTACCCGTCAGGGCCAGCAGCTTGAGCTCTATATTTCGATAGTACCTACCTGGGAAGACGGCAAGGTAACCGGTGTTATCGGTATCTCAAAAGATATTACCCAGCAGTTAAAAGCAGAACAACAATTGCGATTGTTTAAACGGGCTGTCGACGCAACGTCTAACGGTATTGTTATTGCTGATTTGCATCAAGATGACCAGCCGGTAGTTTATGTTAATCCGGCATTTGAGAAACTTACCGGCTATAACTTTGACGAGATCATTGGTCAGAATTGCCGGATGCTACAGGGCGCAGAGCCGGATAACACAGTCAACACCCTGATCCGCCGCGCCATTGCCGGGCAGCAGGAATGCAGCGTGGTGATGAAAAATTATCGTAAAGACAATAGCTTGTTCTGGAACAAGTTGTTTTTAGCTCCGGTGCCGGATGAAAGTGGCGAAATAAGCCATTATGTCGGTGTTCAAACCGACATTACTGCGCATAAGCGTTTTGAACAGGAACTGGCTTATAATGCCTCGCATGATCTGCTGACCGGCTTACCGAACCGGGCGTTGTTAAAAGACCGTTTATACCAAAGTTGCCAGCAGGTGCTGCGCCGCCAGCAGAAAATTGCCATACTATTTATTGATTTGGATGGTTTTAAGTTAATCAATGACAGCCTTGGCCATTTAGCAGGTGACGAGGTGTTGAACCAAATGGCGTTGCGGATTAAAAGCTGTATCCGCCCGGGGGATACCCTTGCCAGAATAGGCGGTGATGAATTTGTGCTGCTACTGACTGAACTGGAAGACGTACCAGAAATTGAGTCGGTGGCTGAGCGGATCCTTGAAATCGTCGCCACGCCGTTAGAGCTGGGTAATCAGGAATTGCACATGTCTGCCAGTATTGGTATCAGTATTCCGGATGACAACTTAGTTGAACCAATGCACTTAGTGCAGCAGGCGGACCTGGCCATGTACCGGGCCAAGCAGCAGGGCCGCAACAATTATCAGTGGTATAACAGTGAGTTGGAAAACGCCTCTGGTAAACAGCTAAACCTCCGGGCGCAGTTAAGAAAAGCCATCGCTAACAATGAATTTGAGTTGTACTACCAGCCGCAAATAGACGCCATCAGTGGTGATGTCGTCGGATTAGAAGCTTTGCTACGCTGGCCGCACCCTGAGCTTGGGTTTATCAGCCCGGATGAGTTTATACCGCTGGCAGAAAACATTGGTGAAATTGTGCCCCTGAGTAACTGGGTAATGCAGCAAGCCAGTCAGTATAATCAGTCATTAATTGACCGGGGTATTGCCTGCGTGGTAATGGCGGTTAATGTCTCGTCTATTCAGTTTGCCAGGGTAAATTTTGTCGAGCATCTGAAAGAAACCATCCAGCAAAGTGGCTTAGACTCCCGCTGGTTTGAAATTGAGCTGACGGAGTCGGTATTACTTGAAAACACTGAACAGGTGATTACTAAACTGCAGCAGTTACGGGAGCTGGGTGTAAAAATATCAATTGATGATTTTGGTACCGGCTATTCCAGTTTAAGTTACTTAAAACGCCTGCCCATTGATAAACTGAAAATTGATCGCAGCTTTATTCAGGATATTGTGTCAGATAAACGTGATGCAGCAATCAGTAAGGCGATCATCAGCCTGGCCCACCACCTGAATATTAAAGTAATTGCCGAGGGCGTCGAGAACGAAGCACAGGCCGCTTTACTGCGGAAAAACTTATGTGACGAGTATCAGGGTTATTATTTTGGTAGGCCAATGCCAGCGGATAAACTGGAACACTACCTGCAGAATTATCAGCAAAACCGGATTATCAGGCCCGCGATAATCGATGATGCCAGAACCATTTTGCTGGTTGATGATGAAGAAAATATTCTCAGCGCGTTAACCCGGTCACTGCGGCGCGAAGGGTACCACATTCTTAGTTGTACCAGTGCCATGCAGGCCTTTGAAGTGCTGGCACTGAATCAGGTGCAGGTTATTGTTTCCGACCAACGGATGCCTGGCATGAGCGGTACTGAGTTTCTTAGTCAGGTTAAAGATATGTACCCGGATACCATCCGAATCGTGTTATCCGGCTATACCGATCTGAAGTCGGTCACTGAGGCAATTAATAAAGGCGCTATTTATAAGTTTATGACCAAGCCCTGGCAGGAGGATGAACTGCGCCAGGAAATTAAGAAAGCCTTTGTTCAGTATCAGCAACAGCAAACTGCGAAAACGGGAGAGCTATGAGTCAGCCCGGGAACTCAGAAAAGCAACAGTTAGCACAGATGCAAATTCAGCTGCAGGTGCTAAAAGAGCAGCTGCTACAATCGGAAAAGCTGGCGTCACTAGGGCAATTGGCGGCTGGCGTTGCCCACGAAATTAATAACCCTATCGGTTATGTGTCGTCCAACATGAAAATGCTGGCAGAATATTCCAGTAGTTTAATTAATCTGGTTAAATTATTGAGTAAACAAGTTGAAGAGTCATCTCGTACTGCGTTGTGGGCCCACTTTGATTTTGATTATTTGTGTGAAGATTTACCCAAACTGGTGCAGGAGTCGGAGCAAGGCCTGGCGCGTGTGGTGGAGATAATTCGTGATCTGAAAGACTTTTCGCATATTGAAGAGGCAGAATTCGTGGAGGCTGATATTCATCAGGGGATCCAGTCGACCCTGAACCTGATCAGTAATGAATTGAAGTACAAAGCTGAAGTTGTTAAAGAGTTTGCTGAATTACCTAAGCTAAACTGTATTCCATCACAGCTTAACCAGGTTATGCTTAACTTGTTACTAAATGCAGCGCAAGCCATTGAGCAAAATGGTATTATCCGGATAACGACTGGCTTTGATGAAAACTGGGTTTGGTTTAAGGTAAGTGATAATGGCAAGGGCATGAGCAAAGCAGAACTTGGCCGGATTTTTGAGCCTTTTTATACCACTAAACCTAAAGGACAAGGCACCGGCCTGGGTCTGCCATTATCGAGAAGTATTGTCGAAAAACACCGTGGCGCTATTGATATCAGTAGTACGCCAGGCAGCGGAAGCTGTTTCACGGTTAAAATTCCACGGCAATTGCCGGGTTGAACAGCAAGAATTCAGGAGATGTTATGGAAGCCAATCACGTCGAAATTCGCCACCTTACTAATCAGGATATGGTTGAGCTGCGCGAGGCGTCAGAGCAGGTGTATCAGACGGGTCCGTTACTGACCTGGACGGCTGATATAGTAGACACCTTATTAACCAAGTTCCCTGAAGGTCAGATTTGTGTTTGCGTTGACGGCAAAGTGGTGGGCTGCGCCTTTTCGTTAATTATTGACTACAGCAAGTTTAGTGACGACCACACTTACGAGCAGATTATTTCCGGCTTTTCGTTTGATAATCATGACCCGAATGGTGATGTACTCTACGGTATTGAAGTATTTATTCATCCCGATTACCGCGGTCTGCGCCTGGCCCGCCGTTTGTATGATGTTCGCAAAGAGTTATGTGAAAACCTTAACTTAAGGGCCATTATGGCCGGCGGCAGAATGCCGAATTATGAGCAACACGCCGATAAACTCAGTGCCAAGCAGTATATTGAAAAAGTTAAACGTAAAGAGCTGTATGATCCGGTACTGAGTTTTCAGCTGGCTAATGGTTTTCACGTTCGTAAATTACTGAAAGGCTACATTCCGGGCGACGTTGAGTCGCAGGAATATGCCACCTTACTTGAATGGCTGAATATTTATTATACCAAGTCAGTCAAACTGATAAATGCGCCTAAGTCTGAAGTACGGCTGGGTTTGGTGCAATGGCAAATGCGTAGTATGGAGAATATCGAGAAGCTATTTGAACAAATGGAATTTTTTGTTGATGCCGTGTCGGACTACAAAAGTGATTTTATTTTGTTTCCGGAGTTGTTTGCTGCACCACTAATGGCACATTACAACCATTTAAGTGTGACCGAAAGTATTCGCCAGCTGGCTAAATACACTGAAACCATCCGCGATAAATTTATCGATTTCGCCATAGCCTATAACATCAATATTATTACCGGTAGCATGCCTTACCTGATCAACGGTAAATTGTATAACAGCGGTTTTTTGTGCCGGCGTGATGGTAGCTGGGAGCAGTACGACAAGGTACACGTGACGCCGGCAGAAAAGCGCAACTGGGCCATGACCGGCGGCAATAAGGTGGAAGTATTTGACACCGACTGCGGCAAAATCGGCATTATGATTTGTTACGACGTGGAGTTCCCAGAATATGCCCGCTTATTATCCGACCAGGGCATGAATATTCTGTTTGTACCCTTTTTAACTGACACCCAGAACGGTTATACCCGGGTAAGGCACTGTGCCATGGCCCGCGCCATTGAAAACGAGTGTTATGTTGCGATTGCCGGTGCAGTGGGTAACCTGGCCCGGGTAAATAACATGGACATTCAGTATGCCCAGTCAGCGTTGTTTACACCATCAGATTTTGCTTTTCCGACCACGGGTATTAAGGCCGAAGCGACGCCCAACTCTGAGATGTTACTGATTGTAGATGTTGACCTAGATGCATTAAAAGAGCTGCATACACATGGTAGTGTACATACGATGAAAGATCGGCGACATGATGTTTATCAGTTGTCTTTACTTAACCCTCCTAAAAAGAAGAAATAACCGATATTGAGCATTAGTTACTGAGACGATAAAAGCAGCTATTAACCAACTATTTGTTGGCTAATGGCTTGTTTCATCTTTGGCGAAGCCTCATTATAGCGACAGGTCACTAGCCGGAACAATGGCTGTTTGCTAGTTCTGCCTGTGATAAGTCTTTTGAGGTGCTATGCGTTGGTTCAGTAGTTTCGCCATACTGGTTTATTTAAGCTTATTGTGCTCGCCACAAGCAATGGCTGTGCACGATAGCCGCTTATCACCTCTGGCTGATACGCAATTGCAGGGGCTCCATCCGGCAATTAACTCAGCCCTTAATCAAAAAACCTTAGTCGCAGACGATGCTGACGACGAACCCAAAGTAGCTATAGCCGTTGTCAACTATGGCAGTTATCAGCTTGTACTTTGTACCAAGCCTGCTGCAGCATATCGTACTACTTCATCCTGTGTGGCCCAGACCCATCAGGCCCGCGCTCCTCCGGTCTTCTCTTCACGCTGATACTTAAACCGCGACAGATGCTCTGTTGCCTTTTTTCTGCCCTGCTATTGCGTTGCGGTAGTGGTGCTGAGTATGTGAAGGACAAAAACAATGTTAAATAAAAACCCGGCGTGGCGTTACGTGGTCGTGATCGCCATGCTGTTAATTTGTATGTTATATGCACTGCCAAATTTATACCCGGAAGATCCGGCACTGAATATCAGTGCAGCCCGCGGCGCGGTGGTCGCAGAGCAAAGTGTGACAGAGCTTGAACAAGGTTTCGCCAAAGCAGGTATTGCGGTTAAATCGCTGCAACTGCAGGATGGTAAAGTGTTAGCCCGGTTTGCCAGTACCGAACAGCAACTGCAGGCGCGAGATCTGGCAAAAAGTGTCTTAGGTAGCAACTACATTACTGCACTTAGCCTGGCACCGGCTACACCTGACTGGCTGACCGCGATTGGCGCCACGCCAATGAAACTGGGGCTGGATTTACGCGGCGGTGTGCATTTTCTGCTGGCTGTTGATATGCAGGCTGCGCTGGACAAGCATTTAGCGGATCTGGTTAGTCGTTTTCGCACGGATTTGCGCCAGGCTCAGATCCGTTATCTGAGTGTCAAATCGGAGCCTGCCACAGCGCATATCGTAATCAACTTTCGCCAGGCAGCAGATATGAATGCTGCAGCGTCAGTGCTGACATCCCAGGATAGTCAATTGTTGATTGCCGAAGGCCCGGATAAGCTGAGTCTGCAGATTAGCTTAACTGAACAGCGCCAGCGTGAGATCCGAAACTATGCACTGGAACAAAATATCACCATAATCCGCAACCGGGTCAATGAAATTGGCGTCGCTGAGCCTGTGGTGCAACGTCAGGGGGCAGACCGCATTGTGGTGCAGTTACCCGGCGTACAGGACACCGTTCAGGCCAAAGAGATTCTCAGCGCAACCGCCACCCTCGAGTTTCGTCTGGTAGACACCGACAGCGATTTAACCGCAGCGCTGGCAGGGCGGTTACCTGCGAATGCTGACTTATATTACAGCACCGACGGCAGGCCAATATTGCTTGATAAGCGGGTAATGCTGACCGGTGATCATATTACTGATGCCACTTCAGGGTATGACGAATATAGTCAACCAAAAGTTAGCATTAAGCTGGACACCGCCGGCGGCAGCTTGATGTCAGAGGCATCAAAAGAGGCTATTGGCCGCCGGCTGGCATCAGTATTTATTGAATACAAACCGGGCAATGAGCTGAACACTGATGGCACGCCTTTATTAGTTAAACAACAGGAAGTGATTAACGACGCCACCATCCAAATGCGCTTAGGCCGTGATTTTGATATTACCGGTATAAGCTCACCGGCTGAAGCACAGCATCTGGCCAGTTTACTGCGGGCAGGTGCCCTGATAGCACCGGTACAAATTATAGAAGAGCGCACTATAGGGCCCAGTCTGGGTAAGGAAAATATTGAGCTGGGTGTTACTGCTATTCAGTGGGGCCTGATGGCGGTGTTGTTATTTATGCTGGTGTATTACAAAGCGTTTGGCGTGGTAGCGAATATTGCGCTTGGCGCTAACCTGATCCTGATGGTGGGTGTGATGTCGATGATCCCGGGGGCTACTCTGACATTACCGGGCATGGCCGGCATCGTGCTTACCGTCGGCATGGCGGTAGACGCCAATGTACTTATATTTGAGCGAATACGCGAGGAGCTCGCTGAGGGCCGCTCAGTGCAGCAAGCTATTCATCAGGGTTACGATCGGGCTTTTGCCACCATTGCCGATTCCAATATTACCACCTTGCTGGTTGCCCTGGTGCTATTTGGCGTAGGGACAGGCCCGGTGAAAGGCTTCGCAATCACCCTGGCGATTGGCATTATCACCTCAATTTTTACTGCAGTGGTAGGTAGCCGCTTATTGGTTAACTTAATTTGGGGTGGCCGCCGCTTGCAGTCACTGCCGTTATAGGGAGTAGGGTATGCAGATTTTTAATTTTAGCCAGCCCATTAATTTTATGCGGCTTAAATGGCCGGCGCTGCTGTTATCAGCGTTGCTGATAACAGGTTCTTTTGCTTCCATTTTCAGCCAGGGAATTAACTGGGGGCTCGATTTTACCGGCGGTACTGTTATCGAAGTCGGCCTGAATGAGGGGGCTGATTTAACCGCCATGCGCCAGACGCTATCCGTCGCCGGCTATCCGGATGCGGTGATCCAGTTATTCGGTTCAAGTAAAGACGTGCTAATCCGTATTCCGCTCAGACCGGATCTTGAACAGGCGACAGTCGGCGAGTCGGTGCTACAGGCACTGAGCGCGGAGCTGGCTGAACCGGTAACCCTGCGCCGGGTAGAGTTCGTGGGGCCGAGTGTCGGGGAGGAGTTAAAACAGGACGGTGGCATGGTAATGCTGGTGGCGCTGATTGGTATTCTGCTGTACGTTGCTATGCGGTTTGAGTGGCGATTATCGGTGGGAGCCGTGTTGTCGCTGGGCCATGATGTTGTGCTGACACTGGGCCTGTTTTCAGTACTGCAACTGGAATTTGATTTAACCGTACTGGCGGCTATTCTGGCACTAATTGGTTATTCCATTAACGATACGATAGTGGTTTTTGACCGGCTGCGGGAAAGTTTTCGTAAACTACGTGATGCGACCGTGGATGAAACCATTAACGCTGCCATTACTTCAACATTAAACCGGACAGTAATAACGTCGCTTACCACAGTGCTGGTGCTGCTGGTGCTGTTTTTTATGGGCGGAGCGCTGATCCATGGTTTTGCTACTGCTTTGTTGTTTGGTATCGTTATCGGTACCTACTCATCAGTGTATGTAGCCAGTGCTATCGCTGAAGTATTAGGTATTAGCCGCGAGGATCTGTTGCCGCCGCCCCCTCCGGAAACAGAGACCGAGTTCAGTTAGCAGCAGGCAACCCAACAATATACGGCCTGCAACGGCCGTTTATTGTTTTTAATCGCACGGTTGTCAATGTTCCATGCTGATCTGGTTAATCATCGAGAAAACGTTCAGTTGTAACTTCGTTTCTGAACACTGTAGTAAAGGAGTTATTAGGGATTTTGGTCCATTTGTCGCTGATGTTGTCCAGTGGCTCTGAGACAATAATAGTGCTGGCTGCGGGTATTTGCGGTTTATCTTCTGCAAATTCCTGCAAACAGCCGCTATCGTTAGAGACAAACTGGGTCATGGGCGCTTCATTGTATGAATAGCGCAACGTGTATAGTTTTCTACCATCTGAAAAAGCACAGGACAGATTTAACACCCCGTCTTTATCGAAATTGCTGAGGACCTGTAATACTTCTCTGACCATTTTTTGCATCGCAGCTTTCGGGTTATCCAGCAAACCATAACTAATAGCCAGGTAGAAAAAGGTTTCACTGTCGGTAGTGCCCTGCAACAATGGAAAGAGCTCAGGGGCGATTTTTAACTGCAATGGGCGGCGTAATTTATCGAAATGGCTGATGTGACCATTGTGCTGAAATAACCAGTTTTTATAGCCAAAAGGGTGGCAGTTGGCGCGCTGAATATCGCCGGTGGTAGTGGCTCTGATATGCGCCAGAAAGGTATGCGACTGCACCTGATGGCAAAGGTTATCGAGATTAGTGTTATGCCAGGCTGGCAAATCGTCTTTGAACAGACCCGGTGTATCGCGTTTGTCATACCAGCCAATACCAAAGCCATCGCCATTAATACTCAGCAGCTCGCCGCTGGTGGTGTAATTCATCTGACTGTGCCGGCTTTGTACGACCAGCGAGTGATCAGGTTTGGTAACAAGGGTATCAAGATAAACCGGTTTGCCGGTGTAGGCTATCCATCGGCACATAAAATCCCCCGAGGTGATTCAAGTACTTTAGCACTAGTATAGTGTTGCTCATAAAAGTTGCACACCCGGGCTACTACATGGTCGATAATGGCATCAGCGATATTTATACCGGTAACATTCTCAATCCCCTGCTCTCCGGTAAAATCCGGAGATACATTAACCTCCAACAACATTGGACCTGAATCAGCGCGAATAAAATCGACGCCGGCAACATTAATGCCGATGGCGGCAGTCGCTGACAGCACAATTTCCTCTTCCTTTGCGGTAAGCTGATACGGCTCTGAGCGGCCGCCCAATGCAACATTTGATCTGAAGTCGCCATCCTGAGAGCGGCGACACATAGCCGCCACCACCTTACCGCCAATAACGAAAGCCCTGATATCAGTGCCGGCCGCTTCTTCAATGAAAGATTGAATAACATAGCTGGCGCCCAGCTGACCAAAAGTTTTGACGATGTTGTCCATTTCTTTTACGTTGCGGGCCAGAAAAATACCGGTGCCTTCAGTGCTCTCAATTAATTTAACGATCATCGGCGTACCAATAGTTTTGGCCAGCTGCCGGAAACCCTGTGGGGTGTAAGCAATACCGGTTGCCGGAAAGGGCAGGCCCCTCGCCAGTAAATATTGCAGACTTTTAAGTTTGTCCCGCCCCAGCCGCAATGCCTCAGGCGACTCACTGACGTAGGTTTCACTACAAATAAACTGCTGCAACACATTAGTGCCATAATCTGTAAAGCTGACATTTAGCCGTGGCACTATGGCGTCAAAGGTTTTGGTTATATCCTGGTCGCGCCAGTAAATTATCGGTTTTTCACTGGTTAGTACCATGCTGATATCCCTTATATTGTAAAGCTCAGCGTTATGGCCCTTTTGCTGTGCCGCATCCAGCAGCCTTTGGTCGTCCTTTACCTGGTCCGTGGACAAGATACAGATATTCATCCTGACTTAATCCTCACCATTTGTTATCTAAAAGTAAAGTGTAGCACAGCAAGACCAAGTCATTTCTGCAGCCAAAAATTCAAATTTGCGACTAGACTTAGCATTTCAAGCTGCATTTAAGTCAGCGTTTGATCATTTAATTGCCTGATCATCTATCAGGGCAGTGGAGTTAGGTGCGGCTACTGTTGGTTACTTAGGCAGAGGAAAAGTATGTGTGGAATAGCAGGAGAAATTAACTTTCAGGGTAAAGCATCAAGTCATTATGTTAATTCAATGTTGGATCATCTGGCGCCGCGCGGTCCGGATGGCTGGGGTTTAGCCGCGCAGGGCAACATGTGTTTTGGCCATCAGCGCCTGAAAGTAATAGATTTATCGGCGGCAGGGGCGCAGCCGATGCATGACGCCAGCCTGGGGCTGACTATTGTGTTTAATGGCTGCATATACAACTACAAAGCGTTGCGCCATGAGCTGGAGCAACTGGGCCATACGTTTTTTTCAACCAGTGACACTGAGGTAATTCTGAAGGCTTATGCTCAGTGGCAAGAGCAATGTATGAGCCGCTTTAATGGTATGTTTGCCTTTGCTATCTGGCATCGCGACAGTAACAGTACCTTCTTTGCCCGCGACCGGTTGGGTATAAAACCATTGTATTATCACCATAATCGCGATGGTTTCTGGTTTTCATCAACATTACCATCGTTATTAAAGTGCCCGGAAGTGCCAGCAAAGTTAAGCCCGCTGGGCGTGCATCAGTATATGTCTTTCCGGGCTATTGTTGGCGCTGACACCTTATTCAGTAACGTACATAAATTATTACCCGGTCATTGGTTGAAAGTCAGCGCCGATGGAGAGCTGAGTCAGGGCTGCTACTGGCAGCTGACCAGCAAAGTGGACGACAATGACCAGCGCAGTGAGCAGGACTGGCAACAGGCACTAAGGGCTGCCCTATTTACCAGTGCCAAACGCCGGCTCGAAGCAGACGTGCCGGTAGGCGTGTTACTGTCTGGCGGAGTAGACTCGTCGTTACTGGTGGGAATGCTAAGTGAGTTGGGTCAGAAAAAGTTACATACATTTTCAATTGGTTTTGACAATGTGGCGGAGGAGGAGGGCAATGAATTTAAATACTCTGACATTATTGCTGAACATTATGCTACCGAACACAACAAGATTTTTGCCCGCCACAATACTTTGCTAACGCATTTACGCCCTTGTATTGACGCGATGTCTGAACCGATGGTCAGCCATGACGTTATCGGCTTTTATTTGCTGGCACAGGCGGTAAGCCAGCATGTAAAAGTGGTGCAAAGTGGTCAGGGAGCAGATGAAGTGTTCGCCGGTTATCACTGGTATCCACCAATGACGGATGTTGCAGATAATGATGCTGCTGAGCGTTATGCACAGGCCTATTTTTCTTGGGACGAAGCAGAGCTGGCCCGGGTACTGGCGCCCGAATATTGTCTGCGTAATGAATCGTTAAACCTGGTACAGCAGCATTTTGCCAGCTGTGGTTCACGCTTACCGGTAGATAAAGCGCTGCATCTGGATACCGCAGTGATGCTGGTCGATGATCCGGTGAAACGGGTTGATAATATGACCATGGCATTTGGCTTGGAGGCGCGGGTACCGTTTCTGGACCACGAACTGGTCGAACTAGCCTTTCAGATGCCGCATCCGTTAAAACTGCGTGACGGAGGTAAATACCTGTTAAAGCAGGTTGCCAGAGACATTATTCCCAGTGCCGTTATTGACCGGCCAAAAGGCTATTTTCCGGTACCGGCCCTTCGCCAGATGCAGGGCGAGTATCTGGAATTGGCGAAAGAGGTGTTTAGTCAACCTGCAGCCCGGCAGCGTAAATTGTTCAATATGGACTATATCGATGCCATGCTGGCGGCACCTGAGCAGTATACCGGTAAATTTGGATCAAAACTGTGGCAGGTTACTCTGCTGGAACTTTGGTTACAGCAGCACGGCATTCACTAAGCAGATGTGATAGCAGCATTAAATGCAGAGCAAAAAAAACGGCCATTACGGCCGTTTTTGCTGGTAGTCGGTGTTAGTGACTAGTGGCTTTTTTCAATGCCCGCATTTCATCATGGCATTCCTGCATTGTGGTTAGCGACTGCCGCAATGCCGTTTCAAACTGCGGCGGCTGGTTTTCTTTCAGAGCTGCCTTTAGCTCTTCCAGCGTTTTATCTTCGACTTCTTCAAGTTGGCTGATGTAGGTGTGCTCTTTATCAGATGAAACTGCGCCTATTACTTTGGTATACACCTTACGGGCTTCAACAGTAAAGGCAGAGCCATCTTCACGCTTACCATCTTCCTGAATAGCAAAGGGTTGCAGGCGTTCTTTAACCAGGCGACGGGCATTTAGCATCCGGTCAAAAAACTGCGCCAGCTGACGATCATCAACTTTTTCTTTGGCATCACCATAAAAGTCGATGCCACTGTTAAGCACCTGAATAATGTCGTGTACATGTTTAATGTCTGGATTATTTAACTGTGCCATAAGGTGAGTTCTCCATTTCATTTAAAATTTCAGCAGATTTTATTAGCGACGAAGACATTAGCTACACTAAGTTGCCAGGTCCGTGCTGCTGCTGGGACAATTAACTGGGTGCAGCTTACACGCCAATGTCGGCAGCAAGATTTAACTCTTAGCGTTGGAATGGATTATGCTGCTGATTATTATCATAAAAAATATTTGAAGTTTATGCCTTCTGAAGTGATCTGCCCGGTTACCGGCTGGCGTTTCACCGCAACTATTTCATACTCTAGTTAACAAACCTGTAATTTTTACCAGAGGTTTTCTGGCAGAGTCTTGCTAAAAATTGGGTGTTTTCGGCCCGGGTTTACTATGCTACCGTCAGATGACTACTTTCATTAATGGAAGGAATGGTCGGATGGCACCTAATGTTGCTGCCGGAGATAATGTGAAAGTTCAGAGTAAGTCAGATCCAGCCGATGAACTTATGGTGTTCGCAGATGACAGGAACACGCCAAACAACGAATACCAGTATTGGACGGTGCTTATTGTCGACGACGATCCTGAAATTCATCAGGTAACACTGCTGGCGCTGCGCGACTTTTATTTTCAGAACCACAAACTTAAATTTATAAGTGCCTATAGTGCTGCTGAAGCAAAACCCATTTTAACCGGTAATAACGATATTGCGCTGGTTTTGCTGGATGTAGTGATGGAAACCGACGATGCCGGTCTGACACTGGTGCATTATATCCGGGATACTCTGCAAAACCACCTGGTTCGTATTGTACTGCGCACTGGTCAGCCCGGCCAGGCGCCTGAGCAAAAGGTGGTGCAGGACTACGACATTAACGATTACCGGGCAAAAACTGAATTAACGGTGCAGCGTTTAACTACAACAGTGCTGTCAGCGCTACGGGCATACACTGCCATTAAAGAACTGGCTACGTTAAACGATACCCTTGAAGCAAAGGTTCAGGCCAGAACAGCAGAGCTGGCAGTCAGCAATCAGCAGCTACAACAGTCGTTGGCAGAGCTTGAAGCCGGTGAACGTGCCGGTAAGCAGGTACAATTTAAAATGCTGCCACCGGCCAGCTTTCGCTGTGGCGAATATCATTTCAGCCATGCCCTGTATCCATCGGCCTATATGAGCGGCGATTTTGTCGATTATTTTAATGCTGACGATCATCAGGTGGTATTTTATATTGCTGATGTCTCGGGGCATGGCGTGGCATCAGCCTTTGTCACTGTATACTTAAAGCGCTTCGTCAGCTCTTATTACGAGCGGTATCAGCGAGGCAACGCCAATACTTTGCTTGACCCGGCGGCGATGCTCAGTGCGCTTAACACTGAATTACTGCGGGAAAACATGACCAAGTATATCGCGCTGTTTTATGCGATACTGGATACCCGTAGCCACCAGCTTACTTATGCTAATGCCGGTGCTTATCCCTGGCCTTTGCTTCATAATGATCAGCAACAACTGCAGCAGGCAACTTACCTGGAGCTGAAAAGCACACCGGTTGGCATGTTCGATTTTGCCAGTTACCAGAATCATTCGCTTGTCATGAGGGAGGCCAGCAGTTTGTTGTTGTGCTCAGACGGACTATTAGACTTACTACCGCAACAGACAACCGAGCAGAAACTGCAGTTTCTGAAAGACCATAGTGTAAATAACACCGATATAGCCGGGCTACTGCAAAGCCTTAAGGTTAATCCGGATCAGCCATTACCCGATGACCTGACTATACTTAAGCTACGTCGGTACACTAACAATTCTTAACGTAACCGCAAGCGAGTAATTGATGAGTGAGCAAGAACAGGTCCTGTTTGCCAGCATAAATAATTGCTGTTATTTCAAATTATGCGGTGAGCTGCGGTATACCAACGCAACGGGCATGGATGATTTAATTGAACGCTTGTTCAGCACCCGGATAGAGTGTGCTCAGGTGGTTATCGATTTAAATCAGGCAACCTTTATCGACAGCACTTATGTTGGCTTGCTGGCCGGTCTGGCACGATACTGTCAGCAGCAGCAACTGCCAAAACCCACTCTTTTTTCCACCCAAAGTGAAATAAACGAACTGCTGTTTGGCTTGTGTCTGGACCAGGCATTTCAGATTATCCAGCAGCCGACCACTGTACCCCCGGATAATCTACCTGGGGGCACATTGCCTGAAAATACGACAGATATTGCCACTCAGTCATATAGCGAGCAGCAACAGGGCCGGATGATTTTACGGGCACACGAAGCATTGATTGCGCTGAATGATAAAAATAAAGCGGAATTTCAACCAGTGGTTAACTTACTGAAGCAGCAGTTAAAATAATCATCAACCGGCTTAAACTCAACAGAGGGAGACTGAGATGGCGTCAATTCTACCTATGCCACCTGATGTGTTGGATGAGAACCCGGTAAGCTAATGCTTTGACTTTTCACGCAGCGCCGCCTCGAGTTCTTTGGTGGCGCTGATATCCACCAGGGTAATAACGACACCATCAATCATATTATCCAGGGTTCGGTAAGGCATTATCCGCACTGAGAACCAGCGCTCGTCATTCGTAGGTATCTGTTTCTCACAGAATTTCAATGTCCGTAGAGTGTCGAGTGCATCGTCATGCAGATTAGGGTACAGCAGGCTGCTGGTCAGGTCGCTTAATGGCCGGCCTAAATCGCTCTCCCGCAGGTTAATGATATTCGCTGCGCGATCGGTATAGCGGCGGACATTCAATTGTTGATCTAAAAATAAAATGGCGATTTCAACGCTGTTCAGGGTGTTTTGCAGATCGCTTTGAGCGAGGGCCAGGTCGTCCAGTTTGGTCTGTAATTCAGTGTTAATGGTTTGCAGCTCTTCATTCATCGACTGCATTTCTTCTTTGGAGGTGGTTAACTCTTCGTTAGTTGACTGTAGTTCTTCGTTGGTTGATTGTAATTCTTCGTTGCTCGATTGCAGCTCTTCTCTTGAGCTGCGGGTTTCTTCCCGTAAGCTCTGAATTTCAGCGAGGTACTGTTGTTGAACTGCCGCCAACGACATATCAATGCCAGCAGCAGGCGTATGCGGATTGCTCAGCACCACATCACGAAACACAACCATTGTCATACCGTTTAACGCCGCAGGTTCGTGTAAAAGCTGCACGGTGACATCAACCTGCTGGCTATCATCGCCACTTTGCAACGGCAAGCGATGTAATTGTAGTGGCTCAGCTTTATTTTCTGTTTTGTTCGATCTGACTTGCTGTAAGGCCATGGCAAGCGGTGCCCGCAGGCCGTCACGCACCATCGCATGAAAATTCCAGTTGGCTTTGCCGGCGGCCGGCTCAAGATATTTTCCGGTGCGGCCGCTGATATAAATAATATCACCGTCACCGTTCACTACCACAGCGGCGGGTGCGTAAACCTGCAACAGCACCTGATCGGCTGCAGTTTGCAGGCTGTCGCTATATGGGGAAGGAGTTTTGTTCGTCGTCACCGGGTGCTCCTTGGCTAACCGTGATAGTGGGGGGAACGAGGTTACTGCTGAATTGCGATTTTTGTTTGCGATGGGATCTATGCGCTGATAAAACCGCAGCTTTGGCTGCATTGTTGCAAATAACTCATCAAATCTGCCAATAGTTTCTGAACTGCCCAGTAGCAAAACACCATTTTGACTAAGGCTGTAGTGCAGCAATGGCATTAGCGTTCGCTGCAATCTGGCATCAAAGTAGATCAGCAGGTTACGACAGACAATTAAATTTTGCCGGGTAAACGGCGGGTTCAGAATAACATCGTGCTGGGCAAACAACACCATATCGCGGATTTGTTGTTTCACCTGAAAGTAATTGTCATGCCGGATAAAAAACTGATTTAGCTGCTCAGCGCTTAGTTGCTCACTAATTACTAATGGATACTGGCCACGCCGCGCTTTAGCGATGGCATCAGGGCTGAGATCAGAGGCGAAAATTTTTAAGCTGAATTTTTGAAATTCAGGCTGATGCTGTTGCAACTGACAAAACGTCATGGCTAACGAGTAGGCCTCTTCACCGGTAGAGCAACCAATACTCCAGGCCCGCAGCGAGGTCGACTCTTTTTGCTGCGCCAGTAGTGCGGGTAAGGCCGTGTTCGCCATATAATCCCACACTTCAGCGTCACGAAAGAACTCAGTAACGCCAATCAGCAATTCTTTAAACAGTAAGTCATTTTCCTGCGGGTTAACCCGGAGAAAATCTGCATACTGCTGCATCGAGTCAAGCCCGTGAATGCCGATACGTCTTTCAATCCGTCGCTGCAGAGTGCTGGTTTTGTATAAGGAGAAATCATGCCGGCTATGGCTTTGTAACAGGCTGATAATTTGCTGCAATGCACTCGTCGATGTGTCCGATGAGCTGGCGGGTTCGCTCGGTTGCTGGTCGGGCGTGTGATTAGGCATGGATAAATGCGCCCGGAAAGACAGAATATGCGCAGGCAGCTCAGCAGGCCCGGCAATAATATCAACACCGCCACTAGCGATAGCAGATTCTGGCATTGAACTGAATTGTGCCGATGCCGGTTGCTGCGCGGCAGCCAGGCCACCTGCTGCTTTAATTGCCTGCATTCCAAGGGTACCGTCGTTTCCCATCCCCGATAAAATAACCCCAATCGCATTTTCGCCTAGTGCGGCAGCCAGTGAATTAAACAAAATATTCACCGGCAGGCGCATGCCTCTTTGCTCTGTCGGTTTCGTGAGCTGCAATCTGCCATTGTTCAGTCTGAGCTCGGTATTGGGGGCAATGACGTATACCTGGTTGGCACAAACAGTCATGCCATCAGTTACTTGTTGCACTTTCATGCTGGTTGCCCGCTGCAGTAATTCCGGTAGCATGGCTTTTTTAGTCGGATCCAGGTGCTGAACGATGATCCAGGCCAGACCGCTGTCTGGCGGCGTGTGTAACAAAAATTGGTCCAGCGCCTCCAGGCCGCCGGCTGAGGCTCCGATGCCGACAATTGCAGGAACAGTGGTTATTGCAGTGGCAGGGTTCAAAGCAGTACTCACGTCAGCATGATAAGAATAGCTTTATGATCGGGGCTCAGACTGATGGTCAGGCGCAGGCTGTCTTCACTGGCCTTAGTATTTTCGCTTTGGTTGGCCGACGCCGTTGTTACCAGTAAGGTCGCGCGTTGCTGATTACGCTGGGCTCTGGCAAGGGCGGCGACAAATAAAGGGCGGCAAGATGCACTAAGCAGTGATAGGAATGAGCGGCCAGTAAGCGGCCGGCAAGGCTGCTCTGGCCTGGCGTCTGTCAGGAACGCAAACAGGCGCCCCGCGGCATCATTGTTTTTCGTTATGATGCCGTCGGTACCGAGTATAAAACAAGCTGCAGGGTTTATATCAAAGAACTGTTGGTAACAGGCAAATTCGTGGTTAACGTTATGTTCGTTCTGCTGTAATTGCTCCAGCTGTAAATCCAGTTCTATCTGATGAACTTGTAATTCATGCAATAATTTTAAGCCGTCACTGGCCGTATTACCCGCACTACTTAGCCGATAAAGTACAGCCAAAGCATCTGCACTGGCGTTAAAAGCCGTACTTAACTGTGCAGTACCGCTACGCAGCTGCTGCTCAGCCAGTTGTCGCAGTGAAGCGGTAAACTGTGATGGATCATTTGGCTTTGCCATACATATCTTCAGTGACGACTAAACGTACTGTAGTATAGCCCTATTAGTAGACGGTAAATACCTGTTCAGTAAAGTTAACTTTTTATTTCATGGGAAACATCATTATGACAATCAGCAGAATTATTGTTAAAGCGGGCTTATTCAGCTTACTGTTTGTGCTGCCAGTTCGGGCTGATGCACCGGGAGCAACGGTATTTGACCAGGTGCATGTGCTGCCGATGCCTGCCGCTGATGACTCGCCTGAGCAACGGGTACTTCGTAATCAAAGGGTAGTGGTAAAGGGTGACCGGATTATCGCCGTCGGTTCAGCGTCTGAGGTTGCAATCCCGGACGGGGCAACGCGGATTGATGGCCAGGGCCGGTTTTTACTGCCCGGTCTGGCCGAGATGCATGGTCATGTGCCGCCGCTGGTCGATTTCAGTGGTATGCCAGAGCGATATCTCAATGATGTTCTTACCCTTTATCTGGCAGGTGGGGTAACCACAGTGCGCGGCATGCTTGGCCATGACCAGCAGTTACGTTTAAAAGATGATATTGCCAGTGGCAGGCGGCTGGGCCCGACCTTGTACCTGGCGGGCCCCAGTTTTAATCAGCGTACCGTTACTTCGACAGAGCAGGCACGTGAGCGGGTGCAACAGCATAAAGCGGAGGGCTGGGACCTGCTGAAAATTCATCCGGGTTTAAGCCTGGAGCATTATCAGGCCATCGCTGACGAAGCCCGTAAACAAAATATTAATTTTGCCGGCCATGTGCCAGAGGCGGTTGGTATTGAGCAGGCGATTTTGCTTGGCAGTCGCACTATCGATCATCTTGATGGGTATATGGCTGCGCTGGGTGGTTTTGACAAAGCGTTATCGGCTGAGGATATGGCACCTCTGGTAGCGCTTACTAAAGAACATAAGGTGGCAGTGGTACCTACAGAAGCTTTATGGCAAACCATCATTGGTGCGGCTGATGTAACAAAGTTGCAGGCTTATGATGAGCTGAAATATATGCCGGCCCGGGTAATTGCTGGCTGGCAGCGATACTTGCAGGCTGGCAGCGGGGCTTATTACACGGGTGAAACGGCGGCAATACATGCCCAAAACCGCAAGCTGTTGCTGGGGGAGTTAAACCGGGCCGGGGTCACTATTTTACTGGGTACCGATGCTCCGCAATTATTCAGCGTGCCGGGCTTGTCACTGCGCCGGGAAATACCAAAGATGACTGAGGCAGGCATCAGCAACTATGACATTTTGCGCAGTGGCACCGTGCTGGTTGGTGAGTATTTTGCTGACAAAGATCAGTTTGGCCAGGTACAAGCGGGGCAGCGCGCTGATTTATTGTTGGTTGACGGTAATCCATTGGACGATTTGAGCGTGCTGTATCAGCCTGCCGGTGTAATGGTGCGTGGTCAGTGGCTGGGCAGAGACAAGCTTGATGCCATGCTGGCTGATATTGCAAAGGCGCGGCTGGCGGAAAGTAAAGAGTAAGCCTGACAAAAACAGCGCCATCTGGGCGCTGTTTTTTCTAAAACCATTTAAGGTTAGCGGTTTTAAACTCAGTTAAATAAATTTTTTAATACTGACATCCGCTCATCTGCTGGCAACGCCACCAGTTTTTGCTCCAGGGTCCGGTTTAAACGAATAACCGAGCCGCGCTGGAAGCGTAACAATTGCTGTCTGGCAATATCTTCCTCTGACACTGATACCGCAGCTTTAACCGGCTGCAGTAACGCACGACATTCTGCCTGAGTAGGCGTAAAACCCAGTTTACGACTGTAGGCAGCTAACGTCATCTCAGTTGCATCGCCGGTAGCCAGTTGGCAATATTCGGTATTCGAATAAGTATAGGTATTGACACTTGCTTCGCTGTTCATCGATACCAGGGCCAGAGTCGCTACTGCAGTTACAATTGCTAATTTCATTTTAAGTCCCACCAGGTTTGTTTTAACTGCGGATAAGAATACAAGCTGAAGGTGACAGTTCTGTGTAAGATAGACGAGATAAATTACAGCAAAAGCATTAGAAATATTTATGCATGAGGTTTGCGACTTTTTTAGTTGAGCCAACCAGTTTGGCACTGATCATAAAAAGCCAGTCAAACTAGCGACTGCCTGACACTCGTTCCTGAATTGTTTTCAGATGAATAATATTCTTATCCTCGTGGCTTTCATTTTGCTGTGGCGAGCGGCTACTGATATGCAGCGCAGCAAGGCGCTCTTTAATTTCTGCCACTGATTTATGTTTTGCTTCAGTTGCTTCAGTTGCTTCAGTTACTGCAGCTGCTTGTAACTTCGCTCTGATCTGTCCCAGTTTATCGGCTGGTTTAGCCACAACACCCAGTTTTTCCAGGGTAAGACCTTCTTCTGCCATCCGTTGTAATAAGGTTTCTGACGGTAAACGCAGGTGTTCACTTAGCGTCTCCAGCAAGTCCCGAACCTCAACCTGTTGCGATAACGTCAACATAGACATTGCCGCAAATAGCTGTTTTTCTACCAGAAATAAGGTTGCAAGGTGAGCGCGCAATACGCTGTCAGAGCTGTGCTGTAACTCTGTATCTGACGTTTTAGTTTCCTCAAACGCACTAAGGCTAAGACCTTCAGAATGCATTTGCGCCAGTAGCGCCGCTGACGGAATTTTTAACTGCACAAATACGCGTTGAATATTGTACTTTACTATCAACGCTTCGTTAGCGCTGAATGCACTGAACACGTGCTGCAGGTTATTAACGTCAGTTAAAATGCGGTACATTGCTCGCTCTCCTGTAATTAAAGGTGCTTACAGCACCCAGACTTCTACCCGGCGGTTACGTTCACGCCCGGCGTCCGTGTCATTATTTGCAACCGGCAGTAGTTCACCGTAACTCTCTACGGCGACAACCGCTATCCCTCTGGCATTCAGCTCCCGCTCTACTGCTTTTGCACGACGAAGTGCAAGTTCAGCGTTTTTAGCAACCGCGCCAACCGCATCTGAGAAACCCATAAGTACCAGACGGCGGCCCCGGTTATTCTCCATAAAGCGGATCAACCGTTCCAAATCACGCTTCCCTTTGTTATCCAGTTCATTTTCGCCGTAGTTAAAGCGGAAGTTGAGTGACAGACGCTGGCCCTGACGCGCATAGTTGTTATAACTTGCAGGTACACCCTCGGCAGGAAAAACCTGCTCAACCCGAATGTTTTGTGAAATAAGACCGGTTTGCTCGACCAATTGCTGTCCCTCATCAGAAATTGCAAATTGGGCAAAGTCTTTTGCCAACTGAGAGGCTGCAGTGGGCGTGTATAAATAAAGGCGGCGGGATAATGCGTAATCTTCGGTGCTTACGGTAAAGCGGGTCGGATAGATGGGCATACTGTCAGCGCCCTCTGAAATCGCCAACGCTTTGTTGTAAGAAATGTAATTAAGCCCGATAAAGCCAATTGCGGCTTCATTCTGCGAAACACTGACAGATAGCTCTGAACTGGACTCAAAGCGTTGTGCCTGCTCACTTAATGTTTTGCCATGTTTTTGCAGCACCAATGTTTTAAACGTGTCGTAAGTGCCTGACTGATCATCCCTGGCCAACACGACAATCGGTTGATCGACACCGCCAAGTTGTGACCAGCGATTTATTTCACCCGAAAATATCTTTGCCAGGGTCTCAGTAGAAATCGCTTTTAACGAATTGTTCTGGTTAACGATTATGGCTAAGCCATCCATCGCCACGATATGTTCATTACCAATTTTACTCAGGTCGCCCAGCGCCGGTTGCAATTTGCGAACTTCATCTGCCGTGATGCGGCGTGATGACATGCCGACATCAGCTTTAGCAGTCGCTAAATCTTTAAATGCCGTACTGGAACCATGAGCATGCAGCTGCACGGCTACCGGTTTCGCAGCTAATGATAAATTTAGCAAGTTTTCGACCGCTGACCCCTGTTGTTGCCAGGAAAGTTCAGTTGCTTGTTGACTGTTAAAAAATGCTTCCAGTAAAGCAGGAGCAAGCTTCTCACCTACGGTGTTGGAACCATGAACCCGCAGCACCAGCTCAGCGGGTAGTTGGCGAATTGCCGGCTCTGCAGCAGGTTGCACAGAAACTGATGCTGATGCCGTTACCGGTGATGTTTTAACCGTCGGCTCTGCATTAGCCGTTTTAATTGTTGGCTGGCTGGTATAGAACCAACTGCCGGCACCAACCAATGTCAGGGCAAGAACACCTGCCGCAATAAGCCAACGGTTCTTAGCCGGTTGTGTTACTTGCTTTGTTGCTGGGGCCTGGGTTGGTGACGTCGTTGGTTTAAGTGCAGAGTCAATAGCCTGCAACAGTGTGCTCAGCTTTGCGTCCTGTAGCTGGCTTAGCTCCAGCACCACCAACTGGCGATACTGCGGATCATCGCGCATTTTATTAGCAGAGACTTGAATGTCATATTCAGCCAGACACAATTGTTCCAGTTGAGTAAATAGTGAATCTATATTAGTTTGTTGGTTTAAATGAGTCGTTTTCACTGAACTTTACTGTCTAAATACAAAGTGAGACGAGTTTAATAACGACAGATTGCAGTATGATTACAGACAATATTGAATAGCATTTATACAACTAATGAATAGTTCAGGAGTGACGGTATGACCGAGCTGAAAAACCTGCAGGGGCAGCTTTTGCTGTCATTATCCGGCCTACAAATCCTGAACCATCAGGGACAAGCTATTGCCGCTATTGAAGACAACAAACTGTTAAATCTGCAAGGGCAGCTGTTAGCGGAGGTAGAGCACGGCGTTGTTTTTCGTCAAAAAGGTTCACCACTGTTACGGATTGAAGGTCAGCGCGTGGTAAGTCTGTCAGGCCATACCATTGCAACCGTTGATGATGGTAGCGAGCAGCAACGGGCTCTGCTCGCTGCAGCCTATTTACTTTTTATGCAGTAAGAGTGATAAGCAGCTAACCGCTATTGAAAATCTGCGGTGTCCAGATACACCTCGGTGGCCTGAATGCCCATAGCATTAAGTTGCTGTATGGCTGTTATGTCCGCTGGTGCCTTTAAAACTAACGGCTGTGGAGGTGCTTGCTCAGTTCGCAGGATCTGGTCGTAACTTGGCTTGGCAGCGATCTGGTGAATTAAAAAGTAGCTCTGGTTAATTTTAACGACGTCATAGCGCGCTTCGGTAGCACTGCCGGGCTGATTTATCGGCCGCTTGTAAAGCTGGCGGGCAAACCTTACCGGAATATCCTCAAACCAGACCCGGCCGTTGCGCTCAAAGTGGTCATAATACACTGCCGCCCGGGCAGTAAAATTCTCACCGTTTATCAGCTTTTGTAAGTCAAATTGCTCTGGCAGCAACGTCAGCTGTTTCTCTGTGCCCAAATAATCGAGCACTGCCTGCTGCGCTTTGGCTGGTAATGTCAGTTGATAAATTAATTGATAATTATGCGGAGGCTGATATAGCGGTAAATGTGACGCCAGCAGAATATCATCTGCTGCAAATAAAACCATACCATGGTTACCGATATAGCTATGCTGATGTTCAGCTGTGAACGCAACCGAAGGCATAAAAATCAGGAAAATCAACATTAAAGCAATACGCATAATATCATCCGTTAAAACAAAATATTGCTATAGTGTAGCGCTTGACCGGCTGAATTCCCATTTTGCGCTTGCTTCAGCAACAGAAAAAACCATAACATTACCGTTTTTGTTATTTAACAATACTGGCGGCGTTTGTGCTGATATTGTCCTTATATCGTGCTGATGTTGTGGTAAGCACTTATCGTTAAAAATAAGAGGAAACACGATGTGGTTGCAAAAAGAGTTGTCATTAAAGGCAAGAGCGCGCGGCTTTCACTTGATAACTAATGAAATACTCCGTCAATTACCCGAGCTGAATGACTTTTCTGTTGGTATTTGCCACGTTTTTATTAAGCACAGCTCTGCATCGTTAACCATCAATGAAAATGCGGACCCGACCGTCCGCCAGGATTTTGAGCAGTTTTTTAACAGAGCAGTACCTGAAAACGAGCCTTATTATATCCACACCTGTGAGGGCAGTGATGATATGCCAGCGCACCTGAAAAGTAGCTTGCTTGGCAGCAGTGTAACCATTCCCATCACCGGCGGTAGCCTGAATCTGAGCACCTGGCAGGGCATATATTTGTGCGAGCACCGCAACCATGCCGGTAGCAGAACCTTGGTTATTACGTTACAGGGTGAATAATAACAGCGGTTGCCGGCTCTTATAACTGCCTCCGCAACAACGTGCGTGGGTTAAATTCTGAATAACCTCCTTTAAATAAGCGAGCCGGCAGGACAAGGGTCGCGGCAGCTATGCTGTGCTAAGTGGGGGGTGCTTGACGATAGCCATTAAAGGCTCACACCTCTGTGCGATAGCAAACATTGATCAGTTTACTTCTCTATGTCGGCAAGCGAACAGATCAAAAAGTGTTCGCAAGGTAGAGTCACTGAGCCGAAAGTAACTACTATGATGAATTCTTCTGGCAATCTGCGACGAGATGCTAAACACACCCCTGACCTCAGTTACTAAGCTATTCTCTATTTGATTGATGCTGTTTAGGGTTATGCCGACAGAAAAAAGGGAGATCACCATGACAGAAGAGCAACAGGACTATAAACGGGACGCTGAACAACGCAACGAGACTGCAAAGGATCCTGTGTGCGGTATGTCAGTTGAAACGCAGAGCGCGAAGTATCATAGCGAACTTCGCGGGACCAGATGGTATTTTTGCTCAGTACGCTGTCAGACAAAGTTCGAGGCAAACCCTGATCAATTCCTGAACCCAGAGAATAAGCCAGCGGAGCCAATGCCTGCAGGCACAACTTACACTTGTCCGATGCACCCGGAAGTACGGCAGCAGAGCCCCGGTGACTGCCCAATCTGTGGTATGGCGCTGGAGCCAGAAGAAGTCACCCTGCAAGACGGGCCCTCTGCAGAGCTGCAGGATATGACCCGCCGTTTCTGGATTGGCCTGGTGTTAACCCTGCCGGTATTTATGCTGGAAATGGGCGGCCATTTAATTGGCCTTGACCATATTGTCTCGCCGCAGCTTTCTAATTGGATCCAGCTGGCGCTGGCCACTCCCGTTGTGCTTTGGTGTGGCTGGCCTTTCTTTGTCAGGGGTTGGAAATCGGTCGTTAGTCGCAACCTGAATATGTTTACCTTAATTGCTGTCGGTACCGGTGTATCGCTGATTTATAGTTTGGTAGCGACCCTGGCACCTCAGGTGTTCCCCGCTACTTTTCGTCTGGCAGACGGTTTAGTGGCGGTGTATTTCGAAGCAGCCGCTGTCATCGTGGTGCTGGTGTTGCTGGGGCAAGTGTTGGAGCTGCGAGCCAGAGAGAAAACCTCGGGCGCGATTAAAGCCCTGCTCGGGCTCTCTCCGGCCAGCGCGCGCAGATTAGATGAGCAAGGGGCTGAAACTGACGTCGCCCTGGAGCAGGTAAAGGTTGGGGATCGGCTCAGAGTGCGCCCAGGCGACAAAATACCGTTAGATGGCGAGGTGCTTGAGGGCCGCTCAAATGTCGATGAATCTATGGTCACCGGCGAGCCACTGGCAGTCAAAAAAGAAGTGGGGGCTTTGGTAATTGGTGGCAGCATTAACCAGCAAGGCAGCTTTATTATGCGCGCCGATAAAGTGGGCCGCGATACCATGTTATCCCGGATTGTCCAGATGGTCGCCAGTGCTCAGCGCAGTCGTGCGCCTATTCAGGGGCTGGCCGATAAAGTAGCGGGATGGTTCGTGCCTGTTGTTATCGTTATTGCCCTGATTGCCTTTGTTACCTGGTCGCTGCTGGGGCCAGCACCTGCGCTGACCTATGGCCTTATCGCCGCGGTCAGTGTGCTGATTATTGCCTGTCCTTGTGCCTTGGGTTTAGCCACGCCAATGTCAATTATGGTGGGTATCGGGCGGGGGGCGCAAAGTGGGGTGCTGATCCGCGATGCCGAAGCGCTGGAGCGGTTGGAAAAGGTCGACACTGTGGTAGTGGATAAGACCGGCACCCTGACCGAAGGAAAGCCCCAGTTAACTAAACTGGTGCCCGTCGAAGGCTTTACCGAACAGAGTTTAATGCTGTTAGCCGCTGGGCTCGAAAAACACAGTGAGCACCCGTTGGCTCAGGCGATCCTGGAAAAAGCAAAAGAGTTAAATCTGACACCGCCAGACGCAGCAAACTTTGATTCCCCCAATGGTAAAGGGGTTAGCGGCAGCATTGATGGCCAGCGGGTATTGCTGGGTAACCGTTTGTTGATGCAGGCGGAAAACGTCGATACCACTGGCTTTGATGATGAAGCTGAGCAGCTACGGATGGACGGCGCAACGGTTATTTTCGCCGCGGTAGAGGGCAAAGTGGCTGGTGTGCTGGCCATTGCGGACCCCATTAAAACAACCACTGCGGCCGCTATTTCGGCGCTGCAAAAGGACGGGATCCGGGTGGTGATGCTAACGGGTGATAACCGTACTTCAGCAGAAGCGGTGGCCCGTAAACTTCATATCGACGAGGTTGAAGCGGAAGTGCTGCCTGAAGATAAAGGCAAGATTATTCAACGCCTGAAAGACGAAGGGCGGATAGTGTTAATGGCCGGCGATGGCGTGAATGATGCACCGGCGCTGGCAACCGCTGATGTTGGCGTAGCAATGGGAACCGGCACCGATGTCGCCATCGAGAGTGCAGGTATCACCTTGCTAAGGGGTAACTTGATGGGCATAGTTGAAGCCCGGGCTTTATCTTTGGCGACCATGCGCAATATCCGCCAGAATTTGTTTTTTGCCTTTTTCTATAACGCAGCAGGCATACCCATTGCAGCCGGCGTGCTGTATCCCTTTGTTGGGATATTGTTATCACCGATTATTGCCGCGGCAGCGATGTCATTGTCGTCAGTCAGCGTTATTGCTAACGCGCTGCGGCTGCGGGTTATTACGTTAAACTCAGACAGCAAAAAAGAATGATTTTCAGGCATGCCTGTTGGTCCGGTGCATATCCGTGCTTTGCTTGATACCCGACGCCAATAGACACAACAACGCTGCCCCGGTTTGTAACCTGAGCGGCGTTTTCTTTGAGTTATTTACTGCCTCTGCTACGCTCGCCCCCCTTCCCATAGCAGAAATATCGGGTTGTATTACCAGCGGTTCGCTTTACCGAAATGATATAGCCTTTGCTTAGATGACCAGACTAAAGTGCTTAAAAAAATAACAACAGCAGGATAGTTATACCTGCAAAAAAACAAAGCACACTTGGGAGAGGGTTAGACATGCGAAAGCTCAATACGATTACGATAGCCATTTTAATGGCGTTTTCATTGCCGGCAGTAGCGCAGGAAACTGAGCAGGCGTCAGATGAAAAAACAACAAAAGCTGGCGGCAACGACGTTGCAATAGAAGTAATTTCGGTTACCGCAACTAAGCGTAAAACCAAGCTTATGGAAACACCGGTTGCTATATCAGCACTGAGTGAAGAACAGTTGCGGCAAAGCGGGGTTAATAACGTCAAAGATATCGCCGACTTAGTGCCGGGCCTTGATATTTCTATGGCCACTGATCAGGCCGCACCGGTTATTACGATGCGGGGAGTGCGCTCTACCAATATTACCGAGTTGGGCGATCCAGCAGTTGGCGTGCACTTAGATGGTATTTACTCGCCACGGATGCAGGGCGCGCTGGCATTGATGTACGATGTCGAGCGGGTTGAAGCGCTGCGCGGGCCACAGGGAACCTTGTTTGGTCGCAACTCTACGGTTGGCAGTATTAATGTTATTTCAGCCAAGCCTGATTTCAGCGGTTTTGCCGGTAATATTAATGCTGAGGCAGGCAGATTTAACAGCAAAAACCTCGGCGGTTTTGTCAATATTCCGCTAAGTGACGAGTTTGCAGTGCGTGTTGCGGCAAAAGGCTTAAAACGCGACTCTTATCTGGAAGGCTATTGGGATCCAAACCAGTACGATACGCGCCGCCTGAGTTCCGAAGTACTGAATGCGCCGGTGATTTCTGAAGACTCTTATCAGGGTATTGGCTCTACTGTGACACAACGGGAAAACTGGTGGATAGATGGTGCCGGCACCGACCCTGAAGCACAGCGGGTGCGTGCGCTTACCCCAGCAGACAAGAAAGATTTTTATAATAATGCTAACGAGTATTCATTTCGGATCAGTACTTTATGGCAACCGGCACATGGGCTCTTTAGCAACCATACCGTTTTTCAGCACTATGTGAACGACAGTGCCGGTTCACTGGATTTGGTAAACTGTGACCAGCTTCGTGGCCGGCCGGCCGAATTTGGAGGTGATTGTTCGTCGTTTTTACCCAGTGACAATACTTATCAGGCGGTGGTTAACGTACCGGGGGAACTGAACCTGGATATTACTTATCTGCGCAACACACTAAACTACAATCTAAATGATGAGTTAAGCCTGGTATGGCAGCTGGGTTATGAGGACATGGCAAGATCGTCCGCTCAGGACAGTGAGACCGGCCTGGACCCCTGGGATGGCGCTATCTATTTCCTTAAAGGTACCGGTGCAACATCTTATTCAACAGAACTTCAGCTGCAGTCTGACGAGTTTGGCGATCTGGTATGGATAACCGGTATTAATTACTTCTTTGAGAAGACCAAAACCCTGGGTTATTACGATAACCCGATGGACGACAAAGCATTCTGGGATCAGCTGGACCGCTCTACCACCGCCTATGCCCTGTTTGGTCAGGCAACTTATAATATTAGTGATGATTTACATGCTACCTTTGGCTACCGCTACAGCCACGAGACCAAGCAGGATAAGGGCGGCCGCACATATCGCTGCTCGAACGCCGATGGGTGCGCGCCGGGCTGGTTAAACCGCAGCGTGCTTAATGCGTTACCGGTTGACTATTTTAATGACCCCGCGCTGTACGCGTCTTATTTTGCCAATGACAACAAAGGCCAGTGGAGCAATCATGACTTCAGAATTGGCCTGGACTACAACCTGAGTCAGGACACCATGCTGTACAGCTATCTGGCATCAGGCTTTAAAGCCGGCGGTATTGGTGATGTATTCGAAGTGGTGAATGACAGGACCGGTGAGGTTAGCCGCTTCGAAACCCAGTTCGATCCGGAAAAAGTGCTGACATTAGAGCTGGGCGCTAAATCAAGTTTCCTGAATAACTCGCTGAATTTGCAAGCGGCATTTTTCTACACCGACTATACCGATATGCAGTACGCCTCTGTTGGCTCCATTGGCAATGTAGAGCGTTTATCGCCGGTTGAAGACGAAAATGGCGCGCCCATTCTGGATGACAACGGCATGCCGGTGCTGGATTTTCAGAACCAACCGGTGATTGCGTATTACACGCAAAACGTACCGGGTTCAACGATCAAAGGCATAGAGTTTGAGTTTGACTGGAAGCCGTATCAAAATGGCCGGATCACCGGCTATGCCACCTGGACCCATGCCCGCGTCAGCGAAGACTGGATCACCAAGTGGGATTACGATGCAGAATATTTGTTTAACTTATCTTATGAAGAGTCCATTGATCCGGAAAACACTCTGCTGACCACCAATCTTAAAGGCAATGATCTGGCTATGACGCCGCGGTTAACCGCTAATATCAGCTATACCCACAGTTTTGATTTAGGCCGCTTTGGCTATGTGCACGGTTGGTTTAATCTGAGCTGGAAAGATAAGTCCTACACCACCATCTGGAACCTGGATAAGCATCTGGATGACATGAACTTCGCGGTAACTGATGAAGCGGCGCAGTACATTACAGATAAACGTGACGCTTACACTATGGTTAATGCCTCATTAAAGTATGAACCGCAAAGCCAGACCTGGTATGCAGAAATGTTTGTCAGTAACGCCACCGACGAATTGGTACAGTACTGGAACAACACCAGCAAAGGCTTTAGTAAAGGCAGCTTTGGTATGCCACGTTACTACGGTATCAGAGCGGGTTTTAATTTCTAAGCGAAACAGCCGCAAACATTGTGCCCAAACCAGTCTGTTGCATGGCTTGGGCACACCAAGGAACCCGTTATGTTTTCATTATCACATGCTGCCCTAGGCAAAACTTTTTTATTTTGCTCGCTGCTGTTTCCGTTGGGCGTCGTTGCTAACGATAATGGCAGAGTCAGCTGGCCCAAAGCCGACTCTGCCTTAAAAACTGACGCCGCGACAGAGCAACAGCTTGATGCCTTGCTGGCAGAAATGACTATAGAGCAGAAAGTGGCACAAATAGTCCAGCCGGAAATTGGTTATCTGAGTGTTGAGCAAATGCGCAAGTACGGCTTTGGCTCTTATCTGAATGGCGGCAACACTGCACCTTATGGCCAGAAGCAGGCCGATGCCAAAACCTGGCTCAGCTATGCCGATGAAATGTATGCCGCCTCGGTTGACAGCAGCGAGGATGGCAGCAGCATTCCAACTATCTGGGGTACCGATGCGATGCATGGCCACAGCAATGTATTTGGCGCTACGTTGTTTCCGCATAATATTGGCCTCGGAGCGGCCAGAGACGCTGATCTAATTCATCGCATTGGCCGGGCTACTGCTAAAGAAGTGGCGGCAACCGGTATTGAGTGGATGTTTGCCCCTACCGTTGCGGTAGTAAGAGATGATCGCTGGGGCCGCACCTATGAAAGTTACGCCGAAGATCCAGAAATTGTCGCCGCCTATGCCGGGCCCATGGTAACGGGTGTGCAAGGGGATATTGGCGATGATTTTCTTAGTTTTTACCACCGTATTGCCACCGCCAAGCACTTTATCGGTGATGGCGGCACTGAAAACGGCATTGATCGGGGCGATACGCTGGCCGACGAGCAAAGCCTGCGTGACATTCATGCTGCTGGTTACTATACGGCTATAAGTAGCGGCGTGCAGTCGGTGATGGCATCCTTTAACAGTTGGAACGGCAAGCGGGTGCATGGTGATCACTATCTGCTGACCGAAGTATTGAAACAGCAAATGGGCTTTGATGGCTTTGTCATCAGTGACTGGAATGCCCATAAATTTGTCGATGGTTGCGATTTGGAGCAATGCGCCGCGGCCTTTAATGCCGGTGTAGATGTAATGATGGTGCCGGAGCACTTTGAAGCCTTTTACCACAATACGGTGCAGCAGGTAAAAGACGGTGTTATTACAAGCGCAAGGCTGGATGATGCAGTAAGGCGGTTTTTGCGTGCCAAAATACGCTGGGGGGTTTTTCAGCGTGGTAAACCCTCAACCCGGCCGGAATCTTTAAAGCCAGAGTGGTTTAATGCGCCTGAACACCGCGAGTTGGCCAGAGAAGCTGTAAGAAAGTCGCTGGTGCTGTTGAAAAACAACGATAATATTTTGCCTGTTTCGCCGAAAAGCCGGGTACTGATTGCCGGTGACGGTGCCGACAATATTGCCAAACAGGCCGGTGGCTGGAGTGTGTCCTGGCAGGGCACAGACAACACCAATGCCGACTTTCCCAATGCTACGTCAGTTTATGCAGGCTTACATCAGCAAATTACCGCTGCCGGCGGTGAGGTAGAACTCAGTGCCGATGGGCAGTACAGCAGCAGGCCGGATGTTGCCATAGTGGTTATTGGCGAAGAGCCTTATGCAGAATGGTTTGGCGATATTCAGCAACTGGAATATCAGCACGGCAATAAGCACGATTTAGCGCTGCTGCAAAAGTTAAAACAGCAGAATATTCCGGTGGTAACAGTATTTTTAACCGGCCGTCCTTTGTGGGTGAATAAAGAGCTAAATGCTTCTGCTGCCTTTGTGGCGGCCTGGCTACCGGGCTCGGAAGGGCAGGGCATTGCTGATCTGTTACTGACCGACAGCAAAGGCAATATTCAGTATGATTTTAGCGGTAAACTGAGCTTTTCCTGGCCCAAATACGATGATCAGTACCTGCTCAATGTGAGCGATGCGCAGTACCAACCGTTGTTTGCTTATGGCTACGGCCTTACTTATGCCGATAACACCAGGCTGGCGCAACTTTCAGAAGTGACCCGGGCGGTACCAACACAACACAGTGGCGAACAGCTGCCACTGTTTGTCAGAAACCTGGCCGATGGCCTGAGTTGGGCACTAACCGACAGCACAACAGGGCCAAAAACGGTTAATACCTCTTCTGCGGTCAGTGGCGATGGTAAAAGTTTATCGATGCAGTCCGTTAATTTAGCCTATCAGGAAGATGGCCGGAGATTTGTCTGGCAAACTGAGGGTGCCAGTGCAACAGCAAGCCTGAGATACACTTCGACACAGCCACTAACTGTGCTTGGTGACAGTAAATTTTTGCAAATGAACATCCGGCTTGATCAAACACCCTCTGCAGATGTCAATTTAGCCCTGATGTGTCAGCAAAAGCAGTGCTTGCGCTCGGTATCGCTGCAACCATTGTTAAGTAGCCTTGAGCGCGGCCAATGGCATACTATAGCACTGCCGCTGCCCTGCGACGGTGCCAAGGCACCGCAAGTTGTAGAGGAAGCCATGCGGCTAAGTACAAAGCAGCAGTTTAGTCTGGCGCTGGCGGATATCGCGCTGGTTAACAGCCTTGCTCAAACAACAAAGGTGCTTGACTGCGGGCAGTAATCAAGGTGATATCGTGCCTGGTATACCCTATGACCGGCACGATATTCAGCGCTAAGGTAGTAAATTGATAAAGCTCGAATCAAAAACCCAGTTGTTCTGGCTTTGCCAGTATTGTGGTTGGGTAGCCTATGCTGTGCTGACCGAACTGATGATTAAAATGCCAGGCCAGGAGCCACTTAGCATTCACCTTCCGCACCTGTTGCTGGATACCTGCTGCGGATTTTTCATTACCTTGCTTCTCAGAGCAGTTTATTCGCGTCTCAGGTTACAGTCTGCCGGGGTGAACATCACTTTGCATATTGTCTGTTTGCTGGCAGCGTCACTGCTGTGGACCCAGTTTAAGTGGCATAGCTTGCAATGGTTTTATGGCAGTTGGTGGCAGCCGATGACCTGGTTTGATTTTGGCACCTGGACATCGGCGTCGCTAACCATGCTGGCAACCTGGACCGCAGGTTATTATGGTATAAAAATCTACCTGGATAATGCTGAGCAAAAGCATAAAGCGGCTGAAGCACTGCATCTGGCCAAAGAGTCGCAGTTGAAGATGTTACGCTACCAGCTTAACCCGCATTTTATGTTTAACAGCATTAATGCTATTTGTACTCTTATTCTTAAACAACATAACGCCAATGCGGTCGCTATGCTGGAAAAACTCTGTGATTTCCTGCGCTACAGCTTATACACTGACCCGTTAGAAAAAATTACAGTACAGGAGGAAATGGCACTACTGCAAACGTACCTTGATATTGAGCAGTGCCGCTTTCAAAGTGAACTGAATGTACGCATTCATGCTGACAAACCCTGCCATACCGCCCTGATGCCATCGTTGTTGCTGCAGCCACTGGTTGAAAATGCGTTAAAACACGGTATCGGCCAAAAGAGTCACATTGCAATTACTATTAACTTTAGTTGTGATGATAGCCAGTTACATATCAGAGTTAGCGATACCGGTACTGGTTTTAACCTGTCAGAGCCGGCCTCGCGTGGCATTGGCATTAAAAATTGTCAGGACAGACTGCAATTAATTTATCCCGGATCCAGTTGTTTCATGCTTGGCAATGATGACAACGGCGGTGCATGGGTAAATATGTCAATTCCGCTGGAATTGTCAGAGAGGTTGAAATGAAGCAGCTGAACACCTTGCTGGTAGACGATGAATACAGTGCTATCGAGGGGCTGACTATCCGGCTCGCTGCCTTTCCCCAGATAAACATCGTTGGCCATGCGCACAGTGTTGACGAAGCCATGGTATTAATCAGTAAAACGATACCGGATTTGATTTTCCTCGATATTGAAATGCCCGGCAAGTCAGGCTTTGAACTAATCAAGCAACTACAGCCAGAGTCTTGTCCGGCAGTAATTTTTGTTACCGCTTTTCATCAATATGCGGTGAAGGCATTTGAAGTGCGGGCGTTGGATTATTTGCTCAAGCCGGTTAAAAAAGAGCGTCTGGCAGAGGCTATCGCCAGAGTATCATTGCGTCTGGATAGACCAGACAACAAACAACATATGCTGGAAGTGCGGGATATTCTGCTAAATGGCAATAGTGCCCAGCAAAGTGAGCCTGGCAGTGGCTACCGGATTGAGCAGGAGAAGCTGGTAATTCAGGACGGGCACCACCCGGCGCAACTGATCCCCTATGCTGACATTTTATGGATAGATGCCGCCGGCGACTATATGTGTGTCCACACCCAAAACGACACCTTTGTGATGCGGGCCCGCTTAAAAAGCCTGATCAATGATGTGTTGCCAGACGGCTTTGTGCAAATCCACAAATCAACTATCGTTAATTTGCCACACGTAGCTAAGCTGGAGCCGCTAATGAATTCTGAGTACAACCTTATTTTAGTTAATGATAAATCACTGAAAGTCAGCAGAACCTATAGTCGGCAGCTAAAGCTCAGCTTATCTGGCGACAAAACAGGCTGAGTTGCAGGAAATGTGCTACCGGTAGATCTAACCTGCCTAGATAAAGCAAATATGCTATAACAAAAACGCCGCTCAGCTTATTAAGCTTGAGCGGCGTTTTTGTTTGAATTTATTGGTGTGTCCTCGTGGACTCGAACCACCGTTCCGTATCATGTCAAGCGGGGCGGTGTTCATACCGGGTTCCTCTGTTAAATAGTGTGGTCAGACTATTTGTTCAGTGTAGAGGCCATAGCAATGCCCGACTTGATACACATCAAAGCTGTTGTATGCTTACCTATTCAGAGGTATCAAAAATATAAAGGGTAAAAACAGCAGGAGAGTGCCGCGATGACACTCTCCTTGCAATGGGCAGGACTAGTTTATGGTAATGCTCTTCAGTTCTTTTTTCTTGCCTGGTACTTTAGCCAGATGAATTTGTAACAGACCGTTTTTGCATTCAGCTTTTATATGGTTTTGATCCACATAGTCGGGTAAGCGGAAGCTACGCATAAAACTGCCATAACCTCGTTCCAGCCGATGATAATTGTCTCTTTCATCTTTATGCTCATACTTCCGTTCACCACTAATCACCAGCATATTATCGTTAACTTCAACTTTCAGATCTTTGCGCTCCATGCCTGGTGTGTCTAAACGCACCATTATTTCATGCTCCTTTTCAACGATGTCCATAGCAGGTGTCCATTGGGCTTCTAACGGCAAACCATTGCCGCCATTAAACAATGTATTAAATTTTTCATACAAACTGCCAAATTGGTTAAAGGGGTCCCATTGTGCCAGCGGTCCACCGATTGGTATTAAGCTCATCATTCATCTCCTTATTGAGGGGGAAGTTTCAGGCCACAGCCATGGTTTTTGCCAGGGTTCTGTGGGTACAAATAGAGGCCAGCGTATCGGCAACTTCAATGGCTTTTACCTGCTTACCGCTGTCCCGTTTATATGCGGCGGCAATGTCATTCAGCGACAAGATGCCTACCAGCTGTTTTTTGCTATTGATAACTGGCAAGCGCCTGAGCTGGTTGGCCTGCATCAAGTGTTCAGCCTCGGTCAGATCCTGTTCCGGACCAATACTCACCAGCGTTTTAGACATGACATCTTTAACCGGAATATCACTTAATGGCAGGCCCTGAATAAAGCCAGCCATGGCGATATCACGATCTGTAATCATACCTATTGCCTGTTTATCATCATTTAACACCGGCAGGGCACCACAGTCGGCTTCCCACATTATTCTTGCGGCCTGTTGCAAGGTTTCTGCAGCGTGAATACTTCTGATATCCGGATTCATACAGCTTTTAATTTTCATGTGCTTTCTCCATAGGGTTAGCAATGGCTAAAGCATAGCGGTTGCCTGGTCAGAGAGATTTAGGGGAAAGGTATTTTCTGAGGTAGGGGATCTACCTAAACAGCTAGCAATAATTGCCGTAGTAAATAGCTACTATTTGGTTAGCAGCCAGGTCACAGCATGCTGGATAAGGCTGGTATTGTCGGCAATGGCAAGCTTCTCCTTGATATGCTCTTTATGGGAGTCGACTGTTTTGCTGCTCAGGTTTAATTCTTCAGCGATTCGTTTGGTTGCGTAGCCTTTACCCAACATCATATAAACTTCAAGTTCACGGTCAGACAGTTTATCTTCACCGTTACCACTCTGGTTTGGCTTTTGGTTAAATTGATTGTGCAGTAAGGTTTCTGTCATAGTGTCGCTCAGATAAAGCCGCTTCTGCAGCACCCGGCGAATAGCGACGATTACATTGCTAATGGCATCGGCTTTGTTAATGTAGCCGTTGGCGCCGGCTTTGATCACCCGCTCGGCAAATAGCTGCTCATCGTACATCGACATGACCAGAATTGGCAGGGTACTGCCCTGAGCACGCAAGTGTTTTAGCAATTGCAAACCATCACCTTGTTCCAGCACAAGGTCCAATATCAGCATGTCGGGCTTAAGCTGCTGGATCAGCCGCAACCCGTCGGCTACTGTTGCTGCTTCACCACAAACCTTAAGATCAGGCTCGGCCTGAATAAGCGCGATCAGGCCACAACGAAAAACCGGATGATCATCAATTAATAAAATGTTGCTCATGCATTGGCTCCTGCTAACTTGGTGCCAGGTTGATTATAGCGGCACACTATACGGGTACCCGTTGCCGCAGCGGAACTGATTGTCAGCTCAGCCCCTATTACATGGGCACGAAAATGAATATTGCGCAGGCCATGCCCGCTGTTAATCAGCCTGCTGTCCCGGACGTTCAAATCTGACGGTAAGCCTTTGCCATTATCCTGAATAACGAGTTCGATACTGTTGTCTTGCTGTTTCAGACTGACATCTATCTGACTGGCATCGGCATGTTTCAGGGCGTTGTAAATGGCTTCGCGGGCAATCCGGTACAAATTTATGGTAACCGTATAATCTTCTGCTGGCCTTTGCCCTTCACAGATTAAGGTTACCTTGGCTTTATTGTAGTTATTACAGAGCTTAACAAAAGTGTTTAAGGCACTTTGCAACCCCTGCTCTTCTAATTCAACCGTGGCAAGTTCACTAATAATGGCCCTGATATTGTTGACGTTATGTGCCAGCCCATTACTGAGGTTTTGTAGCTGCAGTTGTAGCTGATAATCTGCTGCGGTTAACTGTCTGGTAATAACCTGCAGTTGCATGGTCAAACCTAACAGGTTCTGACCCAGTTCATCATGCAGTTCTCTGCTAATTCGGTTACGCTCTATTTCGCTGATAAGTAACGCTTCTTTTTCTAACTTAACCAGCTCGGACATATCGCGGATAACTGCAATAAAAAAAGGGTACTGTTCAAGTTTGCTTACCGAAATATGAATGGGGAATAAATGGCTGTCTTTGTGTTTGGCTGCCAGCTCGCGACCTACGCCAATGATTCTGGGTATGCCCGCCTGCAGATAACGCGCCATATAACTTTGATGGGCGTTAGCATGCGCCTCTGGCATCAGTACCGAGATATTCTGGCCAATCAGCAGCGAAGGTTGATACCCGAACATGGGTTCAACTGCTTGATTCACCTGGACCACAGTGCCGTGATAATCAGCCATAATGACCACATCGGTCATGGTATTTAAAATGGCCTGTAGCTCTTCCCCATCTGTATCCGGCATTGTAGGCATATTAATCGCGTGTAAATACTTCAATGCAAATAATTGTAGTCTTTATATTCATTAAAGCTAATTTTCCCTGGCTTTGATAGGGCTTTTTCTTACTGGCTATTCCGGCTTAGCCTGATGCTGCTGATTACACATCCCCATTACAATCAATTATTAATGGTAGTCAGTGTGCTATCTGGCCGCTTACTGTTCCACTTAGCGCTTTACCTAAAATGAATGAATCAGGTGTGCATTTCAGCCTGCCCAGACAATTTTTCAGTGATTATCCGGAGCAATTATGACAGCCAGCAAAAATGGTAACAAAACTCAGTTCGGAACAGTAAACAGCAATATGACGGTTGATAATGGAGTTTACCAACCTGAATCCCGCGGTAAATCCTGGGCCATAGTGTTGGCTGGCGGTCGTGGTGAACGAATGCGTGAGGCGATTAGCGAGTGGTTAGGTAGCAACCGGCCTAAACAGTTTTGCCGCTTTACCGGCGAGCATTCCATGCTGGAAAATACCTGGGACAGGGCGCGGCAACTTGTCGGCAATGATCATATTGTCACGGTATCAGTAGCTGATCAGGCTATGTATTTTGAAGAGCTGGACGTGGATACTATCCCCGGAACGGTGTTGTATCAACCTGAACATAATGGTACTGCAGCCGCTGTCTATCTGGCGTTAGCCCATATTTTGGCATTGGATCCTGATGCCAGTGTGATCATTCTGCCCTCGGATCATTTTATTTTTCCTGAAGCAAACTTTGTGGCGCTGGCCAGAACAGCGCTGGGCTATGTCGCTGCTGATCCTGAGCATCTGATATTGCTGGGCGCCGAAGCTCGCTGGCCCAATACCGACTTTGGCTGGATTAAGCCTGCAGTCGTTGGGTCAGGTAGTCAGTTTGCCAGTAACGCAGTGATACAGCCGGTTTTGGCATTTATAGAAAAGCCTGATAATCAGCAGGCAAGACATCTGTATAGTAACAATGCCTTATGGAGCACCATGATTATTGCGACTAAGGGTGAGTTATTGTGGCAACTTGCCAAAGTCTTACACCCGAAATTTTACTTTTGTTTTTTGTATCTGCATCGGCTAACTCTGCAGGAGCGTTATGGAACTATGCAAAAAGAAGCTGTCGACAATGCTGTAGGTAAAACGTTTAAATATATGCCTGAACTGGATTTCTCGAAAGATTTACTGCAAAACATCACGCAGCAATGCCTGGTCCTGCCGATGACGGATATCGACTGGGATGACTGGGGCCGGCCTGAGCGCATATTGCAATCGATAGAAAGATATGGCCTGGACAGTTGGTTAAACGACGCGGGGCGCAGCATGTGTTAGCCGTAAGTTTAAGCTCGGGTTAACACATTCAATTGCTAAAAACACACCGACAGTAGACATATACTGTTAACCCGGCCGACCATCTGGTCTGGCCACATCCAGATCATCTGGGTACGGCTGACAGCAGCGGCCATTACCAGCAAACCTGCTGGACAGCATTGGACCTAAGCGTTTACCGCCGCTTGTACCTGGTTTGCTGTACTTGTTAGCGTAACAGCAATCGGTGCTAAAAACCGCTAAGCCTGCGATAGATCAAGCTTAAACTTTTCATTCGCTTTTATACTGGCCCCAGTAAGCGGGCTGACATAGCTGAGCAATGACAGAGCAATAACAGAGGCAACAATGCAAAGTATTAAATGGGACCCCAAGTTAATCAGCAAGTACAATATTAACGGCCCGCGTTACACCTCTTACCCGACGGCACTGGCACTTAGCAGCAACTTTGATCCGGCGCAAATCCAGGCCGCGATTAAGCAAAGCCCGAATGAGCTTAGCCTGTACTTACATATCCCGTTTTGTCATAAGCTTTGTTACTACTGCGGCTGTAATAAGCTGGTTACCCGTCATCAGCATAAAGCCGATACATACCTGGATGCCTTAGCGCAGGAAATGGCGCTGTATGCACCAATGCTGCAGAGTAAACGCATTAATCAGCTGCATTTAGGCGGCGGTACCCCCACCTTTTTAACCGAAGTTCAGCTAAGCCGGCTAATGGCCTTGCTGCACGACAACTTTACTATTGATACTGATGCGGAAATCAGTATTGAAATAGATCCGCGCAGCTGCAGTGATGACAAATTACGCCACTTACGCACTCTGGGGTTTAACCGGGTTAGCTTTGGGGTGCAGGATTTAGACGAAAAAGTACAAATTGCGATTAACCGGGTGCAGGATACTGATTTGATCCGCCATCAGGTGCAGCTTAGCCGTGAGCTCGGTTTCAGCTCAATCAATCTGGATTTAATCTACGGTCTGCCATTTCAACAGCCAGCCAGTTTCGCTGAGACGGTCGATGAAATTATCCGCCTGAATCCAGATCGCATTTCGCTGTTCAGCTATGCCCATTTGCCGGAGCGTTTCGCTGCGCAGCGCAAAATTGCTGAGAGCAGCCTACCGGATGCGCCGTCAAAGTTGGCGTTGATGCAGTTGGCAATTAACCGCTTTGTGGCGGCCGGTTATCAGTTTATCGGTATGGACCACTTTGCCAGGCCCGATGATGCGCTGGCCAAAGCCCAGCAGGCGGGCAAGCTGCAGCGTAATTTTCAGGGCTATACTACAGCCGGACAGGATGCGCTAATTGGCCTGGGAGTTTCCAGCATTAGTCAGGTAAGCGGTGTATTGTGGCAAAATTGCAAAGATTTACCTGATTACTATGCGGCTATAAATGCAGCTGTTAACACCGGGCAGTTGCCAGTAGAGCGTGGTTTTAGCTTAAACGCTGACGACAAATTGCGCGCAGCACTGATAAGCCAGTTAATCTGCCACTTCGAGCTTGATGTTGAGGCATTCAGCCAAAAGTGGCGCATTAACGGCTTTTGGCAGTACTTTAGTGAGGCGTTGGAACGCCTTACCCCTTTTATGGAAGACGGCTTGGTAGAGGTATACGCCGGGCGCATTAAAGTCACCGGCAGTGGCCGGCTTTGGGTACGTAGTATCTGCGCCTGTTTTGATGGCTATTTAACTCAGGGCCAGCAGCGCTATTCAAAAGTAGTGTAGTGTTGCGGTGTGTTGCGGCAGATCAAAGCAGGCTTCGCTGCGGCCGCTAAAATACCCGCCTTTTATTAGCGACGGAGAAATACATGGCCATTCCTGAACTCCTTTGCCCTGCGGGCAGCTTAAAAGCTCTGCGCCTGGCGTTTGCCTATGGTGCCGATGCGGTGTATGCCGGTCAACCACGCTACAGCCTGCGCGTGCGCAACAACGAGTTTGATTTAGCCGCGCTTGCCACTGGCATCAGTGAAGCGCATGCGCTGGGTAAAAAGTTGTATGTAGTGGTTAATATTGCGCCGCATAACAGCAAGTTAAAAAGCTTTATTGACGATATGGCGCCGGTTGTGGCGTTAAAGCCTGATGCACTTATTGTATCCGACCCTGGTGTGGTTTATTTGCTAAAACAACATTTTCCACAAATGCCGCTGCACCTGTCGGTACAGGCTAATACGGTAAACTGGGCCGCTGTAAAATTCTGGCAGGCACAGGGCATTGAGCGGGTAATTTTATCACGCGAGCTGGCGGTGGAAGAAATAGCGGACATTCGCCGCGAAGTACCCCAGATGGAACTGGAAGTCTTTGTGCACGGTGCGCTCTGTATGGCGTATTCCGGCCGCTGTTTGTTATCGGGTTATATTAATAAACGCGACCCGAATCAGGGTGCCTGTACTAACAGTTGCCGCTGGCCTTATCAGGTACATGCCGCTGTGGAAGATGAAGTAGGGCAGTTCAAACCAATAAGCACCCCTGCGCTATTGGAAGAGCAGGGCCGCCCCGGTGAGCTGATGGCCATTGATGAAGATTTGCATGGCACTTATATTCTGAACTCCAAAGATTTACGGGCTATAGAGCATGTGCCGGCGCTGACTGCGATGGGGGTGCATTCCCTTAAAATAGAAGGCCGTACTAAATCGCCTTATTACGCAGCACGCACCGCTCAGGTGTACCGCCAGGCTATTGATGATGCGGTTGCCGGTAAAGCGTTTGACCCACAGTTACTAACTGAGCTTAACGGCATGGCAAACCGCGGTTTTACCGAAGGTTTTTTGCGCCGGCATAAACCGCAGGACACCCAGAACTACGCCACCAGCCACAGTGCTGGCGAGCAACTCTTGGTTGGCGAGTTTATTAGCGGGCAGGACAGCGAAGGCTTTGCCCTGCTGGAGGTAAAAAACCAGTTTGCCGTTGGTGATAGCCTGGTACTGATGACGCCAGAGGGTAACCAAAGCTTTACCCTGCAAGCACTGCGCGACAAGCAGGACAACGCCATTGTACTGGCGCCCGGCGCTTGCTATCAGCTTAAGGTAAAGTTACCTGCGCAGCACAATCTTAGCTTTGCCATGCTGTTAAAGCAGCTGCCTGCAGTGGTAACAGCCGGCAGTGACCTAGCCATTAATGCTGCAGCTGAGGTGGTGCAATAGCATGCCCGCCGTAATTGAAGTCAGCTGTATTAACTGTGATATGTGCGTGCCGGAATGCCCGAATGACGCCATCAGTATGGGCACCAAACATTTTCAGGTTGACCCACAGCTGTGTACCGAGTGTATTGGCTATTACGATAAGCCTACCTGCATTGCCGTTTGCCCGATAGATTGTATCGGCTTGGTATAAGCAGAAACAAAAACGCCGTTCAGCTTAATAAGCTGAGCGGCGTTTTTGTTTGAATTTTTTGGTGCGTCCTGGTGGACTCGAACCACTCGCTTCCCATGTCGAGGGAGCATTTGGTCAGTGAAAAACTATTTATCTCACTATTCTAAGATATATCTCAATGGCTTTTCCGACTTGAGTTACTTTAAATTCAACCACGGAAGCGAATGAAATATGAAGTATTTCCAGGTTAACGTCATTTATGTTGCTGCCTTCATGCCGGCTTAACCCGGATGATATTACAATAAAACCAATCCCCAACACTGCGAGCAAATGGCGTATTTTAAAGTACTTAGATTTCATTTTTATCCTCATTTCAGTATGCAAAAAGTAACAGCAGCACTGTTAATCAATATTGGTTAAACCATTCTTAGCGAACTGACAACACGGTCTATTGCTCAACAGAAGCCCACTTCTTTTGAAAACTGACTTTTACGATCCAGTAAAGCAGACTCAATAATACAAAAACGACCGGGATAAAAAGCGTGCCATTTTGTGCCAGCATGGCAGGAAACAGTTTAGCCTGCCCCAAAAACACCGCTGCTGTTGCCATAAACAGGGGAAACAACATACGCCACAGATGCCTGATTAGTAGAGCTTTGCGTGACGTTTTGTTGCAGAGCATAAAATAAACGTCTTCGGACAAGGCATAAAAGGTAATTAAACCAAATACTGCAAAAGCGCCTGGGCCAAACCCACCTATTTGCTCAGGACTACTTTTTAGAGCTACATAAAAATAATATGAATAACCTGCAACAAGAGCGAGACCAAAGCCAAAAAGCGGTCGATTGACAATTGACTTAGAACTCGTTTTAGCTCTTATCGTAATAAAAGAACTCAGTACCAAATAACAGACTAAGCCCCCGTTAAGCATTGATAATGGAATATTTTTAGCAATCGCTATAATGATGCCGCTTGTGCCCAAAACAAACATAGAAAGTAGAAATGTCCAGCCTATACGTTTATGTAACTGCTGGCCTTTTTTAAGCAAAATGGCAGCGAAACCAGCCAAAATTCCAACCGTTCCTGCAGCGATATGCAGCACTAATAATGCAAGTAACATGGTTATGCTCCCTGGACTTTGTCTTGCGCTTGAGTATCACCGCCAGGGCATGGCAGACTTTCTGCTTTAGAGCGAAAACCGAAAACAATAAAATAGATAGGCATTACCAGTTGTGTAACCACCAAAGGTAATTGAATTGCCATTATTACTTGCCCTTGAAAAAAGGTATTACCTAATGCAATCAGCTGCAGCAGACAGGCCGCGATGGCGAAAGCGAGGATTAACCTGGCGATTTGCGTCGCCCGATACAGTAAAATATAAAAAAACAGTAAACTCAGGCTCGAAAAAAACAGCGCCAGGTGATGTGACTCATTTCTTTCAGAGACAATTTGCAGCCTGATAAACTCAAGCGTCCCGCTGAGTTCCTGGACACCACGTAGGCGAATGTCACTGATAAAGGCGGTATAGTTAGCCAGGTTGCCATATTCAAACCCGGTTGAAATTAACCCCAGCGCGGCAAACATAATCAGCAGTAAGCAAAGCACAGGATGGCGTTGATAATATTTCTGTGCAGAAATGCTGCCGACCATCACGTTAATAAAGCTAAGTAATAAGGCAATCAGCGTGGCACCGCCAAGAGCGAGCGTTAAATTGGATACATCTACCGTAAAGATATCTGACTTAAAAATGGCCAGAAAACTAAAATTGAGATATATGCCGCCAGCCATTTGCAGCAAAAGCAATATCCCCACCAGAGTACTATTTTTCATTTTTTGCATTTTATGTCACCTTTGTTTGTGCACCGCACATGTATTTGATGCCGCACAGGATAGGAAAAGATGCAGTGGGGATGGTTGCCTAGAGGTAACGCTATGTAACGGAGTGTAACATCGCTGTGGTTGTCAATAGATCAGCAAGACCAGATGGCGGGTTTGGCAGGAAAATTGACGCCTGTTACGCAATGTTACATTCCGTTGCCAGCCAGAGATGAAACTTATTTTTTGCCTGTAATAATAGTCTGCACTGCACGTCGCAGGAACCCGAAGATGAAGGAGCTGATGTTATGAAAAAAATAATCACTATCATGCTATTTGTAATTTTTTTATTGCGATAGGCTTAGATCTGTCCTCTATCAGTGTGGTGACATTATGACAATAAAAGTATTGATAATTGACGACGATAAGTCTCTTTGTGCCCGCCTTGAGGCCTATTTTGCGCAGCATGATCTGCAACTTATTATTGCCAATTCAGCGACAGAGGGGTTGAGTGAGCTCACGTTAGCGCAACCTGATGTCTTATTACTAGATGTGATGATGCCACAAACCGATGGCTTCACCTTATGTAAGCAAATCCGGCTTACCAATAGCATTCCAATTATTATGCTAACGGCGCGCGGCGAACTGTCAGATAAAGTTCTGGGCTTGGAGCTAGGGGCCGATGATTATCTGGCGAAACCATTCGAACCGAGAGAACTGGTGGCAAGAGTTCAGGTATTGGTACGTCGTCAAACATTAGTTGGCAAGGTGTCACCGTCTTTAAGTTTTGGTGAGTTGCAGATTTCAACCAGTAACCATCAGGCAACACTGAAGGGTGAAGATATAGGCCTGACCGGCATGGAATTTAAATTATTGCATTTATTAGCAAGCCACCCTGGAGAAGTGTTTAGTCGTGATCAACTGCTGAACGAACTAAAAGGCATTGATGCTGAAATTTATAGCCGGTCTATTGATATTCTTATGAGCCGCTTGCGGCAAAAACTCGGCGACGACCCCAAACACGTTAAGTTTATAAAAACACTTAGAAATGTAGGTTACACCTTCATTGGTAAATCGGCATGAAAATTCCACATTTGGGCCTGTTTAGCCGACTTTTAATCCTGTTTGCGGTGACTACGATCATCATTTCAATTTGTATTGCCTTAGGTAGCTTTGCCATCACAGAACAACGGGCAAAAATATTTATCAGCGAACGACAAACGCAGCTGTATGAGATGCTGCAACAGATTGCCGAAAACCCGCTTGATAAAGAAAAATTAAAAGCGGATGCCAGGAATAATCGTGTCAGCATTATGGTTAAACGCGGCACACAGCTTTATTCAACAGCCGATAATTTTCCGGAATTCTCTGCTTTAACTGCTGCAGCACAGCCAATAGGAAATTTATTCTTTAGTAAGGTCGGCTCAAAATATTTTTTATACGCCAGCTTTGATGACACCAGTGTCGTTGTGACATCGAAGATAGCCAACCTTATCGTGTACCCGGAATGGTTGATTTTGTGGCCCTGGATAGTCGCTATTTTAGTCCTTATGGCTAGCTATTATGTGCTGAAAAGGCTACTCAATCCGATTGGTCAGGCGATAGAAAGTGCTAAAAGGATTAGCGAGGGAGATTTAGCTTATAGAATTACGGTTCATCCGAAAACGGAGTTAGCCAGATTGACCACAAGCTTAAATAAAATGGCCGCTGATCTGCAAAAACTGTTTCAGTCTAAAAACGAAATGCTTATGGCCATCAGTCATGAACTCAGAACCCCATTAGGCAGAATGAAAGTCTCTTTAGCATTGCTGCAGCAAAATGAGATTACAGCAGATTTGACCAGCGATATTAATTATATGAATGACCTTATTGGCCAACTCCTCGAAGGAGAGCGGCTACAACAAGGTTCAAGAGTATTAAACATCGCCACGTACTACTTACCAACCTTGGTTGATGATGTGCTAAGCGAGACCCGGTTATCAGAACGTGTTGAAATCACATCGGCATTACCTGAGGTAGCGCTCAGGGTTGATGTCGGCAGAATAAAATTTGTTTTACGTAACTTAATCCAAAATGCCATCGACCATGCAACAAGCGAAGAAAAGGTAAAGCTTTCGGTTACCATAACGGAGCCATCACTGCTGATATCGGTGACAGATCATGGGCCGGGCATACCAACAGACATGCTGGAAAAAGTATTTACTCCGTTCTTTCATGCAGAAGACATTAACCACCGTTCAACTGACGGCGTTGGTCTGGCCTTGTTTCTATGCAAACGAATTGCAGAAGCCCATGACGGTCAATTAACCGTGAATAATACCGCCCCGCATGGCTGCCAATTTTCCTTTTCGTTACCGATAAGCTGTATTGCAGCATTTGAATGACAGGTTGTAGTTGGGTTTAGCTGTTCCAATTCAATTTTATTTTAATCTAACCAAATGCTGGTTGAGTTTTGTTTAATAAAGTTTATATATTCATTTTATTTGAATTCAGGTTTTGTATTAGTGGTGTTATTTTAAAATAAGTAGAGCTGTGATAAACGCAACCCCATTAAAAAGTTTGAATAACGAAATAATAAGGCGGCCTTAAAAATGATTCTTATTAACCATACAGGCAACACAGTTTCAAATAAATACAATCAATTCAAATCGGCTGATTTAAGTAGTCAACCACTGCAGCCTGGTCAACAGGCGCCTATGAAAAAAGGAGAAACTGTTTTATTGAGTCAAAATGCACAAAAAATAGTCAGTGGCGAGATAAGTATTGCTAAACGTTATGATGTAGAAAACATGACAGAAAAAGAGCGGGTTTCCATGGCTAACGAATTAAGAGATGGAGGTTTTATTGATGCAAAGGAACACTTAAACTTGTCATTAGAGTTTTCCAAGGTAGCATCAATTCACTTTGGGATTAAAGATAGCAGTAGTGTTAAAACCAATTTTCTTGCAGATGTAATTAACGAATTAGAATTTGCGAAAGCTCACGGGGAAGTTGAAACGGGGATCCGAACTAGGGAAGATGTTATTGCAATTTTGCAGAGAATGAAAAGCTTGAGGAACTCGTAAAATGTTCTTTAAGGTTCGCTTATCTTTACTCATATCTATAATCTCTAGGATTTGAAGACGTGCTTCATTCGTGATCTAATAATCTGTACTAGCTCAGACTAGATCTGACAGACACCGTGACAAACTGGTAACTGTCAGATGTAGTCTGAGCTAGTACATTTAAGTTAAGCAGGTGGCGATTTCAGAGCCTCGCCTAATTTTTTTTTCATTGTCACGTAGTCAAACATATCCATTTTTTTAATAATGTTGCCGTTTTTCAATGCGCAACGGGTAATACCCTCTCAAAGTTATTTGGAAGACCGGTAATTAGAGTACTTTTGCACAACTAACTCGTTAAAAGGCACTAAGAAAGCGGAACCATTAACTGAAATTTTCAGTTCTTTAAGAGCAGAATGTCCCTCGCTTATCGGCATGCATTTGGCTGAATATATAAACTCGTCGATTTTAGTTGAAAATGCTGGATTGATTACTTGTCGGTTAGTCATTTCTAATGAAATAATTTCACCAGAATCTTTAGATACTTCAGCCACTGCATCTAATAAGCGATAGATCTTTTTATCATCACCATCACCGGGAACCGGCGTAAAGTGATACATCCTGTTACCTGTTGAGCCAATAGTAAACTCTGAATTTTCGGGTATTTTGGCTTTCAAAAAATCACATGAGTTTTTACTTAAGCTATCTCCGCCATTTGAAATAATCTTTTCAATCTCTCTTAAAAAAACCTCGTTGTCGCTAGATCTAACTGTAATTGTTTTACTAAAATCGTCATTGGATATAACCGATAAGTGGACGATAGATTCGCCATCGCTAATGCTCATATCGTAATCAAATAGTCTTTCACTTTTACTTGCAATTCTGTGCTCGTGAACTTTACTGAGCTCTTGCGCGAAAACAAGGCTTGAGGCTAACGTTAAACTGAATAATATGCCGATTTGATACATGGGAAACTCCTCCTAAAAAATTTATTCAATAGTGCCTGTTTCTAAGCTGACATTCGTCTTCGCATAGAAGCGAGGACTAAAAATAGCTTTGAAACGTTTGCACGGAGCCAATCGGAAAGTTTGAGGTTTGTTGAATGCCTGAATATTTATACAGATTTATATATAACGATATTGTCAATAAAATTATAATGTTAAGATTGTGGTTTTAATTGAACCTGCGTTATCAAGACGTATATCACGGTTTGCTAATGGCTTTTCTAAATTCATTAGGGGTTTGATTTGTATATTGCCGAAATGCTTTGTAAAAAGAGGAGCGCGAATTAAATCCTGTAGCATATGCTATATCGAACACTGTATCGTTTGTTTTAATTAGAATTTGCTTTGCTTCGTCGATACGAGCTTTATTAATGAAATCGAAGAAGGTTGTATTCAAATTTTGGGATAAGGTTTGTGATACATATTGCGAAGGCTCCCTCACGTGTTTAGAAAGTGTAAGTAGGTTCAATTCAGGACTTAGATGCACTTTGTCGCTACTTAACGCTGCTGTGAGTTTGATGGAGATCCGCTGTAAATCATCGTCATTTAATGCGGAGCGTTCATAAGACTTTTTGTTGATTTCATCACTACTCGCTGCACTTTGCAGGTGCGTATCTTCAAACCCAGGTCTTTGCTTTACTCCGTTTAAGGCAATTAACCAAACAATAGCCGTTAGCAGTATTAATACTCCAGTGTCTGAAACCCCAAAACCCTGTAGTTTATCATCAATGGTCAGCACGACCAGTGCATATAGCCAAGTGAAGATAATGAGAACTAAAGTAAGGCCGAGCCAGTGTAAACTGCGTCCGGTTTCATCTGCATACATTGCTCTTATGCGTGTTCTATATTTTATAGTCCTGTTCATTATGCTTGCTACATAATAGCAACTAAGAATACCCCAACCCAGCACGACAATAAAAAACAAAATTGATAGGGCTTCTAACCATAAAGTGGAGACACCTTTAGATGAAAAAAACATCTGCGTGAAGTCTTGGTCAGGCAAGAAAAACAACGCCATACCGAGCAACAGCATAAAAGGAAGCGGTGTGAAATGCGTCAACATCGACTTTTGCCATTCCCACGGGGTGGGCGAAATGGTGGCCTCGTGGTAAAACCATAGTGAAGGTAAAAAAAGAAAAAATACCGCAGGGATTAAACTTACGTAAAGTTGAATCAGAGCTGGCATTATTTTAAAAACAATGGGGCCAAGAGAAAAAAAGAGTAAACATACTAAGACAAAGACTAGAGGACTTTTGGACTGACTAGTCGGGACCAGGAACAATGAAAAGCTCGCGATAGCGAAAGCTGTTGACGAAAAAAATATATCCAGCATTGCATTATTAAACAAGTTATCCATCCTCCTACAGTAACACAACTCTCGAGCTATCTGTCTGCGCTAATTATAAAGGACGCAGTTAGTGGTTATTAAGCTCTCTTTTGATTGTTCTCTAACCGTTCTACTGCATGCAAATCTAGAAGCAAAGTGTCCTCCCTTTATGGATAAGACAATATATGTTCGCCGTAACGTTAATATCTAAAAGTTCTTTAACTTACACCATCCACTATGGGGAAAAAGATGCTTTCTGGAACTGAAATTTACAACGAACACAATACATATCTACAACGATGGGGAGCAATAGCGGCGTTTATTATGCCTTTATGTTACGTATGCATGTTTGTGATATTTGGTGTGGTGTTAAGCATCCCGCAAACGGATATTTTAATTGAAAAAATTGCATACATCGTTACAAATCAAGCCATTATCAGTGTTGCCTATATTAGCGGTTATCTCATTTTCGGATGTATGTTACTGATTGCTGTGCAAGCTATCCATCGAAGATTAGCAACGGCATCTGCTCACCTAGTTAAAACTGCCAGTGCATTTGGATTAATTTGGGTCGTATTGATGATGTGCTCGGGAATGATTGCCCTTGTAGGTATGAGTACCATGATTAAAGTGTATTCCGATAACCCGCAAAATGCTCAGACGGTATTCTATGTTTACGCCACTATCGTCGATGCGCTTGGTGGCGGTATCGAATTGGTTGGGGGATTGTGGGTGTTGCTACTAAGTACTTGCGGACTGCGGCATCAGCAACTATCCAAAAGTTTGAGCCTGTTTGGGATCATGGTTGGCTTACTGGGTATTTTGACAGTTTACCAAGCCATCCCGGAATTCAAGGATGTGTTTGGATTGACGCAAATTGTTTGGTTTGTGTGGATAGGTATTACTTTACTAGCTAAAACGCAACGTCAAGTGAAAGTATCTTCATCATGAGCATAGTGGCTAAACTTCACTTCTTTGTTGGATGTATCGCTGTAGCCTTAGGGTTTATTGCGATGTTTTCCAAAAAGGGAACTACGATTCATAAGCAAAGCGGAATTATTTTTTCCGGGTCAATAACCCTGTTATGTTTAAGCGGATTTTATCTATCTTATTCCCGAAATTTACAATTTACATTTCTGCTTTCAGCCTTAGCGCTTTACTTAGTATTTACTGGCTTTATAGCGGTTAGAAATAGAGGGCAGGACATCACAATTCTCGATAAGATTGGGCTGGTTTATATCCTTTTATTAACCTTAGGCTGTTTCTTGTTGTCTTACTTAGGCGTTAAATTTTTCTGGGCCTATCCCGCTACTGAGCCACCTTATGAGGCCTACGCATTTATAGGTGGCTGGGGGCTACTGCTCTTAATTGGTGATGTTACATTCGTTAGAACTGTCAGACCAACTATTTCTACAAGGCTAAAGCGTCATCTTACTCGCATGTGTTCAGCCATGCTGATTGCGACCACCGTTTTTTTTCTTGGAAACAATCACGTACTTCCTGAGTCGATGCGCACGGTGCCCATATTAGTTACGCCTATAATATTGGTTTGTATGTTTATGTTGATATATCGACTTGGATTTCAATGGATGAATAGGGGGCTTCATAAATAATTTTACCTGGAAATGTGCCATTTACAAACGTAGTTTTTATCCATATAGACATGTGGGCTCTATGCGTTTATCAACACAGGGTGTATTACCGAAGGGAAACTGGCGCTTGTTACACAATGTTACATTCCGTTGCAAGCGTGAGAAGAAACTTATTTCTTGCCTGTAATAATATTCATCTATAAAAGTGGCAAGGTAACGAAAATAAATTAAGTAATATTAGGAAAAAATAATCACTATCATGAAGTCTAACTTTATTGAAAAGATAGGGGTGATAAATCCTTTGATACCAAACTTTATTTTAAAAAGAAAGTTTTTAGAAGGGGGGTGTATGAAAAAATTAATGATATTGTTATTGGCTTTGAACTTTTCTTTAACGGCATATGCAGAAAACTCGATTTTTCTAGGGACTTCTACATCGTTAGAATCAAAGGTCATGGGTGAAAATAGGCCTTATATGGTTTATTTACCTCCCTCGTACGAAGCAAGTGAAAATACCTATCCTGTTATTTATCTTCTTGACGGCGATACACATAGATTCAAGGGATTTGTCGGTGTACTAGAATCCTTGAGTACAGAAACGCTCGGAAGGCAGGTTCAAGAATCAATCGTCATTTCCATACCGAACACAAATAGATCACGAGACTTAACGCCTTCATCGTTGAAACAGTGGAAGTTTAAAGGCCGTGTTTTAGACACATTTGAATAAACAGGTAATGCTCACCAGTTCGCCACGTTCCTTGAACAAGAGCTGATACCCGCCATTGATACCAAATACAGGACGTCTAAAAAACGGGTGTTGGTTGGTGAGTCGTTTGGCGGTTTGTTTGCAGCAAATACTCTTCTAAAGTCACCATCAATATTTACAGATTACCTAATCATAGACCCAACATCTGTATGGGATAATGACTATCTAAATCGTGCATTTAACGCTAGTAATAAAGATGTAAAGCCTGGTTTTGGTGTATTTTTTGCTTTTGCAAACAATTCTCATCTAGGAGAAGTCGGATTAACTAATTATAAATTGGGTACTACTTTTGCCTCATCTGTAACTGGTAATACTAATGGTATATCGCAACAACTGTACTTTGAAAATGAAACTCATGGCACGGTTGCTTTTTTAGCTTGGTACAATGGCCTAAAAGCCCTTTTACCTCCCACTGAGCATTGATGTGTATAACACATATCGGCTCTGACTCCAGCTTCTGTCACTGCCTCTTGTATGTGCGCTTTTGCTACGGCCGACAAAGCTATCTTGCACAGGCAGCGCCTGAAATGAGTTAATCACTACCAAGGTTAAAACGGCCTGCGATAAAAAATTTCTACTTTTCTGTCACCTTTTCCCTAAGTTTAACCACTAGTAATTGGCAAGCTAAAGCAGAGCTTCTTTTGCTTCGGCTAATAGTGACATAAATTAATTTAATTGAGAAAGCAGATAATGAATATTTTAAGTAATGTATTTTTGGGAACAACACGCAGCCTGATGTTAGTGTCGCTGCTGGCATTTGCCAGCGCGGCAACGGCCAATAACTTAACACCCCTGGTAGACGATTTTAGTGATGAAATAAACAACAGGTTAAGTCAGCCCCGGCAGTTTATAAATGACACCGTAGCCGGGGGCAATACCACTGTCCAGCAGATGGTTTCTGACGGGATTATCCGGGTAAAAGGTGACATTGTGCCTCCAAGAGGACAGCCGGGTTGGGCTAGCTCAGTGTTGCCACTTGCTGCTGTAGGCATCAATTACGATGCCAGCCAATATCAGGGCGTCCGTTTGCTGGTTAAACTCAATAAGGGAAACCTTACGTTGTCGGCAAATAGCAATGAAATCACTAACTTTGATTTTCATTCGGCGCCTGTCGTCGTAACGTCTGATGGTGAGTTTCATGAAGTAAAAGTCGCTTTTGCCTCAATGAAAAGAGGCTGGTCAGAACAAACCGCGTTAAATACCGCCACGCTAAATAGTTTAAGCGTTATTGCCTACAGTCTTCAGCCGGCCGGATTTGACTTCGAGTTGCGTGAAGTCAGTTTCTATTAACCAAAGCAAACAGGCCTGTTAGGTATGCAAAAGAGAACCATTAAATTGCTGATAAGCTGGATATATTAAATCAATGAATAAGCCATTAGAAAATAGTGACAGACTGCAATATCTGGTTGCTGCGCGCGCGCTGGCACTACTTCTCGGTATTGTATTTCATGCAAGTTTGTCATTTATGCCAATGTTTATTGGCTGGGCAGTAATGGATATATCAACGAGCAGCACAGTGACACTATTGGTACTAGTCAGTCACTCGTTTAGATTGGAACTTTTTTTTCTACTGGCAGGCTATTTTAGCCGCATGAGTTGTAACCGGCGAGGTGGATATGAGTTTATTAAATCCCGTTTATTAAGGCTGGCCATGCCATTTTGTCTTGGTTGGTTTGTGCTTCGCCCATTGTTGGTATCAGGTTGGCAAATGGGCGCTCAAAGCATGCAAGGAGAGGTCAATGTTAAAAACGCCTTAGACTCAGCTATCGCAACCTTAACGGCGATCCCCAAAGATCTGTTCGTCGGCACGCATTTATGGTTTCTATACTATCTCCTTTTGATTTCTTTCATAGTGCTTGTTGCACGATACATTGTCGGGTTGAACACTAATCTGAAGAAAAGCGTTAGCTCGCTGCTGTATTTGACAATTGCTGCCGTATGCAAATCTCGTTATTCGTTGTTTATTCTCGCATTACCTGCTGCAACCATACTGTGGTTTATGCAAACCTGGGGCGTGGACACTCCGGATAAGTCTCTGATACCTGATGCTGCGGTTACATTACTTTATGGGTACTTTTTTGCTTTTGGATGGCTGTTGCAGGGTCGTCAGACATTACTACAGGCTTTTATTCAGCTGAATCTAAGCAGAGTTTTTATTTGTGCAATTGCAATCGCCATTACATGCTGGCTTTCGCAATATCAGATGGAAAAAGGCCATTATTATTATGTCCTGCTAAAGTTTGGCTTTGTAATTACTTATGCAGCAATGATGTGGTCTCTGGTATCCATTGTACTGGGGCTTTGCGAGCGTTTTTTAAACAAGCCTGATAAAAAACTCCAATATCTTGCGGAAGCATCATATTGGCTATATTTAATCCATCTCCCTATCGTAATTTGGTTACAAATTGCCTTCGCAGAGCTTCCGCTTCATTGGTCTGTAAAATTGGCAAGTATCTGCGTGATCACAGTTGGATTATCGTTGATGCTGTATGAATTTTTCGTTCGCTCTACGTTTATCGGTAAAGCACTGAATGGTAAACGTTTACAAAGGTCATTTTTAAAATTGAGATTTTTCAGTGGCCAGTTGAGGAGGCGTTGATTTGAATAATAATTTGCGAGGACTAATCAAAGTGTCTTTATTAATAGGCTCTGTAATATCACTGGTGTTTGTACCCTGGGCATTATTGTTTGCCTGGTTTACGCCGCTGCCTGATACGGTTCAGCAAGAGGTGACTTCTGCCTTAGCACATGAGTTTGACGGCATTATTGTCTATGTTGACAAAAAAGGACAGCGTGCCAGATCGTACGCTGCCGGATGGCACAATCGTGAACTCAAAGTGCCGGCGAATAGCCAGGCGCTATTTAAAATTGCCAGCATCAGTAAGTTATATGACGCTGTTGCGGTCAGCAAATTAGTCGCTGCTGGCCGGCTATCACTTGATGAGACGTTAGCTCATTATTTACCTGAGCTTAAGACACGTATTCAGTACGCAGACAAAATTACCCTGAGAATGCTGCTACAGCATCGTAGTGGTATTCCTAACTTCACAGATGTAAAAGATTATTGGAAAAATCCACCGGCTAACGCTGAACAGGCCCTCGCATTAGTCTTGGATTTAACCGCTAAATTCAAACCCGACGAAAAGTATGATTATTCGAATTCTAACTACCTGCTAATTAGCAAGATTATGGAAAAAGTCTTAGGGTATGACCACTTTCAGTTCATCAAAGATGAGATCTTAGTTCCTTTGGGACTTAAGCATACCTTTCGTTCAATTCAGGATGTGGATAAAGAACTGGTGATGAGTGGCTATTATGTTGGTGTAGAGCATGATCTTAAAATGGAAAATGAGTCCATGATAGCTTCTGCAGAGGATGTGGGGGTTTTTCTAAGGGCATTAAACGAGGGCAGTGTGTTTAACAATGGGGAGCAGCAGCTTTATACCAATTTATACAAATATGAGCATACTGGCCTTATCCCGGGCTATCAGAGTATCGCCAAATACCATAAAGAAATAGATACGGTGGTGGTGCAGTTTGTAAATACAACTAATTTTGATGGCGACACCTGGGCGCTATCCGAGATTGTATATAACCGCATCGTTAAAATTGTATCGAATAATAACTGAGATTAACGAATCTTAGCTTTTTGATTTTTTTTATTGGTATTAAGCACCATAAACGATAAATTTTGTCGCCTTTTCGGTGGCTATAGCTACCTGGTTAAAACAGCATTATGTTGAAGCAAATTATGTTTGGAAAACGCAATAAATTAGCAGGCGCAACTGATTTAAACTTAGTGAATTTTTCTCTGGGTGGCAATCGCGAGGCATTTTGCCAAATCGTTTCCCGGTATCAGAATCTGCTGTGTTCAGTAGCTTATTCATCCATTGGTGATCTTAAACAAAGCGAAGATATTGCACAGGAGGCTTTTGTCGAAGCCTGGAGAAAGTTAGATACGCTGCGTGAACCTGAGAAACTGAAAGCATGGCTATGCGCTATTTTGCGTTTTAAGATTAGTAATCACTGTCGGGGGCAAGCGAACCACCCGGTAACGGGGGCTGAAGAACTGCAAGATCACCATTTTGACAATATTCAAACTGAAGAAATGGATGAAGTCGTGATACGTCAACAGCACGAAACGTTATTGTGGAAAGCGTTAGAAAATATCGACCCGACTTACCGGGAGCCATTAATTTTATTTTATCGGGAACAACTGTCTGTAGAGTTAGTTGCGGCAGAGCTTGATTTATCGGTAGACACCGCTAAACAACGTTTGTCACGCGGTCGTAAGTTACTAAAAAGAGCCATGTCGTCATTTGTCGAAGATGCACTGCAACGCAGCAAGCCTGGTGTCGCTTTTACTGCAGCAGTACTTGTAGCCATTGGCGGTATTTCACCACCAACCAAAGCAGCAGGTTTTGGCGCTGCAAGTATAAAAGCCGGCTCATTTTTTAACATCGCTACCGTTTTATCATTGCTAGCGACATTTTCAGGCTTAGCAAGTTCCTTTTTTGGTTTGAAAGCTGCGCTGGAACAATCCAGAACTCAAGCAGAGCGCCAGCTTGTTGTAGTGACTGTCACGCAGTTTATTTCTTTTGCCATTATTTTTGTTTTAAGTATGTTTTCACTTAAAAAACTCGCTTTATCTGCAGCCGAAAATGTCGGCATTTATGCACTTTTAAGCCAGCTATCAGTGCTGGCCTTTGTGCTAACGTACTTATTTTTAGCCAAACGAATGTTCGCCAAAATGCGAGCGCTCAGAGTACGGGAGAGGCTATTTCATCCTGAGTCATTTTTAGCTGAAGCGCAGCACAGAGATTCTAAGCGACGAGAATATAAGAGTCGCTTGAATTTATGTGGCTTACCTCTTTTTCATTTCCAGTTTGGCATGTCCGAGCAAGGTGATAAACCCGCTGTAGCCTGGATAGCAAGTGGCCCTATTGCTCGCGGAGTGTTATTTGCATGGGGTGGTGTCGCTATCGCGCCCATTAGTATCGGCATTGTATCTGTTGGCATAGTTACAATAGGCGGCATTGGTTTTGGCATTCTGAGTGTCGGAACCGTGGCTCTAGGTATTATTAGCTTTGGAGCCTCTGCTGTTGGTTTCAAAGCCTATGCTTCTTTATCCTCACTCGGTTGGCAGGGCGCATGGAGCAACGGTTTTTCGATTGCTAAGGAAGCAGCAATAGGCCCTATTGCTATAGCAGAACACGTCAATAATGCTGACGCTGTTGCATTGCTTCAATTAGTGTTGTTTGAAAAACTCTATCCATTTGTATTAGTCACTATTGCAGTTTTGGTTATCGCGCCGGCTGTTCTGCACGCACGAAAAGTAAGGCAGCGTATGCGGTAACTTATGCTGTGTCCGTTGTTAAGTTTACGGACGCTGTAGGACATTTAATGTGACCGACTGGACACCAAAATGCGCAAAGTATATTTTTTATTAAATTATTTCAATGATTTAAAATTTGATATTGCGTTTGCAGTTGTTAATGAAATGAAGTGGTCCGTGTGATGTTGCTAGTGTTCTGAAATATGTTGTAGCAGGACGAAGACGGTATCGTGGAATGCAGAAAACACCCTTAAAAAGGTACTACTGAATATCAATAAAGAGACGACGTAAAATGGGAAATGTAATGAAACAGAATCGAGCTTATTTTGATGTTGGTAAATTCTTCGTCGCTTTACAAACGGCTGAAAGAACTTAAATCAAAAAGTTAAACGAAAAAATATAAAAGCAACGCCTCAAAGCCATCGGACGCTAACGCTTTGGGTGGTTAAGGTATTGAAATGACGGATGTTAAAATGAAAGAAATGTTTATAATTTTCATGTGTTTATTAATGAGCTCTGCAAATTCCTTTGCGTCAGGAAACTCTGCAATACAATTGAGTCATGGTTGCTCACCATTTGAGTCGTATGATGAATTTATTGATAAGATAGGAAAGAGAAACCCTTTGATACCGAACTTTCTTTTCAAAAGAAAGTTTTCAGAAGACAGTTATATCAACACTGTCGAAAAATTAAAATGCAACATAATAAAATATAATGTTGATGGCATCGAAGTGCAGGGTGTACTCATTATGCCAAAGGTAAAACCTGGCACCAAACTTCCTGTCATTGTATACAACCGAGGTGGCAACGGCACATTTGGCGCACTTGTATTTCCCAGTATATTGGAGAATCTAACACCATTGGCGTTGGACGGCTTTCTCGTAATCGCATCTCAATACCGGGGCCATATGCGAACAGAGCCTGAAAAATATGGGATAGATGAGTTTGGTGGTAAAGACGTAAACGATGTACATGTCCTCATTGATCTAGTTAAAAAACATCCGAATGCTGATATCAACAATATTTTTATGTATGGCGTCAGCAGAGGAGGAATGATGAGTTATATGGTAGCGCGAGAGAGAACGGATATTAAGGCGATGGCCGTGCATGCTGGCAACACAAATTTAATTCTAGACTTAGAAAATAGACCTGAAATGGAAGCTGTATATGAAGCACTCATTCCAAACTATCAAAGCGAAAAATTTACTGAATTAAAAAAACGCTCAGTCATGTACTGGGTTGAAAAGTTGCCTAAAGACATGCCAATTTTGTTACATCATGGCGATGAAGATGACCGGGTACATGTTAGTAATACACGGCAATTCGCGGAAAAATTGGTTGAGTTAAACCACCCTCATAAAGTTACTCTTTTTGAGGGCGAGAAGCATGTATTTTCAGATAAATCAGAAGCGTATAGAGAAATCCTGAATTGGTTCAGAACAAACTCCAATAAAACCTAAAATGGAAGCGCTATTAACCCGTGTTTAAGTGCGGGCCGACCCGTCGAATAATGTGATTGCCGGACGCTTACCCATATTTAGACACACAAAATATTTAATACACGCCAGTTATGTCAGGCTTGCTTGACATGGTAATGTTGCCGTGTCATTATGTCGCACATACCTTACATTGTGTAATGTTTGTAAGTCACAAACCTTGTGGTTTTATCAATCGTGACGAAACCACTTTTAGGAGAATAGTATGAATAAATCTGAGCAAGAGACCAAGTTCATGAAACGTTTTATCGGCAGTATGGTTGTTTTTTTGCTGCTTATCGCGGTGCAGTCATTTTCCCTGGAGTTGTTAGATATGCCTACCTGGCTACAGGTGGTTGTAACAATATTGCCTGTTACACCTTTGATATGTGCCTTTTTTGCCTATAAAGCGCGCTACAAAGCACTTGATGAATATATGAAAGCATTAACGGGTGAGGCATTTTTATGGATGATTGGCATACTTTGCTTTTCGTCTTTTATATACGGGATGTTAGCGATGAAGTTCTCTTTGCCATCGGTGAATCTTGCCCTAGTAATGCCAGTGGTTTTTGGCGGCCATGGACTAATTTTGCAATTACTTATTTGGAAAGACAATGAATAATCGCATTAAGGTATTGCGTGCAGAGCGAGATTGGTCGCAGCAAGCCCTCGCAGACAAGCTCGGAGTATCCCGGCAAGCGGTAAATGCTGTCGAAAGGGGAAAGCATGATCCTTCCTTACAGTTGGCCTTTGACATGGCCACTTTATTCGGACAAAGAATTGAGGATGTGTTTTTTCCAGAGAAAAAATCAGACACAGACAACAACGAAGAAAACTGAACCGACACCGTATACATAGGAAATAACATGAATTGCAAAAACTATAGCGGCTATTTATGGGGTATTGCCATATTTGCTTCCACGATAATTATTGGCTCACTAACTGGTTGTGCTGAAACAACAGCAAACACGTCTTATGCAGACAAAATAGTACAGCAAGTAAACACAGTTAATGCCTCTGCGGCTGTTGATAATGTCGTTGGCGACTGGATGGGCGAGTTGCAAATACCCAACTCCAGCTTAAGACTTTGGTTAACGGTTGAACGTGACGTTGAAGGTAACTTGCAGGCAAGCCTTGATAGCATAGACCAAGCGCCTGGTAAAAAAATGGCGGTTGGTGATATCAGTGTTCAAGATAATCAGCTAAGTTTTAAAATTCCAAAAATATCAGCTAGCTATAGCGGCGAGTGGAATGAACAAACCCAGCAGTGGCAAGGCCGCTTTAACCAGGGCCGTTCATTCGACTTAAATTTTACCCGGGGTAAACCTAAAGCAGATCCTATTTACCCAGAGCTAAATGGAAAGTGGCAAGCTGAAATATCAGGTCATCCTTTAATCGTTAGGATTGAGTCTAATCAAATGGGAACAAAAGCAGTGCTTGACTCACCAGATGAAGGCGTAACTGGCTTACCCATCTCTGCACTGACATTTAGTAATGGCGAAATATCCTTTTTAATTCCTACCGCAAAAGTAACCTTTAAGGGCACTGTTACCGGCTCCGCTAGTCAATTCTCAGGTCAGTGGGTACAGCAAGGCCAGCCTCGTCGACAGCTAACATTTGTCAAGTTAGCCGTTGTAAGTAGTCAGCATGTGCCTAAACGACCACAACACCCAACAGGCCAACAGCCGTATCAATCTAAGCCTGTTAGATTCAAAAATACCCAGGCAACAGGCGTTGAGTTAGCGGGAACGCTAACCTTGCCTAAGGGCAAAGGCCCGTTTGCTGCAGCTATTTTAATATCAGGCTCAGGGCCGCAAGACAGAGATGAAAGCTTTATGGGGCATAAGCCCTTTGCTGTAATAGCTGATTATCTGACTCGCAATGGTATAGCGGTATTGCGCTATGATGACCGCGGCATTGAACAATCTACTGGTGATTATTATTCGGCCACCTCACTAGACTTTGCCAGCGATGCCAATGCTGCCTTTAACTATTTATCCAACCGCAAAGATATTAATGTCAATGCCATAGGCATGATTGGACACAGTGAGGGAGGATTAATAGCTCCCTTAGCGGCTGATATTAATAAAAAAATAGCTTTTGTTGTGTTACTGGCTGGCCCTGGAGTTAAAACGCCAGATTTGATGCTGGCACAACAGGAAGCTATGGCCAGATTGCAAAATGTACCGGAAGAGAAAATAAACAAAATGATGGCTATTTCACGCCAGATTATGGAAAACGTGCGCAAGTCGCCAAACGAAGAGGCGGCAATTAAAACTGTTACAGAGATATTATCAGCTGAAAGTTTAGCCATTCTCGGCACGCCAGACACTGCTAAACCAGACTTCGTCGCGGCGGTTACCTCAGCGTGGTACCGATACTTTATGAGTTACGATCCAGCCCGGTATTTTGCCGATAAGGCGTTGCCTGTATTGGCCCTAAACGGTGAACTTGACGTGCAAGTTCCCGCAGAGCAAAACCTCGCGGGGTTAAAGATAATTCTGTCAGATCATGTTGATGCCACTGTGAAGCAGCTCCCCAGGCTTAATCATATGTTCCAACAGGCAAAAACCGGCAGCATGGCTGAATATAGAGAAATTGAGCAAACCTTTTCACCAGATGCTTTAAAGCTTATGTCCGCTTGGATTAACGCTCGTTTTTAAAGCATCTTTTACTGCCAGCTTTGGAATAGGTGAGTCATAAAATTCATTAAAAAAAACGCCGCAAAGCTTAATAAACTGAGCGGCGTTTTTGTTTGAATTTATTGGTGCGTCCTAGTGGACTCGAACCACCGACCCCTACCATGTCAAGGTAGTGCTCTAACCAGCTGAGCTAAGGACGCACACGTTGGGTTGTTAGCCTGGCGCTGACAACGGCGGCTATGTTATTGCGCTGCTGGCTGGTTGGCAAGTGTTTTTCGTGTTTCAGCCGACGTTTGGCTGAATTTTAGCCGGTCAGCTGGTAATTAACCGCAATTACGGCGGTTTTGGTCGTATCCGGACCGGCGCAACGCGCCTGGCTGCACACATTGCGATTGGCATATGTTAACTTTGGCGTACCGTAAGATGTGTTGCCTGTCAGAAAAATACTTAACATAAACAGGCTTTCGAGGAATTTATGCCAATAACCGCCAGCGGGCTTGCCCGTCGTTTTCGCTTTACCACTGTTATGTTGTTGGTTGCTGCCAGTGTCGGCTGTAGCCAGCTAACAAGCACGGCGCCTGAGCCTGCCGTTACTTCTGCGGCTATTGCTGCCAGTACTGTCGCGACCGAGGGGCTACGGCCGCTTGAGCTGACTGACATTATGAAGTTTCGGGAGATTAGCCAGCGCAAGCTTAGTGAAAACCAGCAATGGATGGTTTACAGCGCTGAGCCGGATTTTGGCGACAGCAGCGGCTATGTGGTTAATTTGCAAAGTGGCCAGCAAATTAGTGTAGAGCGTGGTGATAATGGCCAGTTGAATACTGATGGTAGTTTTGCCCTGTTTCGCCAGCAGGCATCTTTGTTAGCCCGTGAGCAAGCGCCTGATAAAAAGGCACGTGACGCACTGGAACAAAATGCGGTATTGGTGAATACCGCAACGGGCGCTAGCCAGCTGATTGCCAATATTGATCGCTTTGCGTTTACTGGTGATGGCCAGTATGCGTTATTGCTTGAGCGTAAAAGTGATGCTAAAGCCACCAGTCAGCAACTACAGGCGCTGCATTTAGTCAGCGGCGATTTACACACGCTGGCAGAGGTAACTGATTTTAGCGTGGCTGAAAAGGGTAGTTTGGTGGCCTATATCAGTCAGCAACAAACTGCTGATGATGACAAGGGCAACGATAAGCCGGTGCAGCAGCAACTGCAGGTGTGGGATAGTGCCACGGCTACCAGCTATACCGCAGTGGAATATGCTGAACATAAACTACAGCAGCTTAAGTTTAACCCTGATGGTGACCGGTTAGTGGTGATGGCAGGCCCTGACAAAGCAACACTGGCCGAGACGAATCAGGCTGAAGCGGCGCAGCAACTCTGGTTATGGTCAGTTGCGACTAAGCAGGCGCAGCAGCTGAATACCAGCCGGCCCGGCTGGCTGCTAAGCGAACATGCTACGCCGCGCTGGAGCGAGGATGGCAAGCGGTTGTTTATCGGCCACCGGCTGGATAGGGGCAACAAGCCAGCTAAAGTTGAACCGCCGCAAACCGAGGCTGAGCTGTATGACGTAGCGCGCTTACTGGCTGATAGGCGGTTGCAGGTATGGCACGGTAACGATGAGCGGATTAACAGCCAGCAAAAGGCCGAATATAAGCAGGCCGCAAAGCGCACTGCAGCCGCTGTGATCTGGCTGGATAGTCTGGAAATGGTGGTGTTAAGCAACGACGTTGAAGAGCAGCTGCTTGTAACTGAACAAAGTGAGGCACAGCTTATCAGCAGTGGTAAACCGCATTTGACCCAAATGAGCTGGAACGGCCGCTTGCATGATATCTGGCATGTTAATTTGCGCACAGGTCAGCGCCAGCAGGTGTTTAGCGCTAATCGCAGCCACGAGCGGGCCCATTTGTCGCCAAGTGGCCGCTATGTCATTTATCTGCAGCAAGAGCAGTATCAGTTATTCGATAGTGTCAGTGGCAGCACTCAGCCGTTCGCACCAGATGCGCCGGTTTCCTGGGTAGATGAGCAGAATGACCGGCCAATGGCCGCCGCCAGTTATGGTGTGGCCGGTTGGTTGGCTGATGAGTCGGCTGTGCTGGTGTATGACAGGTTTGATATCTGGGCGCTGGGCCTTACTGGCAGCATGCAAAAGCTCACTGGCGGCCGTTCAGCTAAACAACAGTATCGCTTGCAAAAAACCGATGAAGCGCTGGGGCTAAACCCGGATAGACCACAATTGCTACGGATGTATAACGACGCGAACAAGCAATATGGTTTTGCCCGGCTTAATTTAAAGAAAGATTTAACTAACACTGATTTAACCGTGCTGCTGCAGGGCGAAAAACGCTATGACTTTGTGGAAGCGCTGGACGAGTTCAGCCCGGACCAGCCACACTATTTATTTACTGAACAAAGCTTTCGGCAGTTTCCTGATCTGTGGCTGGCCAGTGCCGATTTTAGCGAGCGGCAGCAGCTGACCGAACTTAACCCGCAGCAGGAAGAGTTTATCTGGGGCGACAGCCATTTAATTGAATGGACAGGTGCGACCGGTGAACCATTACAAGGCGTACTGTTAACGCCAGATGGTTATGACGCCAGCAAGCCGTATCCGGTAGTGGTGTATTACTATGAAAAGTTCTCGCAGCGCCTGCACCATTACAACCAGATGAAAGTAAACCACCGGCCCAACTTCCCGTATTACCTGGGCCAGGATTACCTGGTGTTCCTGCCGGATATTCATTTCAGGCCGGCTGCGCCCGGGCCCAGCGCGACTGAATCGCTGGTACCTGGCTTGCAAAAGTTAATTGATATGGGCGTTGCCGATCCAAAAGCCATTGGCTTGCATGGCCATAGCTGGTCAGGTTATCAGACGGCTTTTGTGGTAACAGAAACCGATATGTTTGCCGCTGCAGTATCAGGTGCGCCGGTCGCCAATATGACCAGTGCCTACAGTGGTATTCGCTGGCAAACCGGCCTGGCACGGCAGTTTCAATATGAAACCGGCCAGAGCCGGATTGGCCAGTCGATGTATGAAAACCTCAAACCCTATATCGATAATTCACCGGTATTTTTTGCTGATAAAATTAATACGCCTATGCTGATCCAGTTTGGCGATGACGATGGCGCAGTGCCGTGGGAGCAGGGTATTGAGTACTATCTGGCATTGCGCCGCTTAGGCAAAGAGGTGGTGATGTTGCATTATGAAGGCGAGCCGCATCATTTGCAGCGCTATGCTAATAAACTGGATTACAGCATTAAAATGCGCGAATTTTTTGACCATTATTTGAAAGGAGCGCCAGCACCAGAGTGGTGGGCCCAGGGCGTGCCGTACCAGCAATATGAAAAGTAAGATTACAGGTAGAGCACTAGCCCGGTGTAAGACCAACCGGGCACGCTTTGTTTAATTGCTGCCACCACTGCACATGCAGCATTAATTGCTGCTGCAGTTGCTCCGCAGGTTGCTGGTAACGCTGCTGCAGCGCCGGGTAAAGCGGGGTATCGCGGTACAATTGGGCAATTAGCGGCCAGAGGTCATTTTGGTAGCGGCGTAGCTCAGCTAAGTGTGCCTGCACCTCACCGATAAAAAACTTACGAAATACCGTGGTTAAAATACCGAGCTGCCCGGTGTTCTGGCCGCGTGGGCACAAGCTCTCCGGCGCTATCGCCAGTAATTGCGGGTTAAGCTGGCTGAACCAGGCTGCACTGTAGCGCAGGCTGTGTTGCAGCTTACCCGGAAAATCGTGCTGATACAGGCTGGCGAGACTTTGCTCAATATCGACTTCTGCCGCTTGTTGCCACTGTTGCTGATTGACGAGTTCGGTCAAACCAAGCAGGTTGTTAAGGGCGCTGCTGCTTTCTACAAAGCCGGTGCTTTCCGTGGCAATTAACTGCTGTTTACTGCCTTGCCATTGCTGGCTCAGGGTATCATCGGCCAGCAGCATGTTATTCAGTGCAACCGTTACGCTTTGTTGCTTTTCAGCCAGCCAGTTGGCGACTTGCTGCTGCAATTCCGGGCTGATGTCTTGCTGCTGACACTGTTGTAACCGCGCCAGCAACCGTAGTTCATAATTTAGCTGCATACTGGGTTGAAACACCCGACCCAGGCCACTGTTGCGCTCACCAATTAGCTGATCCAAACCACATTCACGGCTGGCCCAGGCATCCCGTAAATCAAGCCGGATGTCGGGCAGGGGTTGCCTTAGCTTACTTGGCCGCGGTAGAACAGGCACAGGCTCAACCTTTACGGTTAGCTCATCCAGTTCTAATACCCGGGTAAGGCGCTGTTGATAATCGGTTAATTTGGCCTGGCTGTCAGGCTTGCTGCAGCCTGCAAGGCTAGCCAGCAGGACTATGCTTAGAGCTATGCTTGGTACTATGCTCAGCAGCATGCTGAATTTCATTATCAATTCTCTTTATATGTTTGCGTAATATCAGTGCCAGCATAATGGCGGCCGTACTCAGGCCAATAATAATACCGACCCAGAAACCATGGGCACCCATTGGCTGTACCAGCCAGTCAGTTAAGCCTAATACGGCGCCCAGGCCAAAACCGATTGGCCAGTAAGCGAACAGGGTAATGTAAAACACCGGTTTAGTAATTTTCATGCCGCGCAGGGCGCAGGCGGACACGACCTGAATAGCGTCGGATAACTGGTAAAAACAGGCCAGGATCAGCAGCGAGCTGGCCATGGCAATAACAGCCGGATTGGTCGAATACAACGAAGCGACATAAGTGCGCATAAAAAAGGTAAAGCAGGCAATAAAAAACGACATAAATATCGCCATACAAAGCGCGGTAATAATGGCTTTTTTCAGCTCTTTATTATTTTGCTGGCCGACCAAATGGCCCACCCGGATGGTGGTGGCTAAACCAAAACTTAGCGGCAGCATAAACACCAGCGCACTGTAGTTATTGGCGACCTGATGGCCGGCGACCACTATCGGCCCAAGGTGCACTATGGCCAGTGGAATACAGGCAAACAGGGTTACCTCGAAGAAGATAGAAAATGCAATGGGTGTGCCGAGGCAAACGATATACCAGATGTCTTTCAGGTTAGCGCTAAGCTGTTTAGGCCAGTGCCGGTAGGGCCGGGTAGTGCGGCTGTACCAGCCGTAGATCAGCATGGCGCCAAACATCGCTAAAAATACCAGGCTGGTGGCAATACCACAGCCGGCGCCGCCCAATGCCGGCATACCTAATTTACCGTAGATAAAAATATAGTTGGCCGGAATATTTACCAGAATACCGACAAAACTGATCCACATACTGGCTTTGGTATTACCAATACCTTCAAATAAATTGCGGATCACAATATAGCCGGCGGCCGGAAACAGTCCCCAACTGACATAGTAAAGGTATTGCAGGGTTTTATCGCGCAGTTCGTCCTGCATATTAAGCATGCCAATCGGAATGTCGGCAAACAGCATCAGGACAAATAATAAGCCGGCCAGCAGCATTCCCAGATACAGGCTTTGCAGGGTAAAATGACTGACCGGTTCAGTCTGCTTGCTGCCATAGTACTGGGCGACAATAGGGGTAAGTGCCAGCAGCAGGCCTTGTAAGGTTAATACCACAGGTAACCACAGGCCAGAGGCTACCGCCAGCGCCGCCATATCGGTAGCACTGAAGCGGCCGGCCATTACCGTATCGACAAAATACATCATGGTCTGGGTTAACTGCGCCAGCATAATAGGGCCGGTCAGCTTTAACAGAGTTTTGGCTTCAAAGCGGGAAAAGGGTACCATGCGCCATCGTTCGGGTTGGCCAGTAATGGCGCGCAATTTAGCACAATTGAGGTTTTATGTTTACCGGAATAGTTCAGACAACCGCGCAAGTGCGCGAAATTCGCGACGAAGGGCAGCTACGCCGCCTGACATTAAGTATAGCACCAACTAATTTACAGGCGCTGGAGCGTGGCGCCAGTATTGCGATAAACGGCGTATGCTTAACCGTAACAGCCTTTGACAGCGCCGCTGGCTGGGTAAGTTTTGATGTAATTGCAGAAACGCTGGATAAAACGAACCTGGGTAAACTGGATGTGGGCAGTAAAGTTAATCTGGAACGTTCCCTGACCTTTGGCAGTGAACTGGGCGGCCATATTGTGTCTGGCCATGTACAGACCACCGCAACGTTAGCCAGATTATCGCGTGACCAGCATAAGGTCAGTATGGCGCTCAGTCTGGACAAAAGCTTTTTGCCTTACATTCTGGCCAAGGGTTTTATTGCGGTAGAAGGCTGCAGTTTAACCGTGGGCGAGGTGACAGATAGCGGCTTTAACCTGTATCTGATTCCTGAAACCCTGGCGATCACCACCCTTGGCGATAAGCGCGAGGGCGATATCCTGAATATCGAGCTGGATCAGCAAACCCTGACCATTATTAAAACAGTAGAGCGGGTAATGGCACAGCGCTTTAGCACTGAGCAGTAACCAGCACGCCCTGATAATCAGGCCCTAGTAATACTGCTCGTCATCAGCATCCACAAAAATTTGCACACTATGATGCTGAATATCTTTATGTACTTTTAAGTGAATCGGATTGCAGCAATTGCTGCAATCCTCAATGTAATCCTGATCATCATCTGTGACTTCAATATCCATATGCACCGGATGGCCGCAAAACGGACAACTGATGGTCTTATTTAGCATACTCATACTGTCTCCTTGCGCTCAGGCTTTTTGGGCTGCTCCCAGGCTGCGGCCACCATCAACGGCGATGATCTGGCCACTGATATAGGGCGATTGCAGCAAAAACAACACGGTATTGGCGATGTCCTCCGGGGTACCGGTTCGTTGCAGTGGAATTTGCTGCAAAATGGCCGCTTTATCCGCCTCTGCCAGTTGCTGGCTGGGCCACAAAATGGCGCCCGGTGCTATACCGTTAACTCTTATTGTAGGCGCTAATTCCCGGGCCAGCGATTTTGTCATCATTAATAATGCTGCTTTGGCCATACAGTAAATACTATGGTCTTGTAATGGCTGCTGTGCATGTATATCGACCATATTGATAATACAGCCATTTCTGGCCGCCAGCGCCGGCGCCAATGCTTTGCTCAGAAAGTAAGGTGCTTTAACATTACTGCCAAATAAATCATCCCAGTTATCCAGAGTGGCGCTGCCAAGTGGCGTGGGATAAAAGCTGGAAGCATTATTAACCAGTACGTCCAACCGGTTAAAACAAGCCTGTGCTTGACTTGCCAGTTGTTCAACTTGTTGATTATCCAGTAGGTTTGCCTGCAGAGTTGCAGCGCTATCTGGCCGCTGCCCGTTCAGGCTGTCAGCCAGGCTGTTAGCGTCCGTTGCTGATTGATGATAGTGGATGATAACCCGATAACCAGCCTGGTGTAGTTTGCAGATAATTTGTTTGCCTAACCGTTTGGCACTGCCGGTAACCAGCGCTACCGGGCTGTCGGAGCTGGACATAAGAGATCCTAATAAAATTGCTGTTTAATCATCTCCTGTGCTTGTATCAGAAAACTGCCGCGAAACAAATATGCGTGATTAAGAACATGATATAAATTATAAAGATCTTTGCGTTGTTCGAAGCCATCAGGCAATTTATTAAATTGCTGATAGCTTTGGTAAAAGGCCTCTGGAAAGCGGCCAAACAAGCTACTGAAAGCGACATCGGTTTCCTGATCGCCATAGTAACAGGCGGGGTCGTAAATAACCGGTGAGCCGGCAATAAAGCCAACATTGCCCCGCCATAGATCGCCGTGCAATAAACTGGGCGCCGGTTGGTGATGTGCCAGGCGCTGCCGGCATTGCTCTACCAGATAATCGATATTGCCAAAACCAAAGCTTTGCTCCTGCAATAATTGCAGTTGCCAGCCCAGCCGCTGCTCTGAAAAAAAGCTGCTCCAGTTGCTTTGCCATTTGTTCGGCTGCGGGGTGCGGCCAATAGCATTATCCCAGTCAAAGCCGAACATCGCCTGTTCATGCTGTTGATGCAGCAGTGCCAGTTGCTGCCCCAGCTGTTGCCAGCCAGTGCCACTTTCTTTTACCAGTGGCAGATACTCCAACACCAGAAAGGCTTTATCAATGGTCTGGCCATAGCAAATAACGTTGGGCACTCTGATACAGTGATGCTGGCGCAGCGTTCTTAATCCCAAAGCTTCAGTTTCAAATTGCTCCAGCTGCTCGCGTTGGTTAAGCTTGACGAAAAAGTCGCGGCCACCACCACTGATTTTAAACGCCAGATTAATATCGCCACCCGTAAGCTGCGTTTTATCTTCAACTCTGAAGTCAGTATCCAATTCACTGTTGATATTATCAGCAATCGCCTGCCACATCGGGTTTCTCCCTGTACCGTCGTGATTTTAGTATGGCTGATAAACCAGAAAGATCACTGATCGAAAACCGCTTTTTATGACGTAAAACAAATTTTTGTCTAAAGTGATTGCTAAAGTTGTCAGTAACGTTAACTATCATATTGACGTTAATATACTGCCGCCAGGAGTTTACATGGTTATTGTTACCCCTCGTTTTCGTGCTCAAGCCTATACCATTATGAGTGCGGTTAATCTCGCACTGTTTTTCTTGGCATTAGCGTTGGCTAGTTGGCACAGCACCTGGCTACCTGCGCTACTAATAGGCTTGCCCGGTGCCTTGTTACCCATAGTGTTTTACAGGGTGCTGGGTGATCATCCGCTGGCCCGGATAAGCTTTGGTGTCAGTTTTATGTTTTTTGCGGCACTGCATATCCATCAGGCGGCCGGTATGCTGGAGATGCACTTTGGCATTTTTGTACTGCTGGCTATTTTAATTTCCTTTCGGGATTATCTGGTCATTCTGGCTGCAGCAGGCACGATTGCCGTACATCACCTGTTATTTATGTGGTTGCAAATGCAGGGGGCCGGGGTATTTTTAGTACCGCCACAGAGCTTGTCGTTGGGCATTATTATGGTGCATGCTGCTTTTGTGGTTGTGGAGGCAGTGGTGTTAGTCCTGATTTCAAGGCAAAGCTACCGGGAGGCTACTGTTGGCCAGAGCTTATTTGATGCCACCGAGCAGTTGCTAACCAGTGACGGCAAGGTCGAACTGACTCATCGATGTCCTGATATAGATTCGCAGGTGATTAACAACTTTAATGCAGTGTTTGATACTTTGCATAAAACGCTGACTACCATTGAACAACAGTCTGTAACATTAAAAAACGAGTCAGGTACTTTAAGGGAAGAGGGTGACGCGCTGGCGCTAAGTATGCGCAACGAAATGAACGAAGTTGAGCGGATAGCCGCGGCTACTGAGCAAATGTCGCATAGTATTCAGGATGTATTTAATTTATCGCAGCAGGTGCTGCAATACGCAAAATCAGCTGAGACAGCGGCAGACGAGGGCAAAGCCTCCGTAATTAATACTATTAATTCGGTCCAGCAACTGGCAAGTCAGTTAAGTGATACCGGCCGCAAGGTAAATGACGTGGCCAGTGCTACCGTAGACATTCGCAAAGTGCTGGATGTGATTCAATCTATTGCTGAGCAAACCAACTTATTAGCACTTAACGCGGCGATAGAAGCTGCCAGGGCGGGAGAGCAGGGCCGCGGTTTTGCTGTGGTTGCTGATGAAGTGCGTACCCTCGCATCGCGCACCCGGGGCTCGACAGATGAAATTAAACAGTTGATTGAACGCCTGGTAGAAAACAGTGCTCAGTCGGTTACTGAGGTCAAACGCAGTGTTGAGCAACTGGAAGACACCCGTCAGCATGCCGAACAAAGTGGCCAGCTGTTGCAAACTATTCTGGAGCAGGCCAGACAGGTTGCTGATTCTTCCGATACCATGGCCAACTCCCTGCAGCAGCAAAGCGCGTCCAGTAACGAGGTTGCGCAAAGTGTGCAGCAGCTTAATCAAATGACATCAGAGCAGAATGCGCTAGGTATTAAAGTGTTACAGAGTGCTGATAGTTTGGAAAAAATTACGGTGGCACTGACTCGAGAGTCTGCAAAATTCCGCGTTTAACTGCTGTGATGACAAACCAACAACGGGTGATGTTGTTGCTGCCACTATTTGTTGTCTGGGTTGTGCTTGCTAGTGCTGGGTTGTTTTATTTTGGGAATCAACATTATGGTCAGTTTGGCGGCGATAGCGACTGGCAGCAATCTGTTGTCACCGAATTTAACCTGACGGAACTTAATGTCGACGTGAGCCCGGGTATTCAGGTTGTGCATGTGCAGCAGCCAAATTGTATCTGTAATAGTAGGGTTGAGGAGCATATAGCGTTGTTTGCGGGCGATTATCAGGTGCCTGAACCGGCGCAATATCGGCGCCAATTAGCTGACATCGCTGCCGCGGGTTTCGTACTGCCCGCAAGCCCGGCTGTGCTGATTTTTAATAACGGGCACTTAATTTATGCCGGACCCTATGCCACAGGCCCGCTGTGCTCTGTTGCTGACAGTTTAATAGCACCTATTTTACGACAGGAAATACGGCTACCCGGTCTTTGGCTTAATGGCGAGGCTAAAGCGTGCCGCTGCTTGCAGGATGAAGAGTAAGCAGAGCATAGTAGTCAAGTCAGACGCCGGATGTTACTATAGCACCGCTATTTTTATTTGCGGGCCACACGCGTTGACAAATGACTTTTGGTGTAAGCCATTAACTGTCGATGCAGGCGCAGCAAGTACTCTCATTATTAAACAAGTGACCCTTGGTGTGGGCCACCACTGTAAAAGGATAAATCATGCCAGTTATTACTCTGCCTGATGGCAGCCAGCGCGCTTTTGATTCTGCTGTATCTGTTATGGATGTTGCCAAAGATATTGGCCCCGGTTTAGCGAAAGCCACTATTGCCGGCAAGGTGAATGGTCAGTTAGTGGATGCCTGTGATCCTATTACTACTGATTCAACGTTAAGCATTATTACCAGCAAAGACCAGGACGGTCTGGACATTATCCGCCACTCCTGCGCCCACTTATTGGGTCATGCCATTAAGCAAATGTGGCCAAACGTGAAAATGGCCATAGGCCCGGTAATTGAAAACGGCTTCTACTATGACGTTGATATCGACCAGCCTATCAGCAGCGATGACTTGGCAGAGCTGGAAGCGCGGATGCAGAAGCTTGCCAAGACCGAGTACGACGTTGTCAAGCGTAAGGTCAGCTGGCAGGAGGCCTTTGATACCTTTAAAGCCCGTGGCGAAAGCTACAAGATGGAAATTCTGGAGCAGAACGTGGCTCGTGATGACCAGCCTGGTCTGTATCATCATGAAGAATATATTGATATGTGCCGTGGCCCGCACGTGCCAAATATGCGGTTTTGCCAACACTTTAAGATTATGAAAGTGGCCGGCGCCTACTGGCGTGGCGACTCGAAAAACAAAATGCTGCAGCGGGTGTATGGCACTGCCTGGGCAGATAAAAAGCAATTAGCGGCGTACTTACTACAGCTAGAAGAAGCTGAAAAGCGTGACCACCGCAAAATTGGTAAGGCGCTGGGTTTATTTCACTGGCAGGAAGAAGCCCCCGGCATGGTGTTCTGGCACAACGATGGCTGGACTATTTTCCGCGAGCTGGAAAGTTATGTCCGGGAAAAGCTGGGCGAATACGATTACGACGAAGTTAAAGGCCCATTGATGATGGACCGGGTGTTGTGGGAGAAATCAGGCCACTGGGAAAAATATGCCGAAAACATGTTTACCACCCAGTCTGAGCACCGTGAGTACGCCATTAAACCAATGAACTGCCCGGGTCACGTCCAGATATTTAACCAGGGTTTAAAATCGTACCGCGATTTGCCGCTGCGGATGGCTGAATTTGGCTGTTGTCATCGCAATGAGCCATCAGGTGGCTTACATGGTTTAATGCGGGTGCGCGGCTTTACCCAGGACGACGCCCACATCTTCTGTACTGAAGATCAGGTGCAGGCTGAAGTCACCAAATGTATTCAGATGGTATTTGATGTTTACAGCACTTTTGGCTTTAAAGACGTTAAAGTTAAGTTGTCTACCCGGCCAGCGCAGCGCATCGGTTCCGATGAAAGCTGGGATAAAGCCGAGCAGGGCCTGATTGAAGCACTGAAAAGTAACAAAATTGACTATGATTTACAGCCGGGTGAAGGCGCGTTTTATGGTCCGAAAATTGAATTTACCCTGCACGATTGTTTAAACCGTGCCTGGCAATGCGGCACTATACAGTTAGATTTTGCTCTGCCGGGTCGCTTAGGTGCCACTTTTGTTTCTGAAGGCGGTGAAAAGTTGGTACCGGTGATGATTCACCGGGCAATTCTGGGATCGCTTGAGCGTTTTATCGGTATTTTGATCGAAGAATACGCGGGTCTTTTTCCAGCCTGGTTAGCCCCAACTCAGGTGGTGGTAATGAATATTACCGATAATCAGGCCGAATATGTGCAAAATTTAGTAAAAACTTTCAAATCTCACGGTATTAGAGCCATTAGTGACTTGAGAAATGAGAAGATAGGCTTTAAAATCCGCGAGCACACGCTTAAGCGTATTCCGTATCTTGTTGTCGTAGGCGATAAAGAGATGGAAGCGGGCGATATCGCCTTAAGAACGCGTAAAGGTGAAGACCTCGGAAAAATGTCGGTGGCTGCTTTTGTAGAAAAGCTGACAACTGAAATTAAAACCCGGGTTTAAGCCAGTAAGCGTATAAGAATAATTTTTCGGAGGAACATACTATTAAAGTAGGAAAGAAAACATTACCTGCAAACCGTCCTAACAGGATCAACGAAGAAATTAACCTGCCGGAAGTGCGGTTAATTGGCGTCGAAGGTGAGCAACTGGGTGTAGTAAGTATTGCTGAAGCCATTAAACTGGCCGAAGACAGTGGCAATGATTTAGTTGAGATCAGCCCGACAGCCGAACCACCAGTTTGTAAGTTGATGGACTACGGTAAGTTCCTGTTCGAAAAGAGTAAAGCTCTTAAAGAGCAGAAGAAGAAGCAAAAACAGATCCAGATTAAGGAAATAAAATTCCGGCCTGGAACTGACGAAGGCGATTACCAGGTAAAACTACGCAACCTGCGTCGCTTCATTGAAGAGGGTGACAAAGCTAAAGTAACGCTGCGCTATCGTGGTCGTGAAATGGCGCATCAGGAAATCGGTATTGAGATGCTTTCTCGAATCAAAGAGGACTTGTCTGATATCGCTATCTGCGAATCTTTCCCTTCACGGGTGGAAGGTCGTCAGATGATAATGATGCTGGCCCCAAATAAGAAGTAATAAGTGCCTTCAAGTTTATTTAGCTGCGGCTTGCCGCAGTTTTTTAACGCCTTATTATTCGTTGTAACTTAACAATGCGAGTTTAAATACTATGCCAAAGATGAAAACCAATAAAGGTGCCGCGAAGCGTTTCAAAAAAACCGCTTCTGGTAGCTTTAAACGTAAGCAATCACACCTTCGCCACATTTTGACGAAGAAGACTTCTAAGCGTAAGCGTCAGTTAGGTCCAAAAACCTTAGTCGCTAAAGTAGACATTGCCGGCTTAGTCCGTTGCATGCCGTACGCATAATTAACAGGAGTCAGAAATGCCAAGAGTAAAACGTGGTGTGACGGCGCGCGCGCGTCATAAGAAGGTGTTAAACCAGGCTAAGGGTTATTACGGTGCCCGCAGTCGTGTTTATCGTGTTGCTTTCCAGGCCGTTATTAAAGCCGGTCAATATGCTTATCGTGACCGTCGTCAGCGTAAGCGTCAGTTCCGTCAACTGTGGATCGCGCGTATTAACGCAGCGTCACGGATGAACGGTTTATCTTACAGCCGTTTCATCGCAGGCCTGAAAAAAGCCTCTGTTGAAATCGATCGTAAGATCCTGGCCGACATCGCTGTATACGACAAAGCCGCTTTCACTGCTTTAGTATCTAAAGCAAAAGAAGCCTTAGTCTGATATAAGCCGATAGCATCGGAAGCCACCTGACAGTGGCTTAAATACCCTCACTACCGTTGGTTTGAGGGTATTTTTTTGCCTGAAAATCATGAGTAAACGCTAGCAATAAAAAAACGGCTCAATTCAGAGCCGTTTTTTTAGTTCAGTGTTACCGGGTTTTAATTAAGCGCCGGTTTAAATTCGATCAGCAGGTTATTGTCTTTAAACAGTTGTAATTTATCGCCGTTTACTTCAGCCCTATCGGCAGCTTGTAATGAGCTGGTGAACTGCTGTTCAACATCACTGCTGTTGCTGCAATACTTCTGGGTACTGGCAAGTCCTGCCACGTTCAGGCGGTTAGCTTGGTGCTTGTAGCTGCCGTTAAAGCTGTTGCAACCGGCAAAGCCGTATAACCGGTCCTGGGAGTCAAAAATCATTCTGACATTCAGTTGTTGAGGCAGGTAACGACCAGCCAGTTTTTCTGCCCGCCAGACAATGCCCTGGATTTGGCCGGGAGCATAGGGATCGGGACAAACCGCGTTAGGCCAGAACTGCTCAAATTTTTCTATCAGTAACTGAGTTTCGCCCTGAGCATTGTCCTGTTTACGTCCCACCAGGGTAGCAATAACGGCATTGTTACGGAATCGTTCATCCTGCTGGTAGTGGCGCATCATGGGTAGATGGTGTTGGGTGTTGGCGACAGGCAGACTTTCACCAGACTGGCATAACGTAAAAGTAGCCTGATTATCATTTAGAAAATACAAGCCCAGCATGGGCTGGCGGGTATCGAGCTTAATAAAATCAGTTTCGCGTTTTAACTGGTAATTCAGCGCTGAGCTAATCGGCTTACCTGCTAAATCAAGCATTGCAAGCTGGTTGTTGTTGGAAAAATAGAACGCTGGCAGGGTATGCTGCTGGTTAACCAAATGCAGGTTACGTTTTTCAAGCAACCAGATCCCTTTAATAATATTGATATCACCACGTTCCAGGTACTGCTGGCGAACTTCAAAGCGGCCATCGCGATAAAGATTTAAATGGTACTGAATACCCGGACAATCAGCACAGGGAAGGGTGCCGGTAAAACTAATATCACTATCAATAAAAATTTGTTCAAAATTAGTGGCGATTGCTTCGGTAGTATCACTGTCAGGCACGACCTCTTCCTGCACTTGTTGTGCTGCAGGCTCGGGGCTCCTGACTTTATCTGGCGAAACCTGTTCAGGTGCAGGCAGTTGGCTACAACCTGCCAACACCAGTGCCACTAGTAATAACGACTTTCTCATCTGCATACCCTGATTCCATTTTGGCGCATTATAACGTAAAGCTGCGCTATTTATAACGCCAATTTTACCCGGCACTGAGGTCTAAGTGCTGCAGCATCAGCCTTGCAGTGGCGGCAGGGTTTTCCTGCATAAAGCAGTGTCCACCGTCTGTTAGGATACTCTGAACTGCCGGATTGCGACGTTGCCATTTTTCAACTGCGCTACGGATAAAAGGATAACTGTTTTTACCATAAATTATCAGTGTTGGCGGGCAGGGCTGGCTGAGTTGTCGCCAGAGTTTATCGGGGTACGAGCTGAAAATCTCAGCCTCTCGTTCCGGTTTACATTTCAGCTTAATACCCTGTTCAGTCGTTACCAGAGCATGGTCAATATAAGCAGCCAGCGCTTCAGGTTGCCAGTTTTTAAACATGCCGCGGTTGTTAAGATAGTTGTGAGCGGTGTCTTTGTCCGGCCAATGCTGACGACGGCGCAGTGCCGCTTTAGCCATCGGGTTTTTGCGGTACAGACCCACCCCATTCAGTGAGCGCATTAGCGCCAGCATAGAGGGAGTAAACAACACCGGGTCTAGCAGAATCGTTTGTTGAAACGGGCTGTCAGCTTTACTATGAATGAGTGCGGTCAGCACACCACCAAAACTATGGCCTACACCAATAACCGGCTGATCAGCGAACAGGTGCTGGTGTGCCAGTAACGCTGATTCAGCCAGATCGGCGCTGATATTCCAGCCTAAAAACGGCCCGCCGTGATCGCTGTCGCCGTGGCCCTGGGCGTCAGACAGGAAAAAGTCAAAGTGTTGGTTTAAATGTTGCAGCAGGGGCAGGTAAGTGCGGCTGCAAAAGCCGTTGCCATGCAGCATATGTAGCACAGGTTTACCGCTTGGTGTGGTGTGATAACCGCGTAAAGTAAAACCATAGTGTGTAGGGTAATGCCAGGGTATTAAATCCAAAATAGCTGTCCGCTAACGTAAAATGGCACCAAAGTGCCATGTTTTATCAGCGCAGGCAAGTGGCTTCAACGGGTGCCAAATAACTTATCGCCGGCATCGCCGAGGCCAGGCAAAATGTAGCCATGTTCGTTTAAACCTGTGTCTACGGCGGCGGTGTAGAGTTCAATTTCAGGATGCGCTGCGCTAAGGGCTTTGATGCCTTCCGGAGCGGCTACCAGCACCAGCGCTTTGATGCGCTGACAGCCCTGTTTTTTCAACAAATCAATGGTGGCAATCATCGAACCACCGGTTGCCAGCATTGGGTCCACCACCAGCGCCAGGCGCTGTTCCAAATCTGCCGCCAGTTTGTGAAAGTAAGGCACCGGTTGCAGGGTGGTTTCGTCACGATAAATACCGACCACACTGATCCTCGCACTGGGCAGTAAATCCAGCACGCCATCCAGCATCCCTAAACCAGCCCTTAAAATTGGGACTATGGTGACTTTTTTACCCTGAATTTGCTCTATCTGGCATTTGCCATTCCAGGTCTCGATGCTGGTGGTTTCAGTCGGTAAATCTTTGGTGGCCTCATAGGTTAATAAGCTACCCAGTTCAGCGGCTAATTGCCGGAACTGCTTGGTACTTATATCTGCTGCTCTGAGCAAACCAATTTTATGCTGAACCAATGGGTGCTTTACTTCGGTAACGTGCATCTGGTGTTCCCCATGCTTTTTATTAGTCTTTTTTTGTAACAGCTTAACCCGGTTTACCCTGAACATAATAACTGACCTGGGCTCTGGGGTTCAGGTACTCTCTGACCCGCTCGGGTAAGCTCGCTATGGTCAATACTTTACTGATGGTAAGGGCGTCGCTGTCCAGGCTGATGACCGGCGCTTCCAGTCTCGGCACTTCCGGCTCGTAAATCATCACGTTAGGTTGCAGCAAGCTGTCACTGTTAACTGACATTACCATAGCTATCCGTTGGTCGCTCAACATTACCACGGTACCGGGTGGATATACCCCCATCATTTTAATCATTACCCGCATTGTCGTATCGTCCAGCTTACCTTTCATACTCCGGTACAGGTAGGCCAGTGCATGATGCGGCGAGCGGGCTTTAGTCGGATCGGCCGGATGACACAAACTATCAAATTCGTTCACTACCGCCACAATATGCGCCAGTTTATTAATCTGGTCGTTTTTAAGGCCTTTAGGGTAGCCCGTGCCATCCAGATATTCGTGATGCTGTTCTATAACCGGCCAGGCCTCAAGCGGGAAAGTATCTGCCAGCCCGACCAAATCGGTACCGTACTTGGTATGCATTTTTAATAAGTTCTGTTCGGGAGCAGTTAACGGTGTTGTTTTGCGCAAAATCTGGCTGGGTATTTTTAGCTTGCCGATGTCGTGAAACAACGCACCAATACCGATTATTTTGATATCTGCCGCAGAAAAACCAAGGTTACGAGCCAGCATCATGCTGACAATAGAGACGTTCAGCACATGATAATACAGGGTTTCCTGATCTTTATTGCCTGAGGAAATTAAATGCAGGATCAGGCTTTCGGCATTAACGATGGTGTCGACTAACTGGCTAATTAGCTGGGATGCTTCGGTAATAGCATTCAGTGGCCGGCCGCTCACTTGTTTCATCAGATCACGCACCTGACTCAAAGAGTGGTTAAAGGCTTTTTCGGTTTTCTGAATATCACGCCGGTGTGCTTTTGCCTGCTCAATTCTGCGCATTTTTTCGTTAAGCATTTTCGCCTGCGCTTCAGACATTTTACTGTTAAATTCTATTTCTTCCTGTTCAGATAAATTAGTGGCAGTGGGGTCTTCAGTGATTTGCTTACTTTTCTCCGGATAGAAATAAACATAATCCAGCCCCAGGTTTTTAATGATATGCAATTGTTGCTGATTCTCTATCAGCATATTACTGGACAGAAAAGGGTGTTTCATCCAGCCGCTGGGTAGCTTAATGGCATAGCCCAATTTAACTTGTTCAGGTTTTATTTTCAGCGCAGACAAAAGCTACTCCGTATAAAGGGACGACAAAACAATGCTGGCTATCAGTTTAAGTAAGGATAAGCCGCCACGCCAGCGTTAACTAATACAAAAAGGGGCTTTTCAGCCCCTTTTTTGTGGTGGATCAGGATTATGTCTGATCTGTACTATGCTGCAGTCATGTTAGAAGTTAACAGTGTAACGTACTGTCCATAAACTGCCGGTCCAGTCATGTACTGAACTGGCATAGCCATTGGTTGGCGATGACGCATAAGGTGGCTTTTCGTCCGTCAGGTTGCGAACGGTCAGTAATACCCGCTGACTGTCTGTCAGCTCATAACCGACACTGCCGCTGAATACCAGCCAGGCATCAACCGTTTCGTTGCCACCAAATTTAAAGTCGCCATCACCCAGTTCACTGATGTAGTGCGCAGATAAACTGGCGGTCCAGTTATTCAGGCTCCAATCAGTGCCGAAGTCAGCAACAAAGTCTGGTCGGGCAATTTCATTGGCGCCGCTTAGTTTACCCAGTAAGTCCTCAGTACCACTCTCCGGGTTAATCTGGCGCTCATAAGAAAAGGTTTTGGTGCCGGCAGCAAACAGTTTAAAGGTACCCAAGCTGTCGGTGTTCAGTTGATAGTTGATTTTAACGTCAACCCCGTCGGTTTCCTGACTACCGACGTTGAAAAAACCGGTTCGTAAGAAGACTAAATCGTCGCCAGCATCCAGCACACAACCAAATTCGCCGTTCAGAGCATCAATACTGGTGGTTGTGGGTGCAGTACCGGCAATACAGGCTTTTAAGGTGGTATTGGCATCAACATCGACGATATCAGTATGGTCATAACGCCAGTAGTCTGCAGTAACTTGCAGGTTGTCGGTCAGGTTCCAGGAGAAACCAACGTTAACGGCTTCTGAGTTTTCTGCATTCAGGCCACGGTTGCCCAGTGTTTCCTGATCCAGCTCCAGCTCACCGGCTGAGGCGCCAAAATCACCACACAGCGCATCAAACGGCTGGTCAGCACCGCAGTTAATGTAAGCCGAGCCCAAAGATTCGCCGGCACCCAGTTGTGACAATGACGGAGCTCTGAAACCGGTGCTCCACGAGGCGCGGACGATGAGATCATCTGTTGCCCGGTAGCGCAGTGATAATTTAGGGTTAGTATCACCACCAAAGTCGCTGTAATGATCGTAGCGAAGGGCGGCAATCATATCCAGGTTATCAGTCAATGGCAGATTAAATTCACCGTATGCTGCATATTGGGTCCGATCTGCTGCGGCGTCACTGGCACCCAGCGCGAATACACCGCCATTTTTGGCAACCAGCGCCGGACGGTCAAAAATGTCTTCACTTCGGAATTCACCGCCGAATACTGCACTGATATTGCCAGCTGGTAATTCAATGGCTAAATCTCCTGCGATATTAAAATCGACTGAGAAAACCTCTGATTCACCAACCCGGGGCGCCAGCTCGCGCACAGCAGCAATGGCGTTGCTGCTGTTATCCCGACCTAAATTGAAAGGATCAAAGCTGCCGTTAGCAATGGCGTCATTTACTTTATCAATACCCATGTAACCCTGAACATGAGTGATTTCATTGTCGGTTTTGCCGTAGGTTGCTGCACTTTCCCATGACCACAACCCCAGTTCGCCGCGTAAACCTGCTAATAAACGATAACTGGTTGTGTCGTAATCCTGGACCCGGGTTTCCGGGAAGCGGGAGCGCACCCGGATTTGGTTTACTTCACCATCTTCAGCATCAATGGCACGGGCCCACTCAGGTACCAGCGGTGAATCACCTGCTACCCGTACATCGAATGCCGCTGCAGAGTCATATGCCGAGCCGGTATTATTCTGAAACATTGCTTCGGCAAAGAATTCACTGCCATTGGCCAGTTGGAAATTGTGGTGCAGGGTAGCGCCAATAGAGGTGGTATCTGGCTGAATGGCCCGCTCAATAACATAGTCATAACGACAGCGCGTGCCACCGCTGCTGACATTATCGCCACACCAGGGTTCTGCATAATCGGCGCCATCGATGCTGACCCGGGTGCTGGATGTTAACGTTACGTCAATTGGCCGGTCACTGTTAAACAGGGCATTGCGATCAAAGTAATCGACTACCAGCGTGGTATTGCTATTTTCGGTATTAAAGCCGCCGACATAAGTCAGGTTGGTGCGACCAAAGTCACTGCTTTTAGTATCATCACCGTAGGACACTGATACTTCATGGCCTTCTACGTCTTTACGCAGAATAAAATTGATTACCCCGGCGATGGCATCAGAACCGTATACCGACGAGGCACCGTCGGTCAGTACTTCAACCCGTTCTAATGCAGACATCGGGATAGCGTTGACGTTGACGAACGAGTCAAAGCCATTGGTAAAAGAATCTACTGCGACCCGCCGGCCGTTCACCAGTACCAGGGTAGAGCTACTACCCAGACCACGCAGACTGACACCCGATGAACCTGCTGGCGCACCGTCTGCACCGCCAACACCGCCATTTTCGGTAAAGGTACCGGCACTGGAAGCTTGTGGTAAGTCACGCAGGAAAGATCCAACACTGTCATAGCCGCGTTTGGCCATATCTTCACGGCTGAACACCTGTACCGGGTTAGCCCCTTCCATATCCACGCCTTTTAAGCGGGAACCGGTGATCTGAATTTTTTCAATTTTTTGCTCTTCAGCAGTGGTTTCCTCTGCTGCCAGTGCGTGTTGGCCGGTGGCGGCCAATATAACCGCTGCGCTTAAGGTGGATAGCTTCATTTTTGCTTTAAAGTACATACACATTCCTCTGGATTACAAACGTTGCCTTTAGCGGCAATCTGATTAAAAAAGGGAAAAGTGCGTCAAAGCAGAAACGGATAGATACACCCCGCAGGCGATTTAAAGGCAGCAAAATACTGGAATTATTTTAAATACACTACGGGAAAGCCTCTGCCTGACGCAGAGGGAGAACTAATTATTGAACCATTCAGACAGGTAAAACGGAGAGCAATAGTAACAATGATTGCGGGCGCATTTTTGCATCAGGCTACTCTCCGGTTGATTAAGATGACAGCAAAGTTCGCTCAGTGGCCAAATAATGTCAAGCGTTTTTTTTCGTCAGCGATGACCTGCAGAATTTGTCTTGGCAAATAAAGCTTTTAAATAAAACTGCAGTAGGATGTCAGACCAGTAAGGCAGTTGTCGCTTGACATAAATTGAATTCAAACGTACATTTCAAACACTTGTTTAAATTGTGCGGTGGATATGGTCGCTAAACAAAACACTCAACAAAAAATTCTGGATGCAGCACAAAGCCTGTTTGCTGAAACGGGTTTTAATGACACGTCATTGCGGCAGATAACCAGTTTGGCTGAAGTTAATCTGGCCGCGGTTAATTATCATTTTGGTTCAAAGAAAGAATTAATTCAGGCCGTACTGCAGCGTTACTTACGAGTACTAATGGCGCGTCTGGACCAGGAGTTCAGTCGGTTGCTGGCAGTACAGCAACCGAATAATCTGACGCAGGTACTAGCGGTTTTTGTTAAGCCCTTACTTGAGCTTAATTCGGTACATAACAATGGTACCCGGATTTTTCTGCAGCTACTGGGGCGGGGCTATACTGATGTGCAGGGCCATTTGCGCTGGTTTATCAACCATAATTATGGCCGGGTGCTGGACAAATTTGTATTGCTGGTACAGCAATCCTGTCCCCAGTTGCCAGCCAGTGAACTGTTCTGGCGGCTGCATTTTTCACTTGGCACAGTGGTTTTTACCATGGCATCAAATGAAGCGCTTGCGGAGATTGCCGAAGCGGATTTTAGCGAAGAAGTTGATATTGAGGGTGTTATTCAACGTCTGTTGCCTTATCTGGCGGCAGGTATTGCTGCGCCGGTATTTAGTCGTTCACAACCTCAGCAGCAGTTGCGCTCAGGTACTTAAAGGAAACCGTTATGGAAATATTGTTAATTTTGGTTTTAGCTGTGGTCGTGGTACTTGGGGTGACCGATATCCGACGCAGTCTAATCAGTAAACCGGTATTTGCGGTATTTAAAAAGATCTTACCGCCACTTTCTGACACCGAGCGCGAAGCGATGGAGGCGGGTGACGTCTGGTGGGATGGCGAGTTATTTAAGGGTAAACCTGACTGGCAGAAGCTGCACAGTATTCCTAAAGCGGAATTGTCAGAAGATGAGCAGGCTTTTATGGATAATCAGGTAGAAACGCTGCTTGCCATGCTGGACGATTACAAAATTGTCCAGGAAGACCGGGATTTGCCGCAAGACGTCTGGGATTACATAAAAAGCGAAGGCTTTTTTGCGATGATCATTCCCAAAGCCTACGGCGGCCGTGAATTCTCTGCTATTGCCAACTCAACGATTGTCTCCAGAATTGCCAGCCGCAGCTTGACGGCGGCCGTGACGGTTATGGTGCCTAACTCGTTAGGCCCGGGCGAATTGCTAATGCACTATGGCACTCAGGCGCAGAAAGATTTCTGGCTGCCCAGCCTTGCCAATGGCACCGATGTTCCCTGTTTTGCCCTGACCGGCCCGGAAGCTGGCTCGGACGCCGGTGGTATTCCGGATACCGGGGTAATTTGCAAAGGCGAATTTGAAGGCAAAGAAGTGCTCGGTATTAAACTTAACTGGGATAAGCGTTATATCACGCTGGCACCGGTTGCCACGGTACTGGGACTGGCATTTAAACTGTATGATCCTGAAAAGTTATTAGGTGATAAAGAAGAGCTGGGTATTACCTGTGCCCTTATTCCTACCAGCCATAAAGGGGTGGAAATTGGCGACCGTCATTTCCCGATGAACATGGCCTTTATGAACGGAACGACTTACGGTAAAGATGTATTTATCCCAATCGATTGGATTATTGGTGGCCCGGACTACGCCGGTCGGGGCTGGCGGATGCTGGTCGAGTGTTTATCAGCCGGGCGCGGTATATCATTGCCAGCGTTGGCAACGGCTACCGGTCATTTAGCGACCCGGATGACCAGTGCCTATGGTTATGTCCGCCAACAGTTTGGTATGTCTATTGGCAAGTTTGAGGGCGTACAGGAAGGTATGGCGCGAATCGGCGCTTATACTTACACTCTGGAAGCGATGCGGGTAATGACTGCCGGTGCCATAGATTTAAAACTGAGCCCTTCAGTTGTAACCGCCATTGCCAAATATCATATGACAGAAATGTCGCGTATCTTGTTAAACGATGCATTTGATATTCATGCCGGCCGGGCTATACAGTGTGGGCCGATGAACTATCTGGCACATGGTTATATGGGGATCCCAATTTCAATCACGGTTGAAGGGGCGAATATTCTGACCCGTAACCTGATGATATTCGGTCAGGGCGCCACCCGCTGCCATCCATACGTACTGGCAGAGCTGGAGGCAGCAGCCAACCCCGATGCAGAGGAAGGCCTGAAGCAGTTTGATAAGTTACTGCTGAGTCATGTTGGCTTTGCAATAGGTAACACCTTCGCCGCGTTATGGCAGGGTTTAACAGCGGGTGCCTTTAACAATGCGCCGGTTGCCGGTGAAACTGCCCGTTATTATAAACAGTTAAGTCGGATGAGCCGTGCTCTGGCGTTAAGTGCTGATGTGTCGATGCTGATGTTAGGGGGCGATTTAAAGCGCAAGGAGATGTTATCTGCCCGGTTAGGTGATGTGTTAAGCCACCTGTATATTGCTTCAGCAGTACTGAAGTTTTACGAGGACAATGGCCGTCAGCAAGCTGACTTACCATTTGTGCACTACAGCGTGCAGCGCTCATTGTTTGAAATTGGCAAGGCGTTTGATGGTTTCCTGGCAAACTTCCCAAGCCGGGTTGTAGCACGGGTTATTCGTACTCTGGTGTTCCCGTTTGGTATCGGTTACAAAATGCCGGATGATGATATTGCAATTGCTATTTGCACAGCACTGGCTAAGCCTGGCGTGATCCGCGACCGGTTAACCCATTTATGCTTTATTGGTCAGGGCGAAGATGATGCTACCGGGCTGATGGAATCTGCTTTTGTTGCTATGCACAAAGCGCAACCGGTCATGAAGAAAATATATCAGGCGCAGCGGGAGGGCAAACTTGCCCGTAAGCTGCCGCTGGCTGACACTATTGTTCAGGCACTGGAAAAGCAGGTTGTCAGCGACGCGGAAGCGGCGCAATTAACTGAAATGAACCGGTTACGGTTTAAATCGATTTCGGTCGATAGCTTTAAACCCGGGGTACTTTCGGCAATGACGATAAACAAACAGAATGCGGCCTGATCCTGGGCGTGCATAAACCGTGGAAATAAAAAACCGGAGTAAATTACTCCGGTTTTTTTCGCGGTACGATTCTGTAACAACCGCTAATTTATTGCTGGCCGCGACTGATAATTTCCTGTGCCATCACATCAGCGATGTCACTGGTAGGTTTATCTTCTTCATCGGCGCGCTGAAAAATGTTCAGCAGGGTATGATAAATCTGGTTAACTTTAGCGGTAGACTCCGCCGCATCGTAGCCTTGCGGGCGCATTTCACAAGCAACGTTGATAATGCCGCCGGCATTAATGACGTAATCCGGTGCGTATAAGATACCGCGCTGGCGCAGCATTTCACCGTGGCGGGCTTGTTTTAACTGGTTATTGGCACAACCTGCCACTACCTTTGCTTTTAACAGGCCAATGGTTTCATCGTTCAGGGTTGCACCCAAGGCACAAGGTGAGTAGATATCGGCTTCAACTTCATAAATGCCGTGCAGGCCAACAGCGGTTGCACCGAACTGGGCAACGGCCCGCTCAACTGCAGCCTGATTAATGTCAGTAACGATAAGTTTGGCGCCTTCTTTGTGTAAGTACTCACAAAGATAAAAGCCAACACTGCCAAGGCCTTGCACCGCGACCGTTTTCCCGGCTAAATCGGCAGAGCCAAATTTATGCATCGCTGCCGCTTTAACGCCTTGATAAGTTCCCAGCGCGGTAAAAGGCCCCGGGTTACCACTTTTGCCTTCTAAACCGGCAACAAAAGGGGTTTCTTTATGCACCTGCATAATATCGCCGGTCGTGATGTTTACATCTTCTGCACTGTAATAACTGCCTCCGAGTCGTTGCAACATCCGGCCAAAGGCCCGGAACAAGGCTTCAGATTTAATGGTTTTCGCATCACCAATAATCACTGACTTACCACCACCTAACGGCAAGCCAGCCATGGCGTTTTTGTATGTCATACCGCGGGATAAGCGCAATACATCGTCAATGGCTGCTTCATCAGAGGCGTAGTTCCATAAACGACAGCCACCAACGGCTGGTCCTAAACGGGTGCTGTGCACAGCAATAATTGCCCGTAAACCGGTTTCCTGGTCACTGCAGAACACCACTTGCTCGTGGTTGTCGAATTCAGGATGATTAAATACTGCCACGTCTGATTCTCCCTCGGGTTTAAACTGACTGTTTGTCAGTGACACTACGTCACTTTTTTGCGCCGCGGAATGTAACATTTCAACCTGAATTACGCCATGTTTCGCCAAAAATAATAGCTGGTAAGACAAGTAAATTGTCGACAATTAATGTCATTGCTTGATTGTGTGATCAGACTCCCTTAAAGTACCGGGATCTGACAGATAAATTATAAATTGGAACATTAAAATGAGTGAGCAGTTAACTCAGGCACAACAGCAAGAACAGCACGCCGCCGCCGAACAGCAGCGGTCAGAATGGGTAAGAACTCAGTACCAGAAGGCGAATCAGTACCTGGCCGGCAAGGGGATTATCCCCGACAACGTTGCGGTAACAGAAAGTTGCTATCTGCCGCCTTTGGTAGCAGTTTGGAAACTCAACACCAGAGACAATAAGTCTTACTGGGTGATCAGTGGTGATTTACCTACTGATCATATGCCGTTTTCTGCTGCGGCTACCGCGCGTGATGCGATGCGTTCCTTTTCACTAAACTGGCAATTAAAGGCCGAGCACATCGTTACCAGCGATTCGGTTGATAAAACTCAGCAGGAGTTTGCCGACTTACTGGTTGCCCGGGCTCAGGGGTTGTACGAGCTATTCGAAGACGATGCGTTGTGGCAGACGGCTACCGGCGCTTAGTCTGTAACGCAGAGCATACAGTTAATAAAAAAACCGCAATTACTGCGGTTTTTTTATTTGGCGCGCCACCGTTTATCGTGGCGGCTGCAACTGAGAATTTACTCGGTAAAATGCCAGTATCCCAGGTTTATCAAATGAACTAGTAAGCCCAGGCGCTCTGGCAACGCCAGAAAATGGCGACATTGCTCTTCGTTGAGCTGACGCTGTTCAGTCAACAGCCTGGCAGTGGTAAGTTCATTACCGGGCAGCAGGTATTGTTCGCCATTAATAAACAACGCTATATCGGCATTGGTGTCTGCCTGATGATAGCAACAGCGCAAGCCTCCGGTCAGGGTCAGCACCGAGCCTTCTTCCAAATACTCGGCAATTTCATCGGCCTGATAATGTGGATCTGGTTCCTGCAAGTCCAGTTCATGCTTGGCTCTGCTGATGTATTGGCCAAACCACAAGGGTAAGCTGTCTTCGTCACTTACCAGTTGTTGCAGCAGTTGTTTTACCTGAGCTAAATCGGCGCTGCCCAGTTCACCAATATTCTGACATACCGGCCGTTCTGGATCGGTGAATCGTTTGCCACTGATATCGTTGTCAATCAGGTAATCGGCCAGCCCGGTCAGTAAGTCTTTCTGGGCAGGTGCCCGAAAACCGACGGAATAATTTAAACTGTTCTCAAGCGAAATGCCTTCATGCGGGCAGCCTGGTGGAATATACAATATATCGCCTGGCTCCATTATTACATCGATACAGGCCTGAAAAGGACTAACCTGTAATAACCTTGGATGCGGGCAGAATTGTTCCAGACTACTGTCAGGCATGCCTACCCGCCAATGCCGCTTGCCCTGGCCCTGGATAATAAACACATCATACTGATCGAGATGCGGCCCGACGCCACCACCCGGGGTGGAAAAGCTCACCATTAGATCGTCTATCCGCCAGTTTGGAATAAACCGGAAGGGTTCGAGCAGCTGAGCCGCTTCAGCATGCCAGTGATCTACCGCCTGGACTAAAATTGCCCAGTCCCGCTCGCCAAAATGGCTGAAGTCAGTAATCGGGCCGGTTTCAAGTTGCCAGTCCCCGTTGGCACACTGTACCACCCGGGACTCGACTTCTTCCTCCAGCGCCAGGCCGGCCAGTTCATCAGCTGACAGCGGATCTGTAAACTGGCGAAAGCCCTGTTTTAGTAGTAGCGGCTTTTTCTGCCAGAACTCGGCTAAAAAACGTGCCGGGGAAAGGTCGGCAAAATTCAATTCATACATAAGGCTATTCCGCCAGTTTATCTACCAGGGCAATCGCATCACCAATATAATTGGCTGGAGTTAATAGTTTTAGCTCAGCTTTTACCGGTTCAGGCAGCGCCAGGGTATCGATAAAACGGGCTAAATCAGCCTGGTTAATTCGTTTGCCACGGGTCAGCTCTTTCAGTTTTTCGTATGGCTTTTCGATGCCGTACTTGCGCATTACCGTTTGCACGGGTTCGGCCAGGAGTTCCCAGTTTGCGTCTAACTCGGCCAGCAGAGCAGGGGTATTCACTTCCAGTTTGCTAATGCCCTTTAACGTTGCCTGATAGGCAATCAGCGTATAACCAAAACCCATGCCGAGGTTACGTAATACGGTTGAGTCGGTTAGATCGCGTTGCCAGCGTGAAACCGGCAGTTTCGCCGACAAATGGTTAAACAATGCATTGGCGATACCAAGGTTACCTTCAGAATTTTCGAAATCAATCGGGTTAACTTTATGCGGCATAGTAGAGGAGCCAATTTCACCGGCTACCGTTTTTTGTTTAAAGTGCCCCAGCGCAATATAACCCCAGATATCCCGGTCGAAGTCGAGCAGAATGGTATTAAAGCGGGCTACGGCATCGAACAGCTCGGCAATGTAATCGTGCGGTTCAATCTGGGTAGTGTAGGGATTAAAGCTTAAACCGAGGCTGGTGACAAACTGTTCGGCGAACTGATGCCAGTCTAGTTCCGGGTACGCTGATAAATGGGCATTGTAGTTGCCTACGGCGCCATTGATTTTACCCATAATGTCAACGGCAGCAATCTGATCACGCTGCCGTTTCAGGCGGGCGTATACATTGGCCATTTCTTTACCCATGGTAGTAGGTGAAGCGGGCTGGCCGTGGGTGCGTGCCATCATGGCCACGGTTTTATGTTCGTGCGCCAGATTTTTTATCGCAGCAAGCAGGGCATCGCATTGTGGCAGTAGTACCTCGTTGCGAGCCTGGCTAAGCATCAAACCATGCGACAGATTGTTAATGTCTTCAGAGGTGCAGGCAAAGTGAATAAATTCACTGATAGCATTCAGCTCGCTGTTGCCGGCTACTTTTTCTTTTAGCAGATACTCTACGGCTTTAACGTCATGGTTGGTGGTGCGCTCAATGTCTTTTACCCGTCGCGCATCTGCCAGATTAAAATTGTCGACAATGTCATTCAGCAATGTATTGGCCTGTTCAGACAGCGCAGGCACTTCAGTAATGGCAGCAGTGGCTGCTAATTGCTGCAACCAGCGTACTTCAACAGTCACCCGGTACTTAATCAGACCAAACTCACTGAAATACGGGCGTAGCTCAACCGTCTTGCTACCATAGCGGCCGTCAACCGGGGATATGGTGGTAAGGGCATTAAGTTCCATGAAAACTCCTGAAGTTTAAGGTGTGGTTTGTGCCAGCATATGTTTAGCAGCAGCAACCAGTTTACGACGTTGAAAAATAAAGTGCAGCCGGCTACCGCCAGCCTGGCGCCACAGCACCGCGGCCCGCACCGCCGCCAATAATAGCGCCCGGACTTTTTGCTGTACTGCGGTTTGTTTTAGTACATCGGGTTGGCCGTATACCTGAATGCGGCTACCGAGGCTGCTGATGCAATCACTGTAGATATCAGCAAGACGGCCAACTATGGTCTCGTCGGTAACAGCAAAATGTTGAAGTTGTCGCTCGAGTTGACCCAACTGCTTGCCAAGCTCGGTCATATTTCCCCGGTTTTTATTCAGCTTGCGCTCCAGCGCTAATACACCAACCAGATAACGGGTAAATTCCACGTCTCTTTTGGTGCCATCCCCCAGTTGGGTAACAATGATTTGTAAACCATCGCGCAGCCTGGTTATATCGTTACCATACACTGCCAGTGGCGATTCCGGATTCAGGTTGGCAATACTGGCCAGGGTCGTTTCGTATAGCTCCGGCTCCAGTTTGTTATGCCGGGCCAGGCTTTGCAGCAAGCTGACTGCCTGGCATAAGCCAGCCAGACCAATAATTTGGGTAGATAAAGACGATTGCATAGTTATTTAATGGCCTTGTCGATAATGCCGCCGCCTAAGCAGACGTCATCAAGATAGAATACCGCAGACTGACCCGGGGTAACGGCTTTTTGCGGCTGATCGAAAACGACATTAACCTGACCATCCGCCAGTGGGGTCAGCGTACAGTTAATATCGGTTTGCCGGTAACGGGTTTTTACGGTGCAGCGCAAGGTGTCTGCCGGTCCCTTGCGGTCTACCCAATCTAATTGGCTGGCAATAAGACCATTGGCCAGCAAGGCCGGGTGGTCGTGGCCCTGGGCAACCAATAGCCTATTTTGCTGTAAATCTTTACCAACGACATACCAGGGGTCGTCACTGCCATCCCGCAAGCCACCAATTTTTAAACCTTTACGCTGGCCAAGAGTGTGGTACATCAGGCCATCATGGCGGCCTAAAATCTGTTGATCGTCAATGCTGACGATATCACCCGGTTGGGCAGGCAGGTATTGCTGTAAAAAATCTTTAAATTTGCGCTCGCCGATAAAACAAATACCGGTAGAGTCTTTTTTATCGTGGGTAACTAAACCCTGTTGCTCGGCGATTAGCCGCACTGCGGGCTTTTCCAGCTCGCCAATCGGAAACAGCGTCTGGCCGACATGCTCCTCGCCCAAGGTATACAAAAAGTAGCTTTGATCTTTATTGTTATCTAAACCGCGTAGCAGTTGCCAATGGCCATTGTGGAGCCGACGACGGACATAGTGGCCGGTAGCGATATAATCTGCGCCCAGTGCTTCAGCGGCAAATTCAAGAAACGCTTTAAATTTTATTTCCTTATTACACATGATATCCGGATTCGGGGTACGCCCTGCACGGTATTCAGCCAGAAAATACTCAAACACATTGTCCCAGTATTCGGCAGCAAAGTTTACTTTGTGTAATACAATGCCCAATTTATCGCATACCTGCTGGGCATCCTGCATATCTTCAGCTGCGGCACAGTATTCGTCATTGTCATCTTCTTCCCAGTTTTTCATAAACAGACCTTCAACCTGATAACCCTGCTGGATTAACAAATAGGCCGAAACTGAAGAATCTACGCCGCCAGACATACCGACGATGACTTTTTTACTGCTGTTAGCTGACATTGCACCACACTGGTTGTGACAAAAATGAGGCGCGGAGTATAGCACTAATTTGGCGGGTTAAAAATCGTTATCGCCAGCGTGGCTGCCGCTTATGTGTCGGTAACGCCGTTTTACACAGCATCTTTAAAGTTCAACCACCCGATATTCACCGGGCTGTAAGTTTTCTAAGTGCCACGGACCAATCTGCTGACGTATCAGCCGTAGCGTGGCAAACCCGACCGCTGCGGTCATCCGTCGTACCTGGCGGTTGCGGCCTTCAGTTATAGTAAGACTAAGCCAGCTGGTTGGAATGTTAGCCCGGTAGCGCACCGGTGGTGTGCGTGGCCAGAGCGCTGGTGCGGCCGTGCGTTCGGCTACTGCAGGCAGCGTCGGCCCATCTTTTAATACCACCCCCTGACGCAACTGCACCAATGCCTGCTCAGTGATGTCACCCTCTACCTGCACCAGGTAAGTTTTTGGTGCTTTATGTTTAGGATCGCTCAGCAGGTGCTGGGTCTGGCCACAGTTGGTCAGTAATAACAGGCCTTCGCTGTCGCGATCCAGCCTGCCCGCAGGATACACCTCTTTTAATGGAATAAAATCAGCAAGCGTCGAGCGCGCAGGGGTGCTGTTATCGGTAAATTGGCTAAGCACATCGTAAGGTTTATTGAACAATACCAATAATGGAATTTCGACCTTGGTCCTATTGTTTTTTTTACTAATTGGCTTATGTTGCCTGTGGCGAAAAGGCGTTGGTTGTTTCAAAGCTATTTCCTATACGTCTCTGAGCGACGCACCCAGCCTGTCGCGTGACGGGTAATGCGGCGCCTGTTTTAATCAGTTTTATGCTGATATACTAACGACCGTTGTTTTTGCTGCGTTTTAAACAATAGTCTCAGTTTTACAGTGTTAGCGCGGCACTTCCCATCGGGCCATCGGGGCCGCGGGCTTCCGTGGACATTGTGCGATTACAATACAGGAACTAACATGTCGAAAGAAAGTGCAACAATCATTTACACCATTACCGATGAAGCGCCCGCGCTGGCTACTCATTCTTTGCTGCCTTTTATCCAGGCATTCTCATCAGCGGCCGGTATTGCTGTTGAAACCCGGGATATTTCATTGTCAGGCCGCATTATTGCCAGTTTCCCGGACTTTTTAAAGCCTGAGCAGCGGATTAACGATGCATTGGCTGAATTGGGCGAAATGGCTAAAACCCCTGAAGCTAATATTATTAAGTTGCCAAATATCAGTGCATCAGTGCCACAGTTAAGAGCGGCTATTAAAGAATTGCAGAGTCAGGGCTACGCATTACCTGAGTATCCTGCCGAGCCAAAAACCGAGCAGGAACGTGATGTAAAAAGCCGTTACGACAAAATTAAAGGTAGTGCGGTAAACCCGGTTTTGCGTGAAGGTAACTCTGATCGCCGTGCTCCGGCGTCGGTAAAGCAGTATGCTAAGAAAAACCCACACAGCATGGGCGCCTGGCAGGCAAGTTCTGCCTCACATGTTGCCCATATGAGCCAAGGTGATTTTTATGGTTCAGAGCAATCAACCACGCTGCAAGCGGCGGATACCCTGCGAATTGAACTGCATCAGGCTGATGGCACTGTTAACGTATTAAAAGACAAAGTCGCCGTGCTGGCAGATGAAGTTATTGATGCCGCCACCATGAGTGCTAACGCGCTACGTGAGTTCTATGCGGCTGAAATTGCTGATGCAAAAGCCAAAGATGTGCTGTTCTCGCTGCATTTAAAAGCTACCATGATGAAAGTGTCTGACCCTATTATGTTTGGTCATGCGGTCCAGGTGTTTTATCAGGAAATTTTCAGTAAGTACGCTGAAGATTTTGCTACTGCGGGTGTCGATGTTAGTAATGGTCTGGGCGATGTTTATTCAAAAATTGCCAGCTTGCCTGACGCGAAGCAGCAGGAAATTAAAGACGCTATCGCAGCGCTCTATGCTGATAAACCGGCCATGGCTATGGTCAACTCTGATAAAGGTATTACCAATTTACATGTACCCAGTGATGTCATCATTGATGCGTCGATGCCGGCAATGATCCGCAGCTCAGGCCAGATGTGGGGCCCGGATGGCCAGCTAAAAGATACCAAAGCGGTTATCCCCGATCGTTGCTATGCTGGTGTGTATCAGGAAACCATTAATTTCTGTAAAGAAAACGGTGCTTTCGACCCGCGTACTATGGGCTCGGTACCTAACGTCGGCCTGATGGCGCAAAAAGCTGAAGAGTATGGCTCGCACGACAAAACCTTTGAAATCGCGGCCAAGGGCACGGTTAAAGTGCTTAACAGCCAGGGTGATGTGTTGTTCAGTCATCAGGTTGAAAAGGGCGATATCTGGCGGATGTGTCAGGTGAAAGATGCGCCAATTCGTGATTGGGTAAAACTGGCAGTAAATCGCTCACGCTTAAGCGGTACCCCTGCAGTGTTCTGGCTGGATGGCAAACGGGCGCATGATGCTGAGCTGATCAGAAAAGTAGATCTCTACCTGAAAGATCATGATACCAACGGCCTGGACATTCAGATCATGGCGCCGGTTGAGGCAACCCGTCATACCCTGGCTCGGATCAAACAGGGACTGGACACTATTTCAGTAACCGGTAACGTGTTGCGTGATTACCTAACCGATTTGTTCCCGATTTTAGAGTTGGGCACCAGTGCCAAAATGTTATCGGTGGTGCCATTGATGAATGGCGGCGGCTTATTTGAAACGGGCGCCGGTGGTTCAGCACCTAAGCACGTTGAACAATTTGTTGAAGAAAACCATTTACGCTGGGATTCATTGGGTGAGTTTCTGGCACTGGCGGCTTCGCTGGAACATTTATCTCAGGTAACCGGCAACAGTGCCGCCAAAGTACTGGCCGACAGTCTGGATAAAGCCACTGCCACCTTCCTCGATAACGATAAATCGCCACGGCGCAAAGCGGGTGAACTGGATAATCGTGGCAGCCACTTCTATCTGGCGTTGTACTGGGCACAGGAGCTGGCGAATCAAACAACTGATACCGCACTGGCAGCCCGCTTTAAAACGCTGGCAGACGCGATGCAGGCTAACGAGCTGGGGATTTTAGCTGAACTTAACGGTGTGCAGGGTAAGCCAGTTCAGATTGGTGGTTATTACCGGCCAAATGATAAACTGGTCAGTGACGCGATGCGGCCAAGCCCTACATTAAACAGAATCCTGCAGGCGCTATAGTCTGGGGGCATTTATCAGTGTTTAGCAACTGTCGTTTGCTAAACACTGACAGTTGTCATAAAAGCTGAACGGTAAATAAAAAAAGCAGGCATTTTGCCTGCTTTTTTATTAGTAGTTGCCGATGCCAGGTCGGTACAACGATGGAAAAGTTATTCTTCGCCGGGGAGCTTAATATTTACAGCATGTAGCCCTTTCGGGCCTTCAGACAAATCGAACACCACATCCTGGCCTGCTTTTAGCGTGCGGTAGCCATCCATGCTAATGGTTGAATAATGCGCGAAGATATCTTCATCACGGCCATCTTCACGAATAAACCCAAATCCTTTGGCATTATTGAACCATTTTACTTTACCGGTAGCCATACTACTTACTTCCTTCTCTAAGTTAGCTATATTCTGTATTCTAGACTGTACTTGAAGGGGACTAGTGCAGCCCCAACATCTAATGTAGATAATTTAAGCAAACAGTCAAGCTATTTGCAAAAATAGTGCGAATTTTTTACTAATTTTTAATAAAAGCGCCTTTGCTGGTTGGCGCAGGCATGGCTATAGTTTATGAGCGGTAAGCAAAATTTAGATACAAAACACGATGACCTGGCAGAGCTAACCCGACAAAAGGTTACTCCTCCACCAATGTATAAGGTGATTTTGCACAACGACGACTACACTCCTATGGACTTTGTTATCGATGTGCTCACCCGTTTTTTTAATATGCAGTACGAAAAAGCCAGTGAAATAATGTTGAAAGTACATTACGAGGGCAGTGCAGTATGTGGAATTTTTACTGCTGAAATTGCAGAAACTAAAGTACAGCAGGTGCAGCAATATGCAAAAGAACATCAACACCCGCTGCTGTGCACAATGGAGCGCGTTTAGGTATGTCTTGGCATGGTCTGGAAGTGGTTCTCAGGGGTATTGGGAGTGAGCTATGTTAAATAAAGATCTGGAACTGACGTTGAATTTAGCGTTCCGGTTTGCGCGTGAACGCCGGCATGAATACATGACGGTCGAACATTTATTGTTGGCGTTGCTGGACAACCCGGCTGCAGGTGATGCGTTAAAATCGTGCGGCGCCAATATTGAAAAACTCAGGCTGGAGTTGGCCAGCTTTATTGATTCCACCACACCGGTGTTACCTGACGGTGACGCTGAGCGTGACACCCAGCCAACGCTCGGTTTTCAGCGGGTACTGCAACGGGCGGTGTTTCATGTGCAGTCTTCAGGCAAATCAGAGGTGACCGGCGCCAATGTGCTGGTTGCCATTTTCAGTGAGCAGGAGTCTCAGGCTGTTTACCTGCTGAAAAAAATTGATATTACCCGACTGGACGTGGTTAATTTTATATCTCATGGTGTCACCAAAACCGAAAAGCTTGAGCAGCATGATGACAGTCCGCAGGAAGAGCTGAGCGATACCATAGCGGAAGAAAGCAAATATCTGGAAAACTTTACCAGCAATTTAAATGTGCAGGCTAAAAACGGTCATATCGATCCGTTAATTGGCCGGGACCGTGAAGTAGAGCGGGCGGTACAGGTATTGTGCCGGCGTAAGAAAAACAATCCGTTGCTGGTGGGGGAAGCAGGGGTAGGTAAAACGGCCATTGCTGAAGGGCTGGCGTATCGCATCGTGCAGCAACAGGTACCTGAAGTAATTGCTAATGCCACCATTTATGCGCTTGATATGGGGGCCCTGCTGGCCGGGACCAAATATCGTGGTGATTTTGAAAAGCGCTTAAAGTCGTTATTAAAAGAGCTGGAAAAAGAGAAAGATTCCATCTTGTTTATCGACGAAATTCACACAGTAATAGGGGCCGGTGCGGCATCCGGCGGGGTGATGGATGCGTCTAACCTGATTAAACCTTTGTTGTCTAGTGGCCGCTTACGATGTATGGGGTCGACCACTTATCAGGAGTTTAAAAGTATTTTTGAAAAAGATACTGCTCTGGTGCGCCGTTTTCAGAAAATTGATGTTACTGAACCCAGTGTGGAAGATACCACCCGGATATTAATGGGTTTAAAAGAGCGGTACGAGCAGCATCACAATGTCCGTTACACCCAGAAAGCCATCCGCGCTGCGGCAGAATTGTCCGCCAAGTACATTAATGAGCGGCATTTACCGGATAAGGCAATAGACGTGATTGATGAAGCCGGCGCCAGCCAGCGCTTGCTGCCAGCGTCAAAACGTAAAAAAGTGATTAATGTTGCTGAAATAGAGCATGTGATTGCCAAGATGGCGCGGATCCCGGAAAAATCAGTGTCCGCTTCCGATAAAGACGTGCTGGCGAATCTGGATCGCAACCTGAAGCTGGTTGTGTTCGGTCAGGATGAGCCGATAGAAGTGCTGACCGCAGCCATTAGGTTGTCGCGCTCTGGCCTGGGCAATGAAGAAAAACCCATTGGTAGCTTTCTGTTTGCCGGTCCGACCGGGGTAGGTAAAACAGAGGTAACCAAGCAGCTGGCTAAAGTGATGGGTGTAGAGTTACTGCGCTTTGATATGTCGGAATATATGGAACGGCATGCAGTCAGCCGGCTGATTGGTGCACCGCCGGGTTATGTGGGTTTTGAGCAGGGTGGGCTACTGACCGATGCCGTATCTAAACATCCTTATTCGGTGGTGCTGTTGGATGAGATTGAAAAAGCGCATAGCGATGTCTACAACATTCTGTTGCAGGTAATGGACCACGGTACCCTGACAGACAACAATGGTCGTAAGATCGATTTCAGGAATGTGGTGCTGGTGATGACGACCAATGCCGGCGTGCAGGAAACGGTACGTAAGTCGATTGGATTTAAACAGCAGGATCACAGCCATGATGCGTTAAGTGAGATAAACCGTACCTTCAGTCCGGAGTTTCGTAACCGCTTGGATGGTATTATCTGGTTTAAACACCTGGCTGAGGATATTATTCTGCAGATTGTTGATAAGTTTGTCTGTGATTTACAGGTACAGTTAGATAAAAAACAGGTATCGATGGAATTAACCGCAGACGCCAGACAGTGGCTGGCAGACAGGGGTTACGATCAGGCCATGGGCGCCCGGCCAATGGCACGGGTTATTCAGGAGCAACTGAAAAAACCACTGGCTAATGAAATTTTATTTGGCCGTTTGCTGCATGGTGGTGATGTTAAAGTCAGCCTGAAAAATGATGCGTTGATTTTTGACTATCAGACTGAGCAGGACCTGGCTTTAATGGATTAAGCTTGGCGCTGCATACTTGGGTCGTATAAATAGAAGCAAACAAAAAACCCGGCATTAACCGGGTTTTTTGTTACCAAAGCTGATTTAACGCTGGCGGAATACGATACGGCCTTTACTTAAATCATAAGGCGTTAATTCAACGGTAACTTTATCGCCTGTCAGGATGCGGATGTAGTTTTTACGCATCTTACCGGAAATGTGAGCGATAACCACATGACCATTCTCCAGTTCAACTTTGAACATGGTATTTGGCAATGTATCCAGGATGGTACCTTGCATTTCAATTACGTCTTCTTTCGCCATTCAGCGTACTCGCCTCTATAAATTTGGGGTCAACCTTCAAAAAACTGCGCAGATTGTGCCGAAATCACAGCAATAAGTAAAGCAGCAAGCGCTTTTTTAGGCAAAAGAGTGCCATTGTCCCTGAATAAAACGTTGTTGTGGGGTAAATTCAGCCTTATATGCCATCTTTTGACAGGCTTCAACCAGGTAACCTAAATAAACAAAATCTTTGCTATCCAGCCGGGCTTGTTGCAGTAAGTAGCTTATCGCCAGTTTTCCGGGGGAGAACTGCCGGTATTGCTCGGAAAAAAAGGTATAAACCGCGGAATAGCTATTGGCAAGCTCGTCAATAATACTGACGCTGACCAGTTGCTCATCATGATATATTTCCAGAAATCGCACCGGCAGCCAGCTGCATTCCAGCATACTGCTGAGTTGTTCCTGGTTGGCCGGAAACATAATGCCATCATCATGTTTAAACGCGATGTAAGCGGCAAATAATGGGTAATAGCGGTTCAGGTCGGCCTGAGTTACCAGGCGATATTGCAGACCAGCGCGTCGGGCTTTACTGAGCAGCCTGCGCTGACTGCGTGATGGCTGCCATTGCTGTGGTTTAATGCGCACCGACTGACATGCCTTACACGCCTGGCAGTGCGGGGTATAGCTTTGCTCGCCACTGCGCCGGAAATTAAGCGCCAACAGCTGCTGATATAACCCGGCGCTCATTGGCTCGTCCGGCATTAGTACCACTAACTGCTCTTGCTGGCCGGTGATATAACTGCATGGACTGGGCTGAGTTAAGCCAAAACGCAACGGGCGCTTCGTGGGCGGGAGTGACTCAGTCATTGGCCAAACTCAGGGATTTTGGCTGCCAGTGGCCGTGTGGGCTGCTAATCTCTGCCTGTTGTTGTAACAAGCTTAAATACTGCAGTCGGTCGATAGTCTCGGCGCCTAATTGCTGTAAAAACGGGTTAGGCAGCTGGCAGTCAATCCAGCCTGTTGCATACCGGCTTAAATGTTGTTGCAGGGCCAGCAGGGCAAATTTCGCGGCATCAGGCACCCGGTTAAACATTGACTCACCACAAAACAAGCCACCAACCACAATACCATACAGGCCACCGACCAGCTTATTGTCCTGCCATACTTCGATACTATGGGCATGGCCTTGCTGGTGCAGGCGCTGATAGGCCTGCTGCATCGGTGGCAATATCCAGGTTTCAGGTTGGTTTTTTCGTGGTGCAGCGCAACCTTGTACCACGTCGTCAAAAGCATGATTAAGGGTCAGGTTCAGCGCTGAGCGCTGCCATGTTTTACGCAGAGTACGGTTAAATTTCAGGCTGGCAGGGGGGAATACGGCACGGACTGCCGGGCTCCACCATAACAACGGATCGCCATCGCTGAACCAGGGGAAAATGCCGCTGCGATAAGCCAGTATCAGGCGGCCAGCCGATAAATCGCCGCCCATTGCCAGTAAGCCATCCGGTTGCTCAAGCGCCCGCTCAACCGGGGGGAACCACAGTTGAGTGGGGTCAAGTTCTGGTAAGTAAATGGCCATGTTAAGCGGCGTAGGTAACTGGCGAAATTACTTAACCAGACCATCCAGATAACGCTCGGCATCGAGGGCAGCCATACAACCGGTGCCGGCTGAGGTAATGGCCTGACGATAAATATGATCAGACACATCACCTGCGGCAAAAACACCCGGAATACTGGTTTGCGTGGCATTGCCCTCGGTACCACTGACGACTTTTAAATAGCCGCCATTCATTTCCAGCTGGCCTTTAAAAATATCGGTATTAGGTGAGTGGCCAATGGCAATAAATACACCTTGCAGCGCCAGTTCGGTTGCCACTTCGCCTTTGGTCGAGCCTATACGCACACCCGTAACGCCCATCTCATCACCTAATACTTCTTCCAGTACGCAATGGGTATGCAGCACAATATTGCCTGACTCAACTTTGGCCATTAAACGGTCGACCAGAATTTTCTCAGCTTTAAAACTATCGCGGCGGTGGATCAGATGCACTTCACTGGCAATGTTCGATAAATACAGTGCTTCTTCGACGGCGGTATTACCACCGCCCACAACTGCGACTTTCTGGTTGCGGTAAAAGAAGCCATCACAGGTTGCACAGGCTGATACGCCACGACCACTGTATGCCTGCTCTGAGGGCAGGCCCAGGTACTTGGCAGAGGCACCGGTGCAGATAATTAATGCATCACAGGTATAGCTGCCGTTGTCGCCGGTCAGGGTGAAAGGGCGCTGCTCTAAATTCACCGTATGAATATGGTCGAAAATAATTTCGGTATTAAAGGCTTCGGCATGCGCCTGCATCCGCTCCATCAGTACCGGCCCGGTTAAACCATGGCCATCACCCGGCCAGTTTTCCACTTCGGTAGTGGTGGTCAGCTGGCCACCCTGCTGCATGCCCGTTAGCAGCACCGGATTTAAATTGGCTCTGGCAGCATAAACTGCGGCGGTATATCCGGCCGGGCCTGAACCCAGAATTAGTAACCGACAATGCTTGCTGTTTGACATCTTTTACTCCAAAAAACGACTTAGTGAAAACGCAATGGGGACGATTCTAAAAGAATGCAATGACCATAGAAAGATCTGGTCGCGAATTAGTTCGGTGTCAGCTGTAAACTTCTTGCTCAAAATTGATATTGCTAAAACGTATAAGTCAGGCCTTTTAGTTATATGAGATGCAATTAATTTTTCTGAAACAGGTTATTTGTTTCTATTCGTTGGTTTTTTTTCCTGAAACAGGGCGGGTGTATTTTTTTATAATCACTTTGTAAGATTTTTGTAATTGTTGTTGTTCTGAGCAACTGGTTAGTTAGAAGCCGCAGGACGCAGCTAATGCACAGGATGTCTGATAATTAATAATTGAACAACCAAATTATTTAAAAAATAAAAGGTACCACAATGAAAACAACAAAAACCCTCTTAGCTCTTAGCGTCAGCAGTTGCTTCGCATTAACCTTAACCGCTTCGGCAGTCGCCGACAGTCTGGTCGACGCAGCAGACGATAGCAGCCGTTATATTATTAAGTTTAAACCCACAGCAGCGGTTATGAGCAGCAACAATGGCCAGAGTGAGTTCTCAACTCAGCAGGCGGAGTCAGTATTGCGCGGTCATCTGGTTAATGCCCTGATGCATTTAAAATCCGCCAACGCCAGTGTGGCTAAGTTATCGGCTAAACAATTAAAGGCGCTGCAGGCTAACCCCAATGTGCAATATGTTGAAGAAGATGCCAAACGCTATCTGATGGATGTTATCAGCCCGATGGCGCAATCAACCCCTTATGGTATCAGTATGGTACAAGCCAATCAGGTTAGTGATGGCAGTGCCGGCAACACCAAGGTGTGCGTTATTGATACCGGCTATACCTCTGGCCACGAAGATCTGCAAAGTTCCGGTGTTACCGGTTATGCGTTCTCAGGTCATGGTAACTGGTATTCCGATGGTAATGGCCATGGTACTCATGTTGCCGGCACCATGGTGGCGCTGGACAATAACTCTGGTGTAGTTGGCGTTATTGGTTCAGGCCAGGCCGGGGTGCATATCGTTAAAATATTTAACGATTCAGGTAACTGGACTTACGCCTCTAACCTGGTGCAGGGCATCCAGTCCTGTCAGGATGCCGGTGCTAAAGTGGTCAATATGAGCCTGGGCGGTGGTTCGTCTAACCAGACTGAAAACAACGCCATGAACAATTTCTACAATGATGGCATGTTACTGGTCGCCGCAGCGGGTAATGCCGGTAACACCAGTTTGTCTTACCCTGCGTCGTACAACTCAGTCGTATCTGTGGCAGCGGTAGATTCAAACCGTAACCTGGCCAGTTTCTCGCAGCGTAACTCGCAGGTAGAAATTGCCGGCCCGGGTGTCAATGTCAGTTCAACCTGGCGTAATGGCGGCTATAACAGCATCAGCGGCACGTCTATGGCCTCACCACACGTAGCGGGTGTTGCCGCGCTGGTATGGAGTAATCACCCGTCCTGTTCGGCACCACAAATCCGTAATGCGTTAAATGTAACAGCACAGGACCGCGGCGCAGCCGGCCGGGATAACTCTTACGGTTTTGGTATCGTCCAGGCTAAAGCAGCTACCGACTGGATCACCAATAACGGCTGTGATGGCAGTGGCGGCGGTGGCGGCACCCCTCCGGGCGGCGGCGCAACCTTCCCTAACCTGTCAGCGTCTACCGGTCAGTGGTTACGTGGCAGCTATCAGATCCCATCTGGCGTATCGCAAATTACCTTCCAGATCTCGGGCGGTAGCGGTGATGCCGATCTGTATGTACGTTATGGCAGCCAGCCAAGCACCAGTGCCTACACCTGCCGGCCGTACTTAAACGGTAATAACGAAGTGTGCACCATCAACAACCCGCAAGCCGGCACCTGGCATGTCGGCATCCGCGCTTACAGCGCCTTTAGTGGTGTAACGTACAGCTACCAGTACTAAGCTGTAATAGACACCCGATAAGGTTGTTATCAGGGCTGCGCAAGCAGCCCTTTTTTATAGATTTTAAGTGATTTATCAGATGGTGTTATTCATGTGGCATCACATACAAATACACCGCTAAAAAGTGCAGTATGCTGCCGGCCAGCACAAACAGGTGCCAGAACATATGGTGCAGGTACAGGCTGCGCCAGATGTAGAACAGTACGCCACCGGAGTAGGCCAGGCCGCCGGCCAGTAACAGCCACATTGCCGGGGCGGGCACGTTTGCCAGCATCGGTTTAATTGCCACGACGACTATCCAGCCCATCCCCAGATACAGCACTAAAGATAATTTTTTATATTTAAGACCGGTAGCCAGTTCCAGTACGACACCGGCTATGGCGATAAGCCAGATTATTGTAAATAAGGTCAGGCCCCAGTCGTCGCGCAGGCTGACCAGGGTAAAAGGGGTGTAAGTGCCGGCGATCAGAATAAAAATAGCCGCATGATCAAGCTGGCGCAGCCGGTACTTAATAAGCGGGTGATGAATGCTGTGATACAGCGCTGAACTGCTGTACAGCAGAATTATACTGCTGCCATAAATCAGCGCGCTGGCCAGTTGCCAGTTATCACCGAAATTGAGGCTTAATTTTAGCATCAGCACCAGGCCAATTACGCCCAGCACGGCACCAATGGCATGACTTAGTGCATGCAAGTGTTCTTCCAACGGGGTATAGCGGCTTACACTGGTCATAGTTTTTAATCAGTTGCATTCATTAATAAAGTTGATTCAGAGCCATATCTTAACAACAACCAAGCTCAGGTAAACAACAACCTGAGATGAAGCGGTAAAAGCATTGGTATTTGCGAACAGCAGCGGTAAACTGCGTTTTTTCAGCCAGGTCTGTTCAGCAAGGCCCGTTCAGCAAAGTTAGCCTTATGCCACTACTTATTATTCTGGGTTATGTCTGGCCCGAACCCAATTCTTCTGCCGCTGGCAGCCGGATGCTTAGCTTAATTAAGCTGTACCTTAGCTATGGCTGGCAGGTGCAATTTGCCAGCCCTGCTGAACTGAGCCCACATCGGTATAGGCTGGCTGAGCTTGGCGTAGCGGAGCAGCAAATTACATTAAACTGCAATAGCTTTGATAGCTGGCTGGCTGCGCAAAATCCGCAGGCGGTGCTGTTTGACCGTTTTATGCTGGAAGAACAATTTGGCTGGCGGGTAGAGCAGGCTTGCCCGGCGGCCATGCGTATTCTGGATATGGAAGATTGCCATGCCCTCCGCCAGGCCAGACAGCACTGTCACACCCAGCAACGGCCGGTTGACGCTGAGGCGCTTAATTCTGAGCTGGCGCTGCGCGAAATAGCGGCCATATATCGCTGTGATCTGACGCTGGTAATTTCTGAAGCGGAAATGCAGATATTGCAACAGCACTATGCTGTGCCGGCGGCGTTGCTATGCTATTGCCCGTTCTGGTTAGGGAGCCTGCCTGAAAACAATAGCCCCGGCTTTAACCTGCGCCAGCATTTTATAGCGATTGGCAATTTTCGGCATGCCCCCAACTGGCAAGCCGTACTGTGGTTAAAACAACAGATTTGGCCGCACATCCGTAAACAGCTGCCTGCTGCCGAGCTGCATATTTATGGTGCTTATCCGCCGCCGAAAGCCACGGCGCTGGATAATCCGAAACAGGGTTTTTTAGTCAAAGGCTGGGTTGCCGACAGCAAGCAGGCAATGCGCCAGGCCAGGGTGTGTTTAGCACCGCTGGCCTTTGGTGCCGGCCTGAAGGGCAAGCTTTTGGAGGCCATGTGTCAGGGTACGCCCAGTGTTACTACTGATATTGGCGTCGAGGGCATGAATATTGATAGCGGCTGGAGCGGCGCTATTGCTAACGACAGTGCTGCTATTGCCAATGCTGCAGTAGCCTTATATCAGGACGAGCCGCGTTGGCAGCTGGCGCAAACACAAGGTTACCAGATCATTGCCAGGCGTTTTAGTCCCGAGCAGGCGCTGCGGGTATGGCGGCACATTGAACAGGTAAGGGCAGATCTGGATAAACAGCGCAAGGCTAACTTTACCGGGCTGATGCTCAGGCATCACGCTTATCGTAGTACTAAGTTTATGGGGCAGTGGATAGAGGCGAAAAGTAAACTGGCGCAAATTGCGCCAGTATCGGGTAACGAATAACTAATCGTTAGTTCTACAACAATTAATACCTTAAAAAATAGTATTAACGTGAACCACGTGGTGGCCGTTGCTTGCTATCGTTAATTTTTTCAGCCCAGAAAGCAGCAGCTGCGCCCGGCGTGGTTTTTGCCGGTTTAGCGGCCTTAGCTTTGCTTTTTGCCGCTGGCTTAGCTGCAGCTTTCTCAGCAGGTTTAGCGGCTTTAGCGGGCTTTTTCTCAGCTTTAGCAGGCTTGTCAGCCTTTTCTGCCTTAGCGGGTTTTTCTGCTTTAGCCGCAGCAGCTTTGGCTTTGCCGCCTTTACCATAGCTTTCAGCTAATTCTGCCAGTTCAGCCAGACGGATATTTTTACCGCCATCAACACTGAACCAGCCTGGTTTTTGCTCCAGCTCGGGCTCTTTACCAAATTTTGCTTTGTAAGCTGCGGTAAAATCAGCGATTACCTGATCTTTATCCAATTTTGTCATGCTTAGGGTACCTGTGCGTGAAAATTAATCGTTGCCCGCTATTTATACATCAAAACACAGGTAATAGACAAATCTGCCTGCTTTTTAACAGTTTTTAAGTACAATAGTGCCAGTAGTGGATAATTTGAACCGGAGTTTTTATGCTGCAACGGCAACAACTGGCCAGCCTGTTAGCAGAGCTGCTGCAAACCGAACGGGTACGTGATTATTGCCCAAATGGTTTGCAGGTTGAGGGCAGGCAGGACATAACCCGGATAGTTACCGGGGTAACGGCCAGCCAGGCATTAGTCGATGCTGCAATTGAGTGGGGCGCGGATGCCATTCTGGTGCATCATGGTTACTTCTGGAAAAACGAAGCGCCAGAGATCACTGGCATGAAGAAAAAGCGTTTACAGGCGCTATTGGCCAATGACATAAACCTGTTTGCCTATCATCTGCCGTTAGATATTCACCTGACGCTTGGCAACAATGCCCAGCTGGGCAAACTGCTGAACGCGGAGTCAATAACGCCGTTAGCAACCGTTGAACCGGTTGGGGTGCTGATGCAGGGTGAATTTAGTGCGGCCAAAAGTTTAAGCGAGATAGCCGCATTGTTGCAGCAACAGCTGAACCGGGATGTGCTGACGCATGATGCTGGCAGTAATAAGCCGGTACGCAAGCTGGCCTGGTGTACTGGGGGCGGTCAGGGTTATATTGAACAAGCGGCCGCAGCCGGTGCTGACGTGTTTATCAGTGGTGAAGTGTCAGAGCAAACTATTCATGTCTCGCGCGAGCTGGATATTCATTTTATTGCCGCCGGCCATCATGCCACCGAGCGTTATGGTGTTAAAGCCCTGGGCGAATATCTGGGTGCGAATTATCCGGTAGAGGTTAAGTTTATCGATATCGATAACCCGGCATGAATAAAGATACCGATCGCAGCTTCGATGGCATTGCCGCCAAGTTTCAGCGCAATATTTACCAAAGCAGCAAAGGCGAAATTCGCCAGCAGGTGTTGCTGCGGGATTTAAGCACTTTACCCTTACTGCAGGTGCCCTGTCAGGTACTGGACGTCGGTGCCGGGCAGGGTCAGATAAGTCTGGCGCTGGCTAAAATGGGCCATAGTGTCCATTTAACCGATATTTCTGCTGAAATGCTGGCTATTGCAGCCGGGGCAGCAACAGCACAAGGCCTCACAACAACAGGACCTGATGCTCAGCTACGTTTCAGCCAGCAGAGCCTGGCTGATTTAAGTCGTAATGTGCAGCGCCAGTATCCATTGGTGCTGTGTCATGCCATGCTGGAATGGTTAGCTGAGCCAGCCGCTGCATTAAAGCAACTTAGCCTTTTGGTGGCAACGGGCGGGGTATTATCGCTGATGTACTACAACAAAGATGCTATGCGGCTCAGTAATATTTTGTATGGTAACTTTGATTATGTCGCGGCCGATTTGAAGGTAAAAAAGAAAGTCAGTTTAAGTCCGCAAAATCCGCTGGAGCCGCTGCTGGTCGAGCAGTGGTATCAGCAAGCAGGTTTCAGTGTAATCAGCAAAACCGGGGTACGCTGTTTTCACGACTACCTGCAAAACCGCAGCATGCAACAAAGCCACTTTAGTCAGTTGCTTGAGCTGGAGCTGAAATATAACCGGCAGGAGCCCTACGCTTCGCTGGGGCGATATACCCACCTGTTGCTGACCAGACATTGATTAACAATGCTTAGTCAAATTCAAAGCGATAAAGTATATCTACCGCATTATCCAGCCCGGAAACGGCTTCCAGATATAAACTCTGCATTAAGCGGTAACGCAGGGTAAATTCACCAATTGGCTCAAAAATGCCGATACCGTATTTAATTTGTAAGTCACGATTTAGATAGCCACTTACCGTTACCTGCGAGCTGTCGCCAGAGCCGGCAGTGTCGAGCGTGAGATCACTTACCCCGAACGCCTCACCAATTTCCCCCACCAGGCTGCCGCTGGAAGCGATGCTCATACCAATCAGGCTGGTGGTCACCGCATTGGCGGCGCTGCCAGATTCGCTGTCCAGATCGCGGCCGACCAACAAATAGGACAGGGCATTCGCCTGCGGCATTGCTGGTTCAGAAAAAATGTTAATTTGTGGCCGGTCTGCCGGGCCGGTAACCCGGATCCCTGCTATCACGTTATCTTCCATATTGGCCGGGTTGCGAATAGCCTCCACATTCAGATAAGGCTGGTCGGGCGGGCCGCTGAAGGTCATTTTACCCTTACGGATCAGTAAGTCCTGACCGTAAGAACGGAAGGTGCCGTCTACCAGTCGTACCTCGCCATTTATCGTTTGTTTATTCTGCTTCTGCCTAACTTGTAAGCCACCGCGCAGCAGGGTTTCCAGACCGAATGCCTCCAGCTGAACCTTTTCTCCCAGCTCCACCCTGATATTTGCCTCCAGCGGGATGGCCGTGGCCTGTTGCTCCGTAATCGGCTCGCGTTCGGCATTCAGAATAACCGTATCATTTGATAAGCCAATGGCGTTTGGCGGCAGTTCATCGATACTGAGCTGGGCACTGGGAATATCGATTTTGCCGCTCACTTTGGTAAGTGCAGGGCTGGCAGTTATTTCCAGATCCGGTTTAACCTGCAGTTTGCCCTGCTCAATCTGAATGCTCAGGGGATCACCTTTTACTGTCAGCCGGGCCCGCCAGTCGTCAAGTTGTTGCCAGTCAGCCTGTCCGGTCAGACTGAGCTGACCTTGTGGTGTAATAATGTCCCCCTGCAAGTCAGCCTGCTCGCCTTTAAAATTCACCTGCAAGGTGCCGTCATTAATGTCGGTTGGCGCCAGTTTGCCTTTTACCCGCAGTTGTTGCAGGGCCAGCTGCCCCGCCAGCATCGGGCTTTCGACACTGCCGTCTGCGGTAATATCAGCACTTAACACGCCGGCTAGCTCACTGTATTCATCCAATATGGGTTCGAGAAACGCCAGCGTAAAGTCGCTCAGTTGCAGTCTGCCGCTTAAGGGGCGCGTGGCAGTGCTGATGTCACTGATACCCAGCTCAGCGCTTAACTGTGCCTGTTCATTCAGGGTTGCCTGCAGGTTGGCGCTAAGCTGGTCATTCTCTAACACGCTGGTCAGTGTTAATTGTCGCCAGTTCAGCTCAATAGGCGGGTTAGTTTGTTCAGTTAGTGCACCGCTGCGACTTTGCACAGACAACTCAACAAACGGGCTTTGGCCTGGCTGCCAGTTGGCACTGGCGTTGGCACTAAGCTCGCCACTTACCCTAACGGCCAGTGGCATAAACTCATTCAGACTGGCCAAATCCAGCTGCCGCAGTTCAATATTTACCGCCATGCTTTGCGCGCTGAGACTGGCATCGCTGGTTAAACACAGTGAGCCAGGGCTTTGCAACCAGCAATGCTGACTGATATTCAATTGCTGTTTTTCATGCAGATAAAGTAAGTCTACTGTTTGTTGCAGCTGCCAGGTGCCCAACGGGCTGCCCAGATCAGCGCTACTTAACTGGCCTTGCCAACGATTGCGGTCAGTCAGTTGCCCGCTGAGCTCAAGATTAATATTGGATAGTGGTGATTGCAGTGCCAGACTGAACTGATGCTGGTTCTCATTACCCGACGCCTCCAGAGTCAGCTGTTTCAGCTTATTCCCCAGCACGCGGCCGTCGCTGGCGACAACTTCTATCTTTGCCTGTAACTGTTCTGCTAATTGTAGTTGCAGCTCAACGGTCAGCTGCTCCAGTGTGTCCGCGCCATAACGTAAAGTGTTACCGTCAATGCTGGCCGACAATTCCGGCTTGCGCTGCGCACCCCGAACGCTAATGTCGGCGTTTAACTCGCCGCTCGCCGAGGGCAGACTGCTGCTTAAGTCGGCAACAGCAACCTTTGCATCCAGTTGCCACTGCTCTGCCAGTGAGCCGGTTAAGCTGATCTGGTTCACCCCATGCTCAAATATCAACTGGTCGCTGCTGAACTGATACCGGCCGCTTGGCTTAGAAAAACTGGCCGTGACGTTGCCACTGACGTTAATAATTTCATCCCGCAAGCTGCCATCAACTGTCAGCTGGCTTACCTCAGTTTGCCAGCTGCCATCGCTACTGAAGGACCCGCTGTTCGCCAGTTCTCCACTCAGCTCGCCGCTAAGCTCTCCGTCAAGCGAGGGCCAGAATGTGGCGGGCTTAATTGCATCCAGCTTAAGTTGAGCCTGCCAGCTTAGTGCCGGCGCCAGTTCAAGCCGGGCGTTGCCGGCGATAGTGCCATCCAGCGTTTTAATGTTAAAGCGGCTTATCGTCAGTAGCGACTCTGCTAACTGAAACTGGCCCCCGGCGCTTAGCTCAGTTGGCGGCACGGTGCGGTGCGCCACGCCGGCATCGACATTAAACTCTAGCTGCTGTAAATCACCACTGGCAGTTATTTCACCGCCACTAAGTTGCCAGGCTTCACTCTCTTCAGGCGGCCAGCTAAAGGCATCATATTGCAGATTAACATTAAGCGGCAGCTCGGCAGTCAGCAATGCCAGCTCAGCTTCAGCATTGGCATTTATTGTGCCGGTAGCGCGGGCGGTTACCACTAAGTCAGCCAGGCTGCCACTCAGGCCGAGGTTAAGCTGTTGCTCAGTCAGGGGGGCTTGCTGCAGCACTGCGCTTAACCGGCCACTGAGTGGATAACTACCTTGCAGGGTAATGTCAGCTACAGCGCTGAGGTTAACCAGTGGATGGCTGGCTTGTAAGTCCAGCAAGCGGATATTTTGCTCACGGGCTTGCAGGCTGAAACTCACATCAGGTAATGCTGTTTGCTGATCCTGCTGCAGCAGACTGGCATCGGTCAGGCTGAAACCATTAATAAACACTGAAATGGGCAGGGTAATATCGGTTAGCTTAGGTGGCTGATAGCGAAAGGGTTCAGTAGTGGGTTCGCTGCCTGGGGCAAGTTCAATCTGTAACTGCTGTAACAGGCTGTCATTAAGTTGCAGCTGACGGCCCCAGGCTTCGATGGCCGTATTAAAACGGGCAAAGCGCACGGTGTTAGTGCCAAACTGAGCCATCCCGTCATTAATAGTTAAGTCGGAGATACATACCTTAAGCTGAAAAAGGCAGCCACTATCAATATCAAGCTGTAACTGCGTCAGCTGTATGTTGCTGGTGTCGTTCTGCCAGCGGATATCGTTAAGCGTCATGCCACCAAGCAGGCTGCCACTGTGTTCTGCAACAGCCAGCTGCGGCACATATTTATGGCCTAGCCATACGCCTAATTTTAATCCGGTTGGCGTATATAACAAAATGACCAGCAGCAGCACCACAACCAGTAACGGCAGGAGCAGCGTCCAGTTCAGCCATTTCAGCACTTTTTTGATTAGATTAGTCTTCATAGTTCAGGGCCAAGGGCAAAATGGATCTGAAAGGCATTACGTTCACCACTGTCCAGACCATATCCAAAATCAAGCCGTACCGGGCCTACCGGCGAGCCCCACCGAATACCAAGACCTACGCCGCGTTTGAAGTCGGGGCTGTCATTCCAGGCACTGCCGTAATCAAAAAAGCCCGCGACCCACCAATTACCTTTAACCCGATACTGGTACTCCAGTGACGCCGCTACCATATAACGGCCACCAATCAGTTCATTGTCATTATTTACCGGCGCAATGGTTTCATAGCCATAACCCCGTATATTATTATCGCCACCGGCAAAAAACCGCAAAGAGGGTGGGATCTCAGTAATGTCATCAATTACCACGGCACCTGCATCCAGGCGGCTCACAAAACGATGGTTGCGCTGATAACTGCCAATCCACCCGGCCCGGCCACGCAATCTGACAAACTGGGTATCGGATGCCCAGGCCGGTTCAGAAAACTCCACTCCAAACAGTAAACGGTCAGCGGAGCGTGGCATATTGCCCTGGCTTTGCCGGGAACGGCTAAAACTGATCCCCGGCATAATCAGGCTTGAGCTGGCGTCCTGATCAGCCTGAATAAAATCCTCATACAAATAGCGCAGGGAGACGGTGCGATACCATTCGTTGGCCAGCAACCAGTGCCGTTCCAACGCAACATTGACTTCTTTACTACGGGTATCCAGAGTATCGCGGTTGCGAAATCCTACCTGTAATTGGTAGTAGTCGGTGGCGGCGGTGCTAAGCGGCATTCGGTAAGCCGATTCAATAGTCTGCTCAACTTCTGATATTTCAAACTTACTGTGCAGACTGTGACCACGATCGTTTAACCAGGGTTTTAACCAGTTTACTTTCAGGCGCGGACCAACCACGTCGGAGTAGCCGATACCGGTTTCCACACTGTTTCGCAGTCTCGGTTCCAGTTTCACTAAAATGGGCAGGGTATAGTCGTCTATTTGCTCAGTGTCACCTTCAATTGAGATTGACGAAAACCAGTTGGTATTGGCCAGCGTCTGATTAAATTCGCCCAGCTCACTGGCGAGATAAGGTTGGTCTGGTTCGAACGGGATCAGCGATTGCATCCACTCATCACGAATTTGCTGACCGCTGAAGGTGACCTCGCCAAATTTGTAGCGATTACCGCTATCGAAATGCAAATAAATATTCGCTTGATGCAACTCCGGAATAACTTCCAGAGTGCTGCGGCTGAATTCTGCATCAAAATAGCCCTTGCGCAGGGCCAGACTGCGCAATTCGCTTTTTAAGCTCTCGTATTTACCGTGATGCAGCACATCACCAACTTCAGGTGCCTGCCGTCTTAACAACCAGCCGAACTGCCGATCCTCTGTTGCATCGCCGCTCAGTTGAATATCTGCAGTATGGATCCGGGTCGGCTCGCCAGCGACTACATCCACTTGCAGTGTCGTTTTGCCAGATGTTTCTGCCAGGGTAAACTCAATTTCACTGTGATAATAACCCAGTGCCTGCAACGCTGTTTCAATATCTTGTTGTAATTCCATCTGAAAACGCAAAGAGCCTGAAATGTCAGCTTTATCGTAAGTGGCGATATGATCGTTAACGTTCTGTTCCAGCTCACCGCTGAGACCACGGATCCGCAATTCAGTTTGTGCCTGAAGACAGAAACTTGTCAGGAATAAAATGCCAATTAGTGTTCTAAATAGCGACATGCGGTTAATCTGGTATCCTGTAAACAAAAGCACCTGTTGGTGTGAGACTGACACGCTGAGAGAGTGTCTATTATGGCGCAAAATTAACAGCAGTGTATACCGTCTTTACTGGATCCCGGCTTAACAAACTGTGTAAACTCCCGGGGCGGCGGCAGCCCCTGATACCAGACAGTTGGTTTGTTCCACTAAACGCGATGGTTTTTTTTCGTTATACTAGGCGTCAGGCCATCCTACTGACGGCGGAAAGCGTCAATAATGGGCCAGGCGCCGCCAGAACTTATAATAAGATCGTCGCAACCGGACAAGGTGTAATTTAATGCAAAATATTGTAATCAGTGGCTCAGGGTTATTTACTCCCGCCGCTACCATCAGCAATGCAGAGCTGGTTGCCAGCTACAATCAATACGTCGATTTATTTAATCAGCGGCATGCTGCTGAAATCGCCGCCGGACAGTGTCAGGCGCTGGAGTATTCCAGTACTGAGTTTATTGAGAAGGCATCTGGCATTAAAGCCCGCCACGTATTGTATAAAGAGGGTATTCTTGATCCTGAGATTATGCATCCGGTGTTTGCAAAGCGTGATGAAGACACCCCTCCTGAAATGGTTGAAATGGCTGTCAGCGCAGCCCGGGAGGCCATGGCGCAGGCCAATAAAACGGCAGCTGATATTGATTTAATAATTTGCGCCGCCTCTAATATGCAGCGGCCTTATCCGGCACTTTCTATTGAGTTACAGCAAATCCTTGGTGTCGAAGGTTATGCCTTTGATATGAATGTGGCCTGTTCCTCAGCGACATTCGCCATCAGCAACGCTGTTAATGCCATCCGGGGGGGCACTGCCAAAGTAGTGTTGGTGGTTAATCCGGAATTTGCCTCGCCACAGGTTGATTACAAGAACCGGGACAGTCACTTTATTTTTGGTGATGTCTGTACCGCTACCATTATTGAAGCGCACAGCAGCTGTACCTCGGATAATGCTTTTACTATTCTTGGTATGCGCCTGAAAACCAGTTTCTCCAATAATATTCGCTGTGATATTGGTTATACAGAGCATTGCTTTGCTGAGACTGACCCGAAAGTACCGTTTTTTAAACAGCAGGGCCGCAAGGTTTTTAAAGAGTTACTGCCAATTGTGGCCGACGTTATTCAGAATGAGATGGCGGCACTGAATATCGGCCCGGATCAGTTGAAGCGACTGTGGCTGCATCAGGCCAATATTAATATGAATATTTTTGCGGCAAAGAAAATTCTGGGGCGGGATCCGCTACCCCAGGAGGCACCATTGGTACTTGATAGCTATGCCAATACCGCCTCAGCTGGCTCTATTATTGCTTTTCACAAAAATAAGACCGGGCTGAACAGTGGTGATAAAGCTGTATTGTGTTCGTTTGGGGCCGGATACTCAGTAGGTTGCCTGATATTGGAGCGCTGTTAGCCATATCAAAACAATTAGTCATATTTAAAAAACAGGCAGCTACGACGTTAGTAACTGCCTGTTTTTTCTGAACTACCTGATTGCTATAAACGAATAACAGAGTTGTGGTCATACGATAATGGCGACGGCAGATACGCATCTGCCGCGTCATCATTTAACCAGGTGCCGCCATTTACCAGATAGCGGAATTGATATTCACGGTCATTTTCCAGGGTAAGGCTGGCACTGAAATCACCTTTCTTACTTTTTTTCATCGGCAAAGCGCTGGGGTCCCAGTTGTTGAATTCGCCAAGCAAGGCAACAGATTCAGCATCTGCTAATTGCTGTGCGCTCAATTTAAACGTGACTTTGCACGCGGGTTTCGATTTTAAATATTGTTTAGTGATACTCATATTTTTTCCCTCAATCTGGTGGCGTTGTCAGCCTGTCTTAGCATACTGCCGATGCGATAGTGAGTACTACCAGAAATACTACGCGCAATTTGTGACTAAAAAATGACCAATCTGATCACTGCTGCTACCATAAATCAGGGTGGAGCAATCGGCAAATAATTTTATGTTGTAGTGTTATAACTGGCAGTCAAACAGCTGTTTTAATTAGCCGGGTAGGGAATGATGTTTGTAACAAAATATTACGTTGGATATGCGATATCGTTGCTGCAAAAAAGCCGGCTTTAACTGGACTGCCAGCAGGTACCCGATGACACACCCTGATATTAATGGGCTGACGCCCCGCCGCCTGATAAAAAATAGATGCGGGGTAAACAGAATATCTGGGTCACTTTGCTATTGTGGGATACAAAGATTAACAGTCGCTGCAATACAATTGCTGCAGTAACGATTAAGATACAGCTAGTTAATTTTGACAGGTGGGTAAGTCATGTCGTCTTTCTTTGTAAAAGTAATACTTCCTTTGTTAGTTGTAGTGGTAGCGATAGCAGGTGCTGTAGGGTTATCAATGTTACGCCAGCCTCCAGAAAAAAATGATGAAAGCAGGCCGGCGATTCTGGTAAATGCGGCAGTAATCGAGCCGGACAACATTGTTTATCAAATCAGTTCGCAGGGCATGGTAACCCCTAAACTGGAAACCAGCTTAATTTCAGAGGTAAATGGCCGGGTTGTGGCTGTTGCTGAACAATTTGTTGCCGGTGGCTTTTTTAAGAAAGATGACTTACTGGTAACGGTAGAGCAAAGCGACTACCTCACTAATGTCAAAGCGGCGCAGGCCGCGCTGGCGAATGCGCAGGCTATGCTGGCGGAAGAAAAAGCCCGGGTAAGAGTTGCAGAGGAAGAGTGGCGATCCTTTACCGATGGCACCGCCCCGGCGCTGGGCTTACGCCAACCGCAATTAGCCAGTGCCCTGGCCAGTGTGCAGTCGGCAGAGGCGGAACTGGAGCGAGCCAGACGTGACCTGGCTCGTACTGAAATTCGCGCGCCTTACGATGGCATGGTGCGCAGCCGCGCGGCTAATCTTGGCCAGTTTATCAGCCGCGGTACGGTACTGGGTAGTATTGTCGGCACAGATGTCGCTGAGATTCGCTTACCGCTGACCGATACCGATATGGCATTTTTAGCAATGCCGGGAGCGGTAGAGTCTGACAACAACAAGGTAACGCTGAGCAGCACCGTTGCTGGCCAGCAACTGGCGTGGCCGGCAAAGCTGGTCAGAACCGAAGGTATTCTGGATGAGCGCAGCCGGGTGATTTACGTGGTGGCCGAAGTGACCGACCCTTATCAGCGCAACAGCCAGGGGCAACCGGTATTAAATTTTGGCCGCTTTGTCGGTGCCACTATTGTTGGAACTCAGGCAGAGCAAGTCGTCAAAGTCGCACGCCACCTGTTATTGCCTGGTAATCAGGTACTGGTGGTAGATAAAGACAATACGCTGCAGTTTCGCCAGGTAACAGTAGACCGGGCCACCAGTGATTTTGCTTATATTCAGGCTGGTTTAGAACCGACTGATCAATTAGCGTTGTCTGCAATTTCCAATCCGTTGGCCGGCACAGTTGTGCGGATTGCCGGGGAAACTCAGGCTGACGATGAAACAGTTCAGCCCACACAGCTGGCTGATGCCGCTGCGGCCAAAGCTGACAATACAGACAATGTAAAGGGGCAGTAATATGGATACCAATAAAGGTATTATTGCCTGGTTTACCCGTAATAGCGTAGCAGCCAATTTGCTGATGGCCATTATTCTGGTAGCGGGTATTGCGTCGGTAATGACCATCAAAAAGCAGGCATTTCCTGAAATAGAACTTGAAGTTGTCAATATCCGGGTGCCATATCTGGGCGCTGCGCCGCAGGAGGTGGAAACCGGCGTTATCGATAAGATTGAGCAAAGCCTGCGGGGCGTAAACGGCATTAAGCGGATCCGTTCCACTGCAGTTGAAGGCCTGGCGACTATCCGGGTTGAAGTAGCTTCAAACTATGAGGTGCAGGAGGTCATGGATGAGATTAAAACCCAGGTGGGTTCAATTTCGTCATTACCTGAGCAAACTGAACGGCCGGTGGTGTACCGGGTCCGGTTTCAAAGCAATGTAATGTGGTTATCGCTTTATGGCGACGCCCCTGAGCGCACGTTAAAGGAACTTGCCAAGGACATCCGGGATGAAATAAAAAAACGTCCGGGGGTCAGCAAAGTTGACGTGATAGCGGCTCGTGATTACGAAGTAGCAGTTGAGGTACCCGAACTTAAATTAAAAGAATATGGTTTAACCCTGGATCAGGTGGTGGCAGCAATCCGGGCCAGTTCGGTCGATTTGCCCGGTGGGGCTATTCGCTCTGAAAGCGGCAATATTCTGCTGCGTACTAAAGGCCAGGCCTATAACCAGATCGACTTTGACAATATTGTGTTGCTGAAATTTGCCGACGGCAGCCGGCTGACCCTGGGTGAAATTGCCACTGTGAACGACGGCTTTATTGAACGCAGCCGGCTGGCGACCTTTGATGGTAAAAACAGCGTTTCAATAAGGATTGATGCGGTTGGTGAAGATGATACCTTGCAGATTGCTGATACTGTAAAACAATACGTAAAAGACAAAAAAGCCAGCCTGCCACCCAGTGTCCAGTTAGATTACTGGGGGGACTCCAGCTACTATCTGCAGGGGCGGCTCGATCTTATGTCCAGTAACCTGATATATGGCGTGCTACTGGTGTTACTGGCACTAACCTTATTCCTGGAGTTCCGGGTCGCGTTCTGGGTTATGGTCGGTATTCCGGTGTGTTTTCTCGGTGCATTGGCAATGCTACCGCTGCCGATGTTTGACGTCTCAATTAACATGATCAGTTTGTTCGGCTTTATTCTGGTGCTGGGGATAGTGGTTGATGACGCCATTATTATTGGTGAAAGTGCCTACACTGAAATAGAAAAACGCGGTAAATCGACGGCAGCAGTGATTGCCGGTGCCAAGAAAGTCGCAATGCCGGCGACATTCGGTGTGTTAACAACCATTGCGGCTTTCGTGCCGATGTTAATGGTGGGTGGCGGCATGTCGGCTATCTGGGAATCGATTGCCTGGGTGGTGGTGCTGTGTCTGGTGTTCTCGATTATCGAATCGAAACTGATTTTACCGACCCATATCGCTAATATGGATACCAAACCCTGGGATCCGGACAAAGGTGGTATATATGCAGTCGGCCGCTTTGGCAGCAACACATTAAAGCGGATACGGGAAGCGGTATCGCGTGGTTTATTCCGGTTTATTCACAATACATACAAGCCTTTTATCGAGCGTTGTATCCGCTTACGCTACCTGACGATGGCCTGTTTTTTCGCCATGCTGATTCTAATGATTGGTGTGATGCAGGGTGGTTTCGTGCGCTGGGTATTTTTCCCGGATATTCCCAGTGACTTTATTCAGGCTAACGTGCAAATGGAAGAGGGCGCGTCGAACGAAGCTACCGTGTTGGCAATGCAGGAAATTGAAACCGCCTTACTGCGCGCTAATACTGAACTTGGCCGCGAATTTAACGAAGATGTGATTAAACACCGCCTGGTATTTTTAAACAGCGATACCGCTGGCCAATTGGTGGTGGAATTGGAAAAAAGCGAAAATCGTGAAATTGACGGCTTTGAAATTGCCCGGCGCTGGCGTGAACAGGTACCGGAAATTCCAGGTTTAAAATCGTTTAAAATTAACAGCTCTACCATGGGTGGCGGTGGGGCCGATATTGCGCTGCAATTGCGTGGTACCAATCTGCAGAACCTGCAGCTGGCAACCGAAGAGTTGAAAGCCAGATTAGCAGATTATGCCGGCGTGTTTGATATTGAAGACAACCTGCTCGGTGGCAATGATGAGATTGTACTGGCGTTAAAACCCGAAGCTGATCTCCTGGGTATTAGCCTGGCCGATTTAGCCCGCCAGGTGCGTTATGGCTTTTATGGTGCAGAAGCGCAGCGGCTGCAGCGCAACGGTGAAGAAATAAAGGTGATGGTCCGTTACCCGCGGGAAGAGCGCCGCTCCATTGGCGATTTAGAGAATATGCGTATTCGCACTGCCAACGGCGGCGAAGTGCCGTTCTCCCGTGTCGCCAGCTATACCATGCAACCCAGTTTCAGTGCTATTAACCGGGTAAATGGTGAGCGGGCAGTGACCATCACCGCCGCCGCAGACAAAACCCTGATAGAACCGAGCGTGGTGGTGCGGGAAATACAAAGCAAAGTGATTAAAGAACTGGAGCAAAAATATCTGGGTGTTACCGGCTCGCTGGATGGTGCCAGTCAGGATGAAATTGATGCCCGGGTCGACTTAATGAAAGCCGCGGTGCTGGCAATGTTTGCTATTTATGCACTGATGGCTGTTCCGCTCAAATCATACAGCCAGCCGTTAATCATCATGAGTGTGATCCCGTTTGGCTTAATTGGTGCTGTTGTTGGCCATATGCTGCTGGGACTGAGCATGAGCATTATGTCGATTTTCGGCCTGGTGGCGCTGGCCGGGGTAGTGGTAAACGACAGTTTAATTATGGTCGACTTTGTTAACCGGGCCCGGGCGCAGGGCATCGCTGTGCGCCAGGCAGTGGTTGAGGCAGGTACCCAGCGCTTCCGGGCTATTCTGCTAACGTCACTGACCACCTTTGTTGGTCTGGCGCCAATAGTACTTGAGCGCAGCTTACAAGCCAAAATTGTGGTGCCAATGGCGGTATCACTGGCGTTTGGTATCTTGTTCGCCACAGTAATTACCCTGGTGTTGATACCCGCTTTATATGTGATTCTGGAAGATACTAAGAAAACGGTACCACAGGCCATCAGCAGCTTTGGCCGGGCTATTCGCAGCTATGCCTTGTTTAATCAGCCTGACAGCCGCCGCGAATTCTGGCAGTTTTTCTTGGTTCATATGTTGCTGTTAGTGGTGTTGCTGATTGTCGACGCCATTGTCGCCAGTACCGGTTTGCTGCCAAATGGCATAATCGCGCTGACCTACTTAATCGCGATGACGCTGCCAATTACTGCAGCAATATGCCGGCGATTAACTGATCTGCAGTTCAGCCGCTGGTGGGCACTATTACTGATCGTCCCACTGCTTGGCTTTATTATTTTGCTTATACTGACGTTGCAGGCCGGAAGAAGTGAGAGCAATAATGCCGGTTTTGATGAGCAAGCTGATGCGGGACAGCCAGTATTAAGCGAAGGTGGTTACTAGCAACACCTACTGCGGGCAGGAGGCGATGAACTGAACCAATGACTGTCTTGCAATGGTTAACAGCGGCGATGCCGCTGTTAAGTGTGTTTATCCTGCTGGTACTGCTGCGAATGCCTGCACGCCGGGCTATGCCGCTGAGCCTGGTTATTTGTGCAGTACTGGCCTTGCTGGTGTGGCAGGTGCCACTGGTGCAGCTGGCGGCAGCCGCTGCGGAAGGGCTGGTGATAGCCGTTACCATTTTATGGATAGTGTTTGGTGCCATCTTATTGCTTAATGTGCTGAAGCTGACCGGCGCGATTGGCGTAATTGAAACTGGTTTTGCTGCCATTTCAGCCGATAAGCGGGTGCAATTGATCATTATTGCCTGGCTTTTTGGTAGTTTTTTAGAAGGCGCCGCCGGTTTCGGCACCCCCGCGGCTATTGCCGCGCCGCTGCTGGTTGCCCTGGGTTTCAGCCCGCTGGCAGCCGTAGTACTGGCGCTGGTAGCCGATTCCAGCGCGGTTTCATTTGGGGCGGTGGGTACCCCGGTACTGGTTGGTATTGCCCAGGGTGTGCCGGGCATCGGGCCTGATACTGTGCTGCAGGTGGCACTAACCGCCATTAGTATTGATATTTTGGTAGCGTCCTGGTTGCCACTGTTGATGGTCATTATGTTAACCCGCTTTTTCAGTGAGCAAAAAAGCTGGCGCGCCGGTTTTGCTATAGCCCCCTTTGCGTTGCTAAGTGGTTTAGCCTTTACCGTTCCTGCCTACCTGGTAGCGCTATTGTTGGGGCCGGAATTTCCATCGGTTGTCGGAGCCTTAATCGGGCTGGTACTGATTTGCACCGCCGCCCGCTACCGGATATTGCTGCCTGCCCGGCCATGGGTATTTGGTCGCAGTCTGTCTGAGCAGCGCACAGATAAGCCGTCAGCTCAGTCATCTATCGTTACCATACCAACTGCACGGTTAACACCGCTCATGCCGTTATGGCGTGCCTGGTTACCTTATGTGCTGGTGGCAATATTGCTGGTATTAAGCCGGATCCCGGCCTTACCGTTGCAAGCCGCATTACAGCAACCAGCCTGGCACTGGCCCGCTATTTTTGGTACGGAGCTGGCAGTAACCGTTAGCCCGCTCTATTTGCCTGGCAGCTTGTTTGTGCTGGTTGCACTGGTCAGCTGCTACTTATGGGGTGGCTCCACACCTGTGCTGCTGAGCGCGCTGAGGCTCAGTGGCCGGATGTTACTTCCTTCGGCTATTGCCTTGGCCGGCGCGGTGCCGATGGTCCGGATTTTTCTGCAATCTGACGTTAATAGTGCGGGGTTGCCGGCCATGCCCTTAGCATTGGCTGCAGAAGCTGCCCACTATCTGGCCGATAGCTGGGTATGGATAGCGCCTTTTATCGGCGCCCTGGGCTCCTTTATTGCCGGTTCAGCTACGTTTTCCAATTTAATGTTTGGCAGTTTTCAACAAGCAATGGCTACACAAGCCGATTTGCCACTAAGCTTAACACTGGCATTGCAGATGCTGGGCGCCAATGCCGGCAATATGATTTGCGTGGTTAATGTGGTGGCGGCTGCCAGTGTCGTCAATTTACATGGGCGTGAAGGGGATATTATTCGCTATACGCTGTGGCCGATGTTATTTTACTGTTTAGCTGCCAGTAGCGTGGCATGGTTGCTGTTACGGTAAGCTGTTAAGGCAAGTGTTGTAAGGTAAATATGAAAATAATTTTTAAAGCGAACGATATTCTGGAGGCACATATTGTCGCCGGAATGCTGCAGTCTTATGGTATCGAAGCGCATGTTGGTGGGCATTATCTGCAGGGTGCTGTCGGCGATGTGGCACCGCTGGGTATTGCCAATATTTTGGTGCAGGATGAAGACAGTGAGCAAGCTGAGCAGGTCATTGCAGAGTATCAGGATAATACTGCTACCAGCAGCGAACCGGACGATCCGCTGCTGGCATCAGAACCTGCAAAATAGCTGCTACGGTTTAACACTCGATAATATTTACCGCCAGCCCGCCACGCGATGTTTCTTTATACTTGGTTTGCATGTCGCGGCCGGTGTCCCACATGGTTTTAATCACTTTATCCAGTGAAACTTTCTGATCGCCACTACCACGTAGTGCCAGCCGTGAGGCGTTAATCGCTTTAATTGAACCCATGGCATTGCGCTCAATACAGGGCACTTGCACCAGGCCACCGACCGGATCGCAGGTTAAGCCCAGGTTATGCTCCATGCCAATTTCAGCGGCATTTTCAACATGCAGTGGCGTGCCGCCCTGAATTTCAGTCAGCGCAGCTGCCGCCATTGAGCAGGCTACGCCTACCTCGCCCTGACAGCCGACTTCTGCGCCAGAGATAGAGGCATTTTTCTTATATAAAATGCCAATCGCAGCTGCTGCTAACAGATAGCGAGTCGCAATTTCCGGGCTGACCGGCTGAATAAACTTGTCGTAATACATCAACACGGCCGGAATAATGCCGGCGGCGCCGTTGGTGGGGGCTGTTACGACCCGGCCACCGGCCGCGTTTTCTTCGTTTACCGCCAGGGCAAACAGGTTTACCCAGTCCATTACCTGCAGCGGGTCATTGCTTTTCTCTGATATCAGGCGTTTGTAAAGTGCCGGTGCCCGCCGTTTTACTTTTAAGCCGCCAGGCAGAATACCTTCAGTTTTAATGCCACGCTCAATGCAGGCGCGCATGGTTAACCAGATATTGTTCAGTTCACTTTCAATTTGTGCTGGCTTGCGCAGCACTTTTTCGTTTTCCAGCATTAAGCTGGAAATGGACAAGCCATTTTCCTTGCACAGGGCCAACAGCTCGGCGCCGGATTCAAATGGAAAGGGGGGCGGATTGTCGGCAGCAAACTGACTGGCCGCTTCTTTTTCTTTGGCAAAGTCTTCGGCTTTAACAATAAAGCCACCACCAATGGAAAAATATATTTCGCGCAGCAATTCGTTTTTGCTGCTGTCAAACGCCACCAGTTCCATGCCGTTGGAGTGTTCTTTTAAGGTTTTGCGTCGGTGAAACACAATAGCGCCTTCGCGCGGAAATTTTACGCTGTGGCTTTGCGCCAGTTGCAGCTGCTGGCTGTCGTGTACTTGTTTTAACAAACCGTCGATGGTATCCGGATCGATGGTTTCCGGTAAATACCCGGATAAACCAAGGATCACCGCCTTGCCGGTACCATGGCCCACGCCGGTCTGACCCAGTGAGCCATACAGTTCTACTTTGATGCTGGCGACCTTTTCCAGCACTGAAGCTTCACTGAGGTTATCGGTAAATTTTTTAGCGGCACGCATCGGGCCCACAGTGTGCGAACTGGAAGGGCCAATGCCAATACTGAACATGTCAAAAGCACTGATAATCATATTGGGTATCTATTAGTTTACTTTATGAAATTGCGGCCATTGTAACGGAAGCGGGCCACTACTGTAAGCGGCTTGGTAACTGGTCGGGTGTTATTACAGCTTGTAAAGGAGCCAGAACCCTGGGGAAGGGTATTCGGACGAGAATCGGTTTGCTCTAAGCCAACCGTTGAAGCCCCGGACGGGCGGAAACGAGCCCCCAGGGATGGGTTCACGGCGTGTTGGCGTGAGCAAACCGGTTCGACTCAGCTACTTCTATATTTGGTTGTTGCGGCGCTGAACAAGCAATTCTGTAAACTAAATATTACATTAAGCCAATTGCAAACAGAGCTGATGCATAATGGCGGCTGTGGCGCCCCAGATAAACTTATCCTGATACGGCATAAAATGCAGATCCCGGGTTTTACCCCGCAACGTTAATGATAATTGATGACGGTTTTGCTGTGGTAAGAAATGGCTAAGCGGCACCTCAAACACTGCTGCTACTTCCGATACTTGCAACTGAAAACCGCGTTGCGGCTGCAACAGGCCAACCCAGGGTTCAATAATAAAGCCGGTGGTGGTGTCTTGCGCTGGTAGGCGGCCCAGCAGGGTGACTTCAGTGCTGGCCAGGCCTATTTCTTCTTCCGCTTCACGCAGGGCTGCCTGGTTGCTGTTTTCGCCAGGTTCAATCCGCCCGCCCGGAAAGCTGATTTGCCCCGGGTGATGGCGCAGGTGCAGGGCACGTTGGGTAAATAACACTTTAAGCTGATGACCGTAGTCGACAATCGGCACCAGTACAGCAGCATGCTGAGAGGTACTCCGGGCGTTGTTGGCTAATGGTACCGGGCCTTTTGTCACCGGCAGCGGGCTGCCCGCTGTCAGTGTATTGCGGGTTAACACAAAGCGGCTGCTAAATTGCTCAGCCAGCATCGGCCATATCCTGTGTTTTTGCCATGGGTGAACCCAGTGAATTATTCAGGTTGACTAATACCGGCAATATTTTGTTTACCTTATCTAAGGTTTCCTGATATTCGCTGGCCGCTTCAGAATCCGCGACAATACCGCCACCTGCCCAACAGTGGATTACGCCTTTGCTGCAAACCAGGGTGCGAATAGCGATGTTGGTATCCATATCACCGTTATTATTAATATAACCAATGGCGCCGCAATACACTGAGCGCCGGTGCGGCTCAAGCTGTTCAATAATTTGCATTGCAGCTACCTTGGGGGCTCCGGTAATAGAGCCACCCGGAAAAGCACCGCGCAGCAAGTCACAGGCGCTGTATTGCTCAGCTAAAGTGCCGGTAACGGTACTGACTAAATGGTGCACCGCCGGAAAACTTTCAATAGCAAATAGCTCCGGTACCGCGACGCTACCAACACTGCAAACCTTGCCTAAGTCGTTGCGCAGCAAATCGACAATCATTACATTTTCGGCCCGATCTTTTTCAGCCTGTTGTAGCTGCTCGGCGGCTTGTTGGTCTAACTTTGGGTTGAGGTGGCGTGGTCGGGTGCCTTTAATCGGTTTGGTTTCAACCTGGCCGTTTTTTAACTGCAAAAAACGTTCAGGTGAAATGCTTAACACTGCCCCATGCTCAAGCCGGATAAACGCAGAAAAGGGCGCGGCATTGGCTTCCCGCAATGCCAGATAAGCTTGCCATTCATCGCCCTGAAAACCCGCGCTAAAGCGCTGCGCTAAGTTAATCTGATAGCAATTGCCATTGAGTAAATGCTGCTGAATTTTTTCGAATCGCTCATTATACTGCTGCTGGCTGATATTAGCCTGCCAGTCGCCGGTTAGCTGAAATGGCGTTGCTGTTGTGGCTTGCGCCAGCTGATACTGCAGTTTCTGCCAGTGGCTTTCGGCGTCATTATTATAATCGACACACCATAATTGTTTTTGTTGTTTATCCAGGATCAATGCCCAGCTATACAAACCTATTGCCATATCTGGCAGTTGAATATCATACTCGCTATGGTCTGGTAGTTGTTCTAAGTAGCGGCCTAAATCATAACCAAAGTAACCCAGGGCACCGCCGCTAAACGGCAGTTCGCTATCAGCAGGGGTCGGGAAATAGCGCTTTAGCGAGCAATCTAATACGGTAAACGGGTCTTGTGGGTAGTCATGACTGCCGTACTCGTCACGCAATGTGGTGATGCCGTTACTGGCCGTCAGGGTGGCCAGCGGTTGCAGCACCATGATCTGATAGCGACTGTTCGGGTGGTCGCTGGCCGCAGAATCAAGCAGCATTGCCCATGGCTGGCTGGCAAAATGACTAAAATAGTCCGTCAATTCATCTGGCGCGAGTTGTGGAATTAAATACTGCTGCATAGAAGAGCTAGCCGCTGTTTTCGATGCGCGCTATCATACCAGCACAACAGCCAATAGTTAATGGCACCCCTGGTTTCAAATAGTTTCAATATTAACCCGGTTCGACATTAGTCCGTTTCGACATTAAAGGAAAAGTAAGCATGACGGTAATTCGCCAACAAGACTTTATCGAGAGTATTGAAGATGCGCTGCAGTATATCTCGTACTATCATCCACTGGATTTTATTCAGGCGCTGGAGCAGGCTTACCATAAAGAGCAGAATCAGGCGGCTAAAGATGCTATTGCCCAAATTCTGATTAATTCGCGAATGTCAGCGGAAGGCCATCGGCCAATTTGCCAGGACACCGGTATTGTTACCTGTTTTGTCAAAATAGGCATGGATGTGAAGTGGGATAAAACTGACCTGACCGTGCAGCAAATGGTTGACGAAGGTACCCGTCGTGCTTACTTAAACCCGGACAACCCATTGCGCGCTTCTATTGTCGCTGATCCTGCTGGCGCCCGCAAAAATACCAAAGACAATACGCCGTCAGTGGTACATATCGATTTAGTTGCCGGTCATCATGTTGAAGTAATGATTGCCGCCAAAGGTGGTGGCTCAGAAAATAAAACTAAAATGGCCATGTTAAACCCGTCTGATTCTATTGTTGACTGGGTACTGGAAACCTTACCAAAAATGGGTGCTGGCTGGTGTCCGCCTGGTATGCTCGGCATAGGTATTGGCGGCACGGCGGAAAAAGCGGCGGTACTGGCTAAAGAAGCGCTGATGGAGCCGGTTGATATTCAGGAGCTTATTGCAAAGGGTGCTGAAACCGCTGATGAAAAACTGCGGCTGGAACTGTATGAAAAAGTAAACAAACTGGGCATTGGTGCCCAGGGCTTAGGTGGCTTAACGACCGTAGTTGATGTAAAAATTAATAGCGTGCCAACCCATGCTGCCAGCTTACCGGTAGTGATGATCCCGAATTGTGCTGCTACCCGCCATTTGCATTTTCACTTAGATGGCAGTGGCCCGGCCGATATTAAACCGCCAAAACTGGAAGACTGGCCACAGGTTACCTGGGAGCTGGGCAGTAAAGTGCGGCGGGTGAACCTCGATACTATTACTCCGGCCGATGTGCAAAGCTGGCAGGCCGGCGAGACCGTGCTTTTAAGCGGCAAGATGCTGACCGGCCGTGACGCTGCTCACAAACGGATTGCCGATATGCTGAATAAAGGTGAAGGCTTGCCCGAAGGGGTCGATCTGCGTAACCGCTTTATTTATTACGTCGGTCCGGTAGATTCAGTGCGGGACGAAGTAGTAGGCCCGGCCGGCCCGACAACTGCCACCCGGATGGATAAGTTTACCGAAATGATGTTATCGCAAACCGGTTTGCTGGGAATGATTGGTAAATCCGAGCGCGGTGATTTAACCGTAGAAAGCATTAAAAAGCACAAAGCGGTGTATTTAATGGCAGTAGGTGGTGCGGCCTATCTGGTATCGAAAGCCATTAAGAAATCACGGGTAGTGGCGTTCGCCGATTTAGGGATGGAAGCCATTTACGAGTTTGAAGTAGAAGATATGCCGGTTACGGTAGCGGTAGACTCCAACGGCAATAACGTGCATAAACAAGGCCCGGCTATCTGGAAAGCGAATATCGCTGAACTGGATGCTAAGCTAAAAGCAAAATAATAACGACATAACAGCGCTGGTTTATACCGGCGTTTTGCTTTGATTTTGATATCCTGAAGGGGAGCGACAATGAAATACTCACTGATGCTGCTAACTGCCTTAGTTGCAGCGCCATTGGCAGCACCACTGGCGGCAAAAGGGCCGTTGACGGTAGAACACCTGAATCAGTTTAATAAAATTAATGCCATTAGCATGTCAGACGACGGCCGCTACCTGGCTTATGTGCAAAGCAACGGCGGTTTTGCCCCGGCTAATCACAGCACTGATATTTATTTAAAAGACCTGCGCCAGAACAGCCCGGCTAAGCGGTTAACCCAGAGTACTGCCAGCGAGCGGGCACTGGCGTTTAGCCAGGATGGCCAACACTTATATTTTATTGCCAATCGTAGTGGCAGTAATCAGGTATGGCGTTTGCCGCTAAACGGTGGCGAAGCGCTGCAACTTACTGATTTACCACTAGCGGTTGAAGGTTTTAAAGTCGCGGCAGATGGCAAAACCCTGGCGCTTTCACTGGCGGTATTGCCGGGTTGTGACACATTACAGTGTACGGTAGATGCCAAGGCAGCAGAGAAAGAGCGTAAAGATAGTGCGCTGGCATATGACAGCCTGATGGTGCGGCACTGGGATCACTGGCGTGAACCGTATCGCAGCCAGCTGCACGTTGCCACTATTGGCGATGACATGGTGACTGATGCCAGAAACCTGATAAGCGACTGGGATACCGATATCGCCGGCATCGACCAGGTTGCGTTTACACCCGACAACCAGCATCTGGTATTCAGTGCCAAAGCACCGGCTAAAGATCAGGCCTGGCATACTAACTACGATATATTCCAGGTCTCGGTAAATGGCGGGGAGAAGGTTAACTTAACAGCAGAGAATCAAGCCTGGGATGCCAGGCCAAAATTTTCGGCTGACGGCCGTTTTATGGCTTACTTGGCAATGAGCAAGCCCGGCGCTGAAGCGGACAGTTTTGGTTTAATGCTGCTGGATATGGTGACCGGACAGCGCAAAGAGCTGGCAGCAGACTTTGACCGCTCGGTCAGTGACTACCAGTTTGGCAGTGACAACCGGACTATTTATGTTACCGCTCAGGATCTGGGCCAGTACAGTATTTTTGCCATCAACACCAGCTTTGGTGATGTGCGCAAAGTCTATGGCAATGGTTACGCCGGTAATTTACAGGTAGCCAGCGACAAGCTGGTGTTTACCAATCATCGCTTAGATATGCCGACCGAAGTGATGCAACTCAGTACCGATGGTGGCCAGTTAACCCAGCTAACCGATATCAATGCTAAATGGCGGGAACAAGTGCAATTTGGCGACTATGAGCAATTCAGCTTTAAAGGCGCCAATGATGCCACTGTGTATGGTTACCTGGTAAAACCATGGGATTTTGACGCCAGTAAAAAATACCCGATGGCGTTTTTAGTGCATGGCGGGCCGCAGGGTAGTTTTGGCAATATGTTTAACGAGCGCTGGAACGCTCAGATGTATGCTGCTAAGGGTTATGCAGTAGTGATGGTCGATTTTCACGGCTCAACCGGTTATGGCCAGGCGTTTACCGATGCAATCAGTCGTGATTGGGGCGGTAAGCCTTTGGAAGATCTTAAAAAAGGCTTTGAGTACATTGTTAAAGCCCAACCATGGATTGACGGCGACCGTGCCTGTGCACTTGGGGCCTCGTACGGCGGTTATATGATGAACTGGATTGCCGGCAACTGGCCAACCGGTTTTAAATGTCTGGTTAACCATGCTGGTTTGTACGATATGCCAAGCTTTTATGGCAGCACCGAAGAGCTGTGGTTTCCGGAATATGATTTAGGCGGGCCAGCTTGGCAGGAAGGTAGTGATTATCAGAAATTTAACCCGGCGGCCCATGCTGATAAATGGCAAACGCCGATGCTGGTTATTCATGGCTTAAAAGATTACCGGGTGCCTTATGCCCAGGGTTTAGGTGCTTTTACCAACCTGCAACGCAAAGGTATCGATTCGCGCTTGGTGATTTTCCCGGATGAAAACCACTGGATCTTAAATAAAGATAACCGGGTGCGCTGGTATAACGAAGTATTTGAGTGGCTGGAGAAGTACACCAAATAGTCAGTAAATATACAAAACCCCGCTTTAAGCGGGGTTTTGTATAAAAACGCCTTTGTGGGTTGGAGCAAAGAATGCAATTAAACGACGTAGTTATTCTGGACGGTGCCCGCACAGCTATTGGTAGCTTTGGTGGCAGCCTGGCCGGTTTAAGTCCGGCAGAGTTAGGCACAGCGGCCGCGACAGCGGCGATAAGCCGTAGCACTGTGACGCCAGCAGATATTGATCATGCGGTGTTTGGCCATATTATTACTACTGGCCCGGCAGATGCTTATCTGGCGCGGCATATTGCGCTTAACAGCGGCATGCTGCCCTCATCTGCTGCTTTTAACGTTAACCGCTTATGTGGCTCCGGCGTGCAGGCAGTGATCTCGGCCGCGCAGCAAATCCAGCTGGGACAAAGCAACATAGCCCTGGCAGGCGGTGCTGAGAGCATGAGTAATGGCGCCTATTTACTACCCAATGTCCGCCGTGGCCTGCGGATGGGCCATGCCACGGCTATCGATCTGACCCTGGCTATTTTAACCGACCCCTTTGGTAGCGGCCATATGGGTGTTACTGCTGAAACTATTGCCAGCCAGTATGGTTTAAGCCGCACAGATTTAGATAGCTTTGCTGCGCTAAGCCATAGCCGGGCAGCTTATGCGCAGCAGCAAGGCTATTTTAATGAACAAATAGTGCCGATTACCGTTAAAGCCGGCCGCAGTGAAAGGGTATTTTCGCAGGATGAGCATATCCGGCCGGATACCAGCATTGAGAGTTTAGCTAGGCTAAAGCCAGCGTTTCAAACAGACGGTATTGTTACAGCAGGTAATGCTTCAGGCTTAAATGACGGTGCGGCTGCGATGGTGCTGACCAGTATGGCTGAGGCAACCAGGCGCGATTTAAAGCCGCGCGCCCGCCTGCTCGGTTACGCCTTTGCCGGGGTAAAGCCCGGCGTAATGGGGCTGGGGCCGATACCGGCGGTGCAGCAGGTATTGGCGCAAAGCGGTATTACGCTTTGCGATATAGATGTTATCGAATCCAATGAAGCTTTTGCTGCCCAGGCCTTGGCGGTAAGCCAGGCACTGGAGTTAGAGCCGGCAAAAGTTAACCCGAATGGCGGTGCCATTGCACTGGGCCATCCTGTTGGCGCGACCGGTTCTATTTTAATTATTAAACTAATGGCAGAGCTTAAGCGCACCGGTGGCCGCTATGGATTAGTGACCATGTGTATTGGCGGCGGCCAGGGCATTGCGCTGTTGCTGGAATCCCTGCAATAGCGCTGCATGCTTTGGTGCTTAGGCACTTTCGCCGGCGATTTGCTGCAGCGCCTGGGCCAGTTGTGCCGGCTCCTGCGCGCCGGAAATAAGGTATTTATTATTAATAATAAAGGCCGGTACCGACGAAATGCCAGCCTGCTGATATTTGGCAATATCTTCGCTGACGGTATTGGCAAAGTCATCCGTTGCCAGAATCCGCTCTGCTTCACTCTTATCCAAACCTGCTTGCTCAGCACAATCGGCTAATACCACTGAGGCAGAGACGTCTTTTGCTTCACCAAAATAAGCGTCAAACAGTGCCAGCTTCATCTCTGTTGCTTTATTATCGGTGGCCGCCCATTTCACCAGCCGATGGGCATCAAAGGTATTGCAGGTAAACCGCTGCTGCATTTTATCAAAATTAAGACCAAGCTCACTGGCAACGTTCATCATATTGGCCTGGGCAGCGCGCATTTCATCTTCACTGCGGCCATATTTGCGGCTCAGCGCCGGCAAAATAGGCTCTTGTGCTGCGTTCTTATCCGGGTTTAGTTCAAAGGCATGCCACTCCAGCTCAACGCTAAGGTCTGGCAACGAAGCCAGCGCCTGCTGCAGTCGGGCATAGCCAATGGCACACCAGGGGCAGGCGATATCTGATACTAGGTCAATTTTCAGGGTGGTCATGCTGGCGATACCTCGCAATTTGCCCGGTTAATGTCATTGAGTCAGACGTTATCATAACCGTTTAAAACCAACCAGCCAGCTTGCTGCAAAGTGGCAACTAAACAAGTTTAGCAGTAAGAAAGTCGACTAGCACCCGCACCTTGGCAGACAAATGACGGTTTTGTGGGTAGATCGCCCAGATACCATCATCGGGTTGGCGAAGATCATTCAGCACCGCGACTAACTCACCACTTTGTAATTTTTCACTAACGTAATAGTCGGGCAGTTGCACCAGACCTAAATCTTTTAATGCGGCATCGAGCAGCGCCACCCCACTGTTACAGATAACCCGGCCCTGCGGTTTAAACTGCAGTATTTTCCCTTGCTGCATAAAGCGCCACTGGGTGACTGTGCCGGTTAAGCATTGGTGCTGTGCCAGCTCAGCAATACTTGTGGGTGTGCCATTCGCTGCCAGATAAGCCGGCGAGGCCACCACATATTGGGTGCGGCTGGCCAGCTTACGGGCAATCAGGCTGGAGCTTTCCAGGGTACCCAACCTGATAGCCAGGTCAAACCCGCCCTGAATTAAATCAAGCTTGTTATTGGATAGTTGTAAATCCAGCTCGGTATCAGGATAAAGCTGTAAAAAATCATGCAGCAGTGGCGCGATGCGGGTTTCGCCGTAAAACACCGGCGCAGTAAGTTTAATTAAGCCGCGTGGCGTGGCTTTTAAATTTGCCAGCGTACGGTTGGCTTCTTCCAAACTGCTGACCAGGTGGCGGCAATGCTGTAAATACAGCTGGCCTTCTTCGGTCAGGTTGACATTGCGGGTGGTGCGATACAACAGCTTAATAGCCAGCTGCTGCTCCAGCTCGGCAATATTGCGGCTGACCTGAGCGACTGAAATACCCAGCTGTTTGGCAGCTTTGGTAAAGCTGTGCTGTTCGGCAACCGCCACAAATTCGCTAATTCCGGTCCATTGTTTCATAAGTATCTCATAGTAGCTGCTTATTTATCCCAGGCTGTTTGGTAGATCTAGTTAGCCCGTACTAAGTAAGGCAGCGGTTGGAACCCCGTTTTGGTTGCCACAGAGTGTCTGAGCGAGCGCGCCAGCGCGAACGAGTTGCTGTGGCAAGCCAGGGCGGGCGTTGCAACGCAAGCTGCCTGCAGACCAACTATTACAAATTTGCAAAACTAATTTGTATTTTAGCTGTATTAACCCGGATATGGAAAAGATAAAAAACGCGTTATAGTTAAAGCCGTTAAATTTAAAATTACCGAGTTGTTAAAAGGATACCTTATGAAGATGATTAAAACCCGCGCCGCCGTCGCCTGGGGCCCAGGCCAGCCGTTATCGATTGAAGAAGTCGATTTAATGCCACCACAAAAAGGCGAAGTGCTGGTAAAAATTATCGCCAGCGGGGTGTGTCATACCGATGCTTTTACCTTGTCTGGTGAAGACCCTGAAGGTATTTTTCCGGCCATTTTAGGCCATGAGGGCGGTGGTATTGTTGAGGCAGTAGGTGAGGGTGTAACCTCGGTAGCAGTGGGCGATCATGTTATTCCACTGTATACACCTGAGTGCAGTAAATGTAAGTTCTGCTTATCTGGTAAAACCAATCTATGTCAGGCGATTCGTGCCACCCAGGGCAAAGGCCTGATGCCGGATGGCACTACCCGGTTCTCGAAAGACGGCAAGCCGATTTATCACTATATGGGCACTTCTACCTTCTCGGAGTACACCGTACTGCCGGAAATATCCCTGGCGAAAATCAATAAAGAAGCGCCGCTGGAAAAAGTCTGTTTGCTGGGCTGTGGCGTGACCACTGGCATGGGCGCGGTAATGAACACGGCCAAGGTAAAAGAGGGCGACACTGTTGCGGTATTTGGCCTGGGTGGGATTGGTTTGTCGGCGATTATTGGTGCGGTAATGGCTAAAGCCAGCCGGATCATCGCCATTGATATTAACGAAGATAAGTTTGATATTGCTAAGAAACTGGGCGCAACCGATGTGGTGAACCCAAAGAAATTCGATAAACCCATTCAGGATGTTATCGTTGAAATGACCGACGGCGGTGTTGATTTCTCGTTTGAATGTATCGGTAATGTCAATGTGATGCGCTCGGCGCTCGAATGCTGTCACAAAGGTTGGGGCGAGTCGGTAATTATTGGGGTGGCCGGTGCTGGCCAGGAGATTTCAACCAGGCCGTTTCAGCTGGTGACAGGCCGGGTATGGCGCGGTACGGCGTTTGGCGGCGTAAAAGGGCGCAGCGAATTGCCAGATTATGTGGAGCGCTATTTAAAAGGTGAGTTTGAGTTGGATACCTTTATTACCCACACTATGCCATTGGAGCGGATTAACGAAGCCTTTGATTTAATGCATCAAGGTAAGTCGATCCGGACTGTTATTCATTTTTAGAAATTAATTATTCTGGCTCAGGACAACCAAATATTTTGGGCAAAGACAATGTCAGAACAGAGACGGATTAGAACCCCGTTTTGGGCGCCACAGAGTGTCTGAGCGAGCGCGCAAGCGCGAACGAGTTGCTGTGGCGAGCCAGGGCGGGCGTTGTAATCTGTCTCTTTAACACTAAACGAGACATTTTATGACAACTTCAGCTTTAACCAAAGTTAGCGAACAACTTTGCTTTGGTGGGAAACAAATCAGGTTTACTCATCAGTCAGCCGTAACCAACTGTGAAATGCAGTTCTCGGTATTTCTGCCGCCTCAGGCACAAACCGGCAAGGTACCGGCACTGTACTGGTTATCGGGCCTGACTTGCACTGATGAGAATTTCTCAGGTAAAGCAGGCGCCCAGCGGGTTGCTGCAGAGTTGGGAATAGCACTGATTATTCCCGACACCAGTCCGCGCGGCGATGGTGTGCCGGATGATCCAGACGGCGCTTACGACTTTGGTTTGGGAGCCGGATTTTATGTTAATGCCACCCGCGAGCCTTTCGTAAAACACTACCAGATGTATGATTATATCGTCAGTGAATTACCAGCCCTGGTTGAGGCTGAGTTGCCGGTATCAGCAGTGCGGGCCATTAGTGGCCATTCAATGGGTGGCCACGGTGCGCTGGTTATTGGCTTGCGTAATCCTGAGCGCTACCGCTCAATATCAGCTTTCTCGCCAATTGGTAACCCAGCAAAAAGCCCATGGGGCATCAAAGCATTTAGCGGCTATTTGGGCGATGATCAAAGCCAATGGGTCCATTATGATGCTTCAGTGTTGCTGGCAAAAACTGAAAAGGAATTGCCAATCCTGGTCGATCAGGGGTTAGCAGATAACTTTTATCCGCAACAGCTGCGCACTGAAGCTTTAATTGCCGCGGCAGAGCAAAGCGGTGCTAAAGCACAGATCCGGCTACAGGACGGTTATGATCACAGCTACTACTTTATCGCCAGTTTTATCGAGCAGCATTTACGCTTTCATGCAAAATATTTAGCAAACTAACTTTAAGTTTGAAAAGCGGCTGGAACCCCGTTTCGGTCGCCACAGAGTGTCTGAATGAGCGGAAGCGAATGAGTTGCTGTGGCGAGCCGGGGCGGGTGTTGCAGCCAGTTTTCTTTTTGAGTTTACGGTTTATGCCTAGCTCCAGCCCGCGCTTTGGTTACTAGCAGATACCTTATCTCTGGTATTTTTGCTTTTGGTACTGGCATAATCAACTACATTTGCCGTAACGGCCCGCAACAAGGAGTATTGCATGAGCTACGATACCAATAATATTTTCGCCAAAATTTTGCGCGGTGAAATTCCCAGTTTCAAAATATATGAAGACGACTACACCCTGGCGTTTATGGACATTATGCCGCAGGCTGAGGGCCATGCCCTGGTGATACCGAAATTTGAAGCCACCACCTTGCTGGACATTCCGGCTGACCAGCTTACCCATACCATGACTACCGTTCAGAAAGTGATAGCAGCGCAAAAATCAGAACTGGGCGCTGAGGGTGTGGTGTTAATGCAGCTTAATGGCGAAGGTGCCGGCCAGACGGTACCGCATTTACATTTTCATCTTATCCCGGCCCATTTATCCCAGTTAAAACGCCATGGAGCTGAGCAGGGAGATATGAAAAAAATAGAGGCAATTGCGGAAAAAATTCGCGCCGCGCTGTAAAGCGCAGTAAGCTTTGGCAAAACTACAATAATAAGTAGCTTATGCCTTACCAAGCCGAGAACGCACCAGCCTTATTGTCGTGGCTACGAAGTTCAGTACTTCTGCGTCATAGTCTGCTATTTATTTTATGGCTGGCAGTCTGGATGCTGGGTTTACTGGTGGAGTACACCGAACACGCCAGCGTCTGGTTTCCTGCTGCCGGGCTAACATTTGCAGCGCTGTTTATTGTCGGGCTGCGAATACTACCGGTACTGCTTTTGGCGTGTGTGGTTATTACCTTCTGGACCGTCCATTATTATCAGTTGCAACTGACTAGCTGGCAGACCTTACAGGGCGGCTTCCTGTTCGGACTGGCCCATATTGTGCCCTATTACCTGGGTAGTCAGCTGTTGCGCCGTTTGGCAATAACTACACAATGTACCCTGCCACTGTTTGTTATAGGCTTTATTTTGCTGGCGGCAAGCAGTGCGCTAATTGCCACCTGGACTGTTATCGCAGCTTTAGTGTTTGCTGGTATGATGTCAATCAGCGCAGTCTCTGCAACCTGGTTACCATTCTGGGTCGGTGACATGGCAGGCGTGATAGTTCTTGCCCCGCTATTTGCCGCGATACTCAGTGTGTTTTATCCGGCGACGACATCACTTGGCCAGTTTGTCGGGCCGGGCCAGCGCTTTGCCAGTCGTTACTTTATTTACAAATTACTGTTAAATCTGGTTCTGCTGAGCCTGGCAATGTTACTGGCCAACTATGCTGATACGCCGGAAAGTGCCTTCGCTATCTTTTTTCTGGTGATCCCCCATATGTGGATTGCCTGCACCGAATCTGCCTTTTATACCACCTTAAGCGTTGCTATCAGCAGCTTTGCTATTGCTTTGCTGGTAAATATTTTCGCCCTGATGGACTACGTTATGGTGTATCAGTTCGCGATAGTTGTTATCGGGGCTAATGCCCTGTTTGGGTTGGCGGTGCCGGCGTTAATGGCCTCGAACAACCAGTTACGATTAGTGGCCTCGACCGACAGTCTGACCCGGGTTGCGTCACGCGACTACCTGCAACAACGGTCGGAACTGGAAATCAGCCGCAGTTTGCAGCAGGACGAACCGTTATGTCTGATGGTGTTTGATATTGATCATTTTAAGCAAATTAATGATAAATATGGCCATAGCACCGGCGATCAGGTGCTGTTACATGCTTGTCAGCAGGCACAGCAAATACTCAGGCCAGCCGATGTAATCGGCCGCTATGGCGGTGATGAGTTTGTGGTGATTTTACCCAATACCGCTAAAGAAGCCGTGGTAGCCATTGGCAACAGGATTATCGAACGGTTGCAGCAGATAGAATTAGCGGAGCAGTTAACGGTATCTGCCAGTTTTGGTGTGGCAGCATTGCAGCCGGGGGACAGCTTCCGCAGTCTATTTGAACGGGCAGATGCTGCGCTATACCGTGCCAAACAGCAAGGGCGAAGTCAGGTTGCCTGGCACTGATCCCGAATGGGTAATTGACCTGACTTATTTTCACTTGAGCTCAAAGCGGTTTGTGCTTATGGTAAGCGCAAGTTATCAGTTTTAGCAAAATGGACTTGTTTATGTTGTTTTCTAAACGTGCTGCTGCGCTTGTTGCCTCTCTTGCAATTAGCTGCGTTGTTGTTGGCTGCAGCAGCCAGCTTGCTACAGACAGTAGCAATGAACAGAATGATGGCCTGCGCCTGACCCTGGTTCATATTAATGACACTCACTCTCAGTTTGATGCCACCCCGGCCAGTGTGCGGGGGCCGGATGGTGAGCCTTTATATACCTTTATCGGCGGCCACCCGCGCTTATTGACCAAAGCACAGCAACTGCAGCAGCAGGCAACGGCGAACGGGATTGCATCTTTGTTCCTGCATGGCGGCGATGCCTTTAAAGGCAGTGCTTATTTCGAGTTATTTGAGCAGAAAATAAATATCGATATTCTGAACCGGATGGGCCTGGATGCCATGGCCCTCGGCAACCACGAGTTTGATATTGGCCTGACCAAGTTGGCCGATTTTGCCGCTAATATTAACTTTCCGCTACTGGCGGCCAATGTCGACACTGACGCTGAGCCGGCCTTAGCAGATGTTAATAACTTAAAAAGTTACCAGTTATTTACTGTTGATGGCAATGAGCTTACCCCGGTTGCCGGCACCACCGATGCAGCAGGCAAAATCATTGTAGCCGTGTTTGGCCTGGCGCTGGAAGATATGCGCAGCATGGTGCCGGGCACCGGCGAGCTGGTGTTCGCTGCTGAGGTGGCATCTGCCCAGGCAACAGTTGATTATCTGCAAACCCAGGGCGTAAACCATATTGTTGCGCTGACTCATTTAGGCCATCAGCGCGATTTACGGTTAGCACAACAGGTTAATGGTATTGATGTGATTGTCGGCGGCCATTCGCACAGTTTACTTGGCGATTTTCGCCAGTGGTACCTGGGCCAGCAGCCGCCGTATGCGGAGCTCATCGCTAATCCGGATGGTGTCGGCCAGACCTGTATTGTGCAGGCCGGCCAGTTTGCTCAGGCAGTCGGGGCGGCAGAGCTTAAATTTGACAGCGCCGGACGCTTAAGCCAGTGCGATGGTGAAAACACCTTACTGGCCAGCCGGGATTATTTCAGTTTGCCCCTGCGTAGTGAAAGTAGCCGTATAGCCGAAGCAGAGCAGGCAACAACCGAAAGTTATATTAACAAGCTTAAACGCACCGCTATTACTGAAGAGAACCCACAGCTGCGTCAGGTATTAGACGAGGTGTATTTACCGGCTGTGCAAAAAGCTTATGGGGCGCAAATTGGTGTCACCGAACAAACTATTAACCATGTACGCTTGCCGGGTACTGGCGGTAGCGATCAGCATGGCTCGGTACTGGCCGGTCATATTACTGATGCGATGTATTATTGGTTAAACCAGCCGGCGGTGCGTGCTAAAACTGGTCGTCAGGTTGATTTCACCTTAATTGGCGCTGGTAATATCCGGGCTGATCTGGCGGCAGGCGCGATTTATGAAGGCCATATCCGCTTAGAGGTATTACCCTTTGATACTCCGCTGAGTATTGTCACAATAACCGGCGCTGAGCTGACAGAGCTACTGAGGGATGTGATTAGTGCCACCTTACCGGAGGGCGCCCATGCCGGCAAATTCCCGTATGGCAGTCATTTGCGCTATATCGCCCGTGAAGCAGAAAATGGCGAGGCTGTCCTGGAGCAGTTGCAATGGTTGCAGGGACAGCGCTGGCAGGATATTGAGCCGGATGCCCAATACAGTCTGGCGACCACTAATTATCTGGCTAACGGCAATGATGGCTGGCAGCGGCTGCAACAGGTACAGCAGCAAAGCACCGACCGGATTGACGTGATTATTGAGCAGCAGCAACTGGCCATTTATCCGCTTAACCGGGTAGAGGCTATTACCGACAGCAGCGGCCAGCAGGCATTTGTGCCGCAGTATCAGCAAGCAGACGGCCTGCCGTGTAAAGTAGCAGGTAACGATTGCAAGGTGGCAGCCGCTGCGATGATCGATTATTTAAAAGCCACACCGACCTTGTGGCAGCAACAACGGCAACCCACCGTTACGCTCTACAGGCGTTAGAGCGGGCCATGGATAAGACTAAGCAGCATGCCGGCCACGGCTGCTGCGGCCAATACCCGCATAATGCTTTGCTCAAATTTAAATAATGCCAGGCCGGCCGCTAAACCCAGCAACAAGGCGATAATATCGAACTGGCCGCTTAAGCCCGCTGGCCACAGCACATAGTAGCCAAAAAATAGCGCCAGATTAACAATTACCCCGACTACCGCCGCGGTAACGCCTGTCAGCGGCCCGGTAAAAGCCGCTTGCTGACGGCTGGCTTCCACTAACGGCGCACCGGCGATAATAAACAAAAAAGATGGCAAAAAGGTGAAGAAGGTGACGATGGCCGCCGCCATCACCCCGGCCTGGAATAAACTCTCCGGGCCAAATAACTGCTCGCTCCAGCCGGCGACAAAACCGACAAATGTCACCACCATAATCAGCGGCCCCGGCGTGCTTTCGCCCAGGGCCAGGCCATCAATCATTTGCAGCGCGGTTAGCCACTGGTATTGCTCTACTGCAGCCTGATACACATAGGGCAGTACCGCATAGGCACCGCCAAAGGTCAGCAGTGCGGCTTTAGTGAAAAACCAGGCCAATTGGGTTTGAGTACTGTGCCAGCCATAGACGGCAGTCAGCAAGCCAATCGCCGCCAGCCAGATAACAATACCAATTGCCAGGGCAGCAAGCAGTTTGCGCCAGCTAAAACCTGCTGCCGAGTGCGGGCTGTCATCATTGATAAGCGGGGCAGTCTCTGCCACGCCACTGGCCGCTGCAGAGGGCACCGCCAGCTGGCTTGGCCACCATTTCATCAGTATTAACCCGCCGAGTGCTGCTGCCAATATGATTAGCGGAAAGGGCAGGTTAAAGCCGGCAATGCCAATTAATGCCAATAGCGCTAACGCTGCCAGGGCAGGGGTATGCAGGGTTTTCTTCGCCAGACGCCAGGCAGCAAACAATACGATGGCAGTAACGGCTGGCTTTATGCCATACAGCACACCTTGCAGTAACGGTACGTCGCCGTGTGCCAGATACAGCCAGGCCAGTAAAGACAAAATAAAGAAAGAGGGCAGAATAAACAGCCCTCCGGCAATAAAAGCGCCGCGTTTGCCATGCAGCAGCCAGCCGATGTAAGTCGCCAGTTGTTGTGCTTCCGGCCCGGGTAGTAACATGGTGTAATTCAGCGCATGTAAAAAACGCTGCTCTGATAGCCAGCGCCGCTTTTCAACCAGTTCCTGATGCATCATGCCCAGCTGGCCAGCCGGGCCACCAAAGCTGATAAAACCCAGCTTCAGCCAGTATAAAAAGGCCTCGCGCAGGCTGACCTGAGTTTGCTGTTCTGCCATCAATTTTTTCCTTAGCGCTTAAATTTCGTTTCCAGAATAACCGACGAGGTGGTGCGTTCCACCCCTTCCAGGTTACCAATATCATCCAGAATATGGCTGAGCTGCTCGGTATTTTGCGCCTGTACTATGGCAATTAAATCGTATTCGCCACTGATGGCATACAGTGCCGCCACCTGGGGTATTTGCTTGAGCTCAATATTAGTGCGGGCAGTCAGTTTCTGGCGCACTTTAATACTGACATGGGCTGCTACCAGGGTGGCTAAATACGCATCGCCATACTCTACCGTGTAGCCTTTGATCACGCCGCTTAATTCCAGCTTTTGCAGCCGGGTTTGCACCGTAGAGCGTGACACACTGAGCTGGCGGGCTAAATCAGAAATACTGGCCCGGGCGTTATGCTGTAACACCGCTAGCAACTTTTCATCTTCTTTGCTAATGGCGCTTCTATTGGCACTTTTAAGGGGGTGTTCTGACACTTTACTAAATCCTTCCGTTAAAATGACGTATTTACCTATTAAATTGTTAATAATGATACTGCACATTGCTAAAGCTAGCCAATATAATAGTGGCATTGTTTCCGCCCCAACTAACACCAACAACATTTACGGGGCCTTTGCTGACCGACAGAGGTAAAAAATGGTAGTAAGCAGAAGTTTGTTTGATGAAGTGATGGTACCTAACTATGCTCCGGCGCAGATTATTCCGGTAAAAGGCCAGGGTTCTAAACTGTGGGACCAGGCGGGCAAAGAATATATCGATTTTGCCGGTGGTATTGCCGTTAACTGTCTGGGCCACTGCCATCCGGCGTTAGTTACCGCTTTAAAAGATCAAGCCGATAAGCTGTGGCATTTATCTAATGTACTCACCAATGAACCAGCATTGCTGCTGGCCAAAGCGCTGGTCGATAATACCTTTGCTGAAAAAGTCTACTTTGCTAACTCGGGCGCCGAAGCCAATGAAGCCGCGTTAAAGCTGGCCCGTCGTTATGCTAAAGACAAATATGGTGAGCATAAAGATCAGATCATCTCGTTTAAGCAGGGCTTCCATGGCCGTACTTTCTTCACCGTTACCGTTGGCGGCCAGCCAGCCTATTCAGATGGCTTTGGCCCTAAACCCGAGGGCATTGAACATGCTGAGTTTAATAACCTGGATAGCTTAAAAGCACTGATCAGCGCCAATACCTGTGCGGTAATGGTTGAGCCAATGCAGGGCGAGGGCGGTGTGGTGCCGGCTACTAACGATTTTATTAAAGGCGTGCGCGAACTGTGTGATGCCAACAACGCGCTGCTGATTTTTGATGAAGTGCAAACCGGCGTCGGCCGTACCGGCGAGCTGTATGCCTACATGGCGTATGGCGTTACCCCGGATATTCTGACCACCGCCAAAGCGCTGGGTGGCGGCTTTCCAATTGGTGCCATGTTAACCACCACCGAAATTGCTAAGCACTTAGTGGTGGGCACCCATGGTTCTACCTATGGTGGCAACCCACTGGCTTGTGCGGTGGCATTGGCGGCAGTGGATACCGTCAACACCCCGGCGGTACTTAAGGGTGTGCATAGCAAAGCGGAGCTGTTTAAGCAGGAATTACAGCGGATTAACGCTAAGTACAAGATATTTAGTGAAGTACGTGGCATGGGCTTATTAATTGGCGCGGTATTAAATGCCGATTACGCCGGTAAAGCGCGGGATATTATGCTGGCGGGCGCTGAGCACGGGGTAATGACCCTGGTGGCCGGGATGAACGTAGTGCGCTTTGCGCCATCACTGGTTATTCCGGATGCTGATATTATTGAAGGCATGGCCCGGTTTGAGCAGGCAATTGCTCAGATCGCAGCAGCAAAACAGGCGTAAATTATGTTGGTTATCAGGCCTATTACGTCCGCTGATTTTGCAGCACTTAAGCAAATAGCCATTGAGTCCGGCCATGGCTTTACCTCCTTGCCGGTGCATGATGGCCGCTTAACCCAGAAAATTAAGCATGCCGAGCAGAGCTTTAACGTCGACGTAACGGCGCCTGGCGATCAGGGTTATTTGTTTGTGCTGGAGGATACCACTAGCGGCGAAATTGTCGGTACTACCGGTATTGAAGCCGCAGTAGGCCTGCAAACCCCGTTGTATCATTTTCAGCAGAACACCGTTATTCACCACAGTGCTGAGCTGAACGTAATGAACCAGCTGCGTACCCTGACCCTGTGTAATGACTACACCGGTGCTTCAGAGATTTGCACGCTGTTCCTGCGCGAAAGTTACCGCCGTAACCATGCCGGGCGCTTTTTATCCAAGGTGCGGTTTTTATTTATGGCCGAGCACCCACAGCGTTTCGCCAGCAAAGTGATTGCGGAAATGCGCGGTGCTGCCGACAAAGACGGTCAGCCACCGTTCTGGCACTGGCTGCAAAAGCTGTTTTTAACTATCGATTTCCCGACTGCCGATCAGCTGATTGGCGTTGGTAAAAAAGCCTTTATTGCCGAGCTGATGCCACGCCATCCGATTTATGTTGGTTTGCTGCCAGAAAGTGCTCAGGCGGTAATTGGCCAGGTGCATGAAAACACCAAGCCGGCACTGCGGATGCTGGAAAAAGAAGGCTTCAGTCATCGCGGCTACATCGATTTATTCGATGCCGGGCCAACGGTGGAAGCGCCGCTGCACCAGATCAAATCAGTCGCTGCCAGCAGAAAAGTGCCGGTAAAAGTGGCTGCATCAGCAGAAGAAGCGCAGGGCGAATATACCCTGGCCGTCGCCAATACCGAGATTAAAGATTTTCGGGCCAGCTTTGGTAAAACCGCCCGTGTTGATGAGCAAAGCAATACCCTGATTATCAGCCCACAGCTGGCAGAAATTCTGCAGCTCAGCAACGGCGAAATGGCACGATTTATTAATCTGGATCAGGCCTGACGCTCTGGTATTACTGTATACTGCGCGCCATAAATTCAAGCTTATTAAATTAACGTTTTAAACATTGTGATTAGACCTAAACCGGAGTAGATATGCACACTGATGTAAATGCCCTGTTCGCCAACTTATGGCAAGACTATGTAGCGGTAACGCCGTCGGCCAAAAAAGTGCACCAGCTGCTGGGTTCGTCACAACAGGATGATGTGATAAACGATCATATTGCCCTGCGTACCTTTAACCTGGAAAAAGTAAGCCTGGACAAACTGGCCGCGCATTTTCTGGCTTTGGGTTATGAAGAGTGTGGTGAGTATCATTTCGAGGCGAAAAAGCTGTACGCCAAGCATTTCGAGCACCCGGACCGCAACCAGCCTAAAGTGTTTATCTCGGAATTACTGTTAGATAAATGCTCGGCCTTTTTACGTGACACCATTACTGAACTGGTTGCGCAAATACCAGATGAAGCAGTAACGGCTGATAACTTTTTATACAGCGGCACTCACTGGCAGGTAAGCCAGGCTACTTATGAAAAACTGCTGGAAGAAAGTGAATACGCTGCCTGGGTTGCTGCCTGGGGTTACCGTGCCAACCACTTTACTGTTAGCGTCAACGAGTTGGCCAGTTTCGATAGCCTGGAGCAGGTAAACACTGAGCTGAAACACGCCGGCTTTTTACTGAATACCTCTGGTGGCGAAATTAAAGGCACGCCGGACGTGTATCTGGAGCAGTCATCTACCCTGGCTGACTTGCACCCGGTGCAGTTCAGCGACACCGTAGCCACTATCCCCAGCTGCTTTTACGAGTTCGCCCGCCGTTACCCATTAAGCAACGGCATGCTGTACAGTGGTTTTGTTGCCGCATCCGCCGATAAAATCTTTGAAAGTACTAACGCTCGTTAAGATCAGGCCCGTTAAGATCAGGCTTGTTAATTAGCACTAGAATTAACTGCGTTTACAAGGCCAGCACTCAGCTGGCCTTTTTTATGTTTATCATCCCGCATATGTTCTATTCTTAGCTGATATGTTGTTAATCAGGCTTAAGAAAGTCAAATTGCTATGAATCAACCGGAACGATATTTAGTTGAGCAAAACCAACAAACTGTCGGTGGCTGGGGCAGCTTTCTGGCTTATCTATTGTTTATTCTTGCCGCCTGGACACTATTTATTAAGTATCTGTTTCCAATTGGCTATTCGCTGGCCTATGGTGAGCCGCTGACAAAATATATTTACTGGGACTTATGGCCAATAGCCCATGTTTGGCTGGGTTGGGCGCTATTAGCGCGCCCGACATACACCCGTATGCTGGCCATTAGCATGGCGGTGATTGAAATTGCCATTATTTGCACGCTATTCGCCTGGTTTCTGGCCGAACCCGACTGGAGCATCTGGCGCACCAACTGGTTTGTTAATAAAGCCTTTGTGCTGAGCTGTTTTGCGCTGATCCTGGGCACCGCTTTGTATCGTCCCCACAAGCTTTGAGAATGTCTTTGCTGTCCGCCAGATGCTTGTTAATTTTACAAAAGGACTAAAATTCGATGTTTAACTCCAAATTTGTGACTCCTGCCACCTTAGCTATTTTATTGATCGTCAGTAACTTTACATCGGCAGCTGACACCGAGAGTGCAGCGGATACAAAGATCGCTGCTGAACCAACCTACCGCCATGCCAATGAAGCCATCGGTACCGTGCGCCAGGTGTATGATGGCAAGCTGTATCCGGATCTTCAGGTAAACACTTTTCGCAATATTGACCGCTTATTTCCAACCCGCACGGTAGCGCGGGGTGACAGAGTTAGTGAGTTACCAGTTAGTGATAAGCCTCTGCAAGCGTTTAGCTATGCCGTTGATGATCAGACTTACGATTTATACGATGTGTTGGCCATGAACCGGGTCAGCGGTATGCTGATTATTCACAACGGTGAAATTAAGTTTGAGAAATACCTGCTGGGGAATGATGAGCATAGCCGCTGGATGTCGATGTCGGTAGTGAAATCGATGACCGGACTATTAATTGGTGCAGCGATAAAAGACGGCCATATCAACAGCATCGACGATAAAATTGTCGATTACCTGCCACGTTTTAAAGGCACGGCTTATGATGGGGTAACGGTAAAACACCTGCTGCAAATGAGCTCAGGTGTCGCCTGGAATGAAACGTACACCGACCCGGGCTCCGACCGGCGGCGGATGCTGGAGGCGCAAATTAGCGGCAAGCCGGGCGCAGTGCTGGAGCTGATGGCCTCGCTGCCAAGAGCAGCAGAGCCGGGTAGTGTCTGGAATTACAGTACCGGCGAAACCCAGCTGGCCGGGGCGCTGGTGCGCGCGGCGACCGGTAAGCCGGTGGCAGAGTATTTATCGCAGAAAATCTGGGCGCCACTTGGCATGGAAAGCGATGCCAACTGGTGGCTGCAATCGCAGAGTGGCCTGGAAGTCGGGGGTAGTGGCTTATCGGCCACCCTGCGCGACTATGGCCGTTTTGGTTTGTTTATGCTAAATGATGGCGTAATTACTGTTGATGACAAGCCACAGCGGGTATTGCCACAGGGCTGGATGCAAGCGGCCAGTACCCGCCAGCTAATTGGCGGCAAGACCGTTAATTATGGCTATATGCTGTGGCCGATGCACGGCAACAGTTATGCCGCTGAAGGTATTTTTGGCCAGTATGTATTTGTCGACCCGGACATCAATTTAGTAGTGGTGCAGTGGGCCGCACAACCAAAACCGCTGTATCGGGTCGGGTTGGATGAATATAGCTTTTTTAAGGCGCTGTCAGCATATTTCGCGTTATAGTTAACAGCATAGCTGGCATAAATGCCAGAGGGTAACGGGTTAATTGAGGCCAGATCAGATGCCATTTCGGACCTTGCAGGGTTTGTCAGCCTGTTTGTCGGTAAACGTGTTGCTGATAAAAGTATTGCTGATAACAGCGCTGCTGTTATTCAGCGGCGCACTGTTGGCTGAGCCGTTGGCACCTTGTCAGTTCAGCGTCCGGGTAGAGTCAGAGCGCCAGAACGATGCGGCGGGCTCGCACAACGACACCCGGGTATCGCAGCAGTTTTATACCCTGCTTGACAGCCTAGCCGCAAAAGTAAACTGCACGGTTCGGCCGATTGCCTTGCCGGCTGGCCGGGCCATAAAAATGCTGGAGCAAGGCGAACTGGATGTGATGGTGGGCATGTCTGAAACAGCTGAGCGCGCCCGCTTCAGTTTTTTTGTCGGACCGCACCATAGTGAGCGGATGGTGGTTGTTGCTTCGCGTCGTATCGCCGATTCAGTGACTGATCTGAAGCAACTGCTGGCGCTTGACGGCTTTATTTCTATTACCGAGGGAGCTTATTATGGTCCGGAGTGGCAGCAATTACTGCTGGATAACCCGGCGTTACAGGCGCGGTTGTTTGCTGCTTCCGGTAACCAGCAAAAGCTGGCGATGCTGGTATCTGGCCGGGTGATGGCTTCGCTGGAAGACGAAGCCATTGTTGATGAGCTGCTTAAACGGGATGATCTCAGTAGCCAGTATCGTAAGCTTTTTGTCATTCACGATAACCCTGTCTATTTTGCGTTCAGCCGCCAGTCGGTTAATCAGGTACTGTTGTTGCAATTACAACAACAATGGCAGCTAATGCAGGCGTCAGGTGAGGTTGAACGTATCAGACAGCAGCTGCCGACAGCACTGCCGTAACAGATTGATCCGGCCTGTAGTTTACTCAGTACTTCTTACTAAATTATTGTTACTAAGTTATTGTTAGTTAAAGCCAGCTGGTGTTGCTAGCCGATATCGCGCTTATAATTTATTCAGGGATGTTTTTGCCTATGTACTCTTTGTTACCGTTAGCCTTAATCAGTGTAGCGTTAATCAGTGCGCCACTGGCCGCTAAGCAGATGGATAAAGTGACCATTGCCCTCGGCCACCCGGCTAATGGCAATATGGTGCACCTGGATGATGAAAAACTGCTGGCGGTATCTGGGTTCAGTCAGTTTGAACGCTGGTTAAGTCTGGTGAATTTAACGGGCGATTATAAGATGCAGCGGGTGGTGATCCCTGCTAATGCCCAGTACTTTAGCCAGACCACGCTGCTGGCCAATGATATGACACAATCTAACTCAACCCGGCAAGCGCTGGTTTTCTTAACGCTGGACGGGATTAGCGCCTATAACCCTGAAACCGGCCAGACAGAGTCGTTACTCAGCAGTCCGTCTTTATATCGGGTGCTGGATAAAAACCGGCTGCGTAGTAGCGATTTTGTGCTGGAGCTGGACAGTGGCCGCGCTGATTTTCTGCTGCCCGACTTTAACCATAGCCATTTGTTCCGGCAGCAGGCCGATGGCAGTTTTAAGCAATACTCGTTAAATATTGAGGCTATGGTAACCAGTTGGCGCGACAGCCCCAGCTATGAGCCACGGCCTCATTACGTTGTTGATGTCGATTTAGACGGCCGGCTGGATTTAGCTTTTGTTGCCGGTGGTAAATTTCAGGTATTTTATCAGCTGGCCGATGGTGGTTTTAATACCGAACCGGTTGCTCAGAACTGGCCGGTGACATTATCAACTGAACAGGAAGCCGACCAGCGCAATGACGCCGGGCGCAGTTACAGTGGCCAGAATATTGACAGTGTGCGGGATATTACCGACATTGATGGCGATGGTATTGCCGATATTGTGGTTAACCGTGAGCAGCTGGCCGATGCACTGGAACGTAACAACAGCTTCCGGGTGCATTTCGGTAAAAAAACCGCTACCGGCCTAAACTTTAATGCAGCGCCTGATACCCGGATCACCACCGATACCTCACCGATAGCGGTAGTTATTGATGATTTTAATGCCGATGGTCGCAAGGATTTCTATATTCCCAGCACTCACTTTGGCGTTGGAACTATCGTGCGGGTGTTACTACGGGGCAGTGCTAAACTCGATATTGATTTCTATTTGTTAAACGAGCAGCGCCAATACAGCAGCAAGGCTGATTTTAAACAAAGCGCTACTATCGATGTCAGTATCAGTAATCTGCGTTACGATATGCCGTTGTTTGAGCTGGCGAACCTGGATGGCAGTGGCCAGAAAAGCCTGATAGTGGGCGAAGGTGGTGACGAGCTGCGGTTTTACAGTCCGGAACCCGGCCGCTTATTTAGCCGTCGCTCTGAACGGGTAGACCTGACCCTGCCACGCGATGCCCGCAAGGTACTGGTAGCCGATTTAACCGGCAATGGTAAAGACGATATCGTGTTGCCGTTTGACGCTCAGGATGCAGAGCCACAACGTAATCAGCTGCTGTTGTTATTAAACAGTTCACAGTAATAATAAAAATAGGATATTTGTTAATTTCAAATTTACACGGTGTTTTCTAGCTGATATTGTCAGGACAATATTTTTGTTAGAGAACATTTTATGAAGCTGTTCAGTACCTTATCCGTATCGCTGGCACTCGCCGTTTGCATGGCTCCGCTACAACCCTCGTTAGCCGCAGAGGGTGCATTGCACGCTGAGAAGTTACCGGGCGCAATTCGCAATATTCCGTTTTCAGCTATCAGTCAGTTTCAATTGCATAATTTACAGCACGGACCGGCCCTGACAGCAGAAAATAGCGGCCTGTTGATTACTACCAGCGATAAAAATTCCTTTAGCCTGACGTTACCGCATGCTGACAGAGGCGTAAACGTCCGGATCACTCAAAGTATCAGTCATGATAATGGTGATATTACTGTTACGGGCACAGTTTCATTAAATGGCAAACCGCATCAGGTGATATTAACTCAGGGTAAAGCTGGTGCTATTGGCGAAATAGTCGGTGCATCAGGCCATAGTCTTATTCTGCAACAACATGGCCAGGTCTATCTGGTTAATTTAAGCCAGGCCGGTCTGCTGGAGCCGTCATATGAAAATGATGTGGTGATGCCAGCAGCATCTTCCGTACCTTTAACCAGGCCAGATAACCGGACAACAACTCTGCAGGCAGATGACGGCAGCGTTATCATCGTCGACATTATGATGCTGTATGCCAGGGATGTCGCCGAGCAGTACCCTGATGGCTTAGCCGATACCCTGATGAATCAGCTTGTTGCCAAGGCAAATCAGTCTTTTGCAGACAGCGACATCAATATGCAGCTAAGACTGGTCCATCGTCAGTTTGTAGATTATAGCCAGCCCTCTAATTTTACTGCGCTGGACGATTTGCGCACTGCTCTGAACGCTAACAGCACATTACCCGGCAATAACAGCCTGAGCAATGTGGCAGCACTCAGAGAGCAATATGGTGCTGACATTGTATCAATGATCAGAGTACATGATATTAATGAGCGCAGGGTTTGTGGCGTGGCTCTATTTCCGCAATCTGACTCAGATATTGTTATTAATATAAGTAATGTCGGTATTAGCGGTGGCTCCAATTGTATTAACACCTTTACCCACGAAATAGGCCATAACTTTGGTGCAGGCCACCAGTTTCGTGATGGTGTAAGTGTCGGTAGTCTGCCATTTTCTGGTGCACTGCTGGTCGACGGTAAATTTAATACCGTGATGAGTTCAATTGGTACCGGAGATATAAACCGCAACTATAAACTTAACCGCTTTTCTAATCCGCACCTAAATTGCGCCGGCGTTGCCTGTGGCGATACCGAACAGGCTGACAATGCGTCAACAATCAACTTTTACGCAACGATTAATGCCGGTTTACGTGCTGCAGTTTCTGACATCAATGTCACATTGCCAATCCCCAGCAACCCTGATTCTGATGGTGATGGTATTACCGATCTGGATGATGCTTTCCCGTTTGATGCTACTGAACAAAGCGATACCGACAACGATGGTATTGGTGACAATGCCGATGTGTTTCCCAATGATCCACAGGAAACTGCAGATTTTGATCTTGATGGTATTGGCAATAACGCCGACCCTGATGATGATAATGATGGTGTGCCGGATACGCTGGATGCATTACCTTTTGATCCTACTGAATCAGTTGATTCTGATGGAGATGGTGTTGGCAACAATCAGGATCAGTTAGCCTTTAATTTTCAGGATTTTAATGATGCCGACAACGATGGTACAGGCAATCGTTTTGACTATGATAACGATAATGACGGTGTAGAGGACTTTGATCGGCGAGCAAATGGCAGGCAGCAACTTATTATAGTGAGTGCCGGCAATGACACGATAAAGGCCGTTAATTTGCCAGAAGGCGACTTTGCCGACACGCTGTATCAGGCACCTGCCGGAAGCTTTAATTTTCGTTCAGATATTATTGATTTAGGGGCAGGGCAGTTGGGCTTTATTCAGTTCAGTGATGTGTTAAGACACAACCGGCATAACAATGTTGTTGATGTTCTGCTATCGCGTTCGCAACTTAGCAGCAGTTTCGCCGCTCATTTGCTTAAAACCGGCGAAACCCAGGCTGATAGCAGATTATATGTATCTAATGGTCTGGCCCCGTCGCATCTGGAGGTATTTCAATTTACCAATAGTGCAACGTTGTCTGTTACAAAGCTGTCTGCGGCTGATGATATTTACCGTGATACCGTTGCCATAAGTGACAGTCAGAATTTATTGGTGCGGCGCGACAGCAATCAGTTGCTCCGTTATCCGGTTGGCGTTGCTTCACCGCAGCTGACAGTCTGGGCGCAGGGTTCAGGGCTGGATAAGCCTGAACATCTGGCGCGGCTGGCAGATGGCAGTGTTTTGGTAACTAACGCCGGCAGCCGCAATGTAACCCGTTTCAGCGGCTCTGGTCAGTACAGCGGTGAATTTATCAGTGCGGGTAGTGGCGGGCTTGGCGTGCCGGGCTGTATAGCTGTCGATAATAGCGGCGATGTATATCTATGTAGTTCTGATACTAATCAGATTATCAAGTACAGTGGTAATAATGGTGCGCCTATTGGGGTGGTCGCGTCTGCTGAAAGTGCCGGAATAAATAATCCGGTTTCTATAGCGATAGTAGGTGCAGCATTAGACCTGGCGCCATTTGATCCAACAAATGACACGGATGGCGATGGTGTTGCCAATAATACCGATGCATTTCCACTGGATGCGTCGCGTTCAGCACCTGTAATGCTGCCAACACCGCCACCTGTTCAGGCTGAAGGTAGTGGCGGTAGTCTGTTTTTCCTGCTGCCGCTTTTACTGATACTATATTGGCAACGACGTTTTCCGGGTCAAACAAGAACAGGCTCAATACAAACGTCAAAAAAGTTTGAGCTGCGATTCAATGAATAGGATGTAACAAGTCTGAGCAACATTTTTCAATTGTCGCCATTAGTGTTATTTATATTAATCGTAGCAGCCGCCGCTGGTGGCATGCTGCGTTTTGCTGTTTCTAATAGCCTTGCCAGATTTTGGGGCGTGCAGTTTCCGCTGGGTACCTTACTGGTAAACAGCAGCGGGGCGCTGATGATGGGGATGCTGGCAGCCTGGCTGGCTGCATTTCCGGATCGCGCCGCCTGGGCGCAGCTTATAGCTGTGGGTTTTCTGGGAAGTTATAGCACGGTATCGTCATTCAGCCTGCAAACCCTTATTTTGTGGCAAAGCCACCATTACCGCCAGGCAGTACTGAATATTGGCTTATCATTGGGCTTGTGTTTAAGTCTGGTATTCGCCGGTTTTAGCCTGGGTAAGCTGATATGGTAAGGCCCGGATTATATGTGGCAGTAGGAGTTGGCAGTGCAATAGGGGCCTTATTGAGGTTTGCTTGTTCGTTGTGGCTGGCCACGCCTGACGGCAGCTTACCGCTAGCTACTTTGCTGGTGAATGTGCTCGGTTCATTCTGGATTGGCTGCTATGTCAGCCTGACCGGGCCGGATGGCCGCTGGCAGGTATCAGCCTGGCAAAAACAGTTTATGTTAAGCGGGGTCTGTGCCGGCTTTACGACCTTCTCGCTATTCAGCCTGGAGTTTATGCAATTGTTGCAGGCCGGGCAGGTATTGCTGGCATGGAGTTATGTTGTGTTGTCATTAATACTCTGGCTGCTGGCCTGCCTGGCAGGTTTAACGCTTGGCGCCAGAGCCAACCGGCTAAGGTCGCTCAATTAAGGTGAAAATGGTGTTGAAATTTTTAGTTGCTGCTGCAGCTTTACTGCTGTTAAGCGCTTGCGACAAGATGCAAACCTTGTCTGAAGCAGAGCAAATTGAGCGGACTATCCGCCAGGAAGTCAACCGCGATGTTAAAGGTTTAAATGCCTTAACAGAAGTTGCTGCGGCCACTGACTATGATGGCTTTGCCTGGCGCCGCGGCGAGAAAATTCAGATAAGGCAGCGTCTGGCCGGCGAGCTGGCTTTACTGGAGCAGGCCGAGGCGCCCGATGTTATCGCGACAGCGGTAAAACACCGCATTCCCAGTTTTAGCCTGGTACGCTATCAGCAAGGCTGGCTGGTGGTGTTTCGTACCTATGTCAGCAGCCATTGCCAGGTGGTATATGCCTACGCTTACCGTGGCACCTTACCCGATACGCTACAATGTGCAGAAGACTTATTTGCCAGCCAGGCCAACGGCAAGTGCCAAAGCCCGATTAATGACGAGTGGCAGGTATTTAAAGAATGGTTTTTTGCCGAGTCACTGGTGGCAGAGGGCAGCCCGGTGTGTGCTGCCAAGGCAGAACAGGGCTGGCAGGTGCCGCAATGAAATGTCATTCAATTGCGGCGCGCTGAGCTTGTAATATCGACTACAGATACTTGTCGATACTGATCTTCCTACTATTCGCGTTGGCGTCCTTAACGGCTTCCAGCATAGCATCAAGCTGCTTGCGCCCAAATACCCGGCCATTAACGATCACGGTGTCGATTGTCCGGGTGTTGTTGATATCGCTCAGTGGGTTCTTGCTGAGCAGAACCAGATCGGCACGTCGACCCACTGCAATAATACCGGCATTGCTCTTCATCAACTCAGCAGGGTTCTTAGTGGCAGTAGCGAGTGTTTGGGCTGGGCTCATACCAGCCAAATTAAGGGATGTTAGTTCATCATGTATTGAAAAGCCTGGCACAACTAAGTTCGCGCCAGCATCTGTACCGGCGACTATGTTAACGCCACGCCTGACCATTGCTTTTAACAGAATATGATGTGCTTTCTCGCGGGCTTGCCAGAAAATATCATTCTTGTTATATATTTCTTCTGAGGGAGCACTGGTAGCCTCGAATTGGTTGTAACCGGGTAACCAGCCGACTTTAAATTCTTCAGAGTCTTTGGTACCTTCAACAATACCAGGGTTGGCGTATTCAATAGCGACTTCAGTTAACGCCTGCTCAAGATTGCTGAATTGATCATGGATACTTTCCATAAACCACAGTACAGAGTTGACGGTAATGTCATTCGCCAACAGATCGTCAATAATGTCATCGCTGCGCAATGCTACATGGGCATAGAAGGCATCGCTGCTTTTGTCATTGATAGAGCCAAACTCCCGGATCAGCACCCGGACAATTTCCTCAAGATGGCCAATTTCTGATTGCTGCGTTACGGCAAGTTCCGACAACTCAAATGTCAACGGAAAATGGCCTGTCGTTGGCATATCCAGTTCGACAGCCAGTTCGTTAACAGCGCGGTAGCTTGGCATATCAAGGTGATAGATTTTAATGGCATCGTAACCTTGCTTTGCAAACTTTTTAACCATCCTTTTGGCATGTTCTACATCGTGGGTGTTTTTATGGAAGGTAATAAATTCCCAGAAAGCGCCCTCTAACAGGCCCATTGAATCAATTGCCGGTGATGAAACAAATAGCCGGGGGCCTGTGCGACCTTGCTCAATCTCCTCGCGCAATTGCAAACGATCAGCCGGGCCACCCAAGTCACGAATATGGGTGACGCCGTTGGCGACGTAAAGCAACAGATCATTAGGGCTCTGCAGAAGATGGGCGTGTGAATCTACCAGGCCTGGAATAAGGTATTTGCCATGGCCATTAATAACCGTGGCATTGGCAGGTGTAGTGCCGCCGACAGTAATTGAAATAATCTTACCGTCATTGATGACTATTGTCCGGCCAGTAAGCATTGTTTGCCCGTCTGGCGACAGGACGTTGACATCGGTAATTGTTGTCAGCTCAACCGGTGCAGCAAAAACGGTATGATCGACCACTTCGGTGTGAGCGCCATAAATAAAATTGACGCCGTGTTTAAACCACAGCAGATAGGCGGTGATAAGAATTGCTGCACAAGCTAACAGGCCAATAAGCCATTTCGAAAGTGTTTTTAACATAGTTAGGTTCCATCTGTTATCGATGGCCTAATTTAAACAGGTAAGCGGGGCGGGGCGTCCGGATTTATAAGATTAGACGTCCAGTTTGGTATTTTTAAAGCTGGACGCATTTATAACTGACTCAAAACTTAGCTGAATCAGCAGTGTCAGGTGATTGGCTTCGATACTGGCTTGGGCTTTGCCCGGTGTGCCTTTTAAAGATAGCATTGAAACTGCTTTTTGACGCAAAACCCGCATCCAGCGCCAGATCAAGCAATTTGCGGTCGCTGTTGTGGTCGAGTTGCGCACACACCTCTGCCACCCGATATTCGTTAATAAATTGATTAAAATTCTGGCCACCGAATTGATTTAATGTCTCTGACAAATGATGGACACTGACCCCAACTTGCTGTGCAAGGGCGACCAGAGTAAGTTGACTATCCCGATACAAAGCCTGTTGCCTGACCTGGTTTTGTACCATTCGAAAAATGTCTGAGCGTGTATCGTGGTCTAATAAGCCATCGGCTGATGGTTTGTGTTTTGTTGTGTCTGGTTGCGCTTTTTGCGTTGTATGTGAGGTCGTAAGTTGTGTTGCAAGTTGCTGAATATGAAACAGGCCAGGGTTGCGCCATTGCATAATGGCAATAGCATAAATCATGATCACCAGCAGGCAATCGGCCATAATATTTAACATTGGAGCCGGGCTAATAAAGTAAAACAGCACCTTTAAACCCCATATCGTCACCATGAAAGTAGTCAGGCTCCATAGCCACCTGAAAATATCGGGGTTATAAGACGCTAATGTTTGTTTAGCTTTAGCCTGGTACCGACTGACCATGCTAATTAATAACGTCGCATAAACTAAGGCCTGACCGTAAAAAACAGCTTTTGTCAGGTTATGTTTTAACAGGGTGGTTTCAGCCATTGTGACAAAGTTTAGCGCTTTTTCGGCAGAGAATAGCAGGTCATAATTAAGCAGATAGCATAGTGCCAGTGGCAACAGGTGCAGCATATCGCTGGGTTTAAGTGCCGAGCCGGTGATTGCGGTTCGACAATACAAGTAAGTAAGTGCGCCATAACAGGCGGGTAAAAATACCAGCAAACCAATCAGCCAGGCAAATTGGCTTTCTCCGGCGGCAACAATGAGCGGCAGTACAAAGCTGGTCGCTATCAACAGGCATTGTAAACCCAGTAATTTACTGGCGTAGTTAACCCGCTTATCACTCACTAAAAGTGTGAATAGCAGCAAGCCCTGAAATGCGCCAATGGCCAATATTAAAGTCTGAGTTTGCGACATGCTTATTTGTATTACGTCAGAAATATAACAGGGCGAAAGTCTATCTTTTCAGCGTGCTAATGTCGAACTATCGGTTGCCAGCAGCAATAAGTGAGCCCTCCCAGCCAGGTTTCGCGTTGTGCTGCCAAGGTAGAGCAGGGCTGGCAGGCGCCGCAATGAAAAGTGACGGAGAAATGCTACTTTTTGCCCGGTTCTTCGTATATGCCGTATCATCGATCAAGTTAAGGATATACCGTGAAATTTTTACTCTCTGTTATTGCGTCAGTATTGTTAGCCGGTTGCTCGGTATTTGGCCAAAGTAACGTGGAAACTGCTCCCTACACCTTGCTAAAAACAGATGCTGAAAAAAATATTGAAGTGCGCAATTATGACGCCATGGTGCTGGTATCCACCAGTATGGCGGGCGAGGGCCGCAATAGCGCTTTTCGCAAACTGTTTCGCTATATCGGTGGTGAGAACGAAGGCGCCACTGAAATATCGATGACAGCACCGGTGTTTATGGATAACGCTAAAACGACGGACAATAACAAGGGTACTGAAATTGCCATGACAGCACCGGTATTTATGGATAACAGGGCTGGCGAAGCGATGATGTCATTTGTGATGCCAAAAGACTTTACCCTGCAAACCACACCTAAACCGACTAACCCTGAGGTGAAGGTCACTGAGCTTAACAATTATAAAGTTGCCGCTATTAAATTCAGCGGTACCCTGAGCAAGCGGAATGTTGCTAAACACACTAAAACCTTAACGGACTGGATTAACGAAAACGACTACACCGCAATTAGTGAGCCGGTAGAAGCAGGCTACAACGGCCCGCTAACCTTACCGATGCTGCGCCGTAACGAAGTGCTTATTGAAATAAAGTAATAACCTGAGAGGCGGCTATTGCGCTTTGGGTAATAAGGGCCATACTGCTAAACGTAAGGCGCCGCGGGCCCATACGTAAAACACAGGTGATTAAAATGAGCAAAGGCCAGGACAGTAAAAAAGACGTGAAGAAGAAACCACTATTAACCGCTAAAGAAAAGAAAGCGGCCAAAACGTCCAAGAAAAGCGAGAAAAATATACTAGGTCATCAGAACTAGCAAAACCACTTTACAGTACTTCGCCGACAAAGCTGAATTTTGCCGGCGAAATTGCCCTTTTTTCCCGAAATTAACTACTTTTTATTGCTATTGTTTTTGTGCATGATTACGGCAGCAACAAACACAACAAAAATAATTAAACCAACCTTTAGCGCTATATCAATTAACGTTTCCATGTTTGTTCCTTATTTGTCCTGCCAATACCATCAACAGCTAGCGCAAGGCTTGGGGGCGACTGAAGCGCAGCGCAAACCGTTCCAGCCGCGCTAACGGCGACAATAGCGCCCCGTTATACATTTGATAAAGCATTGAATTTTTTAATTATATAGAAAACCATAGCAATATTTACAGTACCCATGGTTGCCAGAAGCTTGATCAAAATGGTGATTTCTGGCGCGTGAGCATAGACAAAGCCGATTGCAAAAAATGACAAAGCAATTAAACAAAATGCCAAAACAATCAACATTGTAAATTCCGACATAGCATTGCGAGACTTAACTACATTTAATACGTTGGACATTAAACTGACACCTCCAGAAAACACATAACAACTTATTCAAAAGATCTGCACCCGCAAGTTGCAGCCAGAACAGCTTCTAATTTTCTTAAAGCTACCCGAGTCTATTCTTGTACCCGAATGTAAATCAAGCATTTTATTGTTGTGATAATTTTTGTCGCCGAACAGCGTTTATCGCGTTAACATCGTCAAACCACAGATAAAGCGTTATATTGGCGGGCGAAAAATATAATTTCAGGGAAATCCGCTATGTACATGATAATAAAACATACCCATCTGACCATAATTGCGCTGACGTTGGTGTTTTTTCTAATCAACTTTGCCTTAACGCTGAAGGGCTCTGATAAGGTAAACAACAAACTGCTGAAAATTGGCCCGCATATTTTATATACCTTGTTTATTGTTACCGCTATTTATTTAGTGATGGTGAATCCGCTGCAGTTGTATCCGTTCGTTAATGGCTGGGCCTCGTCAAAACTGGCTGGTTTTGTGCTTTATGTGCTGTCTATTACCCTGGCACTGAAGTGGGCAAAAACAACCGTTTGGCGCTTTGTCGGTTTTATCAGCGCGCTGTTCTGGTTTGTCATGAGTGCCCGGCTGGCGTATGCCCACCGTCTTAAAGTAAAAGGCGCTGCCGAGGATGTTAATGCTTACATTGATACTTTTCAGTCAATGAGTCAGTCAATGTTAGTGGTAGTAAGTTAAATTAAAAAAAAGCCCCGGCAGAGCCGGGGCTAATTATTGAATTAAGCCAGTTGTTACTTTGGCTCAAACTCAAATGGCTTACGTTGTCTTTCGCGGGTGCCAATTTCGTTCATGCTCTCAGCATCAAACAGCCTGCCGTTGACCATAGTGTAAATTACCTTATCGCTAACCCGGATGTCTTGTAACGGGTTACCGTCGATAACGATTAAATCAGCCAGTTTACCGGGTTCGATGCTACCTAACTGATGGTCCATACCAAAGGTTTTAGCCGGGTTGATGGTCGCGGTTTTTAACGCTTCCAGCGGGCTCATGCCGCCCTGGGCGAACATCCAGATCTCCCAGTGGGCACCTAGGCCTTCGCGCTGGCCGTGCGGGCCAATATTCGCAACCACCCCGACATCCTGTAACTCTTTGGCCGTTTTAACCACGGCAAAGTGATTGTAATGATGATCCGGTGCGGTAGGCCGGCGCATACTGCGTGGTGCTAATACGTCCATAGGCACATACTTGCTTAAGCGTGGGTGTTTCCACACTTCGGTTTTATCGTACCAGTAGTTTTCGCCCCAGATGCCGCCATAGGCGACGTTCAGGGTAGGGGTGTAGGCGGTGCCGCTGGCCTGCCATAACTGTTTAATGTCGTCATACACTTTTGCTGCAGGCAGGGCATGTTCTATGGTGGTATGGCCGTCGACGATCATGGTCAGGTTATGCTGCATTAACGAGCCACCTTCCGGTACTACCATCATGTCCAGCTCACGTGCTGCCTGAATTACCTGCTGGCGCTGATTACGCCGCGGCTGGTTATAGCTTTTCACACTGAAAGCGCCCACTTTCTGTAAGCGTTCCAGGTGGAATTTAGCGTCGTCCAGGCTGTCGATATGCGAGGTATAACCTGCGCCCTCAGCCCCGTATAAAATGGTTCCGGTAGAGAAAATCCGCGGCCCGACAATTTGGCCGGACTGCTGCATTTCACTGGCCGAAAATATTTCACGGGTATCGTTTGACGGGTCGTGAATACTGGTTACGCCAAAGGTTAAACCGGCATAATTCAGCCAGTTTTGTTGCGGGGTAATTTGCTGGTTGCCCTGGCTGCCATGGGAGTGAGCATCGAATATGCCGGGCATAATGGTTTTCCCGGTAATATCATACACCTTGGCGTTACTGGGCACGGCCACATCAGCGCGGTTGCCAACGGCAACAATTTTATTGTTCTCAACCACTACCACGCCATTTGCAATGACTTCATCGCCCTTCATACTCAGCACCTGGCCACCGACAAAGGCAACCACACCGCGTGGAATGTCCGCCGGGAATTTAAAGCCGAGGTTAATACCATTTTCTACTTTAAAGTCATCACTTTCAGCGCCGTGCTCGAACAAACCATTAATGCTGGCATGATACAGCTCGGGGCCTAAGCTCCAGTAAAGGTTGCGGCTGTCACCACTCCAGCTGATATATTCGCCGGCGCGCACAGATAACTGTTTTACCGGTAACTGTTTGTCGTTGCCACTGATATCAATAGCCCGGCCCCGTTCAATAAAGGGCGTAACAAAGACTTTAAAGCGATCAGCAAACGCCAGGTATTTACCATCAGGCGACAGTTTAAATTCGGTCCCGAACTTGGCGGTATATAAGGTTTGCTGGGTTTGTTTGTTTAAATCGATGCTGATAAAACTTGGCGAACTGCCATAATCCATAGCGTACACTTTATCATTGCTGGCGCCGAACATCGGCGCCCGGCCATTGCGGGCCAGTAGCTCGCTGTCGCCACCGCGGCTGCTGATTTTATACAGGCCGGTATTCAGTGACCATTGCCGTGGCAGAATGCTGCCAGCGCCGATTTTCCGGTACACCACCGTTTTACCATCGGGGCTTAAGGTTGGCTCAATATACTTACCCGGTTCGCTGGTCAGTTTGGTTACCCGGCCGTTTCGCAGGTTTAACAGGTTTACTGCGCCCTGAGTTTGGTCATTCCAGCTGACAAAAACTAACTCTTTACCGTCGCGGGAAAACTCGGGGTAAAACTCAAAATCGGTAGTTTGCTTGGTTAGCCTGCGCGGTTTCGGGTCATCTAAATCGGTAATGTACAAATGGCCCAGTGCGGTAAATACCGCTTGTTTGCCATTGGGTGAAACCTTAACGAAGCGCAGCATTTTCACATCAACGTCGGTTTTATCCAGATCTTGAGTAACCCGCAGCGCGGTTTGAATTTGTTTACTGGTATTAACTTCAAATGGCACCGTTGCCACTTGCTTGCTGGCAATATTTAGCCGTTTAATTCCACCACCGGCCCAGAATAACAGCGCTTTATTATCCGGGGTCCAGCTTAAGGTGGGGTATACGCCATGAATAGCCCAGGTTTCCTGCATGTCACGGTCCAGGCCGTCGTACAGTTTAATATGTTCGCCACTGCTTAAATCATATAAAAACAAGGTGCTTTGAAAATCGACCCGGCGGATATAGGCCAGGTATTTGCCGTCAGGTGAGGGCGTAGGGCGGATGGCACCGCCGGCACCGCCAAGCAGCTCTTCAATTTTACCGGTTTCACGCTCAAAGCGCTTAATAACGTAAATGCCTGATTCGGAATCTTTGCTGTAGTGAAAGGTTTTACCCGGGGTATCGTCCTGCGAGAAATAAATGTACTTACCATCATTGGAGAATGCCGGCTCGCCTAAGTCTTTCTGGTCATTTGGCCGCTCAGTTAGCATTACGCCATTACCGCCACTAACGTGATATTGCCAAACTTCACCGGCGCCTAACGATCGGCTGGCGGTAAAGTGCTTGCGGGCAACAATAAACTGGCCATCCGGGCTCCAGGCCGGGCTGTTCAGTAAGCGGAAGGTTTCGTTGGTTACCGCGCGGGGCTCGCTGCCATCGGCATTCATCAGCCAGATATTGTCGCCGCCATCGCGGTCACTGGTAAAGGCAATGGTTTTACCATCGGGGCTGAACACCGGTTGCATATTCCAGGCAATGTCATTGGTCAGGGCAGTGGCTTTACCGCCGCTAATTGGCATGGTGTAAATATCACCCAGTAAATCAAAGGCCAGGGTTTTACCATCCGGGCTAACGGTGATGTTCATCCAGCTGCCTTGCTGCACATTAATATCTACAGTTTCAAACTGGCCTTGCGGCGCATTAACATCCCAGTCTGGCTTTTTATCTTCTGCCTGCAAGGTAAGGCTGGCGATGGCCAGTGCCAGCAAACATGGTTTAAATGTGGTCATTAGTAGGTTCCCGTGGCGGTTTTCGTTATAGTTAGCATTTTAAACGCTGTTAAAAGTAAGCCAGATTGGCACAAAGCGCCTGTAAAGTTAAGAGCGAGTGAATGACAATACGACCAAAGTGCCGGAGGAGCCGACAAAATTATGCCTGAATCACCCTGTGTGGCCTGTTGCCGTTTAAACAGCGAAAAGCTGTGTGTCGGATGCTACCGGCATATAACTGAAATTGTTAACTGGAATAAGCGGTCAGATGCTGAAAATTCCGCTATATTACAAAAGGTTGCTCAAAGAAAAAAACAAGCAGAGCAATATAATGATGAGCAGGAGCCGACAACGGCGATTACTCAGGCTGAGTGGCAGGCAGCAAAAACCGCGGTGCGGTAGACATAGGTCATTTTTATTCAGGGGAACAGCATGGCGGATTGGCAAAGCATAGTGGCAATAGATCCGCTAGGCTGGCAGGAGCTGTTAACAGCGCTGGCCTGCGGTTTTATTATTGGTCTGGAACGGCAATTGCGGGGTAAGCCTGCCGGGATCCGCACCTCTATTCTGATAGTGATGGGTACTTATGTTTTTATCGCAGCCTCGATGTCAGTTAATTCTGAAATGACGGATCCGTCCCGGATTATTGGCCAGGTGATTACCGGCGTGGGCTTTCTCGGCGCCGGGGTAATGTTAAGCCGCGACGGCATGGTACTTGGAGTTACTTCTGCCGCCACCATCTGGGTGTTGGCCTCAATAGGCGTTTGTATCGGCATCGGTCAGGATTTAGTCGCCATTAAGTTATCGATTCTTGTGGTAAGCGTCCTGGTAGGTATTGGTGTTCTGGAAAGCTCGTCGTCGGCGTTACGTCGTGGTGTCCATCGTACCTATAACGAGTGGCTGCAACGCACTAATGGCGGTGGTCTGTTTGCCCGGCGTAAAGATGATTTGCCGCGAGCAGACCGTGCTGATATTGATGATCCACATTAACACCGAATAATTATTTTCAGTTATTATCTGACAAAGATGATAGTGCAATTAGGGATAACCAATGCTTGAAGCTGTCTGGATAGGGTTTGCATTTTCACTGGGTTTACTGGTGCGGTTAATTGGTTTACCGCCATTAATTGGCTACCTGCTGGCGGGTTTTGTTATTTCTGCTACTGCCAGCGACATGAGCCTGCCGGCAGAAGGGCCCTCGATTATTCACCATGTGGCGCACTTAGGTGTGCTGTTGCTGTTGTTTACCGTCGGCTTAAAGCTGAATGTGCGCAGCCTGGCAAAGGCAGAAGTGCTGGGCGGTGGTACCCTCCATTTCGGGTTATCCATCCTGCTGACCTTGCCTGCGGTGTTGTTTATTTTCGATGTCAGCTGGTACCAGGCGCTGATGCTGGCCATCGCATTGGCCTTTTCAAGTACGGTACTGGCCGCCAAAGTACTGGAAAGTAAACGTGAGCTGCGGGCATTTCATGGCCGGGTGGCGATAGGTATTCTGATTGTGCAGGATTTACTGGCGCTGCTGGTAATGAGTGTCGCCAGTGGCACCGTGCCGTCCCCGTGGGCGTTACTGGTGTTTGGCTTGCCATTATTACGGCCGGTACTTTATAAACTTTTGGATGCCAGCGGCCACGAAGATTTATTGATCTTGTTTGGTTTACTGCTGGCACTGGTAGTGGGTGGTCAGGGCTTTGAGTTAGTCGGGCTAAGTTCAGAGCTCGGCGCCCTGGTATTTGGCGCTATGCTGGCAAAACACCCGCGGGCGGGCGAGTTATCGAAATCGTTGTGGAGTATTAAAGAGTTTTTTCTGGTCGGTTTCTTTTTGCAAATTGGCATAGATGGCCTGCCAGATGCTAATGCCTGGTTATTCGCCGGCGTGATGACCCTGATCCTGCCGCTGAAGGCGGTGCTGTTTTTCTTATTGCTGATACTGTTTAAACTGCGGGCGCGTAGTGCGTTTCTGGCCAGCCTCAGCCTTACTAATTACAGTGAGTTTGGCTTGATCGTCGCCAGCGTGGTGTTGCCCGAGTGGCTGGTCCCGCTGGCATTGACGGTAGCGATATCTTTTGTGATCTCGGCGCCATTAAACCGGCTGGCGCACCCGCTGTATGAACGTTTATGCAACCGGCTGCTGAAATTCGAGCGCAATATTCATCACCCGGATGAGCAACCGGTGTCGCTGGGGGATGCTGACGTGTTAATAATGGGGATGGGCCGCACCGGTACCTCTGCTTATAATTATTTAAAAGCCAGTCGCAAGATTATTGCGATGGACTCCGACCCGGCTAAAGTCAGTGATCATCAGCGCCAGGGCATTAATATTTTTTATGCCGATGCCGAAGATCAGGTGTTCTGGCAGGGGCTGGATTATGGCAAGGTTGAGGCGGTTATTCTGAGCATGAACGACGTCGAAGCCAAGGTGATTGCTGCGAAAAAGTTACGGGCCTCCGGTTTTCAGGGCTTTATTGTCTCGCACAGTATGCACAATGACGAAGCGCGCGACATTATTGCCGCGGGCGCTGACCAAACCTACTTAACTATGTCAGAGGCGGGGGTTGGTATTGCCGAGCACGTGAAACAGCACTGTTTTGGCATAAAAGCCTGAGCTGGAAATAATAAAGGCGCCCCGAAGGCGCCTTTATTGCAACGTTACGCAGTAGCTGACTTAGCTGGCGCTACGCTCTTTAATGGCATTAATTACCGGTGATGCAGCAAAGCCATTGCTTTGCGCCCACTCAGCATCGCCTGAAGCAGCAACTACACTGCCTGGTAACTGCTTAATCATAAACTCAGCAGTTTCGTTGGCGTTGTGTTTAATGGCATGACGTACTAATGGCAGACCGTCACACACCACACCACTATAAACGGTTGATAAGCGGATCCGGTTGTCGCTTAATACTTTACGCAGGTTATTACGGCTATCGGCGGCAACATAAGAGCAAATAGACAGCGCTAATTGATCGTTGGCGGCAACAGGAGTGCTTACAAAAGAGGTGGCAGCGATAACAGCGGCTAAAGCGATAATTTTGGTTTTCATATTCAAGCTCCGAATTGAGTCAGTTCACGATCATTGTTAGCAACCGGGGTTGCGGTACACGAAAGGTCATGCGTTTAACTCTGGACGAAACAGAATAAAACATCGCAATTTGCGACGGCAGCCCAGCTATCATAGGGTTTCCCCGTTAGACCTGAAGCTTTGCGTGATCATCTTTTCAGATGACTTGCCTTTCGAATCCGCGCATCATAAGGAATGCTTAAAATTTATGCAAGCGTTAAATTTAAAAAAATAATTTCATTAAAAACTCAGTAAGCTGAGAAAAAATCAGGCAATTAGCTGGTCTGCCTGCTGTTGCAAACTGACTGCAATGCAAATTTTCAGGGCTTTTATCTGGGTAGTGAGTTCCATACTGGGGCTGCCGGGGCGGTTCAGTACCTGTTGTGGCAGGTAGGGTAAATGAATAAATCCGCCCCTAATACTAGCGTACTGGTTTTTAATCAGGTGCATCAGGCCATAAAAGCTGTGATTACAAACGTAACTACCGGCCGATAGCGACAGTTGGGCCGGAATATCCTGCTGATGCAAGGCTTGTAACATGGCGGTAAGTGGTAAATTACTAAAGTAAGCGGCCGGCCCATGGGACGCGGTCAGGCAGTTGCGCGGTTGCTGACCTGAATTATCGGCAATGCTGGCATCAATAAAATTACTGGCGATTTTTTCAAGCCTGAGTTGACTGCAGTCCGCTGCCTGACCGAGCATAATCACCACTACTGGTTGTAGCTGGTTAACAGCTTGTTCCAGATTTAGCAGGCTTTGTTTAAAGACACAGGGTAGTTTTACTGCAGTAACCACAACCTCATCATCAAGCTGCCAACTATCCAGCGCGCTGGCCACCTGCCAGGACGGATTTACAGAGTCGCCAGCAAAGGGTTCAAACCCGGTAATTAATACCTTTGCCATCTTCATTCCCTCTGCGCTTTTTGTTTAGGCACTACTACTATAGCTGCTGCTTCAGCACAGCAGCAACTGCTGTTTGCCAGTGTTGATACAATTTAGTTTGTTCAGCACCGCTTATTTTTGGCTTATGTTGCTGGTCGGCTTGCCATAACCCGCTTATTGCCGAAATATCCGGGTAGTAGCCCAGGCTGACTGCAGCCAAAGATCCAACGCCAAATACCGTCGCATCTGTTGTATTGCAGCGCTGCACCGGTTGTTGACATAAATCGGCCAGCGCCTGTAAAAACCACTGGTTGTTGGTCATGCCGCCATCAACTCTTAATTGCGCGACCTGAATACCATCCTGGCGCATGGCGTTAAGTAAGTCTGCACTCTGGTAAGCCACGGCGCACAGCGCTGCTGTGGCTAACTGCACTTTGCCGGTATCCCGGGTCATGCCAAACAATGCGGCTTTAGCCTCCGGTTGCCAATAGGGGGCGCCGAGTCCGGTAAAGGCCGGGACTAACAATTCTGTTTGCTGATAACTGCTCTGGCTGGCTAACGCTTCAGTTTCACTGGCCTGACTTATAATGCCCAGTTTATCGCGCAGCCATTGCACTGTTGCACCGGCCATAAAAATACTGCCTTCCAGTGCATAAGTGGCTTTACCATTAAGTTGCCACGCCAGGGTAGATAACAGCTGGTTATTACTGCGAATGATCTGATCGCCGGTATTCACCACCGCAAAGCAGCCGGTGCCATAAGTGCTTTTCAACATGCCAGGGCTGATACAGGCCTGGCCCAACAATGCCGCTTGTTGATCGCCCAGTATCGCCATGATTGGTATAGCTGCGCCCAGGACGTCCACCGAGCTGGTGCCAAACACGCCGGCACTGTCTTTTACTTCTGGTAACAGGTTTGCCGGAATATTAAACAGTTGCAGCAGTTCCGGGTCCCAGGCCAGGCTGTTAAGATTGTACAAGGCGGTGCGGCTGGCATTGCTGGCATCGGTAGCATGCACTTTACCGCCGGTTAACCGTGATAAAATAAAGCTGTCTACGGTACCAAAGCACAGCTTACCGGCTTTGGCCTTAGTTCTGGCATCCGGCACATTGTCCAAAAGCCAGCCAATTTTACTGGCTGAAAAATACGGGTCGGCTCGTAAACCGGTTTTCTGGCTAATTGTCTGTTCCGCCCCCTGTTGTTGTAATTGCCGGCAAAACGCGGCTGTACGCCGGTCTTGCCAGACAATGGCATTGGCGATAACTTTGCCGGAGTCTTTTTCCCACAGGACAGTGGTTTCCCGCTGATTACTGATGGCGATAGCGGCGATATTGGCAATGCTAAGGCCGGCGCGGCTAACAGCCTGGTCAATACAGTTTAAAACGCTTTGCCAGATTTGCTCAGGATCCTGCTCGACCCAACCTGGCTGCGGATAATGTAATGTCAGTTCATGCTGCGCACTGGCTATTGGCTGCATCTGCCGATCATAAATAACCGCGCGGCTGGAGGTGGTGCCCTGATCAATTGCCAGAATGTAACAAGAGTTATTGCTGCTTGTCATACTATTACTGCAAAGTAGGTTATGCTTGCTGTCAGAGTAGCAGCAAATAACGGAGTAATACTATTAATGGAGCAATACTATGGTTACCTTTAAAAGCAAAGCGGGCAGAGATGTTGATTACCACACCAACGTGGGATTGCAGCTTTTGAAAATGATGGGCCGGGATACCAAACTGCCCAGCGCCATGTTTGCTGATGATGTGCCAGAAGCTTTAGCCCGGTTACAGCAGGCATTGGCCAGATTAGCGGAAGATGAAGCGCCGGAAGCGGAACAGGCCGCAGCAAAAACCAGTGACAACGAGGATGAAGATAAACCAGAGCGGGTAAGCCTGAGCGTCAGGGCGGAGCCACTACTTAAATTACTGCACCAGGCACAGGAAGCCAATGTCGGGTTGATGTGGGAGTAGCGTTGACGGGTTAACGGGTTGGCAAGGTTACCGTCACTTGCAGGCCGCAGATCCTGTCATTAGCAATTTGCTGGCTAACGTTGTGTAAACTGATACCGCCAGCATGCGCTTCAGCAATGTCGCGGCAAAGCGTCAGGCCAATACCTGAACCCTGAGGTTTGCTGCTGTAAAAAGGCACCAGCGCCTGCTGCAGTAGATCGGCGGCGATACCACCGCCGCCATCTGTGACTTGCAGCTGCAATTCATTACCAAGTTCAACACAGCGTAGACTGATATGTTCTGTTGCCGAGCCGCTTTCATGGGCATTTTTCAGCAAGTTTAATAGCAGCTGTGCCAATTGCTGCGGATCCGCCTGCCAACTGCGCTTTGGCAAATCGCCCAGCAATTCAAACTCATAGTGATCCTGCAGCTGATTGATTAAACGTGGCCAGTTAATGTCAGTTAGCTGAGGTGGCGGTAACTTAGCGAAATTAATGTAAGCCTGCACAAACTGATTTAAATGCCGGCTACGTTCACTAATGGTATCAAACAGCCGGCTTAATTCAGTTTGTTGCTGCCGGGCAGCCAGTTGCCGGCCAGAAAAGGCCAATGACGATAAAGGGGCCAGGGTGTTATTCAGTTCATGCCCAATGACCCGTAGCAGTTTTTTCCAGGCGTTCAGCTCTTCCCGCTGGATCTCCCGGCTCAGCGGTTTAAGCAGATAAAGCCAGTGCTGCTGCTGATTTAACTGAAACTGGTTGATTGATAAATGCCATACCGCCTGACCGCTATTATCCAGCCGGATTAAACCTTGCTGCTGGCGCTTAAGTGCCTGCTGTAGCGGTGGTGCAATATCTGTCAGCGCGGACAATTTACTGCCAGTAAATTTTTTGCCGTTATTCAGTAGCAGGCAGGCGGCCGGGTTACCCATCAGGACAGTGTCAGAGTGGTTAGTCAGAACAAGCGCCGTAGGGCTGCTTTGCAGCACGGTATCGAGCAATAGCTCGCGCTGATATAAACTGGCACGCTCTGCCCGTAACTGTGCCGACATGGTAATTAAACTGTCAGCCAGCGGGCTGAGCTCTTTAATATTCAGCTGATTTGCACTGGTGTTAAAGCTGCCGTCCTGTAAGTTTTGCGCGTGCAGATTCAGCGCCAGAACTTCCTGACGCAGTGGCCTGAGTGTCCAGTTTATCAGCAACCACAGCACAACGCCGCCAGCAGCAATACTAAAGCCTGAGCCAAAACTGAGCATGCCAAAGTGCGCCAGCACGGCCAGGCTGAAAACGGTAAGCGTCAGGCAAAGCAACGCCAGCCGGCTGCGGCTGCCCAACCTGAAGGCCGGACGTTGTCGGATCGCTGCGGCTGCAGGCTCAGGGCGCGGCAATGCCATAAAACTCCATTCTTCTGTATAACGCCTGGCGGCTGATACCTAAATGTTTTGCTGCCCGGGATACAACACCGCCTGCCTGCACCAATGCCTGCTCCAGTTCGTCCCGGTTTATATCATCCAGCGCTCTTTTGGGATGGGTGCTGTGGTCAGGCAAACCCAGATCGCTGCTTTCAATCTCGCTACCTGCACTTAACAGCAGCGCGCGCTGACAAACATTTTGCAGTTCGCGTACGTTGCCAGGCCAGGGGTAACTGAGCAATTGTTGCTCAGCCGCTTTACTTAAGGTTTTTTTGCCAGCCAGAAAGTAACGGGCCAGTACCGGTATATCATCAGGCCGGTCGCGCAGTGGCGGTAGCTGCAGTTGCACCACGTTTATCCGGTAATATAAGTCCTGCCGGAATTCGCCCTGGCTGATTGCTGCGGTTAAATCGCTGTTGGTTGCGCTAATCAGCCGCACATCCGTTTTACGGGTCTGGCTGGAACCCAGCCGCTCATACTCGCCGGTTTGTAGCACCCTGAGTAACTTGGCCTGGCCAGCCGGTGATAAATTACCAATTTCATCCAGAAAGAGGCTGCCGCCGTCTGCTGCTTCAAACCGGCCAATTCGGGTCTTCGTTGCGCCACTGTATGCACCGGCTTCAGCGCCAAACAGCTCGGCCTCCATTAAATCTGCGGGCAGGGCGCCCATATTCACCTTAATAAAGGGCTTGTTTTTACGTGGTGAGTTGGCATGCAAGACGTTGGCAATGCCTTCTTTTCCGGCGCCATTGGGTCCGGTAATTAATATTGCGGCATTGGCTGGCGCCAGTTGCAAAGTCATTTGCAATAGCTGCTGCATTTTACTGCTGGCAAATACCATATTGCATAAGTCTTTACCGGCAAAAACGGCCTGGCGCTCACGCTCAGCACGTTGCTGCTGCAAGCCAAGTTGTTTTAGTTTCAGGGCATTGGCTACCGTCAGCAGTAGCCGCTGATCGTCCCACGGCTTGGCGATATAGTCGGTAGCACCGGCTTTTACCAGCTCTACCACCATATCAAGCCGGGTCCAGGCAGTCATTAAGACGATGGGGATGTCCGGGTATTGCTGGCGTAACTGATAAAACAGCGCCTTGCCCTGATCGCCATGCATTTCGCCGGCGCTGAAGTTCATGTCCTGCAGGATCAGGTCAATGTCATCGGTGGCCAGCAGCTGCCAGGCCTGATCGGGCACAGTAGCGCAATGCACCTGATAGCCCTGTAACGCAAACAGCGTTTGCAGGGCCTGGCAGATTGGCTGATTGTCATCAATAACCAATAATTTCAGCATAGTTTATAAGGCTTTAGTGGCAGTGGCCGGTGACACCCGGGTAGCAATCGCCGCAGGATACCATGTTGCTGCAGTGACACAAAATAGTAGCATCAGTGCGCCGGCAAACGGTAGCCATAATGGTAGCGCCGGTAATGAAATAACGGTTGCCAGTTGCTGTTGCAATAAAAAACTCGCCAGTAATCCTAAGGTAACGCCAATTCCGGTTGTCAGCCAACTTTCACTGAGCACTTCCAGCAAAATACGGCGCTTGCTGGCTCCTAAAGCTCGTTTAATACCAATTTCATTCTGCTGCTGTACCCCATGGAATAACGCATGACTATAGGCTGATATCATCGCAACTAATAACATCAGAGCACTTAATACTGACAACAAAATGGCCAGGCCGCGTTCCTGCTCAAACACATCGCGATGCAGCTGGCGCAAACTAACAATGTGCTGGATATCAATTTCGGGTTCAACCTGGCGCAGGCTCTGGTTAATCTGTTGGCGTACGGCAGCAACCGCCTGAGATTCAACCTGTAGTATCAAACGATAGCCATAGTCGGCCCGGCTTAAGTCACGGTTAAAGAATAGACCGTAATACTGATCACTGGCAAAACGCTGGTACATCATATCTGCGACGACACCTACCACTGTGCCTGCTGATATCTGCTGGCCTAACGCAAGATGGCTTTGTCCGAATAACCGGTTTGCCAGTTTTTCTGTCAGTACTACATTATCGGTATTTTTATCTTCAGCAGATAACCAGCGGCCGTGAAGCAGGGTCATTTGTAAGGCATCAAACAACCCGGCTTCAGCATAATTATAGGGAACGGCATCGACGCTGCTGGTCTCAGCGTGGTCCGGAACAAAGACATCACCGTTCATACCACCAAACATTAACGGTGTCTGGTTAGTGAATGCGGCATAACGGACCCCGTTTATTTTGCGCAACTCTGCTAACTGGCGCTGAATAAGTTCACCGAGCGCCGGATGTACTATCAGATTCTCATCTGTCGGCTTCAGTTCAATTGCTAATGTTGTTTCCAGTTGCAGGCCGGTCGGTTGGTTACTTAACGTATAGGCTTGCTGGCTGAGCAAAATGCTGTTGCTCACCAGGGCAAGTGTCAGCATCAGTTGAATCAACAACAGGATGGTAATCACTTTTCGTTGCAGCAAAGATTTAAACAGTAGTGTCAGGCTCATGATAGTTTCCTGTTATTTAAGCTGGCGGTTTAAGCTGCCAAATGAAGCGCGGATGGCAGGGTACAGGCTGACGATGTAACTGGCGGCCAGAGCGGTTGCGGCCATAGCAAACAGCATGGCCGGGCTCCAGCTGGTAAGATTGCGGGTTGCCGGTAATAAATGATTAATCAACGCCATGGCAACCATCGCTACTGTCAGTGACAGCAGCAAGGCAACAGCAGCATTAACAGCAACATCGGCCAGAATAAGCTGTTGCAACTGGCCGCGGCTGGCGCCAAGTGCCCGGCGCAGGCCAAACTCGTACTGGCTGGCCAGATAACGGTTTAGCGATAAATGGCTGGCATTAAATAAGCACACCAGTAAAAACAGCAGTGACACCAGCGCAAATGCATCTAACTGGCGGTTGCGGGCATTAAAGTGTTCGGTAATGTCGAGAATATTAGTCAAACGATTACCCTCAGGTCTGGGGTGGCGCCCGGCTTCTTTTTCGCTTTGCACCAGTTGTTGCATAAATTGCCGATAGGCGCTGACCTGGTCGGCTGTATCAAGTTGCACCCAGAACTGTGCCTGGAAAAAATCACCCTCGCGGCCATTAACGGCGAAATTGTCACTGTAATTGCGGCTGTCCCGCGACATGGTTGTGGTATTTGACTTAATTCCTAAATCATAGGCTGTTTCCCACGGCAAGTAGATATCAGCTGATTGGGCGCTGTTCAGGCCGTTGGCCACGTCATACAGCCTTGGCAGCATGGTCCAGTCATCCAGCACTCCCGTTATGGTGTATAGCTCGTTACCAAGTTGCAGGGCTTCGCCCACCACATTTGTCCGGCCAAAAAATCGCTCAGCACTGGCTTTACTTAAAATCAGCTCGCGCCGTGCGCTATTGTCTGCCCAGCGCTCACCATGTAAAAAGGGCACATCAAACAGCGTAAAAAAATCGCGTTGGGTGATCCGTAACGCCACCGGAGTTGGACTTTGCCGAGTATTTTCCGGCAAGCGGGCATAGCCGGCAGACTGAAACATTGCTGCCTGAGCAGAGGGAATGCCGCTGCTGCTAAGTTTCTGAACATCCTGGTAGCTCAAAACCCGCAGTGGCTCGGTACAGCTATCACAAGGTTGCAGGGTGGCATTTATTTGCGGATAGAACAGCGTCTGACTCTTATGCGGCAGTGGATCGTGATTCAGCCAGTAATACAAGGTGGCATTTGAGAAAAACATGCCCAGGCCCAGGCTTAAAATTAACACTGTCAGTAAGTAAGGCAGTGGTGCGCGTTTAATATTGCGTATCGCCAGCGCAAATACATGCAGCAGATTATCCATGTCAGGCTCCTTGTACTGCTGCCAGCGGCTGATGCAGCGGTTGTGATAGCGGTTGATAAAGGGTACTGTCATGTAACTGACCATCAACAATCTGAATATGGCGGCCAGCACGCCGTGCCTGTTCCGGATCATGCGTTACCATCAGAATGGTGCAGCCACGCTGGTTAATTTGCTCTAACAGCTCCATAACCTGACGTGCCATCAGTGAATCGAGGTTACCGGTCGGTTCATCGGCCAGCAAAATACGAGGCTCACCGGCAATTGCCCGGGCTATGGCGACCCGCTGCTGCTGACCACCTGATAGCTGGCCGGGCAGGTAGTCGCGACGGGCATGTAAGCCGACCAATTCCAGGGCCTGGTCAATCCGTTGCTTACGATCAGAAGCCTTCAGCCCCCGGTAACGCAATGGCAGCTCGATATTGTCAAAAATGCTGAAGTCCTTAATCAGGTTAAAGCTTTGAAATATAAAGCCAATCTTTTCGTTACGCAGCTTTGAAAGGGCGGCATCAGACAAGCCTTTGACTGACTTGCCATCCAGCAGGTAGTCGCCACTATCAAAATTCTCGAGGGTGCCGAGGATATTTAACAGGGTGGATTTTCCCGAGCCGGACGGGCCGGTCAGTGCTGCAAATTCGCCTTCATTTACCTGCAGATTTACTTCGCGCAGGGCATGCGTTTCAATCAGTTCAGTGCGGAATATTTTGCTTAAGTTGGTTAGCGTTATCATCAGTTGTCCTTTTTCGGTAATCCGGTTTTCGTTAGTCTGGTTGGTAATAAATAACGTGTTAGTTCAGGTTGATCCGGCTTTGGTCCTGAAAATCACTCAGGTTCGAGATCACCCATTGTTCGCCCTCTGTGGCACCAGTTAAAATTTCTACCCACTGCACGGACAGCGCGCCAAGTTCCACGTTTTTGCGCACAGCCTGGTTATCGAGCACCTGATATGCCTGGCGGCCACCACCAGAGCTGACAAAATCTCCACGGGCAATTTTTAGCACATTGGCTTTGTGCTCGAGGATCACCCGGGCGGTCAGCCGCTGGCTCTGGCGTAACGCCAACGTATCGGCCTGTTCAAAGCGAACCCTGGCACTAACCTGATTATTGCGAACCTCAGGGGCGATATAGCTAATAACCCCATTTAGTTGTTGGTTAGCGATAACAATTTCTACCTGTTGGTTGGGTAGTAAATCGCGGGCGTAACTCTCCGGTACCGCAAGTTCTGCTTCGTACTGACTTAAGTCAATTACAGTTAACAGTGCCTGTCCCGGCAATACATGGCTTTGCTGCTCGACCAGCCAGTTGCCTAATTGTCCGGTTACCGGCGCGGTGATATTCAGCGCCGCCACTTTGCGCTCCAGTTCATTTACTACCAGTTGCTGGCGATGAATATCCTGGGCCCGTGAGCTTTGCTCAAACGCCAGTTTGTCGCGGGCCAGTTCCACCTTGCGTTTAGCGTGGTCAAACTCCAGTTCAGCTTTGGTTAGATTATCTTTGGCGATATCGAAATCGAGCCTGCGAATCACCCCTAGCTCAATGGACTGGGTAGCACGTTGCAATTCGCGCCGGGCGGCCAGCAAATTCACCTGGGCATTATTCATTACCTGCTCAATATCTAGCTGCTGCTCGCGGGCATTTAATACTGCGCGATCTGCTTCTGAAGTCATACCGGACAGCACGGCCTGTTGTTGCTGTAAATCATTTTGCAGCGCCGGGCTGGTGATCGTGGCGACAATATCTCCCTGATTTACCGCTTCACCGGGCTGTTTAAACAACTGGACCTGACCGGTTTCCTGGCTGTACAGAGTAGGGGCGTTTGCGGCAACAATCCGGCCCTGCACCGCAATATCCCGGACTAAATCGCCCCGCTGTACCGTTGCGAACTGCAGCTGATTGCGTGCAACCACCAGGCTGGCACCGTTAGTTGCCATGGTCCGGAATAACGCCAGAGTTAACAGGATAACGAGGGTTATAATGGTGACGGCGGGTAGCAAGCGGCGCAGGCGGCTGCTGGCTGGACGTTGCATAATTCTATCTTGTTGTTCGGTGCCCTGGATCATGATCTGCCCTTGTGGTGCTGTGTGCTATGCAGGTTAGCTAGTTTACTGGTAGTGCTAAAGCAGCTTTAATGCCAAGTTTTATCTTGTTGATTTTTAATAAAATAATGATTTGCTGATGGTTGTAATGACTGTCCGCGGACAGGAAAAGTGTCCGCAATAAATATGCGGACAACTGTTGCTAAAACAATTGCTTAACGTAGAATCAGTCTGATAAGAAAAAGAGTTGTGAGTCTAAGATGGATACATCGGAACAGCGATATTGTGATAACTGCAACAGCGCGTTACACGGCGAATTCTGCCATCAGTGCGGTCAGGAAAAGAAAAGTTATATCCGCAATGTCAGCGGCGTGGTGACTGAGTTTTTCGGTGAATTCAGCAACTGGGATACCCGGCTGTGGCGTACGCTAATACCGCTGTGGTTTCGCCCGGGCTATTTAAGTCTGCGTTATGTTGGTGGCCACCGGGTCCCTTTTGTACCGCCTCTGCGACTGTATCTGTTTACCTCTATTATCGCCTTTCTGATTTTTGCCAGGCTGTTGCCGGACACGTCGGCTGATGTCAGCGCGCCTGACAATGTGCTAGTCCAGCCAACAGTTCAGCCAAAAAAAGATGCTCCGCCTGATACTAACAATCTGAGTGAAATCGCGACTGAAATTAATAAAAACTTTAAGGAAAGCAGAGAGAGATCACCTTCCGGTGTCAAGGTATCGTTTTTATCTGATGAGGGCCAACAAGAGTTCAACGCCAAACTGGACGCTATTATCGCCAACCCCAAACTGGCCATAAACAAGTTTTTCAGCCTGGCACCGCAGATGATGTTTTTGCTACTGCCAATATTTGCCTTGTTACTCAAACTGCTGTACATCCGCTCCAATCGTTATTACATGGAGCATTTGATCGTCGCGCTGCATAGCCATAGCTTTATTCTGCAAATGTCAGTAATTTATTTAGGCTTGGGCGCATTGCAAAACAGCATTGGCTGGAATTGGTTAGCGACAATAGTGGGATGGCTGGAAACGGCAGCTTTCTGGTGGATCCCTTTGTATTTATTTCTTTGTCAGAAGTTTTATTACCGGCAGGGCTGGGGCAAAACACTGCTAAAATTCTGGTTAACCAGCTCATTGTACAACGTGTTATTTATCAGTGCTGTAATGGCGTTAATTGTGTTAAGTATACTCTGGGCTTAGCCAGTTACTGACTGGCTTGCGGTTTTACTTTGCATTGCAGTAATTGTTTTTTAAAGTTATTTATCTGCTGTTGGTTGTCAGCTTTGCTGTTAGCCAGCATTTGTTCAAATATTACAAAGTTCTGCTCGATGTAATCCAGCTCACAGCTGCATTCTGCTTTAATGTCTTCGCTGCTGTAGCCTTTACTATGCAATACTTCTACACAACGTTTTAAGTAACCGTCCAGTACCGCCGTTTTAAAATCGCCGTTGTTGCTGTCAGATTGTGCTGCCGCCGCTTGTAAATCAGCTATTGGTAGGTTGATGATAAAAACGACAACCCAGGCCCTGACTAGCAAACCTTTAATATTCATAAGTGTATTGCGCCCTTTTTTAAAACGTTAACCATACCGGATTGGCGGGCAAAAATCAGCTATAAACCCGCTTGCTCCAGCAGGCTTGCCATATGTTGCAGCGCAGCAAGACCCTGAATGTCCGTGGCTTGCAGTGGTACCTTGTAGCGGGGAAGGCTAGCAAAATCTTGTGCTATCTGGGCTAAATGGACTTTTTCCTGGCTGCGACGCGCCGTCAGAAAGTCACCATCGGCATTGTCGGGCAAAATACGGTTAACCACTAAGCCTGCCAGTGGCAGTTTTTCCTGCTGCAAGCTTTGTACTGCGCGGCCGGTTTCCAGAATAGGCAGTTTTTCCGGCGTCAGTACAAACAGCAGGGCACTTTGCTGTTTATCGGTGAGGATCTGCCGGGTGCGCTGTAATAAACGCTGGCGGGATAGCAGGGTTTCAGTAATGGCTTTATTGCGCTTATCCATGCCGGCGGTGGCGTGCTCGTCCGGATCCGCTAGCGGGTTATCGACATCGCGGCCCGCTTTTGGGGTTAAATGACCGAGCACGTCGCCCAGCTTTTCTGAGCGCTTATTGGCATTAAGCAAACCCTGAGTCCAGGCAGCCATAGCTTCCGGCAAGCTGAGTAAGCGTAAAGTATGGCCGGTGGGGGCGGTATCAAAAATCACTAAATCGTAGTCTTTAAGACCCAGTTCAATCACATTGGCAATGCGCTCGAGCATAGCTGCTTCCTGCGCGCCCGGTGATTGGCGGGTTAAGCGCATTTGCCGTTCAATTTCGCTGTACATTTCTGGCCGGGTAAAGCGTTTTAGCTGGGCGGTGACTTTAGCCAGGTGCTGCTCAACCTCCCGGTCCGGATCAAGTTCCAGACCATCCAGGTTGGGCGCCAGGCGGGTTATGCTATCGCCAATTGGCCGGTTAAAAGCATCGCTCAGGCTGTGCGCCGGATCGGTGGAAACCAACAGGACTTTTTTGCCACGCTGCGTTGCCAGCAAAGCCAGTGCTGAGCTGGTGGTGGTTTTGCCCACACCGCCTTTACCACCGACTAGCAGCAACCGTTTGTCTGTTAACAGCATTTAATGTTGTCCAGCGGTGAGTGCTCCATGCCCATCCGGGTATGCCAGTCGTGAAAACGCTCCATCAATAGCGGCTGTAACTCCAGGGTGTAATAGCTGGCGGGGTTGGGTACCCCCATCATTTCTGAGAAAATCAGCAGCATAAATAAATCGTCCTGCTCGCGTTTAGCGCGGGCTATCGCGCTGCGATAGGGAGAATTGTACGCCTCTTCGGCATAAAAGCTGGCCTGGCGCAGCCAGGCCTTAAGTTTTTCCAGCTTCATGATTTATCGGTAACCGGGGTGTTCTTATTCGCTTTAATTTGCTTGGTTAACGTAGCTGAGCACTCCAGGGATACCAGAATGGCCGCGGCCAGTACCACTAAGTCCAGGGTAAACAGGAACCAATCACCTTTATCATAGAAGCTTTTCAGCTGGGTCAATAACGCCAAAGTCGTCATCACCAGCAAGAAAATCAACGGCGCCAGGGTGTACCACATTGGCCGGCGTTTTTTCACCAGCATAACAGTGATCACCAGTAAAGTTAACCCTGCCAGTAACTGATTGGTGGTACCAAATAATGGCCAGATAAGCATGCCGCCTGCACCATCGCCACCAGCACCAAAGGCTAGTAGTAAACAGGAACCAACCGCCAGCAAGGTGGCAGGCGCCGCTTTTTGCATCCAGCCGATATTATAGATATGGCCCCATTCCTGAAAAATATACCGCTGCAGCCGCAGTCCGGTATCCATGGTAGTGCCGGCAAACAGTACTACCATTACCGTTAATAAGGTTTGCGCCAGCACAGTGTCCAGGCCAACCCCTTGTTGCAGAATATTGGCACCGCCATTGATAAAGGCCGATACGCCGCCCTGGCCAAAGCTGTGATATATCGCCTGCCAGTCAGCCAGCGTAGCAAAGCCGGCGGTAGCGGCAATAATAGCGGCTAAGGCTAACGAGCCTTCACCTACAGCACCAAAATAACCAACAAAACGGACATCGGGCTCTTTATCCAGTTGTTTGGAGGTGGTACCGCTGGATACTAAGCCATGAAAGCCGGAAATGGCGCCACAGGCGATGGTCACGAAAAGCAGGGGGATCATCGATGGTGTGTTCTCCGGCAGGTTAGTATTGAAGGCCGGTGCAACCAGCTCCGGGCCTGAAATCAGCACAGCGCCATACATCAGAATTAAACCGATAAACAGCTGAATTCCGTTGATGTAATCACGTGGTTGCAGCAGCATCCATACCGGTAATAATGAGGCGATAGCGGCGTAGGCAAATAAAATAACGATCCAGCTTTGGCGGGCACTAAAACCAGCAATGCTGTCGGGCAGGGATAATGGCAACATAGGCCCGGCATATATCATCGCATACAACGCCACTACACCAATTATAGTGACCATCAGCAGGCCAATTATTTTACGGTAAATCAGCTGGCCGATAATCAGTGCCACGACAATAGCACCCCAAACCGGAATGGTTGCGCTGGGGAAATTAATCAGCTGGCCGGCAATAACCACCGCAAACACGGCGTTAACCATCAGCAGGACCAGGAATATCACGATCATAAAAATGCTGCGGGCGCGGTTGCCAACGATATCGCCGGTTAATGAACCGATAGACTTGGCTTTATTGCGGGCGCTGGCCCAGATAGCACCGGCATCGTGCACTCCTGCAAAGAAAATAGTACCAAATACCACCCATAAAAAAGCCGGTACCCAACCCCAGATCACGGCAATAGCAGGCCCGATAATAGGTGCTGCGCCAGCGACAGAGGTAAAGTGGTGACCCCAGAGGATATATTTGTTGGTTGGCACATAGTCGATGCCATCCTGCAATTCATGCGCAGGGGTACGAAAATGCGGATCGACTTTGAAAATTTTCTCGCAGATAAACTTAGAGTATACAAAGTAGCCCAGCGCCATGGCGCCGAGGCCCATCAACATCAAAAATATCGCGTTCATTCAACACCCTCTGATTATTACCAGCGTTAAGTATGACGGTGTTAAGCATAGTACATTAGTGGGTATTGGATAGGGATGCGACTAAAGTCTAACACCAGCTTGCGTTAGGCAAGCTGGCATTTAAACAGCCAGGATTAACGTTTTTTGAGCCACTCGCCGTCAATCCGGATATAGTGGCCATTGGCGGTTTTCTCTATCGCCTTTTTGCCGGCAATGGCTTCTACATCGGCGACAGCAATATTGTTTTGTTTTGCCATTCTGGCGTATTCAGCACGGCGGGCATCATTAATCAGCTGAACCACCGCTTCGCTTTGTTCGGTACTTTGCACGACACCCAGATAACCATTGGGTTGCTCGCCAACCAGGCCCTGCGATTTAGTCTGGCTGAGTGCTGCCATGGCTTGCTGCAGGTTCATTGCCATTACCGGCAAACTTAACGCTAACACTAAACCTGCTAATAACAGGCGGAATTTTGTCAGTTTCATCAGTATGATCTCCTTAGAATAAGCCACTGTTTTCGCTAAATAATTCATCAAGTTGTTTATCTACTTTGATATAGATCTCATGCTGAATTTTGACGTTAAGATTGATATTTATCGGTTCATTCGGTAGTTCAACCTGAACCTTAGGGGTACAGGCAAGTAACACGATACTTGCAGTTAGCACCACCCCGGCTAGTCGTCTCATGGTTTTTCTCCATTGGCAGCAGCTGCTGCTTGTTGTTGTTTAAGATACTGTTGGACCCGCTGAGTGATCACATCGTTCAGCTTATTGGTCAGTTGCAGACTGGTAATCAGTGCAGGTAGATCTTCTTCCAGGTTTACATTTAAATTAATGGCCCGGCCTTGTTGCAGATTTGGGTTGCTACCCTGTAATTTCAGCCCCAGCACAAGTCTGCCACTGGTATCGTAGCTGATATCACTACTAAGTACCGTATACTGGAAATTCTCCAGTGCATCAAATACCAGTTTCATATTGCTGTTAGATTTTGCCATGGCGCTGGTGCTTTCTGACTGGTACTGCAAGCGGCCGCCTGGCGCTTCGGCTGCAATTCTGCCTTCATTAACGCTAAGCCCCTTGGTACCAATAGTAATGGGAACGGTACCAGAGAGCTTGCCATTACCGGTTAAATCACTGGACGGGTGTTGTTGTAACAGGCTGGCCAGGTCAATCTGTTGAAGTTGCAATATCAGTTGGTTTTCAGACTGGCTAAAATCCAGCTGCTGATTATTGGCGGTTATTTTTCCTTGCATCAGCTGTAATTCAACTTGTTGTAAGTCGACGGTTAACTGTTCTGGCCTGGCTAAGGGCAGGCTGGCGGCGCCGGTCAGGCTAAGGGGCCCCATCTCAAAACCATGATTAAGTCTGTCAAGCCGGAAGTTTGTGGTATCAAGGTGCAAGCCGTTATCGTGCAGTGCGATGTCGACGCTGGCATTTAAACCGGCAAACAAACTTCGATCGTAAATGCCGGCTAAATCTCCCAACTGTAATTGACTACTGCTGGTTACGTCACTGTGGTTAACATTAATCTCACCACTGGCGCTGAGCTTGCCCCGGTTTAGTGTCAGTAGTTCAGGCCAGGCATTGATAGTGGCTGCCAGCGGGTTACCAGCCAATAAAAAAATCTCTGCCAACTGCCATTGTATCGTCACGGCACTGGTCGCTGTCTGATAGTTAAGCTGGTGCGAAACCGTTATTCCGGCATCATTGCTAAGCTGGCCGTTTTCAACAGTAAAGTGCGTCGCGTTACCACGAAGCAGGCCCTGCCACTGCCAGTTCTGGCTAAGTAATGCCGGATGACTGAGTTTATTGACGCTGAGACGCAGATCCGTGCTTAAGTCTGTTATACCACCTTGATCGCCACCGACATGACTTTTAGCTAACGATAGCTCAAGATTGTTCGTCGTTACGGTGTCTGTGGCCAAGGCGCCTGAAAGTGAGCCTGTCAGTGAACTGCCATCTTTTAGTGTTACTTGCCAGTTGTCAGCCTGCCAGTGACCGCTAAGCCCGGTTTTAAGCTGCAGGCTAGTCAGTGCAGCAGCCTGTTGTGGTAGTTTAAGCCTGGCGACTGAGGCCATGAGTTCTGCTTTATTAATGGCGATGGCTAAGCTGTCAGTCAAATCGACCGTCAGCTCACTTTCCAGACTGAAATTGGTGCCACCTTCGCTCGATAGTGCCAATTGCAGTGGTAACGCGGCCATATCTAATGGCCTGGTAGTGTTGGAGCTGAGGGTGGCGGGATTGGTGGTGTTGGCACTGATGACAAAGTCGACCGGATTCAGTTTCACGCCGTAATCTGCTGCAGCGGCAGGCAGTTCCAGCTCAGATAAGGTGCCGCTGGCGTTAAGTTGCCAGCGCGATACAAGTTGATTTTTCAGGGTGAGCTCTGCATTTAGTTCGCCCTGAATTAACCCCAGTTGCGGCAGGTAAAACGGGTCAGGTGCACGGCCGACAACTATTGCCTCTATGTCGTGCTTGCTAAGCAGGGTACTCAGATCGCCATTGGCGGGTAACTGCCACTGCAGTTTGCTGTACAGTTGCACCGGTTGCTGGAACTGCGCCAGCCAGGCGTCAGGCAGCTCAACACCCCATTGGCGGAGCAACGTCTGATTAGCTGTTGAGGGCGGCGACAGTGCTAGTATCAACTCAGTAACAGCCCGCTGACTGTCAGGGATGATCTGTTGTTTTACCTTTAAGCCAATTTGTTCTGCTTGCTGTACCGTTAATTCCAGCGTTGGCTGCGGTGCCGGCTGATAGGTCAGGTCAATCAGAAATTGTGATATGGCCTGGTCTGTCTGCTGCCCATCTTGTCCCTGATGATTGCCTGCTGCAGCGGGTAGTGCGCTAAGGCTGAGCTGGCTTTGCCAGTAAGGTGGTTTGCTGGAATCGGCTGGCCCGGCAGATTGTGGTGGGTTGACGTAGTTTAAGTAGCCATTCAAATCCAACTGACACTGACCTGCAGGGCAGGGTAACAGTATGCGGGTATCGTTAATGTGGATATGCTCTGGCAACCAGTCTGGTAATTGCCAGTTATCAGGTAACCTGAAAGGGCTCTGTTGCGTTGTGGCTTCAGGCTGGGCTGGCTTATCCAGTGTAATCAGGCCCGGGCCCAGGCTCAACTGCTGTAAGGCGGGTTTAAATGCTTGTTGCCATTGCCAGTTAATATCGACGTTTTGCAGCTCAAGCTGATGCAAAGCGCCATTGTGTGCCAGTTGCAAGCGAACGCTGGCAAACGAAGCACCTCGCAAGGTTAACCGGCGAAAATCCAGCTGCAGATTACTGATCCCGGCCTGAACAATTTGTTGCTGGATATACCAATAGCCAACGACGGCTATCACAGGCAGGCCGATAACCAATATTAGCAATGCTTTTAAAAAACGTCGCATAGTGTGTCCAAGCGGCACCAGTCAGGTAAGTTATTAACGGTGAACAATAATTGTTAATGTAGTTAAGCCTACCTGAATAAGTTCTGAATTAACAAGTTAGCCTGAAAATGTCGAACCAACTAGTTATTAATTGTAAAAAAGGGCAACCCCGAGGCTGCCCTTGCTGTAGTCAAACTCTTGTAGTTGGCTGCTTACTGCCGGGCCTCGGCTGACGCATCGCGAATAGCACGGAATTCGTTGCCTTCATACCAGTTTGGCCATTGACGGCTGTTTGCCAGTTCATTACCTACCCGGTAATACAGGAATAAATCCTGCTGAGCACCGCGTAAGTCGAAATCATCCCGCCATTCATCCTGTACCTTATGATAGCAGCAGCGGTTGTATTCAGCGCGCTGGGCCGCACCCCATTCAGCGCCTTTCTGGTAATGATCATTGCCGCCTTTAGCGTACAGAATAGGCACGCCTTTTTTCGACAGGTTAAAGTGATCTGAGCGATAGGCGATGCCGGCTTCCGGGTTAGGTTCTTTCACCGCATAACGGCCTTGTTGTTCGGTATATTTAACCAGAATTTCTTCTACCTCGGTGTTACCCAGGCCAACTATTACCATATCTTTCATCGGGCCATACATGTTCATCACGTCCATATTAATGGCCGCCGCGGTTTTCTCCAGTGGAAATACCGGATTAGATGCATACCAGGCAGACCCCAGCAAGCCGCGCTCTTCTGCTGTTACCAGCACAAAGGCAACTGAGCGCTCGGGTTGGGGTTGTTTGGCAAAGTGCTCTGCCAACGCAATAACTGCCCCGGTGCCGCTGGCATTATCCTGGGCACCATTAAAAACTTTATTATCCGGGTTAGAGAAATCCATACCCAGATGGTCCCAATGCGCCATATACAGCACGTATTCGTCCGGGTATTTACTGCCTTCAATATAGCCGACGACATTACTGGAGGTCAGTTCGCGCAAGTTGTTGTTTACGGTAACCGATGCTTTGGCATTCAGCGGTACTGGTTTAAAGTCTGGCTCCAGTGCTTTTTTATGCATGGTCGCTAAATCGGTGCCGGCGTTGGCAAACAGTTTTTCAGCTGACTCTGTCGTTAACCAGCCTTCAACTTTTGAGCGGCTCATGTTTTTATCTTCGTTAACCAAATCAAATTTGATGGGTGAACCGTGAGCAACCACGCCCCAGCCGTAGCTTGCCGGTGCGGTTTCATGAATAACTAAAGCCATGGCTGCACCCTGGCGGGCCGCCTCTTCATATTTATAGGTCCAGCGGCCATAGTAGGTCATGGCATTGCCGTTAAACAGTTCCGGATCCTGGGTGGCATAACCCGGATCATTTACAAACATAACCACCGTTTTGCCTTTAACATCAAGACCTTCATAGTCGTTCCAATTGTATTCCGGGGCGACGATACCGTAGCCGACAAAAACCATCTCGCTGTCTTCAACGCTTACCTGCTCTGTTACCTGCGTGGTCCAGGCAATCATTTCATCCCGGTATTTAAAACTGTCCGGCAGGTTTTCACCCGTCAACGTCATATCAGATACTTGCTTCGGGTCGATTTGTACCAGCGATACCGGCTGCTGATAACTGTCTCCGTCTATCGGCTTTAAACCAATACGCCGGAAATGCTCCTCCAGGTAGGCAACGGTTAATTCATCACCTTTGGTTGCCGGGGCCCGGCCCTGAAATTCATCAGATGCCAGTGTTTTAATATACTCAGCTAAACGCGGGTTAAATTCGGTATCAACCAGCTCAGCGGCTTGCTCAGGTTCAGGCTGACTGTCTGCTGCCGGTGCCTCTGGCTCCTTTGAACAGGCGCTGAGGGTTAATACCCCGGCAAGAATGATATAAAGTGGTGAAAACTTCAGTGACGTTTTCATAATGGCTCCAGTGTATACGTGGTTGTTATTAATAGCTTATTATCGTTTTAAATGGTTAGTCTGCATAGCCCCAGGGCGCCGGCGGCAACGCGACCTCCTGGGTCAGATCAAAATCTACCCGAAACTCCCGGCCTTCCCGGATTAACCGGTAGCTGAACTGTTCAGGATAAATAAACATTTGCCAGATATTGGTATTTGACTGTGGGATACCCCGGGCGGTAAACAGCTCCTTTGAATACTGATCGGCATGAAAAGACTGTGCTGTAGCCCAACCGGCATCGAGGGTCTGACCGCCATACATGGTTTGATCATCATGGCTGCCGTCGGCATTGCGATGGTCGTGTTTTAAGGTTAAGCCTGAGCCGGTTTTAGTGATGATCCAGGTGCGGGAATGATTATCACCCACGTGAAACGGGATTTGCAGCTGGCTGTCAGTGCATTTTCTGACATGCATGATCAGGGCACCTTCAAACCCGGGAGCCGGTGGATTATCGACGGCAATTTTACCTGCGAAAGCTTTACCGCACAGCGCTTTTAAGTTGTCAAAATAGGCGTCATGGGTATCGATGGAAACTAAGGGTGCGTCCTGGACAATATTGGCGCCGGCACCGAGGCTGATAAGTAAGGTGGCAGCAATAAGCGTCTTTTGCATTTTTTTCTCCTTTTAAGACAACCGTACTATACCCGCATTGCGTAAAGTCATCAAACTAATGGCTTTTAGCTGCTATGCTAAACAGCAACCCTGACTAAACCAGTAAAAACGGACCGATTATGCATAATGAACTTGATGGTAAATTACTTTTAAATGTTTATGCCAAGGTAGAAAAACATGGCAAGCCAGTGGATACCGACCACGGTGCAGGTTTTACTCTGGATGGCCTCACTGTCAGCCAGGGCTTTGATGGTTATGAAGTCTATTTTGCCTCTGCCAAAGTGCAATTAACCCTGGGTTTTCATCATAAATGGCACAGTGATGCCCAGAATGAGAAAGACATGGATGCCTTTATTGAATTGATTAAATATATTAACAATAATTACAGTTAATTGATTAAATACTCCTATCACTAAGGCAGTATTCAGTTAATGCTGTTATGATGCGGCGCAAAATAACCGATGTAAATCGGTAGACGTGCGCTAAGCTGATAGACGGCTAAAAGGCTATTGCTATCTGGCGGCTGACAGGGTAAAGTGGCCGCCGTCAATCATATCTGATAGACCAGAAGAGGCGCGTTAACCAGGTAACCCGTGACAGAAGACTATACTTCGCAGCGCGGGCCAGGGGGATTAACGCCGAGGAAGTACGCGATATAGTGTGTGTGCTTTCGGTCGGGCAGGCTGAATCCTGCCGACTGTCACCTGTTTGTTTGGTGGAGAGCTTCTGGCCTTTGTTATCGATAGCAACGGTCTGTAACCATTCCCGTTTTGCTGCAATTAGCAAAAGCCATGCTCTGCTTATTTTATTTTGTAAGGAGAGACACCCTTGTCCAATCTTATTATTGCAAAATTCGGTGGCACCAGTGTCGCTGATTTTGATGCGATGTCCCGTTGTGCCGACATTATCCTGGCCAACAATGCCATCCGGGTTGTTGTGGTCAGTGCCAGTTCCGGCGTAACCAATCTGCTGGTAGAAATCACCAAAACCACTAATGTTACCGAGCGTTATGACGCTTATGCTGGCATTGAAGCCATAACGCTGGCGGTACTGAACCGCTTAAGCCAGCCAGAGCAAGTCGCTCAGGCAATTGAAGTATTGCTGGCTGAGCTTAAAGCGTTAATTGAAAACGGTGGTGCAGTATACAGCAGCGCCCATAAGGACCTTATTCAGTCATTTGGTGAGCGCTTAAGTTCGGCGCTGTTCAGCCAGGTGCTGAGTGAGCGCGGTGCCACAGCACAGTGTTTTGATATTCGCCGGATAATGCGCACCGATAGCCGCTTTGGTCGTGCTGAGCCGCAGGTTAAGCAGATTGCTGAGCTGGCGGAAATCCACTTAAAGCCGTTGATTGCCGATCAACGAATTGTAACCCAGGGTTTTATTGGCCAGGATGAATTTGAGCAAACCACTACGCTTGGCCGGGGCGGCTCTGATTATAGCGCCGCGTTGCTGGCCGAAGCATTGCAGGCTGATACCGTGCAAATCTGGACTGATGTGGTCGGTATTTTTACGACCGACCCAAGGTTGACTGATCAGGCGCGTTGTATTGCTGAAATCAGCTTTGATGAAGCGGCTGAAATGGCCACCTTTGGTGCTAAAGTGCTGCACCCGGCCACGCTTATTCCGGCCATGCGGCGCAATATCGGGGTGTTTGTCGGCTCCAGTCGTGAACCGGAAGCAGGCGGCACCTGGATTGCCAGAGAAGTACAGCAAAGGCCACCGTATCGCGCTATCGCCCTGCGTAAATCACAAACCTTAATCACGGTGAAAAGCCCTGATATGTTGCACGCAGCAGGTTTTCTGGCGCGGGTATTTGATATTTTAAGCCGGCATCAAATCTCCGTTGATTTAGTCACCACCTCAGAAATCAGTGTCGCGTTAACCTTAGATGAAGGCGGCATGACCAGCGCCTTCAGCCATGCGGTAGAGCCGGCACTGCTGGAGCTGCGGGCGTTTTGTGAGGTGGTAGTAGAGCAGGGCTTAAGTCTGGTGGCAGTAATTGGTAACCATTTGCACAGCAGCAAAGGCATTACCGGTGAGCTGTTTCAAACGCTGGAACGGATTAATATGCGGCTGATTTGCCATGGTGCTTCTAAACACAACCTGTGCTTCTTAGTGCAGGATGCTGATGCGCCGGCGGTGGTGAAACAGTTGCATTCAAACTTGTTTAGCGCCTGAATTAAAATAACAGCCCCAACTCCTTACGCCAGAGCTGGGGCTGTTATTAGTCGATAACAGACTAAATGTTAGCTATTAACCGTTGCGGCAGTATCTGGCAGTGCCTGTTCATTTACCAAACCCTCTGAGCGACCTACCACTAATGCCACCATGGTATCGCCGGTAACATTGGTAGCGGTGCGCATCATATCGATTATCCGGTCGACTGCAGCAATAAAGGCGATACCTTCCAGCGGTAAACCGACCACACTTAGCGTGACTGTTAACATTACCATCGCAGTGCCCGGCACCCCTGCAGTACCTAATGAAGCCAGCGTTGCCGTACCGGCGATAAGCAGGTAGTCCAAAGCGTCCAGCGGTATACCATAGATATGGGCAATAAAAATAGCCGCTATCGCCGGGAAAATACCGCCGCAACCATCCATATTGATGGTGGCGCCCAGTGGTAACACAAAACTGGCATAGCTTTTTGATACCTTAAGATCTTCCGTCACCACTTTATGGCTAACCGGCAGGGTACCGTAGCTACTGGCACTGCTGTAGGCCACTAACTGCGCGGGTAAAACTGCTTTAAAGAATGCCCGTACACCCATACCACCAAACATTTTTACCAGACCGCCATACACCAGCACGATATGAATTAAACACGCCAGATAAACCGCGCCAATAAATTTAGCTAATGGCAGCAGTGTCGCCAGACCAAAACTACCTACTGCCCATGCCATCAGGCCAAACACACCCAGAGGTGTTAATTGCATAACCATCCTGGTGATCTGATACATTATTTCCGCGCCCGCATGGATTACTTTTTTCATTGGCTCCGCTTTTTCGCCAACGACATTTATAGCAATCCCGACCAAACTGGCGAAGATGATTATTTGCAGTACATTGCCATTAACCAGCGCCGCAACCGGATTGGTTGGAATAAGATTAGTGATAACGTCGGCTACCGGCGGGATAGTGCGTTCACGCACCTCACTGGTGGTAAGTTGCAGGGCATCGCCCCAATTAATTAAACTGCCAATGGTTAAGCCGATTAGACTGGCAATAAAAGCAGTAAATAAAAACAAACCAATGGTTTTACCGGCCAGTCGGCCCATTTTCTGGTTATCAGCCAGCGAAGTAATACTGGTGATCAGCGCAAAGAATACCAGCGGCACCACCAGCATCTTGATGGCGTTAATAAATAGCGTACCCAGCGGCTTTAATGCAGTGGCGGTTTCACCTAACACCAGGCCGGCTATGACGCCCAGAATCAAGGCACCCAGTACCCGCTGCCAGAAGGGGATTGCAAACCAGAACGCAAACATAAGTTACCACCCGAGCGTAAAACTATCGCTAAAATATAAAGTTGCGCCATTATAGAGACAACAAAAGCGGCCACAAGGCCGCTTCTCTATATGTTATAACCAATATGTTAGGTGGAGTGGTGTTGGATCAGTTGCGACTGTTATTCGTAGGGTAGCGGATCGGTAGCGTTATTAAGGGCAAAGGCTTCTAAGCGCTCCTGACAGGAGCCACATTTACCGCAGGCCTTTTCACGGCCGTTGTAGCAGGTCCAGGTTTTGCTGTAATCAAGGCCCATTGCCAGGCCGTCTGCTAATATTTCAATTTTAGTCTGATAAAGATAGGGGCTGACAATATCAACCGGCTGATAGTTGGCAATCTGACAGACATCATTCATTTTCTGGACAAACTCTGGCCGGCAATCGGGATAAATAAAGTGATCGCCGGAATGGGCGCCGTAATAAACCGCCCGGGCACCGATTGAGTCGGCGTAGCCCACGGCCAACGACAGCAAAATCATGTTGCGGTTGGGCACAACAGTCGATTTCATATTATCGGCGGCATAATGACCCTCAGGCACATCGATGTCACTGGTCAGTGATGAGCCACTTATCAGCTGATTAATAGCTGAAATATCGACAATTTTATGGTTGATATTCAGTTCTTTACAAACACTGGCGGCGCATATCAGCTCTTTAACATGGCGCTGGCCATAGTTAAATGATAAAGCATAAACGTCGTGGCCGGCGGCTACCGCTTTGTGCAGTATGGTAAAGGAATCCATACCACCAGAATAAATAACCACAACTTTTTGGCTCATCAGTGCCTCTCTCTGTATAATAGCGGACAAATCGGCCGCGCATTGTACTTGAACATCGCTGTCAGATCACCTGCTTGTCATAAAGGAAACCGCGGCTTGTTGTATAAGGTTAATGAAATTTTCGAAACCATCCAGGGCGAAGGTAGTTTTACCGGGGTGCCCGCGATCTTTGTCAGGCTGCAAGGGTGTCCGGTGGGCTGCGCCTGGTGTGATACCAAGCATACCTGGCTGGTTAATCCTGAGCTTGAAGTTAAGCTGGACAAGGTGATGGCCAAAGCAGCGGATACGGAACAGTGGACCTCGTTATCTGCTGAACAAATGTTGACCCTGTTTGAAAGTGAAGGTTACCAGGCACGGCATGTGGTTATTACCGGTGGCGAGCCCTGCATGTATGATCTTAAACCGCTTTGCAACACCCTGCACAACGCCGGTTATCAAACCCAGATTGAAACCAGCGGCACCTTTGAGATACTGGTACCGCCAGAAAGCTGGGTAACGGTGTCACCCAAAGTAAATATGAAAGGCGGTTATAAAGTATTGCAAAGTGCGCTGGACCGGGCAGATGAAATAAAACATCCGGTAGCGATGGATAAACATATTGAGCAACTGTTACAGTTACTCAATGATACTGATACCGGCAATAAGCTTATTTATCTGCAACCCATCAGTCAACAAGCCAAAGCGACGGCGCTGGCTATTGCTTATTGCAAAAAATATAACTGGCGGTTAAGTGTGCAGGTGCATAAATATCTGGGGATTGAATAATAGCCGGCTGCTGGATGATGTCAGCGCGACGGGCTCAGCTGTTATGTTCTAGCCAGTTTTGTAATTCTTCCAGACACGTTATCGGGTCATGCTCGGCAGAGAGTTTTTGTTTTAAACCCGGCTGCATTGGCATCAATTCCAGCCAGCGCGACGCAAGCCAGCTGGCATTATTTAGCTCAGGCTCCGGGTAAAGCTGTTGCAGCTGGGGGTATTCTGCCAGTAGATGCAGCAGTGAACTCGCTAAGTCACTGTAGCGTTCACTGAGTCTGGTTACTGGCCAGCTGGTTAACTCATTTACCTGCGCCACGTTCAAACCATCATCTTCCTGCCAGCGCCGGGTAATTTCTACCCGGCATACGCCTCGCACTGTTATACCTAGCAGACCATCCGGAAGTTGTTCAAAATCGTCAATAACCACCTCGGTTGCCAGTGGCAGGATCCGATCACGATGCTGCTGGGTAACAAAGGGGTTGAGCAAGGCCATCGCGAAACGGCGTTGACCCAGTCCGGCTTCTTTTACCAACCTGATATAACGTTTTTCGAACACCCGCAGGCGCATTTTACCACCCGGTAAAATAAAGCTGCTCAATGGAAATAACGCCAATTGTTTACTCATACTGCAATACACTGCGATTTCGTTTCTGATAATGTTAACAATACGGCCATCGTTGTTTATCAGATCGGCGCTGTTCAAATATTTCTGGCCATCGGCTCACTGGCTATTTTAACAATTCATGTTAAATTTAGAGGGTAAATCATTACTATGCGCAATGCTCAGAGGTTTTAATGCTGTTTATCCTGCGCCAGTGTGTAATGCTGTTATTACTGATATTTACAGTAGCCTGCAGTGTTGCTGCGAGTGAAAGAAGCGTGTTACGAGCTGTGGTCAGTGACAGCAATACGCCTCCTTACGCTATTTTCGACGACTCGGGCAAGCTGACTGCCGGCCTGAGTAAAGATATACTTGATGCGTTAGCCCTGGTCAGCCAGTTGGATATTCAATACCTGGATTTACCCAGAGCCCGTATAGAAAGCTGGCTGGAAACGGGGCAGGCTGATATTGCCTGCTTTCTCAACCCGGATTGGGTGGCTGAGCCAACCCTGTATCTGTGGAGCCCACCGCTGTTTGCTACCCAGCAATTGTTTATACGTCGGGCTGATAGCCAACCCATTAACGCGCTTCCTGATTTAGCAGGCAAGCGGGTGGGTACAACCCGGGGGTTTACTTACCCTGAGCTTGAGCAGGTTTTCGCATTGGGTGACGTGATCCGCGATGATGCTCATTCATTGCAAAGCAATCTGAAACGGCTTGAGCAAGGTCGGCTTGATGTGGTGATGAGTGTCGATTTATCTTACTATTTTTTTATGAATAATGGTGGCTTAGGTAGGTTCGGAGCGGATCCGATCTGGTCGGCGCCGCCATCAGTTTACTGTGCCATCAGTCGTCATAACTCACAGTTATCGTCCCGGTTGCTGAGGGGGCTGAATACACTGGTAGATAACAAGTTTATTAGCAGGCAACTTCGGCGTTATAAAGGCGAACCAGCCGAATAAATCAAGCTGGTTACAGGTTAACGTCGTGGATCGTTTTTTAGGCTGGGGATCTTCAAACCCAGCTCGATCCCCCGATGTCTTGCATAGTAGGTACAGCCTATAAACATCGCTGTCGCCAATGCCAGCTCAACGCCTGCCAGCAACTGATATAAGCCAGAACTGACCCATAAGTTAGTTAAACTATGCAGAAAGTAGATCATCACAATGAAATTTGCCCAGGCAAAGGTATAGGCTTTGCCTTTGATAATGCCATACATAGGTAACCATAGCGGTAACCATAACAGGCCGGTGCTGATTAACTTATTACCTGTGACCTCGTCAGCACCACCACCATAACTTGCCGGTGCTAACCAAAGTAGCCACAGCGGTATCAGCAACCATAAACCCCAGTATCCTGCCCGGGCCAGTCGGAGAAACATCCTGGTGCGCGGCGCCATTGCTACATTATTTTCTTTATTCATTGTTTATCAAAACCTGCAGATTTCAGCGACATACTCAGTTGAGCAAGTCGCTTACCAAAAGCCACTGCCAGACGTTGCTCAGCCACGCTCAGTTTAGTATCACCCTGTAAACCGCTAACATGAGTCGGGCCATAAGGCGTACCACCACTTTGGGTATTGTGTAATTCCGGTTCGGAATAGGGAATACCCATTAATACCATGCCATGATGAAGTAAGGGTAACATCATACTTAATAAATTAGCCTCGTTACCACCATGCATGCTGCCTGATGAAGTAAACACACCGGCAGCTTTGTTTATTAGTTCACCTTTTAGCCAGACACTACTGGTATTGTCCCAGAATGCTTTAGCCTCGGCTGCCATATTACCAAAGCGCACCGGGCTCCCAAACGCCAGGCCATCACACTGGCTGAGATCGGCATTGCTGACGGCTGGATGCCGACCAGGTTGCTCTTGCTGAAAACCGGCAATACTACGAATAACCGCTGTCGCACCGGCCTGAGTAATGCCAATTGCAATTTTCTCTGCTAATGCTGCCACGCTGCCATGCCGGGAGTAATAAAGGATCAGAACCTGCGCGCTCATCAGAGAATCGCGCTTATATTACTTAGTGGTCTGCCAATGGCTGCCTTTTCACCATTGATAACAATTGGGCGCTCAATGAGTTTCGGGTGTTCTGTCATTGCCGTTATAAGCTGTTGCTCAGTGAGGGCAGGGTCATTTAATTGCAGGCTGGAATACTCGGTTTCTTTTGCGCGTAACAAGCTGCGGGCAGGAATGTTGAGTTTGGCGAGTATATTGGTTAGCTCGTCATATGTCGGCGGTGTTTTCATATAGTCAATAACAGTCAAACTTTTACTGTCATGTTGCTGTAGCAGCGCCAAGGCCTCGCGGCTTTTTGAGCAGCGTGGATTGTGGTAAATAGTAATCATAATTTTTCCGTTAACGTCTTGAAACGGGTTAGCTGGTCGAAGCTGACTGCTAACCCGGCTTACATTTGTTTAAGCCGATCAAACTCAGCCTGTAGTTGTTGTTTTTTTGCCTCAACCCGTCTGTTTTCCAGCCGGGATTTTTCACCAATATGATTAAGTGCCTCGTTCAGATCATCAATGGCTTTCGGGTAATTAGCCAGTTGGTAATACAAATCTGCCCGGGCCTCGTAATATTTCGGATAATCTTCCAGTTGCTTGTAGGCCGCAGATAATAAATCGTAAGCCAGAATATTGTCGCTTTTGTAATAGAGTAAGTTGCGAAGCAGGTGGATAGCCAGACGATAGCTGCCAGCTTTAACTGCAGCATTAGCGTAATTAAGGGTAACAACCTGATTATTGGGCCTGATTAGATACTCTTGCTCCAGCATTTCCAGTGCTTTTTCAAATTGATTCTGTCCCAGCAAAATATCAGTATACGCATCTACGTAATATAAGTTATGTGGATCTTGCTGCAGTAAATCTTCGATGATTTGCTGCGCATCAGCGAACAGGCCGTTATCAAGTTTAGCCAGAGCCAGACCGTAAAGGTTAGCCTTAGTGTTGCCTCCTGGCTGACTTAACCTTTGTTGAAATATTTCTACAGTCTCTTTGCTTGAGTATTGATATCGTGCCAGCACCCTGGCTTTACTTAAAATGTAGTCTTTGCTATCAGGAACATAGCGCTTTGGAAATTGTTCAGCCCGAAGTCGGGTATCGCTAACCCGAGCCTGAGACAGGGGGTGCGTTTGCAAAAATGCTAATTGCTGATTTACAAAACGGTTTTGCTGAGTAAGTTTATAAAAAAACTCGGGAACGGCGTAAGGGTCAAAGCCCGAGTCCGCCAGTACTTTCATGCCTATCCGGTCAGCTTCTTGCTCATTGCCACGAGTGAAATTAATAGCGCTTTGCTGTGCTGCACCTTGTGTCGCCATCATCGCCGCCATTCCGGCTTCAGCATTTACACTGGCCAGTACAATTGCCCCTAATATGGCGGCTAAAGACATCGGCGCACGTTGATTTTGTGCTTCGACAAAACGGGCGATATGGCGTTGCGTAACGTGAGCAATTTCATGAGCGATAACTGAAGCAAATTCACTCTCAGAATCTGAGACGGCCAGTGTGCCGGTATGAGACGCAATATTACCGCCCAGGGTCGCAAAGGCATTGATGTTTTTGTTGTTAACCCAATAAAACTTAAAAGGAAATTTGACGTCGCTGGCGCGTGCTACCAGACGGTTGCCCAGGTCGTTGATGTACTCATCAAGCAGTGGGTCGTATACCATGGGCAAGCTACCCCGGGTCTGGCGCATCATGACATCGCCCAGCTGTTTTTCTTTTTCAGGTGTGATGGTTGAGAAAGCGTTGCCACCTATGTCGGGCAATCCTGACTGGGCTACGACAGAGCCACTTATAATGCTGAAACTGGCCACGCAACCTATTAGAAACTGCTGTGCTGCTTTATATGACATACTGCCCCGATATTAGTGTCAGATGATGACATTTACTGGAAGATTGGTCTGTTAATTAACGATTTAGTTCAGTAGCAAACAGCTATTTATTGTGGCCTGTCAGGTTGTCATAACGCAATCAGTATATTTAGCAGAAGAAGCGATAATTTAGCATAATCAGTAGCTGGACTGACAGATAAGCCACAAAATTTGTTTTAAGTTAGTTATACTGAGCCAATACGATGTTTTTACAAGCAAAGGGTTGGAGCGGCGTTATGCTGGACTGGTTAAAAAAGTGGTATACCAATAAATTTTCAGACCCTCAGGTTGTTACCTTATTTTTAACACTGTTATTGGGTTTTCTGGCGATCTATTGGTTAAGTGGTATGCTCGGCCCGGTATTGGTGGCCATTGCGTTTGCTTATTTACTGGAGTGGCCGGTAGCGCGCTTATCCAGGCTGGGCTTTAGCCGTACTATCAGTACGACTGTGGTTGTTGTGAGTTTTATTTCTGTAATTACTCTTATCGTCATGTCAATTATTCCGGCTGCCTGGGCGCAGGGACGTAATCTGGCCAGAGACTTACCCAGTATGATCGAGTCAGGTAAAACCTATTTACTTGAACTGCCTGAATTATTCCCCGGCGTGGTTAGTGCTGAACAAATTTACTTGATGATTCAGACCGCTGATGAGCGTTTGATGACATTTAGCCGGGAAATTCTGTCACTTTCACTGGCCTCGATTTTTGACGTCGTCGCGGTACTTATTTATTTGGTACTGGTACCGGTGATGGTGTTTTTTATGCTGAAGGATAAAGAGTCGCTAAGCAGCAGCTTTGTTGGCTTGCTGCCAACCGAACGCAAATTGATTAGTCAGGTCTGGCATGAAATGAATGGTCAGATTATGAATTACATCCGGGGGAAAATTCTGGAGATCCTGATTGTAGGTGCAGTCAGTTTTGTTGTCTTCACTCTGTTTGGTTTGAATTATGCGTTATTACTGGCGGTATGTGTCGGGTTTTCAGTATTGGTTCCTTATATCGGCGCTGCGTTGGCAACGCTGCCTATAGCCCTGGTTGCACTGTTTCAGTGGGGGCTTACCGCTGAATTTGGCTACCTGATGCTTGCTTACGGCATTATTCAGGCATTGGACGGTAATGTGCTGGTGCCTTTGTTATTCTCTGAGGTTGTCGACCTGAACCCGGTGTTTATTATTATTGCTGTGCTGTTCTTCGGTGGTCTTTTTGGTTTCTGGGGAATTTTCTTTGCTATTCCGCTGGCATCGCTGGTGAAAGCGACGATAAAAGCCTGGTCCAGCAGAGTTCACCCACAGCCGGAAAATGCTGTGGATGGCCCGGTTTAATCCTAACCGACAATACCAGTGTCACCGGACCAGAGTTACCAGCGATAACTTACGGCAATACCGGCGGCAAATTCACGGCCAGCGGCAGGTTCAAATGATCTGCCATTGGCCTGATTAACGACCACTGCACCGACATAGGCTTTATCAGTAATGTTATTCAGGCTGAGCCACTGACTGAATTGCCAATGCTGATATCGTTGCTGGCTATGTACACTGGCGCTGAAATGGATAGCGGCCGGAGCGGCATCACTATTGTCATCAGTGGTATATACCTTGCTACGATAGTGGCTTTGCAGTGTGACATGCAGCGGTACCGTTAATAATGGCGTGAAGTGCCACTGCCAGTTAAGTTCACTGGCTGCCACCCCGGGTAATTGCATGCCAGCTCTTACGCCATCATCAAATTCTGCTCGTAAAATATGCCCGGATAGCTCAGAGCGCCATTGTGCTGATAATTGGTAATGCCACTGCAACTCCAGACCAACTCTGCTTGTTTTACTGGCATTGGCAAAACTGGTGCGTCCACCATCACTGTTTTGAGCAATAATTTCATTGTCAGTATCGATATTAAACAGGCTGAAACTGGCCCGCTGCTGGTTGTTTTGCCATTTAAGGCCTGTTTCCCATTGCTGGTTAGTACTGGCAGCAAGTTGCAGGTTGATACCCCCACCATTCGGGCTGTAAGCCAGTTCTGCCAGAGTAGGGGTTTCGAAGCCTTTGCCGGCACTGGCAAACCAGGCGAGTTGTGAACTTAACTGCCAGTTAACGCCAACCGCAAAAGCTTGCTGATAGTAGTTGCGGGTGCCACTATCATCCGGGTTTTCACCCTGAATATAATAATCGGTTATCTGATAGGTTAAATCGGTGTAGCGCCAGCCACCATGCCAGTTAATATCTGCACTGGCCTGATAATTCAGCCGGATAAACCCATCAATATTGCTGGCCTGATTGTTTTCATCCCGGCGCAGTTCACCACGTTGTCCAAAATCATTAATAAAGCCAAAGCGCCGATCATCGGTCCGGACCGCACTGCCGCCGATAACCGCGTTAACGTTGTTATGCAGCGTTAGCTGATACTGACCTTTCAGGCCATGATACTGCCTGTTCAGCAGTACTTCGCCGCCCGCTGAGGTAACGGCTGAACCGGGAAAAGGCAGACGCTGATTAATATCGCGCTCGCCCTGCCACAACGCGAGCTGGAACGGGTTAGTACCATCATCAGTTAAACTGATGCTGGTTTGTCTTTGTTTTACTGTTTTCTCGGTATCAAATAAGGTTGCCGCTGCAATCGTCTGGCGTGGATCCTGTCGCCACTGCTCCGGACTTAAACTCAATGGATCCTGCAAGTAAGGATCGTATGTCCAATCATAACGCAGGTTGAATTGCAGACTGTCTGTTAAACGCCGCTGCCAGTTAAACTGCAGTTGGTCTTTCGCTGCCCGCGAGTGTGGACGGTAGCCTTTTGTTTTAAACTGCTTTGCTGCAAGTTGCAGGCTTTGTTGATCACTTACCAGTGCGAGATTAAGTTGTTGTTGCTGATGTTGTTCACTCAGCGCAGCACGGGTTGTCAGTTCGTTCTGACTGTACTGCCGGCTATTAAGTGAAATCACTGCACCGGCGCCGTTGCCATAAAGCACCGCCAGCGGGCCCCGCAATACTTCCAGGCTTTGCACATTATCAAGTAAGACACTGGCAAGTTGGCCCTGACCATCTGGTGCACTTAGCGGAATGCCATCTTGTTGCAGGTAGATCCCCCTTATTCCAAAGGGACTGCGACTGCCAAAACCCCGCACACTCAAGCGGGTGTCTTGCGCAAAATTTGCCCTGCTGTCTGCTTGCAAGCCAGGGATACCTTGCAACAGCTGGGCACTGTCGAAGAGCAGTCCGGACTGCTCGGGCCAGGAGATATCGATACTGGCTGGGCTTTGCAGCCAGTTTTGTGCACTGTTGGTGGCACTGATAACGATGATTTCAACCGGCTCTTCAGCACTAATGGCTGACGCATGGAAAAGTACCGCCAGTGAACTGGCGGTAAGTAATGGTTTGAAACAAAGCAAAAGGAGGTGTCCTGTTATTTTATCGGTGTTAGTCGTAAGATCTGGCCATTTTTCTGATCAGTTAATAAGTATATCGCGCCATCCGGTCCCTGCCGGACATCACGAATACGCTGGCCAATCATTATCCGTTCTTCATCAGTAACTTTTTCGCCACTGAGTTCCAGTCGTACCAGCTGGCCAAATTTCAGGGAGCCCACCAGCAGGTTTTGTTGCCAGGCTTTAAACAGCTCACCGGTATAAAACGTCATCCCACTCGGTGCAATCGACGGCACCCAATAGTGCAGGGGTTGTTCCATACCATCTTGTTTGGTTTTACCAATTTTACCGCCACCATATTCTTCACCATAGGTAATTTCCGGCCAGCCGTAGTTGTGATCAGCGCGGGCGATGTTAATCTCATCACCGCCTTGCGGTCCATGTTCATGGGTCCAGAGCTGTCTGGTTTGCGGATGCAATGCCGCACCCTGAATATTACGATGACCATAAGACCAGACATCTGAAAGTGCATCAGCCCGCTGTAAGTAAGGGTTAGCAGCGGAAGGGCTTCCGTCGGTTGTCACCCTCACCACTTTGCCGTGGTGAGTGTCAAAGGTTTGCGCATCGTCACGGCGCTGACCGCGATCACCGAGTGTGATAAATAAGTCACCATTGTCAGCAAACACCAGACGGCCGCCAAAATGGTGGCGGCTGGCAAACTTGGGTTGAGCGCTGAAAATAACCTGAACATCGCTGATAGCATTATCTGTAAGCGTGGCTCGGGCCACTGCGGTGCTGCTGCCAGTCTCACCTGGTTCGTTATAGCTGAAAAAAATCTGGTTGTTTTTTGCAAACTGCGGGTGAAGAATAACATCCAGCAGACCACCCTGGCCTGCGACAGTGATGTCGGGCAACCCCGATAATGGTTCACTCAGGCTGCCATCGGCATTAACATAGCGCATGCGGCCGGCTCGTTCTGTTACCAGCATTTTGCCATCGCCCAAAAATGCCAGGCCCCAGGGGTGCTCAAGCCCCTCACTGACAACCTGAAGCTGGATGGTCGCTTTCTCAGATTTAATTTCTATGCTCTGTTGGGCACAGAGGCCAGTGCTTACTGCCAGCAGCGCAGCACTGCTGCAAAGCATTTTTGTCAGCTTATTCATAGCATCTCCTGTAAGGTTTTGGTTATCCTAGCCGTTGTGCCGGCATTTGACATAAAGACAGGCCAGAATGGCCAGCTGGCACGACAAATACCGGGTTAGCGAACCGTTACTGACTTTGCAGGTAGTCGATCACCACCTGATGGTGATCTTTCGTTTTGAATTTATCAAATACATGGGCAATGCTGCCGTCCTGATTTACCAGGAAGCTCAGCCGGTGTAAACCATCGTATATTTTACCCATAAATTTTTTGCTGCCCCATACACCAAACTGGTCGGCAACCTGATGATCCTCATCACCAAGCAGGATAAAGTTAAGCTGGTCCCGTTCGGCAAATTTTGCCAGCCGGGCAGGGGCGTCAGTGCTGATGCCAACAACTTTTACACCATGTTCCGCAAGCTTTGTCTGACTGTCCCGTAAGCCACAGGCCTGAACCGTACAACCCGGTGTCATGGCTTTTGGATAAAAATACACCAGGACTCTGCTGTCTTTAAGTAACCCGCTTAAGCTAACGGGTTGGTTGTGCTGATCTGGCAGCGTAAAGTCAGGTGCTTGCTGGCCAGTGGTTAATGTATGCATAGTAACTCCTTTGACGGGATTAAGTAGTGTCGCGGTACTTCAGGGCTTATCGAACAGTAAAAGTACCAGTAAGATTCAGTTCGGCCAGCAAGGTCATAACCTGGTTTTCAATTAATGCTGGCTGCACACCATCAGGAATTTCCAGGATCATCTGGCTGTGCATATGCACGGTGTTGTCATCATTAACCGATGTTGCCGATTGTAACGCGCCGATATAAATATTCTGGCTGGCCAGTAATCCGGTAATCGCGCCCATGGTGCCTACCCGGTCGGGTCCTGAGTAGTCCAGCACATAATGTGCAGCAACCTGAGTGCGGGGCCGGGCGGTTGTACGTTTAGTCATAGTCGTCAGATCAAGTTCAAGACCAAGCGCCGGGATCAGGTGTTCAATTTTGCTGATCGCCGCCTGATCACCCTGAATAAGCATAATAAAAGTAAACTCATTGCCAAATACTGCCATACGGCTGTCAATGATATTAGCATTGTAATCAGTTACCAGTCTGGCCAGCTTACTAACGATTCCTGTACGGTCAGTACCAATGGCGGTAATTACGAGTTGTTGAGACATAAAACTCCAACCAAAAAATGTTGAAATAAAAAGTGATACTAAACAGTCCAATAAGCTTAACATAAGCAGGTTTGGCTAACTATTAGCATTATCGGTTTCGCGTCTTGTGTTTGTCTGCTGCACTCTTTAACATAGGCCGCCTTGTAATTAACGCCTGTGTTTAATGTGGAGCCCTTACCTGTGATGTTCAGTGGAAGTTTTGTTGCCTTAGTAACCCCGATGTTGGCAGATGGCGAAATTGATTATAAAGGTCTGGGGCATCTGGTCGACTTTCATTTGCAACAAGGGACGGATGGCCTGGTTGTAATGGGTACCACAGCCGAGGCAGCAACGCTTAGTTTTGCTGAGCAACTGGATATTATCAGCCGGGTTGCCAGTCAGGTCAGCGGTCAAATACCTGTATTAGCGGGCAATGGCACCAATGCGACATCTGAAGGGGTAGCGCGTACCTGCGAGCTGGATAAACTGGCGATAGACGGCTTTCTGACAGTGACACCGTTTTATAATAAACCAATGCAAAAAGGGTTACTTGCGCATTTTCAGCAAATAGCAGCCGCAACGGCTAAGCCGGTGTTGCTTTACAACGTGCCGGGGCGAACTGGTGTAGACCTGTTGCCAGAGACAGTTGCAGAGCTGGCGATGACAGATAATATTGTGGGAATTAAAGAAGCAACCGGCTCGCTCACCCGGCTGAGCGAACTGCAGCAACGTTGTCCGGCCGGTTTTGCCTTGTTAAGCGGTGATGACGCCACCAGTCTTGCTTTTATGCAGGCCGGCGGGCATGGGGTAATTTCAGTTACTGCAAACGTTGCGCCGGCGCTGATGGCCAGACTATGTAAACTGGCGCTGACAAAACGTGATGCAGAAGCTAAAGTGCTGGACGACCAGTTACAAGGCTTGCATCATCAGCTTTTTATAGAGTCAAATCCGATACCGACAAAGTGGGCGTTGCAGCGAATGGGCTTAATTGACTCAGATTTAATGCGCTTACCATTAACACAGCTGGAACCAATTCATCACGGGATAATCGAACAGGCATTACGACACGCCGGGTTACTGGCTTAGTGTCAGAATTATATATTGACTAATTTCACCGGGCGCTGGCAGCCGGGTTCTCAGAAAGACCTTCTCAGGAGTAGTATAGGTGCATTATTGGAAAAAGAGTTGTATCACATTGTCGCTGGCAACTGTTTTATTGAGCGGTTGTTCGGTATTTAAGGATGAGCCCGACAGCCGTGCGCAACGTCAGCAAGTGAAGCTGGACATTCCAGCCGAACTGGCCACGCCTCGTCAGCCAGGTAAGTATGATATTCCACAAAGCGACGGCGTGGTCGGAGACGTAGCCGATAAGTCACCAGTATTGGTGTTGGCAACTGCCTCTAGCAGCCGGATCACTGATGAGGCCGAAAAGCTGGCCAGAGTGATGTTTGAACGGAACGACCTGACGGGTGATTTAATCCCGTTTTTAAAGGCACAAATCAGTAATTACTTTGCGGCTGAAAATATCGACATCAACGCCACCGACAGTGATAAGCTGAATTTTGAGACAGGCTGGATCAAAGGTTATCGCACAGAAGGTTTTTGGTTTTGGCAAGATGAACAGCAAGTAGATGAAGCCAGGTACGCTATTAATATTGAACCACGGCCGCATGGAAGAACGGCGACGGTTAAGGTTACGTTGCTGGAGCATCGGTATTTTGACAAGCAAGCTCAGTTGAGCAAAGCGACTGTCCGCGATAATGAGGTGGCGTTATTAAATGGCTTAATTAATCAGGTAGCCGTAGCTGAAATCGAGACTGCGATCGCGAACCGTGATCGGGTGCCAGAAGTGGGTCTTGAGCCTGGTTTGAATAGTGCTGGCGACCCGGCTTTTATTACTCAGCAATCAATAGATGTCACCTGGTCCCAGTTAGAACCCGTGTTTGAACAACTTAATTTTACTGTTAACGATATTAATCGTTCAGCTTTCACGTACTATGTGAGCTACAGCAAACCGAGTCGTGGCATGTGGTCAACCCTGATGGGTCAGGAACCGCCGCCGGTCTTACCCATTGCAGAAAGTGATTACCAGATTGTATTGCAGCGCGCTGCAGCTGGCACCGTGATAACGCTGTTAACTAAAGAAGGTAAACCGTTAGCTGCTGATACGGTTGTTGCCGCATATGACCCCTTTGTTGCGGCAATAAAAGCGGCTAAAGTGGAACTTTAAACTGAACAAAGAAAAAGTCAGTTGCCAACAGCATAAAGATCTTTATACTTTCGCCTGATTTTTTCGCCAGGCGATCGGAGTGAATAATGGTTCAAAAAACGACAGAATTGTACCGCGGTAAGGCCAAAACAGTATATAACACGACTGATGCAAACTTACTTATCCTTCACTTTCGCAATGATACCTCTGCGTTCGACGGTGAACGTATAGAGCAGCTTGATCGCAAAGGTATGATAAACAATAAGTTTAATTACTTTATTATGCAAAAGCTGGAGCAGGCTGGCATTCCTACCCAGGTTGAAGCGTTGCTGGCGGATGATGAAGTGCTGGTGAAAAAGCTGACAATGATTCCGGTAGAGTGTGTCGTACGAAACTATGCTGCCGGTTCATTGGTACGCCGGCTGGGTGTCGCCGAAGGGATTGAACTGAGCCCGGCGACATTTGAGTTATTTTTGAAAAACGACGCCTTACATGATCCTATGGTAAATGAATCGTTAGCAGAATCGTTTGGTTGGGCTACTGCTGAACAGTTGGCGGAAATGAAACGTTTAACGTTTAAAGCCAACGACGTATTACAGACACTGTTTGATGATGCCGGTATGTTGCTGGTAGATTTTAAGTTAGAATTTGGGCTGTTTAATGGCCAGGTGGTGCTGGGAGATGAGTTTTCACCAGACGGTTGCCGGTTGTGGGATAAGGCAACCCGCAAAAAGCTGGATAAAGATCGGTTCCGGCAGGGACTTGGTGGCGTCGTTGAGGCGTACGAAGAAGTGGCCAACCGACTTGGCGTAAATTTAGATTAAGTCCGTATTAAAGCCACCGCAAGGTGGCTTTGTTGCGTTATATACCAGCCTTAATGCGCGACACAGATAAATGAGGAGTTCAGATGGTGCCACAAATGCAACCCTTTAAGCTGTTGCTGGCCACCTTACTTATTTTGTTCAGTAATCTTGTGGCAGCTATCGAGGTTGATAATTTATACGTTGCTGATGTTAGTGCTGAACAAAACCAACGTCAGTGGCAGAGCAATGCGCTTGCTCAGGTTATTACCCGCTTAACGGGTATTTCTGAGCTTTCGGACTACCCGGATATTACCAGTGAGCTTGCTAGTGCCGGTAAATATGTAAAGCAATTTGAGTCTTTCCGCCAGAATGGTTCGAATCGTTTAAAAGTGTTGCTTGATGCCAGCCTGATTAACGTCTTATTGCAACAGCAGGGCATTGCTATCTGGGGCTCCCATCGACCTGAAATATTGCTCTGGGTAGTTCAGCAACAAGGGTCTGAACGGTTTTTTTTGCGACAGCCAGACAATGAGTTAGTGAAGCTGTTGCTGCAGAGTCTGAGTGAAAATGGTATTCCGGTAACATTACCTTTGTATGATATCGACGATTTAATGCTACTGTCGGAAACAGATGTCTGGGCGGGCTTCTGGCAACCCATTAAGCAAGCAAGTCAGCGCTACCGGCCCGATATGATCATGACGCTGGCATTTGATGAAGTGAGTCAGGATGGAACCAGCCAGCTTCGGCTGAGTTGGCAGCGACAAAGCCCGGTTTCGGGTACTAATCAGAGCCGAATTATCCGAAATGAAGTTACTGCTGCCGACAATACCGCGCTGATTAGCGCGTTCAGTGCGGCTTTAACCCGCGAGTTGGCTGCGGAGCAGGCTGTGCTACTGAACTCGGAACACAGTACTTATCAGCTGGCGGTTGAGAATCTGCAAAGTCTGGCTGATGTAGTAGCGGTAGAAAGGTTATTAAACCGTGTACTGGGTGTGGCCGCAGTGACACTTAGTGAATTTTCGGAGAATGAAGCGCGCTTCGCAGTTGATTTGCAAATAGAACTTGCACAGCTTACCCGGATTTTGCGATGGGAACCGGCATTAACCTTGTCAGATGACACTAGTGGTAACAGAACTGTTACAGCAATTGATGAACGATTTGAACCTGCTGTTGAGCTGAGTCCGGAATCCCCGGCCGACGTCAGATATATGTTTATCAGACGCTAGATGCAACCACTGCAATATACCCTGGCGGTAACGCTACCAGAAGATGAAACGCTTGATAGCTTTTATGCTGCAGGTCAAACTGAAGCTGTAAGTGTGGTAAAGCGCTATCTGCAGAGTCCTGCCGGTCAGCCACCATTGTATTTGTTTGGCGCCAGTGGCAGTGGCAAGTCGCATTTGCTTTACGCGTCGTGTATTTATGCGCAGGAACATGGTTTAACCAGCCAGTTGCTGGCGTTGCAGGATTATCAGCAGCTAAGCCCGCGTTTGCTTGATGACCTGGAACAACTGGATGTCGTATGTCTGGATAATATTCAGGCAATAGCGGATGATCTCAGTTGGCAGATTGCGGTGTTTGATTTGTATAACCGGATGGTTGAACAGGGTAAAGCCTTAGTTATTGTTGCTAATCAGACGCCCGCCCGGTTGGGTTTTACCTTAGCTGATCTTGTGTCCAGGCTGCATGCCTGCCAGAGTTTGCAGCTACGATTATTAACAGATGAAGACAAGCAGAAGCTAATACAACAAAAAGCCCATCAACGTGGCATGGAGCTGGGGGATGATGTTGCCCGTTTTTTGCTAAACCGCTATGAGCGAGACATTCGTTCCCTGGTATCAATATTAGATCAGCTCGATAAAGCTTCGATTGTCCATCAACGTAAGTTAACCATTCCTTTTATTAAATCTATTCTTCTTTAGCGGCTTAAGCGTTATTTTTACTGAAAAAAGCCGGTTTGGCACTGCGATCTGATTGCTGTTTTGGTGTATCATTAGCGGTTTTAATCTGACTGACTATCTTGGCTGCTTTGAGGACAAAGATGAATCTGACTGCAATATTAGACAATGCACTGCAAGCTGTTGCTGCTGCACCAGACATAGCGGCACTGGACGAGGTTCGCGTAACCTTTATGGGTAAAAAAGGCAGTATAACGGAACTGCTGAAATCATTAGGGGCGATGGATCCTGAACAGCGTAAAATTGCCGGCCAGCAAATCAATGAACTTAAACAGCAGGTACAGGACGCGCTAAATCAGAAGCGGGATCAACTGCAACAGACGCAACTGGCCGCCAAGCTGGCGCAGGAGCAGATTGATGTGACCTTACCAGGTCGCAAACTGGACGATGGTGGCCTGCATCCGGTTACCCGGACCATTGCCCGGATTGAGAGCTTTTTTACTGAATTAGGCTTTGCAGTTAAACACGGTCCGGAAATTGAAGATGATTTTCATAATTTTGATGCGTTAAATATTCCAGAGCATCACCCGGCGCGGGCTGATCATGATACCTTTTATTTTAACCCTAAGCTGATGCTGCGTACCCAGACCTCAGGTGTTCAAATCCGGACGATGGAGCAACAACAACCGCCACTGCGGATTATTTCGCCTGGGCGCGTATATCGCAACGACTACGATCAGACCCATACTCCGATGTTTCATCAGGTAGAAGGGTTAATGGTTGATAAAAATGTCAGTTTCACTGAGCTCAAAGGCATTTTGCATGACTTTTTGCAGAATTTCTTTGAGGAGGACTTGCAGGTGCGGTTCCGACCGTCATTTTTTCCTTTTACTGAACCATCGGCAGAAGTCGATGTGATGGGTAAAAACGGTAAATGGTTGGAAGTACTGGGCTGTGGCATGGTGCATCCCAACGTGCTGCGCTCAGTCGGGATTGATCCTGAGGTATACAGTGGCTTTGCTTTTGGTATGGGTGTGGAGCGGCTGACTATGTTGCGCTACGGCGTGACCGATCTCAGATCCTTTTTCGAAAACGATTTACGCTTTTTAAAGCAGTTCAGATAAGCGGAGTATTCCAGGTATGAAATTTAGTGAAGCATGGTTACGGCAGTGGGTTAATCCGGCGATTGATACTGCAACCTTATCTGAACAGTTGTCGATGGCTGGTCTGGAAGTCGATGGTATTGAGCCTGTTGCTGGCGTATTTACCGGCGTGGTAGTGGGTGAAGTTGTGGCCTGTGGCCCTCATCCCGATGCCGATAAATTACAGGTGACTCAGGTCAATGTAGGTCAGCCGGAATTACTGGATATTGTCTGTGGCGCAAAGAACTGCTGCCTGGGTTTAAAAGTAGCGGTGGCAAAAGTGGGTGCTGTGCTACCTGGTGATTTTGTCATTAAAAAAGCCAAGCTGCGCGGTCAGTCATCAAATGGTATGTTGTGCTCATTCTCTGAACTGGGTATGGCAGATGATTCTGACGGCATCATGGAATTGCCGGCTGATGCACCGGTAGGTATTGATATCCGGCAATATCTGGAACTGGATGACCATACAATAGAAGTCGATTTAACACCAAACCGGGCTGACTGCCTGGGTATTAAAGGCCTGGCCCGCGAAGTTGGGGTGTTAAATAAACTGTCAGTATGTCAGCCAGAAATGACAGCAGTAGAGCCAACGGTTAGCGACCAAAAGGCAATTAAACTGTCAGCCGCAGAGGCCTGTCCTCGTTATTTAGGGCGGGTTATTAAAGATGTCGATCTTAGCCAGAGCAGCCCATTGTGGTTAACCGAAAAATTGCGTCGCAGTGGTGTGCGCAGTATTGACCCTGTGGTAGATGTAACTAATTACGTGCTATTGGAGTTAGGTCATCCGATGCATGCGTTCGATTTAGATGAACTTACAGGTGATATCGATGTTCGTTTTGCTCGTGATGGCGAAAAGTTGGTCTTACTGGATGAAACTGAAGTTGAGTTAAAAGCGAATACCCTGCTAATTGCCGATAGTGAAAAAGCACTGGCAATGGCCGGTATCTTTGGTGGCATGCAAAGCGGCGTTACTGGCAAAACCAAACATATCTTTCTGGAAAGTGCTTTCTTCTCACCGCTGGCCATTGCCGGTAAAGCCCGCCAGTACGGACTGCATACTGACGCATCACACCGCTATGAACGGGGTGTTGACCCTGAACTACAACGCACTGCCATCGAGCGTGCTACCGCATTATTGCTGCAAATCGTGGGTGGTAAAGCCGGACCAGTAGTAGAAGCCGTCGCACCGGAGCACTTACCAAAGCAAGCTGAAATCCGTTTATCTGAAGCTAAGCTATTACGTCTGTTAGGCCATCCAATCGCTAAAGCGGAAGTCACTGACATATTGACCCGCCTGGGATTAACCGTTACTGACACCGTTGATGGCTGGGCTGTAACGGTACCAGGTTACCGGTTTGATATTCAGATCAGTGAAGATCTGATTGAGGAAATCGCCAGGGTTTACGGTTACAACAACATACCGAACGTTGCACCGCAAGCGGCATTGAGTATGCGCAAGTTCAGCGAAGCTGCGTTAAGTGTGCAGCGGATGCGTGAGCTGTTAGTCGACCGTGGTTATCAGGAAGCTATTACTTATAGCTTTGTTGACCCTAAAGTGCAGCAAATTTTGTTTCCGGGCCAGCAGGCAATGATTCTACCCAATCCGATTTCGGCAGATATGTCGGCGATGCGGCTTAATTTATGGCCCGGTTTAATTCAGGCTGCGCAGCATAACCAGAACCGGCAACAGACACGGCTGCGTTTTTTTGAATATGGTCTCAAGTTTATTCCGGACGCATCAGCAGAGGGTGGGGTACGCCAGGTTGAAGTGATTGGCGGTCTGGTTGTTGGCTCGTTAAGTAACGAACATTGGGCAATAGCTGAGCGGGCAGCTGATTTTTATGATGTAAAAGGTGATGTTGAGGCGTTACTCAGTGTTACCTCTGTACCAGCAGAGTTTGCTTATAGCCAGGCTGAGCACAGTGCATTGCATCCCGGGCAGACCACTCAGGTTATCCGTGCTGGTAAGGTAGTTGGTTACCTTGGGGCACTGCATCCGGAAGCAGAGCGGAAACTGGGTATTAAAGGTAAAGCGTATTTATTTGAGCTGGAACTGGCGGCGCTTGGACAGCGTGCTATTGTTGAAGCTGAAGATTTATCAAAATATCCGGCCAACCGTCGTGATCTGGCGGTCGTAGTTAAATCGGATGTGCGTTTTGCTGATATTGCTGCTAGTATAAAAAAAGTTGGCGTAAATCAATTGGTTGACCTAAAATTGTTTGACGTATATACCGGACAGGGTGTGGCAGACGGTTATAAGTCACTTGCTATTGCGCTGACCTTGCAGGATAAAACACGTACCCTTGAGGATAAAGATATCCAAGTAGTTGTAAATCAAGTGGTTAACGTGCTTAAAGACGAATTCGACGCAACGTTGAGGGATTAAGAATGGCGCTTACCAAAGCTGATCTAGCAGAACGGTTGTTTACCAAGTTTGGCGTTAGCAAACGTGATGCTAAATTAATAGTAGAAGCTTTTTTTGAAGAAATTCGTACCGCGCTGGAAGCGGGTGAACAAGTAAAGTTATCTGGCTTTGGTAACTTTGACTTACGGGTTAAAAATGAACGACCCGGTCGAAACCCCAAAACCGGGGAGGATATACCGATTTCTGCCCGCTGTGTGGTAACGTTCCGGCCGGGTCAGAAGTTAAAATCCCGGGTTGAAACCGGCACCAGTAAAACCTGATTATCGTCAACAGCCATTGCTAATGTTAATGTTAGCGGTTAATTGACATTGTCACTGTTGCTATGGTTTTGGGTATTGGCAGCCTGAATATTCAAAAGCATTAAAAAAACGATAGTTACCACGCTGGTAATTGTCGTTTTTTTTTGCGCATTTTTAGTAGTAAATTTTCAGCAATAAACTGATCCGCAGACTGGCTTCACCTGTAAAGAAAAGGGTTCACTACCGTTGTAGATAAATCATCGTGTTTCAACAAGAATTCAGGGTAAAGTATTACATGTTCAGAGCTTGCGGCGTATGACAATCAAAATTGGCATCAGTGCCTGTGTATTAGGCGAGCCAGTGCGGTTCGATGGTGGTCACAAAGCATCGACTTTTTGTCTGCAACAATTAAAACCGCTGGTGCAATTTGTTGCAGTATGTCCTGAGCAAGCTATTGGTCTTGGCGTTCCGAGACCGGCTATAAGGTTGCAGCGCGACGAGCAACATAATATCAGACTGGTGCAAAGCAGGGATCCTGCCGTTGACCATACTTCACAGATGCTAGCTTATACTGAAAAATTGCTTCCCGGGCTTGCAAGTCTAAGTGGCTACGTAGTGTGTGCCAAGTCGCCTAGTTGCGGCATGGAGCGGGTCAGGTTATATGACGATGCTGGTCAGCAACTGGGCAAAATTGGTGTGGGTATTTTCACCCGCCAACTTATGCATCATTTTCCCTGGTTACCGGTTGAAGAGGATGGCAGGTTACTTGACCCTGCACTTCGTGAGAACTTCATCACCCGGATATATGCTTGTTATGATTACCAACAGCAGATGCTGGACGGTTTCAGCACAGCCAAGCTGGTAAATTTTCATAGCCGCTATAAGTTTTTGGTTATGGCACACAGCCCGGTAGCTTATAGGGAACTGGGCCGTCTGGTTGCCAGTGCAAAACTATTTGACGCCGCAGAGTTATCGTTACGTTACCTGACAGACTTGATGCAGGCGCTGAAAAATATTGCCAGCAGAAAGCAGCATGCAAATGTGTTGCAGCATTTGCAGGGCTTTTTGAAAAAATCTTTAAGTCAGGCTGAAAAACATGAGCTGACTGATTTAATTCATCGCTACCGCCAGGGCTACTTACCGCTTATGTCTCCACTGACTCTGTTAGCACATTATCTACGTCAGTATCCAAATCAATATGTTGCAGCGCAACGGTATTTGAGTCCTTATCCGGAACAATTAGGATTGCGAGCCTGATATGGCAAAAAAAACATCATTTCACGTCGTTTGGCTGCGGAATGACTTGCGGTCATACGATAATGCAGCGCTTTATAATGCAGCCGCAGCCGCACATGCCGAGCCTGAAAGTGCGGTGATAGCATTGTTTATTGCTACACCCGAAACCTGGCAGCAGCATCATATGGCACCGCTGAAACAAGACTTTATCCGGCGCAGGGTTGCGCAGATGCAGAAAGAGCTTAACGATCAAAACATAGCACTGCTGGCATTAGAAGCCGGAAACTATGAAGATTGCATGAACATATTCAGGCAGTTAACAGACGCTGGCATGATAGCGTTGTATGGCCAGACTGAATATGAACTACGCGAGCAACATCGCGACAAAATTATAAGTCAGCAACTACAAGATGCAGGGGTTACAGTAAATTGGTATGACCGGCTGTGTATTATGCCACCTGGCAGTATTCTTACTCAGAACGGGGACACCTACAAAGTCTTTACCCCTTTTAAACGTAACTGGTTAGCCAGGTTACATGAGCAGGAGGTTCGTTGTTTTCCAAAAGCAAAGAGCACAATGCTATTTAATGTTCACGATCTGGCAGGGCACCTTAGCTTTCCGGCAATGATTGATGGCGATGACAGTTCTGTAAAGTGGCCAGTGGCCGAGCAACAGGTGCTGGAGATTATGCGCGAATTCTGTCAGCAACACGTTGCAGATTATAACAACGATCGTGACTTTCCCGCTGTTAAAGGCACGTCGGGTTTATCAGCTTATCTTGCGTGCGGTGTTTTGTCTGCACATCAATGCGTTAACCGCTTACAAATGGAAGCCAGGCCTGCGTTGGAGCAGGAGAAAAGTGGCGCCAGTGTCTGGTTGTCTGAGCTGATATGGCGTGAGTTCTATAAGCATATTCTGGTTGCTTATCCGGCGTTAATTAAACACAAGCCATTTCAGGCTGATACTGCTGCCATCCGTTGGCGTAACAACAAAAAGTTATTTGAAGCCTGGTGTGAAGGTAAAACCGGTTACCCGATAGTTGATGCGGCCATGCGCCAGTTGAATCAGACGGGGTGGATGCACAATCGGCTCAGAATGATCACCGCAAGTTTTTTAGTTAAAGATTTACAGATTGACTGGCGCTGGGGCGAGCAATATTTTATGTCGAAGTTAATAGACGGTGAGTTTGCAGCAAATAATGGTGGCTGGCAGTGGGCCGCGTCAACCGGTACTGATGCCGCACCGTATTTCCGGATATTCAATCCAGTCACACAAAGTGAACGTTTTGACCCACAAGGTAAGTTTATCCGACAGTTTATGCCTGAGCTGGCACAATCAGATAATAAAGAAATCCACTGGCCACATAAAAAATCAACACCCTCTAATTACTGGCCGGCAATAGTTGACCACAATGAAGCCCGTAAAATCACCCTTGCGCTATTTACAGAGGTTAAAAAGTCAGATGAATGAAAGTGCTGAAAATAAATTAGCAAGGTTTCTGCAGTTCTATAATGCATTGTCGCATGATGGCTTAGACCGGCTGGCAGATATTTATACGGAAGACGTTACCTTTGTGGACCCGGTACACCAGATAACTGGCCGGCCGAATCTGACTGCCTATTTTTCTCATGCCTATCAGCGACTGACATATTGTAAATTTGAGCCGGTAAGCCAGACAGACGCTGAGCAGCTAAGTTTTATCAGCTGGATTATGACGTTGTCACATCCGGCAATTGGCAAGGGAAAATCAATTGAGGTCCACGGCTGTACAGAGCTGCGTTGGCGTGGCCAGCGCATCTATTATCACCGGGATTTTTATGATCTGACCGAGTTGGTTTACCAGCATTTACCCATACTCGGTTGGGCGACAACTCATGTAAAACACAGAATGGCAAAAGCCTGATTAAGGAATCGTGAATGCGTATAGCAGTAATTGGCGGGGGCATATCCGGAATGCTCAGCTGGTATTTATTACAGCAGGAACATGATGTAACTCTTTTTGAAGCAAATGATTACCTGGGTGGCCACACTGCCACTGTTGATGTTAATGTCGCAGGCACTACGTATGCAATTGACACCGGTTTTATCGTATTTAACGACTGGACTTATCCTGTATTCAATAAATTTATAGCTGATTTAGCTGTGGACAAACTGGATACAGAGATGAGTTTTTCAGTCAAAAATTCACACCAGAACCTTGAATATAACGGTAATACTTTTGCCAGTCTTTTTGCTCAGAAACGTAACTTGTTGCGGCCTTCCTTCTGGCGAATGTTACGGGATATTGTCCGTTTTAATAAACTAGGCAAGCAATTAGTTGCACAAGAGCACCCGGATCTGGACTTAAAACTGGGGGAGTTCCTGCAAAAGTATAAGTTTGGTACTGGTATGCGGGACAATTATTTAATGCCGATGGGGGCCGCTATCTGGTCTGCTGGTTTAACCGAGATGCCGTCGTTTCCGGTACGTTTTTTCCTGCGTTTTTTCAATAATCATGGCCTGCTTAATATTACAGATCGGCCGCAATGGGCTGTTATAAAGGGTGGATCGAAGCGATATATCGACGCGCTGTTAAGCAGATTGGGTACAGCTAACCTGAGATTGTCGCAAAATATCTCATCTGTCGTCCGTGATGAGCAGGGAGTTACTATAAATTTTGCCAACGGAGATTGTGAGCAATTTGATAAAGTCATATTTGCCTGTCACAGTGATCAGGCCCTGGCATTGTTGGCTGACAACGCAACGACAGAGGAGCAATCAATATTAGGTGCTATCGCTTATCAGCAGAACGAAGTGGTTTTGCATACTGATACCAGCTTGTTGCCGAAACGTCGTGCTGCCTGGGCGTCATGGAATTACAATTTGGATGCAACAGAGCGCAGCCGTGCAACCTTAACTTACAACATGAATATCTTGCAGCGACTGGATGCTCCCGTTACGTTTTGTGTTACGTTGAATAATACTGCTGCTATTGCCAGCGATAAAATTCTTGGAACATATCAATATGCTCATCCGGTTTATAATATGATGACCATGACGGCTCAGTTGCAGCGCAATGTTATCAACGGTCAGAATCATAGTTATTTCTGCGGCGCATACTGGTATAACGGTTTTCATGAAGATGGCGCCAGAAGTGCAGTTGATATTGCGGCCATGTTTGGGATCAATTATTAATGCAAGCCGGACATGCAGTATATTGTGGTGAAGTTGGTCACAAACGTTTTGTGCCAAAGGTGCATGGTTTTAACTATTCCTTTAATGCTTACTGGCTTGACTGTGACGTATTGACGCCGGCAAGTTTATCGCAGGTTGGGATTAAACATGAAGGGTTTGGGGCCCTTAGTTATCGGCGCCGGGACTATCTGGCGGGTAATGAGGTGTTGTTGCTGGCTGTGCAGGATAAAGTGCAACAGTTAGGTGGTGCCAAGCAGATTTCCCGGGTTTGTTTACTGACACCGCTGGCCAACTGGGGTTATTACTTCAGCCCCATTACCCTTTATTACTGTTATGACCAAAATGGGGTATTTTGCTATTTGCTGGCTGAAGTCAGTAATACCCCCTGGAATGAGCGCCATTACTACTTACAGACCATTGATACAGATACTACCCAACCAGGCTTCTATCAGCACGATAAAGCCTTTCACGTGTCGCCATTCAACCCTATTGATATGCAATATCGTTGGCAGATACCTGAACCAGCAAATGAACTGTACTGCAGTATAACGAATCTTAAGCAGCAGCAGGCCGTGTTCAGTGCCTGGATTAAGTTAAAGCGCTTCGAACTGAGTAAAGCTAACCGGCAGCGGATCCTGATCCGCCATCCATGGCAAAACGTACAGGTAATGTGGCGCATATACTGGCAGGCATTAAAACTTTATTTAAAGGGTGTGCCGCTGCATCAACATCCAAAATCCAGGGAACAGTAGTTATGAGTTTATCGCTTACCGATCAGGCGGTGTTTGCAAATTTGGGTTGGTTTGACCGGCTGTGCCGGAAATTTACCCTGACTTTTTTGGGGCAACTTAAACAGGGAGATATAACCCTGATTGAAGGAGACCAAAGATTTCAGCTGGGAGAAGCGGGCAGTGACTTAAAAGTCACATTAACCGTGCTAGATCCCGGCTTCTACCAGAAACTGGTGCTTGCCGGTTCAGTTGGGGGCGGTGAAGCCTATATCGAAGGGTACTGGCGCTGTGACAACCTGACCGCCCTGGTACGAATTTTTGGCCGTAACCTGCCCCTTTTGGATAAAATGGATTCTACCTGGTCGAGATTGAGCAGGCCATTTTTGAAAGCCCTGAATTGGCGTAACAGTAATTCTAAAGTGCAGGCTAAAAAGAACATTGCTGCTCACTATGATCTCGGCAACGAGATGTATCAGCTGTTTCTGGATGACAGTATGATGTACTCCAGTGCTGTTTTCCCATCTGAGACGGCAGATTTGGCCTCTGCACAGCAGCACAAACTAAAGCAAATCTGTGACAAACTGCAGCTCAAGCCAGATGATCATCTGGTTGAAATTGGCACAGGTTGGGGAGGCATGGCAATTTACGCTGCTCAGAATTATGGCTGTAAGGTAACAACAACCACGATCTCAGCCGAGCAGCTGGCATTTGCAAAGGCGAAGGTTGAAGCCTTAGGTCTGCAGGATCAGATAACATTGTTGTTTGAAGACTATCGTGATCTAAGCGGTCAGTTCGATAAACTAGTCTCTATCGAGATGATTGAAGCTGTCGGCGATAATTATCTGGATGAATATTTTCAGAAGTGTGCCAGTTTGCTGAAACCCGATGGCTTAATGGTGTTACAGGCTATCACCATTGTCGACCAACGTTATCAGCAATATGTGCGGGAAGTTGATTTTATTAAGCGTTATGTTTTCCCGGGAGGGTGCTTACCGTCTATCAGTCGGATGGCCAGCGCAGTAAGTCGTAAAACTGATTTGGTGATCCGTCAGGTTCAGGATATTGGTTTTGATTACGCTAAGACCCTGAAGTTATGGTGTGATAATTTTATGCATCAGCGGGATGCTGTGCATCAATTAGGTTATGACGATAACTTCATCCGCCTGTGGCATTTTTATTTATGTTATTGCGAAGGTGGCTTTATGGAGCGCGCGACCAGTGCAGTGCATATGGTCCTGTCGAAGCCGGATAATCGTAGCGTATGTTAGTTAGCATTATAACGCCGATACCTTAACCTGCATTTTTTTCAGACAGGCCGGTAAATTGTGCTTAATTTTTAATGTTGAATTAACATTAAATCAAGTGTATATGTTTTAGTTTAGTTAAATCAAGCGCTTAATTTTTCTTTCTAAGTTGGTACGGGCATTGCTTTATTTATAATGTGGTTGGCGCAGTATCTGTGTTACTACAACGACTGCGGCAAAGCTTTTGTTCGATAATTCAACGGAGAATAATTATGAATAGTGATATTGCAGAAGGCAAATGGCGTCAGATAACAGGCTCTGTGAAAGAGAAATGGGGCAAGCTGACTGACGATGATATCCAACAGGTTGATGGCAGTTTCGAAAAGTTCTGCGGTAAGATGCAGGAGCGTTATGGCATGAGCCGTGACCAGGCAGAGCAGGAATTTAATCGTCTTAAAGATTAATTATTTGAAAAGGGCCGTCAGGCCCTTTTTTATTGCCGACAGCTTATCTAAACTCAACCGAGCTGTAACGTCAATCAAGCGTTCGCATGACGCTATTTTCATCAGGTTTGATTGTTTTTTGTCACGGTAAAACGGGTCAGTCCTACCAAACGGCCGGACTCAGTTACCACCTGAACCTGCCAGTTGCCGGCAGGGTAAGGCGGAAACACCAGTTTATGGCTCCAGGCCCGGTAGCCGGCCTCCCGGCCACCGCGAATATCCAGCACAATCCGGTCAACTTCCTTGCCATTCAGCAACCAGACATGATGAATTTGTTCTCTAAGTCCCCTTGGCGCCCGCACCGCGGTCCAGGCATATAGTCCATTTTGTAAATCTGCTACGTCAAGGTGCTCGATGTTAGCCCCGGCACGTCGCTGCTCTTCATCAACCTGATAAGAGATTGCAATATCGGTTAGCCTTATGCCGGCAGGGGGAACCCAACTTCGCAATTGCCATAGGGTAAATGCCATCAGGCAGAGCATCCCAATCAACATAGGCAGCCGCCACCAGCGCCCTGGTGGTAATACCCGTACCATACTGGGTAAGCTAAAAAGCATCGCGGCGACAATTGCTGCAATCAGGCTTTGCTGGGTTGTTAGCTGCAAAAGCAATGGCAGAACCACCAGCATTACCACAAATAATGCCAGGGTGTGAAATGCAACAAAAAGTGCGTAACGAGTGGCCAGGTATTTATAGTAGAGCGGGTCGATAATAGACACCAATGCACACAACAGCAGTAAACTGGTGAATACTGCCTGACCGTGATCCCAACTGGTTACTGCCAGAAAAAAAGGTAAAGCAAAAAATAAACTTTCCTGATGCACTAACTGGGTTAGAAACCGAATCACTATCGGAGATATATTCCAGCCAAAACTGCGCTCTAAACTTGTTCTGAGCCAATTGTCGGCAACCAATAACACCCAGCTGGCCAACATAAAAGCCGCGATAAACTGGGCAATGGATTCTTTACGATCGACAAGAACATAACTGGCAATCCCAGAGACAAAAGCCAACACTGCCATCAGCCCTGAATGGCGTTGAAACACATCGAGCAGCCAGTTTATCGCGGGCTGTATTTTTGCCATTCTGTCTGTCAAAGGAAGTTTAGCTGCCAACTAACATGATGCCGGCATCTAATATTACGATTTTTTTATTTTTATAAAGCGTACCAATGGCTTGTTTATAAGCTTTTTTGCTCACACCGAATGTTTCGTAGATAAGTTCTGGTGAACTTTTATCGGTTAATGCGAGTTTGCCGCCATTTTGTTTCAATTTGTTCAGGACCTGTTCTGTCAACTCCAGCGCCTGCTTATAGGTTGTCGCAGTTAATCGCAAGTCTATTTTGCCATCTTCCCTGACTTTAACAATGTACGCAGTGTGTTTGTCTCCGCGCCGAAGTGGCTTGAAAACTTCATTTTTGTAAAGTACACCCCAATGCTGCTGGTTTACTACCGCTTTATAACCAATATCGGTTTGTTCGCTGACAATAATATCGACCTTATCTCCTGGGTTGTAGTGTGGCTCCGTTTTGTGCAGATGTCGGTCTAACTTAGTGGAAGCGACAATCCGGGTACTGAGGTCAACATAACAGTAAACCAGATATTTCTGTCCTTCCTTTAGTGGAATTTGTTGTTCACTAAAAGGTACCAGTAAATCTTTCTTCAGACCCCAGTTTAAAAATGCACCAACTTTGGTCACTGCTACCACAGGCAACATTGCAACCTGACCGACCATAATTGCCGGTTTCTCAGTGGTGGCAATAAGCTGATCTTCAGAGTCGAGATAAAGAAAAACCGGCAGTTCCTGACCAATTTCCAATCCGGCTGGTGCCACATTATTGGGCAACAGTATTTCTCCCCAACTTAATCCGTCAAGGTAAAAACCAAATTTAACCTGCTTTTTCACGGTTAAGGTATTGAGGGTGCCCAGTGCAATCATTGTTTATCCAGGTTCATCTTGCTAATGGCGTATTGTAACTGCTTTTGCAGCTTGCTGCAGAGCTTATTTAGGTCAGCTGCTGCATGGAATGCAGCTATAATTGCACTAACGTGCGGCTACGTTTTGGCACTGAATGTCTGACGGGTCTATCTTGCTGTAACCGCTGCCAAATTTTTTCGTGAAAAAAATACGCGACTGTGTTGGCGGCGGGCTCTATTACCGCGACCAGGCCACCGAGAACCAGATCGCCGGTTATTGCGTAAGTGACTCCAAAAGCGATAGTGAAGTGCATTAGCGCGAAAGTAATTGTTTTAATCATGTTGCAGACTCCTAATGATGTTGTTAGATAATAACGATTCACATTAGTATATAAAGCAAATAATACTGTTTAACTTAATCTGGAATATAGATGATGAGATCGGTTGAAACGGTTCAACCAGGTTATCGCAGTAAATATAGGAAAGCCGATGGACTGTCGACAATGGTTAGACATAAAACAATACGAATTCTTATTAAACTGGTTTATGCGTAAACAGCGTGAGACGGGTTTAGCTGAATTAAATGAGCCGTACTCTTACGATGGTTACAGCCAGTATGACCAATTGTGTCAGCAGATGGTTAAAGATGCGCAGATAGCTTATGTGGAACGCTTCAGTGAGCCGGCCCCGCCAATTGTATTTACTAATTTGTTTCATCTGGCAGAGTTAGAGCTTGCAGGGAAGAGGCCGAAGATAAAAGCGTCTAAAACCCTGCAATAGACAGTACTATTGGTTTGCTGGCTCGAGTCTCTTTAAGGCGTCTGTCAGCATTGGCGTATCAAGTTTTTCGTTCAAAGGCACTAAGGTGCCTGCTGACCAAACGCCATAACTACCATCCTGGCGCAACACCACCATTTTATCTTTTCTTATACTGACGATGTCTTGCTGGCTTATACCTAGTTTAGGAAGCGTTTGACTTTGCAACAAATTATCGCCCAGCCAACTACTTTCAGTGCTGCAACCAGCTGAACTTAGCAAGGTAGGTAATAAATCGAGATGCATTGAGTTATGCTGTTTTAAACGCTCTGTAAGCTCGGGCCAGTGGATCATGGCGCTGACCGGAGCCAACACAAAATTTGTTTCTAAACTGGTAAGGGGCAGTAACACTATACGATTATATTGTTGATAGTCGTGCCAGTTAGTATGTGGTGAATCATCAAATATGATGTTGATTGCAGCACCTGTTGCTGCCTGGTTACTGGCCAGCCAGGGCAGTTGGCTTTTGATCACGTCTGACTTGCTATGGATCCGCATAGTATTCGGTGGTAACTGCTGAAGAAATGCTGGTGGCTGTAGCAGCTGATGCTTACTGTCAGCCGTTAACATGAATTGACCATACAACAATTGTAGTAGTGCTTCCGTATCATTGTTGGGCGCAAAATGCTGGTCGTGACTGCGTAATCCCTGCTTGCCCATAAACTGACCCATCTTAGGAGACAGCTGTGCAGCAATAATTACTAATACCGGCTCAGCGGGGGTAACGGCACATTGTAACTGGCGAAGATTCAGTTCCGGATTCGATATACTTAGTCGATCAGCTTGACGCTGCGCCCGCTGTGCTAAATCAACTAACTGATATCTTGCAAGAAAAGTTTTAGCCGTAGCAGGGTAGGAAAAAGGTAAAACATTATCCAGTTTTGTCACATCCCATTTTAACCGGGCATCAGCATAAATGTGGATAATATGACTAAGTACAAAGCTGCCAATAAAAATAGCTAACAAGGGTTTACTGGCGCGGCTTTGTTTTAGTCTGGCAATTTTTTTCCAGCAGTAATTACCAATTATCAGTTCTATTGCTATCAGAATAGCGGCAACGACGCTTACGATCAGTACAAAGTTTCGCAAGTTTGTGACAACTTGCTGCCGGAGCAAAGCTATAGTCTGGTCCCAGGAAGTGCTGCCGATATGATAACCAAGGTTTGAATAAACGTAGGCATCGAAGATCAGCACTACCATACCAACTGTAGCAAGCAATGCCGCTAACCCCCGCACATGCTTTTGATATGGAAAAACTAATGAAAGCGGGAATACGGTTATTATGAAGAACATAAAGCAAAGAAATGCTGTATGGCCAAGCCAATAGCATAGTAAGTACAACCACCCCAGAGCCGACTCTGGTGATGGTTCAGATAACCAGTAAACGCTGGTAACGGCCAATGCCAGTAATATATTGAAAAAGCTGAACCAATGACCCCAGCTGAGCAGCCGGTTGACTTTCTTTACCAGCGATAAGTTTTGTTCAATAACCATTCGGGATTAGTTACTTTTATGGTTAATGGCGTCAGCTAGTGCCTGACTAAAGTGGCTGGCAACAGCAGCACGTTGCGCTGCTGGCACACTGCTGTTAATCACGTGACTGACCGCATTACCTAAACACATCAGACTTAATTCAGTAGTAGCATTGTTAGTGTGAAAGGTATCCAGTAACTGATTTACCAGATTTTCAATTTGTGCGGTTGAATACTTTGATACAATGGGCATGCGTCACTCAGATTAAGATGATTTTCAAACTAAAGAATAGTATCAGATTTCAGTTAAAACAGGAAAAATTATGTCCGTGGATGTGTTGCATTTAGCTATTAACTATATCGATCTTTCAGCCAATGGCGAACACAGCGCTCACTACCGTGAGCAATTAATTGGATCTGACGGGTCTGTAGCCACTTTACTGGAGCAGCTCCACCTGGCATATAATGGTAAGCCAGCAAAAGGTTATGCCAGTTTTACCGAAGACAAAGATCCAACCGTGCCGCTGGCGCTGGCTAGCTGGCTAACTGCGGATACTGACTATCTTGGTTTTGCCAAAGCCATGACCGATGCATTGATTACTCAGTTAAGCACGCACCAGCTACCTGAAACAGGGTACCTGCTGCTTGGCCATTACCGTTATCTGGCCAGCGAATTTCTGCTCGTTTGTCTGCTGGGTAGTAAAGATCACTTCGCCCTGACCGAGCAGCTGGATCTGTCAACCTCCCGTCATCTTGATATCGCCAGAATGCAGTTAGCTGCCCGTTTAGATCTGACCGAATATAAGGTTAATGCTGACGCCGGAAATTATATTAGTTTTATCCGGGGCAGGGCAGGCAGAAAAGTCGCAGACTTTTTTCTTGATTTCCTTGGCTGTATTGAAGGTACAGATGCCCGACAAAACAGCAAAAAGGTATTGTCGTCAGTTGAAGAGTATTTTGCCGCGGCCGAGTTTGAACAAAATGAAAAAACCTCTGCCCGACGTCAGGTATTTGATTATTGTGAAGAAAGAGCTAAGGCGGGCCAGGATGTCGTGCTGGCTGAGCTTTCTGCAGTAGTTGATCCAGAACAGGAGAACGGCTTTTTGCATTACTGTACTGAACAACAACTTGAAGTCGCAGAGCAATTTCCGGTTGAAGTGAAAGAGTTGAAAACAATGGTGAAGTTTAATGGTGCCGGTGGTGGTTTATCGCTTAGTTTTGATGAAAAGTTATTGGGTGAACGGGTTCAGTATGACGTTGGCACTGATACGTTAATCATTAAAGGGACACCACCAAACTTACGGGACCAGTTACAACGCTTTACTCAGGGCTATTCCGCTTTTCAGCGTCAGAGCGATGGTGAGTAACATCGTTGTTGTAGTTGACCGGCCTGGGATGGGTTTCTTTCGCATCTTTCAGGCTGGGCATTTTGATTTTCGCAGAGTGTTTTACCAGCATGATATTGCCAATGACCATGCCAAAGCCAAACAGTAGAGCCCAGAATAACGGCCAGTTCATCAGATGTCCTCACAAATATTAATAACGTAAGTCTGATACAGTTGCGCTAAATTAGCCAGCACACATTGCTGTTCGGCTACCGGATGTTGTTGCAGGCAACATTTTAAAGTATCCAGAGTTAAAGCCTGCAAATAAGGATTGGCAAGAGGGGCATAGCTCAGGTGCCAGGGTTCAGCTGCCACGCCACCTTGATACTGGTTATAGGGCCTGAAGAAACCGAACTTGCTGGCCTCTGTTCTAAGCCACTGATTTAATTTGGTAAAAGGCCCAGTATCCTGATATTCAGTCTGCAATAATTGTGGTTGGTAGTTTTCTGCCACCGCAGAGGCATCATAAACATCCAGTTCGGTGCCCCAATGATGTCTGCTTGCCCCTGGTAGTGCTGAATACAACAAGATAGCATCCAGTTTAGCCAGGCCAGTTAAGGCTGTTATGTCTACCTGCTGTTGCGCCAGATTATAAACCGGGCGCAAGCCGTCGCACTTTGCTTGCCAGATGGTTGCCTGACGTTGAAAGCTTCTGAACGCAGAAACAATTTTTATTTCCATCCCATCCAACGCGGCGGCTTGCTGCAGTTTCAGCCATGCCGAGCACATCTGACGATGAATAAGATGGCCATCTGCCAATTCTGTCAGGTGTGATTGGCTGCGACCTGTCAGAATGTCAGCAGTTGAGGCTACGATATTCATGCCGTTAGTTTTTGCTGTAATTGCTGCAGTAACGCCTGATAAATATCAGCCAGTATTGTCAGGTCATGAATTGACACACATTCGTTTACTTTGTGAATTGTCGCATTACATGGGCCAAGTTCGACAACCTGTGCACCGGTTGGAGCTATAAAGCGACCATCTGAGGTGCCACCGGTAGTTTCGAGCCTTGGACTAAAGCCCTGCACCTGCTCAACAGCCGCCACGACGGCCTCAACTAAATTGCCGCTGTCAGTAAGAAAAGGTAAACCGTTTAATATCCAGTCCAACTGATAATTCAGACCATACTTGTCCAGCATGGCATAAACCCGTTGTTGTAATTGTTCAGCTGTGACTTCAGTGCTGTAGCGAAAATTAAACATCACTTTTAATTCGCCGGGTACGATGTTTGATACCCCTGTGCCGGCATTGATATTAGCAATCTGAAAGCTGGTTGCAGGGAAGAAGGCATTGCCATTGTCCCATTGCTCACTTGCCAGCTCGGCCAGCGCCGGAGCCGCTTTGTGCACCGGGTTATCGGCTAAATGCGGGTAAGCCACATGCCCCTGAATGCCTGTTACGGTTAAATGGCCGGTTAACGAGCCACGACGGCCGTTTTTGATAACATCTGCCAGTTTCTGACCACTTGATGGTTCACCTACTAAACACCAGTTTATCTTTTCATTTCGGGCTTCCAGTGTGTCAACTACCCGGATGGTGCCATTAATAAATGGTCCTTCCTCATCGCTGGTAATTAAGTAAGCAATGTTAAAAGCCGGTTCAGGGTATTGTCCGAGAAAGCGTTCAGTTGCCACTATCATTGCAGCCAGACTGCCTTTCATATCAGCAGCGCCACGGCCGAATAAATTATCACCAATAATAGTGGGGGTAAAAGGTGGGGTATGCCATTGTGCCAAAGGCCCTGTTGGTACAACATCGGTATGACCGGCAAAGCAAAACAATGGTTTGCCACTTCCATGTCTGGCCCACATATTCAGGGTGTCTGCAAACTCCAGCATTTCGATATTAAAACCTATGGCAGCTAACCTGTCAGCCATCAACGGCTGACAACCCGCATCCTGAGGGGTAACGGACTCGCGGGACATTAAGTCCATCGCCAGTGATAATACCGGGTTTTGTTTTGGATCAAGCCAGCTCATCTTAGTCTTCCAGGAGTTGTTGATAAATGTCATTACTAAAACCAAGGATGTATCTTTCGTTTAGTTGCAGCAGTGGCCGTTTGATCATTGCAGGTTGTTGCAGCATCAGCGCAAGTGCAGCTTGTTCGTTCAGATTCGCTTTTGTTTCAGCATCCAGTGCCCGGTACGTCGTGCCACGGGTATTAAGCAGGTTTTGCCACCCAAGTTGCTGGCTGAATGCAGCCAGGCGTTCAGCACTAAGACCGTCCTGCCGGTAATCGATAAACTGATAATCAAGCTGATGTTGCTCCAGCCATTTTCTGGCTTTTTTAATAGTGTCACAGTTTTTGATACCGTACATTTTAATCATAGAAAAAGTTTCCACAGGCCTAAGACAACCATCATATATGAGGGGTGTCTGCAAAAATATGTAGGTAATACTAACGTAATATTAATTTTTTTTCTGCTGTTAGTTGCAGCGAATGAATGAAATACAAGGGCGCCAGGCCGGCTTATCTTGTTAAACATGACAGAACGATGACTTAATGATGAATTTTTTCCGAAATAGTCTTTTTTGTTGATAAAAATGCTGACAGCAGTCGATATCGCAGCTTTTCCGCGCTAAAACTTGTCCACAGCTTCTGTGGGTAAGATTGTTGGTAACAGGAAGGCTTCTACATAAGCATATAATTTTATTAGAAATGTAATGTGGCTTGGAAATTGCTTTAATCTTTCATGGTCAATTTTGTCGCTATTTAAGTCAAAATGAACAGTTAGCTAAGTGTCTAAACAAATTCTGTTACCACTTTTGCTGATCTTGACCTTTACACTGATACAACTAAGCCTGCGCATCGTATAGTAACTGTGCTAAGGTTAACATTGGCCGTTGTACTTATTAGGGGCTATTTCAATGAAATTATTTGCACTGCTGCAAGAAGGGCGCCAGTACAGCATGGTCTGGCCGGTGAAGCCTGAGCTCAACTCACTGTTTCCCGAAAACAAAATTATTCAATTGACCAGTCTTGGGTTTCGTTACTTGCCAGGCCTCGCTGTATTAACAGCGTTTTTTCAGTTAACCTTGCTGGGTAGTGGTTTTACCGGGCAAATTCTGGCGATGATGTTGTTTATTCTGTCATTGCCATTGCAAGGTTGGTACTGGCTTGGGGTCCGTTCTTCAACCCGCTTACCACCTGCTCTGGTAAGTTGGTGTCGGCAAATTCGCCAGCAGATGCAGGAACAAGGTGTGGAAACACCGGCGGTTAACGAACCGCGCAACTATTTAGATTTGGCGAATACATTATCCATTGCTTACAAGCAACTGGACAAAACATTTATGCGGCCCTGGCTTTAGGCCGCACAAGGATTTCAGGCAACTGTCAGTAGCTATTTTTCAAGGTTGAAAACAGACCAAACCGGTGCATGGTCTGACGGCCGCTCAATGCCACGAAGTTCATAATCTATGCCGGCTTCTGTGCAACGTTCAGCCAATGGTTGGGTTGCCATTACAACGTCTATTCGCAACCCCCGATTGTCATCAAAGCCTTTAGAACGATAGTCAAACCAGCTGAAACGACTGATATCTTCAGGGTACAGTTGACGATAGGTATCTATTAAACCCCAGTCTTTCAGACGCTGCAGCCATGCCCGTTCTTCCGGCAGGAAAGAAGTTTTACCTTCCCGCAACCAGCGTTTGGCATTAGCTTCGCCGATACCAATATCGAAATCGAGGGGTGAAATATTAATATCGCCAATCACTGTCAGATAGTCGTCAGCGTTATGATGTTGTTCAATATAATGCTGTAAGTCAGCATAAAATTTTTCTTTAGCCGGAAATTTTGTCGGATGGCTGCGGTTCTCACCTTGAGGAAAGTAACCGTTAAGTACTGTCAGGGTTTTGCCATTAGCTAACGAATACTGACCAATTAGCATCCTGCGCTGCGCATCGTCAGCATCGCCCGGGAAACCGTACTGCATGTTTTTCGCGGCTTGTTTACTTAAAATAGCTACGCCATAATGGCCTTTCTGACCGAAATGGTACACGTGGTATCCCATCGCCATCACCTGGGTCATCGGAAACTCGTCATCGTGCACTTTAATTTCCTGCAAGCCAATGATATCGGGTTGATGTTTATCAATAAGGGCTTGCAACTGGTGTAGCCTGGCGCGGATACCATTAATATTAAAAGAGATTATTTTCATGTCGTTCAATTTGCCTCAAGCTGGAACAAGGTTGCATCATAACATGCGAATCTGTCAGGCGGTAAGTCCACAGGGGTCAGGTTGGTGATGACGGGATTAGCTGATTACTATCAACAATCTGACTATGAGATTGTCTACAGCCGCCGTAAAACTCTGGCAATTGTGGTTAGTCAGGGCAGGGTAACCGTACGGGCGCCTGTTGGTTGCAATATTAAACAGATCCAGCAACTGATAGCAGCGAAGCAGCTCTGGATAAAACGGCATTTATTGCGGCAACAGGCACAAACTCCGGCAGTTAGCTGGCAACAGCGTGCTGAAATATTGTTTGAAGGCAGACTTCGGAAGGTTGTTTTTTGCAGAGCAAGTAAAAGTGAAGTCTTGCTGGAAAACGATAGTCTGGTGATTGCGGTCAGTTATCGTGTAGCCAATACTAATCTGGCAGCCTGGCATGACAAGTTATTAAACCGCTGGTTAAAGGCACAAGCAACAATCAGATTCAACCAGCGTCTGTCCGTTTGGGCTGACGCCATGAAGATTAATTATCGGGAGCTGAGACTAGGCCAATGGCAACGTCGTTGGGGGTATTGTGACAGTTTTGGAGCAATAGGCCTGAACTGGCGGCTGGTGATGGCACCAACCTGGGTGAGTGACTATGTGATGGTACATGAACTGGCACATCGCGTCGTTATGGACCATTCGCCACATTTCTGGCAGACAGTGAGCTGCTATGTACCAGACTATCCGCAAGCTCAGGTCTGGTTGAACTACTTTCAACAACAGCTAGTTGATTAGTCACCGGACCAGTCGGGAAACTGCAGACAAAAAAACGCCGGCTAATAACCGGCGATAAAATAAGGACAACTTAATTTCAGGGAGAGAAGTAAACACAACATTACAACTATTAACTCTGACTGGCCTGAGATTAAAAAATTCCATATAAAAAATATTTTTTTCACTTTTTGCATTTTTAATTGGTTGTGGTTTACTCTGCCAGTCAAATTTTACAGGATCAATATTGCGGTTGTAGCCTGGCTGGTAAACGAATTACGGAAGCTTAACAATGACTAACCGATTGCGCTTATTGCAACTTATTAAATTACTCGATGTTACCCGATTAAATGACAACGACGATGCTCAGCAGATGGCTGACTGGTTGCAACAGCAGCCGCAGTTTCCCGTGCCTATCGCTGCATACTGCGTTTATCCAGATTATTTACCACAGCTCAGACAGTTGATAGCTGACACCAGGCAACCATATGCTGTCGCTACAGTGGTCAATTTTCCTGATGGTGAAATGCCGGTAAGTGCTGTTTGCCAGCAAATTAATGTAGCTCTGGCAGCGGGTGCTACTGAAATTGATTGTGTGATGCCTTATCAGGCGTTGTTGCGTGGTGATCATCAGCTCGTCAGAGAGTTCTTAACTGAAATCCGGCGCTGTTGCGCAACGACCTGTCTGAAAGTAATTATTGAGTCCGGCGAGCTTATTACTGCTCAACAGGTTGCCAAAGCGACTGAGATTGCAATTGAATGCGGCGCCGACTTTGTCAAATCATCAACTGGCAAAGTTGCTGTTGGCATCACCGAGGAGGCGGCAAGGATTATGCTGACGATAATTGCTGCAGCGGATCGCCCTGTTGGCTTTAAAGCGTCAGGTGGGGTACGAACTATCGCTCAGGCGTTACAATTAATCGATTTATACGAACAAATTACCGGTATTACGGCTACCAGTGCCAGCATGCGGATTGGCGCAAGTGCTCTGGTTTCTGAATTGGCAGAACAATTGATTACTAATTAAGAAACTGGCCACGTTAAGTTAGATGCAATAGTACTATTTACGGCGCTTTGCTGGTTTAAGTTGGGAGAATTGACTGAGTAGCTCCTGGTAGCGCTTACGGTGATGTTCTGGCAAAGGCATATTATCGACAATTCTGAAGGCTTTCTTGCAGCGTTCCAGCATGTTGCCGCCTGGCCCATGACTTTGTGTTTTAAGTAGTTGTAAGCTGGTTTGAATTACGTTCAAAGCACAACCCGTATTCATTGGTGCCAGTTCCAGCGCTTGCTCAAATAAGGCAAGTGCTGCCATGTGCTGCCCCTCTTTATACTGGCGGATACCGTCTTTGTTCAATTGAGCGAAATGTTGTTGCTGTGACTGGTTCTGGCGTTGTTGTTCTGACAACAAACGTTGCAGTACCGGATCTGCCTGAAGTTCGGGGTCGATTAGTGAGGCCAGTCTGTCTGCCTGTTCAAATTCACCAATCTGGTTTAGTAACAATACCGTGTCAGGCAGAACCTGTTGCTGGGTTTCTGCGTGCTCTGCAACTGCTGCATAGGTCTTTTTGGCCTGAAATTGCTGGCCACTCACTGAATCGAGTCTTGCCTGACATAAAATTTCAAAAAGATCAAAATCAATTTCCCGGATCAGACTGTCATCGCGACGTGCACGTTGCAGAGCAATAGCGACTTCCTGAGAATAGCGGTTGCGCTGCTGGGGCTCTTCACTCAGGGTCGCTGCAGCAATAATGCTGCGAATATAATTAAGTAGGTGAACAACATCCTGCCGGATCGAACGCCTGGTTATTTCATACAGCTGTTTGCTGGCCAACACTTTGGCATTGGTATCTTCCAGGGCATGCGCGATATCCATATAGAGATATTGGCGTTGCATTGAATATGGAGCAATGTCGGTGGCGGCTGTAATACAACTGAACGCTTGTTCAGGGTCGTCTTCTGCAAGATAACTACGCGCCTTAATATCGTAAGCTTCAGCAAACAAGCGATTCTCTTCTAATGCTTCATCGCACAACGCCTGACTTTCTGTCAGACGCTGTTGCTCAAAGCACACCCTGGCCATCAACAGTAATGCCCAGCCATTTCGTCTTTGCTCCAGACAGCTGTTTAAAACCTGCTCTGCTTCACTAAAACGTTGTAACTTAATCAAGTTTTCAGCAAGTACTCGTTTGCAGAATTGTTGATAGCGACCGGCCTCAGCAATTTCCCGCTGACATAGCTCCGTTACCTGTTCAGAATTATTGTCATACAGTGCCTGAAATAATTCAGCCAGCTGCACTTTTTTCTTTTGAATTCGAATTATGCGGCTTCGCAAAACACTTTGCGAGAAAGGTTTTACCAGATAGTCATCAGGTTCAAGTTCAACAGCACTGACTACTACCGGCACAGAGTTTTCCCCGGTAACCAGCATGAAGATACTATGTGGTTTCAGCAGTTTCTTCTCGCGTAAATCTTCCAGTAGCTGTTTACCATTTTTGCCAATGCCTAAATGATAGTCGACAAATAATATGTCGTAATCAATATTGCTGCATTTAGCCAGCGCTTGCTCACCCGTTGGTGCAAAAGCAACGTTAGTTGCGCCCATGGAATAAAGCACGCCCTTAAACATTAACTGGAATGCGCGTTGGTCATCAACGATCAATACCCGCTGATTTTCCAAAGTCTTATTTTGCATTAGCGCCTTAACCCTAGCTTGAATAGGCTAAGTGTCGGAAATATAGTGCAGTTTAGCAAGCAAATTAATTTTAAGCGGAATATTTGAATCACAAGAATAATAGAGGGTGTTGGTAACGAGGAAATGGTGGAGGGGGAAGGATTCGAACCTTCGAAGGCAGTGCCGGCAGATTTACAGTCTGATCCCTTTGGCCACTCGGGAACCCCTCCACGAGTGCGCGCATATTACCAAACTGTCTTTTGATGTAAAGCATTTTACTTAACTTTTTTGGCTAACTGCCGATAAACCAAGCATCTCTTATTTGATAAGCTGCTATGACTACTATTATCAATGAATGGCAACTTGATTGCCGGCTTAACAAAGCAATTAACCAGCAACACAGAGCAGATTTTGCATTGTGGCTGGCATTTCTTTCGCCCGCCATTGATGAAATGGCTGAATTTCAGACACCAAAAACAGAATCTGCAGCCGAAAGTACCAATTTGTATACCCGGTTTTCACTGCCTCAGCCAAGAGGCTACGGCTGGCAAGAGCATGATATTGCCAGGCTAAACCAACATAGTCAGGCTCTTAACTCAGGGGGGGTACGTCAACTTAAAATGCAGCAATATCTGGCAGAAGGGCCGCTGGTGCTGGCTGACGATAAAGCTAAATTGGCTTCAGAAGTGGTTCAGAACTTAGATGCACACAGCAAGCGTCGGCGCGACGGTGGTGAGGTTAACAGGACTGAGGCCGATCCAACTGCACTGTATGAAATGTTGCAACAGATGCAGCATAGGGCTGCTTGATCTAGCCTTTGTCTCATTCTTTGATTTGGTGCTTAGCTCGGGGTAGTCAGGATGCTACCTGATAATAAATGGACAATGCATTGCTTAAACTTTTTTCCGCTACCACATGGGCAACGATCATTCCGGCCAATGTTCAAAACTGTTGATGCAGCAATTTCTCCGTCGTAATAGTACCAGCGGTCGTTTAGTGTAAAGCGCGACTTTTCAGTCAGGGTTTCCAGTTTATTACTGAATATATATCTGGCAACAAAGCTGACAGAGCCGCTATCGCCATGGAGGGGGGCCTGGCTTTGTGACCAGTCAGAAATAGTCAAACCAACAAAATGTACTGTGTCGGCAAACTCCTCGATCTGAGCTTTTGAATTAGCTTCCCGTTGCTCCGGGTGATAGCTTTGAAAAATATACTCAATATTTTTACTACAGTAGGCACTGTAACGTGAGCGCATCAGTTGAAGACAGCTATCAGCCGTGGCGGTACCTTCAAGTAACGGCTGACAACATTTGCTGAAAAGCAGGCCGGAGCAACAATAACAGTTCAAAAGTACCTCAAACATCACAACTAAGCGTCAATACCGGCAGTATACCCTAAATGCCAGCACTAACGCTGTTGTGCTAATGAGTCTGCGAAGCCAAGTTATTGAACTGGTAAAACCAACGCTGTTGGCTGGCGGCATACTGGCTTAACTGCGACGTGAGCTCGTCTGAGCCAGGCTGACAAAAATTAACAATCACCCTGCAACCGCGGCTATGTAATAACTGATGTAAGGTTTTCGCCGGGTCTTTTATAGCATCAGAATGGATGACCAGTATTTTATCGACCGGCAGGCGTAAGTAGTCGGCCAGCGCCTTCGATGGTAACTGCTTTGGCGCCACCAACACAATCCAACCGGTTTCGCTGCAATGCCGCTGTAACAATTTAATCAGTAATTGCTCTGCGTTGGCCGCTGAAGCTGTGGCGAGTTCCTGATAAAACGGTTTGGTCGATGCCACAGCTGCCGATAGCCGTTGTAAGCGTCCGGTGCCTCGCTTAACAGGTAAGCCCGCAGTGTCTGAAATGTGGTTAGGTAAAATTGCAGTTGCTAACATACTTTGCTCCAGCTGTGTATTTATACAGTGTATGGATATACAGTAGTGGCTGTTTGAAATTAACGCAAGTTTTTTTTAAAAGATTTGATGGCGCAATGCTGCTTCCATCTTTTTTACTTCAGTATCCTCTGCAGCAGTAAGTTAACATTGCTTATTTATTACTGGCTGGACCATTTAACCGCTAATTTAGGTTAGAATTGCTGGCTTAAGTCTAAAAAGTGAGTGCCTTATTGATGTTGTTAGACGATTTTGTCACCCGTTCTGCCGAAGGTTTTAGTTTCAGCCGCCTGCAATCCTGCAGCTTCGCCAAACAAATAGCGACCGATTTCAATCCCATTCACGATGTCGATGCAAAAAGATTTTGTGTGCCCGGTGACTTACTGTTTGCTTATTTGCTAAGTCACTATGGCCTTAGCAAAGAGCTCAGCTGTACTTTTGCCGGCATGGTAAGTGCTGATGTCCTGTTACACTGTGAACAGCATGATGCTGAACTGCGAATATGTGACAGGCAGGGTAAGGTGTATTTGTCTTTACAACAGCAGGGTGATACCAGCCATGATTTGTCGGTAATAGAGCCGCTGATCCGTGATTATGTGAAATTTTCAGGGCAGAACTTTCCGCATATTTTGCAGCCGCTGATGCAACAGCACAATGTCATGATCCATCCCGGGCGCCCTTTAGTTATCTACGAAAGTATGGCCTTGTCATTTGATACGTTACCTACAGCGCAAGTGGAACTCAGTCTTGCGGCATCTTCGTTACAGGTAGAGGGTAAGCGCGGCAATGTTCTGCTGCAGTTTGTGCTGACTCAACAGGGCCAGCAAATTGGTCGTGGTGAAAAGCGAATGATCCTAAGTAATTTGCAAGCCTATGATGAACAGCAGATGCAACTGATGATTGCTGAGTACGATCGCCGTAAAAACCTAAGCAAAGCGCAGTGCTAAGCCGCTTTTAATCGCTATGTAAAATCAGCTATAGTGGCAGCCTGTTGTCCTCAAAGGCTTTTTATGTCGCAGGCTAGCTCATTACAACCTGGTTTTCTGGTGGTGCATGCCAATGCCCCGGAGCAATTGCGTGCGTTGGTAGTTAACTGGTTGCAACGCTATCCACTTATGCCATTGGAATCTGAACAGATTCTGGTGCAAAGTAATGGTATTGCACAATGGCTTAAACTGGCTCTGGCCAATGAACCTGACGCTGCAGAAGCCGGCTGCGGTATTGCCTGTGCAATAGACGTTCAATTGCCTGCCCGTTTTATCTGGCGACTCTACCGCAAGGTACTGGGCGAGACAGAAATCAATGAACGCTCTGCGTACAGCCGGGAGCAGCTGCGTTGGCACTTACTGAGTTTACTGCCCGAATTACCAGAGAATCAATGCTTTGAGTCTCTGAGACATTTCTATGCCGATGACCCAACCTTACTTAAAACCTATCAGCTGGCAGAGCAGCTGGCAGCGCTGTACGATCAGTATCAGGTGTACCGGGCCGATTGGCTGAACCTGTGGCAACAAGGCCAGAATAAACTGGTTACTGCCCGGGGGCATCTGACAGACCTCAAACCAGAACAACTGTGGCAAAGTGCCTTATGGCGAATGTTGCAGCGCAGAATCAGTGAGCGACAGCTTGGTGACAGCCGCGCTGAGGTACACCAGCGTTTTATTGATAAATTAGCTAAGTTGTCAACAGCTGAAGCAACCAGCTTACTCCCCAGACGCTTAATTATTTTTGGTATTTCGGCGATGCCACAGCAAAGTTTGCAGGTGCTGGCGGCAATAGCGCCTTTTTGTCAGGTCCTGCTGGCGGTGCATAACCCTTGTCAGCATTATTGGGCAGCCATAATAAGTGAAAAGGAGTTGCTAAGGGCAGAGCGTCATCGTCAGCCGTATAAAGCGGGGATGCCAACTGATATCAGCGAAGAGCAATTGCATGTGCACGCTCAGCCACTGTTAGCGTCTTGGGGAAGGCAGGGCCGTGATTATATCAGGTTGCTGGATGAGTTTGATGAAACAGCACAATACAAAAACCTTTTCGTTAATCAGCGGATTGACTTGTTTCAGCCACCTGCCACCCACCATTTACTGGGCATGTTGCAACATGATATTTATGACTTGAGGCCCGTACAAGACAGTCAGCAACATTGGCCGGCAATATCAGATACCGATCAGTCTATTCAGTTTCATTTGGCACACAGTGCAATGCGTGAAGTGGAAATCCTACATGATCAATTGTTAGCGGCGTTTGAGCAGGATCACAGTCTGACACCGCGCGATATTATGGTGATGGTGCCTGATATTGCCAGTTATGCACCGCTGATCCAGGCAGTATTTGCATCGTTAAAGCCGGACGATCCGCGCTACATTCCTTTTACTATTGCTGATTTACCTCCCGGCACCGAGCAGCCAATGTTTAAAGCGGTTGAACAGCTGATGGGATTAGCACAAAGCCGTTTTCAACTGAGCGATATTCTGGATTTACTTGAAGTTCCCGCAGTGCGCCACTGTTTTGCTATTGAAGAGTCTGCTTTACCTATGCTACATCAGTGGCTGCAAGCTGCAGGAGCTCGCTGGGGGTTGGACGCGACCCAGCGGCAAAGCCTGGATTTGCCAGGTGGCATGCATCAGTTCAGCTGGCAGTTTGCCCTCGATCGGATGTTACTGGGTTTTGCCACCGGACCGGTGTCAGATGCTGAGCAGTTAGCAGAAGGCTGGCATGGCATTGAACCTTATACAGAGATTAGTGGCTTAGAGGCAGCGTTGATAGGCCCGTTATATCAGTTGCTGGCAAAATTGAAACACTACTGGCAATTATTGCAACAACCGCATAGTCCGGCGCAATGGCAGCAGTTGTTAAACGCGATGTTACAAGATTTTTTACTGCCTCAGCTGAGTGATGAACAAGCTTTGCTGGCGCAATTAAATGAAGCCTTAGATGATTGGTTCAGTCACTGCCAGCAAGCGACACTTTCCACTAAGTTACCCGCGCCCATTGTTGCTGAAAGCTGGTTGAGTCTAGTATCGCAGCCGGGCGTGCAGCAACGGTTTCTATCCGGTGGCGTGACATTTGCTACCTTGCTGCCAATGCGGGCAATACCCTTCCGGCATATCTGTTTACTCGGCATGAATGACGGGGCATTTCCGCGCCAGCAGCCACGGCAGGACTTTGATCTTATGCAAACAGATATGCGACCAGGGGATCGTTCGCGCCGCGAGGACGACCGCTACTTATTACTGGAGGCGTTGTTGTCAGCGCGAGACCGGCTTTATATCAGTTGGATAGGGCGCAGTGTGCATGATAACAGCGAACGGGCACCGTCGATGTTGATTGGTCAATTACGTGATCATCTGGCCCAGTGCTGGCAGCCTGCTGTCAGTGCTGCCAATCCTGATAAGGCGATCTTGTTATCACAGTTGACTACAGCACATCCGCTACAGCCGTTTAGTGCACGTTATTTTAATCAGACCGAGCCGCGGTTATTTAGTTACCAACATGAGTGGCTGGCTGACAGCGTCCCATTGGACACTGGCGGCATGCTCAGAGACTGGCAGCCAAGTGAGCCTTTAAGCTTGCGCCAGCTTAGCGATTTTATGCGCGATCCGGTAAAGAGTTTTTTTACCCAACGGCTGACTATCTGGCTTGGCCAACCTGATGTTGCCGGTGAAAACGACGAAGCTTTTGCGCTAGATGGCCTCAGCCGCTGGCAATTGCAGCAACAGTTACTCACCCGTGTGCAACACGCCCTGGCTGATAACGAGCCATTAGATACTGCTGTCAGCAATTGTCTGGTGAAAATGCAGCGCCGCGGTGAGCTTGGCGTGGGGGCGGCAAGCCGTTTGCATGCCGGGCAATTAGCTGAACCGGTAATGGCCTTAGCCGGGCGGCTTGAACAATTGCAGCAAACTTATCCTATTTGTCAAAAGACGTTGGCAGTGCACTGGCAACATCAGGCCATTGAATTACACGACTGGCTTAGTCAGCTAAGACAAAGCGCCAGTGGCCAGCAATGTCAGCTGCTACTTAGCGCCAGTGCAATTATTAAACAACGTAGGTATCAATGGCGACATCTGGTGTTGCCCTGGCTTAGCCATTTGCTGGCGAACACCCTCGGGCCTTGTCAGACCATAGTATTGAGTCAGGCAGGCGAAATCGCTTTTGCTGAGCTGACAATTGAGGCCGCGACTGAACAGCTTAGTCAGGTAATGAGCTGTTATCTGCAGGCGCATCAGGCACCGTGGCCGTTAGAATTAGAGTGCGCCATGTTATACCTGCAGCAGACCGATACCGGCAAACTCAGCAGCGAGCAAATTCTGCAACAATGCGAAAAGCGCTACACAGGTGACAACTTCAATCCGGGTATTGTTCAGCGTAACCCTTATTTGCACCGGCTGTTTCCTGATTTTCATCAGCTTGCCGGTAACGGTGACTTTGTCCGACTTGCTGAGCAACTGTACCGGCCACTGCTAAGTGCAGTGGCCCAGGCCGGTAAGGTTGAGGAGGCTGAATGAAAAAGCCGGAAGCGCTTGAGCTGTTAACGCTGCCACTGAAAGGTAACCGGTTAATTGAGGCCAGTGCCGGCACGGGTAAAACTTTTACCATCGCTGCGCTGTATTTACGTCTGGTACTGGGTCATGGTAAAGCGCACGCTTATCAACGGCCATTGACGCCACCGGAAATTCTGGTCGTAACCTTTACCGAGGCGGCAACTCAGGAGTTACGCGACCGTATTCGGTTACGCCTAACTGAGGCGGCGCAGGCATTTCGCCACGGCGAAAGCGCAGATGGCGTGCTTGCGGCCTTACTGGCTGATTATTCAGAAGCTGAATATGCTTACTGTGCCCGCCGCCTTGAATTAGCTGCACAATGGATGGATGAAGCGGCAATTTCAACTATTCATGGCTGGTGTAACCGGATGTTAGCAGAGCACGCCTTTGCCAGTGGTAGTTTATTTAGCCAGCAACTGAGTACCGACCTTACTGCCCTGAAGTTACAGGCAGCGCGCGATTACTGGCGTAGCTTTTATTATCAGTTGCCTGAGCATGCGCTCACTGAATGTCTGAGTTACTGGCAAACGCCAGAACAGCTATGGCAAAGCGTTGCCGGGCTTACCAGTTACTATCTGGAGCGGGTCGAATCTGAAAAGTTCAGTTACGCGGAACCTGAAGTAGCTATTGCGCAATGTCAGGCAGATCGTCAGGCTCAGCTGCAGCAGCTTACAGAAAAGTGGCGGCAGTGGTTACCCGAATTAGCCGAATTACTTAACGACGCTATTAGTACAAAAGCCGTAAATGGCAGACAATTACAGCAACGTTTTCTGGATAACTGGCTGCAAAAGTTGCATGCCTGGCTACAGGCACCTGATACAAGCCTCGATTTAGGCACGGGTTGGCACCGATTATCGCCACAGGGAATAGCAGAGTGCTGGAAGCAGCCGCCGGTGCCCAGTCATCCGGCATTTGACGGCATTGTCGATTTACAAGCAGCGCTGCAGAACCTGGTAGAACCACGCCAGTTATTAATGCAACATGCTGCCAGCTGGCTGGCACATCGGATACAGGGCGAGCTCAGCCAGCAGGCGTTGATGGGCTTTGATGACATGTTGCTCAGACTGCACAGAGCCTTGCATGGCAACCAGGGTGCTGAGTTAGCGGCGTTGGTGCGCGATCAGTATCCGGTTGCATTAATAGATGAGTTTCAGGATACCGATCCGATTCAGTATCAGATATTTTCAGCAATCTATCTGAAAAGTCCGGCTACTGCTAATGCCGGATCAGAGCCTGAAGACCAGCATGCGCTGTTGCTGATTGGCGATCCTAAACAAGCAATCTATGCCTTTCGTGGTGCTGATATTTATACCTATCTGAAAGCGAAGCGTGCCACAACGGGTCGCCATTATACGTTGGACACTAACTTCCGCTCAGACGCCAGGCTGGTGAGCGCTGTCAATTATATATTTGGTGAAGCGGAAGCCCGTGCCGGCGGTGCATTTCTGTTTCGTCAGGACCATGGCAGCGATAACCAGGGCCCACTGCCATTTCATCCGGTTAATGCTAAGGGCAGCAGCTGGCAGCTGCATATTGGACAACACTCTGCGCCAGCACTGACCGGCTGGTTACCCGATTTCAACTCCGATAAAGCGCTTAGTCGCCAGGCATATCTGGATTTATATGCCGGTGGCTGCGCCAGTTATATCACCGATATCCTGCAACAAGCTGCCTGTGGTGCGACTTACCTCATCAATAATGATGGTGAAAAGCGTCAGCTTAAGCCGTCAGATATTGCCGTTTTGGTAAACAATCAGAATGAAGCACAGACTATAAGGGGTCAGCTGGCTCAACGTCAGATCCGCAGTGTGTATTTATCTGATCGTGAATCGGTATTCAGCTCTGCTACTGCAACTGATTTACAACTTATCCTGAGTGCCTGTGCTGAGCCCGAACAAGACAGCTTACTTCGCTCAGCTATTGGTTGCCGAATTATTGGGCTTAATCTGAGTGAGCTTGATCAGTTGCAACAACACGAACTGAAGTGGGAGAAACTGTGTCTGCAGTTTAAACGCTATCAGCAGCAGTGGCGCCGCTATGGTGTGCTGCCGATGTTGCGCAGCCTGCTATTTGATTTTGCAATACCGGCCCGCTTGCGCCTGAATGCTGATGGCGAAAGGGCGCTAACAGATTTATTGCATCTGGCAGAGTTATTACAACAGGCCGCCCAGCAACTCGATGGTGAGCAAGCATTGTTGCGCTTTTTAGCTGAGCATATTCAGCAGCAAGCGGCGGGGGATAATGAGCAGCAGAAAGTCCGGTTGGAAAGTGATGCTGAGTTGGTACAGGTTATTACTATTCATAAATCAAAGGGCCTGGAATACCCCTTGGTATTTCTGCCATTTATTTGTGCCGCCCGGCCGGTTAATGCTAAACAATTGCCGGTAAGTTATCGCGATGCGCAGGGGGCGCGCTGTTTTAGTTATCAGCCTGATGAACACGTACTGGCGGTGGCAGAGCAGGAGCGACTGGCAGAGGATATTCGTAAATGCTATGTCGCGGTTACCCGAGCTAAGTATGCCTGCTGGTTGGGTTTGGCGCCGCTGGCAGAAATAAGCGCTATTAGTTATTTACTGGCCACCTCAACTGTTGAGCCTGCAGCGTTTTCGGCGCAGGTGCAAACAGTTTGGGCCGGCTGTCCGGCAATCAGCCTGGAAAGTCTGCCAGCAGCCAGCCAGAATGGTTACCAAGCGCCCGGACATAGCAAGCAAACAGCCGTTGCCCGTCAAATGACGAATATGTTCCGCCAGACATGGTGGATTGCCAGTTACAGCGCGTTAACCAGGCAGCTGGGAGATAACAGTAGTCTGTCACAAAGCGGACCAGAGCGGGCCAGTGATAAATTATTGCCGGAGCTTTTTAACGAAATTTATCATGAGTTTAGCGCAGAGCCAGCAGCACAGGAGCAGGATCCTGCCATTCAATATCAGTTTATTGCAGGTCCGCAAGCCGGTACTTTTTTACATGGTATGTTGGAATGGATGGGTCAACAGGGTTTTGCAGTTATCAGCCAGCAACCAGAGTTACTGGCAACAGAGCTCACCAAACGTTGTCAGCTGAGAGGCTGGCAAGCTGACTGTGCTGCATTGCAAAAGTGGCTTATGCAGCTGTTACACAGTTGTTTCACGCTACCAGGTCTCACCAGAGTTGATCCGGTAACGCTGGCCGGGCTTTCCAGCTATCAGGTAGAACTGGAGTTTTGGTTACCGTGTCAGCACATTGATATCCAACGCTTAGATCAACTATTGCAGCAGCATATCTGGCCAGGGCAACCACGACCGGCGTTATTGGCGGGCCAGCTCAATGGCATGCTAAAAGGCTTTATCGATTTGGTTTTTTGTCAGCAGCAGCGCTACGTGGTGTGTGATTATAAATCTAACCTCGCTGGACAGTGTGCCAGCGCTTATAACGACAATGCCTTGCAACAGCTTATGTTGCAAAAGCGCTATGACTTGCAGGCGGTATTGTATTGCCTGGCTTTGCATCGGTTATTACGCAGCCGGCTTGCCGGTTATGATTATATGCGGGATATAGGTGGTGCTATGCATTGGTTTATCAGAGGTTTAGCGGCGCCACAGCGTGGTATGGTCTGGCTGAAACCATCTCTTGAATTAATTAATGCGCTCGATCAGCTGTTTCGCGGGGAGGCCATTGATGTACGCTGAGCAAATGCTGGAACAATGGCAAACCCAAGGCTGGTTGCGTCCGCTGGATCTGGCTTTTGCCAGCTTTATCGCCCGCTATGAGCCGGCACAACCTCTGGTCTGGCTGGCCGCAGCGCTGTGTAGTTATCAGTTGAAACAGGGCCATGTTTGTCTGGATCTGGTAAAACTGCAGGCGGATCCGGTGATAACGCTTGGACTGGTGGCTGAGCTGGCGCCAATCCTTCAGCAAGACTTGCAACAGCAACTTGCTGCAGTGAGCGTAGCGCAGTGGCACTCAGCACTTAGCCAGTCTGCTGTAGTGGACCATGGCCACGGTAGTAACCCGCTGGTATTGACGGGTAGCCGTCTGTATTTGCGACGTTACTGGCAATATGAGCAGGATATTGCTGTGCAGATTAATCAACGCCTGGCCCAGAATGATGCGTTGACAGCGCAGTTACCAGTTAACGCATTGTTACCTCTAATTAGGCAGTTGTTTCAGCAGAGCACCCAGCAACAGAATCAGCCGCAACCCGATTGGCAACAGCTGGCTTGTGCTCTGGCATGTCGCAGCGCCTTTACCGTTATCACCGGTGGCCCGGGTACGGGTAAAACCACGACGGTCGTCCGTTTGTTGGCATTGTTGCAGTTATTGCAGCTCAGCCAGCAACAGCCGCTACTGGAAATCCGGCTGGCCGCGCCTACCGGCAAAGCTGCAGCCCGCTTAAAAGACAGTATCAGTGGTGCGTTGAGCCGGCTTGCGTCGCTTGATATTGCAGGTTTCAGCAAGGTTGAACAGGCTATTCCGTCTAACGTCAGCACTATTCATCGTTTACTGGGCGTGCGGCCGGGCAGCAAAAGCCTGCGGTTTAATCGTTATCAACCGTTGCCACTGGATATTCTGGTGCTGGATGAAGCGTCAATGGTAGACGTGGAAATGATGGCCGCGTTATTACAAGCGTTACCCGGATCAGCCCGGGTTATATTGCTGGGCGATAAAGATCAGTTGTCATCAGTAGAAGCGGGTGCCTTGTTAGCTGAGCTGTGTAAAAACGCCAGTGCAGGGGACTATCGTCCGGCAACAGTTGCCTGGTTAGCAGCGCAGACCGGCCAGCAGATCCCTGATGAGCTTATCAGTAATGATGGCAGTTTATTGTCTCAGCATATTGTGATGCTGCGTCATAGTCACCGCTTTGGTCAAAGCAGTGGTATTGGTCAGTTGGCGGCGATGGTGAATAGGGGGCTGCTTAACTCTGCTATCTGGCAAGACTATCCCGCCGAATTGCTGCTATTGAAAGAAACCGGCACTGCCAGTGCCGGTTTTCAACAGTTAGTATCGAATGGTGGCAATATAACGAAAGGCTATGGTTATCAGCATTATTTATCTTTGTTAACTGATACTCCACCGCAACTTGAAGAACAGGACAACTGGGCACATCAAATCCTGAGCGCCTATAGCTGTTTTCAGATCTTGGCAGCTACCCGTAAAGGTGAGTTAGGTGTCGAGCAGCTAAACCTGAAAATTCAGGATATTCTGGCAAAGGCCGGCTTAATTGCGCCTGAGCATCAGTGGTATGCAGGACGGCCGGTAATGGTTACCCGCAATGATTATCAGTTGGGGCTAATGAATGGCGATATTGGTATTTGTCTGCCAAAATTAGTAGTCCAGCCAGATGGTAGCGTGGTCAGCACCCTCAGAGTGGCATTCGCTGTTGCTGATGGCATTAAATGGGTTATTCCAGCCCGCTTAAATGCAGTAGAAACGGTTTTTGCAATGACGGTGCATAAATCGCAAGGCTCGGAATTCCGCCATACCGTATTGGTTGTGGCTGATCATGATAATGGCATGTTGAATCGAGAGTTGTTGTATACCGCCATAACCCGTGCTTCGGTCCGTTTTAGCCTTATTTGTGCTGAGCCGAAGCAGTTAGCGCGTGCAGTGCAGCGTCAAACCCTGCGTGCTGGCGGTTTGTCTTTAGCGCTGGCAGATTAGTTTTAATATTGCCTGGTTGTTTTTTAGGCAAACGATTTAGTTTTTTTAAAAAGCGCTTGCAGAGTATTTTAAACTCCCTATAATGCGCATCCACAGACGGGGCAGCGGCAACGCAGCAAACGACTGAGAAAGACTACTGAGAATGGCGCAAGCGGTTCTCGCTTCACTCTTGTAACAACGAGTTTGAAGCACGCTCTTTAACAATTAGCAATCAATTATCTGTGTGGGCACTTATAATGATGTTCGTGTAAACGAAAAAAATCAGTATGAG
>NZ_OBEB01000005.1 GCF_900215315.1 Arsukibacterium tuosuense | reverse complement strand
AGGTTATTGGTTTACAAGGAATAAAAGAGACGCGCACTTAACCGTGCGCGCGGGTTTGGTTACGCTGTTGACTCCGAGAGGCTAATGGGTGACCCCAATTTCCTAACTATCGGTTTATCAGCTTTAGCAGCTCGCGCTCAATAGCAAATACATGTTCATCGTGTTCATTCATGTCCCGCAGAGCCTGCGCCAGTTTTAGTAAGTATTCACTATTAGGGCCACTTGGTCCCTCGCTTTGGGCGATATGAGCCGCGATAGCCTCGTCACTGTCCGGGCCCAGATACGCCTCGTTATCAGCGCTGGCTAAATACACCAGGCCCTCAGTTTCTCCAGGTTCGTCCAGCCAATGCAACTGAGTAAATACCCGCAGGTAACCGTTTTTCTCGCGGTGGTCTAAATGCTCAAAGGTATCGGGCGTTACCTGATAGGCCATCCCAGCGCAGCGTGCGCCTGGTGCTTCTATCAGCGTTAATACCCGCCCCGGTGCCTCAGGCGTGCCGCGATGGTCATGCGAGCCCTGCCAGAAGCGGCGCTGCCAGCCATAAATACAGGCGGGCTTGCGCTTGAGATAAGGAAAATCGGCTTTATAAATTAACGAGCCATAACCAAACAGCCAGACAGACTCCAGGTGATCCAACGGCTGGCGCTGTTTATTCAGGTCAATGGTGTTGTGTGACATAACTCTCCACTTAGCCAAAGTACGCTACAAAAGTGTTCTGGGTATTGCTCAGCATGGTAGCAATATTCTGGATGTTAATGCAGGCTAAATGTATTTTGGCACTGTACTGACATTAACCCCGCAAAAAAATAATCGAACTGCTCAACCTGTTGTGGTAGTTTCTTTGTACCAAAAAAAGAATTTATCGTTATAGGGATGTTATGCATATGGCCTGGAAGTGCACTGTCTTGTTGTTCTTAATGTTATGTGTCGGTAATGCGAAAGCTGTTGAGACATTTGAGCAAACCGGAATGTCTGATATACATAGTTGTTTTCGCGGCCCTTTTGCAAGCTACGATAAATGGCTTGGCTTTTTGTCTAACAAGCCAGGTTTCAAATTAGAAAACTTCCCGTTCTCCAAAGAAGACTTCGAAACTTACCAAACTACTTTGAGCTGCAACTGGTTTACCTATGAGGTAGGTGACGTAACGGTAGACGGATATCTTATTTATCCGACTGCTGCTAAAACGCCACTGCCAACAGTGATTTATAACCGGGGCGGTAACACGACTTACGGCAGGGTTAATGTCGGCAGAATGATGCATGACTTAATGCCGTTGGCTGCAGAAGGTTTTGCGGTTATTGGTAGCCAGTATCGTTGGAGTGGCAAAAGATTAAAGCCAGCAGACTTTGTTGCTGACGGCACTGAAGACCAATATGGCGGAATCGATGTTGAAGACGTATTGGCGTTGGTGCCTATTATTAAAAGTCTGGATATTGCCGATAGCAGCCGGATAGGGGTTTACGGTTCAAGCCGCGGCGGCATGCAAAGTTATCTGTTTGCAAAAAAGTACCCGGATATTAAAGCTATGGCCATTGTCGCAGGCCTGAGTGATGTCTTTAGTTTCAGGGACAGAAGCGAAAAAAGCCGCTTTTTGCTTAGTAAGTTAATTCCTGATTTTGCCGAAAACGAAGAAGCCGCGCTAAAAGCCCGCTCAGCCATTTACTGGGCTGACCAATTGCCAAAAGTACCGGTGTTACTGATTCATGCCAAAGATGATGAAAGAGTCACTTACGCCAATGCGGTGCAAATGAGTGAGCGGTTTACCCAATACGGTATTCCGTTTCAGTTTAAAACCTTTGATACCGGCGGGCATGATCTAACAGGGCACAAGGAAGAGAAGGATAAAGCGCTTACCGATTGGTTTAAAAAGCATTTGTAGTTTTTTAGTAATTTCCATGCGAAGTTCTATTTCAGATGATTTTGTGGCAGTTGTGGTTGGCTTTTTATTCCCAGCAGATGAGCCTGGGCTAAGTTACTCAGTTGATAACGTTTATTCTGCATAGCAGTTACTACAACGCTTTAAGAAAGGTTTCGCCGTCAACCACCTTTCCTTGCGCTAAGTCGGCTTTAGCCACCTTGAAGCAGTGTTTAAGATACTCAGCTTTTATCGCTTCAAGCTTTTCGCAGTCTTTTTTGGCGCGAACGATAATTGCAACTTTGTTGTCTTTGCTAATTTTCATTTTACCCTCATTAATCTTTGACCCACAGGGTAGGTCCTTAAGCATCATTTAGCTTTTTCACCTCGGCATCAAAACCACCTTCTGCCAGTTTAATTGCTACTTTGTCGCCGGCTTTTAGCTGACTGCTGGAGGTTACCACCTGTTGCTTGTCATCAAAGGTAATACTATAGCCGCGCGCTAAGGTGGCCAGTGGGCTTACTGTGTTTAGCTGGTTGCTTAAGCGGCCGAGGGTTTGTTGTTGCTGTTTTAGTTGTTGGCTGATGCTGCGTTGCAGCCGTTGTTGTAATTGCTGTAGCTGTTCGTGCTGTTGCTTAATGGCTTTAGCAGGGGACAAGTGCTGCAGGCTTTGCTGTAAATACTGCTGCTGGCGTTTGGCATTAGCAAGCTGCTGGGTAATGGTGCGGTTTAAACGCAGTTGCAGCTCGTCTAAGCGTTGTTGCTGTTGTTGCAAGCGCCGTTTTGGGTGCAGCGCTAACAGGCGTTGCTCCAGTTGCTTCAGATCTGGTTTCAAATGGTTGAGCTTACTGCGCTGTGCTTGTACCAGAGCGCTTTGCAGGCGGCGCAACCGCTCGAGTAAATGGCTTTGATCGGGTGATACCAGCTCTGCTGCGGCCGAGGGAGTAGGGGCCCGTACGTCGGCGACAAAATCGGTGAGGGCAAAATCAATTTCATGGCCGACGGCACTGACAATCGGAATAGGGCAGGCGGCAACGGCGCGGGCCAGTTGCTCGTCGTTAAAACACCATAAATCTTCCAGCGAACCGCCGCCGCGGCCGATTATTAATACATCCACTTCGTTACGCCGAATGGCGGTGCTGAGCATTTGCCTGAGTTGGCCGGCGGCTTGCTCGCCCTGCACTAAACAGGGGTAAATAATCACTTCAATCCCCGGTGCGCGGCGCTGCAGTACGCTGACAATATCGCGAATGGCCGCGCCGGTTGGTGAAGTAATAACGCCTACCCGGTTAATATGGGCCGGCAGCGGCTGTTTACGCGCTTCATCAAACAGGCCCTCGGCCTGTAAGCGGTTTTTTAATTGCTCGTACTGTTGCTTTAACAGGCCATCGCCGGCCGGTTCAATCATTTCAGCAAGCAGCTGATACTCGCCACGCGGCTCGTACACGCTGATCCGCGCGCGAATAAGTACCTGCTGGCCGTTTTGTGGTTTTACCGTAGCATTGCGGTTGGCCTGCTTAAACATTGCCACTTTTACCTGGGCGGCCTGATCTTTTAATGAAAAATACCAGTGGCCCGACGCCGCCTGCACAAAATTAGACACTTCGCCCACCAGCCACAAGCGCTGAAACTGCAGCTCCAGAATAAGTCTGACTTCGCTGTTTAAACGGGAAACGGTATAAATATCGGGGTTTTGCATGAGTGGCCCAGGGTTAGCTGTTCTGGGGCTAGTTTACGCCAAGGCCTGCCGTTAACACAAAAAGAAAAAACCGATTGTTCTATCACCAACAATCCTTTAAAATAGCGCCGCAACATTCCCTATCTTTTCATCCTTCACAGCGAGATTGTTGCAATGCTCAGGATCAAGAAAGAAGCCCTTACCTTTGACGACGTGTTATTGGTGCCGGCGCACTCTACCGTACTACCCCACACTGCGGATTTACGCACTCAACTGACCAAAAGCATCACGCTGAATATTCCTATGGTATCGGCCTCTATGGACACGGTAACCGAAGCCCGCTTAGCCATAGCGCTGGCACAGGAAGGTGGTCTGGGTTTTATTCATAAGAATATGACCATTGAAGAGCAGGCCGCAAATGTCCGTAAGGTGAAAAAGTACGAAAGCGGTGTGGTCTCTGACCCGGTTACCGCCTCAGCTGATATGACAGTGCGTGAAGTGCAGGCTTTAGCGCAGCAGCATGGTTTTTCCGGCTTTCCGGTACTGGACAAAGAGCAGAACCTGGTTGGTATAGTTACCGGCCGCGATATGAGCTTTGAAGCCGATTTACAGGCCAGCGTGCAGGCGGTAATGACCCCACGTGAGCGGCTGGTTACTGTCAACGAAAACGCCCCGCGCGAACAAGCCTTTAAATTGATGCACCAGCACCGGATTGAAAAAGTGCTGGTTGTCGATGACAACTACAAACTAAAGGGCCTTATTACGGTGCGCGATTATTATAAAGCCGCCAGTAAACCCAATGCCTGTAAAGATGAATTAGGTCGCCTGCGGGTTGGTGCTGCAGTAGGCGTAGGCCCGGGCACTGACGAGCGGATTGCCGCTTTGGTTGAAGCCGGCGTCGATATTCTGTTAATTGATACCTCTCATGGCCACTCACAAGGGGTTATTGAGCGGGTAAAACAAACCCGTGCTCAGTACCCGGATTTACAAATTGTCGCCGGTAATGTTGCCACCGCTGAAGGCGCTAAAGCCTTAGCTGAAGCCGGTGCCAATGCCGTGAAAGTAGGCATAGGTCCAGGCTCGATTTGTACCACCCGGATTGTTACCGGTTGTGGTGTACCGCAAATTACCGCTATTTCAGATGCAGTAGAAGGCATAAAGGGCACTGATGTTTGTATTATTGCCGATGGCGGTATCCGTTTCTCCGGTGATGTTGCCAAAGCCTTAGTGGCCGGCGCGCACTGCGTGATGGTCGGCTCGATGTTCGCCGGCACTGAAGAAGCGCCGGGTGAAGTAGAGCTGTATCAGGGCCGCTATTATAAATCGTACCGCGGTATGGGTTCACTGGGCGCCATGGCACAGCGTAATGGCTCGTCAGATCGTTACTTCCAGGGCAGTAACAACGCCGAGAAACTGGTACCGGAAGGCATCGAAGGCCGGGTAGCGTATAAAGGCCCGATTGAAAATATTATTCACCAGCAGATGGGTGGCCTGCGTTCAGCGATGGGTTTAACCGGTAGCCCGGATATGCTGACCCTGCGCACCAAGCCTGAGTTTGTTAAGGTTACTGCTGCCGGCATGGGTGAATCACACGTGCATGATGTGCAAATCACCAAGGAAGCGCCTAACTACCGGTTAGGCTGACAACATCAGTTTTTTACGGCGGGCCTGGCCCGCCGCCTTATTTTACAAAGGTTGTTATGAGCAAGAACATTCACCACCATCGTATTTTAATTCTGGATTTCGGTTCGCAGTACACCCAGCTAATTGCCCGTCGGGTCCGGGAAATTGGCGTATATTGTGAATTATGGGCCTGGGATGTCAGCGACGAGCAAATTCGCGAATTTAACCCCACTGGCATTATTTTATCGGGTGGCCCGGAAAGCGTGCCGAACCCGGACTCGCCAAGGGCACCGGAATATGTATTTAACGCCGGTGTGCCGGTGCTGGGTATTTGTTATGGCATGCAAACCATGGCTGAGCAACTGGGCGGTAAAGTGCAGGGTTCTGACTTACGTGAGTTTGGTTATGCTCAGGTAGAAGTGATTGCGGCTAACGACTTCTTTGCCAAAATTGAAGATCATATCGGTGGCAACGGCAATGCCTTGCTGGATGTCTGGATGAGCCACGGCGATAAAGTGATGACTATCCCGCCAGGCTTTGTCACCTGCGCCCAGACAGCAACCTGCCCGCATGCCGGTATGGTTGATGAAGCCCGCCAGTTCTACGGCGTGCAATTTCACCCGGAAGTGACCCACACCCGCCAGGGGCTGCGGATGCTGGAGCATTTCGTAGTGAACATTTGTGGTTGCGACAAACTGTGGACCCCGGCCACCATTATTGAAGATGCGGTGGCCCGCTTAAAACAGCAAATTGGTGATGATCGGGTTATTCTCGGTTTATCCGGTGGCGTCGATAGCTCGGTTACCGCCATGCTGCTGCACCGCGCCATCGGTGCCAACCTGACCTGCGTGTTTGTCGATAACGGCTTGCTGCGTTTAAACGAAGGCAAGCAGGTAATGGATATGTTTGGTGACCATTTTGGCCTGAACATTATTAAAATTGACGCTGAGCAGCGCTTTTTAGATGCCTTAGCCGGTGAAAATGAGCCGGAAGCCAAGCGCAAAATTATCGGCCGGGTATTTGTTGAAGTATTCGACGAAGAGTCGCAAAAACTGGAAAACGCCAAGTGGCTGGCCCAGGGCACGATTTATCCGGATGTGATTGAATCTGCCGGCTCGGCTACCGGTAAAGCGCATGTGATTAAATCGCATCATAACGTGGGTGGCTTACCGGCCCATATGAAACTGGGTTTAGTGGAACCGCTGCGCGAGCTGTTTAAAGACGAAGTACGTAAAGTGGGCCTGGAGCTGGGCTTGCCATACGACATGCTGTATCGCCACCCGTTCCCGGGGCCAGGTCTAGGCGTGCGGGTACTGGGCGAAATTAAAAAAGAATACTGTGATTTACTGCGCCGCGCCGACGCCATCTTTATTGAAGAGCTGCACAAAGCGGATTTATACAATAAAGTCAGTCAGGCTTTTGCGGTATTCCTGCCAGTGAAATCAGTTGGCGTTATGGGTGATGCCCGTAAATACGACTGGGTTATTTCGCTTAGAGCAGTAGAAACCATCGACTTTATGACTGCACACTGGGCGCATTTGCCGTATGACATGCTGGGTAAGGTGTCGAACCGGATCATTAATGAAATAAATGGGATCTCCCGCGTGGTATATGACATTAGCGGCAAGCCACCAGCGACAATAGAATGGGAATAACTTATCCGTCATCCTCGCCACGCTGACGGCATTGTCTTCACCGCTCACTCCGGTCACATACTATTTGTATGCTCCCGGAGCTGATCGGCTCGACAGCTTTGTCAGCCCGGCGATGATTTAGGATAAGTAAAAAAAGTATTTTAGGTAATGTTAATGTTAAATATTTTTTAAAAGGCGCCTAGGCGCCTTTTTTGTTTATCGTGTTATGCTGCTGTTTTAATCTTGGGCGCAGCTGGCGCTTGCAGTAAAGTTATACGGAGTAACAGGATGAACCATCGTTATACCCTTATCTGGCTGCTTGCTGCCGTACTAGCCGGTTGTGCCGCTAAACCTGAGCCAACAGCCAGCGCAGCGGCCAGTGAAGACCGCAGCGTTAGCAGTAGTCAGGCAGATAAGGCCAAGCCCGAAGATAACGAGCCGACCGCGGCAGAGCAGTTAAGCGCCGGCCAGACGACTAAAGTCGAAACCTCACAGGGCACGCTGGAGCTTGAGCCCACAGTGGTTGATATGGAGCCGGTTGCAGATGATTCGGCTGCTGCAGAAGCTGATGGAGCAGCAGATGCAGAAAAAAGTGCTTCCACGCCGTTGTACCATGATCCGCTGGAAGGCTGGAACCGGGCAGTATTTCGCTTTAATCATGTCTCCTATACCTACGTATTAATTCCGGTGGCAAAAGGCTATGAAAAAGTGCTGCCGGCGCCAGTCCGGGATAAAGTGGGCAATGCTTTTGCCAATATCCGCGAACCACTGAACCTGGTTAACAATGCCCTGACCGGGGATTTCAAAGGTGCCGGTTCCAACCTTGGGCGTTTTCTGATTAACTCGACTATTGGCATTCTTGGGTTGTTTGACCCGGCCACGGCCTGGTTTGATATCGCCAAGTCAAAACAAAGTATTGCCGATACGTTAAGCCACTATCAGGTAGGCAATGGCCCTTACTTAGTACTGCCCATTCTGGGCCAGAGTGATGTGCGTGGTGCCAGCTCGGTGTTGGGAGAGGCGTTTTTACATCCGCTTAACCAGCTGGTCGGGGCGCCAGACGCCTATTACCTGCAGGGCGTGAATGTAATTAACAGTTTCTCGGATCGGGCTAACTTATACCAAACCTTGTATAAGCAGGCTGACGATCCTTATATCTACTTTCGTAACCAGCATCTTCAGGGCCTAAAACGGGACGAAGCTTATGTCAAACCAGAGTAAGCAAAGCGCTGTTATTACCTGGCTGGCCAGCACTATTGTCCGTTGCCGTTGGGCCATTATTGGCTTGTTTATTGTGTTGATGGCGCTGGCAGCAACCTTTTTAAGCCAGTTCCGGATTGACGCCTCAGCTGAAACCCTGCTGGTAAAAAATAATGCCCTGTATATTGAGAGCCAGCTGGCGAATCAGCGCTTCTCACCGGATGAGTTTATTCTGGTGGCATACCAACCCAAAGACGGCGAGTTGTTTTCGGAGCAAACCTTTGCTGATATTTCGGCGTTAAGTGCCGACTATGCCACACTCGAGCGGGTAAGTTCGGTTACCTCAATGTTGACGGTGCCATTGCTGGCCGATGCCAGTGCGTTTACCTCAGGAGAGGATGTTAGCAGCCTGACCTGGCAGCAACAGCAATACCCGCCGGCCCAAATGCGCCAGCTATTAACCGATCATCCTATTTTTACCGACTTGTTATTTAACAAAGCGCAAACTGCCGCAGGCATTCAGATTGTGTTTAAGGCTGATGCCGAGCTTACTGAACTTGACGCTCAGATCCTCGATATTCAGCAGCACACACTCAGCCGTGAATTGAGTGAAGATGAACAGGCTGAACTGACACAGTTGCAGCGCACTGCTGATCCGATACGCCAGCGTTTAATTAAACAGCGCCAGCAGGAAATTGAACAAATTGAACAATTTAACCAGCAGGTAGGCGAGCAAGCTGCTACTTATGTTGGTGGTGCTTATGTAGTAGGGCAGCATCTGGTCGACATGATCAAAAGTGATTTAGCCACGTTCGGCCTGGCGATTTCCCTGATTATTGCCATGCTGTTACTGATTATTTATCGCAGCTGGCGCGGGGTGTTTTTCCCCCTGCTCAGTTGCAGTGTCAGCGTGTTGCTAACCTGTGGTTTATTCGGCCTGCTGGATATTCGTACCACCGTTATTTCAGCTAATTTTATTGCGCTGCAGCTTATTTTAACTCTGGCGGTAATGATCCACTTGCTGGGGGCCTACCGGGAAATCGCCCGCGATGAGCCAGAGCTTAACCAGCAACAGCGGGTGAAAGGGATGTTGCAGCAAAAAATATCCCCCTGTTTTTATGCCACCCTGACCACCTCAGTTGGCTTTGGCTCGCTTATATTCAGTGGTATTCAACCGGTGGTCGATTTTGGCTTTATGATGCTGATTGCCATGCTAATTACCATGAGTGTCAGCCTACTATTGTTTCCGGCACTGCTCAGCTTATTAAAAGCCCGTTCTGAAACCGCCGATTTCGGCTGGTTAGCACGGGGTCTGCAGCAGACAGCTGGTTTGGTTAAGCGCCGGCCTTACCCGGTAATCGTGCTAATAGCTGTATTGTTTGTTGGCCTGGCAACCGGCATCAGCCGGCTGAATGTTGAAAACAGCTTTATTAACTATTTTGCCAAAGACACCCAGGTGCATCAGGAGCTGGCGTTTATTGATCAGCAATTTGGTGGGTCTACGCCACTGGATATTGTTATTACGCTTAACCCGGAGCAGTCTAAACCCGATTTAGTGATAGCCGCCGACCAACTGAACCAGTTGCACCTGGCGCATGCCGCTGTTAATGCCTTTGAGGCCACCGGCAGTGTCACGTCGCTGATCAATTTCACCACTTTAGCCAGGCAGCTGAATGATGATAAACCGCTTACTGAATACGAGCTGGACACCATTTACGAAATGCTCAGCAGCAAGGTCACTAATCAGCTGGTGGGGGCTTATCTGGCTGACTCACCTAAGCAGGTGCGGATTGCTACCCGTATTCAGGATACCACTGCCGATTTAAACCGTGAGCAGTTGATGCAGCAGTTACATCAGGATTTACAAGCCGTTGGTCTGGCGCCGGCGGATTATAAACTGACCAATTTATTTGTGTTGTATCAGGATATTTTATCCCGTTTATTTGACTCGCAGGTTACCACCTTAGGCCTGGTGTATCTGGCGTTAGGCCTGGTGCTGCTGGCAATTTTCCGCTCGCTGAAAATTGCCATAATTGCGCTGATCCCTAATGTACTTACTACCTTAGGGATAGTGGGTTTAATTGGCTGGTTGAATATACCGCTGGATTTAATGACAATTACGATTGCGGCCATTGCCATGGGTATTGCAGTGGACGATACTATCCACTTTATTCACAACTACCTGCAACAACCGTCAGCCGACAACGCACTTAGCGCCACCTTTACCCACACCGGTATGGCTATTGTTTTTACCTCCGTCATTATTGCGGCCGGTTTCGCGGTGTTTGCTTTTTCAGATTTTCTGCCCAGCGTATATTTTGGTATTCTGACCGCTGCGGCAATGTTAATGGCGTTACTGACCGATTTAACCATTTTGCCGGCGCTGTTAAACCGCTTTGTTAAAAGCAGTTCTGATGGGCATGGCCAACAGACCGCGGCAGCAGAGAATCGGCCAACTTAACAAGCCTTTATACCAATATGCTTGTCGCTTGCCGGTTAGCTGGTTATGCTGTGCTCCTTACTGTTTACTAAAGTGCAGATCAGGCTCGTGCTGTTATGAGGTTAAGAGAAACGCTGGTTGCCTATATGTTGCCGTTGCTGGTGTTGCCAGTGTTACTTTTCGGCTATCTGGCATACCAGTACAGTCAGCGATATATGCAACAACAAACCTATTATCAGGTGCGCAGTGCGTTGGCCGGGCAACAGCAACAATTGTATGAATTTATCAGCACCCAGCAAACTCAGCTGCAAATGCTGGCGCTGAACCCTGATTTACAGCAATACCTGCAAACCAATGCCAGCGACCTGTTGCCGCCGTTGTTGAACCACTGGCAACGTTTTAAAGCAGAACAGCCCAGTATTGAGGCGATAAAGCTGGTGCAGCTAAATGGCGAGTATGCGCTGCATCTGCCTGAGATCACTGAAACAGTTGCCGTACCAAACCGTTTTCGCAACGAGTATTTTTCACCGCTGCAGGCAATGATTGATGAGCAGGGTTATTTTCTGGCGCCGTTGCCCGGCAGTCGGGAACGTAAGTTGTACTTTGCCAAAAAGTTGTATGTCAGCTCCTTTACTGAGTCCCGCCGCTTGTGGGGATATCTGGTTATGATGGTAAGCCCTGACTTGCTGGATACTATCGTCAACACACCTTATACCAGCAACAGTGTCAACCTGATGATCAGTAAAACTGCTACCATCGCTTATGCGGCTGATCCGGCGTTAATCAGCAGTGCCTTTGCGCCAACGAACTTTCGACAAATCCAACAGAGCATCGGTGCTGACAGCCTGAAAAGCGTATTATTACTGGGCCAGTACCGCGAGTTACTGGGCACGCCATTGCCCGGTAATTACCAGTTGTTATACGGGCTTGATCCAGAGCAGCTTAACGACGAGCAACGCTGGCTATCGCGGGTATTATTGCTGCTGATGGTGCTGATTTGTCTGCTATTGCCGCTATTGGTCTACTGGTTACTGATCAAACATATCTTCAGCCCGGTAAAACAGCTTACCGCTGCTAAAACGGCCGTGGGACGTGGCGATTTATCTGTGCTGCTGGAAGTAAAAAAGCAGGATGAGTTGGGCGATATGTTTGCTGCTTTTAACGTGATGGTGCGCCAGCTGCGGGTATACCGGGAGCGGGAGCGGGCGTACAAACAGCAGCTGGAAGATAAAGTATTGCGTCGTACTCAGGACCTGGCCCGGGCCAATGATGATTTGGCCGGCGCCAACCAGGAGCTGATTTTAGCCCGGGAAACCGCTGAGCAGGCCAACCGGCTGAAAAGTGTGTTTCTGGCCAATATGAGCCATGAAATCCGCACCCCGTTAACGGCTATTATTGGTTTCAGTGAGCAGGCACTGCAGGAAAACGACCCGCATAAACGGCAGGATTACTTAAAGCGGGTGCTGAAAAGTGGCGACCATCTGCTGGGCCTGATCAACGATATTTTAGATCTGTCCAAAATTGAAGCCGACAAACTGGAATTAAACCGGGAGCAGTTTGACTGCCTGGCCGCCATTGATGATATTTATCAGCTGGCATGTGAGCAGGCCCAAAGCAAAGGCCTGACCTGCCAACTGAAATGGCAGTTTCCACTGCCTAAAATGCTGAATAACGACAGTCTGCGTTTTCGCCAGGTGCTGCTGAATCTGAGTAGTAATGCCGTTAAATTTACCCAGAAAGGCAAGGTGGTGTTTCAGGTTAGTTATGACCAGATGGCCCGGCAGCTGTCAGTAAAAGTTAAAGATACCGGCATTGGCATGAGCGATGATGAACTGGCACGGATTTTCCGGCCCTTTGTTCAGGCTGATGCCACGGTAACCCGGCATTTCGGTGGTACCGGGCTGGGTCTGGTAATTTCCAAAAAGTTAATGGAACAAATGGATGGCGATATTCAGGTCGAAAGCGTTAAGGGCATTGGCAGTTGCTTTGAAGTAATTTTAAATTGTCAGCAGCAGGACATTGAGTTGGTTGACCGCTATCAACCTCAGCAAAGGCAGCCTGAGAGCATTAGTCCGCTGCCGGCCGACAGCTCAGTAAAAGTGTTAGTGGCGGAAGATAACCCTGACAACCAGCTATTGCTGAAATTATTACTGGAAAAAAGTAACGCGACGGTGGTGGTGGTCGACAATGGCCATAAAGCCGTTGAACGGGTGCTGCATGATGAGTTTGATCTGGTGTTTATGGATATGCAGATGCCATTGATGGGAGGCGAGGAGGCCACCCGGCTGATCCGTCATGCCGGTATTGAGGTGCCGATTATTGCCGTCACGGCTAACGTGATGAGCGAAGATGTTGACCGCTACAAAAAGGCCGGTTGTCAGGCCCTGCTGGGTAAGCCCGTGGTGCAAAGTGAGTTTCTGGCAATCCTTAACCGCTTTGCCAAGGTACGCAAAGACAGCGAGCAAGACTGGTTGCAGCGCCTGGAGCAAGACCCGCAAATGCAGGCGTTAAAACGGCAGTTTGGCCGGCAATTGCCGGTATTACTGGCTGAGCTCCAGCAGAATTTTCAGGCCAAAGACTGGCCAGCATTGCGCTTTGCTGCTCATAGTCTCAAAGGCAGTGCAGGCAGTATGGGTTATCCGGAAGTCACCAGACTGGCCGGTGAAATTGAACAGGCGGTAACCGGGCAGCCGGCTGCTATTGCAGTATTACTGGTTGAGATGGAGCGATATATTAACCATACTCAGCCAAGTAGCCAGGATGAGTATTAACCACTGGCGGGAGAGGGTATGAGTGCACAACGTGCGTTATTGATTATTCTGGATGAAAAAATCCGCTCGGATCGGCTGGTATTGCCGACGTTACCTGATATTGCGCTCAGAGTGCGCGAGCGGGCTGATGATCCGCAAATCAGCTTACAGCAAATGGCTGAGGTGATCAGCCAGGATCCGGCGTTGTCGGCCAGAATGATAAAAGTGGCCAACAGTGCTTTTATGGGGCGTTCAATTCAGGTGAACAGCTTAAATCAGGCGGTAACCCGGATTGGCCTGAGCCAGATAAAAAACATCGCAATTGCGATGGCGATGGAGCAATTGTTTGTGTCGCAGCATAAGCAGGTGCAGCAACAGCTGGACAGGTTGTGGCGGGACAGTGTGCAAACCGCCAGTGTAGCCGTGGCTTGTCTGCAGTTCTATAAAGCCAGACACAGTGGTTGTAAGCTTAGTAGTGATGTGATGGCACTGGCCGCGCTGGTGCATAATATCGGCGCGTTACCGGTATTGATTGAAGCCGAGCGTCATCCTGAGGTTTTCGGTCATCCGGCTTTTATGCAGGTACTGATTGATAAAATTGCCGCCATAGTGGGCCTGAAAATTATTAAAAGCTGGGGCTTTGGTGACGAATTTATGCCGGTGGTTGAACACTGGCGTAAACCCCGCAGTGAGCCAGAGCCGGGTTATACCGACTTTATCCGGCTGGCGGCAATAAACCGTAATTATTATCTGCCAGAGCTGGCTCAGACCTTATTAGCGGATTATGTCGCCCGCGAGCTGGTACCGGTGCCGGAATTTATGCAGCAACGGGAAATTGCCGACAGTTACCAGGATGTGCGGGCGTTATTTAATTAACGGTAGTTGCTTAATCGGTGCTGGCCTGTTGTAGTTGCTTAGCAATCGCCAGCAGCGCCTGGTTGAGACTGCTGCTCATCAGCAACAAGTCGGCATCGAGCCGCACGCTTAAATCTTCCCAGCCCATTTCTTCATTCTGGCCGGTCAGCAACTCGTGGTACTTAATGCCTTTAATGCTGCTGTCATCACTGACATGCAGGCTTAAACCTTCAGCTTGCTGTAAGCCAATTTTGGTGACCAGTTTATCTTGCAGATGGCTTTGTACTTCATCAGCACTCAGCAGATGGTTGGTGAATTTAACTTTTGCACCTTCTTCATCCGGGGCTTTTAACTCTGCATCATTACCCAGCATAAAGCCCTCAGGCAGCGCCTGATTTTGTAACCATAGCTGCAGGTGCGAGTTTAATTTATGGTTATCCAGCCAGGGTAAGGCTGGCAGTGAGCCCAGTGCTTTGCGCAGTAATGCCAGAATATCTTCTGCTTTGCCGGCGCCGCCGGTATTAATGACCAGCCAGTTGTGCTCGGCATCATAATAACCATGGGTCAGGGTAGAGCGACTGAACGCGCGCGGCAGTAAGGTCTGGATCAGTTCTTCTTTTAAGCTTTGTTTTTCTTTACGACTGAGAGGCCGGCCCTGTTCAGCGGCCATCGCGTCGATTTTAGGCTGTAGCTCTTCATTAATTACCGCGGCGGGTAAGACTTTTTCCTGCCGTTTTACGGCGAATAGCCAGCCCTGAGCCATCGGGTGGCAATACTGTTTAATACTGGCGTGCAGCGGGAAACTGAAGCCGGTTCTGACCGCTTCCTGGCCGGTGCAGGGGGCAAATTTAAATTCTGCCAGCGCGGCTTCTAATTGCTGCGGATCAGTGCTTAGTGGGGCACTTAATTTGTAAACCCGGATATTTTTAAACCACATAACAAACCTGTCCTTCTTTTAACAAGCTGGCGAGTATAACGCGGATCAGCCGTCGAGTTTCAGGTTTTTTGGAAAGCGAATATGGTATTGCAAACCCTGGCCAGGCTCGCTGCTGACGGTGATACTGCCGCCCAGCGTTTGTCTGACCAGATTATAGGTAATATGGGTGCCCAGGCCGCTGCCACCCTGTTCACGCTTGGTGGTAAAGAACGGGTGAAATAGCTTTTCCAGTTGCTCTGGCGACAGGCCTTTGCCGTTGTCACTAAAGCGAATATCGACGTTGTTATCTTCATCCAGCACCGTGATCCGGATCAGGCCCTCTTTGATGTCCTCAAAGCCATGGATCAACGAATTCATCAGTAAGTTGGTAAAAATCTGCGAAATAGCACCGGCAGGACAGCGCAGGGTAATATTATCCGGGCAATTCACTTCTATGTGGTGCTGGGTTTTCTTAAAGTTGGGTTGCAGAGAGCGGATCACTTCATTGATGTATTCTGCCAGGTTAATGGTGCGGATAGCCTCACTGGCCTGGTCAACGGCAATTTGCTTAAAACTGGCAATCAGTTCAGATGCGCGGCTTAAATTTGACTGGAGTAAATCAGTACCCTGCAGCGCCTCAGTGATAAAGGCTTCAAGGGTTTTTGAGGTCAGTGATTTATCGTTAAAGGCCTGCTGTAAACTGGTGAGCTTTTCAGTCAGAAAACTGGTTGCCGTAACGCCTATCCCGACCGGCGTGTTGACCTCATGGGTAATACCGGCCACCAGGCCGCCCAGCGCTGCCATTTTTTCAGATTGCACCAGCCGGTCCTGCGCCTGGTTTAAATGCTCAACCAGCTGCTCCAGCTCGGTTTGTTTACTACGCAGGGCATCTTCGGTATGGCGGCGGCGTTCAATTTCTTCCCGCAGGCTTTGCTGCTTCAGTTCCAGTTCCTGTTTCTGCTGCTGTAAGTCCATCATGGCCTGGCTAAGACCCGATGTTTTACGGGCAACTTCCTGTTCCAGCACCAGGTTTTGCTGGTCCAGTTTTTCATTTGAGGTCAGTAGTTGTTTCTGGGTATTACCCAGCTGGGCTTTGTAATCCTGCACCCGGTTAATCAACCGGTTATAGGCATCAGCCATTAAGGTTAGCTCTGACGACTGACTTTTATCAATTTCAACCCGGGCACCATCTAACTGGTCCAGTTCTAAATCTTCGATTTGCCGGCTTAAATCGGCCAGCGGCTCAGTCAGTTGTTTTCGAAACGCCATTAAAAACAGAATAATCAGGAAAGTGGTTTTCAGCATGGCGTTACCCACCAGAAAATAAATACCCACTTTTATCCGTTCAATCACTACTGAGCGGCTGGAAAATAACGTGACGTCCCCAACCTGAGTTGCCCGGCCGGAAAATTCGAAAATCAGCGGAAAGGTGTAACCGAAAATGCCAGATTGTTGTTCAGTTAAGCGTACGCCCTCGCGTACTAACTGACTACTGAAGCGTTCTTTAACATCGATGTAACGTCCGAGCTGGGTGATTACCGCACCACTGTCGTCACGAACTACTATGCCTTCTACCGCAGGAATAGATAGCAGACCGTCGGCGATAATTAATGCTTGCGGTGTATTCAGCTCCCAGATAGCCCGGGTTAAACTGCCGGAAAAAGTTTGTTGCAGGGTTTCTAAGTCACTGTTAATCAAGTTTTTGGTGTTATAGTACTCCGCCACAATCTGAGCGAGAGTAACGATCAAGGTCAGAATAAAATAGACTGACAACACCTTGGTAAGCAGATTGCGGGACAGGCTTTTTTGCTGCATGCAATAACCTTTTTTTCACCGGATTATGTGATACTTAGTCTGGTCTACCTTAACCAATAAAGCAGCTTTTTAAAATAGCTGGTACTAAATAAGTGTCAAAGCGCTAATTATTGGCCGGTTATTGCTTTATGGCGGCCATCTGTATATATTTTTTAACCAACAGATCGATAAATACAACTTATTAACAGGCAGTACTGATGGCTTTAACCGCTTTAATTTGTGATGACTCTCTTTTAGCCCGCAATCAAATGAAGAAATCCCTGCCTGCAGCATTTGATGCCGAGATTGTAACGGCAACTAATGGCCTGGAGGCATTAACGGTGTTGCGTGGCCAGGAGATTGGCGTGGTATTTCTGGACCTGACCATGCCAGAGCTGGATGGTGTAGGTGTACTTGAAGCAATTAAAGCTGAAAGAATGGATGTTTTTGTCATTGTCGTATCGGCTGATATTCAGCCGGAAATGCAAAAACGGGTAATGGATCTTGGTGCCCTGGCCTTTATTCAAAAGCCGGTAAATACCGATAAACTCAGCGCAGTGATGCGACAATATGGCTTAATATGACGGATTTGAGTTTTACTGAAGAGCAGCGTGATTGCTTGCAGGAGCTGATTAATGTGGCGATGGGACTGGCCAGTGACAAACTGGCTCGTTTTCTCAATACTTTTGTCCACTTGCAGGTGCCGGCCATTGGTCTGGTTAACGCCGCGGAAATACCCGAGCAGTTTCGTGGCCAATATCAGGGCCTTAACAGCTCAATGATAAGCCTGGGTTTTTTTGGCGACGGTGGACTGCGCGGTGAAACTATTCTGCTGTATCAGCTGGAGAATGCCGGCAAAATAGCGGCGTTGCTGGGCTACGACGACGATGCCACCAGTGAAGCAGAAATGCTGACTGACATCAGCTCTATTCTTACCACCACTTTTTTAAATGGTCTGGCAGAACAGCTGGACAACAGTTTTTCTTATGCGGCGCCGCGGATTATTTCGTCACGCGATAATGACTTTATCAGTAAACTGGAGCAAACGGCGTTTCACTGGCAACTGGCGTTGAAAGTTGATATCCGGTACGAGTTAACCGACTACAGTTTTGACTGCAACATGATTTTGTTGATCCCAGGCGAGGCGGTGTTAAAACTAAAAGCCATTCTGGATAACGTACTGGCGGAATTCTGATGGATATTGACTGGCTGTCTGGTCCGTTGCTGCAGCAGCTGAACAGTGGAGTCATTCTGCTGAATAAGCAGTTGCAGGTGGTTTATATTAATCCGTATATCTGCCGCCGTGCCGACATTCAACTGGAGTCGGTGCAGGGCAAAGACCTGTTCAGTGTTTTTGCAGATGCACCCAAAGCCTGGCTCAGTCGCAAACTTAACAGTGTACTCAGTTTGCAAAGTCCTGCGTTCAGCTCCTGGGAGCAGCGCCAGTATTTGTTCAAATTACCCCATTTACGGCCGGTCAGCAGTGCCAATCAGTATATGGCGCAAAATTGCAATATGCTGCCGCTGACGGAACCCAGCAGCGGCGAGCATTTTGTTTGTCTGTTAATTGAAGACGCCACCGACGCCTACGTTTATCAGAGCCAGTTGCAGCAGAGCAATTTACAGTTGCAGCAGGTAAACCGGCTGGATGGTTTAACCGGTGTGTTGAACAGGAATTACTGGCAGCAGCAACTTGAGGTTGAGGTGCAGCGGGCCGGGCGCTATCAGCATCCGTTATCGTTACTGTTTTTCGATTTAGATAAGTTTAAACGTTTAAATGATGAGTACGGCCATCAGGCCGGCGATATTGTGCTGATTGAAGTGGCTAAATTAATTGGCAGCCTGCTGCGGGAAACCGATTTATTCGGCCGTTACGGCGGCGAAGAGTTTGCTATTATTTTGCCCGACACGCCGCTGGAGGGTGCTATTGAGGTAGCGAAGCGGATCTGCCAACGGGTAGCCGCCACGCCAATTGAATATCAACAGCAGCAGTTGATGACCAGCGTCAGTGTCGGGGTAAGCCAGTTCAGCATTGCTACCAGCGCAGATGAACTGATTCAACAGGCTGATTTAGCCTTGTATCAGGCGAAACGGAATGGCCGCAATCAGGTGGTGACTTACTATCCTGAATTAATAGATTCCCTCAAAAAGGTAAAAACGTAACAGCGACTATTTTTTGTTTGACAGACGTCTATAAGTCTGTGCATAGTGCATCTTATGAAAATAAAAACAGCAGACCTCACCACCATTATTATTACCACCCACCCTTCGGGGTAGGAGGTCGGCGGTGTGTTGTCTGTAAAAAGGCCCGTGACCTCAAACGTCACGGGCCTTTTTTTTAAAACAATAACAGGTAATTACCTGGCCTTGGTCGGCAATAACAACATAATGATTAATTCGATGCGCAAGGAGTAAAAAAATGAGAGTGCTAAAATTTGGCGGCTCGTCGCTGGCATCACTGCCACGCTTTGCCGAAGTTGCGCAAATCGTGCAGCGTCAGGCGGCAGCCGGCCCGGTGTGTCTGGTATTGTCGGCACCCCAGGGCGTGACCAATATGCTGGTAGAACTGACCGACCTGGCTTATCTGGGATCTGACTATCAGGGCGTGTTAACCGCACTGGCGGAGCGTTATCAACAGCTGTTAAACGAGGCGGCAGGCTTATCTGCAGAGCAGGCCAGCCAGGTGCAGGCGTTATGGCAGCAGCAATTGGCGCGGCTGGCGCTACATTTACAGGGCATCAGCTTGTTGCGGCATTGCCCGGACCATATTAAAGCGCAAATACTGGGTCTGGGCGAGCAGTTCAGTGTCGCCTTAATGACAGCCTTGCTGGTTGCCAATAAGGTTAATGCGCTGGCGCTGGATGCGGTAAGTCTGATCAAAAGTCAGGGCGATTACTTAAATGCCAGCGCTGATATTGAAGGCTCTGAGCAAACCCTGCAACAGGCCATTGCCGAACAAAGCGCAGCGGTATATGTAATCGCTGGTTTTGTCTCCAGTAACAGTCAGGGTGAACCGACCTTGCTGGGCCGCAATGGCTCTGACTATTCGGCGGCGATAGTCGCGGCCAGTATCCGGGCGGCGGCTTGTGAAATCTGGACTGACGTTGATGGCGTGTACAGTGCTGACCCGCGTCAGGTCAAACAAACCCGGCTGATTGACCGCTTATCCTATGATGAAGCCATGGAACTGTCGTATTTTGGGGCCAAGGTGCTGCACCCGAAAACCATCGGTCCGTTGGCGCGCTATAAAATTCCCTGTTACATCAAAAACACCTTAAATCCGGCTGTGCCAGGTACCTGCATTGATGTCAGCGGGGATGGTGAAGCCCTGGTAAAAGGCATCTCCAGCCTGGAGCATTTAGCGCTGTTTACCGTATCGGGCCCAGGCTTAAAAGGGGTAGTCGGCATGGCCAGTCGGGTGTTTGCCTCGATGGCCCGCTCGCAAATTTCGGTCAGTTTAATTACCCAGTCTTCTTCAGAGTTCAGTATCAGTTTTTGTGTATCGCAACTGCATCTCAACCGGGCGCAAAAAGCGCTGGAGCAGGAGTTTGAGCTGGAACTGCAAACCGGCTTACTGCGACCGGTCAGTATCCTGGCCGATATGGCGATTGTCAGCCTGGTCGGTGATGGCATGCGCCAGCATCGCGGTGTGGCGGCAAAGTTTTTTGCCTCGTTGGCGCAGGCCCGGGTTAACGTGGTGGCGATTGCCCAGGACAGCAGCGAGCGCTCTATCTCTGCAGTGGTTGAGCAGGCGGTTTGTAAAGATGCGGTCCGTGTATGCCATGAAAACTTTTTCAGTCACATTCCCAGTATCGATGTGTTTCTGGTGGGCTGCGGCGTAGTGGGCGCTGAGTTATTGGCGCAAATTGAGCGCCAGCAAAGCTTTTTACAGCAACGCCAGGTAAAATTAACCGTGTATGGCATTGCTAATTCCCGCCAGTTATTACTGGCTAAAGAGGGCGTTGACCTTAGTAACTGGCAGCCTGATCTTAGCCAAAGCCAAAGCAGCTTTTCGCTGGCTGCACTGAGTGATTTTGTCCGCCAGCAACACCTGACTAATCCGGTGCTGGTCGATTGTACCAGTGCCGAAGCTATTGCCAGCCAGTATGCAGATTTTCTGGCAGCCGGCTTTCATGTGGTTACCCCTAATAAGAAAGCCAATACCGCCAGCCTCAGTTACTACCGGCAGTTGCGCCAGGTAGCACAGCAGCAACGGCGGCGCTTTCTGTATGAAACCACGGTAGGCGCAGGCTTGCCGGTTATTGATACCTTACAGGGGTTGTTAAACGCCGGTGATGAGTTACTGGCGTTTGAAGGTATTTTATCCGGTTCATTGTCTTACATTTTTGGTGAGTTGGAAGCCGGTGCCAGTTTATCTGACGTCACCACTAAAGCTAAAGCGATGGGCTTTACTGAGCCTGATCCGCGTGATGATTTATCCGGCACCGACGTTGCCCGTAAACTGCTGATCATGGCCCGCGAAGCTGGGATGGCGCTGGAGCTGAGCGATGTCAGTATCGAGCCGGTACTACCGGCAGATTTTGACAGCAGCGGCAGTACTGACGACTTCATGGCACGCTTGCCCGCGCTGGACGCTGCCTTTAGTGAGCGGGTGAAAGCGGCAGCGGCTGAGGGTAAGGTGCTGCGCTATATAGGTGAAATTCGCGACGGCAAGTGTCAGGTGGCTATTAAGGCACTGGACCAGGATCACCCACTGGCTAAGGTGAAAGACGGTGAAAACGCTCTGGCTATTCACAGCCGTTATTATCAGCCCATTCCGTTTGTACTGCGAGGCTATGGTGCCGGCGCTGCGGTTACTTCAGCCGGGGTATTCAGCGATATTATGCGCACCCTGAGCTGGCAGCAGCAGGTGTAACGACGATGACCAATTCAACAATACACCGTTATTTTGCGCCGGCTTCCACCGGCAATTTTTCTGTCGGCTTTGATTTGCTGGGCGCGGCCTTTGAGCCGCTGCCCGTTAAATCAGCAGACGACGAGCTATTTGGTGATGTACTGGAAATTCATGCTGAGCAGAGCGAGCTGAGCCTGCAAATCAGCGGCCGTTATCGCCATCAGTTGCCAGCAGACAGCAGTGATAACTTAGTGCTGAGTTGTTTTTATGCCTTTGAGCAGGCGGTTGGTAAACCCTTGCCGCGGCTGGCGCTGCATTTGCAGAAGAACCTGCCGGTCGGCAGCGGTCTGGGCTCCAGTGCCTGCTCTATTGTCGTTGCCTGTTATGCCTTCAATCAGTATTTTGGTCAGCCATTATCGCAATCGCAATTGCTGCAGTTAATGGCCGAAGCCGAGGGCGGCGTTAGCGGCAGTGTTCACTATGATAATGTGGCACCAAGCTATCTCGGTGGCTTACAGCTGATGCTACCGGGCAGTAGTAAAGCAAGCCGGGCGTTGCCCTGGTTCAGCCACTGGCGGGTGGTATTAAGCTACCCCGGCACTGTGTTATCTACCAAGGCTGCCCGGGCCTTATTGCCAAAGCAACTTAGCCTGGCTAATAGTATTGAATTTGCCGGCATGCTCAGCCGCTTTGTCAGTGCGTTATATTGTCAGGATGAGGACGAAGCCATTGCTGCACTGCAGGATCTGGTGGCTGAGCCAGCGCGCACACCGCTCATTCCTGAGCTGCCGGTGCTGCGCCGTGGGTTAACGGAAAAAGGCGTGTTACATCTGGGTATCTCCGGTGCCGGACCCACCTTATTCGCACTGTGTCCGGATGATAATACTGCCAGTGAGGCTGCCGCATACCTGCAGCAACATTATGCTAAAAATGCTGATGCCTGTACCCGGATTTGCCAACTATCTGCTGCTGGTGCCAGAGCGCTGCCACAGCCATCTGCCGATTTCGGCCAAAGGATCTGAAGATGCAATTAACAAATTTGAAAGTAACGACCGAGCAGGTCAGCTTTTTACAGGCGGTACGCCAGGGCCTGGGCCAGCAACAGGGCTTATTTTTTCCGACCCGCTGGCCTAAACTGGATATTGATGCTTTGCTGGCGCTGCCATTAGTTGAGCGCAGCAGCAAAATCTTAACCGCATTAATTGGTGATGAGTTGCCGGAAGCTGAGTTGCTGGCCATGCTGGACCGGGCCTTTGCCTTTCCGGCGCCGCTGGTGAAGGTAACCGACAACGTCAGTGCTCTGGAGCTGTTTCACGGGCCAACTCTGGCTTTCAAAGATTTCGGCGGCCGCTTCATGGCGCAGGCACTGGCCAAAGCGCAACCTGAACCGACTACGATTGTTACCGCTACCTCGGGCGATACCGGTGCGGCGGTAGCCCATGCGTTTTACCGTCAGAGCGGGGTGCAGGTGGTTATTCTGTTCCCTAAAGGTAAAATCAGCAGCCTGCAGGAAAAGCTGTTTACTACCCTGGGTGACAACATTACCACGCTGGCCGTCGATGGTGACTTTGATCAATGTCAGGCACTGGTCAAACAGGTGTTTGACAATAAAGCGCTGGTGGAGGAATTTAATATTACCTCGGCCAACTCTATTAATATCAGCCGGCTGTTTGCGCAGATTTGTTATTACTTTGAAGCCATAGCGCAGGTACCGCCGGCGCAACGGGACAAAGTAGTGATATCGGTACCCAGTGGTAATTTTGGCAACCTGACTGCCGGCCTGATAGCCAAAGCAATGGGCTTACCAATTAAGCGGATGATTGCCGCTACCAACAGCAATGACACGGTACCACGTTACTGGCAAAACCAGCAGTGGCAACCGAAAACCACGGTAGCGACGCTGTCCAATGCCATGGATGTCAGTGCCCCCAATAACTGGCCACGGGTAGAGGCCTTGCTGGCGCAAGGTGTGATCAGCCGGGATGATATTGAAGCAATAGCGGTCGATGAAGACGATACCCAGCTTGGCGTGCGCCAGTTGTGGCAGTTGGGCTATTTAAGTGAGCCGCATGCTGCTGTTGCCTACAAGGCATTGAAACGCAGTCTGGCAGCTGATGAGTTTGGTATTTTCTTTGCTACCGCTCATCCGGCAAAGTTTAAAGAACAGGTCGAGAATATTCTCGGTAGCCCGATTGCGTTGCCACCGGCACTGGCCGCTTGTGCCGCAGAGTCTGGACTTAGCATCGATATTGCGGCAGACTTTGCAGCCCTTGAACAGGTGATCAGGACCTTAAAACGCGCATGACCGACTGGCAACAACTATTAGGTGAGCAAAAGCAGCAGCCGTATTTCAGCAAGTTGCTGGCTGAAGTTACGGCCGCGCGCAGCGCCGGTACGGTAATCTATCCGCCACAGGCCGATGTCTTTAATGCGTTTAAGCTTACCGGGCTATCGGAATTAAAAGTGGTGATATTAGGCCAGGATCCATATCATGGCCCGAACCAGGCTCATGGTCTGGCTTTTTCAGTGCGGGATGGGGTAAAGGTACCGCCGTCGCTGGTGAATATCTACAAAGAGCTGGCGCTGGAATACCCTGATTTTCGCCCACCTGGCCATGGCAATTTACAAAGCTGGGCCGGGCAGGGGGTATTATTGCTTAATACCGTACTGACAGTGATTGCCAATCAGCCCAACTCGCATCGCAAGTTGGGTTGGGAGCAGTTTACCGATCAGGTGATAACGGCAGTAAGCCAGCACTGCGAAGGCATTGTGTTTTTGCTGTGGGGCAGCCATGCCCAGAAGAAGGCTCGGCTGATTGACGGTGATCGCCACCACATTCTGACAGCACCCCACCCGTCGCCATTATCGGCGCATCGGGGCTTTCTAGGCTGCGGCCACTTTTTGCAAACCAATAGCCTGTTACAGGATAGCAACCGTAGCGCCATTAACTGGCACTCGGTTTGCTGCTAGCTTAGCAAAGTAGGCCTGATAAACCGGTAGCTGCAGTTAAAACAACAACGCCCAATCATTGATTGGGCGTTAGCGTTATAACTCTATATCAGCCAGCTCTGGTTCTATGGTCCAGTCTATGTCGCATAGCTCTTTTTTCAGGCGGTGACGCTCTTTTAACTCTTCTATTTCGCGCCATTTACGCTTAACAGCTTTAGGTTTTGCTGCCGGGCGTTCCAACATGTTCAGTAATTCTTCGAAGCTTTCCATAATACGGCCTCTGCTGATGTTGTTGTAATTTTCAACGAAAGTTCTACCACACTTTGTTGTAAAATAAAATAGTTAAGTGACAACAGCGTTACAGCCATGGTAAAAATTTAAAATAAAGCTCATTTGGCTTATGATGCTTGCAGGTGAGTTCAACAGGAGCAGGCATGAAAAAAGTCGCTATTGTGACCGGCGGTAGCCACGGTATTGGTTATGCCATCGTTGAAAAGTTATTAAATGAGCAATATCAGGTATTTAATCTGGATATTGTGCCAGGCGAACTGGGGGAATACCGTGAATGCGATGTCAGCCGGGTCGCGACAGTCAAAAGTGTTATTCAGACTATTTTAAGCACTACCGGTCGCATTGATTTACTGGTGTCTAATGCCGGCCGTCATCTTAGTGCCGATATTGAAGCGACTGATGAAACTACCCTCGATGCCTTGTTTGCCCTTAATGTTAAAGGCGCTTACGCGGCGCTGCAGGCGGTGCTGCCACAGATGCGGGCGCAACATAGCGGTGCCATTGTGTTAGTAGCGTCAGATCAGGCCTTAATCGCCAAGAAAAACTCTTTTGCCTATAACCTGACCAAGCACGCGCTGGCCTCAATGGCTAAAACCACAGCGCTGGATTATGCCCGTTTTACTATCCGGGTTAACGCCGTGTGCCCGGGTACCATTGAAACGCCGTTATTTCATCAGGCGATTGACCGCTACTGTGCCAACAGTGGTGCGGACAAAGCCGCAGTAGTGGCGGATGAAGCAGCAGAGCAGCCGCTGGGTCGCTTAGGCCAGCCGGAGGAAGTGGCGGCACTGGTCGCCTTTTTAGCCAGCGACAATGCCCGCTTTATCACCGGTAGCCTGCAGTTAATTGATGGTGGCTATACGTGTCAATGAGCGCTGCCAAATGACGCGGCCGGAGCTGCTGCAGATTATCGACCCGCATTTACACCTGTGGCAACTCAGTGCCGGCCAGTATCATTGGTTGCAGAGCAAAAATCCGCCTGCCTGGCCGGATAAGGCCTTATTGCAGCAAGATTACTCAGCGGCAAAGCTTGCGCTGACAACACCCTTTAAACTGGCCGCTCTGGTGCACATTGAAGCCGGCTTTGATAACAGCGCACCCGAGTGCGAGCTGGCCTGGCTGGCCGGGCAGCAGCTTAGCTTGCCTCATAAAGCAGTCGCCTTTTTAGATTGCAGCCTGCCGTTTGAGCAGATACTTTCGAATTTGCAGGCGTTGTTGCCTTATCAGCCAGCCGGGGTGCGGCATATTTTTGAAGGTGACGATGAGCGCTGGCTGCATGCGCCGCAACTGGAGCAAATCGCCGGTATGTTGGCACAGCATAAGCTGGTGCTGGAACTGCAGTGCAGCCTGGCCAACCCAAAAAACCTGGCCAGAATTCAGCAGCTGGCACAGCAGTTTCCGGATTTAACGCTGGTGCTGAATCATGCCGGTTTGGTGCAGCCGGAGCATTTTCAACCGTGGCAGCAGGCGATTCAGCTGCTGGCTTCCTCGGCCAATGTAGCAATGAAGTTGTCTGGCTGGGAGCTGATAAATGCCGGCCGTTACAGTAGCGCAGACCCCGCCTGGCAGCAGCAGGTCTTCGCTGCCGTGCTCAGCGAGTGGCCGCTCGAGCGGCTGATGCTGGCCAGTAATTTTCCGTTATGTTTATGGCAGGGCAGTTATCAGCAATTGTGGCAGCGTTATTACCAGTTACTGACCAGTCTGGGGCTTAGCAGCACTGGCTGGCAGCAATTAAGTGCCGGCACAGCCAGAGCCTGGTATGGGCTTACAAACGACTAAACAGCTGGTACAGGTTATTTAATCTCAACCCGTTGTGAGCGCATGACTATTTCATCGTTAAGCTCAATACCAATACCGGGTGCTTCTGATACTTCAAAAAAGCCGTTTACCGGTTGTGGATCCTGAATACACAGTTCGCGGTTCCACTTTTTAATGGCGTAGGTATGGTGCTCGTGAATTAAAAAGTTAGGAATAGCCGTTTCCAGATGCAGCGAGGCAGCCGTTGCTACCGGGCCGCCACAAACATGAGCCTGAATACGGACATCAAAAATATCGGCGTAGTCACAGACTTTTTTGGTTTCAGTAAAGCCACCACACAGGCCAATATCCGGCTGCAGCACGTCGATGCTCTGATCTTCCAGATAAGGCCGTACGCCCCAGCGGTTATACAGCCGCTCGCCGCCGGCAATAGGCACGGCCACTTTGTCGGCAACCTTGGCGTGCAAAGAATGGTTCAGGTAATTGACCGGCTCTTCAAAAAACATACAGTCGAATTCTTTGGCTATTTCACCAATCTGAATAGCCGAGGTGGCACCGGGCAGGCTGTGGCATTCAAAAATAATGTCTACTTCGTCACCGACAGCATCACGAATGGCCTGCATCCGGGCGCGGTACAGTTTCATTTCGGTGCGGGAGATAATATTGGTGCGATCGTAATAGGTATTGCCGTCTTTATCGTACTGAATAGGGTCAACCTTTACCGCGTCGTAACCTTCGGCCATAGCTTTTAACGCGGCTTCAGCATACTGCTCGGGGTGCACCAGCGCTTTAAACTCCGGGCCCCAGTCAAACTGCAACTGTGAGGCATAAGTACGCAGCTTGTCGTTCACCTTGCCGCCCAGCAACTGATACACCGGTAAGCCCAGGGCTTTACCTTTAATATCCCACAGCGCCGTATCAATCGCGCTCATTGCTGAGTATATAACCGGGCCGCCGCCCAGGCCCCAGAAGCTTTCACGCAGCATCCGCGACCAGAGCTTTTCGGTTTGAAACGGGTCGTGGCCAATTAAAAAGGCTTCGGCCATTTCTTTAATCATCGCCGCCGCTGCACTATGGCCTAAATCATAGGCCAGGCCGGCTTCACCAACGCCGCTGATGCCTTCATCGGTATGAACTCTGACGAACACCGGAGTCCAGGCCGGACGATCAGGACAGAAAATATCAAACACTTCTACACGGGTAACTTTCATCGTAACTCCTGTTAGGTTTGCAACCTTTACTGAGCAAAACCGGGATCAAGCCGGTAGGCTTTACGCAGCATCGCCGGCCAGGCTAACTGGCCACCGGTACTGCCACTGTGTACAACCTTGGCTTGCTTGCTGATATTATCGACTATCGCCTGCGGTACCGGTATTACCGGCTGGCCGCTGGCCTGCAGTGCCAGCTGAATTTCGCAGGCGCGCTGTAAATCGTAAAAGCGCATAAAGGCATCACCCACCGTCGGGCCTACGGTTAAGCCACCGTGGTTAACCAGCAACATATGGTTATGCTGGCCTAAATCGTTTTGCAAGCGGGCTTTCTCATCCTGGTTAACGGCTAAGCCTTCGTACTGGTGATACGCCAGTGAGCCCAGCGAAAACATCGAGTATTGGCTTAATGGCAATAAGCCCTGTTGCTGGCTGGCCACGGCGATGGTTTCTTTGGTATGCAGGTGAATAACACAATGGGCATCAGGCCGCACTTGATGAATAGCACTGTGAATAGTAAAGCCGGCCGGGTTAATCTGAAACGGCGTGTCATCCAGAATAGTGCCCTGTAAATCAACTTTTACCAGGTTCGAGGCGGTCACTTCATCAAAGGTCAGGCCAAAGGCATTCACTAAATAATGGTCGGTGCCCGGCAGGCGCGCCGATAAGTGGGTATAAATGAGATCACCCCAGCGATGATGCTCGACCAGCCGGTAGCAGGCGGCTAAATCGAGCCGCAACTGCCACTCTTCGGCACTGACTTTGTCACGTAAATTGAGTTTGGCTAAAGGTTGCAACGCGTTACCTCCGGCAAGCGACCAGGTTACTGGCCGGCAAATAGATGTACAGAAGTCTAAGGGACTTAACCAAGGGGATCAATGGCGGCGCTTAAATAAAAAAGCGTAGACATTTACCGGCAACGTCAGACGATTAACCGCGACCAGCGACCATAACTGCTGCTTGCCGGTCCCCGGAAAATGCTGGCAACCATTATCACTGTGGCTGCTGCCAGGGTGGCAATAATACTGAGGGTGCTGGTGGGAATAACGACTGCACAGATCATCAGGGCCAGGGCCAGCAGCAGATTAACAAAGCGCAGCGCCCGGGCTACCTCTGCCAGAGCAATAACTGATAGGGTGATTACCAGCGCCCCCAGCAGGTGATGGGCGTCGGCCATGGCGCCATCCACGCCCAGTAAAACCCGGCTGAACATAAGTAACAGGCCGGTAATGATACACACCATAAGGCCAGGGCAGAAACGGACGCCGCCACTGAATACGTTGCTTATAATTTGCCGTGGCGATTGCTCGAAACTGTTATGGTCGCGGCGGCCATCATCTTCATCGGTATCGCCGGTAAAAAAGACCCGAAGTACTGACTGGCCCTGCTGATGGCGGCGTTTCAGGAACTGGCCGGTGGCAATCAGTTCATCCAGTGAAAACGGGATCTGTAACAGCATAGCCGTTGCTGCTATTAAACAAAGGGTGCACCAGGTACCCAGCACGATCGGCTGAATAATAATAAAGGTAATGGAAACCACGCCCATCGGTACTATCAGAATGCCAAACAGCACCACTAGCCACGGCATGGTCCGCCAGCGCCGGGTTGAGCCGGCAACACCAACCAGAATTTCCAGTAAATATACCAGGGCACCGGCCCCGGCATCTGGCACCGGCCAGGCCTCGGATACTGACGAGGTGATAATTTCGGCGGTACCATTTTTGCCATCGCCGGCAATGGCACCTTGGAAGAATGGCTCCCATATGACATCAATATGGCCCAGCTGATAGGCCGCCATATAGGCTGAAATAAAAAAACCAATAAAAGCCAGCACGATTATTGGTAGGCGTTGCAACCAGGTTGAGGGTGAATACGACCAGCCCACCGGAATGTCAGGGCCTGTCATTACTGCCACCGGTGACACCCCGGGCGCCGGGCGCAATAACACGGAAAAGGCAATCACCAGCGTGCCGATAATCGTACTGTTTAAATAGACTGCTGCTGCTTCGGTCCAGAATAGCAATGGCGCAGTAAGGACCCAGCAGCCGACTGCTGCAGTGGCCCAGCGGACAGCGGGTAGTCGCCACGACAATGCCAGAAATGCCAACAGGACTATTAAAGCACCGGACAGCAGATCACTGTAGATCATGGCCTGCGACTGGTAACCCAGCCGTGGTATTGAGGCCATTAACCAACAGCCAAGGCCGATATTAAACCACGGCCCCCACAAGTTGCGCTGATATTCCTGACGGTACCAGGTTTCATGGCGTTTTCTGAGGGTTTCCGGGTTGCCGCTTAGCTCTTCGGCTTCAACCAGCCAGTCCGGCGGCCGAATACCATTATCCTGATACCAGGCAACCGGGTCTGTTTTCAGCTGGCTCACTATTTGTGGCAACCTGTCGTTTATCTTGTGCTTTGGCTGCCAGTCCAGCAGCTGGCGGGCACGACTGATATCCAGCGCATAATGATCAGATGCCAGCTCAATCAGAAACGGCCGGATAAACGGTTCTTCACCGTGGTCTATCGCATCGGGCACCACAGGCTCAGCTTTCAGCTGCAGCCAGGCCCCTGCTTTAGCGACCGGTTGCGGTAAACTGATGGTGCGCCAGTGGTGTTCGCCGTGAATTAACTTGCCTAATTTATCCTGTAGTTCGCTGTAGCTTAATGTGTCCGGTTCGCCAGCCAGAATAGTGCAGTCCTCTGGCAGGTCATTGCGCCGCTCGATACAACGCTTGAATAACGCCAGCATATCGTCCTGATGAATAAACGACTGACCGGCATCCAGATCACCGGCATATAAGTGAGATTTCAAATCACGCTCGTAAATCCGGGCGATTTGATGGCTTAGCGTGGGCACGGCACTTTGCTCATTGTAAATACCTGCCAGGTGCAGGAAAGTGCAGGGAATACCGTTGCGGTGCTGCCGGATAGTCGCTTCAGTTTCTGCTTTAGACTCGGGATAAGCCCATTTGGGCGATATTGGTGTGGACTCGCTGACCCGCTCGCCGGGCGATACCGGCTGATGGACCAGCATGGTGCCGGAATAAATAAACCGCTCAACCTTAAAATCGGCCAGAGCATTCAACAGTTTCTCTGTACCTTTAACGTTTACTTCGTCATATAACGGCGATTTTTCTCCGGTAAAATCAAAGTAAGCCGCCAAATGAATAACTGTCGCGATATGCCCGCCGTATTGCTGCCGAAAATGATGAAAAGCCAGCGCCAGCGAGTCGGCTGAGGTTAAATCAGCTTGCAGAATACTGTCGGCTTCGTCCTGATCCATGCCCACCACCTGATAATCCTGGCGCAGGCTGTCTGCCAAAGCTGAACCAATATTGCCACCGGCACCGGTTATCAGCACAACTGGTTTAGCGGGTGTCGGTTGGTTTTTTGTATGGTGGTTGTTTTCGTTACTTTCGTTACTTTCGTTACTTTCGTTACTTTCGTTACTTTCGGTATTTCGGCTAGCACGTTGGCTGTTGTTAGCTGGTTGTTGGCTGTTGATAACATGTCCTCCTGTCACTTTGGTGGAGTGGGCATTCGGTGCCGGTTACATCAACATACGGGCAGAGGAAATTTAGTTAATAAAAGGTTAGACGATTTTGCCGGGTTAACCAAACGGTTGGTGCAATAAAAAACACCGCTTTGCCGGAGCAGCAACGGTGCAGTAGAGCGTTGGTTTAGTTAGACGGGTTAGTTCTGCGCAGCCAGAAACTGCTTTATTAACGCGGTGGTAGAGCTATCGAAGCTGTGGCTACTACTACCAGTAAGCGCCTGATAAATCGGGCCGGATAATTGCTTACCAAGCTCTACTCCCCATTGATCAAAGCTGTTGAGTTGCCAGATGGCGCCCTGGCAAAATACTTTGTGCTCATATAGCGCGATTAATGCCCCTAAATAGTAGGGTGATAATTCAGGTAGCAATAAGGTATTGCTGGGTTTATTGCCCGGCGACACTTTATGAGGTGCTAAGGCTTGAGCCTGTTGCTCGCTCATGCCCTGCGCCAGACATTCGGCAGTGGCTTCCTGCAACGTTTTGCCCTGCATCAGTGCCTGAGTCTGGGCAGTGGAGAAAGGGGTCGGAGATAATTAAAGTCGCGCCAGATGAACTCTATGTATTTCAGTGCCTTGCAAAGGTGTGGTGATTATTAGCTCCGCCCCCTTTTTCCCAATAAATCTCAGCTGGAAAATTAGATTTAATGCCCAGGGTTGATGATAAAGGAAAGGGTTAACGGTTTGCAAAGCGGTTAACCCTTTTGTTATAGCCAAAGCGGATCGGCTAGCCAATTGGATTTCAAATTTCGTGTGATGCTTTGATTAAGTGACAGAAATATTTCAAATTAAAATAACAGGATGTCAAAGTCTAGTAAGGCATCCAGGAAGGTGGGTCGATGATGGGGTCTTCAAACTCTTGTCGGTAATATTTATATCCCGTCCACGTACCGAAAATTCTATCCCAAAATGTAATCCACTTCCCACCTGTATCATCATCTTTTTCCCAACGATATTTACAATCAGCGCCTTCGTTTTGGTTAAAGTTTTCGCAAGTACCTTCTGCTTGTTCTTCAGCCCACTCTTCATAATCGGAGTTATCTTCCCATTTAAGGAAGTCTTCATATTCATCGTACCAATCGGATGTTGAGGCTGTTTCAATGCCGGTACTCACGGAGTGAGTTAGCGCTGAAATATATTGCGGTGCTTCGGAAGAAGCTTGCTCATTAACGAGGGAATTATCTGACATTGGAAGAAGGTCTTCAGAATCATTGAGCGAATCGGCTGGTGTGGCTGTTTTAACGCCGGTAATCACAAAGTGAATTAGCGCTGAAATATGTTGCGGTACTTCTGCAGAAGCGCGCTCATTAACGATAAAATTATCCAACTTTGGAAGCAAGGTTTCATGCATGCCTTGAAAAATATTTATGCCAAGGTGATATTGCTTGGTGTTACGTTGTGCCGAAATAGTCAAATCTGAAAAACCTTCGCTCTTTGGCATAACTGTAAGCCAAGCTACCCGGCTAAAGCGTTGGATGAATTCATCTATGAAAATCACTCGTTCCTGATCTGTTTGTAATTTCTCAAACACAAAGCTGTATCGACTTGTAACGTTATTTGCCTGTTCACCGCTGATAAGTTTAGCTGTCTGACCTTTACCTGGACGTTTTGACATAATGCAATAATGTTCCGCATGATAGACGCTATCGCCCCAGCTTGTTTGCGCCGCATGTACTAAAGCGGGTCCGGGAGGACATTTTGTTGACGACTCTGCAGCTTGCACATTGGTAAAAAAACAACCGATGAAAAGAAGACTGGGTATTAGAACGTTATGTTTTTTCAAAGCTAAATGTATCCTTATTCAGTTTCGATTTTATCACCGTGTTAATTGGGGTGATTTACATGATGCTTGCCAGATTATTAAACCTCAAACAGGGAACCTGTTAATTTGACAGAGGGGAAAAAACACCCCCCTGTGAAAAAAGAAGTTGCACCATCAATTTGGCAAGCATCATACGTATGATCTTTAGGAATTGAAGAGGTGCTTCATTCGTGATCTAATTGATTTACCAGAAAAAAAAGATCACCTTTGCAGGCAAAACGAATGAAGCAACAACAAGATATCCGATTTTTGAGCGCTTTTGAACGAATTTTTTCAGTAGCTGAGCTTGATGCACTTGGTAAACAATCAGGTTTTATGAAGCGGCGGTGGCATGTGACGCCACAAAAGTTCTGCATGGCGCTGGTCAGCGAACTTTGGGGTCGCGTCTTGCGTTTTGCTACGTGACCACGTAGGCCGGGCAGAGGTGATTGCTATGTACATTTAGCTGGCAAGTTCAATACTGATTAGGATGTTAAGATCAAAAAAACACCGCTTTTACTGCAGTAAAGCGGTGTTTTTTTATGGTACTTCTAACTAAGTTTTACTTAGCTTTTTACTCAACTTTTTACTTAGCTCTGCGCAGCCAAAAACTGCTGGATTAATGCGGTGGTTGAGCTGTCGAAGCTGTGACTGCTATTGCCAGTAAGGGCCTGATAAATCGGGCCGGATAATTGTTTACCAAGCTCTACTCCCCATTGGTCGAAGCTGTTGAGCTGCCAGATGGCGCCCTGGCAAAATACTTTGTGCTCATATAGCGCGATTAATGCCCCTAAATAGTAGGGTGATAATTCAGGTAGCAATAAGGTATTGCTGGGTTTATTGCCCGGCGACACTTTATGAGGTGCTAAGGCTTGAGCCTGTTGCTCGCTCATGCCCTGGGCCAGACATTCGGCAGTGGCTTCCTGCAACGTTTTACCCTGCATTAATGCCTGAGTCTGGGCAAAGCAATGCGCTGCCAGGCGTCTATGTTGGTCTTTTAACGGGTGCTTGACCTTTAATGGCAGAATAAAGTCGGCCGGCACGGCTAAAGCACTCTGATGCAATAACTGATGGTAAGCATGCTGGCCGTTGGTACCGGCATCACCCCAGATCACTGGTGCGGTAGCGTAAGACAACGTCTTACCATTGCTATCGACACTTTTGCCGTTACTTTCCATATCCAGTTGCTGAACATAAGAAGGCAGTAAGCGTAAATAATGGCTGTACGGTAGCAGCGCCTGCGCCTGACAGTTGTGGCCGTTAATGTACCAGACACCAAGCAATGCCATAATCACCGGCATATTCTCAGCAAAGGGCGCATTGAAAAAATGCTGATCCATGGCCTCAGCGCCGGCTAACAGCTGGTTGAATTGCTGGTTGCCAATCATAAGCGCAATTGGCAGGCCAATAGCGGACCATAACGAGTAGCGACCGCCGACCCAGTCCCACATTGGCAGAATATTTTTCTGTTCAATACCAAACTCGGCGGCAGCGCTGATATTAGACGAGGTCGCCCAGAAGTGATGGGCAATGGCTTTTTTATCAGCACCGTGCTCAGTAAACCACTGGCGGATAGCCAGTGCATTTTGTTTGGTTTCTTCGGTACCAAAGGATTTTGACGCCACTACCACCAGGGTGGTCGCCGGGTTTAACCCGGCCAGAATATCGCTAACCACCGCGCCGTCAATATTCCCGGCAAAATGCAGCTTAACCGGGCTGCAGTGATAAGGCGTTAATGCCTCTACTGCCATTTGCGGCCCCAGTAAAGAGCCGCCGATACCTACCCAAATCAGATCGGTAATGGCATTGCCCTGATATCCGAGATATTGTTGCTGGTGCAGGGTGTCTACCAATGCCGCCATTCTGGCCCGGCACTCGGTTATTTGCTGACCAATGTCTTCACCGTTCAGCATTAAGCCGGTAACGTCTTGCTGGCGCAGCCGGGTATGCCAGACCGCCCGCTGCTCGGTATTATTAATAGCAGCACCCTGCTGCATTTGCTGGCGCAAGCTGCTTATTTTGCTGTCGGCAGCCAGTTGTTGCAATGCCTGCCAGCTGGTGTCATCAATCAGATTCTTGGCGTAATCCAGGGTTATATCGCAGGCAGTTGTGCGGTAGCGCGCTGCCCGGTTAGCATCCTGTTTAAACGCTTCACGCAAATTGCCACTTTGTTTACCAAGTGAGCTCAGCTGATCAATAAAACTGCCCGACATAATGTGCTCCTTTGCTGCTGCCAATCCGTTTATTATCCCGGAGGTTAAAGTTGTCCGGCTATTAACTGCTCCAGCTTACGCTGGTCAACCGCAAACTTGCGGATACCTTCAGCCAGCTTTTCGGTCGCCATTGCGTCTTCATTCAGCTGCCAACGGAACTCACCTTCACTTAATGCTGTGGGTTTAGCGGTTTTAGCGCCACCATCGACCAGTTTTACATCGAGCGTGCCGGTTTGTTTACTTAATTCATCCAGTAAACCCGGGCTGATAGTCAGCCGGTCGCAGCCTGCCAATGCCAGTACTTCGCCGGTATTACGGAAACTGGCGCCCATTACCACAGTGGGATAACCATGCTCTTTGTAAAAATGGTAAATATCCCGTACCGACAACACGCCCGGATCGGTTTCAGCGCTGTAGTCCTGCTTAGTATTGGCTTTATACCAATCAAGAATACGGCCGACAAAAGGCGATATAAGGTAGGCACCCGCTTCAGCACATGCCCGGGCCTGGGCCATATGAAATAACAAGGTAAGGTTACACTGAATGCCTTGCTGCTCTAACTGACGGGCCGCCTGAATACCTTCCCAGGTCGACGCCACTTTAATCAGAATGCGCTCTGTGCCAACACCGTTTTGCTGGTACAGCTCTACCAGTTGCAACGCTTTAGCGACAGTCGCTTCAGTATCAAATGACAGACGGGCATCCACTTCTGTTGATACCCGGCCTGGCACCAGTTTGCTGATAGCCGTGCCAACATCAACCGCGAACTTATCGCAAGCCAGCTCAAGTATGGCCGACTTGCCACTGGCGTGCGCTTTGGCATAGCTAATGGCTGCGCTCAACATAGGCCTGGCAAAATCAAGCTGACTGGCGTTAAGTAATAATGAAGGGTTAGTGGTGGCATCCACGGGCCGGAACTGTTCAATTGCACCCAAATCACCACTGTCTACGACCACGGTGGTGACGGCTTTAAGTTGACTTAATAAATCACTCATATTGTTTAATTACCGTTTTTTTAAAGTATTCTAGGGTTTTTCACGATTTCAGGCAACAAATGTAGGAATATTACTACAAAATGCAAGGGTGTTAGCCAGACTGCTGAAAAAGCATTGCACCATTATCGCTAAATTACTATATTGCCATGGCGTTAAGATGCGCCATTTATGCCCAGCATCGCAGTTTATTGATCACCTTAGCACAGGATGCAAATGATCTTACAAAGCCGGTTCTATAAAACTAAAAAATTGTTGTTGGTTGAAGACTGTGAACCCGTTCGGGCATCCGTTAAAGGCATGTTACAGCAAATAGGTTTCGAACAGATTACCGCTGTCGCTGATGCCAGTGCCGGTTTATTGCAGGCACAAAAGCAACAGTTTGATTTTATTTTAGCGGATTTTCAGCTGGGTGACGGTAAAGATGGTAGTCAGTTTTTTACTGAATTAAAATTACAAGGTTGGCTGAAACCCGGTGCCTGCTATGCCATTATGTCGGCCGAGCCAGTACGCCAACCGGTGCATGGGGTGTTGGCCGGGCAGCCAGATTGCTACTTACTTAAACCCTTTAGTTACGTCGAGCTGGAAAAGAAGCTGGCGAAAGCGTTTCAAACATCTGTTGCTCTACGCAAAATTTACCAGGCCGCCGCAGCCAGTGATTACGAGGCTGCCTTAGCGCATGCTGATGAGGTTGTAAAACAATACCCGGCCCTGACATTACAAACGCTACGTTTAAAAGCAGAAGTAATGCTGGCCGCTGGTGATAGCCCAGCAGCGTTGACATTGTATCAGTATGTCTGCCAGCAACGTGATTTCAGCTGGGCCCGCTTAGGTCAGGCAATTGCGTTGTTGCAGCTGGCACGTTTTGATGAGGCGTTTACTCAGTTGCAAGCGTTGGTTAAGCATGAAGAAGTAAGGCCTGAAGCGCTGGCTTATCTGGTGGAACTGGCTTTGGTGCAGGGGGAGCTGGCTGAGGCGAAAGACTGGGTATTGGAGTTGTTACGCTACAATGCTACTGATAATGTTTATCAGCAATATTACGGCAATTTATTGCATTTAATAGCCGACGATGCGGCTGCAACAGCCTACTGGCAGAAATTGCTGCAACAATACCGGTTTTCTGCTTTTGACCATATTGAACCGTACCTGGCGTTAAGCCGCAGTCAGTTGCGGGCAGCTCAAGGTGCTGATCTGGCCGGGTATAAGCAACTGTTAAAACAATTTTTTGATACCCTGCAATCGGTGCCATTAAAATTACTTAACGCTCAGGGTGCGCAGCAGCAAAATATCTTGCTGGCGCATGGCTATTTACTGCAGGGCGATGGCGCAAAAAGTGAGGCACTGCTGGCTGAAGTGAGTGCGGCAGACACCGGCTTACCGATTAACAGTATGCTGGATTTGGTCTGGTATCACTTTGCTTGTAATGAAACTAAAACCGCCACTGAATTATTGCAGCGGGCGAATACCGTCGCTGATGAACTTAGCCAGAGCGGGCAGGGACTGGCGCGCTTGCTTGTGAAACAGTTTACGAAAATACTTAGTGACAGCAATCAGCAACTGCGGCAATGGCAGCAACAGGGTGAGCAGCAGCTACAGGCGAATAAACCCAAGGCTGCTTTGCAGGCGTTGCGCAGTGCTTTTCTGCTGTGTCCCGGCCACGGTGCAACTGCGCTTAACCTGGTCCAGGTACTGGCTATGTTGCCTGGTCATAAAGCGTTAAAACCGTTAGCCAGTGCGGTATTGCAATTGCTTAACAGCAAGGCATTAACCAGTAAAGAGCGGAGCAGGTTAGCAACCTTAACCGATAGTTTACCTGAGCTATATCTGGACTAAATCCGGCGCGGACAATGAACTAACGCTGGCCCGACAACGTATGGCCTTGCAGCCTATTTACACTTTATTTAAACGAATTCGCAATACAGGTAATGTTTTTATGTTAATGGTGGTATCCCCGGCAAAAGATCTTGATCCAAACCCCGTTTCACTGCAGCTTGACTCTACGATGCCAGCACTGTTGCCGCAGGCCAGCGAGTTGGCAGATATATGTAAAAAACTCAGCCCGGCTGAGCTGGGCTCGTTAATGCATATCAGTGATAAACTGGCCGGTTTAAATGCCGCCCGTTTCTGCCAGTGGCAAGCAGATTACAGTGTCCCTGATGCCAAAGCGGCGCTATTTATGTTTAACGGCGATGTTTATCAGGGGCTGGATGCGGCAAGTCTCAACACAAAACAGCTGCAGTATGCTCAGCAACATCTGCGCATTTTAAGCGGTTTATATGGCGTGCTGCGACCGCTGGATTTAATGCTGCCGTACCGGTTGGAAATGGGTACCAAGTTAGCGAATCAGGCCGGCAAAGATTTATATGCGTTCTGGCAGCAGCAAATTACCGATAATCTGAATAAGCAGCTGGCTGAGCTGAAGTCAGACGTATTACTGAATCTGGCATCACAGGAGTATTTCAAGGCGGTAAAACCCAGAGCGCTGCAGGCCAGAATCATTACCCCGGTATTCAAAGACTTTAAAAACGGCCAGTACAAAATAATCAGTTTTTTTGCCAAAAAAGCCCGCGGCCTAATGGCGCGTTATGTTATTCAGCAGCAAGTTACTGATCCTAAGACTATTAACAAATTTAATTTGGCGGGTTATCAGTACAGCAAGGATGATTCAACCGCCGATAAACCGGTGTTTTTACGCCGGCAACCAGAGTAAATCAGTAATAATTAAGCAAAGGCGCAATAAGGCGCTTAGGCTTTGCTGACATTTTTGCTAAAATAGCTGCTTGTTTGTTGTTGAGCCTTTAGCATGAAATTTCCCGGCCTGCGTAAAATTAAGCATTATTTTCCTGTATCTCAGCCAAAGCCGCAATTGCCCAGCTTTGAAGTTCGACCTGAGCTGGATACTTATATTGTGGGCCTGGACCAAACTATCGTCGATGTAGTGGCAAGCGTAACGGATGATTTTCTGGTTCGTTACGATATTCAGAAAGGCTTATCCAATCTGGTTGAACATGCCAAAGCTAACGCTATTTATCAGGAACTGGTGGCCAAGCAGGCGATATCAGACCATTTTGCCGGTGGCACCATTGGCAACACCATTCACAATTACTCGGTGTTAGCTGATGATAAATCGGTATTGCTAGGCGTGATGTCGGCCAATATTGCGTTGGGCTCTCCGGCCTATCATTATGTCTGCCATACCAGTTCGAAAGTGGATATGAACCATTTGCAGGGCGTGGCGGGCGATATTGGCCGGGGTATTACGATGATTACCCCGGACGGCGAACGGACTTTTGTCATCGACCCGAGCGACATGGATCAGCTGGAGCCCGATTATATTCCAACCGATATTATTGCCGCAGCGTCGGCTTTTGTGGTCAGTGCTTACCCGCTGCGGGCCATTGGCCAGCCGATACAGCGGGCGATGCACAAAGCGCTGGAAGATGCGAAAGCCCATGATGTGCCGGTGGTCATGAGCCTGGGCACCCGCCATCTGGTAGAAGAGAACCGCGAGCAAATCATCAGTACCATCAAAAACTACGTTAACGTGCTGGCGATGAACGAACTGGAAGCCGAAGCGCTGACCGGTTTTGCCGACCCGTTAAAAGCGGCGGAAGCTATTCTGGACCATACTGATATGGTGTTGATAACCGCCGGGCCGGAGGGCTTGTATTTATGTGGCCATACCGATGACAGCGTGAAGCGGGAAAGCAGTAACCCGATTAAATCAGCCAGCCTGGCTGATTTTAACCAGTATGAGTTCAGCCGGCCGATGCTACGCCAGTACTGCGAGCAGCCATTAAAGGTGTATTCGCATATTGACCCGTACCTTGGCGGGCCGGAGCGGATTAAAAATACCAATGGTGCCGGTGATGGTGCCTTGTCGGCTATTTTGCACGATATGGCGGCGAATCATTTCCATAAGCAGGTACAGCCATTGTCGGGTAAGCATGAAATGCCTTACCTGGCGTATTCCAGCTTCGCCCAGATTTGTAAGTACGCGAATCGGGTAAGCTATGAAATTCTGGTACAGAATGCACCGCGCTTATCAAAAGGCCTGCCCGAGCGCGAAGATAGTTTGGAAGAAGCGTACTGGGAACGGTAAATCGCTTCACGGATAAATTTAGCGTACTGAGCTGGTGTCCCGATGCACAGCCACAGAGTGTCTGAGCAAGCCAGGGATGGCTTGCGAGTTGCTGTGGCGAGCACAGCGGGATTTCCAGCTTAGTCGCTTGAACCCGGGAGCGTACCCATTACTCACGACGACACGCCGTAAATACATCCCTGTAGGCTCGTTTCCGCCCGTCCAGGGCTTCAACGGTCGTCTTAGAGTAATCCGCACTCTCCCTCAGAAAGGCTTAGCTCTGAAACACACCTTGTAACATCCTGAACGTGCCGGCGTCAGCATCCATTTCTACAGTGGCGCCGTGCGGCACAATAAACTGTTTGCTTAAATGGCCAATCATCGCGCCGCGATACGCCGGAATATTCAATGGCTTAATATGATCATCAAAAATCTGATCCATCGTTAACCAGCCAAAACCGCCACCTGGCCGGCAGGCTGTGCATTCACCAAAAATAAAGCCGGCAATTTTATCCAGCGCGCCCATCAGCTTTAAGGTGCTGAGCATCCGATCTACCCGGTAGGGGGCTTCTTCGACATCTTCCAGGAATAAAATTTTACCGGTGAAGTCAGGCAAGTAGGGCGAGCCTGCTAATGCCGTTAATACGGTCAGGTTGCCACCCACCAGCTGGCCCTGTACCTTGCCACCAGTAATGGTTTGAATACGGTTTTGCCGCGGCACTAACTCGTCTTTGGCATTTAACTCATTCTGATACTGCATCAACTCACGCTGGAAAAATACCCGCTGAAACTGGTCAGCATTAAAGCTGTTCCAGCTGCCGGTGCCATTGGGGCCATGAAAGGTAACCAGTCCGGTCTGGGCATTAATAGCATTGTGCAGTGCAGTAATATCGGAGTAGCCCAGCAACACTTTCGGGTTACGTTTAATCAGCGGGTAGTCGAGTAGCGGCAATAGCCGGGCAGCACCCGAGCCGCCACGCAGGCAAATAATCGCATTTACCTCTGGATCAGCAAACATGGCATTAATATCGCTGGCCCGTTCAAGATCGGTGCCTGCCAGATGGCCGCGGCGCCCCTGCAGATGCTGGCCTGTTTTCACTTTAAAGCCTAAAGCCTGCATCACTTCAGTGGCAATTTGGATATCCAGCCGCTCGTCGGTAGCTTTAGACGGGCTAACCAGCGCTACAGTATCACCCGGGTTGAGCATTTTAGGCAGAATGGCGTTGCTGTTAGCGGCACCAGGTCGGTTACTAACGGCAGCACAACTACTAAGAGGGAGCAGCCCCAGCGGTAATACACTTAGCGCCAGTGCGCTGGACTGTAAAAATTGGCGTTTATTCATGACTTGATGCCTCTTAGTAATAAATTATTCCTAATTTATCGCTATTGATAGCATGCTTTTATTGAAAATGCAGCAGCACTGGCGCAAAAAAACGCCAGTTTGCTGCAATAGCGCGCTGAGACAGGATTATTTTTTAGGGGCTTTTTTGGCCAGCTTTTTGGCTGCCAGCTTACCGGGTTTTTTCTTCTTCTTGCCTATTTTCGCTTCTTTATGCTTTGGTCGCAGACTGTCAATCACACGCCGTTTCAGCTTTTGCTCGGTGTAGCGATCTATTTTGGCCACCATCGCCATATCGTGCGCTTCTACCAGCGAAATAGCCGTGCCTTTTTTGCCGGCGCGGCCGGTCCGGCCAATCCGGTGGACATAAGTGTCGGCACTGCGTGGCATATCGTAATTGATAACATGGCTGATATCGTCAATATCCAGACCGCGGGCGGCAATGTCAGTGGCAATCAGCACCGGCACCTGGCCCTGGCTGAAACGCTGTACGGCCTGCAAGCGTTTATCCTGCGGCATCTCGCCCTGTAACCAGCAGCATTTGATACCAGCGCTTTCCAGCTGACCGGTTAAGCTGGCCAGCCGCTCCCGGGTTTTCACAAAAACGATGGCTTTGGTGACATCTTCCTGCTTCAGAATGTGAGTGAGCAGCGCCAACTTATGAACATTGTCATCGGCCAGATGCAGCCACTGCAAAATTTTGGCTTTTTCTTTGCGTGACGGTACTGCTTCAATTTGCTCTGGTTCTTTTAACGCCCGCGCGGCAAAACGCTCTAAATTTAAACCTTCCAGGGTGGCTGAGAATAAAAACGTCTGGCGGCGTCGCCTTGCCTCCAGCACTATCCGGTTCATTTCACCAATAAAGCCCATATCGAGCATCCGGTCGGCTTCATCCAGAATAAGCACTTCCACTTCGTCAGCCTGAAAGCTTTCTTCATCCAGATACTCGGTTAAACGCCCCGGGGTGGCAACCAGAATATCGTTGTTTTTTTCGAGGGTATCTTTATGGCTGCCGTAATTAATACCGCCGGTTATTACCCCAACGTTAAGCTTGGTGTATTGCGCCAGTTGCTTGAATTCCTCATAAACCTGAAATGCCAGCTCGCGGGTAGGGGTCATGACCAACACCCGGCAAAAACCAGGGTCGCGCCGCGGGAAATCCAGTAAATACTGAATAGCCGGCAACACAAAGGCCAGGGTTTTACCGGTACCGGTCGGGGCGCTGGCCAGCACATCGCGGCCGTCCAGTGCCGGTGGAATAGCCAACTGCTGAATTAAGGTCGGCTCGGTAAAGCCGGCTTCTTCCAGTGCCTGGTTAATTGAGTCGTCGAATTGGAAATCGGCAAAGCTCATAAAAGGTGTTCCTCAGGGTCGACAGTATTCAGATGACAAACCTGCCTGGCAGCCAGTAAACTATCGGCAGAGGTGAAGATGTCAGCTGGTTTTAAGTGTAAACAATTTTTCGTGGGCCATGATCAGTGCGCGATGAAAGTCGGGACTGATGGTTTATTGCTGGGGGCCTGGGCCAGCTTGCCAACTTATGTCAGCTTAAACGGCTGCGCTGTCACCAAAGATAGCGCGGCTTATTTAGATATTGGCAGCGGCAGTGGCTTAATCAGCCTGATGCTGGCGCAGCGTGCGCCACAAGCCACTATCCGCGCAATTGAACTTGACAGCGATGCCGCCCGCCAGGCTGAGCACAATTTCCGGCAAAGCTCCTTTGCCAGTCGCCTGCAACTGCTAAAGGGCGATATTCTAACCTATCAGCCAGCCGAGCGTTACGCTTTAATTGTCTCTAACCCACCTTTTTTCGACAATGCCCTGTTAGGTAGCAATGGCAAGCGTAACCAGGCCAGGCATACTGCCAGTTTACCGCTGCCATTGTTACTGGCAAAAGCGGCAGAGCTGTTAGCGCCAGGCGGCAGTTTGGCGTTGGTGTTACCAGAGCCAGCCGCCGAGGCATTCAGCCAGCTGGCAGGCGCACAGGGCTGGTTTGCGATGGCCAGCTGCCAGGTGTTTAGCCGGGCAGATAAGGCACCACTTCGCCGACTGATGCAGTGGCAGCGGGTCCCTTGCCAACCCCGGCAGCAACAGTTATTAATCCATAATGACGATGGTAGTTACAGCGAGCAATACCGTCATTTACTCAGGGATTTTTATCTGAAGTTTTAAAGCCGCTCAGCGATTTCAGTCAGAATTTGGCTGACCCAGCTATTTAAACGCTCATCGGTTTGCTCGTACTGGTTTTCATCGTCCAGGGCCAGGCCATAAAACAGCTCGCCGTCAGTGGTCAGGGCTTTGGAGGCAATAAAGTCATAGCCGCTGGTTGGCCAGAAACCTATGCGATCCGGGCTTTGTGGGGCAATGGCATCATGCAGCATGCCAACCGCATCGATAAACCACTCGGCATAACCGAGCTGATCGCCCATGCCATATATAGCAATAGTTTTACCGCGTAAATCAACGCTACTGATCTCGTCCCAATGCGCTTCCCAGTCTTCCTGAATTTCGCCAAAATCCCAGGTTGATAAACCCAGGATCAACAACTGGTAGTCAGCCATTCTCGCCAGAGGCACGGTTTTAATATTGTGTAAGTCGACCACATCGGCACCAATCAATGCCTGAATTTTTTCTGCCACCATTTCGGTATAGCAGGTGGTTGAACCGTAAAATAAGCCTATTTTCATCTGATTTCCGCCAGCAAGTTCTGCCGCGCATTGTAGCAGATTGCCGCTATGTTACCCAACGGATAGCAGGGATCTCAGGCATAGATGTTTGGCAGCAATTGTCTCCTGGCAATCTCACATCAGTCAATTGGTAGCCTTTACTATTAATGACCGGCATAAAACTTTATCTGGTAAGTCTAGTGGTTAAGGCATATGGTGCTGAGGTAACGTTTTATTCTTAAGCATGTAGGTTTTGGTGTTTAAATAATGTTGCCTAAAAAGCGTTTTAAGTCGCTTTGCGACTTAACGCCTTAAAGCTAAAAAACATTCTAGAGTAGGGGGAAAGGAAAATAGGGTAATGGTAATAAGCAGTAAGATTTTTGTCCTTGCCTAACTCTGGCATGGGCTTCGCTAGTTAATAAGCTAGTACCACCGGAGTTCGTCCCATGCCCCTGTTAAATCAATTATTTAAATACCTTAGTCTGGTATGTTTTGTGTTTTTTATGGCGCAAGCGCAAGCCAATTATCTGGTCAGTGATGCCGGCGAGGCCGATGCCAATGGGATTTATCTGGAATACGCTACCCAAGATGGGGTGCCGGCTTATCGTAAAGAAGAAGGTGCGCAGACCTGGTATTTGTATCGTTGTGGCGGGATGTGGGTTATTGAACCTTACGATTTCTGCATGCGTATGTATTATTACAGTTATAATAACCCTGATACCCCACCAGCCACTGGCTGGAATGGCGGGCCTGGACCTGTGCCAACCGTAGGCCCGGCGGGTCCTTTGATCGGCTTTAGCAGCAAAACCCTGTTTGAGAGCCTCAGCAATGATGGCCGTTTCCCGGACACGTTAACCCTAACGCACAACTTGCTGGATGGTGATAGTTTTAGCGGCTCGGTGGGTGAAAACCTGCTGGCAACCGGCAAGGCAGCGCTTAGCAATTTACCGGCCGGCTTAAGCGCCACCCTTAATTTTGTTAGCAGCAGTGAGTTGGAGCTGGTGTTAAGTGGTGCTGCGCTGGACAGCTCCCAGGCGGACAACGTCAGCAACCTTACGCTGCAATTTAGCAACAGCGCCTTTCTCAGCGGTGATGCCAGTGCCAATATCAATGCTGAAACCTCTGACTTAAGGCTGCAATTTCGTGATCTGCACACGGTCGGGACAAGCGGTCTTTATGCCAGCATTGCAGCTGCCGTTGTTGCAGCTTCGCCATACGATATTCTGCAACTGGCAGCAGAAACCTTCACTGAAAAAAATATCAATCTTACTAAAGCCTTGGTAATTGTTGGAGCCGGGGCTGAGCAAACCATCATTCAAGCGATGGCAACGCCACAGTCAGAGCAAGGCCGTATTTTTTATATTGGCACTGGCTTGCCCGAAACCATTATTGAAGGTGTTACGCTTCGTAATGGTTATTTGACGGGACAATGGGGCGGTGCGATTGAAGCGCAATCACCATTGCAAATCAATAACAGTCGTTTAACCAACAACAGAGTTGAGAGCAATTCAATGTTTGCCGGTGGTGCCATATTCATGCGTTCTACGTTGACCATGAAAAATACTCTGGTTGATGGTAATTCCGGTCATCTACCAAGCAGCGATCGCGTTTTTGGTGGTGCCTTAGTCCTTAATTCCAGTGCGACAGCCATTTTGATTAATACCACTTTTACTGGCAACTCGATAACAGCTGGAGTCTCTGGTACTGACACCCTGGGCGGGGCTATTGGTTTATATGTCACTTCGTCACTAACACTCATTAACTCTACCGTTACCGGTAATTCATCGGCCGGTAATGGTGGCGGCATTGGACAGTTTGGGGCAGGTGGCTCGGTTAGCCTGGTAAATAGTATAGTTTCCGGCAATAACGCGGCGTTATCACCTGCGACAGCCGACCTGCATATAGCGGCGCCAACCGCTTTAACGATAAGTCACTCTATTATTGGCTTTCGTACTGAAAGCAATGATGAGAGCATTGATAATCTAATCACCGGTGATCCACTGCTGGCAGCGCTGGCCGACAATGGTGGTGCAAGCCAAACATATGCGCTGTTACCGGGTAGCCCCGCCATCGGTGCAGGCAGTAGTGATGCAGATGTGCCCGCGAATGATCAGCGCGGCTATTGGCGGCTTGGCGCTGTGGATATGGGGGCCTATCAGGCCAATGGCTTTGTATTAACCTTCGATGGCAATGGTGCTGACCTAGGTACGCCGCCCTTGTATCAGGGCGCAGCCATTTATCCAGCCGAAAATACCTTAACCAAAGCAGAGCATAGCTTTAACGGCTGGAACACGGTAGTCGATGGCAGTGGTATCGCTTATGCGGCTGGAGCTGCGATTGCGCCCCAGGCTGGCACTTTTACTTTGTATGCCCAGTGGGTAACAAGTGGCTATACAGTGACCTTTCAGGATTGGAATGGCACTCTTCTTAAAACTGAAACGGTCCCGGATGGCGATAGCGCAACAGCTCCAGCCGAACCTGGTCGTGTCGGGCACAGCTTCACTGGTTGGAGCCCGGCCAATTTTAGCAGTATCACCGCCGATACTGTGGTGACGGCGCAATACAGTATCAAGAGCTATACCGTTTCATTTGTTGATTGGAATAGCACGGTTTTAAAAACCGAAACGGTGAATCATGGTAGTGGTGCCACGCCACCAGCCAATCCAAGTCGCACAGGCCATAGCTTCACTAATTGGGATAGAGACTTTAACACAATCACCGCTAATACCACCGTCACAGCGCAGTACAGTGTAAATAGTTTCACGCTTAGCTTTGATAGCGCTGGTGGTTCTGCCATAGCGGCGATCACGGCCAACTTTGGCACTAACATTACCGCACCGGCTACGCCCACGCGTGAAGGTTATACCTTTGCGGGTTGGACACCAGCGTTGCCAGCAACTATGCCGGCGAGCAATGTTAATGTCACTGCACAGTGGACCGTCAATGTGTATACCGTTAGCTTTGATAGCGCTGGTGGTTCTGCCGTAGCGGCGATCACGGCCAACTTTGGCACTAACATTACCGCACCGGCTACGCCCACGCGTGAAGGTTATACCTTTGCGGGTTGGACACCAGCGTTGCCAGTAACCATGCCGGCGAGCAATGTTAATGTCACTGCACAGTGGAGCCAGAACAATTTCACGGTGACGGCCACCTTAACCGGTGAAGGCAATGTTACTCCGGCCAGCCAGCAGGTCAACTTTGGCAATAATGCCAGCTTTGCACTTAGCGTAGCCGAGGATACCTTTGTGCAGATAGAGAGCAACTGTGCGGCCAGTCGTTCAGGTAATCAGGTTATCACCGCAGTTATCCAGAAAGATTGTGCCATTAGCCTGATGGTATTTGCAGCCGTTGAGCTTGAGATTGAAGACAGCAGTCCTGCAGGCAGCGCAGAAGCACGAAGATTCAGGTTGAGTGAAGGCGCTGGCGAGCAAGTGCTGACAGCCTTGCAGCAAACCCGCAGCGGTACAACCGAGTGGCGCGATATCAGCGATGCTGACACCTTGTTAACTCTGCAGGATGATGGCAGCTATTTGTTTAGCACGGAGCGTACTGGCCGTTATACGTTTGACTTCAAAGATAATATCTCGGGTGAGCAAGTCAGTGTTACCTTCGATGTACTGCCATACATTGCCTTTACCACCAGCAGTCAGCCGGTGCAGCAGGATACGCCAGCCCTGGCTCGTGTCTGGCTGAGCGATGAGCCGATTGACTACCCGGTGCGGGTTGAGATAAAGGGCGAGCAGGTCATACTTGATAACAGCCTCCTTGAATTGAACGCTGAAGATATGCGACGTCAGGCATTTATGTTAACCGCAACGGCTGCCAGCGATAGTGAGCTAACTTTGCTAAACGATGGCCTGGAGCAAGCCTTGCTGGGATCGCCGCATCGTCAGCGCCTGGCAATAAAGACAGAGCAGTTGCCTCTGGTGTTAAAGACAAGTGTTACCCAGGATGCAGCATCAGGTTTCGTCATCGAGCAAAGTGGTGGTCTGGTTGAACTGATTGCAACTGAGCTAAATGGTGTACCAGCTGAGTTTAGCTGGCAAGCTACTGAGCTTGAGCTGAGCGCAAGTGGCGCTTCGGCAAGCTTTAACCCGGAAGGCCTTGCCTCAGGGCGCTACTACGTGAAACTGACGGCAGAAGCCGGAGCGCAGCAAGGCCAGTTGGAGTTGGCCTTGAATGTGGTGGCCGACTGTCCGGTAGCTGATTGCAGCAATAGCGGAGTCAGCGGTATCCCTGCAAGCCAGAATCCACAAGCAGGCGTGCCTAATCGTCTGCCATTGTGTCCGCAAGGCGATGGCAGTAGCCGGGTGGCTCAATGTCTGGGACAATCGGGTCTTTATATTGAAGTGCCTAATCAATATCAGCTGACGCTGGGTTTATTCAGTGAGCAGCAGTCCTGGCAAAGTGGTCAGTTTGGCGTTGCACTAACTGAAGGCAGCCTGCTGGATACCGGATACCAGCATCTGGGCTTCCTGGTGAATATGGACATCATTGGTCTGGAAAGCCCCGGGGAGTCAGTGTCTGTGGCGATTCCATTGCCTGCAGGGCAGAGCACTCCAACTGGAGCCTTATGGCGTAAGCTGGTGAACTTAGTCTGGCAGGATTTTGTTGAAGATGGCAATAACCACATTGAAAGTGCATCACGTAATGCACTTGGCAATTGCCCCGGAGTATCGTCCGATAGCTGGCGCTCAGGTTTGAACGAAGGCGATGCTTGTATTCGTCTCACCATTGAAGATGGTGGTCCGAATGATGACGATGCTAAGGCTAATGGTGTCATTCGTGACCCTGGTGTGTTGGCGGTGCGCAATAGCTATACCTTAACCTTTGACGCTAATGGCGGTAGTACTGTAGCTGCAGTTACACAGTTATATGGTTCTGAGCTTGATATTGCTCCACCTGTGCGGGAAGGCCATAGCTTCTTAGGTTGGTCACCGGCACTGCCAGCAACCATGCCTGAACAAGACATAACATTCGTGGCGCAGTGGCAAATTAATCAGTATCAAATCCGGTTTGATACTGTCGGTGGCCAGGCGCTCGCCCCCCTTTCTCTGAACTTTGGCAGTGGGATAAACGCCCCTACGCCAGTGCGTCAGGGTTATAGCTTTAAAGGTTGGAACCCAATATTACCTCAATCCATGCCAGCGCAGGACCTTCAGGTCACTGCACAGTGGTATAAAAGCACTGTGGTGGTTAAATCCAGCGGAGGCTCAATGCAGCTGCTCTGGTTGTGCGGCTTGCTGATATTAACTGTTAGGCGTTATGTGGCTCGATTGCCAGATTTAACTGGCAGTTGAGTGCTGCGCATGGTTTTGGGGCCTGAGTTCGGGTAACATGGTGCCATGTTTTACTTCGCTGCCCAACATGACTGCTGACCACTACGACGCTCATTTTGCCACGGTTTTTGCTGCCGACGCTGAACTGATTAGCCAGTTTTTAGATCAGCTTTGGCTGGAAAAAGACGTTAGCCCGCATACCCTCAGTGCCTATGGTAGCGATTTAACCCTGTTTGCCCGTTTTCTGGCCACTGAGCAGCAGCAATTATTGAACGCCGATAGCCAGTTGATTAACCAGTTTCTGGCTAAGCGCTATCAGCAGCAAGTCAGCCCCCGCAGCAGTTCGCGCATGTTAAGCAGTTTACGCCGCTTTTACCGGCATTATCATAAAACCGGCCGTTGTGCCACCAACCCGGTAACCGAGCTGGTAAACCCGAAAATCGGCCGTAGTTTGCCTAAAACCCTATCTGAGCAGGATGTAGAAGCGCTGCTGCAGGCGCCTGATTGCAATGAGCTGATCCAGTTCCGGGACAAAGCGATGCTGGAACTGCTGTATGCCTGTGGCTTGCGGGTAACTGAGCTGATTAGCCTGACCCTGCAGCAAGTGAGTATTAACCAGGGCGTGCTTAGAGTGCTGGGTAAAGGCAGTAAAGAGCGACTGGTACCAATGGGGGAAGATGCCCAGGATTGGCTCAGCCGTTATTTGCGTCAGGCCCGGGCAGATATTGTTAAAGGGGACAGTAATTTAGTGTTTGCCAGTAGCCGCGGCAGCCAGATGACCCGGCAAACCTTCTGGCACCGGATTAAGTTTTATGCGAAAGTAGCGGGCATTCAGGCCGAGCTGTCGCCGCACACCCTGCGTCATGCGTTTGCCACTCATTTACTGAACCATGGCGCTGATTTGCGGGTAGTACAAATGTTGCTGGGACACAGTGATTTATCAACAACCCAAATTTATACCCATGTAGCTCAGGCACGTTTGCAACGGCTGCATCAACAACATCATCCGCGTGGCTAATGATTATCAGCTACGCCAATTAGGAAAGTGTATGAAAAACTGGTTATCAGGCGCCCTTACTCTGGGCATTTTAAGCTTTAGTGTTGGTTTTAGTTCCGCTGTGATGGCGCAGCAACAAGGCGACGCGCCAGAGCTGTCAGAAATTTCACAAAGCCTGGCACCGCTTGGTTTGCAGGTCAATGCCGTTGCCAACAGTCCAATGCCCGGTTTATTGCAGGTTTTTACCCAGCGCGGTTTATTTTTCACCAGCACTGATGGCCGGTTTTTTATTGAAGGCAATATTTACGATTTACAGCAGCAAGAGCTGGTCAATGATGTGCAGATGCGCAACTATGTCAGTGAGCAACTGCCTGGGGTAGCCGACAGCTATATTGAATACAAGGCTAAAGACGAAAAGCATATTGTGTACGCTTTTACCGACCCGACCTGTGGCTATTGTCAGAAATTGCATAGTGAAATGAAAGACTACAATAATGCCGGCGTAACAATCCGTTATCTGGCGTTTCCACGGGGTGGCTTAAACAGTAAAACTGCCCTGGAAATGCAGCACCTGTGGTGTTCACGTAATCAGCAAAAAGCGATGGACCTGGCCAAAGACGGCAAACGCAACCCACCGACCATGTGCGACAACCCGGTTAAACAGCACTATGAACTGGGTCAGTCATTTGGCATTAATGGTACGCCAGCGCTAATCCTGGCAAGTGGCCGGATTATTCCTGGTTACCAACCTGTTGCAGGCTTGCTGCAGCAGTTAGAGGCAAAATAATATTGCTGCTTTTGTCATTGCTTCAGCGTAAAACTAAAACAAACGACGTTATATTTAAAATAGAACCATAAAGCAGGTATCAGGTGTGCAGTTAAAACAAATCAGCCGGCGCGAGCCGGTATCCGGTGAGGTTATCGCGCAGAACCTGCATCCGGTGCTGCGCCGGTTATATCAGAATCGCGGGATTAGCAGTAGCTCAGAGCTTGAGCGGGGCGCAGCCGGCTTACTTCCCTTCAGTGCGTTGAAAGGTATTGATGCGGCGGTGCAACTGTTAACCAATGCCTTGCAACAACAGCAACATATCGTGATTGTCGGTGATTTTGATGCCGACGGCGCAACCAGTACTGCCGTGCTGATGGCCGGCTTAAAAGCCTTTGGTTTTAAATACCTGGAATATATGGTGCCTAACCGGTTTGAGTACGGTTATGGCCTTACACCGGAACTGGCTGAATTAGTGGTGGCGCAGGGCGCTGAACTGATTATTACCGTCGATAACGGTATTTCGGCGGTAGAAGGGGTGGCGCTGGCAAAAAAAGCCGGAGTAAAGGTGTTGGTTACCGATCATCACCTTGCTGGTAATACTCTGCCTAATGCCGATGCTATCGTTAACCCGAACCAACCCGGTTGTACTTTCCCCAGTAAAGCGCTGGCCGGGGTAGGGGTAGCGTTTTATCTGTTAATGGCCTTACGGGCAGGCTTACGCGCAAATAAGTACTTTACTGACAAAGGCCTGAACGAGCCCAATATTGCTGAACTGCTTGATCTGGTTGCGCTGGGTACCGTAGCTGATGTGGTGCCGCTGGATACCAATAACCGAATTCTGGTGCATCAGGGGTTAATGCGGATTCGCAATGGCAAATGCCGGCCCGGTATTCAGGCATTAATTGATGTTGCCAATCGCCGCGCTGAAAAACTGACCGCCAGCGACTTTGGCTTCTCGCTGGCACCCAGGTTAAATGCAGCCGGCCGGCTGGACGATATGGCGCTTGGCATAAGCTGTCTGCTGGCACCTGAGCTGGGTTTAGCCCGTCAGTATGCGGCCGAGCTGGATGCGCTGAATGTTGAGCGACGGGCGATAGAGCAAAGTATGCAGCTGGAAGCCCAGGCGTTTTTAAGCAAGCTGTCGTTTGATGGTAGCAGCCTGCCCGAATGTCTGTGTTTGTATCGCAATGATTGGCATCAGGGTGTTATTGGTATTTTAGCCGGCCGGATAAAAGAGCAGTTTCACCGGCCGACTATCGTGTTTGCCGAGGGTGACAACGGCGAGCTGAAAGGCTCGGCTCGTTCTATTCCCGGTTTACATATCCGCGACTTGCTGGAAGAAATTGCCAGTCAGTATCCCGGGCTGATTAAGAAATTTGGCGGCCATGCCATGGCGGCGGGGTTAACCATTGCCGCTGAGCGGCTGGAGACTTTTCAGCTGGCGCTGAGCCTGACCGCTAAAAAGCATTTAACTGCCGAGCAACTGACAGCGGTGATATACAGCGATGGTGAGTTGGAAGCTGATTGTTTTGATATTGGTTTTGCTCAATTGCTGCAAAACGCCGGTCCCTGGGGCCAGGCATTTCCAGAGCCGGTATTTGATGGCGAATTCAGCTTAATCAGCCAGAAGATGCTGGCAGAGCGTCACCTGAAATTGATGTTGCAGGGACCAAATGGCCTGTTAGTGGATGCTATCTGGTTTAATGCCGATAATAAAACCTGGCCTGATGTTAACGTCAAAAAAGTCCGGCTGGCCTATCAGCTGGATATTAATGAATACCGCGAGCAGCAAAATCTGCAACTTATTGTTCGCTATATGACAGCACTAAGTTAACTCTGCCGGTTTTGCTACCAGGCAAGGCCGGCAAGCTGCTTAAGAAAAACATCAATAGATGGCTGCACTGCCAGCCATATCTTTGCTATAATCCGCAACAATTTTTTCGACCGTTTTAAGGCCTGAGATAATCCATGTTTGAAGTGAATCCGGTGAACAATAGCATTAAAGATCTGACTGAGCGCACTAACGTGCTTCGGGGGTATCTTTGACTATGATGGCAGAAAAGAGCGCTTAGAAGAAGTTTCGCGCGAACTGGAAGACTCCGCCGTCTGGAATAACCCGGAAAAAGCCCAGGCACTGGGCAAAGAGCGTTCAGCGCTGGAGCAGGTGGTGGGGACCATCGACCGGCTGGATCAGGGGCTGGAAGATGTGGCTGGCCTGGTCGAACTGGCGGTAGAAGCGGAAGACGAAGAAACCTTCGAAGAAGCAAAAACAGAATTAGCCGGGCTGGAACAACAGCTGGCCTTGCTGGAGTTCCGGCGGATGTTCTCTGGTAAAAATGATCAGAACGACTGCTATCTGGATATCCAGGCGGGCTCAGGCGGTACTGAAGCGCAGGACTGGGCTAGCATGCTGATGCGTATGTACCTACGCTGGGGTGAAGACAAAGGCTTTAAGCCGGAACTGTATGAAGTCACCGATGGTGATGTCGCCGGTATTAAGGGCTGTACTATTAAGTTTTCCGGCGATTACGCCTATGGTTGGTTACGTACCGAAACCGGCGTGCACCGTTTAGTGCGCAAAAGCCCGTTTGACTCAGGTAACCGTCGCCATACCTCTTTTGCCTCGGTATTTGTGGCGCCGGAAATTGACGACGATATTGAAATCGACATTAACCCGGCAGATTTACGTATCGATACATATCGGGCGTCGGGTGCCGGTGGTCAGCACGTTAACCGGACCGACTCTGCGGTACGAATTACCCACTTACCGACCAATATAGTAGTACAGTGCCAGAACGATCGCTCACAGCACAAAAACCGTGACAATGCTTACAAGCAATTGCGTGCCAAGCTGTATGAGTTTGAGCTGCAAAAGCAGAATGCCGAAAAGCAGGCGCTGGAAGATACCAAATCGGACATCGGCTGGGGCAGTCAAATCCGCTCTTATGTGTTGGACGATTCACGGATTAAAGATTTACGCACCGGTATTGAAACTCGCAATACCCAGGCGGTACTGGACGGCAATCTCGACAAATTTATTGAAGCCAGCTTAAAAGCCGGTTTGTAAGTTAAATAACGCTAATACTCACTTGACTCAGGAATCAAAAATGGCTGAACAGCAGAACCCACATGACGAAATTCAGGACGTTAACAAGCTGATTGCTGAGCGAAAACATAAATTAGCCGGGCTGCGCGCCGACGGCTTTATGTTCCCGAACGATTTTCGTCGTGACAGTATCTCTTCTGAGCTGATAGCCAAATACGATCACTTAACCAAGGAAGAGTTGGAAGCGCAGAAGATTACCGTAAGTTTAGGCGGCCGCATTATGACCCGCCGGATTATGGGCAAAGCCAGCTTTACTACCATTGCTGACATGGGCGGGAAAATTCAGCTGTATGTCGCCCGCGACAGCCTGGCTGAAGGCGTATACAACGAGCAATTTAAAAAGTGGGATTTAGGCGATATTATCGGTGCTACCGGCCACTTATTTAAAACCCAGACTGGCGAGTTAACGGTATGGCTTAGCGATATCCGCTTGCTTACTAAAGCGCTGCGGCCCCTGCCTGATAAATTCCACGGTCTATCCGACAACGAAGCGCGTTACCGCCAGCGTTACCTGGATTTAATTTCCAACGAGCAGTCGCGCCATACTTTTCTGGTGCGCAGCAAAACCGTGGCTTATATCCGGCGCTTTTTTAATGATCACGGCTTTTTAGAAGTGGAAACGCCAATGCTGCAGGCTATTCCGGGTGGCGCCTCAGCCCGGCCGTTTGAAACTCACCATAATGCACTGGATATGCAGATGTTTTTGCGTATTGCGCCTGAGTTGTACTTAAAGCGGTTAGTGGTAGGTGGTTTTGAGAAGGTGTTTGAGCTGAACCGTAACTTTCGCAATGAAGGCGTATCGACCCGGCATAACCCGGAGTTCACCATGCTGGAGTTTTACTGGGCCTATGCCGACTACAATGACCTGATGGATTTAACGGAAAAACTGTTCCGTGGTCTGGCACTTGACGTGCTGGGCAGCACTGAAGTGCCTTATCAGGGCGAAGTGTTCGACTTCGGCAAGCCATTTGCCCGGATGTCAGTGACCGAGTCTATTCTTCATTACAACCCAACCGTGACCAAAGAACAGTTGGCCACGCGCGAAGCGGTGGCAGAGCTGGCAAAAAGCCTGAAAATTGAAGTTAAAGCCAACTATGGCCATGGCCGGATTTTAATGGAAGTGTTTGATGAGCTGGTCGAAACCAAGCTGCGCCACCCGACCTTTATTACCGAATACCCGGCAGAAGTTTCACCGCTGGCCCGGCGCAATGACCATAACCCGGAAATCACCGACCGCTTTGAGTTTTTCATTGGTGGCCGTGAACTCGGCAATGGCTTTAGCGAGTTAAATGATGCTGAAGATCAGGCCGAGCGTTTTCGTGAGCAGGTCGCACAAAAAGATGCCGGTGACGATGAAGCAATGTTTTACGATGAAGACTTTGTTACTGCACTGGAACATGGCTTGCCACCAACCGCAGGTCAGGGTATTGGCATTGACCGGTTAGTGATGCTGTTAGCTGACGCAGCCTCTATCCGCGATGTTATTCTGTTTCCTCATATGCGTTTACAGCACGATAAGTAACTCTTTTCAGACGATAAAAGCCAGACTTCAGTCTGGCTTTTTATTTAACTGATGCCTGTAATGTTTACTGTTATCAGGTAACTTCTACACTATACTGAACTGGTGTTCACAGTCTCTGCACTATGCCTTTACTATAAGCTTATGTTTATATTGGCTTAATTTTTTATTTTTGTTCTGGCACAAGCTTTGCAGCATACCTGGGTAACAATTATTGATACAGCTGTGCCTGAAGCAAAGTGCTCTAGTACAGCGAGTGTCTTCGTTAAACAAGCAGGAGGTTTACAATGGCTACAACTCAAGGTCGTACTGCAACAGCAGGCAATTCAACCAGTAATGCGGCGATTAACTCGCCTGTAACAGAAAAAGCATCGGAAGCCGCTCACCACGCGGTGGATGCAATGGCGGAAAAAGCGGCAACGGCCGAAGATTCTTTACGTAAAACCGCTGCCAGCTCAAAAGCGACCATCGATCAGAAACAGGAAGAGCTGAAAATGCAGATGCAAAGCTCATACGAGCGTAGCAAACAGTTTGCCCATGAGAATCCGTTAGCGGCTGCTGGTATTGCCTTTGCCGCAGGTATGTTGGTTAGCGCCCTGCTACGCCGCGGCAATTAATTATGGCTGAATCTCGGGACACGGAGCCGCAACAAGCGGCCTCTGAGCCATTGCCAGAAAAAGTAATGGCTCAGTTAACTGAGATAGCTGCCTTACTCAGCCTGACTGCCGAGCAGTACAAGCAGCAAACGCAAATTACCAAGCAAACAGCCAGCGCCGAAATGGCGTTATCACGCCGTAGTTTAATGCTGGCGGCGGGTTTGCTGGTAGCCCTTGGTGCAGGAGTAGTAATGTTGTGGGGTTCGGTACTGGTGTTTGCTGGCTATCTGTTGTATCAGGGAACAGCGTCAGTGCCGTTGACTGCACTACTACTATTCGTTGTGCAGGTAGCTATGTTGTATTGGTGTTTGCGGAACATGCGGTATTCTCTGAAACAGGTTGGCTTCAGTAATACTATGGCACAGGTTAAAGGCATACTTAGGTTCACTGCTGAACCTACAGGAGGCAATAGTGCTAATCGATCTGCTGATTAAAAAAGATAAATTGAAACTCCAGCATTGCACGGAACAGTTTCAGCATCACCAGCAATTACGACATGCGTTCTTATTTTTGTCGGGTCAGCGTTGTAAGCAGTTTTTAGGGTCGGCTCCGGGCCTGACTCTGAGCTTTAGTGCCGGTATGCTGATGCAACTGCGGCATAACGCAGTTGTTAAAACGATGCGTGGTCTTGGAGCGCTTCAGTGGCTGCGACGTTTAGTATAGGGTGGTTTCTCTGGAGCTTTGCCATTGAATGAGGCGCCGTTACCTGCCAGGCCAAGTCGTTTAAATGCGGAACTGGCGTTAAAGATACTGGCAGTGCTGGCTGTTATCTATACATTTTACTTTTGCCGCAGTTTATTGCTGCCTATTATTCTGGCAGCCTTTATCGCGCTGTTTGCCAGCCCTGCCGTCAGATTTTTAGCTCGTTTGAAATTTCCTAAGCCTTTGGCTTCATTATTAATCCTTACTCTGATCGTAATGGGTGTCGGCTATGGTATCAGTCTGCTCTACAGTCCGGCATCGGCCTGGTTGGAAAGGTTGCCACTGTTAAGTAGTAAACTTGCACTGCAGGTAGATGATATGGCGGGTTCACTTGACTCGTTGAAATCTTCAATGTTACCAGACAATGAAGATGACAAAAGTCCGTTCGACTCAGCATTAGGCTCTGGCTTCCTGCCTTTGATATCGATGCTGGCACAAACGACAGCTATGATGCTGTTTCAACTGGCGACAGTAATCATTCTCACCTACTTATTTCTGGTATTTGGCGGCACGTTGCTGCGAAATATTGTTCGTGGCGCATCAACATTGCATGAAAAGAAAAACCTGGTGAAAATGTATCAGACTATAGAGCACGATATTAGCCGCTATGTGCTGGTAATTGCAGTGATTAACACCATGCTGGGCGTCGCAACATTTGCTGTGCTGAGTATGTTAGGTGTGGCCGATCCGCTGTTATGGGGGGTGTTAGCTACGGTGTTAAATTTTGCCCCTTATCTCGGGCCTTTTATACTAACCGTATTACTGACTGCAGTGGGTTTTGTCGAGTTTCAAAGTCCCGGCCAGGCGTTGTTAGTTCCCACAGCCTTTTTGATATTAAACGTTATAGAGTCGCAGCTGGTGACGCCGATGGCGTTAGGTAAGCGTTTTAATATGAACCCGCTGTTGGTAGTTATCTGGATGTTTGTCTGGGGCTGGATTTGGGGAGCCGTGGGGGTGCTAATCGCGATTCCTTTGCTGGTATGTCTGAAAATTATTGCCTCGCATTTTGAATTATTACCTTACTGGAGAATATTACTCAGCGCAGACAGTGAAGCGCAGCATAATAAATAATTGTCAGGAAAAAGTTACCTGACGGTAAGTAATTATTTCTAACTTTTCATAATACCTTTCGCTCTTGCTCATTTGTAATCGCTATAAATCTTTAAAATCAATGACTTGTTTTTTTATGCGTTGTTGGCACGCCATTCGCATTAAGTAAAGGGAATATTTCAGGCAAAGTGCGAATCATGCACTAAGGAGCAAAGATGTTAGGATGGGCATTAACCTTTTTAGTTATCGCGTTAATTGCAGGCGTACTGGGTTTTGGCGGTGTCGCCGGGGCTGCAGCAGGTATTGCTAAAATTATTTTCTTTATTTTTATTGTGTTGCTGGTTATATCACTATTGGCAGGTGCATTAAGAGGCCGAACGCCTAAGATGTAGTACTAGCTCTAACAGAAAAAAAGCCACTGCAGTACTGCAGTGGCTTTTTTGTTTTTTTATTACGACTAGTGAAGTCTGAACCGCAATATCACCGCTCGAGCTGGTATTTTTCCAGTTTGTTATACAAGGTTTTCACGCTAACGCCCAGTTGCTGAGCAGTGTCGGTTTTATTGCCGCCATTTTTGGCCAGAGTGCGTAATATTGCTGCTTTTTCTAGTTCATCTAAGCGCACCCCGGTTGGGATAGCATCTGCTACCGAGTCATCATTGGCATCAATATGTGGTTCATCCAGCAATAAATGTTCTGGTTCAATAGTGTTGTCAGCCAGAATATAGGCCCGTTCAACCGCATGTTTTAATTCCCTGACATTGCCAGGCCAGCTATGAGTGGCAATCAGGGTTTGCGCTTCTGCTGAAAACTGTTTGCTTTGTTGTTCCTGCACGTTGCGGTAAGCCAGAAAATGTTGAGCAAGGCCAATAATATCTTCATCCCGATCACGCAGTGATGGCACAGCAACAGGGAATTGAGCCAACCGGAAATAGAGATCTTCCCGCAGCATGTCTTCGGCGATAGCGTGCATCGGATCACGGTTAGTTGCGGCGGCTATCCGTACGTTGGCGGTAAAGGTTTTATCACTGCCAACCGGCCGGTATTCACCATTTTCCAGCACCCGCAACAATTTTACCTGTTGCTCAATTGGCATTTCAGTAATTTCGTCCAGAAACAGGGTGCCGCCTTCTGCCTGGGCAAATACACCCTGATGATCACGATGGGCACCGGTAAATGCCCCTTTAATATGACCAAACAACTCACTGTCAATCAGCTCGGGGCTGAGTGCACCACAGTTAATAGCAACAAAAGGTTTATCGGCCCGTAAACTGGCCAGGTGCAGCGTGTTGGCAACCAGTTCTTTGCCGGCACCACTTTCACCGACAATCAACACGTTAGCTTCAGTAATCGCAACTTTTCGGATGGTTCGGTACAGTTTCAGCATCGGTTTAGAAGACCCGACCAGCATGCCAAATTGATCAAGTTCACTGGACGTGGCTTTAACCTGTTTGCGTTCAGTGCTGAGTTGCTGATAGAAATCCTGCAGGGTGTCAATAACTGAGCCGAAATCGAGTGGCGCCCGGAAATGGTAGCCAGCCCCGCGTCGCATTAAGGTATCAAGCAGTTCATTTGGCGTGCCGCTACTGATAAAAATAAAATCAATTTCGGTTAAAATTTTACTTACCAGCAGACGCTGATAATCATCATTGTCGCATTCGTCAGACTCTATAACAGCCAGATCGCATTCTTGTTGCTGAAGTTGCTCAGACCAGGCTGAACTATCGCTGCTTTTAATAATAACAAACTGTCTTACTGCCGGTGATTGCAATAACTTTTCAGCGAGTTCCGGGTCACGCAGATGAATAAATAACCTGGGTTTGCTCATGGCGTCACTCCCTGTAGTGGTGCACTACTCTAATCCAGCAATGTAAAATTAACAATGGCCATCAGTAAAATTTACTGAAATATACTTTGAAGTGAAATGCAGTGTAATAATATCATTTGAAATCATAAGTTTAAACTTGGTATATGAATTGAATATGAACTAATGGGAATTGATGTTTAAGGAGGCGGAATTGTGCTGGCATATGACCCAAAAACAGTAAAGCACAGTACAGGTGATCAGGCCATTTTGAGCTTGGTGCTGGCAGTAAGTGAACAGGCCCGGTTGTTCTATCAACGCACGGCGCCTTTAGTAAGCGACACGAACATTCGTCGTTATTTTATTGAGTTGGAATTATTGCATCAGCAGGCAGCAACATTTACTGCTGCTGACAATGTTAAAGTTACTACTGACCAGAATGTCAATGCAATCTGCCAATGGTACCGCAGCTATTCTGCTGAGCCTGGTAATGAAAAGCAAAGCTGGCTGGCGGAATTGCCACAACAACTTCGCTGGCAACTAGATACTTTTAAGCGGTTGAACCGCGGTCTGACTCAGGCTGGCAATGCCAAAGCACTGGCGAACTTAACGGCGGGTCTGCAAATTGTGACTGATCAACTTTGCCCGTTGCTGTTAAACAGTAAAATATGAAATATTTACCGGTAAGCTGGTTAAAAATACAATCAAAAAATTAACACTAAATGAATGAGAAAGTTACGTATTTTGATAAAACAATAACTTAGAGGTTTCCTGGAAGTTGGCATTAAACTGGCAATGGTATTTATGTCTCACAACAAAGGAGTGAATATATGAAACGTACTACTTTAGCAGTAATGATGACCGTAGCGCTGGCAGGTACGTCAGTTGCAGCAAACGCTAATGATTGGAAAGATGGTGCCAAAGACGCATGGATAGATGGTAAAGCTGAAACAACTTTATTGTTAAACGGCAACCTTAATTCTTTTGACATCAACACTGATGTTAAAAACGGTAAAGTAACATTAACCGGTAAGGTGGACAGAGAAGTTGATAAAGCGCTTGCTGCCGAATTGGTTGAAAATCTGGATGGTGTTTCATCTGTCGACAATAAGCTAACGGTATCAAATGAAAAGCATATGCGGAATAAGAAAGACCACGACGATGACGGTAGTGGTTTAACCGATGCAAAAGTAGCGACGGTTGTTAAAACCCGCTTATTGTTTGAGTCTGAAACCAGTGGTACCGGTATTGATGTTGAAGTCGAAAACGGTGTGGTAATGCTTAAAGGCGAAGTTGATTCAGATGCTGAGAAAGATTTGGCAGAAGCTATCGCCAAAAAGACCAATGATGTAAAACGCGTTGACAATCAACTGACTGTAGCGAAGAAAAACTACTAAGCTGATACCGGGAATGCAAAGAGCATTCTGAATACATCACATTTAACAAAACGGCCTGATAACAGGCCGTTTTTTTTGGTTACAAATTGCTGATCAATATAAGGCCCCGGCGCTGGCACTTCTGGCGGCAGATAGCACAGCTGTCACCAAAAGAGAATAAGGTATTTATGGAGAAGTCGGCCAGGGGTTACTGTGATCCCGATTGGCAATGAACTGCGAGTCAGTCAGACTGTGCAAAAATGCCAGTACGGCGGCGCGTTCGCTGATGGTAAGTGCAAAGCCAGTGACAAACTGACTTTTGGCGGGATGGTGTCTGCCATCACCCGCATCATGGCCGTCAGTGATCTGCCGGCCACCGGCAGCATAGAAATCGATTACCTGCTCCAGCGTAGCCAGGCTGCCATCATGCATGTAAGGTGCGGTCAGCGCGATATTACGTAAAGTAGGCGCCCGAAAGCGACCATCGTCTGCCGGGTTCATGGTTATCTCTGCCAGGCCACGGTCATGTTGCGGGTAGCCCGCTGTGTGGTCATCGTCGGACTGGGTAAAGTACAGGCCGGTATTGTGAAAGGGCCGTAAATCCAGAGGTTGCTTACTGTGGCTGGTAGCCTGAGTGAAATTAAAACCACCATGGCAGTGATGGCACTCCAGCCGTTCAGAAAAAAATAAATTCATTCCTTCGATTTGCAGCGGGTTGAGCGCAGCATCATCGTTATAGTAGGCATAGCGGTCAAAGTCAGACTGAAACGACAGTAAACTTCTGACAAAGCTGGCCAGCGCCAGCACGACGTGCTGCATGTCGGGTTTCGTCTCGCCAAAAGCCTGCTGAAACAATTGTGGATAAGGCGCCCGCGTTAAACGTTGCAATACCTCGGCTTCTTTACCGCTGATGCCAAGTTCAACCGGGTTATCACTGAACATGGGGATCAGAAGCTGTTGTTCAATATCAGTCAGGCCATCGTGGGCCCAGGTCAGGGTATTGTTATAAGCGACATTCACCAACGCCAGAGCATTGCGCCGATGCTGCTGGCCGGTGCTGCCGACCGACTGTGTCCGGGGCTCAGCAAAAGCAAATTGTTGCTGATGACAACTGGCACAACTTTGCTTGCCGTTAACTGATAACTGAGTGTCATAGAATAAATAACGCCCTAATTCTACTTTGGTTGCCGTCATCGGGTTTTCAGTGGGCACCTGTGGCAGCGGCATATCGGGCGGCAACGGCCATTGCCATTGACCGGCAGGCTCAGCGGGTTTACTGCAGCTGCCAAGTATAACGATACCGAGCAAAATACTTATGGCCATCACGACCCGGCAAGGCATATTAGTGTGCATTGGGAGTGTGTTCATCAGGGCTAACCATACGCCACAAATTTGGCTGAGCTAAATTACCAAATAGCATCTGACAACTGGCTTGCTGGCCGTCAGACATGCAGCTGTTGTCAGCTAACAGCGCAACTTTATCCAGTAACATTGCCAGTTCCAACTGCAGGCGCTGGCCGCGCTGGTAATCCAGCGTTACCTTAACCGTATTTGCCGCCCGGCATGGTTGGGTGGGCGGCCGAAGTACACTGGATGACTGACAACCGGTAGAGCCCAGATGAAATGCCCAGCCATGTTCAGGGCCTTGCAAATCAAGACGCAGGAACTTGTAACCAAGCTGCCAGCTCCAGAACAGCTCACTATGATTAAGCGGGGCGTTGGCCGTAAGCGGGTTCTGATGATTAACAGTAAAGGGTAAGCCAAGCGTAAAGCTTAACTGGCCTTCAGGTATCGGTTTGGCAAAGTGTAATTGCCAGTTGCTGTTGCCCTGACAATCAGTGCCGAGTAAGGCCAGCCGCGGTTGCTGCCATTGGTTGGTTGTCAGTGCCAGCGGTTGTTGGTTCAGGCTGAAATCGCTTAAATAAAATCGCAGGTGCTGCAGCTGCCAATGCTGCTCAGCAACAGTGATAAATTGCTGACAACTGGCTGGCTGCTGATACCCGCTAAGCTGCACCGCAAGTTGGCTTGCACTGCTTGACCTGGTATCAGGCTGGCAGCCGCCAAGCATACTAAGGCAGGACACCAGCAAACTGTTAAAAACTATCTTTGAAACTGAATTCATAATCGGGTTGTATTTAGTAAAGCTGCGGTTAACAATACTCTAAACTAAAGTGAAAATCGAATATGACTGCGCCGGCATGTTGTCATTAAATATGTCAGGAGCTGCACTACACAGGCACTGTTTATGAACACTTGTTACTTTTGGCAAATTAAGACAGCAGGTAAGTTAACGACCATGGCATTAATTTGCATTAGCTGGCTTAGTGCCGATGTGCAGGCCCATGCCGAACACGATAAAGCACGCTTTGTCGCCGAGTCCGGCCGCGATAATGGCCGATGTGCCGATGTGTTGCGGCCGTGCCGGACCATAGGTTATGCCTTAACTCAGGCCGGCAAAGGCGATAAGGTGCTGGTGGCATCGGGCCAGTATCAACTTGCTACGGCTGACGATGCCGTGTTGTTGTTAAGCGAAATTGTGCCGGTACTGGGTGGCTACAACCGATTTGATCATTTTCTACAACAAGCGCCACAGCTGAATAAGACGGTGCTAACCGGTGTGCCTGCCGAGTTTGTCGAGCGGCTGCACCAACGTGGTTTTCAGATTATTAATGACGGCCCCGGCCGCTTTGGTACTGAAATCAGCCAGCAACTGGCGGCGCATAGTGCGCTGCAACACAGCCAGCAAGGTGCCGACTGTGTTGCCGGTGAGGCTGGAGTATATCGCTGCGAAAATATCGATTTGGTCGCCCATCTGGCGCTGGCCGACTTTAGCTCCACGCCCTCTTCAGCCAACGATATCTGGGGCCATACTGATCTCAATACGGGTATTGAGTATGGCTTAGTTGGCCTGAACAATGGTACTGCAGTGATAAGCCTGGTCGATCCGGCTAACCCGCTAGAAGTGGGGACCATAGCGGGCAGCAATACCACCTGGCGTGATATTAAAGTGCTGCAGTTTTTCGATGATAGCCTCGGCCGCTGGCAGGCTTATGCATATGTGTCGTCGGAGGCAAATAACGGTATTCAGATAATCGATTTAAATGACTTGCCAAGCAGCGTGCGACTGGCGGCCACTGACCGCTCGGCCAACTCCGCGCATAACTTGTATATCAGCAATGTTGATTACACGACCAATACGGCGTTAACCGGCCAGCAACCGGCGCTGCACCTTGCCGGCCAGCCTGAGCAGGGCGGGGCAGTGGCCAGTTACAGCCTGGCGGATCCGTTGCAGTTAAACGCCAACTGGCTGCAAACAGGTGCCAGTCGCAGCAATTACAGCCATGATGTCGCCTCTATGCTGGTCACTGACCAACGAGCCAGCAATCAGTGTGACCGGTCAGAGTGTCAGGTGTTATTTGATTTTAATGAGCAGAATATCAAGCTGTGGGATATCAGTGGCGCCAGCAATCTGGAGTTGGCCGACTTTACCTATAGCCTGGCCAGCTATGTTCATTCAGGGTGGTGGACTGAAGATCAGCAATATTTACTGGTGCATGATGAACTGGACGAAACGAATCATGGCCTGAACACCACGGTGCGGGTGTTTGAATTAACCGATTTAACGGCGCCGGTATTAGCAGCCACGTATACCGGGCCTACCAAAGCGATTGATCATAACGGCTTTATCCGCGGTAATCGCTACTATATGTCGAATTATCAACGTGGATTAACCATCCTCGATATCACCAACCCGGCAGCGCCGGTGCAGGCTGGTTTTTTTGATACCTTTCCGGCATCTGACAGTGCTGCGTTTAATGGCCTGTGGGGGGTATATCCGTATTTACCGTCGGGATTTATTCTGGGTAGCGATATCAATAGTGGGTTTTATGTCTTTCGGGATAACACCGTTAATACTGAGGCCGGGGCGTTGTCATTCAGCCAGCACGAACTGCGGGTGAGTCCTGGCGACGTCGCAGAGCTACAGGTAGTGCGTGCAGGCGGCAGTGCTGCAGTCAGTGTCGGCTATGAAATTCTGGCCGGCCGGGCTGAACCAGAGCTGGATTACCAGGTAAGTTCCGGCCGGTTAAACTGGGCGGCTGGCGATAACAGCAATAAAACGCTCAGTATCAGCACGCTTGACCGCGGTCTGGACGCCGAACGTGAGCTGTTTGTCCGGTTATTTGACCCGGCAAACGGCGCCAGTTTGAACAGCCCGTCTTATCTGCGGCTGCGTTTTGGCGAGGACCCACCCCGCGCTGGTTTGGTAAGTCTGGTAGAGTCTGCAGTCTCTGTGGTAGAAGCCGATACCTCTGTTAATGTTACCGTGCGCCGGCTGGGTGGCAGTGACGGTGCTATCCGGGCGGGGTACCAGCTGCAAAGCGGCACGGCTGCCGTGGGTGAGGACATTGTGGCAGCCAGTGGCGAGCTAAGCTGGCAAGACGGTGATAGCAGCGAGCGGCTAATTGTGCTGCAAATTATTGACGATGAACTGCTGGAGGAAGATGAAACCGCCATATTAAGGCTATCCGGTATTGCTGGCAGTGAGTTAGGCGAGATAACCGAACTTACCCTGGCAATTCTGGACAACGACTCGAATACTCCACCCACCGTCAGTATTGGCGAAAACCGCCAGGTCAATGCAGGGCAAAGTGTCACCTTAACGGCAGTGGCAACGGATCCGGAAGGCGACTCTATCAGCTACCAATGGCAACAGCAAAGCGGTCCCAGCGTTAGTCTGCAAAGTGCAGCCAGTAGCACGGTCAGCTTTATTGCGCCAGCCAGTGCCAGCCAGTTAGTACTAAGTGTTACCGCTACTGATGGCAGAGGGGCAGCTGCCAGTGCCAGTATTACCATAACGGTGGTGGCCAGCCCACCACCACCACCACCGGCCGCAGTAGCAGAATCCTCTGGTGGCAGCATGCCGGTAAGTTGGCTTCTGTTGGGTTGTGGACTATTGTGCTGGCGCAGAGCGGCAAAACGCTAATACTGCAATTTAAACAATAACTCCGCCAGCTCGGGTTGCCACAAGTCAGCTTTGGCTACCCGATTCTGGCGCAGCATGACACCTTCTGCCAGTAGCAACTGGCGTTGCTCCAGTGCCGTCGCGCTACCTGGTGCAAACGCCAGGCTGCGGTCGCTGCGCAGTACCCGGTACCAGGGCACAGCCAGTTCTGGCGGTGCGTAGCCCAAGGCTTTACCAACTAAACGGGCGCGGCCGGGCAGGCCGGCCAAATCAGCAATCTGGCCATAACTGGCCACCTTGCCGCTGGGGATTAGTAATACCGTTTGCCAGATCCGCTGGTAATTGTCTGCTGCCATTATGAGTTCCTATCCTGCTTTGAGCCTTTCCTTGCTTCTAAAATCATACGCTTAATATTGTTGATACTCATTTAATAATCAGGTGTTTAGCCTTTGGATAGCAATATAGCAAAAGTTTAGCAGGGGTTTAATTCTCAGGTTTTTTAATTTTTAACTTGCACTGTGTATATCTGTATATATACTGTGCATATCAAATATACACGGTTGGTGTGCATGCGGGATCTTCTATGACGGATGGCTTGTTTCTGTCGGCAACAGACAAAAAGCCAATGTATGAACAAATTGTCGAGCAAATTACCAGCAAAGTGTTGCTGGGCGATTGGCCGGCTGATATGCCATTGCCATCTATTCGCGAACTGGCGGCACAGACTCAGGTAAGTGTGATCACTGTAAAACGTGCCTATGCTGAGCTGGAGCTCGCAGGCGTGATTGTAACCCAGCCCGGTCGCGGCTCGTTTGTGTCGGCGCATCCGGATTTGCAGCAGCAGCTAAAGCAACAGCAGCTGGCGCAACAGTTAGATCAGCTGGTGGAATTAGCCCGGCAACTGCAACTGACAGACAAACAACTGTTGGCACAGTTGCAACAGAAACTGGGTTTGCAGCGTTAGCTCGCGGCGACTAAGAGGATAACAGCAATGCAGCAATATGCTTTTGACATGCGCAACATCAGTATCAGGTATCCGCATTTTGCAATGGAAAACCTCAACTTGTCCTTAGCCAAAGGTCAGGTGCTGGGACTGGTAGGGGTAAATGGCGCCGGAAAATCTACTACCATCCGCATTTTAATGGGGCTGGTGAAGGCTGATGCCGGTCAGGTCGACGTGCTGGGTTATCAATTGCCGGCACAGCAGGTAAAGGCCAAATACGATATTGGTTTTGCCTCGGATGATATGCGTTTGTATAAAAATCAGACGTTGCAGTGGCATATGGATTTTATTCACAGTATTTTTCCGAATTTTGACCACGCCTATGCCAAGGACTTATTGCAGCGCTTTGAGCTGATTGCTGATCAGAAAATGAAAGGCCTGTCACATGGCCAGAGAGTCAAAGCCTGTTTATTACTGGTGCTGGCCAGACGGCCGAAGTTACTGGTGCTGGATGAGCCTACTACCGGGCTGGATCCGGTTGCCCGTGACGAGGTAATTACTGAGCTGGCTGATATTTTACGTGATGAGGAACGCAGCGTGTTGTTCTCATCGCACAACACCCATGACATCGAAAAACTGTCTGACCAAATTGCCTTTTTAGATAAAGGCAAACTCTTGGCGCTGCAGGATAAAGAAAGCTTCGTGCAAAGTTGGGGGCGCTTTCGCTGTCAGTTGCAACCGCAGGCGCAGGACAGCGTGCCGGGCGCGGTCAGTATCCGGCGCAGCGGTCAGTTGGCCGAGGTGATCACCGATCAATGCAGTAGCGAGTTTGCGGTCGCGCTGCAGCAGGCCGGGTTTAAGGTGATCGAGCAACATCGGATGTCGCTTGAGGAAATTTTTGTCGCCAATGTCAAACGTAACAGATAGGAGCAGGCAAGATGCTTAATGCGCTGAATAACACCCTGATGATTAAACTTTTGATCGTCAAAGACTGGCAATTGATGAAAAAATCGTTAGCGGCTTATATGGTCGGTGGCGTGGTGATTATTGGCATGATGGGCATGGCAACGCCGCTGATGTTTAATAGTGGCGCCATTATGATGATCACGCTGATGATTGTTATTGGTTCCCGCTCGGCTGTTGAGCTGGTAGTGAACGAGAAGAAAGACCAAACCTTAGCTTTTATGATGAGTTTGCCGGTTACCTCACAGGATTATGCACTGGCCAAGCTTGGCGCTAATCTGGCGTTGTATCTGGTGCCATGGCTGCTGTTGGTATTCGGTATGCTACTGGTGATTGTCAGCACTCCAGTGACTAACGGCGTTATCCCGCTGGTGGTGTTGGTAAGCCTGTTTATTCTGCTGTCTTACTGCTGCTATCTGGCCACGGCGCTGCTGACCTATTCAGAAGGTTACACCATAACTGTAATGATCATTACCAACCTGCTACTGAATGGCTTTATTTTGTGGATTATCCGGATGCCGGCAGTCCATCAAACGCTGGAAGCGCCAACTGCCAGCTGGAATAGCACAACGCTTGGTTTGCTGGCCGTTGGTACCGTTTTAGTTGTTTGTGTGCTCTTGCTAACTGCCTACTTTCAAAAGCGGAAAACCAGCTTTTTATAACCCCAGATTTTTATAAAACCAGCCTGGCAACTGTTGCCAGAAGGAGCCAGCGCTATGTCGGATGGTATGGGATCCGCACGCCTGTTTTACCTGGATAATCTGCGAGCGTTGGCGATGCTGGCCGGGGTGTTTTTTCACGCGGCCCTGGCGTACAGCCCTATGGCACAGCCGTTCTGGCCCAGTGCCGATGTACTTAATCATCCGCTGTTTGATGTCTTTGCCTGGGCCAGTCATCTGTTTCGGATGCCGCTGTTTTTTCTGCTGGCGGGCTTTTTTGCCGCCATGTTACTGCACAAATATGGTGATGGTGGGTTTTGGCAAAACCGGCTGCGCCGCGTCGGCTTACCCTTGTTGCTGTTTTTACCGCTGCTGACGCTGGCTGTTGGTGCTGTAATGCAGTTTGGCCTGGCGCATGTGCAGCAGCAACCACCGTTTTTGGCTTTTATCCAGTCGATGCTGAATCAGGCCGAGCCGCCGGCAATGCCACTGAGCACCATGCACTTATGGTTTTTATATCATTTATTGTTTTTGTATCTGCTGACCTGGTGTGGCCGGATTCTGCTAAACCGTCAGCTAGCGCACTGGGTTAGCGAACGCAAGCCCTATCAGTTAGTGCTGCTGTTAGTCCTGGCCTGTGTGCCAGCGTTGTACAGCGTGTCGGTGCCATTTCAGGCGCCGGAGTGGATTTTTCCGGCCTTGTGGGCATTGTGGTTTTATGGCGTTTTTTTCAGCCTGGGCTATGCCTGTTTCGTGCTACCGACGTTGCTGGCCCGCTTTGATCCGCAGCGGCATTATTATTTGCTGCTGGGCGCTGTCAGCTATGCATTTTACTATACGTTACTGCCCGCGACTTTATTGCCACAAAGCCAGCCGCAAGGCTTGCTGAAACTGGCTGTCACCTTGTTTGAAAGCAGTACTGCTGTGTTATGGACGCTGTGCACAGTGTTGTATGCCAGACGCTGGCTGGACTGGAATAGCAGCTGGTTGGCGTATATGTCAAAGGTCAGCTTTTGGGTGTATATCGTGCATTTGCCACTGCTGTTTTTTATCCAATTTCTATTGATTGATTTGCCGCTGGCGGTGTGGGCCAAATTTATCCTCAGCAGTGGCGCTACCCTGGCTATCAGCCTGCTCGGGTTCCATAGTCTGGTCGCACCGACCTGGCTGGCAAGCATCCTGGCTGGAAACCAAACACGCTAGAACTTACCGGCACAGGTATCATTCTGCGCCACACTATTGGCTGATATGATTGGTTGATATGCAAACATTTTGATTGTTCAGATGGCACTGCGGGCCACCACGGTCTTGCCAATCGGCGCCAGGCTTAGCATCGCCAGTTTTAAATGCTGAATCCCAAATGGTATGCCGATGATGCTGATAAAACAGACTATAGCATGGCCTAAATGGCCCAGCGCCAGCCAGAAGCCGAACAATAAAAACCAGATAATATTACCCAGAGTGCCCAAAGTACCGGTGCCAATATCATCATAACGGTTAATGTAACGCCGGTTTACCGCGTCCTGGCCAAAGGGCCAGAACGCCATTTCGCCAATCACAAAACAACTGCGGCCAAACGGAATGCCGACAATACTGATAAAGCACAGCAAGCCCACCAGCCACCACAGCAAACCCATCACAAAGCCACCCAGCACAAACCACAGGATATTAAATATTATTCTGAATACACTCATCTGCTGCTCTTTCCATGTTGAAAAATATTATTATGCAAAGCAATAAGCAGAAAATAGGCCAATATTATTGTAAATTAAATCAATCTATTACGTCTGGGTGGTCAGTGTTCAGATCGCAAAGATGCCAAGTTTTAGCAAAACTCACTATTCAGCACTTGCTTTTATACTGTGTGGCGCCTAGTATAATTACTATGTGGTGCACAGTATGCGTCGCACAGTATAGTTCGCTCAGTGCACTTCGCTTGGTAAAAGAAGGATAGCTTATGACAACGGCTCAATTAGACAAAATGCGGCTGGAGTTGCGGCGCGGCGTATTAGTGCTGGCAGTACTTGCCGCTTTGCGCGAGCGCCACTATGGCTACTCGCTGCGCCGGCACTTGCAGGACGCGGGCATTGATATTGACGAAGGTACCTTGTACCCGCTGGTGCGACGCCTGGCCGAGCAGGGGTTGCTGGACAGCGAATGGCAACAGGGTGAGGGGCGGGAGCGGCGCTATTACCTGTTATCTGAGCTGGGTGCAGAATTGCTGCAGCAACTTACCCACGAATGGACCACCTTAAACAATGCGCTGGGGCCACTGTTGCAGCCAGAGCAGACAATGTCAGCTAAGCAAGCAGAGGAGCAAGGCTAATGGAATTAGTTAAACGTTATGTCGCCGCAGTGCAGCGCGAACTACCTGAACAAAAACGCCAGGAAATAGGCCGTGAGCTGCAGGCAAATATTATGGACCAGCTCGATGCTCTGGCTGAACAACAGGGCACCGCACTTTCTGAGCAGCAGGTGGCTGATGTATTGAAAAAAATGGGCCCGCCGCAACATGTAGCCCGTCAGTTCTCTCCGATCCAGCCACTTATCCCGGCACACCTGATGCCGCTGTATAAATATACGATGTATATGGTGCTGGGGGTATTGTTCGTGCTGCAGATAGTATTTATGACCAGCCACTGGTTAACCGGCAGCGATTTCGGACCAATCTCGTTCGTGCTGGGAATTGCCTCAGGCTTTATTGAAGATGCGATATTTGGTTTTACCGCTATTACCCTGGGGTTTGCCCTGATGCCGGCGAACACCCGGTCAGGCCAGCGTAAAAGTGCTAACCAGTGGCAACCAGCAGATCTGCCGCCTGTCGGCGCGGGCTGGCAGCATATCAGCTTAAGTGATGTTTTTACCGATTTAGCCACTTATACCTTTTTGTTGCTAATAATCTGGTTTCCGCTGTGGCAGCAATTGTTTGCCGGGGGCGAGCCGGTCAGTTCAGTATTCACTCAGCAGTCATTGCAGTTACTGATATGGTTTAGCCCTTTTATTGTGCTGGGCGTGCTGAGCAGTTTGTGGCAGTTGCAACGCCGACTCTGGAGTCGCCCAATGCTATCGCTTAACCTGATTGTGAATCTTGCTTTTGTGATTATCCTGGTGTTATTGGCAACTCTGGGGCCGGTATTGCAGCTTGATACTGCTAACTGGAGCGGATACTTCAGTCCGGAAGCCGTGCAACAAGCAGTAAAACGCGGCTTACTGATCACCAGTCTTATTCCTGGCTACGAGGTGATTCGCGATATACTACGCCTGCGCAAACTGAATAAGTAACCGCGCAAGTCAGTAAAAAAGTCCTGTCTGGCAAGTACCAGGCAGGGCCTTTTTGTAGCAGCGGTAGCTCTAACAGTTGCTTAGTACTGCTGTGGTTTACGTTTATCCCGCACCAGCCACCAGACCAGCCAGACAAAAATCAGCAGCGGTGCCAGGGTAACAAATGCAGTAAGACCAATAGCAAATACCGCGGCCACCAGGCCAATCAGAACAGCAAACACTGAGCCAATAATAGCCAGAATAGTTGGCAAACAGTAAATACCTAACGCGACAGCTATAATAATGACGATAGTTTTGTTCATGACATATTTCCTTTTTGATGTATTAGTTAAAAGGTATCAAGAGCTATGCCATATTTTAAAAGTGATTATTAACAGTGGTTTACTTGAATATATCAGACGCGGGCTCAAGCAGCTTCAATTTATTTTGGTGGTTTTAACCAAATAGTGGTGAAACTGATATTGCCGATAAGCCAATAAAAAAAGCTGCCAGGAACGGTGGCAGCTTTTAATAACAGCGAGACTGTCGTTACAGTTTGTTGATTTGATCTTTCAGCTGATAAGATTTGTCAGTAACAATGCTTTCCAGGGTGCTTACCCGCTCTTTCAGCCGCTGTAATTCAGCTTGCAATCCTTCCAACTCGCCTTTGCCGGCCTTGCTTTTGGTTTTCATATAAACTTCGTAGCCTGCATAGACAAAACCACCAACAATGGCGATAGCGGCAATTTCAAATGGTCCCATGATATTCTCCCTTTTTATTAGTGTCTGTTGAAAAGCAAGGCTGATGCCATTGTTTTAATTTTTATGTTAATCAATGCTTTGCATTATTGTCGCTGTTACGGCCGTGGTATGAAAGTCAAAAGTTTAGTCAATATCACCAGATAGTAGTGGTAAACTTGGCTGAGGTGTCTGAAAAAATTGTAAGAGTTTATGACCGATCATCAATGGATGGCTAAAGCGCTGCAACTGGCAGCCAAAGCAGAGGAAGCTGGCGAGGTGCCGGTTGGTGCGGTAATTGTTAAAGATAATCTGCTGATTGGCGAAGGTTACAACCAGATGATTAGCTTAAACGATCCTTCCGCTCATGCTGAAATGCAGGCTGTACGTCAGGCCGGGCAACAGTTGCAAAACTACCGTCTGACGGACTGCACCCTTTATGTCACGCTGGAACCGTGCAGTATGTGTGCTGGCATGTTAGTACACAGCAGGCTGGCCCGTCTGGTATTTGGTGCCAGCGACTATAAAACCGGGGCAGCCGGATCGGTAATGAATTTAGTGCAGCACCCGCAGCTTAATCACCAGCTTGAGGTAACCGGCGGCGTGCTGGCGGAAGAGTGTGCAGCCAGACTATCAGCTTTTTTTCAGCGGCGGCGCCAGGAAAAAAAAGCGGCAAAACTTGCTGCCGTTAAGGTTGAACCTGACTTGAAGGGTCCTGCAGACCCGGATGATCCTGCATAATGGTCTGATAATTACGCCGTCTGCGGTGTAATTTTAATAATTCGGTATTTCGTTTTACCCGGCGCCGGCTTGACGTAATGGCAAAGGCACTGAGTTGACGGCGCTTTAAAGCCGGTTTTTTTCGTTTTAGCATAATTTACCTGAGTTTTTTTCTGACACTACCAATGCAATGTTAATACGCGGATACTATAGGGCCAGCCAAGCAGGACAACAAGAGCTGGAGCAATAAAGTCAGCGAATCAGCGTTCAATTTCCTGCGGTGGTTCCGGTTGTGGCTCTGGTTGCGCTTCAGAGCCAGTCGCCGTAGTGTCGGGTACCAGCAGTTCAGTTAACCGTAAGCGTTGCTGCTCGAGCCGCTGTTCCGCCTGTTGCTTTTCATCAGTCCATACCAGCGTGTCGTAATAACGGCGGATATTCTCTACATAGGTGACGGCCTCATCGCCTCTGGCATAACCATAACGGGTATGCTGATAAACCGCTTTTTGCCGCAGCAGTGGCAAGCGCTGTTTTACTTCCAGCCATTTGTCCGGATCGGCGCCTTGTTGCTGAGTCAGGATACGCGCATCTTCAACATGGCCCCAACCGACATTATACGATGCCAGGGCAAACCAGAGCCGGTCAGGCATAGCAATACGCTCCGGGATCCGGCTGACCAGACGATGCAAATAACGGCTACCGCCTCTGATGCTTTGCTCCGGATCCAGCCTGCTACTAACACCCATTTGTTTAGCCGTTGGCAGGGTCAGCATCATCAGGCCCCGCACCCCGGTTGGGCTGCGGGCTTTAGGATCCCAGTGCGACTCCTGATATGACAATGCAGCCAACAAGCGCCAGTCGAGTTCACCGGCGTACTGCATAAACAGGCCTTGGTAATCGGGCAGGGTCTGGCTGATGGCATCAATATATTGCAGGGTGTCGACATAGTCGAACTGACTGACATGGCCAAAATAGCGGTCTTCCAGGGTGATCAGTTCACCACTTTGATAAATGTTGCCAAAAAACTCAATCAGCACCGTCAGCAGCGAGTCGTCATTATTATCTGCCAGCAACCAGGCAACCGGCAGATTATCGTTGACCGTAAAACCAATACTTAAATTGGGATAAAAGCGGCGGTTAATAGCCAGTTGGTTCGAGTCGGTAATGGTATAAGGGATTCTGCCATCAACCACCAGTTGCAGCACATCGTCGGCGTCGAGATCTTTTTGCTCCAGCCATTGCAGGTTAGGGTGGTCGTTGCTTAGCCTGTCCAGGGTCTGAGCATGGCTGCTGTCTTTTATTACGACTATTGGTTCGGTAATATCAGCAAGCGAACGCGGCCAGTCATTACCCTGCCGAAATACCAGTAACTCGCTAATCCAACGATAGGCCGGTGCGGCCCGGTACCGACTGAGCCGCTGGGGCGTAAGGGTTAGGCCACCGGCAATAAAATCAACCTGGCCGGTATCCAGTTTTTGTAATAGTTCATCCAGGTGATAGCTGGGAAATAGCTCTAGTTCAACATCTAACCGATGTGCCAGGGTCTGGGCCAGTTCGTATTCAAAGCCGGCTGGGCCGTCAACCCCAATAAAATAGCTGGTTGGGCCATGCAATAAGCCAACCCGCAAACTGTTGCGCTGATAAATTGTGTCAAGCTGTGATGTCTGTTCTGCCATCGGCGCACATGCGCTAAGCAGGCAAACTACCAGCCAGAAAAGCACCCTTAGTTGCATGCCGAACCTGAAATTTACTACCGTGACGCCTGTTATATCAAACTTAAGCGGGGCAGTCAGTTTTTTCACATACCACTTAGCGCTAAATTTCTTTATAATGGCGCGCTTAAATCAGCTTCCATCGACGCTCAACCAACGGAAACCTAGCCTATGTTGATCCTGCGTGGTGCACCTGCACTGTCCGAATTCCGAATAGCCAAGTTACTTGACCAATTTGCTGAGCGCACTTTGCCGGTAATCACCATTTACGCCGAGTATATGCACTTTGCCGAAAACAGCGCTGCCCTGAGTAGTGACGAGCAAAGCACCCTGGATAAACTGTTAACTTACGGCCCGGCTATTGCCAGTCATGAGCCAGTTGGCAAGCTATTATTGGTTACCCCACGTCCCGGTACTATTTCGCCTTGGTCGTCCAAAGCCAGTGATATTGCCCATAATTGTGGTCTTAGTAAAATCAGGCGGTTAGAGCGTGGTATTGCTTACTATATTGAAAGCAGCCGCAACTTAACTGATAGTGAACTTCATACTGTCAGTGGTTTGCTGCATGACCGGATGATGGAAGTGGTCTTCACCGAGTTCGACCAGGCCGTGGCATTATTTCAGCACGCAGCGCCTGCGGGTTTAAGCTCGGTAGATATCATAAAGGGTGGCCGTCAGGCGCTCTCAGTGGCCAATATGGCAATGGGCCTGGCACTGGCTGATGATGAAATTGACTATCTGGTCAGTAATTTTCAGCAGCTGGGCCGTAACCCGAACGATATCGAGCTCTATATGTTTGCCCAGGCTAACTCTGAACACTGCCGGCATAAAATCTTTAACGCCGACTGGACCATTGACGGCGTTGTTCAGCCTAAATCCTTGTTCAAAATGATTAAAAATACCTTTGAGCAGACCCCGGATTACGTGTTGTCAGCCTATAAAGATAATGCCGCGGTAATGACCGGCTCGGCTGCCGGCCGCTTTTTCCCGGTGCCGGACACTGGCGAATACAATTACCACCATGAAGATATTCATATTCTGATGAAGGTGGAAACCCATAACCATCCAACGGCGATTTCGCCATACCCGGGTGCCGCGACGGGCTCTGGTGGTGAAATTCGCGATGAAGGTGCTACCGGTATTGGCTCTAAGCCAAAAGCCGGCCTGGTTGGTTTTTCGGTATCAAACCTACGGATCCCAGGTTTTCAGCAACCGTGGGAAACAGATTTTGGTAAACCAGAGCGGATTGTCAGCGCACTGGATATTATGCTGGAGGGCCCGTTAGGTGGTGCGGCCTTCAACAATGAATTTGGCCGGCCTGCCATTAACGGTTACTTCCGTACCTATGAAGAAAAGGTAACCAGCCACAATGGTGAAGAAGTACGCGGTTACCATAAACCTATTATGATTGCCGGTGGCCTCGGTAATATCCGTGCTGATCACGTCCAAAAAGGCGTGTTACCGCCGGGTGCTAAGCTGGTGGTGCTGGGTGGCCCTGCCATGAACATTGGTTTAGGCGGTGGTGCGGCTTCGTCAATGGCTTCAGGCCAGTCGGCAGAAGATCTCGACTTCGCCTCAGTACAACGGGAAAACCCGGAAATCGAGCGGCGCTGTCAGGAAGTAATCGACTGCTGCTGGCAGTTGGGGGACGATAACCCCATTTGCTTTATTCACGATGTTGGCGCCGGTGGTTTATCGAATGCCTTCCCTGAGCTGGTGAACGATGGCGGCGTTGGTGGTAAGTTTGAGCTACGCAACGTACCCAATGATGAGCCTGGCATGTCGCCGTTGCAGATATGGTGTAACGAGTCGCAGGAACGCTACGTTATGGCCATTCCACCGGAAAAAATGGCGGTGTTTGAACAAATTTGTCAGCGTGAGCGCGCACCTTATGCGGTAGTGGGCGAGGCAACCAGTGAGCAACACCTTACCTTAACTGATAAACATTTTGGTAATACACCTATAGACTTACCGCTGAGCGTATTGCTGGGCAAAGCACCGAAAATGCACCGTGATGTGCAAAGTGCCAAAGCCGTTGGTAAGCCGTTAAACCGAGACGGTATCACTATTGCCAATGCGGCTGAGCGCTTGTTGCGCCTGCCGGCTATTGCTGAGAAAACCTTTCTGGTGACCATTGGCGATCGCACGGTAACCGGCCTGGTGGCGCGCGATCAGATGGTTGGCCCCTGGCAGGTGCCGGTAGCCAACTGTGGTATCACTGCAGCCAGCTACGATACTTATCATGGTGAAGCCATGGCGATGGGCGAGCGCACGCCGGTGGCGTTGCTGGATTTTGCAGCGTCAGCCCGGCTGGCGGTGGCCGAAGCCATAACTAATATTGCCTGTAGCGATATTGGCGATTTAAAACGAATTAAATTGTCAGCCAACTGGATGTCTGCTGCCGGTCACCCGGGCGAAGACGCTGGCTTATATGCCGCAGTAAAAGCCATTGGCGAAGAGTTATGTCCGGCGCTTGAAGTCACCATTCCGGTGGGTAAAGACTCAATGTCGATGAAAACCAAATGGCAGCAAAATGGCGCAGAGCAGGCGGTTACCTCACCGATGTCATTAGTGATTACCGCCTTTGGCCGGGTAGAAGATATCCGTAAGACGGTAACGCCACAGCTTCGCACCGACAAAGGTGACAGCAGCCTGCTGCTGATTGATTTAGGCCAGGGCGCCAATCGGTTAGGAGGCTCTTGTTTAACGCAGGTTTATAAACAACTGGGCGATACTCCGGCCGACTTAGACAGCCCGGAGTTGTTACTTAATTTCTTTGCTGCGGTGCAGCAATTGTTACGCGAGCAGAAACTGCTGGCCTATCACGACCGTTCAGACGGTGGTTTGCTGGTAACCCTGGCTGAAATGGCTTTTGCCGGTAAAGCCGGTTTTAACGCTGATATTGCCAGCCTGGGCGAAGACGATTTGGCTATTCTGTTCAGCGAGGAGCCGGGAGCGGTGATTCAGGTTGCTGATAGCGATCTGACTTATGTGCAGCAGGTGTTGGCACAACACAAACTGGCGGCATGCAGCCATACCCTTGGTCCGGTCACAGCCAGCGACAGTCTGCGGTTCAGCCGTGGTGACGACGAGCTCTTCAGTGATAGCCGGACCCGCTTACGTTGTATCTGGGCCGAAACCACTTATCGGATGCAGGCGTTACGGGATAACCCGGCAGGTGCCTTGCAGGAGTTCACAAGCAAAGCCGATGACACTGATCCGGGTCTTAATGTCAAACTCAGCTTCGATCTAAATGAAGATGTTGCAGCGCCTGTTATTTTAAAAGGGGCTGCGCCGAGAGTGGCAATATTACGCGAACAAGGCGTTAACTCGCACCTGGAAATGGCTGCCGCCTTTAACCGGGCAGGTTTTAGCGCAGTTGATGTCCATATGAGTGATATTCTCGCTGGCCGGGTAAAACTCAGTGACTTTAACGGCTTAGCTGCCTGTGGTGGTTTCTCCTATGGTGACGTATTGGGTGCCGGTGAAGGCTGGGCGAAATCTGTGTTGTTTAATGACATTGCCCGGGCCCAGTTTGCGGCGTTTTTTGAGCGGCCAACGACCTTCTCGCTGGGGGTGTGTAATGGTTGTCAGATGATGTCGAATTTGAAAAGCCTGATCCCGGGTGCCGAGTTGTGGCCGCACTTTGTGCGTAACAAGTCAGAGCGGTTTGAAGCCCGCTTCAGCCTGGTCGAAATTCAGCAAAGCCCGTCGCTGTTTTTCAGTGGCATGGCGGGCTCACGGATGCCAATTGCGGTCTCCCATGGTGAAGGTCATGCCGAGTTTGCCAGCAGCGAGGCCTTTGCTAAGGCCAACCACAGCGGCACCGTGGCGATGCGTTTTGTCGACAACTTTGGCAAGGTTACCGAACAGTACCCGGCTAACCCGAATGGCTCGCCAGCGGGTATTACCGCACTGACCACCACCGATGGCCGGGTCAGCATTATGATGCCGCACCCGGAGCGGGTATTCCGCACCGTAGCCAACTCCTGGCACCCGGATGAGTGGCAGGAAGACAGCCCGTGGATGCGGATGTTCCGCAACGCCCGGGTCTGGCTGGGGTAATACCTCTTTTACAGTAACGAAAAACCCTGCATTTGCAGGGTTTTTTTATCGCTGAATTTAACTGTCAATACTGCTTCGAGGTGGATTACAGCGTCCAGCGCAGGCCAATCATCGCCACGTAAGGGTCGATATTGATATTAACGCTTTGCACTGTGGTGCCGTTTACCTGCACCCGGCCGGTGGTATCAATGTCCATTTTGCTGACCATCATATGGACACCCAGGGTGTCGCTGAGTTTAATATTTACCCCGGCTTGCAGTGCTAAGCCAAACGAGCTTTTGGCTTTTAAGGTAACACTGTCATCCGCACTGGTAACGTTCAGTGCCTGCAGCGTATCTTTTAACTGGTTATCAATCTGTTCATCAAAGAAGATAGTGTAGTTAAGACCTACGCCGACGAAGGGGTCAAAAGTCTGATGCTCTGGCATAAAGTGATACTGTGCCAGCAGGGTAGGTGGCAGGTGTTTGGTTTTGCCTACCTTCAGGCCGTCGATGGCTGAACCTTTAACGGTGATGTCATGACTGAACGGGGTGGCTGCAATTAACTGCACTGCCCAGTTAGGTTTTATCCGGTAATCAAATGTCAGGCCTAACTGGGTGTTGCTGTCGACAGCCAGCGCAGTTGAGCCATTCGGTAAGCCAGCAACTTGCTCAATGACATTTAAGCTGGTGCTACTGTCATCCGGCGATACATTAATGGCGCCGATATTGACAGAAAAATCAGCAAAAGCAGGGGCGGCAGCTAACAGAGAGATAACAGGAATAGCGAGTAATGAGGTTTTCATAAAGTGCTCCACAGTTGAGTTCTGGAGCAATTGTGCGCGTTGGCCAAAACAGAATATTGGTCTGGATCAATAAAAAACCGGCATTATCGATATTCAGCCGGTAACTTTGTTCTGCATCAATAAAAATCAGGCTAAGCGCCTGGTTTATCAGGCTGGATATTGCTTACATCAGCCCTTTTAAGAAGGCCACAACACTGCGGCCAAGCGCACTTAACGCATAACCGCCTTCCAGCATCGCCACTACCCGGCCCTGGCAGTGTTTATTCGCCAGGCTTTTCAGCTCGGTTGCCAGCCAGTGATAGTCGTCTTCGCGCAACATAAAGTGCGCCATATCATCTTCGGCATGGCCATCAAAACCGGCGGAAACCAGGATAAGCTCCGGGGCAAAGGCATCCAGTGCCGGCAGCCATTCGCTGCTGACTGCTGCCCGCCACTGACTGGCTTTGCAGCCACCCGGTAGCGGCAGGTTAATGATATGGTCTGACACGGTATCTGCGCCGGTATGTGGATACAGCGGATATTCAAAAGACGAGCAAAAAAGTACCCGGGGCTCGTTTTTAAAAATATCTTCGGTACCGTTACCGTGGTGCACGTCAAAATCGACAATAGCCACCCGCTTAAGCGAATACTGGTTCAGCGCATATTCGGCCGCAATGGCGATATTATTAAAAAAGCAAAAGCCCATTGCCTGGTCATGGGTAGCGTGGTGTCCGGGCGGGCGAATGGCACAAAATGCCTGCTTATCGCTGGCCTGCATCACTTCGTCTACGGCATTAATGCCGCTGCCGGCAGCGTACAGCGCCGCCTGCAGGGTTTTGTTCATCATCTGAGTATCAGGATCAAGCCAGATATGGCCATCTGCCGGTGCTTTGGCATACAGTTCGCTGACGTACAGCGTACTATGAGCCCGGCATAAGTCGGTTTTGCTGGCCGGGCTGGCATCTTTTTGCTGCAAAATATAATCGAGACCGGAGCGGATCAGCTGGTCGTTTATCGCATCCAGCCGCGCCGGGCATTCCGGGTGATCGTCGCCAGCAACATGCTGACGGCAAATAGCATGACTAAACACAGTAATGGCCATCAGTTGGCTCCTTTGGCTGGCACAGCTGCTAAATCAAGTTCCAGAAAAACTTCGCTTGGGTCGTCATAACCTTTACGTTTAAAACCGGCTTTGGTAAAAACGCTGAGCATCGGTTTATTTTCAGCCCGGACATAGGCGAACATTTTGCTTAGTTTCCGGCTGCCGGCAATATCAATCATTTCCTGCAACAGCGTTTTTGCCATGCCTTTGCCCTGATGTTTTTCCCGGGTAACAAAGGCGACTTCGCAGCTATTATTGTCTTTAATCAGGTAGTAGCGACCAATGGCCTGAATTTCTACCACCGAGCCTTTTTGCTTCACAATGCACAGGGCTAAGTCTTGCGTTTGATCAACACTGACCAGGGTGCAGGATTTCTCCCGGCTCATCTGGGTAGGTACCGTGTTGTAGCGCATTTGCAGGGTTTCTTTGGTGTGGGAGTAGAAAAACTCCTGCAACCGGCGTTCATCAGAGGGGTTTAAGGGGCGTAAATCAAAGCTTTCACCGTTAATCTGTAGCTCTTTAAAACCAACAGCCCCAAGTTCGGCAACCTCAACCGGGGTCTGGATCTGGTAATGCGGCACCCAGTAAAATTTGCGTACTTCGGCCAGCAACTGGCTGCGAAACTTCGGGTGGGCTACTCTGATCAGCTCCAGTGCCCGCTCACGGACACTTTTACCGCGCAATGACGCCACGCCAAATTCGGTGACCACATAATGAACATGGCCACGACTGGTGACCACCCCGGCGCCTTGCCGGATATGCGGAACTATCCTGGAGATAGTGCCATTTTTGGCGGTAGAGGGCAGGGCAATAATCGGTTTGCCGCCGTTGCTCATCGATGCGCCGCGGCTAAAGTCGACCTGGCCGCCAATACCGCTGTAAAAATGGTGACCAATCGAATCTGATACCACCTGACCGGTCAGGTCGACCTCGATGGCACTGTTAATCGCGACCATTTTATCGTTGCGGGCAATATTGGCCGGAGAGTTGACATATTCGCTGGGGTAAAAGCCGATATGCGGATTCTGATCGACAAACTGATACAACGCCTTACTGCCAATGCAGAAACTGACCACACTTTTACCAGGGTGGAAGGTTTTGCGCCGGTTGTTAATCACGCCTTTTTTAATCAGTTCCAGTACGCCGTCAGTGATCATTTCACTGTGCAGGCCTAAATCTTTATGGTTACTCAGGTAACGTGTGACCGCAGCACAAATGCGACCGACCCCCAGCTGCACGGTGGCGCCATCTTCCACCAGTAGTGACACATACTGGCCAATTCGCTCGGTACGCGCATCCAGCTCCGGCATTGCCGCTTCTGGCAGCGCCTGATCAGCATAGTAAAAGGTGTCGATATCATCCCGATGGATAAACGACTGACCATAGGTAATCGGCATTTGCGGGTTAACCTGAGCAATAACAGTTTTTGCCGCTTTAGCAGCTGCTGCGACCACATCTACCGATACCCCGAGCGAATGATAACCATGTTCGTCTGCCGGGCTTACCATAATAAGTGCGGCGTCTAACGGCAGCACGCCATCGGTAAATAGTGCTGGTATATCGGTCATAAAGCAGGGGGTATAGTCAGCGCGGCCTTCGGCAACAGCCTGACGGATTTTTTCGCCACCAATAAAGAAGGTGTTTACCTTAAATAAATGCTGATATTGCGGCTCGGCCCATTTGTTATCGGCCAGGGTGACCAGCTGGACAATTTCAATATCATGCAGACTATTGGCATGATTGATTAAATCATCGATAAGAGCTGTCGGCACGGCAGCATGTGAGCCAATAAAGATGCGGTTGCCTGACTTAAGCAGCTGCTGCCAGTTGAGCGAAGCGGTGGCCATAGATGCTTTACCTGATTTAGTTGCTTTATTTGCAGATCAACAGTAAGTAATACTGTAAAGCACTGCCGAACACAGTGCCAGCCCCAACTTTAGTCGCAATAAAAAAGCCAGGGTTTATTACCCTGGCTAAATAACCGACTAATGCCAACTACTGAATACTGCGGGCGTCGCGGCTGCTGCGTACTTCACGACTGACGCTGGGAGTCGGTCGTTGCACCTGGCGTTGTGGCTGCACCTGACGTTGCGGTTGCACCTGACGTTGCGGTTGTACCTGGCGTTGTGGTTGCACCTGACGTTGCGGCTGGCTGCGCTGAACCTGTGGCTCCGGCCGGGTTACCGGGGTTGTCCGCTGCTCCGGCCGTGCTTGCGGCTGGCGCACCAACTGCTGCCGTTCAGCATGCTTCGCGGCGCTGCTTTCCATTGGCCGGGTTACCGTCGTCCTTACTTGCTGCTGCCGGTTTGCCTGTTGTTCGCGGCTGTTAAACTGCGGCCGCTCTGCACGCTCACTCCGTTCAGCCCGCTGCTGGTTGTTTAGTTGGCGGCTGGCGGTCGCTGCAGGAGCCTGCCGTAAATTCACCTGTTCAGCGGTACGCCTCTGCATAGCAGGACGCTGCGTACCGGTATGTTCACGACTTTGCTGGTTAGTATTGTACTGGTTGCGATGTTGCTGCTCCCGACGCTTGCCTGTTTCTGCCCGGTATTCTTTGCTGACCTGGCGGGCATAGCCAAAGTTATGCTGCCGGTTTAACACTTCGTGCCGGTAATGCACGCCGCGTCTGTGGTAGCTGTCGTGCTGCCAGCGCCGGGCATCAGTATAATGCTTGTTACGACGCGGGTAATAACGCGGCGGTTTATGATAATAGTGATGATTAACTACGATATGGCGGTGATGCCAGTCAAAAATACTAAAGTAAAACGATGGCCGTACCGTAAAGCTGGGGCCCCAGTAAAAATGGCTACTGACATGAAAGCCCCGGGGCGCATGCCAATATACCGGAGGATACGATGACCACCACCAGTTACCATATACTACCCGGGTGTCATAATAAGGCACGTAAATCACTTCGGGCCGGCGCGGTTCAATAACAATTACCTCGCGCTCGCGCTGCACTGTTAGGTGCTTCATTTTATCTAACGAACCTTGCTGATAAGCACGTTCCCGCAGTTGTTGAATACTGGCCAGTACTGCTGCCTCGTCGGTTAAAAACATTTCACCGAGTTGCTGAGTCCAGTCCAAATCGTCACTGAGTCGCTGCAGCAAATCAGGAAAAGCAACCAGCGCTTTCACACTGGGTTCCCAGTCCTCGGCGGCAACGGCCTGCACAGCAGCATCACCGCTCAGGTCGGGGTTGCGCTCTGACCAGCGGGCAGCCTGTACCACTTCCAACGGGTAGGTGGCCGCGATCAGCACATGGGTCAGGACGGTATCCGGATACAAGGCGACCGGTGCAAGTATCTGGTCCAGTTCTGCCTGCGACAGAGACTCACTGGCTTTAGCATTGAAGCTGAAGGCCAGCAACACACTCAGTAACAGGGCTTTTAAGCTTAAACTGGTGCTATACATAGTGGTTTCCTCCACAGTGGGCGGTATTGGCGCCAATAAAATTGACGACACATTACACAAGTATAGAGGTTATAGGCAGCTGAGACTTAATGCTAACTGAACTTCGTTCGATCTTTACACAGCCTTTACGTTGCGCATTGTTGCCACTAACTCAGATATCTCGCTTGTTTGGCTGGCTTAAGTTGCTGCAGGTCTACCAGTACCAGACCATCTACACAGTCGGCAAAGGCCGGATCGGTACTGAACGATAAGAAGCTGACACCGCCTGGCTGACACAGTTCGCTGTATTGTTTGTATAAGGTTGGCACGTTCAGCCCCATGTTGGCTAACAAGTGCTTTAACTGGCTAAAGTCGGCACTGTAATCATTACCACAAAAGTGTTGCTGCAGGCTTTGTTGTTGCTCCGGAGATAACAGGTAAGGCTGATTAGCCAGAGCCGGCGAGTTCTTTACGCCAAAATACAGGGTGTAAAAATAGACCAGTAAGTCGCGGCCAGTTTGCGGATAACTGGCCGAAATACTCACCGCACCAAACAAATAACGGATTTGTGGGTTGTGTTGTAAATAGGCGCCAATCCCATACCACAGGTAATCGAGGCTGCGTTTTCCCCAATAGCGTGGCTGAATGAAGCTGCGGCCAAGTTCGAGCCCCTGCTCTAAATAAGGTTGCATGGCCTGGTTATAGTGAAACAAGCTGGCAGTGTATAAGCCATCCACCCCTGCGTTAGCAATAACCTCTGCACTGGGTGCCAGCCGGTACGCACCAACCATTTCCAGCTCTGTCGGGTCCCACAGGATCAGGTGGTGATAGTAGCTGTCGTATTTATCAATGTCGCGCTTATTACCGGTACCTTCACCCACTGCCCGGAAGGCCTGTTCACGTAACCGGCCAATTTCCCGCATCAGCGCCGAGCTTTGCTGATGATGGTACAGATAAATTAGTTTACCATCGCTGGTTGTGCCTAATGGCTGGCACTTTGCCAGGTCTGCTTTTAATTCGCTACGTAGTTCCGGGTGGGCAATAGTACTTTGGGTACGTAACAACGGTGCTTTGTCTTTCGCCAGCCGGTACAGGTGTTTCTTAAATAGTTTAAGCTGCTCTTTAGTGGATAGCGGTAGTTGACCATAACTGTCGAACGGGATCTGCTCGCCAATTCGCATGGTGATGTTTTTGCGTTGTTGCTTAAACATCTCCTGCACCAACAGCATCGTTGCCAGAGGTTTATATAGCATCGAGGCGCCATAAAACAGCGCTGAATTTCTGCCATCAATATAAATCGGTAATATCGGGGCTTTAGCACTGCTGGCAAAACGCAGAAAACCGTTGTGCCATTTACCATCGCGCACACCGTTTGGTTTCAGGCGTGACACTTCCCCCGCCGGAAATAACACCAGCGCACCGTCCTGCTGCAAATGCTTCCTGATCTCACTTAAGCGGCCGCGCTCAGTGCCGCCTTCCATGTTATTGACGGGTAACAGCAGGCTGTGCAGGGCAGTTACTGACATTAATAGCTGGTTGGCAATGATCTTGACATCGGGTCTGATATCGCTGATCAGTTTGATCAGCGCCAGGCCATCTAACGAACCAATAGGGTGGTTGGCAATAATCACCACTTTGCCACTGGCGGGGATCCGGGCAATTTCAGTGTCGCGGGCACTGTAACTGAAGTTAAAGTACTCCAGCACCTGCTCGACAAAATCAAGGCCCTGCAGATGAGGATATTGCTGGCTGAACGCCGCAAACTCCTGTTCATGCAGCAAATAACTTAAGGCACCTTTAACCGGTTTATACAGCCAGGGTTTACCAGTGATCCCGGGCATTTGTTGCTGAATAACCTGCTCGACATTAAACATAAAACCTCCCGCATAATACCGATGTAACGGCCAGTGCTTGCAGGCTAACCCTGCAATATGACAACGGCGCGACAGTTTTATGGCAATTTACGGAAGTTTGCTGTTGTCGCTAGCAATGGGGTTTTTGCGCTAGAATCAGCTATGACTTTATTTCAGCGTTAATTAAGTGAAATTGGCTATGAGCATTGCTTTAATCATTCCTGACCGAAAACTGGATGACTTACAACAACGGCTGCAGCAAGCACTGCCGGAGACCCGGATTGAAATCTGGCCTGAACTGGAGGACCCGGCAGAAGTGGAGTTTGCTGTGGTATGGAAACAGCCACCTGGTTGTCTGAACGGTCTGGTGAACTTAAAAGCCATTCAGTGTTTTGGTGCCGGAGTCGATTCAATCCTCGCTGACCCGACCTTACCAGAACTGCCAATCAGCAGAATTGTTGACCCGGCACTAACCGACGCAATGGTCGGGTATCTTGACGGTATTGTCAGCTATTACCGGCTACAGCTTGATGTATTCAGTCGCCAGCAGCAACAATCGGTGTGGCGGCCGAAAAGCCCGCGCAAACTTAACCATATTACCGTGCTGGGTCTGGGCGAACTGGGTGGGGCGGTCGCAGATCATTTTTGCCAGGCAGGGTACCAGGTATCCGGCTGGGCTCGCAGTGGTAAAAGCCTGAAAAATATTCAAAGCTTTGCCGGGGCTGAGCAGCTGCATCATGCTGTCGCAGCGGCAGATGTGGTTATTTGTCTGCTACCACTAACGTCAGTAACAGAGAACCTGCTGAACCAAGCGTTTTTTCAGGCGTTAAAACCCGGTGCCATTTTTATTAATGTCGCCAGGGGAGCTATCGTTGATGAAACGGCGCTACTGGCTGCACTGGATCATGGTCCACTGGTGGCGGCCTGCCTGGATGTATTCCGCCAGGAACCGCTACCGTCGGCCAGCCCACTGTGGCAGCATCCGGCGCTGCTGATAACGCCGCATGTGTCAGCGGTAACAAATGTCAGCACGGTCGTCAGCCAGATTGCCGATAATTATCGCCGCGCTCAGCAAGGTAGCAGCCTACTTAACCCGGTAGATTTGGTCAGAGGCTACTAACTGGTTAAAAACACAGTTATTGTAAATTTGTAACAAGTTAACTACACTCAGCAACGGTTTGGGGTAACTTAAACTGAAATTCCAATAAAAAGAATAAAATGCGTCACTGAGGTATGTTATGAGTAAAGCGTCCAGTCGTGGTTTTGGCTTTACTGCAATCGCCGTTGTTGTGTGTCTTATGGCACTGTCGGCGTTTCTGACCAAAGCCGAAGCGGCCTGGTTGTTAATCTGAACGGTTAATCAGACTTAAGGCTGCAGGAAAAGATTCGGTCAAGTGGAATGACCAAATATCAAGGGGTTAGGGTTGTTGTCAGCGTTGGCTGACAAATAACGCTGGCCCCTTGATGCTTTCAGCCTGTTGCTTTTGAGCAATACCTTAATCTGTTAATTTAATTCTTGGTATGTCGCTCACGGTTCTGGCGTTTTTGCTCCGCATTCTTTTGTAGCAGCACATAGGTGGCGCTATAGCCACCATGTTGGCGTTGTGCGGTATGTGCGGCCAGTACAGCCGGTAACTGGGGTAGCCATTTAAACACATAGCTGCGCAGTATTGCCGGATGAGGTTTGCTGTTGCGGCCCATGCCATGATGGATCAGTAAGGTGCGGATGCCACGTTTATGACAATCGTCAATAAAATGGATTAGCTGGCTGCGGGCTTCTGTCAGGGTTTTACCCAGCAGATTAAGCGTGGCGTCAAGTTGGTATTTGCCGAGCCGTAAGTTTCGATATACACCTTGCTGGACGCCATCTTTACAAAATGCGAATGGATCGTCCGGTTTGACTAAATCAACATATTCCATGCTCAGATAGTTGGGATCGTACTCCATTTCCTGTTCTGCCGCTTTGCGCCGGGCTTGCTGAGCTAGCGTTGGGCTGAATTCAGTTTGCTGGCGCACTTCATCTTGCGACAAAGGTTTAACATCAGTCATTTCCTGCAGAAACAGGTCAAGTTCATTATCTTGCATGTGCCGGCTCCAACTGCTTTAAGCGGCTAAGTATAGCCTGTCACCCGGCCTGAAAAAAGCCCGGGTAAGCTACCATGAGCATTACCTAGTTTTCCGTTGTTAAAGCGGTAGAGGCCGGGACAGCTAATTTACTGGCATTCAATGCTTTTCTGCGGGCACTGGCAAAACGTACTAAATAATAGGCATTAATTAATAGCACCAACAGGTTTGAAATAACGCCCTGAGGGATTGCAATATGGCTGTAGTAGACAAATAACAGGCTGCAACCTATTAATGTGGCTAATCTAAGCCAGAACACATCTTTTATAAAAAATGCCCCGATACAGATGGTTAAACCAACCCAGCTGATAATGTCATACACCATGCTTTCCATACCGTACCGCCGCAATGCCTACCAAAGTGGCGCGCATTATCCATATTGGCTAACTTTTCATCAACTGAGTAATTTTACCTCTTTCGCATTATATTATTTAATGCATTAGAGGTCGTCATGATGGGGGCCGCAGGCTAACAAGATGATTTATAGGGTTTAGTGCTTTAATCGCCTTTAAAAAAGCTAATCTAATAAACAGACTGACTGTACGGTTGTATAAAAAACAAGCAAAACACTGTCAGGCTTCTATACTTATAACGTTGTTATGGTTGATATAGGAGGGTGACGCTGTGCTACCAACTACAATATATGAACCTTTACCTTACAGTTACATGGTTGCTGGTTTAGTCGGTATGATGGTATTGCCATCAGCGCTTGGCGTGGCATCAGGTGCGTTATTATTCCTGGCTGGTGCGTTGGTATGGATTGTACGTTCAGAACACAGGCGGGAAGATGACGTTTTTGCGGATCGGAAAAACGGCCCGGTGCCATTTTGGGGTTATGAATTGCTACCTTTTGCCTGTCTGTTATTAGCGTTGACTATTTTTGTGCTGCCGCTCAGTCAGCTTTTTTATCCGTCGGCAGCCATTCTGCTGATAGTAGGGATGCAGTTGTGGATTACCCGCAATATGCAGCGCCGGCATCGCCCGGCGCTGACAAATTAACTGCGAAATGTGCCGACTGTAGCGTTACTTTCTTAAATCGACATTACTGTTGGCAATGATCCGGGTCATAATCAACCAGGCTTGTAAATTCTGTTGTAGTGCAGCCGGGTCTATTTTATCCAATGTATCGTTTGGTGTGTGGTGGAAATCAAAGTAATCGGTGCCATCCTGTTGTAACGAGGCGACCGGCACTCCCATGGCTTTTAATACTGATACATCTGGCCCGCCTGAAGCGGTATTAGTGCCCGCTTCAATGCCCAGGTACTTAAGTTGCTGCTGAAGGTCTGAACCAAAGGCCAACGCCTGTTCACCAAAGCCGGTATCAAAACGCCAAATCCGGCCAGCGCCAAAGTCTGACTCTGAGGCAAATACATGGTTTTTTAATTCAGCAGCGTGGCGGGCAGCATAAGCACGTGCACCAATCAGACCACCTTCTTCGTTGCCAAATAATACTACCCGGATAGTGCGCTCTGGTTTATGTTGTTTTAACAGGGCTGCGGTTGCCATTACCAGGCCTACACCAGCACCATCATCCAGTGCACCGGTGCCTTCGTCCCAGGAGTCAATATGAGCACTGATTAATACTATCTCTTTCGGGCGTTTGCTGCCGGTAATTTCGGCAATAACATTGTGGCTGGTCACTTCACCCGGCAGGTTGTTTTTCATATTCAGACTTAAACTGGTTTCAGGGTGTATTGCCAGCATTTTACTAAGCTGTTGGGCATCCGGTACTGAAATAGCCGCAGCCGGGATCCTTGGTACATCCTCCGAGTAACGCATAATGCCGGTATGGGCAAAGCGGTTATTACTGGTACCAACCGAACGGATAATTATCGCTTTGGCCCCCAGCTTGGCTGCTTCAACCGCGCCCTGGGCCCGGGCACCAACAACCTGACCGTAAAAGCTGCCACGAATATCTTTGCGTAAAGCCTGGTTGATAAAAACGATTTTATCTTTTACGTTAGCCGGGTCGGCTTGCTGCAGCTGCTGCAGGTTGTCAAACATAACTACCTGACTGCTAATGCCATCAAAAGGGGTACCGATTGAACCACCCAGTGCGGTTAACACCAGCGCCTGGTTAAAGGGGGCTTCAACCCGCAGGCTGGCATTACCCCGCTCCCAGTACTGCATGGTAAAAGGTTCGGTCCAGACTTTGTCAAAACCTAACTGGTTAAACTTTTGCTCTGCCCAGGCGACTGCCCGGGCGTCAGCTTCACTGCCTGCCAGTCGCGGGCCGACTTCAACTGTAAGTGATTCTACCAATTTGTAGGCCAGATCATTATTCAGTTCCAGCTGATTTGCTGTAGCACTGCCGCTGATAGCAAAGCTTGTTGCCGCAATTATTGTTGTTAACCACAATTTCATCTTTTCATTCTGCCTTAGTGTTGTTACATTATCGGGACTTTAGCATGCTTTTTATGCCGGCCCTAGCAGGGGGCGGTGAAATGCATTGTGCTCAGGATAAGGCTTCCGGGCAAAAGTTTTTTTCGGAATTTTGGCAACGAGGCTTCAGGGATGCAAGCTCAACAATCTTATACGTCAGCACTATTGGTAGACGATACCAGTACCGTTCGCGAGTACTTGCGCCAGATCCTGGGGCAGCTTGGTATAACCACAATATATGAAGCGGCGGATGGTGCCAGTGCCGATCAGTTATTTGCTACCTATCACCCTCAGTTAGTTTTTCTTGATATTCAGCTGCCAGACATCAACGGCAAGGTATTATTAAGGCGTTTCAAACAACTGGATAATCAGGCTCAGATATTTATGGTGTCTGCATACTCCAGTGTGGAAAATCTTAAGGATGCGATTGCCGGTGGCGCTAACGCCTTTGTAGTGAAACCGTTCTCGGCTAAACGAATATGCAATTTGGTACAGTCACTTCAGCATTAATGCTGAATACTGCATTTTGCTTAATTAATATTCGTTTAATGTTTAATATTGTTAAACAAGAATGATTATCTTGTCGCATTCTGGTCTAATCGGTAATAATCAGCCAAATTCAGAAAGCCAGAGAAATGAAAATGAACTTGAATGACATGCTGGAAAATTCAGCGCAAGCAGTGAAACTGTTAAAAGCTGTGTCGAATGAGCGACGTTTAATAATCCTATGTCACCTGCTGGAAGGCGAAATGTCAGTTGGTGATATTAATGACAAACTCGATTTAAGCCAGTCTGCGCTGTCCCAGCATCTGGCTTTACTACGTCGGCACAAGTTGGTTAAAACCCGCAAAGTCGCACAGACGGTGTATTATCGGTTGAGCAGTGATGAAGCAGAGCAACTTATTGCGTTAATGCATAAATTGTATTGCAGCTGACATACTGGCAACACCAACAAAAAAGCCAGCTTGCGCTGGCTTTTTTGTTGGTCGCTATCAATTAAGCAGCTTTTAATGCCTTAACATGCGCATTTAAACGAGCTTTATGACGTGCTGCTTTGTTCTTATGGATCAGGCCTTTAGCCGCCATACGATCAATTACAGGTACCATGTTGTTGAACGCTTCAGTTGAAGCGGTTACGTCAGCAGTTAATACCGCTGCGTAGGTTTTCTTGATGAAAGTACGCATCATAGAACGTTGACTGGCGTTTTGCTGACGACGTTTTTCTGATTGAATTGCGCGCTTCTTAGCAGACTTAATGTTAGCCAAGGTAACACTCCTAAAAACTAAAACCGGACTCTTTAAAGGCCGCATAATATGCCTATTTAATGGCCCGTTGTCAAATGCTTTAACGTGAAAGTGCAGGAATTAAATTGTTACAGCTACTGGTAATCGGTAGTGATAACGGGCCAAAATAGCCCAGGCGCGATTAAAGGAGTAGCGGGTGTCGGGAAAACTATTGAAATCTGGCTTAATTGTCAGTGCTATGACACTGATTTCACGGGTTTTAGGCTTAATTCGTGATGTGGTAGTAGCAAATTTTGTCGGCGCAGGTGCGGCGGCCGATGTGTTCTTTTTTGCCAACCGGATCCCTAACTTTTTACGACGTTTATTTGCCGAGGGCGCTTTTTCGCAGGCCTTTGTTCCGGTATTAAGTGAAGTAAAAGCCCAGCATGGCGATGATGCCGTACGGGAGTTAATTGCCAAAGTGGCCGGTACGCTGGGGGTAATAGTTACCCTGGTCACCTTACTTGGGGTAGTGGCCTCGCCCGTTATTGCCTTGTTATTTGGTATGGGCTGGTTTATCGAATGGTTGAATGACGGGCCCGAGGCGCATAAGTTTGAGCTGGCCAGTCTGATGCTGAAAATTACCTTTCCTTATTTGTGGTTTATCAGCCTGGTGGCCCTTAGCGGCGCAGTACTTAATACCTACAACCGCTTTGCCGTGGCGGCGTTTACCCCGGTATTTTTAAATATTGCTATTATTGGCTCGGCTTTGTACCTGGCACCAGAGCTTGATGAACCGGCAATGGCGCTGGCCTGGGGGGTATTTATTGGCGGCCTGGTACAATTGTTATTTCAGCTGCCGTTTCTGGCCAAGGCCGGCTTGCTGGTGATGCCAAAATGGGGCTGGCGCGACCCGAACGTTAAAAAAATTCGAACCCTGATGCTACCCGCCTTGTTCGGGGTTTCGGTTAGCCAGATTAATTTATTGCTCGATACCGTGATTGCTTCATTTTTACTGACCGGCGCTGTTAGCTGGTTGTATTATTCTGACCGGCTTATCGAGTTTCCGTTAGGGTTATTTGGTATTGCCATTGCTACGGTAATATTACCTAATTTGTCCAGACATCACGCTACCGCCAGCGGGGCAAAGTTTAGGCACACCCTGGACTGGGCTATTCGTTTTGTGGCGATGTTTGGCTTACCGGCAATGGCAGCACTTATTGTGCTGGCTAAGCCGATCATCATGTTGCTGTTTATGCGTGGTGAATTCAGCCAGCACGATGTAGAAATGGTGTCATACAGTCTGATGGCCTATGCCACTGGTTTACTGAGTTTTATGTTGATTAAAGTGTTAGCCCCTGGTTTTTATGCCCGCCAGGATATAAAAACCCCGGTGCGGATTGGTATTATTGCCATGGTGGCTAATATGGTGTTTAACCTGATGCTGGCGCCCTGGCTCAGTTATGTCGGCCTGGCGTTAGCCACGGCCATGTCAGCCAGTTTAAATGCTTTTTTACTGTACCGTGGCCTGGCGCTGGCAGGGGTATTTAATTTCAGTAAAAGCAGCTGGCTCTTCCTGGCAAAAATAGCTGTGGCCAGTTGTTTGATGGCGGGCGGATTATATTGGTTAAGCCCGGCTTTTACGGTGTGGCTGGCGCTGGACTTCTGGGCACAGGCGGGCCGCCTGGCTTTATTATGCGTGCTGGGTATTGTCGGCTATTTTGCCATGTTATGGTTACTGGGGGTGCGGTTATCCCATTTCCGAGTGCAAACTATTGCTGAAAGCAATTAAGTTAGTGGTTATAATGCCGCGTTTATAAGCAGTAGCGGCAACCTTAAGGCAGGCATGGAGTTAATTCGCGGCTTACATAATATTCAACCTCAGCATCATGGCTGCGTGTTGACCATAGGTAATTTTGATGGTGTTCATCTGGGGCATCAGGCTGTGCTGCAAAAAGTGCAGGCTATTGCCGCCCGGTTAAATTTACCGTCTTGTGTGATGGTGTTTGAGCCGCAACCACTGGAGCTTTTTGCCGGTAGTGCTGCGCCAGCCCGCTTAAGTCGTTTTAGGGAAAAATATACCCAGTTGGCGCAGCTGGGTATTGACCGTTTAATCTGTGTTGATTTTAATCCGCGGTTTGCTGCCATTCAGCCTGAGGCGTTTATCGAGCAGCTGTTGCTAAAACAACTCGGCGCTCAGCAACTGATCGTTGGAGATGATTTCAGGTTTGGTAATAACCGCGCCGGTGACTTTGCCATGCTGGCACTGGCTGCTGAACGTTATCAGTTCGGTTTAACCAGTACATCCAGCTTAAAGCTTGGCCAGCAACGGGTCAGTAGTACCCTGATCCGCCAGGCACTGCAACATGACGATTTAGCAGCAGCTGAGGCAATGCTCGGCCGGCCATTCAGTTTAACCGGCAGGGTGCGCCATGGCCGTAAGCTGGGGCGGGATTTAGGGTTTCCAACGGCCAACGTCTGGTTATACCGGCGCAAGCTGCCGGTTCGCGGGGTTTACGCCATTACTGCTGACACTAAATATGGCAGTTTTCAAGGCGTGGCAAATATTGGCAACCGGCCAACTGTACAGGGCCAGCGTGAGCAACTTGAAGCGCACCTTTTTGATTTTAAAGCCGATTTATACGGCAGCCAGATAGCAGTAACCCTGCGCCATAAACTGCGAAGCGAACAGCGCTTTGCCGATTTAGCCGCGTTACAGCAACAAATTACGGCAGATATGCATGCTGCTAAAACTTATTTTAGTCGCCTGGCCACAACTGCCAGCAGCGTAAGCTAACTTTTAAAACGGAATAAAACGGATGAGCGATTATAAGCATACCCTTAACCTGCCTGAAACAGCCTTTGCCATGCGTGGTAATCTGGCTCAGCGCGAGCCGCAAATGCTGGCAGAGTGGACGGCAGATGGCCTGTATCAGCAGATCCGTGCGGCTAAAAAAGGTAAGAAAAACTTTATTCTGCATGACGGCCCTCCCTATGCCAACGGCAATATTCATATTGGTCATGCTGTTAACAAAATTCTGAAAGACATCATCGTTAAGGCGAAAACACTGTCTGATTTTGACGCGCCTTACGTGCCGGGTTGGGATTGTCATGGCCTGCCGATTGAACTGGTAGTGGAAAAGAAACACGGCAAGCCCGGGGTTAAATTATCGGTTGCGGAGTTCCGTCAGCACTGTCGTGACTATGCACAGAGCCAGATTGAAGCGCAGAAAACTGACTTTGTCCGCCTGGGCGTGTTAGGTGACTGGGATAATCCGTACCGGACCATGGATTTCAGCTCTGAAGCTAACATCATCCGGGTACTGGGAAAGATTATCGACAATGGCCACTTGCAACAAGGCTTTAAGCCGGTGCATTGGTGTACCGACTGCGGCTCAGCGTTGGCGGAAGCGGAAGTAGAATATCAGGACAAAGTATCGCCGGCGATTGATGTACGGTTTGCGCTGGTGGATGAGCAGCTGGTGGATAAATTTGACCACCCGGAGCAACATCGTGGCCAGGGCCCGGTATCGGTCGTGATCTGGACCACCACACCCTGGACTATTCCGGCTAACCGGGCGGTAGCCGTGCATGCCAAGCTGGATTATAGTTTGGTGCAGGTTGAACAGGGCCCGAATGGCCCGGAGCGGTTAATTATCGCCACCGATCTGGTTACTGACGTGATGGCCAGAGCTAATATTGAGCACTACCATGCCCTCGGCTTCTGTAAAGGTGAGGCGTTGGAGCTGGCTCAGCTGCGCCACCCGCTTTATGACTTTAATGTGCCGGTTATTCTGGGTGAGCATGTTACTACTGAATCAGGTACCGGCTGTGTCCATACCGCACCTGGCCATGGTCAGGAAGATTTTGTCGTCGGCAAGCAATATGGTCTGGAAGTGGCGAACCCGGTGGGGGCTAATGGTGTTTACCTGCCAGATACCCCGTTATTTGCCGGCCAGCATGTGTTTAAAGCCAACGACAGCGTAGTTGAGGCGTTAAAAGCCGCCGGTGCCTTACTGGTCCATAAAGCCTACAAACACAGCTACCCGCATTGCTGGCGCCATAAGACGCCGATTATTTTCCGGGCGACGCCACAGTGGTTTATCAGTATGGATAAACAAGGTTTACGGCAGAAATCGCTGGCTGAAATCAGCAACACCCGCTGGATCCCGGACTGGGGTCAGCAACGAATTGAAAAAATGGTGGCCGGCCGACCTGACTGGTGTATTTCGCGCCAGCGTACCTGGGGCGTGCCTATCGCGCTGTTTGTTGATAAAGATACCGGTGCCTTACACCCGGATACCCAGGCATTACTGGAGCAAGTCGCTAAAAAAGTAGAGCAGGGCGGTATTCAGGCCTGGTTTGACTTAGAAGCCAGCGAGTTGTTGGGTGACGGCGCAGCACAGTACGTTAAAGTAAGTGATACCCTGGATGTCTGGTTTGATTCCGGTGTAACCCATGCTTTTGTGGTGGACCAGCGCCCGGAATTTAATCATGCCAAGCAGGCCGATTTATATCTGGAAGGGTCGGATCAACACCGGGGCTGGTTTATGTCATCGTTAATGACCGGCGTGGCCAGTAAAGCGCATGCACCGTACCGTCAGGTACTGACGCATGGTTTTACCGTAGACGGTGAAGGCCGCAAGATGTCTAAGTCGCTAGGTAATGTGGTATCGCCGCAGGACGTCATGAACAAACTGGGCGCGGATATTTTGCGGTTATGGGTGGCTACGGCCGACTATACCTCTGAGATGACAGTATCAGATGAAATTCTGAACCGGGCGGCGGACAAGTACCGGCGTATTCGCAATACCGCACGCTTTTTGCTGGCAAACCTGAATGGCTTTAACCCGGCAACCGATCTGGTGCCGTTTAATGAAATGGTTGAGCTGGATTTGTGGATGGTCAGCCGCGCTGCCAAATTGCAGCAGGAAATTGTTGAGGCTTATGACAATTACCAGTTTCACCAGGTCAGCCAGAAACTGATGAACTTCTGTACTATTGAGCTGGGTAGCTTTTACCTGGATGTGATTAAAGACCGCCAGTACACCGCGCACCAGACCGGCCTGGCCCGTAAGTCATGTCAAACTGCTTTGTATCATATTGCTGAGGCGATGGTGCGCTGGATGGCACCGATTATGAGCTTTACCGCCCAGGAAATCTGGCAGGCCTTGCCAGGCGAGCGCAGTAAATATGTGTTTACAGATGTCTGGTATGACGTGCTTGCTACTGTTCCGGCTGGTCAGTTTGACGATAAATACTGGCAGCAGGTACTGCAGGTACGGGATGAAGTAAATAAAGTGCTGGAAGCGGCGCGGCGCGAGGACAAAATCGGTGCCTCATTGCAGGCTGAAGTAACATTGTATGCTGGCGCTGAACTGGCTGCTGCTTTAGGCAAACTGGGTGATGAATTACGCTTTGCGTTAATTACCTCAACGGCACAGGTCAGCAGCGAACCGGCACCGGAGCAAGCTGTTGCCACTGATATCGCGGGCTTAAAAGTACTGGTAACCGCGTCAGCTGCCGCTAAATGCGAGCGTTGCTGGCATCACCGGCATGATGTCGGTGCTGATCCGGCGCATCCGGGTATCTGTTTACGTTGTGTCAGTAATGTCGCCGGTAGCGGCGAGCAAAGGAAGTTTGCCTGATGCGGTTGCTGCGGTTGCTCAAAGAAACCGGCTGGCGCTGGTGGTGGCTTATTCTGCTATTTATTGTGTTGGATCAGGCCTCAAAGCAGTGGGTATTACATGCCATTCCGTATCAGGGAAGCATTCCATTGTTACCCGTTTTTGAGCTGGCACACGTTTACAACAGAGGCGCGGCTTTCTCTTTTTTAAGTGATGCCGGCGGCTGGCAACGCTGGTTCTTTACCGGTATCGCGGTGGTGATTAGCATTGTTATCGCCGTCTGGCTGAGCCGGGTAGGACGGGCGCAGTTGAAGCTGAGCCTGGCGCTGTCGCTGGTATTGGCTGGCGCTATCGGCAATTTAATTGACCGGGCCATATACGGTTATGTCATTGATATGCTCCATGTCTTTTATAAGAGTTGGAGTTATCCGGTATTTAATCTGGCCGACTCTGTTATTTTTATTGGCGCAGTATTGTTAATTTGGGATAGTTTTAGCAGTAAACCCGAGGTTAAAGCATGACGCAGGCACAAATTGGTGCGAACAGTACCGTTATATTCCATTTTGACATTACCTTAACCGATGGCAGTGCGGCAGAAAGTACCCGGGTCCATAATAAACCGGCTAAGCTACAAATGGGCGATCATAGTATTTCGCCAGCTTTTGAAGCCCATCTGATGGGTATGGTGGAGGGTGACAAGAAAACCTTTACCCTGGACCCGCAGGATGCCTATGGTATGCCTAACCCGGATAACATTTATTACGTTGATCGCAGTAAGTTTTCCAGCGATGCGCCAGCAAAAGTAGGCAGTATTATTGGCTTTGCTATGCCTGATGGCTCAGAACTGCCTGGTTTAGTGCGCGATGTGGTAGGGGATTCCGTCACGGTAGATTTCAATCATCCATTGGCCGGACAAACCCTGACGTTTAATATTGAAATTGTAAAAGTGAGCTGAACAGATGGACATTTTGTTAGCCAACCCACGTGGTTTCTGTGCCGGAGTCGACCGCGCTATCAGTATTGTTGAACGGGCACTGGAATTATACGAGCATCCTATTTATGTACGGCATGAAGTTGTCCACAATAAGTTTGTGGTAGATGGCTTGCGTCGCAGTGGGGCGGTATTTGTTGATGAGCTGAATGAAGTGCCTGATGGCAATATTGTGATCTTCAGCGCACACGGGGTGTCGCAAGCCGTGCGGGAGAATGCGAAGCAACGCGGATTAAAAGTCTTTGATGCGACTTGCCCATTAGTAACCAAAGTGCATATGGAAGTGACCCGGGCCAGCCGTAAAGGGATTGAATGTATTTTAATTGGTCATGCCGGCCATCCGGAAGTTGAAGGCACCATGGGCCAGTATGATAACCCGGCTGGGGGCATTTATCTGGTCGAGTCGGTGGAAGACGTGACAAGGTTACAGGTTAAAAACCCGGCACAGTTATGCTATTCCAGCCAGACTACCTTATCAGTAGATGATACTGCGGATGTGATTGCAGCGCTGCGTGAGCGTTTTCCGGATATTGACGGACCCCGCAAAGACGACATTTGCTATGCCACCCAAAACCGGCAGGACGCCGTGCGTGATTTAGCATCAAAAGCCGATTTATTATTGGTAGTTGGCGCTAAAAACAGCAGTAACTCAAACCGCTTACGCGAGCTGGCAGAGAAAATGGGCTGTACAGCCTATTTAATTGATACTGCCAATGATATTCAGCAAAGTTGGCTTGAAAATATTAAAGCAGTAGGTGTTACTGCCGGGGCATCAGCGCCGGAGGTGTTAGTGCAGCAAGTTGTGGCCCAGCTGAAAATGTGGGGCGGCCATACGGTGAATGAAAACCCGGGCCGGCCAGAGAATGTGGTGTTCGCCATTCCGGCAGAGCTGCGCTAGACAGGATACAGGAGCTAAGGTGAATAAAGCAGCAACTGCAACACCTTACCCAATTTTCCCACTACCCGATTTATGTCATGGCCGGATGGTGCTCAGAGTGCTGGTATTGGCACAGGCAGTCGCCATTATGCTGGCTTTTGCGCCCGGCACACTGGAAAGCCCGTGGCAGCGTTTAGGCCTGATCAGCTTGTTCGTATACTGGATAGCCCTGTTATCCGGCTATGCCTATTGCAAACTTCGGCCAGCCCTTAGCCGGCAGCGGCCTCTGACCATTGCAGCGAGTTGCCTGCTGCTGCTTTTTTTAACCACGGCGCTTATCAGCGGTCTGGCCTGGCTCTGGCTGCACGATGCCGGGGTTTTGCTGTCTCAGAGCTTTCTGCATTTTATTCTGGCTAATCTGATGATTGCGCTGGTTGTCGGGCTGATGGCGATTCAACTGGGCCTGATGCATGCCGAGCGCAACCAGCAACTTGCTGCGCAAAGCCGGGCGGAATTAGGCGCATTGCAAGCACGGATCCAGCCTCATTTTCTGTTCAATAGTTTAAACACTGCAGCGGAGCTAACGCAGCAAGACAGTCAGGCTGCCGAGCAGGCATTGCTTGATCTGGCAGATTTGTTCCGGGCCGCGATGCATGCCGGTGAGCAAATCAGTCTGGCAGACGAATTGACGCTGGCCCGGCAATATTTATCATTAGAGCAATGGCGAGTTGGCGGGCGGATGCAGCAACACTGGCAACTGCCGGCCAGTATTCCCAAGTTGCAGGTGCCGGCGCTGACCATTCAACCGCTACTGGAAAATGCGGTCCGTCATGGCATTGAAAGTTGCCAGCAGGGCGGCAGCATTGATATTGAACTGATTAACAGTAGCCAGTCGGTAACCATTCTTATCAGTAATCCGTTCGTGCCGGCCCTGGATAAAAGTCGCAGTAATGGCGTGGCACTTGCCAATATAAGACAGCGATTGCAGCTATATTTTGGCGACAGTGCCAGCTTAAACCACAGTATTGTCGATGATAAGTTTCGGGTTAAACTGGTGTTACCTAAAAATCAGTCTGGCGCCAACAGATGAAAGTATTAATCGTAGATGATGAGCCGCTGGCCCGCGCCCGGTTGCAACGTTTACTGGGTTCTGTAGCGGGTTTTAGTTGTGTCGGTGAGGCGCAAAACAGCCAGCAGGCGTTGCAACTGTGCCAGCAGCTGCAGCCTGATGTATTGTTACTGGACATAGCAATGCCCGGCGGCGATGGTTTGCAACTTGCCGCAACGCTGGCCAGCCAGCCATTGCCACCGGCGATAATTTTCGTGACCGCCCACCCGCAACACGCGCTGGATGCCTACCAGGTATGTCCGGCAGATTACATTTTAAAGCCGGTTTCAGCTGAGCGGTTAAGTGCCGCGCTGGCCCGGCTTGGTAATCGCACCAGGGCCCATCTGGAACGAACTCCGGCAAAAGATGAGCTAATCAGCTATCAGCTAGGTTCAGCGACACGGCAAATTAATCTGAGTAAAGTGCTGTATTTCAGTGCGGACAGTAAGTACGTCCGGATGGTATTTGCTGAGGGCGAGGCATTGCTGGAGCAAACCTTAAGTCAGTTGCAGCAACGTTATCCGCAGCAACTGGTGCGCATTCATCGAAGTACGCTAATCAACAGAGATTATTTTAGTGCACTGCGCGCTGCGCCGGACGGTAAACACTATATTGAATTAGCAGGGCTGGACGACAGGCTGGAAGTCAGCCGCAGAGCGCTTAGTCAGGTTAAGCAGGCACTAAAGCTTAATCTGAGTTAGCATCGATTGCTAATTTTATGGCTATGCCGTTTATCGGCTGAAAAAGCCTTTAGTCGGTGTTCGCGTAGGAATAGTCATGTTGTTTTGCTAGGGTAACGCTAACAAAAAAGTTTTTACTTATTTAATAAAACTAAAAATGGAAATCACTATGGCATTAGTGCTTGCAGATAACAGGCAAAAACCACGTCCAGCGGTCCGCTGGATACGTGGTTTTACCGTAATTGAGCTAATGGTGACAGTCGCCGTGTTAGCTATTGTCCTGACGGTGGCAGTACCGAGTTTCGCTAATCTGGTAAATGGTAATCGCTTAAATGCTCAGGCAAATCTGCTGTTGGCTGCAATTGAATACGCTAAAACTGAAGCAGTGAAAAGCAATGCAACGGTAGCGTTCTGTCACTCTGCAGATAACAGCAGTTGCAGCGCTGCGCCAGCCGCTGGCTGGCAAGGCTGGATAGTCGGGCTGGCAGCCGATCCAGCTGGAATTGAACCGGGTAGCGTACTGCGGGCAGGTACTATGGAATCATCTCAGTTAGTCGTTCTGGCCAGTGAGTCGTTATCAGACGCTAGCGACCAGATTAGAATAACGCCGCAAGGATTACTCAGAACAGGTAATCGTTTGCCACTGCAGGCAACCTTAAGGGTTTGTCATCCAACGGCGTCAATCAACCCGAATAGTCGAAATGTAAGAATCCGTTCAGGCGGCCAATTAGCGGTGATCAGCGAGCAAAATGCTGGCTGTCCAGCTCCGTAGGAAGATGAAAATGAATAAAGTCAGTGGATTTAACAAACAGCAAGGTACAAGTTTACTTGAAGTGTTAATTGCCGTTCTGGTTTTGGCGATTGGTATTTTAGGGGTGGTGGGCTTGCAGTCAGTTAGTCTTAGAAGCACTAATACCGCGCACGAGCGGGCGATGGCTGTAATCTTAACAGAAACATTATTTGAAGTAATGCGCACCACCGGTCCGGTTTCGAGAACTAATGCCTTTGAAATGAGTACTTGTGATGGTGTCGGCGGAATTCCGGTAACCAGAGACTGGCAGGAAGATGTAAAACAAGTAACTGCTGAATGCGCCTTGGTTGAATGGGCTGATGGCGTTTATACCGTCACTATTGACTGGTCTGATCAACGCCTGAATGCTAATTCTGTGGTAGTGATGGAGGTAAGGCCATGAGGCAGTGCAGAGCGAGTCAGGGCTTTACACTGGTCGAGCTGATGATTGCTTTGGTACTGGGATTAGTGCTGTTGGGCGGTGTTATTGGCGTGTTTTTGTCAAATCAGACCACGAACCGCGTCAATAATGAGCTGGCATCGTTGCAAAGCAGTGCCCGCTTAGCGTTTCAGCTAATGTCACAGGATATTCGCAGTGCTGGTTTTGCCGGTTGCAACAACTCAACTCGTTTTGTCAGCGTTATTGGCGGTGCGCCGCCGTGGTCGCAATGGCAAGGTGGCCTGCAAGGTTTTGGGGCAGGTACCAACGGCGTGAGTCAGTCAATACGGTTAATGTATGGGGCCGGCGCTAGTGCATCCGTTAGCAGCCATGTACCACCGGTGTTAAATCTTAATGAAGCGACTCCGCTGCAGGCTGGTGAAATTGCCATGTTATGCGACGATACCCTGGCGGCAATTTTTCAGGTATCAGCTACAGCAGCAAATACGGTTAGCCATGCTGTTGGAGCGCCACTGAATTGTTCTGAAGATTTAGGTTATCAATCGCCATTTGTCTGCGCTGATGCACGGCCGCGCGTCTTTCTGGGGGGAGCCATGTTAATGCGCTTTGAGTCTGCCTTATGGTTAGTCGCCCCCAGTACCGACGATCCGGCGATTAATTCGTTGTATCGGGAAATTATTATTGGCGGCAATCTGGTACGTGAGGAAGTATTGTTTGGTGTGACCAGTCTGAATCTGGCATATCAGGACGGCAACCAGCCATTCGGGCCAGCCCCATTCTCGGCAGCTGTTGATATGGGGAACGTAACTGGGGTTCAGGTTTCTTTAGTAATGGACCCGGATGCGTTTACAAACGCCGATCTGCCTATAGAAATGCGGACTATTGAATTTTTTGCTGCTGTACGCAACAGGTTATGAGGTAATAAAATGAGAACCTATTATCGTCAAAATGGTGCTGTTCTGGTCGTAGCCTTGTTATTGCTGTTGGTAATAACACTGGTATCAGTAGCCAGTATGCAACGTTCGGTAATGCAGGAGCGGATGACCGCAAATTTATACGAAAGACAACTGGCGGTGCAGCAAGTTGAAGCGGCATTACGTTCAGCTGAAGACTGGATTGCGGGGCAAATGCCAGATCCCAGGACTCAGATTGCAGCCAATGGTTGGTTTTATAACGTGCCTGTGTTAACCGACCTTGACCGTTGGCAGGACCCGTTAACAGAATGGCGTGCTGCCCCGGTTATAAATGCTGATATGGCCAGTTCAGCCCAGTACTTTATCGAATATCTCGGAGAATGGCCTTCACCGCTCAGACCTGATTGCGCAAGTAACACAACTATTAGCAATGATTGTTTGTCGCCTACCTTCCGGGTTACGGCCAGAAATATAGTTACACCCGGTACGCCGGAAGTGTTAATGCAAACCATTTGGCGTTTGTAAGGTTATGAGGAACTCTAAAATGAGTAAATTTAGTACCATCTCAAAAAATGCCTGGATTATGTTTAGCATGGGTATGCTAGTAGGTGTATCAAGCGCTCATGCGGCAACAACACTTGCTATTCCTCAGGTACCATTACAAACAGGTAGTGACGTACCGCCCAATATCCTGTTTATGCTGGATGACTCTGGCTCTATGGCCTGGTCATATATGCCAGATAGTATCAGTGGTCTTTGCAGGAATGATACAAGTGTGACTAACAGAGCACGAGGCAGATCACCTAATATCAATAAAGCCTATTTTGATCCGGAAATAACCTATAATCCGCCACTCCAGGCAAATGGTACTCCTTTCCCTGATGCATCTTTCACGGCTGCTAAATTTAATGGATATAGCAGCAGCTCCGCTACGGTCAATCTGAATACTAATTTCAGGGCAACCTGGCAATATCAGGATGGTGGCGGGGATGCATATTGTGGTAACTCAGGTACTGCGGATTACTACTTATATGACACAGATTTATGTGAAGATCCAAGTAGTAATAGTTGTTACAGACGCTATATTGTAGCTGATCAGGATAGTGAAACTATTCAGAATTTTGCCAACTGGTATTCTTACTACCGTAGCCGGTTAATGTTATCTAAAGCCGGTATCGGCACAGCGTTCCAAACCTTACCAGAAAGAATAAGGGTTGGTTATGGCAGGTTAAACCGCAACCCAGAAGTGGAAAGGGGGGTCAGAGCATTTGAAGGCACGGGTAAAAATCAGTTTTATAACTGGCTTTATGGCCGGCCTGATACCACATCCGGAACTCCGTTAAAATCTACTTTACAGGCTGCCGGAGATTATTTTAAAACTAACGAGCCTTACCGGGCTGAACCGGAAAATACCAGTAGCGGCCTGGTATCATGCCGGCAGAATTTTACCGTGTTGATGACCGACGGTTTTTATACCAATCAGAGCCGCGGCTTTAGCGACTCAGATGGTGATGGTAACGCTGATACCCTGGCGGATATTGCCCATTATTACTGGAAAACTGATTTGCGGCCAGATTTAGATAATAATGTACCCAGTGGTTCCTTGGATCCTGCTGACTGGCAACATATGGTAACCTACGGAGTAGGGTTGGGGGTTGATGGTTCTATAACAAATGTCGAAGATGCTAAAAAATGGCCAATAGATGACAGCCGCTGGCCAAAACCCGATAGTAATCCTCGAAAAATAGATGATTTGCTCCATGCTGGTGTAAACAGTCGCGGAGGATTTTTTAGTGCAAGAGATCCGGAAACATTTAATACCGAACTGACTAACACCTTGCGAAATATTGTTAACCGGGTGGCGTCTGCGTCAAATCTGGCTTCGACCACTACCACTTTGCAAGAAGATAACAGCGTTTTCCAGGCTTCATTTAATACCTCAAGCTGGAGTGGTGATTTAGTCAGCCGTGATGTTGAAACGACGAATGTGCAGTGGTCTGCAAATTTCCCTGAGTTGAGCGCGCGGAATATTCAGACCAGCCGGGGGGCAGGAGCGAATCCAGCTAGTTTTGCTTTTGAGTGGGCTAATCTATCTACTACAGAAAAATCAGCACTGAACAACGAAGACACCGTTAATTACTTGCGTGGCAGCAGAGCTAAAGAAAAATCAGGCTCAAATCCAACAGGTATTTTCCGGGAAAGGTCGTCATTGCTGGGCGATATTGCGCACTCGTCACCGGTTTATGTCGGTCAATCACAAAACCGAAATTATCAGCGCTACACTGGCTGGGGTGAAGCGTCAAGCTATCAGACGTATCTGACATCGACCAAATCCAGAGCGCCACGGGTATTTGTTGGTGCCAACGACGGGATGTTACATGCGTTTAATGCAGATGCTTCGTCGGCTACTGCAGGTATTGAAACCTTTGCCTATCTGCCACAGGCGATGCTTACCCCTGCTGCCAGACTGGTTGATTTTGCCAATCAGGATTATGAGCACCGGTTCTATATTGATGGCTCGCCGACAGTGGCGGATGTTTTCATTAATGGCAGCTGGCGGACTGTATTGGTAAGCACACTGGGCCGCGGTGGTGACTGGATGTTTGCACTGGATATCACTGACCCGACCACAGTGAAAGTGTTATGGGATATTCAGATCCCGGAGTTGGGTTTGATGCCACACAAGCCCGTGATCACCCGGTTGAATAATGGTCGTTGGTCTGTAGTCGCGGGCTATGGTTATAACAATACGGCCGGAAAATCCGGGCTGTTGGTGGTAGATGTGGAAAAAGGCGCCGATATGCCAGTTATTAAACTGCAGACATCGGCGACTGACTCCTATGGTCTGGGGCAGGTTGAAGGCTGGGATCAGAACAAAGATGGTAACACAGACTGGATATTTGCCGGTGATAATAACGGCAACGTCTGGAAGTTTGATTTAAGCTCTGCCTCTGCCAGCTCGTGGAATGTTGCTTACGGCGGCTCACCCTTGTTTGTCGCCAAAGATAACGCGGGTAAGCGCCAACCTATTACTGGTGGTGTTACGCTGGAAAGCCACCCTGAAACAGCTGAGCTATGGGTATTCTTTGGGACAGGCAAATTTATTGAAACTGGCGATAGCGTTAATGCAGATCAGCAAAGCTGGTATGGCCTGAAGGATGGTGCAGAAATATCAAACCGTAGCCAGCTGGTATCCCGTACCATGACAAATGTTGATTATGCTAATCCTGACACGGGTGAGGCCCGTAGCGGTCGCAGTTTACCGTATGTCGCAGGAAATGATATGGATGGTAAGCGCGGCTGGGTAATGGACTTAGTAGATACCCGTGAGCGGATAACCTCAAAACCACAAATTATCGGCGGAAGTTTAGTGATGAATTCAATTATCCCAGACACTGATTTATGTAATCCGCAGGGAGACGGCTGGATTATGGCGGTGGATCCTTTTAAAGGTACCCGTTTAAACTACCATTTCTTTGATTTGTCACGGGATGATAAATTTTTAGACTCAGATGGTTTAGTTAATGGGGACGCAGCCAGTGGTGTTAAATTTGATGGTATGCCCGGAGAACCAGTATTCTTTACTGAGGGTGACAAAACGACAGCGATTACACCTGATTCTAACGTCGGTTTAAACATGGTTCCGGTGAATGTCGGCACTCGACGTGGACGTTTATCATGGCGGGAGTTGATTAACTAATGACTATATACAGAGCTAACCAGAAAGGTATGACCCTGATTGAAATAATGATAGTGGTAGCAATTGTTGGCATTCTGGCAGCAGTTGCTTACCCATCGTATCAAAATCACGTTATGCGCAGCCACAGAGCAGCTGCGACCAGTTGTTTGATGGAGTTGTCACAGTTTATGGAGCGGAACTATACCCAGAATATGCGCTATGATTCGGTAGGTTTCGTGCTGCCAAACTTGCAATGTATGACAGAGTCGGCCAACAGATATGAGTACAGCAGTGTTCAGGCACAGCGTACTTATACGGTAACCGCAACGGCCAGAGGACCGCAGGTAAAAGACACCAACTGTATATCGCTTGGTATCAACCAGGCGGGAACTAAGTTGGTAGATAACGCCGATACCGCTGCGGCTGTTGCAGAGTGTTGGTAATTACATTGATTAAAATTTGATCTTTTGAAATATTGTTGTAACTTTATAGTTAAGTAAATTAGCTATGGCATACGGATATGCAGTTACAACGCGGCTTTAGTCTGCTGGAAGTTTTAATCACTTTACTGATTTTAAAGCTGGGTTTGCTTGGCGTACTGGCCGGGCAAACCCTTGCTTTACAATATGTGATTGATGCCACTCAAAGAACCACAGCGGTAGCCCTCAGCGCTACTCTGGTGCAGGAACTTAGCGCCACTATTTCCGACAATCCCGCTTTTACCCTTGAACTTACCCCGGACAGCCCGTTAGTGCTGCCACCTTGCTCGGCAGATTTTCGTTGTACTGAGGCAGAATTACGTGACTATCAGCTTGGGCGCTGGCAACAGTTGTGGCAGAGCAGTTTGGAGACAGGTGCGACCGCACCCTTGTTTGCGCCACAGTTTTGTTTACAGTTTGCCGATAACAGCCTGAGATTGCAGGCCAGCTGGCAGCAACGTGCCAATGCAGACACCAAAGCGACAATAAGCTGTGAACCCGGGGATGGTCGCTCTGGCCTGGCATTGACAGCGCGGATCCCCTGATTATGATTATTCGCGGCTTCTCGCTGGTAGAACTGCTAATTGCCATGTTGCTCGGTCTGCTGCTGCTTGGTTTTACTGTGCAGATTTTTGCCAGCCTGACCGCATCGTCAAGGCAAAGCCAGCAGTTGGCACAGTTACAGCAAAATGGTCAGCTGGCGCTAAACCTGTTGCATAACGAATTACAAAATACCGGATTCTGGGGAGGGATCAGCCTTAATGACGTTAGCGTTGCCTCGGTTGATATGGCACCACCGGCACCTGACTGCGTCGAGGATGACATTGATAGTGGCAGTTTTCCGGCTGCCGGTGCCACGTTTACCAGCTTGTATGCCAAGCTTGCAGCACCCGGCCGGCAGCTGAATTGTCTGACATCACTGGCGCCAGACAGTGAAATACTGCAGTTGAAACGGGCAATAGGCCTGGCAGTGAGTCGGGATGAACTGCGGCCAAATCGTTTCTACATTGTGCCACACTGGCAACAAAGCCGCCTAATCAGCCAGGACAGTGCCAGCCTCGCTGCTGACAGTGTGTTTTATCCTTATCAGCATTTAGTTTTTTATATCCAGAATCAGCGGGTAGATGGCCAGACTATACCAGTGCTGATGCGCAAGAGACTGGTGCGCTCGGTAAGCGGCGCAGCCAGGATAGCGACTGACTCTGTGATTGATGGGGTTGAACGGCTGCATTTTGAATTCGGCATCGATGCCAATCTTGATGGCCGGTTAAATTATATGCTGCCCACCGCGTTAATGAGTAACGAACACTGGCAGCAGCAATCAGGCCGGATTGTTAGTATCCGGTTTTATGTATTGCTGCGAAGCACCGTGCCGGATCCCCGATATGTCAATCAACAAACTTATCAGATGGGTGCCAGCCGGTTTGAGGCACCCGACGATCACTACCGGCGCTTGTTGCTGGCTGGCAGTGTGTATTTTAATAACGCGAACTTTTAGCCATAGCGTAATCCGGAACATTTTTACCATAGCAAACGAAATGCAGTTACCTAATCAACATATGAATAGTACCTGATACAGGGAGGTTGTATGCGACAGAGCGGTATGGCGTTGATAAGCGCCTTAATCTTTCTGCTGGTGATGCTGTTAATTGTCAGTGCAAATTTATTTATCAGCCAAATGAGTATCAAATCCGCGCAGGCTGCGCAGCGACAATTGCTGTTTGAGCAAAGAGCGCTGGCGCTGCATCTGAGTTCGGTCAGTGATGCTACCCTTGCCAGCAGTGAGACTGATTTAATTATCACCAGCCGCTGCCCTGCCAGTTATGCAGTCTGGTCTGACTCACTCATTCAATGCGACTTGTTAACCCTGGCAACCAGTTTGGTGTCTGATGACAGCCGGTTTGCCAGTAGCTACAGCAGTATGTTGTTGCGCCAGCAACTTGTGGCGGGGGAGGTGCTGGATGCTGAGTAACAGAATTAAAAGTGATGTTAAGTCAGAACGCAACGCACCCGGACAGCTTAGCCAGGTTGTTAAGCTTGGGCCCTTATTGGCTATCTTGTTGCTGAGTATGTTGGCCGCTGTGGTGTTTTGTTTCAGTGTATTGGCTGCTACTCCTGAATGCTGGCGCCAGCCGGCAGAGCCACGCGAATTGCAGTTTGCTGGAAGTTCCAGTTCCGGGCCGTTGCAGCGGTTTTTGCATCATGATGATCGTGACGGTGCTGGCCAGCTGGCAATGTATCCACCTGACAGCTCAGTAGCGCTGGACACGTTAAACACCTGGCCATTGCCAGATAGTTCAGGTTTGGCCGCCCCATTCTATGCCAGGCCAGAGCCGATGGACGCCGATTACGACGGCTATGTTGACCAGTTGATCAGCACTGACTTCAGTGGCCGGGTCTGGTTAACCGATGTGGCAGCAAGTGGTTTTGATAGCTCATCACTTTTAGCAGACCTGACCCACAGTGACTGGCGCTTTATCGCAAACGCAGGCATTGTTGACATCAGTTTGCCGTTACCTTTGCGCCCCGACGGTTTGACAAGCCAGCATAAAGTTGTGCTGCTGATTGCCCGCAACATTATCAGTGGCGAGGATGCCCTGGTTGCACTGCGGATCCCGGGCTTTTCAGCTGAGCGTACTTTGCCTGATTTTGCTGCGCTGTATGATCGCACAATATTAACTGAAGAAGAGCGAACTGCGGGTTTAAGCAATGCGCAGTGGTCAGCAATTGTTGATAGTGCCGGTTGGTGGGTTCGGTTATCCGGCCAGCTTACTCAGCCGCCTAAAGTTGTTGCCGGGGTTATTTACAGCGCGGTGGCAACCAGCGATTTTACTGCAACGGCGTGCGCAGACCAAAGTGCGGAACACAGCTTGGTTGCAATGCATTTGCACAGTGCCGGCCTGGTATATAGTCAGCGTCGCTTTCGGTTACTAAATGGTGCAGGTCAGTTAAAACTGCAACAACAAGCTGATGGTTCTGCTGCCCTGGTGTTAGACAATATTGATGAACAACAGTTGGTTCTGGCTGATCTGAAGATGATTTCGCCGGCATGCCCGGATTGTTCTGAACAGTTGCAGCTGGATCAGTTTCCCCGCTGGCGGAAACTGGCAACGTATCGCCAGGAAACAGGAGCACACTGATGTTCCGAAATCTTTATGTCCGCACAGGCTTTAGCTTAATTGAGCTAATGGTCGCCGTGGCAATAGTCGGCATTCTCAGCGCTATTGCTTATCCATCTTATCAGCAATATGTGTTAAAAACCCATCGCGCTGAAGCCAGCCGGTTGTTGTTGAGCGCTGCCAATATGCAGGAGCAGCAACTGGCAGATCATGGTCGTTATACCGATAATCTGGCACTGCTGGGGGTGGCCGCCGATGGCACTAGCGCCAGCGGTCGCTATAAACTGCAGGTTGTGTTGAGTGATACCAGCAGTTTTGAGCTGACGGCATTGGCCCAGGGGCCACAAACAGCGGATCGGGACTGTCTGGTTTATACCCTTGACCATACCGGTAGACGCAATTACAGCCTGCCATCATCGCTATTTTGCTGGGATTAGTCAGGGCAGGGAGCGTAATGAAAGGTCAGACGATTGCGACCGGCCTGGTTTAGTACCAGTTTGTAATGCCAGTTAAACGATGGCTGCGGGCAATAATAAAAGGTGCCATTTTCCAGTGCATTTAAGCTGCCATCGCGACGGAACTGTAACTGACGGCGGTTATATTTTAACTGGTGCTGGCTGAATACCGGCGGTATTTGCCGCAGCATAAATTCAGTATCATTGTGTGGGTTTATTAAGCTCAGCACCAACGGATAAGTGCGCCAGTCACTCTGGCATTCAGTGCCTGACAGCGGGCACAGCCTTACCGGTTGCTGACTGTTTGCGGCCTGGATCCTGGCATAACCGAGATGACGGCTAAACTTTTGCATATAGCTACCGGCCCGTTGCTTGTTGATAAGCTCTGCCATTGCCGGCAAGGCAATTTGCAGCAAAATAGCCATAATTGCTAACCCCAATACTAATTCGAGTAAGGTAAGTCCCAGCTGGGTCTGATACCGCTGCATCACTGCACTCCTTGCAATTCTTGTAAAGTAACTAAAGTGTAGCAAGTATATTTATAAATTGTATTTTTGAAGGGTGTTTGTTGGAGTGGCGCCAGCATAAGCTGGCGTCATATTTTACGGTACATCAAAAAGTGGCTGAAGGTGCTAATCGTAGATAGTGGGTATGGGATCACGTTTATGCTGGGTTTTCAGATAGATACTGATTAAGCGCTCTGCAACCTCAGCTGGCACTGGTTTGCCTTCCAAAAAATCATCAATCTGATCATACGTTAAGCCCAGTGCAGCCTCATCCGCTTTTTGCGGACTCAGGCATTCCAAATCGGCGGTTGGTGTTTTGGCAACCAATAGTTGTGGTGCGCCAAGTTTGGCGGCAATAGCCCGTACCTGCCGTTTACTTAAACCAAATAACGGCGCTAAATCGCAGGCGCCATCACCCCATTTAGTGTAAAAACCGGTAATATTTTCTGCCGAGTGATCAGTACCCAGCACCAGGGCATTGTTCAGCGCGGCAATATGGTATTGCGCCATCATTCGGCAGCGGGCCTTGACATTACCTTTAGCAAAATCGGCTTTTGCCTCACTGATTGTGTTCTGATCGCCAAGCGCCAGCATGGTGCTTTGATGCAATGCATCAGCTGCACCCTTAATATTGACACTGACAGCTTTGCCCGGTTTGATAAAGCTGATAGCAAGCTGTGCTTCATCTTCATCACTCTGGGTCCCGTACGGCAAACGCACCGCAATAAATTGATAACCACCGCCGTGTTCCGCATTTAGCTCGTCCACCGCTATCTGGGCCAGCCGGCCACAGGTGGTAGAGTCGACACCGCCGCTTATTCCCAGCACCAGACGGGTCATGCCGGCGTTCCGCAATTGTTTTTTGATAAAGCTAACCCGGCGGCTGATTTCAAAGCCGGTATCAATTTCCGGTAATACCCGCATTTGGGCAATAATGTGTTCTGCCTGCATTCTGCTCAGCCCTCTGTTGAAAGTGCACAATATCTTAACGTATCTGAATGAAATAGGATCAACTAATTGCGGCTAAAAAGCTGATGCTGGCGAGCGCTTGTATTATACTGGCGCTATCTTCTGGCCGTAGCTTTGGAAACCGCGATGAAAAAAATTGAAGCCATAATTAAGCCTTTTAAACTGGATGATGTGCGTGAGGCACTGGCCGATATCAGTATAACGGGTATGACAGTGACTGAGGTAAAAGGCTTTGGCCGGCAAAAAGGCCACACCGAACTCTACCGTGGCGCCGAATACATGGTGGATTTTCTGCCTAAGGTTAAGCTGGAAATTGTGGTGGGTGACGAGTTAGTAGAACGTTGTGTTGAAGCCATAATGAAAACCGCTCAGACCGGTAGAATAGGTGATGGCAAAATCTTCGTGTTTGAAGTTGAGCGGGTGATCAGGATTCGGACTGGCGAAGAAGATGAAGAAGCCATTTAATACTGCGGAAATGCCAGCCTACCAATCAAAACTGAGCTGATCTCTGCTTTTCGCCGCTTTACGTGCTGCCGGCCTTTTACGACTGGCATGGCGTGCCACCACTGCTTTTTTCTGTTGTTGCCAGCTGGCTGCAGGCTGGCTGTGTAACCAGTTACGTAGTTTTGCTCTGGCCTGTTGCAGGGCGTGTTGCAAATCGACTATTGGCGCAGGATAGTCGCGGCCTAATACGCAGTCGTATTGCTGTTGTAAGGCTACAGGCATCAGCCAGGGACTGTGCAGCCAGCTGGTCGGTAGCTGGCGCAGCTCCGGCAACCATTGGCGGATAAACTGGCCGTCCGGATCTTTCAATTGGCTTTGCTTTAATGGATTGTACATCCGGTTCGGATTAATGCCTGTCGTGCCGGCCTGCATTTGGATTTGTGGATAATGAATACCCGGTTCGTAGTCGACAAAGCATTGCGCTAAGTGCAGCGCGACCGGCCGCCAGTGCAGCCATAAATGATATGTGGCAAATGCCACCAGCATCGCTCTGCCACGAAAGTGCAGCCAGCCTGTTGCCAGCAGGCAACGCATGGCCGCATCAATTAGTGGAAAACCGGTATAACCGGTGCGCCACGCAGCAAAGTGTGCGGGGTTAAAATCAGCTTCGCGCATGCCATCAAAGCCACGGTGCATATTACAAAACTCAATAGCCGGTTCATCTTCCAGTTTCTGGATAAAGTGGCAATGCCAGCGTAAACGGCTGAAAAATGCCTGTAGTCCTTGTTTATGCCAGACGTTACTTTGCTGTTTTAACGCCAGCAAGCTTTGCTGTTGTAACTGGCGCAGACTTAGCTGGCCATAACTAATGCAGGGGCTTAACCTGGAGCAGCTGCTAGCGGCTTTGGCGGGTAAAGATATATGTTGCCGGTAATTGCGACTGCGTTTGTCAATAAACTCATTGAAGATATCCGCAGGTTGTACGCCCTGTTGCAGCCTGATTACCGGTGGCAGGTCGTGACCGCGCCGGGGCGCCAGTAGCGCCAGGTTTTCCGGCGTTAAGCCTTCTGGCATTAAGCTATCTGGTGTTGCGGTTAGTCTGGGCAACGATGCAGGGGTTGGACATACTGGTGATTTAAGCCAGCTATCTGCCCGTTCAAACCAGTTATCCCGGTTAGCTAATTTACGAAATACCGCGAATTGGCGGTATTGCTGCCAGGGTATTTGCAGGCTTTGCAGTAAGCGGCCAACGGCAAGATCGCGCTGATAGGTCCAGAGGTTGCCGGTTTCTTCATGGCTGTATACCCCACTTACTGCGTATTGCCGGCAAAGTTGGCGCAACACTGCGGTAGCCGCACCTTTTACCACCAGTAACGGCTGGCCCAGGGCGCTCAGTTGCTGGTTAAGCTGTTGCAGCGCCGGAGCCAGATATTGCCAGTGGCGCAGCGACACATCAGGCTGCTGCCAGTAATCGGGTTCAATAATATATACCGGCAGCACCGGGCCTTGTTTGGCCGCATGCCATAACGGCTGGTGATCCTGCAGCCGCAAATCGCGCTTAAACCATACCAGGCTGGTCATCTGTGGTTACAGCTTTTTTTCAGTCAGTTTTGCCAGCCAGTTTCGCCAGTGCTCAGGTACCTTAACCTCAGCTGCGGGCTGGTGAATTAAACTGCCTTTTGCCGTCAGTTCTGGCAACATGGCGCGGACAAAGTCACCCTCCGGATCATAGCTCAGTGCTTGCTTAATCACGTTAAACTGGCGCTCGCCACTGTTGCCACTGCCAGCAATATACGCCCAGTTACCCCAGTTACTGGCAACATCGTAATCCAGCAGGCGCTGCTCAAAATAGGCGGCACCAAGGCGCCAGTCGACGCCTAAATCATGAATAAGAAAGCTGGCAACATTCTGCCTGCCCCGATTACTCATCAGGCCGGTGCTGTTAAGCAGGCGCATATTGGCATCAATAAAAGGCACGCCGGTTGTTCCGGCACACCAGTTATTAAAGTGTTCTTGCCGGGCTTTAGTCAGAGTCGGCGGACTAAAATCCAGCGGACCTTTTATAGCATGCTTACTAAACCAGGCATTGGTATATTTACGAAATTGCCAGCGGAAAAATTCCCGCCATAGCAGTTCAAACTTCAGCCAGTAGGTAGATTCATTTGCTTCTATCTGCTGCTCGTACTGCAAAATTTGTTGCCAGCAATAGCGGGCCGACAGACAACCTGTTGCCAGAGGTGCTGAAAACTTACTGGCATAATAGTCACCACTTAAACCATTGCGGCTGCTTTTGTAATGGCTGATAGCGTGTTGCTGCCAGATATAGTCGTCCAGCCGCTGCAATGCGTGTTGCTCGTCGCTACCTGGTGGCAGCGATGGTTGGCTGAAAGCCGCTAACTGATGAAAATTCTCATAGAACACGCTGCTTTGCTCAGGTGTCAGCCACTGCTGAGCAGGCTGGGGTTGATACGTTGCAACAGCCGGCGCTACCTGCAATAACGGTTCCCGTTGCTTCCGAAAAGCACTGAAGCTGTCAGGCAAGCGGCTAAGTTCAGGTGTTAACGCCGCTGTGCCTAATAAGCTGTTAACATCAATGGTTGTGACCTGATAGCGGTCGCTGAGCTTTGCGAGGGTTTGCTGTTCCCGATAGCCGGTTGGGCTGGCTGCAACAATCTGGCTGGCTTGTAGTTGCATCGCTAAGCGGCTTATTTCCGCTGCGGGTTCCCCAAACAAGGTAACCAGACCAATATTGAACCGGGCGAGGGCTTGTTTGGTGCCGGAAATTAGTTGCAGCTGCTGTTGCAGCCGCAGTAAACTGGCCCGGGCCAATCCATATTGCTTAGAGAAAAAAGCAGACTTATCCAGGCAAACGACCGCGACTAATCGCTGCTCACCTGCTGTGCCGTCAGCTCGGGCACCATACCAGAGCAAGGGGTTGTCATGCAGGCGTAACGCCTGGTCAAGTAACACCAGGCTGGTCATAGTTGCTCCAGCTTTATCAGGTAGTCGGCTGCTTTATCACGAAGTGCCTGCTGTTGTTCCGGCGCTTTATTGTGCCAGTTTTTATAAGCCAGCTGCATCCTGGCATTGCTTCCCAGTTTTTGCTCATTGCGCGCTAAAAAGTCCCAGTACAATACGTTAAACGGGCAGGCGTCATCACCGGTACTGTCTTTAACCTTGTAATGGCAATGCTGGCAGTAATTACTCATCCGGTTAATATAAGCGCCGCTGGCAGCATAAGGTTTAGAGGCGAGTACACCATCATCGGCAAACAGCGCCATGCCAAGGGTATTAGGCAGTTCTACCCATTCGTAAGCATCAGCATATACAGCCAGATACCAGTCGGTGACTTCAGTGACATCCAGCCCGGCTAACAAGGCGAAATTACCGGTTATCATCAGCCGCTGAATGTGGTGAGAATAAGCGTGGGTCATGGTATGGCTGATGGCTTGTTGCATACAGCGCATTTTGGTGTCGCCATGCCAGTAAAAGCCCGGTAATGGTCTGTTGGCATTCAGAAAGTTGCGGTTTTTATAGTCGGGCATCAACAGCCAGTACAAGCCCCTGACATACTCGCGCCAGCCGATAAGTTGGCGAATAAAGCCCTCAGCGGCATTAATAGCAACCTTGTCCTGCTTGTAGGCTGCTTCCACTTTCTGACACATCCAGCGTACATCCAGCAAGCCGCAGTTAAGATAGATGGAACAAATGCTGTGAAACAGGAAGGGTTGGTCAAGTACCATCGCATCCTGATAGTCGCCAAACCTGGCCAGTTGTTCGCTGACAAAGTGATTAAATGCCTGGCGTGCCTGCTTACCTGTTACCGCATAACAAAAATTGTCAGCCGAGCCCGGATTACCGGCAAAGTGTTCAGTAACCAGTTTCATTACCTCAAGTGTAATGTCATCGGGTTTAAACTGCAGTGGTGCGATGGCCTGCAGATCAGCCGGCGGGCTTTTGCGGTTGGCTTTATCAAAATTCCATTGGCCGCCAAGCGGTTGTTTTTTGCTATCAAGCAGTAACCCGGTGTAGCGGCGCATCTCGCGGTAAAAATATTCCATCCGCAGCTGTTTGCGGCCATCAGCCCATTGGGCAAACATTGCCGCATTGCACAAAAAGCGGTCATCTTCCAGTATCTCCACCGGTAAACCGAAGGTGTGCTGCCAGCTGTTTATTTCCTGCTGTAAGCGATACTCACCACACTGAGTCAGCATAATGCCGTCTAACTGCGGATGTTGTTGCAGGCTTTGTTCAACCGCGGCGGTAAGTGAAGCATGGCCTTGATGATAGTCCAGATAGGTCACCTGATAATTCTGCTGACGTAGCACGTCAGCAAAATGGCGCATCGCACTGAACAACAGAATAATCTTATGCTTGTGGTGCTTAACGTAGGTGGCTTCCTGCTGCACTTCAGCCAGTAAAATAACGTCGTCACTTTTTGCTTCACGAAGCGCGGGTAGCGCCGGGCTAAGCTGGTCTCCTAAAATTACGATAAGCTTGGCCATAAATCCTGACTCAAATTAACAATAGTCAGTGGTACGCTTAGCTGTAGCACGCAGATCAACGATTTAACTCGATGTCTGCTTTTGGCGCTGCCACATATTGCGCTGGTTTAACAAGCAGGTATGATAACGCCTATAGCAAAGTACAAGGACCCTGAAGATGGCGAAGTTTCGGTTTGGCGCGGCTGTTGGCTGCTGGTTAAGTGCGGTGACAGCTGGCGCGCTATTGTTAACTGCTAACAATGTTGTTGCCCAGCAGCATGATCACAAACACGCTGAACAGCATGAGCATGAGCATGAGCATGAGCATGAGCATGAGCATGCAGAAGATGAGTTCAGTAGCCCGGGCACGCATGTCCATGGTGAGGCTATGTTAACGGTGATACTTGAAGGTAACGAGGCAATGGTGGCGTTGCAATCGGCCGCTTACAATATTGTCGGCTTTGAACATGCCCCGAAAACCAGCGAGCAACGCCAGGAAATAGCCTCGGCATTGGCTGTACTGCGTCAGGGCTCATGGTTTGAAATTAATCCGCAAGCCGGATGTGACCTTACAGAAGCTGATGCCAATACCGATTTAACAGCTGAAGTTAGTAGTACACATAGCGACTTTTACGCCAATATCAGTTTAATTTGTCAGCAACCGGCGCGGTTAAATGAAATGACGGTAAGTTTATTTAACCTGGTACCAAGTGTGCAGAAAATTACTGTGCAATGGGTAATAAATGGCCAGCAAGGCGCAACAGAACTGAGTTTGGCCAGTAACACTGTCAGTTTTTAACACTGCCTAGGCATTTTATAAAGCAAAAAGCCCCCCGCTATTAATTGGATAGCCGGGGGCTTTTGTTTACTGTTAAGCTTAAATCAGTAGGTGTACTCTTCAACCAAATCCGCTTTCAGACTGTAAGCCGCATTCGCTAAATCGTGGCTCATAGGTTGGGTGGTGATGGTGCCGCTAATCCAGAACGGTGAGTAAATCATATCAGCTTTCAGATTTTTGGCACCACTGACAAAAATAATCTGATTAGGTGGCGGCGGCGGTACATGAATACAGGCGCCAAAGTAAGGTACCAGAAAAAAGCTGGTCACGTTTTGTTCGTCATCAAACTCCAGTGGCACAATAAAACCGGGGATCCGCACCTTGGTATTATTAAATTCTTCTTTTACTTTGGCCGACTGTAAAATCTGCTCCCACTGTCCGGCGGCGGGATCGTCACCGTTATAATTATCATCAAAGGGCGAGGGTTGACTGTAATCATGCTGTACTTCCGGCATGGCTTGTAATGCAGCCAGATCTTCTGCCGGCATTAAATCAGTCCATTCGATGGTTTTAACTTCGCTGGCATTTAGTAACATACTAAAGCTTGCGACCAATAGCATAGATAACGTAACGGATAACTTGTTAAGCATTGGAGCTTACCCTCTTAATTTTGCATAATAGACGCCAATTAATGGAGCAATCATAACATGACCGGGATTAAACCTGTGACCGACAAGCCGAAAATTCCTGCCATTGAGCTCAAAAATGTGCTGTTCTTTTATCAGACCGCAGCCTGGCAACTTAGTTTACCTGAGCTGACCCTGCAGCAAGGTCAGCATCTGTTTATTAAAGGTGCCTCGGGTAGCGGCAAAACCACGCTGCTTAATTTGCTGGCCGGTATCATTACGCCTAAACAGGGCGAGATAAAACTAGGTGGTGAAGTATTCAGCAGCCTGTCGCCGGCAAAACGCGATACCGTGCGGGCCCGGAATATTGGTGTTGTGTTTCAGCAGCTTAACCTGATTTCCTATTTATCGGTGCTGGATAACGTGTTGTTAAGCAGCCATTTTGCCGGTCACGATAAAAAAGCCAGCGAGCAACGTGCCAGAGAACTGTTAGATAGCCTGGGCCTGGCGGGGGAGCTAATTGAGCAGCAGGCCGCGGCATTAAGCGTTGGCCAGCAACAGCGGGTAGCTATTGCCCGCGCTCTGTTAACCCGGCCGGCCTTACTTATTGCCGATGAACCCACCTCGGCGTTGGATGCCGATAACAGGGACAGTTTTATGCAGGTACTGCTGGAGCAGGCCAATGCCTGCCAGACCACCGTTATTTTTGTCAGCCACGATGCTGGTTTACGGCGCTATTTCAGCCTGCAGCTGGATATGCAGAATTTGGCACAAGGAGTACAGCCATGTTGTTAAAACTTGCCAGGCAGAGCCTCTGGAATCGTCGTGGTACCGCGCTGATGACATTACTGTCGTTGACTATAAGTCTGGTGTTGCTATTTGGTATTGACCATTTACGCAAAGAAGCCCGCCAGAGTTTTACCAGTACTATTGCCGGCACCGATTTAATTGTCGGCGCCCGGTCTGGCCAGCTGAACTTATTATTGTACTCAGTATTCCGGATTGGTAATGCCACCGCAAATGTCAGTTGGGCGACGTATCAGCGCATTAGCAAGCATCCGCAAATAAGCTGGACTATTCCAATGTCGCTGGGCGATTCTCACCGTGGCTATCGGGTGCTTGGCACCAACAGTGACTATTTTAGCCATTACCGCTATGCCAATCAGCAGGCATTACAGTTTAGCGAAGGTCAGCCGTTTAATGAGGTCTACGATACGGTACTGGGCGCGGAGGTGGCAACCAAACTGGGCTACAAACTGGGTGACCAGATCACCCTGGCGCATGGTGTCGGGGCGGTTAGCTTCAGTGAACATAAAGACAAACCCTTTACGGTAACCGGTATTCTGGCGCCGACCGGCACCCCGTTAGATCAAACCGTGCATGTCAGCCTGGAAGGTATTGAAGCTATTCATCTTGACTGGCAGCAGGGTGCACCGATGCCAGGACGTAAAATCAGTGCTGAACAGGCATTGCAACAGGATCTGACCCCCAAAGCTATCACCGCTTTTATGGTAGGGCTTGACTCCAGAATGGCAACTTTTGTGGTGCAGCGGCAAATTAATGAGTTTAAAGGAGAAGCTTTGTCAGCGATTTTACCGGGCGTTGCGCTGGCTGAACTATGGCAAATGCTCAGTATGGTTGAAAACCTGTTACTGCTGATTACCTTGCTGGTGCTGGTCGCGGGTCTTGTTGGCATGATGACGACCTTGCTGGCATCGATGAAAGAGCGGCAGCGGGAGATGGCTATTCTGCGAGCGGTAGGGGCGCATCCGTGGTATTTGTTTGTATTAATTCAGCTGGAAGTGCTGTTACTCACGGTAATGGCGCTACTGGCTGCTGCAGTGACGCTGGTAGTAACCTTGTGGGCGTTGCAAGAGATGCTGGCCAGCAGTTACGGCCTGTTTATCAATATCAACCCATTCAGCCTGCAAAGTTTGTACTGGGCCGGGGCAGTATTGCTGATTAGCGCATTGCTGGCCTGTATCCCGGCGTTTACCGCATACCGGCGTGCGCTGAGCGACGGGCTGGCAATCAGGCTTTAATCATGGTAGCAAAGTAGTTACCAGCGCTCTGGTAACTACTCACTCGCGACCAGTTGTTGTTGGATCCAGCGAACGGTGGTGCCCATATCATAAGCTCTGGGCAGCGCCTGGGCCGGGGTGGCGGTATCTGGGGTCACCAGAAAGTTAAAGGCATAATTCTGGCGCAAGCCCATCCGCAAATCAGTTAGTATAAGTTTATCATCCTGCTGCTGTAAACTGTAAAAACCGTGGCTGAAGGCGGCAATTCGGGCAATGTCAGGGTGCGCTTTATATTGCTGCTTTAAGCGGGCATTTTGTGGGAAAAACTGGTAGTCAATTGCGGCGCTGCGGTCCAATACACTATAAAACCCCTCGTAATAGCCCTGTTCGGTCATAATCAACACCCGCCACAATATGGTATTAAATGGCGTAGGGGTAACCAATACAGCATCTGCTGCTGGCACTGGCAATTCAGCTTCTACTATTGAGGTTATCGATTGCTGGGCACTGAAACTCCAGATGAGATAAACCGATGATAAACCTAAACCACTGGCTGCAGCCCCGGTACACCACTTTGGCTTTAGCAGCGCTATAATCAGCGCAAACAACAGCGGCAGGGTATATAAGGGATCAATAATGAAAATACTGCCAACGCCAAACGGCGTATCGGTAAAGGGTAAGCCGAGGCGGGTACCATAAATTGTCATTACATCCAGCAAGGGGTGGGTAATCAGCACCAGGCCAATGGCCAGCCACCAGTGAAGGAACAGGGCAGTCTGGCGCTGAAGCGCCGATATTAACCAGGCAAGCAGTGGGCTGACTAACGCCAGATAAAACAACGCGTGAGAATGGGCCCGGTGGCTAACCATATTGGCGATGGCATCGCCAGCGTCAAACAACACATCTAAATCGGGTAAGGTGCCAGCTACCGCCCCCCATAATACGGCTTGTTTAACCGGAACCTTGCGGCCGATAACCAGCGTGGCAACGCCAGCCCCAAGACATATCTGACTTAATGAATCCATAGTTGCTATCTGTTAATCAATAATAATTCAGATACGCAACTTATCAGGCTATAGCCCATTGTAAATCAGTATTTGTGGTCATTTGCCGGCTTGATGCAACTAACTCTGGTTCCGTTAACAGCTGACCACTTAATCGCTGCATTAAATCGCGGTATTCTGGCAGCAGATTGGCAACCACTTCCCGGGCATCTAAATAGTAGGGCGCCCGTTTACCGTTAAAATCGATTGCTTCACCAATCTGGTTAAAGTTAATACCAATACGTTGCAGTATTCTGGCCAGGCTGGGTTCAATAGTAACAAAGCCATGATAGTAGCCTTTTTCCAGACACATCGCGGTCGCCATCAGATACAGGCCAATGGCAATAAAACGGTTAAAAGGTCGGGAGGAGCTGCTTAACGCCGGTAAATCCTTGGCTGCAGTATCTTTTATTCTGCGCCGGAATTGCGCGGCTACTGCTAACCGTGAGATTTCGCAAACATGCTGCCGCGGAAAGCACGCCGGAGACAAGTGTGGTGCAGTAAAGCGACCGGCAAAATACTTTTCAATAGGCAAGGGGCCCGGTTCCTGTTCGCAGTGAATTAACCGCACAGTACCTGCGATTTCACCAGATTGGGCATCAGCCAGGCTGCAGTGTAAAGCGCGCCGGTCAAAATCGTCCTGTTCAAGCCCCGATGGCCGTGGCGGCTCGAAGTTCAATTCTTCGCAATAGACTTTATGGCGAAGTCTGAATACTTTATTCTTTTCGTGATGGCTAATGGCCTGAGAGGCCTGAAAATATGCACTGAAATCGGATAGATTAAGTTCGTTAGCTGGCTTTTCTGCGGATATTGCCGGCACAAAAGCATTTTGCTCCGGCTGTCGCAATGTCGGATTCAACAGTGTCATCGTTATGCCCTAAAGATGATAGTACTGACTTACCTATCGAAAAAAAATTACGGTTTATGTTTTTTTATGCTTAGCCTGATAAGACATAACCGTCCATGCTAAAGTAAGGGCGCACTTCATTGTGCTAAGGATGCTAAGGGTACTCAGGCGCATTTACTATGCAGATCAGAATGCAATGGGTCAAACCTGAAATAAGCTGTTTTGTTTCGATAAAAGATAATAGTCGAGTAATGACTTGATTTTACAGTTGTTAATTTTTTAAACTTTTTTATCACCAGTTAGTCGATAAATTAAGCATAAGTTCATAAAACGGCAATTTAAGCTAAAAATGGCAGGAAATGTGTGGCAATTACAATATCAGGCAGTGTAAGTATCGATGACAGCGAGCTGGAATGGCAATTTATCCGCGCCTCAGGCGCAGGTGGCCAGCATGTTAATAAAGTGGCCACCGCAGTGCAAATTATTTTCGACATTACCGCCTCTTCACTACCAGACTTCTACAAGCAACGGCTGCTTAACCGCAGTGATCACCGCATCACCAAAAGCGGTAAAGTGATTATTAAGTGTCAGCAAAGCCGCAGCCAGGAGATGAACCGCGAACTCGCCCTGGCCCAGTTTATCGAATTAGTGCAGTCAGTCGCCAAGGTACAGAAAAAACGCATTGCCACTAAACCCACTTACGGCAGCAAGCAACGGCGGCTTGAAGGCAAAAAGCAACGCAGCAAAACCAAAGCCCTGCGCCAGGGCAAGCCTGAGCACTGAATTCCTGAGCATCAGATAAACAGAGGCCACCTTGCGGTGGCCTTTTAGTTTGTATTAAAACATGCATTTAGTTACCTTGATGCACCCGTGGCATATCAGTAAAGGGTTTAATCCCAAACTGCGGATAGACCTGAGAGGGGAAATAAATCTGACCATCTTTCGCTACCATGGCTATTTTTTTAATGGCCCGTAAGTCGTCAAGCGGATTACCCGGCACCAGAAAAAAATCGGCCAGTTTGCCGGCTTCTATACTGCCTAATTGCTCACCCTGCGCTAAATAGTTGGCCATGTCGTAAGAGGCCCGGCGTAAAACCTGCGCATTAGACATGCCAAGCTTTGAAAATAGCTCTAACTCACGGTGCAGCTCAAATGCGCCGCCCAGGTCTGTGCCGGGAACAATAAAAATGCCGCGCTGATGCATCAGACTTAATGTGGCCAGAATTTTATCAAAAGCGGCTTTATAGGCTTTATCTTCTGCCTCATCTGCTACGTTCAACAACGCTTGTTTGGCTGAGCGCTGCACACCGATAGGCATATTATCAACATAATCGACCATGCCAATTCTGGTTTCGCCGTTGCGGCCGGTGAGCCCGAATTCGTGAATTACCATGGTTGGGTCAATGGCGATATTTTTATCGACCATAATATCCAGTGAGGTTTGAACCGCTTCACTATCCAGATCGAGATCAGCAAAACGCTTCATACCGGTGATCCGGAATAAGGTCCGGGTGTCTTCTTCTCTGTCCAGCACCCAGCTCAACATCAGCTGATTTATATGGGTTACTTCGTCATAGCCGCTTTGCATCATTTCATCAACTTTGGAAAACGCCGGAATATGACCTGCCACCCGCATGCCGTGCTTTTTAGCTTCCGCCACCATAGCGGGTACCCATTCACCTTTAATAGAACTGTATATTTTAATCTGATGATAGCCGCCGCGTTCAGCATACATTTTGACTAAATCTACCGCTTCTTGTTCGCTTGCTGCTAGTTCACCGGTTGCGGCTGAAAATGGACTCTTACCTTCAATAAATGCACTTTTGCTAATGCGGGGGCCAATTAAAACATTGCGTTCAATTTTATCTTCCAGGGCTTCCAGTACATCCATTTCATTGCCCATATCGCGGACAGAAGTCACGCCAGCCATCACATTTAATAAGGCGTCATCGTCACTCATATGAGCGTGCATTTCATATAAGCCTGGAATAAGGGTGCCACCGTTGCCTTCTATGACGACCTCGTCGGCAGAAGGTGTTTGCACAATCGGCTCAATTGCCGCAATTTTATTTTTGTTCAGCAGTACAGATTTTGGCTCAGAAAGCGATAGCGTCTGCGGTTCAAAAATCCGCACATTATTAATGCGCACAGGTTTATCAAATTTGTTAGTGGCACGCTTGGCAATATCTTCAAAGCGAGAGGCATTCAGCTCTGCTGCCAGTTGCCGTAGTTGCTGATCTTCTGCTACTACGTCTTGTCGAAGCAGGGTGAAGCGCGGCGTCAGATATGCCAGCATTTGCCGCTCATTACTAAGGGCAATATAACTGGGGTCTAAACTGATACCTGATATGGCATAAATGCTTGCTGCCACAGGCTGGTCAGTCTGGGCGCTTTGCAACGAAATGGTATCAAGCTTTTCTATTCGCAGCTGGCCACCAGGCAGAGCTGGCAAAGTATTGTCATCATTATTCAGCAGCGCCCTGGCATAAATGTAAAGTGCATAAGGGCTGGCGTTTTGGGCGACATAAACCGAGTCCCCAGAGAAAGTTGCCTTACCGCCGCCTGCGGCATCCTGCCAGGTTGCGCTACCGTCGTCGGTAGTAAAGCTTTCGTCGACACTATTGCCAAACACGGTCTTGCCGGAAATCTGCCATGCTAATGGCAAGCCTGTAGCAGATAGCTCCAGGGTTTCTTCGCTACTGGCACCACGGCCGTTATTGCTATAGCCATAATCAATACTCAGCGTATTGTTCAGCCTCTCTACTTTAAGCTCACCGACATTACTGCCACCAAACAGCACAGCAAAGTGTTCACTGCTTTGCTCTGCGACGGCAGCTGTCGCTTGTTCCATCGGTTTATCGGAAGGTGAGCAGCCAAACAAGCTAAGACACAATATGCCTGGCGCCAGGTACTTAAACATAAGAACAGCCTGTGGTGGGGTATATGAGGATTTAGTATTACACAGGGTTTAAAAAAGAAAACAATCATTGGGGTAAACGGCAAAATTTAAGCGATTCAATGCGTAAGCTATTCGTATTTGTCATTTTACAGTGGCAAGTAGTGGAGCTGGAAAGTTCACGTGCCCTCTAAATCCTGCTGTGTGGCACGTTCTGAAATAAAGTCGTCGCTGGCACCACAGCTTTGCAGAAAAAACGAATCCCAGCTATTTTCCACCGGCGTTAAGATCCGATCTTTACCTACCACCCTTACCGTAACTTTTTTCACAGAATCAGGAAAGTGAGCTTCAACCAGTAGCTGCACCGCCTGAGAATCGTTGATTGTAAATACTATTCCTTGCCTCATCCAATAACTCCCAACACATATAGCTAAAATATATACGAATCAATTGTCGATACCAGATATATTTACTCGTATGCCTTTCAAGTGTGGGGAATTGCACAGAAGCTGATAAATTGAAAAATCATTAGCCCCATCAGACACAGTATTAATAGAAGTTTTAACTTGCATTTGCCAGTAATGTTTTCACTTTTTCGATGCCGAGTTTAGTTAACGAATAGCGGTACCTACCATCAGCATCTTTCTCATGCTTAAGAATGTTTTTTGACGCAAGCCTATTTAGCATAGAGCCTGTCTCACTCTTACCCGCTTTTGAAATACTATATACCTCTTCCTTGGACATTGTCTCTCCATTCAATAGGTTCGATATAATTAGAAAAGCTAAGTCTCTTTCGGTATTTGATCGTGGAGTTCCAATAAGCTCATAAAGACTATTTACATTTAATGAGTTAGATGCATGTGTAATCGCAGACTTAATTGCCTGTCTGGCTCTCTCACTATTTCTATCATCGCTAACATTAGAGAGCTGTTCTCGCAACATAGCGAGATTCTTTTCAGCGTTAATTTTTGTAGCTTCCGATCCTTCAGCTGTATCCTTAAGTACTTTTAATGCAGCCTTCAACTCTGTGTTTTCTTGATTTACGTCTGAAAGGTTCTTTTGCATGACTTCTAAACGGCCATTTGTTTCAGTTGTCAGTGTTTCTATTTGTTCTTGAAAAGCTTTAATTTCTGATTTATGTCTGGTTTCTAGTTCTTCTTTTTCAGTTTCGAGCGTATTAATCTTGCGTTGAATTTCGCGTGCTTTTTTATTAGAAACCAGCACCTCACCCTCTGCAATGTTTTTTATGTTTTTTAATTCAGTCGATCTCTGATAGTGGAATTTAATTACATACTTTGCTAGGAACGGGAAAAAGAAGATGTATGTAAGGGCTGTGGTAAGTGGATAGATTAATCCAATAGTCCACTTTTTTGGTATTGCCAAGTGCGAAGGTGAGTCATAGATTTCAGATAGAAAGTGGAATTTACCAATAATGTCCTCACCTGAAAAAAACACTAATATGAATTGATAGTTAAATACGAGCCAAGAAAAGCAGAAAGCAGTAACAAGAGGGTTACTGACGCGTTCATAGAAAAATAGTTTAATAGAGTTTAATAAGTCGTTCATATTTTTAATTTTTCTTCGATTATATGCCTTGCGCCTGACTTTGCAAACTAATTGGGCGCCATCAGCTACCTCGCGTGTTAGGCGGGGTTCCCCGATGGCGCGCTTTATCGGCTTTGCGAGGCAAAAATAATCATGTTTCTTGTGTTAAACACGACGTTGAAGATAAATATGTTTGGATATTTATTCAGCCAAGCCGAGCTGTATAATTCTGCTTTCATTATTTTTATTGGATAAAAATAATCTGAAATCTTCGGGATCACAGATTAACTCAAAGTGGTCGATATCTATAGATTTTATGACCTTAGTTCTAAACAATCTAATTAACCTTGGATATTGATACTTCTTTTTACCAAGCGGTTGTTCTAAACATACTCCTAAAATTGGCCACAGTGTTGAGGCATATCCAATTGGTGACTCGTCACCAATTATTTCTAAAGTATGACTTGATGCTATAACGCCGCAAATATTACCTTGAGAATCAGTTATTGGGCCACCGGACATTCCCCCCAACAATAGTGCATCCACTTGGTAGCATGGAAATTTTAGTAAGATTTTATCTCTGTGTGTCTCATGAACTTCATTCACTGTACCTGCGCTTAAATGAGTCCATACATGGAATCCTTTTCTACCATCAGCTTCTATTTCAACTGAGCTATTAGGAAAACCATAGGCATAAATAGATTCATTTACATGTGGAGGATTAAGTCTCAGAGTTGGATAAGGTGCGAGAATACTCCAATCGAATCCTTCTTGAGCGATAATCTCTAAAACTGAAATATCGCCTTTCAAATGAAATTGTATTCTCTCAATTGAAAAGTGGACGCTATCACCGCTTGGTAAATCAATTCTTAACATCAACATAAAATTAAGTTTTGCACCAGGTTTTAGTGTCTCGTGTAATTTTCGTTTTTCAATTATTTTTAGATAATCTTCCCATACATGAGTTGCTGTAAGTGCATATCCTGGAGCAATAATAAAAGCAGTGCCATGTATAAATTCACACTCATCGGGTTTTACCGCGAAAAGAGGTCCCGTAAACATTTCAATTGGATGGGCTACTGTATGAGGTTGAGGCGGTCGAGTATGGTTTGAGCTTTTATCTGATTTGACTATTAACTTCATACTAAAATTTACCCAGACATTTAAACCTCTGAATATCAAAGCATACTAGTACTAGTCATTGTCTGCATTGTTTTATAGCAGAAAAGCAAAAGGCCACCTTGCGGTGGCCTTTTGCTTTGTGTGGTGGAGCTGGGGGGAGTTGAACCCCCGTCCGAAAAACCTACATCTTCGGTACTACATGCTTAGCACATTCATTTAGTTAACCCTATGAGCGCCGAATGGCAGGCTATCGTCGGGCGAGCCTGATTGGTTTTAACGTGTTGTCTCCAGGCGAAGACGCGACGCGATTCTGTTAGGGGTGATCTTCCAGAGTCTCAGCTTACAGACATGCGTGAGGGGAAGAGCTCTCTACTGCCTATTAAGCAGCGAGTGCGTAGTTTTCGTCGTTTGCGACTAGTTTTTTGCGGTTTTTTTACGAGGCCTACCGCACCTCGGCATGCACCTAGGAGTTCGTGAATCCCGTCGAATCCAGTATCAGCCCCGAATTCTTTGGTTTAACACTAACACTCTCAGTGTTTGGCTATTGTACGCCTGCTATCTGCTTATAACAAGGAGCAAAATGTTGCAGAGCATTCAATCGCCGGTCTTACTTTCTAACTGTCACACCCATTAGATGGTGACACACCCTGATAGTTTCAAGGCCAGCCAAAAAAATTAGCGTTTGCTGTGTTTCATCATCCGTTCTTTTTCACGCGACCAGTCTCTGTCTTTAATATCATCACGCTTGTCATGCTGTTTTTTACCCTTGGCCAGGTGAAATTCAACTTTTACCCAGCAGGCTTTCCAGTACATGGCAGTGGCGATAAGCGTATAACCATCGCGCTCTTTCAAGCCGATTAGCTTCATTAACTCGCGTTTATTTAACAGCAGTTTACGGCTGCGGTCCGGATCGCAGATAACATGGCTGGAGGCACTTTTTAACGCCTGAATTTGCGCGCCAAACAGATAAGCTTCGCCGTCTTTCAGAATGACATAGGCGTCAGACAGGTTAACTTTGCCTTCGCGAATACTCTTAACTTCCCAGCCCTGCAAACTGATGCCGGCCTCGTATCTGTCTTCCAGAAAATATTCGTGGCGGGCTTTTTTATTGGTTGCGATAGTGCCGTTGGTATTTTTACTTGGTTTTTTTTTGCTCATAATTCGCTATTTTTTGCTAACGCGCTGACCGGGTACGCTGCTCTGGATCCCGATGGGGCCGTGCTATGCCGGCCTTGTTGCCCCGCGTTATTCTGTTACAATCAGCAGCGAGTTTTAAGGGGAGTGAGTATGCCACAAATTGAGCGCAGTGCCTTGGTTTTTTACAGTGCGCAACAAATGTTTGACCTGGTGAATGCCGTACCAGATTACCCACAATTTCTGCCTGGCTGTACCTCTGCGGACATTTTAAGCCAGACTGAGAATGAGATGGTGGCGAAGTTACAGGTTTCCAAGGCGGGTATCGGCCAATCTTTTACCACCCGTAATATTTTGTACCCGTTTGAACGGATTGATATGCAATTAGTAGACGGGCCTTTTAAACGATTACAGGGCGGCTGGCACTTTACGCCGCTGGACGAACGCTCCTGCAAAGTAGTGCTACGGCTTGAATTTGAGTTCTCCAGCAGGCTGGTACAGTTTGCTTTTGGTAAAGTGTTTTCCGAACTTACTGCCGCTATGGTTAACGCTTTTACCCAAAGAGCCAAAGTGGTTTATGGAGTAAATAATGGCTGAGCAATTAACGGTAGAAGTGGCTTATGCGCTACCTCATCAGCAAAGCTTGCTGACGTTATCGGTATTACCTGGAAGTACTGTGCTGCAGGTTATTGAGCAGTCGGGCATTTTACAGCAATATCCGGATATCGATTTAGGCCAGCAGAAAGTTGGTGTCTGGAGCCGGCCGGTTAAACCGGACGAGTTGGTGAAAGAGGGGGACAGAATTGAAATTTACCGGCCACTGATCGCCGATCCTAAAGACTTACGCCGGCGTCGGGCCGAGAAAGCCAAAGAAGAAGGGCGGGCAGATAAAGTTACCGGTGGGCGAAAGCAGGAACATTAATAGCAGTGGCTACCGAACCAGTTCACCCACAACGACACGTCGTAAACCCATCCATGGGGCCTCGTTTCCGCCCGTCCAGGGCTTCAACGGTCGTTTTAGGGTAAACCGATTCTTGCGTAAAAATTGTTATGGTGATTTATCAGATATCCAGCGGGGTATTAAAATCTTCAGATTTCTCAAAGTCGCCTGAAATATCCTGTAATTTATCGTCTTTGAATTCAACAATCAGTTGTTTTTCAAAGTTATTACCACGGCCACCTTTTAATGAATAAAAATAATGCCAGGTGTCGTTGTCAAAAGCGTTTTCTGCTACCGGGCTGCCCAGCACAAATTTCACCTGCTCTTTGGTCATTGCCACCCGCAGTTTATTGATGTCTTTTTGCTCCAGGTAATTACCCTGTGGCACGTCAATCCGGTATATCACGTTAGAGCAGGCGCTTAAGCTGGCCAGCAGGCCAATTACTACTAAAATTTGTACAACTGTTTTCATCATTTTCGTCTGTTAAGTCCGGTTGCGGCTATCATACCCTATGACAGCCTTGCTGAAAAATCTTCTTTCAGACTGCCGGGGCACACAAAAGTTCGCGGGCATTGGCCAGTGCACTGGCACTGATATTCTCCCCTGCCAGCAAGCGGGCTATTTCGCCGATCCGTTGCTCATCGCTTAACAGCCGCATCCGGGTTTCTGTTGCCTGACCATCGGTATATTTTTCAACAAACAGTTGTTGATGGCCCTGGCTGGCAACCTGGGGTAAATGGGTGACACAGATAATCTGAGTGGTTTCGCCCAGCTGGCGTAACAGCTTGCCGACACCGGCCGCGACCGGACCGCTGATCCCGACATCGACTTCATCAAAAATAAGGGTAGGGGTGGTAATTTTATCGGCCAGAATAACCTGCACTGCCAAACTAATCCGCGATAACTCACCGCCCGAGGCCACTTTTGCCAGTGGTTGTAAAGGCTGACCCGGGTTGGTCGACACGGTAAAGCTGATTTGGTCCCAGCCATGGCTGCTGGCTTGCTCTAAGCTCAGGGCCTGGACGCTAATCTCAAAGCGTGAATTCGCCATGCTGAGTTCGTGCATACTGTCAGCGATCATTGTGCTTAGCTTACCAGCAGCCTGTTGCCGTTGCTGGTGCAGTTCGCCTGCCAGTTGCTGATAGTGCTGCTCCGCTTCGGTCAGCTCGGCTTCGAGCTGGACTAAACGTTGGTCATCGCCGGTCAGTTCGGCTAATTGCCCGGCCAGTTGTTGGTGAAACTCAGGTAGTTGTTCAAAGGTAACCTGATGTTTGCGGCTTAAATTCAGCCACTGGCCCATTCGCTCATCAACTTCTTGCAGCCGCTCAGGGTCCAGTTCAACTTTGTCGGCATAGCGGCGCAACTCGCGGCTGGCCTCTTCGGTTTGCATCAGCGCATCAGCCAGCATTTGCTGAAGCGGGTTTAAACTGTTATCAAGCTGACACAATTGCTCCAGTTGCTGGTTAACTACAGAAAGCGCCTGATAAATCGAGCCCTCGTCGCTGTCATACAACTGTTCAATACATTGCTGGCTTTGGCTTAACAAGGTCTGGCCATGGCTAAGCCGGCTTTGCTCGGCTTCCAGCTGGGCAAACTCGTCGCTTACCGGCGCAAATTGATCCAGCTCAGCCACCTGATATTCCAGCAACTGGCGCTGGGCATCACGTTGCTGCTGGCTTTGCTGCAGTTGCTGGTACTCCTGTTTCAGGGTTTGCCACTGCTGATAGCATTGTTTCAACTTAGTACGCAGAGGCGCATTATTGGCAAAAGCATCTAATAACTGGCGTTGATAATCAGGTTTTAACAGTTGCTGGTGAGCATGCTGACCATGAATGCTCAGTAAGTACTGGCCAAGGGCTTTAAGTTGCTGGGCAGGCACCTGCACGCCGTTAATGTAACCACGGGAGCGGCCTTCATTGTTAATGACCCGTCGGACGATACACTCGCTGCCCATTGCCAGGTCCTGCTGTTCCAGCCAGTGCTGTGCCTGGGGTAATGTTGCAATGTCGAAGGTAGCAACAATATCAGCTTTATCGGCACCGGGGCGCACGACAGTGGCGTCGGCCCGCTCGCCTAAACACAGTGACAGCGCATCAATGGCAATAGATTTACCGGCACCGGTTTCGCCGGTGATGGTCGACATACCGGCCTGCCAGTCTATTTCCAGTGCCCGGACGATAGCAAAATTACTAATATGAAGGTGGCTTAGCATGCTGAGACTCCCGTCAGGAATAATTACTGTTTAATACTGCGTTATAACTGTATTTAGATACAGTGTAAATTTATACAGTAATTGGCAATTATGCAAGCCTGATTTTTAAACAGGTGACCCAGCCTAATAAAGTTTAGCGCCCCAACCAAGCTTATTGCGTAACACATGGTAGTAGCTATAGCCAGGTGGATGCACCAGCCGCAGTGGGGTTGGGTGCTTGCGGATATAAATTTCATCGCCGGGCATCACCGCCAGAATAACATGGCTGTCGCAACTGATTTGCAGATGGGCGTCGTTGCTGTCGGCTACTTTTAAGCATATTTCACTGTTACCCGATACCACCAATGGCCGGCTGCTTAAGGTATGCGGAAACATCGGCACCAGGCACATCGCATCTAAATCCGGGGTAAGGATCGGCCCGCCACCTGATAACGAATAGGCAGTAGAGCCGGTTGGCGTGCTGACGATTAAGCCATCTGAGCGTTGGCTGTAGACAAACTCATTATTAATATAAGCTTCAAACTCAATCATGTGCGCGACTTTGTCAGCATGCAAAACTGCTTCATTCACCGCGCTGTTGCTGCTTTTTATGCTGCCATGGCGATGCACGGATATTTCCAGTAAGTTTCTTTTTTCAGTAACAAAGTTACCGTCCAGTACATCAGACAGGGGTTGTTCGAAGAATTCCGGCGCCAAATCGGTTAAAAAGCCCAAATTACCACGGTTAACGCCAAGCACCGCGACATCAAACCGTGCCAGTACCCGCGCTGCGCCAAGCATGTTGCCATCACCGCCGACCACTATGGCTAAGTCGCAAGTTTTACCAAGGTCGACCAAATCGAGAATTTTGGCATCAGCCAGCGCTAAAGACTGGGCAACCCGCTCTTCAACGAATACCTCAAGGCCTTTGGCGCAAAGGAAATGATACAGGCTGACCAGGGTATGGTTAGCACCCTGATGATTGGGTTTTCCAATCAGACCGATTTTGGTAAAAGCATGACTCATATTAGGGTTCCCGGCTGGCATTTTGCCAGTATAGCGGTCACATTGGCCCGCGACCAGCCTCTGCGCACTTTTAGTGATTTATCAACTTGATATTGCCAATTCAGCCCCCAGATCAATACCAACACTGAATAAGGTATTACGTAGTATGGCGGTGGCGCTAAGCAGGGCAGAGCTGATTTTAAAGCTGATTGTTGAGCAATATCTGGCAGACGGCTTGCCGGTATCGAGCAAGCTTATCGCAGAAAATCAGGCGTTAGATGTCAGTTCCGCAACGGTGCGCAATACCATGGTGCAACTGGAGCAACAGGGGTTTATCCGCTCTCCTCATACTTCTGCCGGCCGGGTACCCACTACCACTGGCATCCGATTGTTTATCGATAAGATGTTGACCATGCAACCCCTCAGTGGCCGCTGGCAGGCAGAGATTCAACGGCGGCTGGTACCCACCCTGCCGGTATCGTTATTGTGTCAGCAAGCAGGCCAGTTGCTGACTAACCTGACAGGTTGTGTCGCTATCATCAGTGCACCGAAAGCCAGTGGCCGCGAAGTCAGGCAAATAGATTTGGTTCGACTGGCCAGTGATCGCTTGTTGCTGGTCGTTATTGATGAAGATGGCGATATTTTACACCGGGTACTGGATTGCGCCCAGAGTATCGACAGCGCCACCCTGGGAAAAGTGCTATGTTTGCTTAATGCCGCGCTGGCCAACGGCCAGTGGCAGGATGGCATCGCCCGGCTTGCCAGCATCGCCAAAAGCGAAAGTGGCTGCAGCCAACTGTTAATAAATAATGTGCTGGGGCAACTTAGTCTGGATGAGTTTCTGCAGCATCAGCCGATGATTTTTGGTCAGCACCAGTTGTTATTAAGCCCTGAATATCAGCACAATCCGGCATTACAGCAGGTATTTCAGATGCTGGAGCAACCCGCCGGATTAATTAATTTATTGCAAAAAATTACCACAGATGAACATCCGAAGCTGATCCTGGGTAAAGAGTCCGGTTTTGTCGAGTTAGCACCGGTAAGTGTGATTAGTCAGCGCTATCAAGCGCAGCCTCATCGCTATATTGCTTTACTTGGCCCACGACGGATGAATTACGCCAGACTGGTCCCCTTAGTGGAAGCCTGTGCCCATCGCTTAAATTTAAACTTGAATCGACAGAATCCATCCCCATAATAGACCTACTTTCATTTGGAGTAGTTAGCATGACAGAGCAAGCAAAGCCGAACGAGCAGGCTGAAGAAAGCAAACAGGACAACCCGGCGCAGGAAAATTCGGCCAATGACCAGGCTGATACCGTTGAATTGTCCGGTGAGCAGGCGGTAATTTCTAAACTGGAAACTGAGCTGGCTGAAGCAAAAGCTAAACTGGCTGATCAACAGGATTTAATGCTGCGAATTAAAGCAGATGCGGAAAATGCCCGCCGTCGTGCCAGCCAGGACGTTGAAAAAGCGCATAAATTTGCTCTGGAAAAATTTGCCGGTGATCTATTACCGGTAGTGGATAATCTGGAGCGGGCACTGGCTTTTATTAACCGTGAAGATGAAGCCTTCACCGGTATTGTGGAAGGCGTAGAGCTGACCATGAAGAGCTTCCTGGATACGGTTGCCAAATATGGTGTGCAGCAAATTGATCCGCAAGGCCAGCCGTTTAATCCGGATTTACATCAGGCGATGACCATTCAGCCTTCAGCTGACGTTGCGCCTAATACCGTGACCTTTGTAATGCAAAAAGGCTATGAATTAAATGGTCGTTTATTGCGCCCGGCGATGGTCGGTGTGTCAAAGGCACCAGAGTAATCTGATCTAGTTAATAAAAAACCGGCTTTCGCCGGTTTTTTATTAACTACAACAATTCCCGATAAACATAAGCGGCTAACGGGTGCTGCTGCGCCTTTAAATCCCGTACAAAAAACTGCGCCATTTTGCTGGCACCTTGTAAGGTCAGGTGAGTATTGTCGCTGGTGCCGTCGGGAAACTTAGCGTATAAATCGGCTGGTACCTGAATAAAATAAGGCTGAGCTGCTGCCTTACCCAGTTGTTGCCACAAGCCACAGCTATGCTGCTGTAAATCAAAAAAACTCACTTCAGACCCGGCAGCAACTTTCGCTGCAGCGTAGGCGTAATCGGCCAGGTCGCGTTTTAAGCTGCCATCCCCGGCAAAGTTGCGCCGGCAAATTGAGCTGGCCAGCATGGGGGTTGCTCCCCGTTCGCGCACATCTGCAATAAACTGCAGCAAAAAACGCTGGTAATCAGTGTCCGCGGCGGCATAGCGGGCGGGATCAGATTGTTTGGAATCATTGTGGCCAAACTGGATCAGCACATAATCACCCTTACCAAGCTCACTCAATAGCAACTGCCAGCGGCCTTCGTTTAAAAAACGGCGGGTGCTGCGGCCATTAGCGGCATGATTAACGACAGTAAGTTGCGGCGTTACAAATTGCGGCAACAATTGGCCCCAGCCGCGCTCCGGGTAAGCCAGGTTCGGTTTATCCGACATGGTCGAGTCACCGACCAAATGCAGTTTTACAGGTTTAAGTTCAGTGGCCTGCAGCGGTAGCAGCAGGCCGAAGCTCAGGCAAAAGCTGACAAAACATTTCATCGGTTATTCCTTAGCGCTGTTCAGTAGTTTGGCTATTTGTACCCCGGCCATAATAAAGGGGCCATTAGCCTTAGCATCGTTTCTGAACAGTGGTTCGCTCATATAATAGTCATAACTGCCATCACGGCCAAAACCCAGGCCCGCGACCTGCACGGTATTAACCAGGCTGACGCTGTCATCCGGGTGTACCAGAATAAACTCATCGACCAGACCTTTGAAAGCCTTCACCGCCGTCTCCTTATAACGGGCATCGAGATAGCCATTGTTAACACCTTTAGCAAAAAAATAGGTAAACATGCTGCTGGCAGATGACTCTAAATAGTTGCCTGGCGCGTCTGGCTTATCGAGGATCTGATACCAGGTGCCGCTTGCCGGATCCTGCACCTTTACCAGTGCTTCGGCTAACTCCGCTGCCATATCTAACAGCGGTTGTCGCAGTTCAGTTTCCTGCTCTGGAATAATCTCCAGCACATCTACCAGTGCCATGGCCAGCCAGCCTAAGCCCCGGCCCCAGAATTGACTGGCCAGGCCGGTTTCTTTATCTGCCCAATTTTGCTCTTTTGCTTCATCCCAGGCGTGATAATACAGGCCGGTAGTGGGGTCACGCAGCTTGTCACGGCTGATGGTGAATTCTTTTACTACTTCGTCGAAAGCATGGCCCTGCTCAAATGCTTTGCTGTAACTGGCCAGAAAGGGCATCCCCATATAAACGCCATCCAGCCACAGCTGATGTGGGTATATTTTTTTATGCCAGAACGCGCCTTCGCTGGTACGCGGGTGCTCCGCAAGCTGTTGCCGTAATAAATCCAGGGCCTGCTTGTATTGAGGCTTGGGGTCGCGCTGATATTTACGCAACAACATATTGCCGGTGTTTAAACTGTCGATATTGTAATTGCTGACTTTATAGGTGCGGATATCGCCATCTTCCGTAACAAATGAGTCGATAACGTCAGTCAGAACCTGCTGCCACTCCGGGTTTGGCCTTAGTTTCAGTAAGTCGTCATAGGCTTGCAGTTGCAGACCAGTGGTATATTCCCATTTGCTCGGGCGTTTGCGCTCGTAATCCCAGCCACCATAGGCATAAAAGGGGGTTTGCCGGGTCATTTCGCTTTGCGCTAACCGCTCACTCCAGTTTAGCGCCACTTCAGCGGTCAGCGGGCCGGCTTTCTGAGTTGCGCCCAAGGTAGTTTTCAGGGTTTGTCTTGGGGTTAACGTTAGCATTTCAGCTTGTTGCTCCAGGTATTGGACAAACTCTGCTTCGCTGCTAATTCCAGCGGGTTCACCGTCCCAGGCGGCCAGAAAGTAATATTCCAGTTCGGTACCTGCCGGACGCATTACTGCCACATGGCTGTTATTGTCTTCAGTCTGGTTTAGCAACTGGCCGCGTTTAAACAGCAGCGCCATACCCAGCTTGCTGTCGGGTGCCGACAGGCTCTGGTTACCCCAGGTGGCAATATAGGTCCAGGCATGGCCGGTAATATTAACAGTACCTTGCAGTAGTTTGGTGTCAGGTAGTTTGACCAGGCCGATGGCAATATTTTCAAGCGGCTCAGATAAATTAAGCCGGGTGTTGACCAGGCGGGAGCCGGCGGTCATGCTTAAATCGGCCGTGAGATCGACAGTTTTACCGGCAATCTGCCAGTCTTTGTAGTGAATTTGCAACGCGGAGTATAAAGGGCCATTTTCAATGACTTTAGCCGTGTGCTGGCCGACTTCAGAGACCAGCTGTACCTGCTCACCATCCCAGTAACCATAGCCACCGGCGCCCAGCGATTTACCCACTTTTAAAATATCCATGCCCCAGTCGGCCAACTCGTGGTAAGACTGATAACCATCCTGGCCGACATCTTGCAGCACCAGCTCAGACGTCTTTTTACCAAAAATATCAAAGCCATTGCGCCAGTCCAGGTAAATCCGGTAACCGACTTTATCTGACTCAATACCCGGGCCTTCATAGCGGATCCATTCTGAATGATCGGTATACTGAGCAGGCGGTGTCAGCTCGCTAACATTCTGAAAGCTGCCGCCACTGTATTTTGCGTCCTGCCACTCGCCACCCACCTTATGTGATATCTCAGCCTGAGTACGTGCCGGCCAGTTACTTTGGTTAGACAAGGCTGGGTCATCGCTGATTGTCAGGCTTTGCCGGCTTGCTGCAGCTACATCCAGCTGGACAAACAACGTATCAGCCTGACCGTCGCCACTGCGGTCAATTTGTTGCGATGGGATGGCCTTGCCATCAACCGTTGCTACCAGCGTGCTGGCCTCTGCTGCCAGCAAACCTAAATCAGCAAAGGGCAGATACAGGGTTTCAGTGCGGGCAAAAGCAGACGGATTGGCTACCTGAAGGCTGGCAACGGCATTGACTGAACCTGCAGCGTTTTTGCTATCAGTTGCAGATTGCTTTGCGGTTGATGGCACAGACGGGTTACAGCCCGCCAATACTGCCAGAGCCACAGCAGCCAATGTATATCGAATACGCTTGTTCACAATAAAATACCTGTTAATAAACTTGGAGTTCCGTCAGAAAAATCGGGCCGTCCCTGGCTCGCGAAGGTATTAAGCAACATTAACACCTGTGACAGTACCACCTGTGACAGTACCACCGGGGCAAGGTTTGTCGCTGGGAGAAAAAAGCAGGCCATTAAGGCCTGCTACTAAGCGTCAGAACTTATACTGGGCGCCCAGATAATACTGACGGCCGGTACCATGGTAGTAAGTTAAGCGATTACCGCTCGAATCTACCCACTGATCGTCAACCTCATCAGTTAAATTAAGCGCTTCAAAGCTCACTTTCCACTGATCGGTCAGCTGGTACGACAGGGCTGCATCGATATTGCGGGTTGCATTGGTTCCTTCCATATCGTTGTTGTTACGTCCCAGCGCATTGGTTAAGTATCTGTCACGGTAGGCCATTGACACCCGGGCACTGAATTTTTCATCTTCATAGTACAGGGTAGCGCTATGGGTATTTTGTGATAGACCCTGCAAATCACGGGTGGCCAGGATCACGCCATCACGGTCTACGTAGTCCAGCTGGGCTTTAACATAGGTAAAGTTACCGATAAAACCAAAGCGATCCCAGAATTCCGGCAGGAAGCTAAATGGCATCTGATACTGAATTTCAAAACCGTACAAATCACCACCAGGACCATTTAACGGCGTATTAGTTTGCCATTCATCATTCTCAGTACAGCCCGTTGCGGCACCATAACCCGGGCCGGCATTACAAGCATCAATGGCAGCCTGAATAGGCAAGCCGGTTTCAGTAAAGGGTTTGGTTTCGCGCAGGCCCTGCACGTAACTGTCTATATCTTTACGGAACACAGCAACACCCAACAGCGATTCATTGTCAAAGTACAGTTCCAGGCCTAAGTCATAGGTTTTGGCTTTAGTCGGCTCCAGCGTCGGGTTACCGCCGCTGACGCTGCGGGCACCGCCTGACACAGACACAGACACATTTGGCCGGATGCTGGCAAGACCTGCCCGGGCCATGACTTCGGCATAGCCAAAGCGAACAACAACATCATCCATGGGTTCAAATACTAGATTTAACGATGGCAGGAACTCATTGTAGTCATGCTCTGCCGTCACCAGTTCCGGCGTACCACCCACGGTGGCCCATGCCGTTGAAGACTGATCGGTGCGGACATAACGGCCACCGACATCACCGCGGATAACGGTATTACCGACTTCAGTATCAAAAGCCAGTTGCAGGTAAGCGCCTAAGGTTTCTTCCTCTGCAGAGTAGTTATCTACCCGGCGAAAATCGGTGCTGACTTCAAAATCACCGGTATTGCTGTAAATATTATAGCGGGCGTCGATTGCGGCTAAATCAGGGATTAGCCAGGGACCTTGCGAACCCAGACCGGAATCGTAGCTGGCAATTAAATCCGGCGTCATCTCTATACCGGCAGTATTCTCTGATTGACGCCGTGCTTCACGGGTTTCAAATTCAAAGGTTTTATAATGCAAACCACCGCGTAAGGTCAGGCTGTCACTCAGTGCATATTCAAGATTAACGGCGGCATTATCAAAGGTGTTTTCTGCGCCCAGCGGCCGTAAGCGCACGCTGTTAGTTGCCCAGCCGGTCGGGTCGTAGATAGGCGCACCAAACAACAGCTCAGGCGCATCGCGTTTAGCACCTCGATAATCGTAGCTGAAGTCGACGCCACGCTTTTCCATAACAATGGTTGTTTGCACCGGGTTATCAAACTCTGACTTGGCGCGGCCAATCATACCGTCAATTTTTAAATCATCAGTTAGTTGATGCTGCGCCGACAAGGTGAATTGCAAAAAGTCGGTAGATAACTCGTCGTAACGGTTTTCATTGCGTACCACGGCATTTTCAAACGAGGCATAGGTAACGGTGTTGGTGCTATCTACTTCATAATCGAGCACATTCATCGCTGCGCCAATGGCGTTATTATTTAAAATGCCCTGGGTGAACACTTCGTTACGGCTGGAATCATCTTTAGAATACAGAATATCCAGATTAAAGCGGGTTTCCATGGTCGGCCGGTACTCAAAGGCTGCTGCCGCGCCGGTCCGTTTTACGTTGTGGGTGTAGGAATCGTAACGCGGTAAGCGTGGCCGGAAAGCATCGTTAATTGCCTGCAGTTCAGGCGCATCAGCACTACCCTGATAACTGCCAAAATCATTGGTATTATCCCAGCGCACGGTACTGGCGCCTTCGTCGATCACATTGCGCTCAGAGAACGCTGCTGAGATTAAATAACCAAAGGTGCTGTCTTCGTTAATATTGCTGAATAAGAAAGAGGCCTTCGGGTCTACTTCTTCCGACAAATCGTTGTAGCCCGCCTGAACATTGGCGGCAAACGTCATAGCGTCATAATCAAATGGCCGGGCGGTGCGCAGGTCTACTGTGGCACCCAGTGAGCCTTCTTCAATATTGGCTGAAGCGGTTTTACGCACAGTCAATTCACTGAACAAATCAGACGAAAAGGTATTAAAATCAAAACCACGGCCACGGTTAGCGCCGCCTACGGCGTCAGTACCGCCACTGGTTGACTGTGCTTCCATACCGTTAATCCGTACCCGGGTAAAATCCGGGCCTAAACCACGAACGGAGATTTGCCGGCCTTCGCCAGCGACCCGGCTAATAGCCACCCCGGGCAGGCGTTGCAGTGACTCCGCTAAGTTAAGATCAGGAAAGTCAGCAATATCTTCCGCTTTAATGGTGTCGGTGGCACCGGTTGCATAACGCTTCTGATTCAGTGCACTGGCCAGGCTGTCGCGGAAGCTACCGGTTACCGTAATCACTTCAATCTCTTGTTCCTGCGCCTGTTCAGGAGTGGTTTCAGCTGTTTGCTGTGCTAATAACGCCGGTGACGCGCTAAGCAGCGTTGCCATTCCAGCCAGTGTCAGAGCCCTTACCAGTTTGGTAGGGCGAAATTGCGTGTTGCGATAAGCCATGTGTGTTCACCTCGTCCTGATTTGTCTTGTTATCATAGCCTGAGTCATGCCCGGCATTTTTTCGATTTTGTCAGGAGCAAAACAGATTGCTGCCTGTTGATTTGTTTGTTTACCAATTCGTTTCTATACTGAGTTAACGCTTTGTCTACCGGTGGCAAAAAAAGCTTGCAATTTTATGCCACCGATGGCAAAAAGCTAACACCATCAACTAAAATCTGTCAATTAATGCTTTAAACAAAATCAGCTTAAATTGTAACAAAAGGCTGTCAGATTGAATTAAGTTGTTGTATTTAAATAAGTATTTTGGTTGTTTTATTTTTTGCGCTGTTCCATATATGAACAATTTAGCGCTGGCAATCAGCAAAAGCACACGGGCAAATAGCAACCTTATATCTGTTAATTTTAAAATTGGAGGCAGCGATGACAGCATTATTTTCCCTGACGGGGCAACGGGCACTGGTAACCGGGGCCAGCCGTGGTTTAGGCCAGGCGATAGCTGTGGCACTGGCCGGGGCGGGCGCTGAACTGATTTGTACCAGTTCCGCAGCCGGCGGTTGTCAGGAGACGGTGCAAAAAATAGTTGCTGCTGGCGGTAAGGCCACCGCGCTGGCTGCTGATTTAAGCGATGAACAGGCTGTTGAGCAATTAGCAAAAGACGCCATGACAATCGGCCAGATAGATATTCTGGTTAATTGTGGCGGTACTATTTTCCGGGCACCGGCCCATCAGTTTCCAATGAGTGAGTGGCATAAAGTCATAGCGGTAAATTTAGATGCGGCTTTTTTGCTGAGTCAGCGGCTGGGAGCCGAGATGATAGCGCGCAAACAAGGCAAAATTATTAATATCGCCTCGATGCTGTCGTACAGCGGTGGCATCACAGTACCGGCTTATACGGCAAGTAAACACGCTATTGCCGGGGTAACTAAAGCGCTTGCTAATGAATGGGCACATCACAATATTCAGGTAAACGCGATAGCCCCGGGTTATTTTCGCACCGACAATACCGCGGCATTGCAAGCCGACACTGAGCGTAATGCCGCCATTACCGCCCGTATTCCGGCTGCACGCTGGGGCGAGCCGGAAGATTTAGCCGGCGCAGCGGTATTTCTGGCATCTGCTGCCAGCGATTACGTCAACGGCCATGTGCTGGCTGTCGATGGCGGCTGGCTGGCCCGCTGAATTCTTAACAAATTTTTATGAGGTTACTATGACAACAATATATGAAAGCCGTTACCCGACTCATCCGGACGACGTGAAACACTACGATACTGACGAGCTGCGCCAGCATTTTCTGGTCGATAATCTGATGCAGGCTGACAAACTGGTGCTGTGTTACACCCATTACGAGCGGGTGATCGTCGGCAGTGCGGTGCCGGTGGCGGGCCCGGTGCAACTGGCGGCACCAGAGCAGTTAAAGGCCGAGTATTTTTTAAAACGGCGTGAACTTGGCATTATTAATGTCGGCGGAACCGGTACGGTCAGCGTCGATGGCGAGCGTTACCAGTTAAAGAACACTGAAGCGCTTTATATTGGCATGGGTGCACGCGACGTCAGCTTTCACAGCGCTGACGCAGGTAAGCCGGCGAAGTTCTATTTAAACTCCGCGCCTGCGCACCATGCTTTTCCTACCAAACATCTGACCATGGATAATTGCACCGTACTGCAGATGGGCTCGCTGGAAACCTCGAACGAGCGGGCTATTCACCAGCTAATGATTAACGATGTGGTGGAAACCTGTCAGCTGCAGATGGGCTTAACGGTGCTTAAGCCAGGCAGTGTCTGGAATACTATGCCAGCGCATCAGCATGACCGGCGGATGGAAGCCTATTTTTATTTTAACCTTGAAAGTGAGCAACGGGTTTGTCATTTCATGGGCCAGCCCCAGGAAACCCGGCATATCTGGGTAGCAAACGAGCAAGCAGTGGTGTCACCAGCCTGGTCTATCCACAGTGGCTGTGGTACCAGCAATTATGCCTTTATCTGGGGTATGGCGGGTGAGAACCTTGATTATCACGATATGGATAAATTCCCGGCCAGCGCGATGAAATAAATGCGACAGCTGCAGTATCGCTGCAGCACTATTTTTATTGAGTAAGGCATGCAGTAAGACATGCCATGCTTGGCAACAGGGCAGGACGAGATATGAAGAAAATTACCCGCCAGGCCACCACGGGCCTGTTGCTGCTGGCCAGTATCTGGCTTAGTGGCTGTCAGCCGCAGCAGGAGCACGTGACGTTGCGCCTGGCGCATACCCTCGATCAGGAGCATGTGGTGCATAAAGCCATGGTGTTAATGGGCGAGCGGTTGCAGCACTATTCAGATGGCAGTATGCAGGTAGAAATATACAGCGGCGGCCAGCTGGGCAATGAACGCGAACTGATAGAGTTGCTGCAAATCGGCAGCTTAGCCATGACCAAAGTGTCGGCCAGCTCGGTGGAGAGCTTTGTACCGCAAATGCGCGTGTTTAGTGTACCTTATATTTTTAACGACAACGCCCACCTGTGGCGGGTGTTGGAAAGCCCGACCGGCCAGCAGTTATTAACGGATCTTGAGCCTGCCCGCTTGCGTGGCCTGGGTTATTATGATGCCGGCAGTCGCAGTTTCTATTCAACCAATACCGAAATTAACAGCCCGGCCGATTTACGCGGTAAGAAATTCCGGGTACTGGCCAGCCAGACTGCGGTGAAAATGGTAGAGGCCTTAGGGGGCGCGGCGACACCGGTGGACTGGGGTGAGCTCTACACAGCATTGCAGCAAGGGGTGGTAGACGGCGCAGAGAATAACCCGCCCAGTTTTTATTTATCCCGTCATTATGAGCTGAGTAAGTATTACACCCTGGATGAACATACTGCCGTGCCCGATGTGATGATAGTCAGTCTGGCGGTGTGGCAGGGCTTAACCAGCCAACAACAGCAATGGTTGCAACAGGCTGCGGACGATTCAGTGGTGTATCAGCGTGAGGCCTGGGCCGAAGCATCAGAGCAGGCGCTGGCAGCAGTAAAAGCCGCCGGGGTGAAAGTAATTTACCCCGATAAACAACCCTTTCGCGACGCAGTAAAGCCGTTTCATCAGAGTTTACAGCAAACAGAAATTGGCCCGGTGCTGCAGCAAATTGCCGCCTTAGCCGAAAAGTCGGAGGCAGCAAATGATTAAGTTAATGCAGCTTATTGATAACGCCTTAAAATGGTTTCTGGCTTTTCTGATGGCGACTATTGTGCTGGTCGTGTGCTGGCAGGTGGTATCACGCTTTGTGCTCAATGCTCCCAGTTCAATGACCGAAGAGCTGTCACGTACCTTACTGATCTGGATAGGCATGATAGGCGCTGCTTTTGCGTATCGCACTGGCGTGCACCTGGGGCTGGATATTGTTACCCAGAAATTCAGCCCGGCGGGACGACGCCGGGTAGCGTTTGTGCTGACTGCCGCTGTGGCATCGTTTGCGGTAGCGGTAATGGTAGTCGGTGGTGGCAATCTGGTAAGGCTGACCTATGAGCTGAATCAGATGTCGGCGGCGCTGGATATTAAAATGGCTTATATCTATCTGGCCATTCCGTTATCCGGGGTGCTGATAGCATTTTACGGGGTATGTCAGCTGTATGCGCTGGCCACTAACCAAAGCCTGCCGGTTGTGAAGGGAGTACACTGATGGAATTAGCCATTTTAGTTTTATTACTGGTATTTTTTGGCTTATTGCTGTTAAACGTACCTATCTCATTTTGTATTGGCCTGGCCACTCTTGCCACTATTTTGCTCAGTGTCGATTTTATGCCGGCTGTGACTACCATGGCCCAGCGGATGGCCGGGGGTATTAACAGTTTTGCCTTACTGGCTATCCCGTTCTTTATCTTGTCGGGGCTTATTATGGGCCGCGGTGGCATTGCCAAGCGCTTAATTGAGTGCGCAATGGCACTGATCGGTATGCTACCCGGTGGCTTAGCGCTGGTAAACGTGGTGTCCTGTATGTTTTTCGGGGCCATTTCCGGCTCGGCAGTCGCCGCAACCTCGGCCATTGGCAGTTTTATGCTGCCGGAAATGAAAAAGCAGGGTTACGACGTCAATTACAGCGCGGCGGTGACCGCAGCAGCTGCCACCACCGGCATGTTAATCCCGCCCAGTAATATTTTAATTGTGTACGCCATTGCCAGCGGCGGGGTATCGATAGCCGCATTGTTTATTGCCGGCTACCTGCCGGGTATTTTGTTGGGTATCTCATTAATGATTGTCTGTGCTGGCTACGCCAAAATAAAGGGCTATCCGGTCGGCGCCCGGCTACCATTTAAACTGGTGGTGCAAAAAATTGCTGCCGCTGTGCCCAGTTTATTTATGATCTTTCTGGTTATCGGCGGCATCATCAGTGGCATTTTTACCGCCACTGAAGCGGGTGCTATAGCCGTGGTGTATTCGCTTATTTTAGCGGTGGGGATATACCGTGAAGTGAAAACTTCTGAGCTGCCGGCAGTACTGATGAAAGCGGCGGAAACAACGGCTATTGTTATGGCACTGATTGCCACCTCATCAGCCATGTCATGGATTTTGTCTTATGAGCAAATTCCGCAGGCGATTAGTGCGGCTATGCTGACCATAAGTGAAAACCCGTTACTGATTTTGCTGATGATTAACCTGATCTTATTGCTGGTAGGAGCCTTTATGGACATGACCCCGGCAGTACTGATTTTCACCCCGATATTTTTGCCGGTTGCAGTAGAGCTTGGCATGAGCCCACTGCATTTTGGCATTATGATGGTGCTTAACTTGTCAATCGGCCTGGTGTCCCCACCGGTGGGTAGCGTGTTGTTTGTCAGTTGCGCCATTGCCAAAACCCGGATAGAGGCCATTATTAAACCGCTGATGCCGCTGTACTTAGCGATGTTTGTGGTGCTGATGCTGGTGACTTATATTCCGGCGATCAGTGAATGGTTGCCAGCGCAGTTTGGGTTTTAACAGCATTGGCTCTTATATCATTAACAGGGCAGGAGAGAACTGATGGTAAGTTATGTTATTCCTAATCTGGCCAATGCCTGTCGTATTATCAGCCTGGTCAGCGAGTCAGAGCAGGGGCTGAGTTTAACAGAGCTGGAACAGCGCCTGGCGTTGCCGCGCACTACCGCGTTTCGGATATTGCAAACCCTTTGCCAGGAGAAAGTGCTGGCAAAACAAGGTAAACGCTATCAGGTTGGCGCCCAGTTGTTTAAGCTGGGCTTAAATGTGCTGAGCTCACAACGTCTGTCGCAACAGGCGCAGCCTTGTCTGCAGCGACTGGCATTGAAAACGGGCTTAAGTTGTCATTTAGCATTGCCGCATGCCACAGGCGCCCTGTTGGTTGAAGTATGCGACAGCCCTAACCCGCTGCGCCTGGCGGCCAGACCGGGCACGGTCGCGGCTTTTAACTGCTCGGCAGCTGGCAAAGTATTTTTAGCACATCATCACCTGGATCAGCTGGACGAGCTGGCTGCAGCCGGGCTTTTTGTCAGTCGCACTAAGCGCAGCCTGACTGAACCGGCTCAATTATATAGCGAATTACAGCGGGTACTGGCCCGGGGTTATGCTGGCGATGAAATGGAATATCACAATGATGTGCGCTGTCTGGCGGCGCCGGTTCGTAACGAACACGGCCAGGTGGTGGCGGCCGTTGGCGCTACCGGGCCGCTGGCGGTGTTTGGCAAACAGCCAATCACTGCTATCATTGCAGCCTTAAAACAAACTGCTATTGATATTGCACTCAGCACCTACCGGCCGCAACTGCTGGCCAGTAACGTCAGTGGTCATTAAGATGAGAAGTATGCAAAAACAAGCCACCATAAATGACGTCGCCCGGATTGCCGGGGTGTCAAAACGCACGGTCTCCAGGGTTATTAACGGCTCACTCAGTGTTGGCGACGGTACCCGCTTGCGGGTAGAAAAGGTCATCAGCGATTTAAAGTACTCGCCGAACACCCAGGCGCGGGGCTTAGCATCCAGCCGTTCATATCTGCTGGGGCTGATTTACGATAATCCCGATGCTTTGTATCTGGACGACGTCCAGCGCGGGGTGCTGGAGGTGTGCTCTAACCTCGGCTACGAGCTGGTAGTGCACCCGTGTCGTTATCGCAGCGAATCGCTGGTGCAGGACTGTCTGCGCTTTATGCAGCGCTCAAAACTGGATGGGGTGATTGTGCTGCCGCCGGTGTCGGAGTCTGAAAGTCTGGCCCAGGCATTAAAAGACTCAGGCAGCCCTTATGTTCGGCTAAGCTCAGTGGCGCTGGACGAACCTAAACATATCGTGGTGTCGGATGACAGAGCCGCGGCTGCTGAAATGGCGCGCTATTTTGCCCAGCTTGGCCATGAAAAAATTGCCTTTATCAGCGGACCGCAACGTTACAAGTCATCGACCGAGCGGATGGAAGGGTTCCAGTTAGGTTTATCTGCTTACGGTATTAAAATTAAGCCGGAGCAGATCATCGAGGGCAATAACACCTATGAGACGGGAATAGAATGCGCCCGCCATATTTTACAAGGTACTGACCGACCTACTGCTATTTTCGCCAATAATGACCAGATGGCCGCCGGTGTGCTGAAAGTAGCGCATACCATGGGCATTAAAGTGCCAGAACAATTATCGGTTGCCGGTTTCGATGACAACATGCTGGCCTCGCGGGTGATCCCGGCACTGACCACCATTCGCCGGCCGGTGCGGCAGATGGCCTTACTGGCCACCAGTAAAATGATTATGTCGATTGAAAATAACGACAAAGCGGCCAGCAATGTTGCGGCTAAAGTAGCGCCAACCCTGGTCGTGCGCGAATCTACGGCCCGGGTTGCAACCTTCTCACCAGACGAATAATTTAGGCTGAAGCATTCGCTCAGATCGCCGGTTCCGATTTTTTTGCTACCGATGGCAAAAAAAATGGCGTTTTGCTTGCCACCGGTGGCAAATTGGTTATTATATCTGTAGCAGCGTGATAGGCAGCCTGTTTATATGACTACCGTCATGGCAAAAAAAGGAGAAACAGATGATAAATTCGCGTAAGCGCCTACACTTGAAAACCCTTGGTCTGGCAAGCGCCAGCCTGTCATTATTATCTCTGCAGGGGTGTTCAGGTATGGCTTTATCAGCTGCTGACAGACAAAATGACAATGTTGCAAGCGCCGACGAAAAACAGTGGCAACAAGCCGATGCCATTATTGCCGGCATAGCCCCAACTGAGTTTCCGGCACGTGACTTTCTAATTACCAGCTATGGGGCGAAAGCTGACAAGGGTTTTGACAATACCAGCGCCATTAAAGCGGCGATTGCAGCCTGCAACAGTGCGGGCGGCGGCCGGGTCGTGGTGCCAATGGGGCGTTTTGAAACCGGTGCTGTTCATTTATTGTCTAATGTCAATTTACACCTGCAGCAAAATGCCGTGTTGTCATTCTACACCGACGCCAAACATTATCTGCCTTACGTGATGACCCGCTGGGAAGGCGTGGAATTAATGGGCTACTCGCCACTTATATATGCTTTTGAGCAGCAGAATATTGCAGTTACCGGCGAAGGTATTTTAGAAGGCAATGGCTCCAACAGCCAGTGGTGGCCGTGGAAGGGCGATTGGGAACGGCGTAGCTGGGATTACGATGCGAGGGTTGATCAGGCATTGACCCGTGCGCCATTGTTTGAGATGGCGGAGCGCGGCGCACCAGTCAGTGAGCGGGTATTTGCGCAAAACTTTTTGCGGCCTCCGTTTATTCAGCCTTATGGTTGTAAAAGAGTATTAATTGACGGCGTTACCATTCGCAATTCACCGTTCTGGTTAATTAACCCGGTGTTGTCGGAAGATGTAGTGGTGCGCAATGTTAACTTTATCAGTTATGGCCCGAACTCTGATGGTTGTAACCCCGAGTCGTGCAACCGGGTATTAATTGAAAACTGCCTGTTCGATACCGGTGATGATTGTATTGCCCTTAAGTCAGGCCGCAATAATGATGGCCGCCGCCTGGCAACGCCGGTGCAAAATGTGGTGATTCAGGACTGCGTAATGCGTGCCGGCCATGGTGGCGTGGTGCTGGGCAGTGAAATATCTGGTGGCGCCCGTAATATTTTTGCCAGGCGCTGCCGGATGAGCAGCCCCAACCTGGCCCGTGGCATCCGGATTAAAACCAATTCGGTACGTGGTGGCCTGATTGAAAATATTTATATCCGTGATATTGAAATTGGCGAAGTGAAAGACGCCATCGTGATTAACTTCTTCTATGAAGAAGGCGACGCCGGCCAGTTTATGCCGCAGGTGAAAAACTTACACATCAGTAATTTGCAGGTGAAAAAAGCCGAGCGTGCCTTTGTACTCCGGGGTTTTGAACGAGCACCCATAAACGGCGTGAGTTTGCATAATGTTCATTTTAAGCAAACTGACAGTTTAGGCATCCTGGAAAATGTGGCGCAGTTGGACCAAGTTGATTTAACGCTAAATGGTCAGGAATTAAAATTGTGATCGCAATTTTTTTATAGATATTTTGCCACCGCTAGACAAAACAGAGATAGGCTGAATTATGAGCACAGAACAAAAACCAGGTTGTAGCGTTACGTTAAATGCCCTGGCCGATCCGGGCGAGCAGTTAACCCTGCTCCAGGTGCACCCGCGCGACAATGTGTTAGTGGCATTGCAACCGCTGGCCGCTGGCACCACTCTGGCTGCGCCTTATCAGCATATCAGTGCTAAACAAGACGTACCGGCCGGCCATAAAGTGGCCCTGACGACCATTGCCAAAGGCGAGCCGGTAATTAAATACGGCTTCGCCATTGGTGCAGCCACTACTGATATCGCAGTAGGGGAACATATTCATTCGCATAATCTGGCTACCTTGTTAAGCGGACAGGTTGATTATCGTTTTGATGGCTGTCAGGCACCAAAGCTGAGTTTTCCGGCAAGCTTGCCAACCGAATTTATGGGTTACCGGCGGGCCAATGGCAAGGTCGGTACCCGCAACGAGTTGTGGATCATTAATACGGTAGGCTGCGTTAACCGCGCCGCGATGCGGGTTGCTGAGCAGGCGGGTAAGTTATATGGCGATGAGATAGACGGCATTCACGCCTTTACTCATCCGTTTGGCTGCTCGCAGCTGGGCGACGATTTAGCCAATACCCGCACCTTGCTGGCGGGGTTAATTCAACACCCTAATGCCGGTGGCGTGCTGGTAATGGGCCTGGGTTGTGAGAACAATCAGTTAAGTAAACTGCTGGCAGCCAGCCCGGGTGTCGATCACAGTCGCATTCGCTCATTTAATGCCCAGCAGGTAGAAGATGAAATAGAACAGGGCCTGGAAGCCGTTGCCGAGTTAGTGGCACAAATGCGCAACGACAAGCGCACGGCCTGCCCGGTGTCTGATTTAGTAGTTGGCATGAAATGCGGCGGCTCTGATGGCTTAAGCGGCTTAACCGCTAACCCGTTAGTGGGCCGGATTGCTGATTTAGTGGCAGCCGCCAACGGCAAGGTGGTGCTAACCGAAACCCCCGAAATGTTTGGCGCCGAGCAGGTATTTATGGCCCGTGCGGCCAACGAGCAGGTGTTTGGCGATATCGTTACTCTGGTTAACGACTTTAAACAGTACTTTATCGATAACAAGCAACCAGTGTATGAGAACCCGAGCCCGGGCAATAAAGATGGCGGCTTGACAACCTTAGAAGAAAAATCACTTGGTGCGATTCAGAAGGGGGGTTCAGCCATAGTAAAACAGGTTATTCGTTACGGTGAAATGGCCAGCCAAAGTGGCTTAACCTTACTGGAAGGCCCTGGCAATGATGCGGTTTCCTCCACGGCATTAACTGCCGCCGGTGCGACCCTGCTGTTATTTACCACAGGCCGTGGCACACCGCTTGGTTTTCCGGCACCTACCGTAAAAATTTCCTCCAACTCGGCGCTGGCCGGGCGTAAACCGCAGTGGATTGATTATGACGCGGGCGGTTTACTGAAAAAGGACCAGGACGCGACCGAATTCAGCCAGCAGTTTTTCAGTTACCTGCTGGAGGTGGCGTCGGGTAAAACTACCCGCAATGAACAAACCGACAATCGCGAAATCGCCATCTGGAAAAACGGCGTGACGTTATAAAAAGTGACGTTATAAAAAGCGACGCTATAACAGCCTAGTTAACTCAGCCCTGGCGGGGCCAAAACGACATTGATAACAGTGAAACAGGATTTGAATATGACAGAGAAAAAACCGGTACAGCCATTAGAACTTCATCCCGACAGGTTATTTCCGTCAGATCCTGTGCAGCGGGATATCGCCAGGCGGCTGTATCAGCATGTTAAAAACTTACCGATCGTCAGCCCACATGGCCATACCGACCCGAGTTGGTTTGCCGATAACGCCAACTTTGACAATGCTACCGCGCTATTGCTGCTGCCGGATCACTATGTATTCCGCATGCTATACAGCCAGGGCATTAAGTTGGAACAGCTGGGTATTCGCCGTAAAGATGGTGCCGTGGTGGAAACAGATTACCGGAAAATTTTCCAGATCTTTGCCAGGCATTACTATCTGTTTCGTGGCACGCCGTCACGTATCTGGCTCGACAGCGTGTTTTCGGAAGTATTCGGCTTGGCAGACAGTTTGTGCGAGCAAACGGCTGATCACTACTACGACAGCATTAACGAACAGCTGGCCAAGCCAGAATTTAAGCCGCGCGCCTTGCTGGACCGCTTTAACATCGAACTGATTGCGACTACTGAAGGTGCGTTAAATGACTTAAAACACCACGCCAAACTTAAAGGCAGTGGTTACGAGCATAAAGTGATTACCACCTTTCGGCCGGATGATGTGGTTGACGCCGACCGCGCTGATTTTGCTGCCAATGTGGCGAAACTGGGCGAGCTGACCGGTGAAGATACCCAAAGCTGGCAGGGGTACCTGGCTGCACTGCGTCAGCGCCGGGCCTTTTTCCGTGAGCATGGCGCCACCGCCACCGATCATGGTCACCCGACTGCGATTACTGCCGATTTAAACGAAAGTGACGCAGCAGCCTTGTTTGCACGTTGCCTGGCTGGCGATGCCAGTAGCGCTGATGCCGAGCTATTCCGTGGCCAGATGCTGACCGAAATGGCTGGCATGAGCCTGCAAGATGGCATGACCATGCAAATTCATCCGGGTGCCCACCGCAACCATAACAAAGTGATTTTTGAGCGCTTTGGCCCGGATAAAGGGGCCGATATTCCGAGCCCAACCGAGTTTGTCAGCAACTTAAAGCCGTTGCTGCAAAAATATGGCAACGAAGCGGGCCTGAATATTATTTTATTTACCCTGGACGAAACCACTTACGCCCGCGAGTTAGCACCGTTGGCTGGCCATTACCCGGCATTAAAACTGGGCCCGGCCTGGTGGTTCCACGACAGCCCGGAAGGTATGTTGCGGTTCCGGCATCAGGTGACGGAAACCGCCGGTTTTTACAATACCGTTGGCTTTAACGACGATACCCGGGCCTTTTTATCGATACCGGCCCGGCACGATGTAGCGCGGCGAATTGACTGTCGCTTCCTGGCTGGTTTAGTGGCGGAGCACCGGTTAACAGAAGCCGAAGCCCATGAGCTGGCGTATGAGCTGACGTATGGCTTAGTGAAAAAAGCGTACCAGTTGAACTAACTGGCTTTGTGAAAGTTACACCAATATCGCAAGCGCAGCTCAGTAGCAGCGAATAACGCTTTGTGAAATTTACACCGATATTGCAAGCGCAGCTCAGTAACAGCTAAACAAAGCGTCTGCCGCATGGATGCGGCAGAGGAGCCCCCACGGATGGGTTTACGGCGTCTTTGTGTGCTGTTACTGAGTGGAGCCAACACTGCACAATAAGCAGGAATAACCATGAAACAACTAAACAATCAAACCCTGGCCAGCCTGAACGGCAAACTGCCTATTCCAGCTTACAGGTTGGCAGAGCAACAGCCAAAAATTGGCATAGTCCATATTGGCCCCGGCGCATTTTTCCGTGGCCATCAGGCCTGGTATACCGAGCAGGCCCTGCAATTTGGCGGCGACTGGGCCATTAGTGCCGTGTCGATGCGCTCACCAGACGTTAGCCAGGCGTTAAGCCCGCAAGATGGTCTTTATACGCTGGCGGTGCTGGATGCCGAGCAAAGCTATCAGGTTATTGGTTCAGTAGCGGAAGTATTGATTGCCAGCGAACAATATCAGCAAGTACAGGCCCGCTTAACGGCCGCCAGCACCAAATATGTGACGCTAACCATTACTGAAAAAGGCTACTGCCTGAATAATGCCGGTAAACTGGATTTAAAGCACCCGCAAATTCAACAGGACTTAACCGGCACCTCGCAGCCCATAACTGCTGTTGGCATGTTATTCAGCGCGCTTGCCGCGCGCTATCAGGCCAATATTGCGCCCTTTTGCGTTGTAAGTTGTGACAACCTGACCGACAACGGTCATAAGCTGCGCGGCGCTATTATTGCTTATGCTGAGCAGAAAAATGCAACAGTCGCCAACTGGCTGGCGCAGCAACTTATTTGTCCCTGCACCATGGTCGACAGTATTACCCCGGCCACCGACGATGCCCTGCGTGCGCAGGTGACAGAGGTGCTGAATTTAACCGACAATTGGCCAATTAAACGCGAGGCCTTTGTACAGTGGGTTATCGAAGATATTTTACCCGCCGACCGCCCGGCCTGGCAGCAAGCCGGAGTCATTTACGCCCAGGATGTTAGCGCATTTGAAAAAGCCAAACTGCGGCTGTTAAATGCGCCGCACTCCACCCTGGCCTATGTTGGCAGTCTGCTCGGCTACGAAACTGTGTTTGATGCCATGCAGGACCCGCAACTGGTTGACTTTATTGAGCAAATGATTACTGACGAGCTGATACCCTCGTTTAAAGCGCCGGCAGAGCTGGATGTAAAGCAGTACAGCCAGGATATTTTAGCGCGCTTTCGTAACCCGGCTATCCGCCATTTACTCTCGCAAATTGCCTGGGACGGCTCGCAAAAATTGCCAATGCGGGTATTGCCTGCCATCAGCGATAACTTAGCTAAAGGCCAGCCCATTGCCAAACTGGCCTATGCCATTGCCGCCTGGTGCCGTTTTATTGTTAAGCGTTATAACGATAACGAAAAACTGGTCGACCCTTTGGCCGAGCCATTGCTGGCCGTTGCGGCGCAGTGCAGCGGTAAAGCGCAGATTGACGTGCCGTTATTTCTGGCAGTCGATGCCGTGTTCCCGCCCGGGCTTAGCCTAAACCCTGAATTTCAACAGGCAGTCGTTGCTGCCTATCACCAAATTGTTACCCGCCAGGCACTGCCTGCGGCCGCTGCAGGAGCGCGTTAATGTCATCTTTACCTGTTACACATTTACCGGCGTTATTGTCATCTGTGGTCAAAGGCCCGGCATTGCTGCCTATTATTCAGGCTGATACCCCGGCTGAGGCCGTTAATATTGCCAAAGCACTGAGTGCCGGCGGTATTGGCTCAGTGGAAGTGGTACTGCGTACCACGGAGGCGCTGGCTGGCATTACTGCTATCCGTAAGGCATTACCTGAATTGCTGGTTGGTGCTGGTACTATTTTATCTGCAAGTGACGCCACTGCTGCCAAAAACGCCGGTGCCCAGTTTCTGGTCAGTCCGGCCAGTACGCCAAAATTACTGGAAGCGATGATCGACTGCGGTCTGCCATTTGCGCCAGGCGTGGCTACCCCATCAGAAATAGCGATGGCGTTTGAATATGGTCTTACTGAAGTGAAGTTTTTCCCGGCGCATTTATCCGGTGGCATTGACATGCTAAAGGCGCTAAGCAGCATTTTTCAGCAGGTGCAGTTTTGCCCTACCGGTGGTATTGGCCAGCATAATCTGGCGGATTTTCTGGCACTGCCGAATGTGTTTGTAGCAGGTGGCTCCTGGTTAACCCCAGCTGCTATGGTTAAAGCCGGGCAGTGGCAGCAAATAAGCCAGCTGGCGGCACAGGCCACCGCTATTGCCAATAAACTAAAAGCCGCCGCCTGAGGAGCATCGAATGACAAAACGTATCGTTATTATGGGCGAGTGCATGGTCGAGCTGTTTCAGCTGGTCGACAATGTTTATCACCAGAATTTTGCCGGCGATGTGTTTAATACCGCCGTCTACTTAAAACGCACCTGTGAGGTGCCATTAGACGTGCAGTTTTTCACTGCAGTGGGCATCGACCGGATCAGTGACAAGCTGGTACGGGCGGTAGAGCGGGAAAAAATTGATACCAAACTGATGTTGCGCAGTAAAACCGCCCGGCCTGGCTTGTACATGATTAACACCGATGCCTTTGGCGAGCGCAGTTTTGTTTACTGGCGTGACAGCTCAGCGGCCAAGCAGGTGGTGCAATGCTTTATGGCGCAAAGCAATTACGAAGCGCTCAAAGGCTGCGATATGTTTTATTTTTCAGGTATTACCCTGGCGATTTTATCGGATGCCGACCGCACTACGTTATTTACCCTGATAGAGCAGTTAAAGCAGGATGGCAGCCAGATCGTGTTCGATCCCAACTACCGGCCTGCGCTATGGCCCAACGCCGATACTGCCAAAGCGGCTATTTTACAGGCTTACCGTTTGGCCGACGTGGCCTTGCCGGGGCTGGATGACCACAAAGCACTGTTTGATGCCGAGCGTACCGACCAGGTGGTGGAGCATTTAACTGAGCTGGGGGTCACTGAAATTATTGTTAAAGACGGCAAAAACGGCATTAACGGCCGCTTTAAACAAGAGTGTTTTAGCGCTATGGCCCACCCGGTGAAGAAAGTGGTGGACACCACCGCAGCTGGCGATTCTTTTAATGGCGGTTACTTAGCCGCCCGCTTGGGCGGCATTGCCCCACAGCAGGCAGTAAAGTTTGCCGCCCGCCTGGCAGGTTTTGTGGTTGAGCATACCGGCGCCATTGTCAGTAAAGAGCATTTTAATGGCTTCTGGGCGAAGCACCGGCCATCTAGTTTTGTGAAGTGAGCTAGCACCATTAGTTGAGTTGTGTGCGGTGACGCCGCAATAAAGCACGCAGACACGCCGTAAACCCATCCGTGGGGGCTCTGTTACAAACTTCATCCATGAAGTTTGCCCGATGGGCCAGCGGAGCTGTTCAAATTCGTTCCAGACGAATTTGTCCGCATCCAAGCGGGAGACGGTCTGCTTAGCTTTTTCCGGCATCACTTCGAACGATTGGTGTGTCGTCGAACTATCAAAGCGAAGCAGCTAAGGGTATAGCAAAGCGTCTGCCGCAGGGAAGCGGCAGAGGAGTCTACAGGGAAGTATTCACGACGTCTTTGCGTTCCCTTAGCTGTGAAGCCTGCCACCACAATTGAACAACAAAGATCCGGCGAAAAGCCGGACAAGCGATACATCTGACCCTGACTAACAACCAAGGCAATTTTATTGTTAGAAGGAGTAAAGCATGAGTTTAGCAACACTGTTTCCGCAAGCAGCCGATATTCCGGCCCAGTTTGCCCACAATGCGCTGATCACCCAGCGTGAATACCTGATTAATGGCGAACTGTTAAGCTGGGCCGGTGAGCTAAGCCCGGTGCTGAGTCCGGTGCATATTCGCGATGGCGACAGCTTAACCCAGGTGTTACTGGGCCATACGCCATTACTGGACGAACAGGCCGCATTAGCTGCTTTGGATTCCGCCGTTAAAGCCTACAACTTAGGCCGTGGCGCCTGGCCCAGCATGCCCGTGCTGGAGCGAATACAGCATGTTGAAAAGTTTCTGGGGTTAATGCAGTTGCAGCGCGACGAAGTGGTGCGACTGCTGATGTGGGAAATTGGCAAACCTTATGCCGATGCCGCCAAAGAATTTGACCGCACCTGCGATTACATTCGCGACACCATTGCCGCTTTAAAACAGCAAGACCGCGATGCCAGCCACTTTATTATTGAGCAGGGCAGCTTAGGCAAAATTCGCCGTGTACCGGTTGGCGTAGCGCTTTGTATGGGGCCTTTTAACTACCCGCTAAATGAAACCTTCACCACCCTTATTCCGGCGTTGATTATGGGTAATACCGTGATTTTTAAACCTGCCAAATATGGCGTACTGCTGATTCAGCCATTACTGCAGGCTTTTTTACAAAGCTTTCCGGCCGGGGTCATTAATATTATTTACGGCCGCGGCCGCGAAACTGTGGGCGCGCTGATGGCCAGTGGCAAAATCGATGTCTTTGCCTTTATCGGCACCAATAAAGGCGCCAGTGATTTAAAACGGATGCACCCCAAGCCACACCGGCTGCGTGCAGTATTAGGCCTGGACGCAAAGAACCCGGCCATCGTGTTGGCCGATGCTGAGATGAACCGCACCGTTAAAGAATGTGTGGCCGGCAGCTTATCGTTTAATGGCCAGCGCTGCACGGCGTTAAAAATTCTGTTTGTACAACGTAGCATTGCTGATGAGTTTGTCAGCAAATTAACCGCAGCAGTCAGCGCGCTGACTGCTGGTATGCCGTGGCAGACCGGCGTAACCATCACGCCATTGCCTGAGCCCGGTAAAACCGGCTTTTTAACTGAGTTATTGCAAGATGCGCTCAGTAAAGGCGCCAAACTGCAAAACCCGGGCGGTGGCAGCAGCGTGGCATCGTTTTTTCAGCCGGCGGTGCTGTATCCGGTTAGCAGCGACATGCGCTTGTACGCTGAGGAGCAATTCGGGCCGCTGGTGCCGGTGGTGCCGTTTGATGATATCAGCGAAGTTATTGACTATGTGGTTAACTCCAACTTTGGTCAGCAGCTGAGTATTTTTGGCCAGAACCCGCAGCAGGTCGGCGAGCTGGTAGATATCTTCGCTAACCAGGTGGGAAGGATCAATATTAACAGCCAGTGTCAGCGCGGGCCTGATAGCTTTCCGTTTAACGGCCGCAAAGACTCCGCCGAAGGCACCTTATCGGTAGTCGATGCGCTGCGCCAGTTCTCGACTCCAAGCCTGGTGGCTGCTAAGTATCAGGATGGCGACGTCGATTTTGTCAAACAAATGGTCAAAGCCCGCAGCTCGAACTTTTTAGCGACGGATTTTTTGTTTTGAGCAGCCGCGGCTTTCGCTTATGTTCTTCCTTGAGCGTGAGCCTGGCAATGCTGCTGGCGATGCCAGTAGTCGTGTTGGCCGGTGAGCATTGCCGTAATTTTGGCCTGGATACTCCAGGTGGCAGTGGCGGCGCTGTACTGAAAGTTAGCAATCTTAACCCCGCCGGGCCAGGTTCGCTGGCCGCAGCACTGGCTGCAAGTGGGCCGCGAATAGCGGTATTTGAAGTGGCCGGGGTAATTGATCTTGGTCAGAGTAATCTTGAGATCAGTGAGCCGTTTCTGACCGTTGCTGGTGAAACAGCCCCTGATCCGGGAATAACCCTGATTAAAGGTGGTTTGCGGATTGTCAGCCATGATGTGATTGTCCGCCATCTGCATATCCGGCCCGGCGACGCCGGTCTGGCTAAGCGGGTTGGCTGGGACACCGACGGCATAGCGGTTACCGGTAAAGATGCCTGTAATGTGCTAATCGAGCATAACTCAATAAGCTGGGCTACCGACGAGCTGGTATCAGCGTCCGGACCCCGTGACAAAGGGCCTGAAGCGACGTCGAAGCATATTACCTTTCGCTATAATATTCTGGCTGAAGCGTTGGATTACGCCACCCACATTAAAGGTAAACATAGCAAAGGCGCGCTGGTGCATGACTTTAGCCAGCATATTGCTTTTATCGGCAACCTGTTCGCCCACAACGCCCGGCGTAACCCCTATTTTAAAGCCCATACCACCGGCGTGGTGCTAAATAACATTATCTATAACGCCGACGCTAATGCGGTAAAGCTGGGTTTTATTGACAATGAATGGAAACACACAGCTTTTACCCCAAAGAATCCGCAGGTCGCCGTAGTGGGTAATCTGTTGCGTTATGGCCGCGATTCATATTCGGATTTGGCCCTGGTGTCCTATCATGGTGATGCCTACCTGCAGGACAACCTGACCTTTAACCTTGATGATAATGCGATGTATGAGGCTATGGGCGTGATTAACCGTTTAGCCAAGCCACCGCCGTGGCCGAAGGGAATTAACGTTCTCGCCGCCAAAGATCTGGAGCAACAACTGTCGCCCGCTATCGGTGCCCGCTATTGGCAGCGTGATGCTATCGATAAACGCATAGTGCAAAGCTACTATAACCGTGATGGCCGGATTATCGATAGTCAACAGCAAGTGGGCGGCTATCCGCAAATTACCCCGGTACATCGGCCGTTAAACGTACCGGCGGATAATATTAACGACTGGCTGGATAGCTTTATTCCACTAAAAAATACGTCAGCAGACCCTCTCCCTGCAGAGTCTCATTTAACAGAAAATCAGTAACAGGAACCCGGATTTATGCGTATTGAACACGTCGCCTTTAACGTGGCACAGCCACAACAAATGGCTAGCTGGTATATCGAGCATTTAGGCTTTAGTTTAAAACGGGCCCTGAATGACCCGGCGCAAACCCATTTTCTGGCTGATGATAGCGGGGTGATGATGGTCGAAATCTACTGCAACCCGGCCGATAAGGTACCGGATTACCCGGAGATGGACCCTCTGGTATTGCACCTGGCGTTGGTATCTGCCGATCCGGGCATCGACAGCGCCCGCTTAATAGCAGCAGGCGCCAGCCATGTTACCGATGTACACCTGGCAGATGGCTCGCACCTGGCCATGCTGCGTGATCCCTGGGGTTTGGCATTGCAATTGTGCCGGCGGGGTCCGAAAAGTAGTTGAGTAATATCAATCCTTAAACTGATAAAGACTTTGAGGTCGTTGCCAGCTGGAATTTTTTGGACTAATATTTGTACGTAATTTTGTACTGTTGGAAGTCTACTATGAGTCGGATACGTTTTGATCAGGATATTCAGCCGCTATCAGAGTTTCGTGCTGGTGTTGCTTCTTATATAAAGCAGATTAACGAAACACGGCGCCCACTGATTATTACCCAGCGCGGGAAAGGGGTAGCAGTGGTGCTGGACGTGTCTGAGTACGAAGCTATGCAGGAAAAGATTGAGCTTTTGGAGGAAATGCGCGTTGCAGAAACTCAGCTTGCGCAAGGTGCCGGTGTGTTAAATGAAGATGCCCGTGCACAAGTATTGGGCCGCATTAAAAAATGAAGCTGGTTTGATTAAAGATGAATGTTGTTTGGTCCCCTTTAGCTTTGGAAAAGCTGACTGATGCAGCAGAATTTATTGCGCTGGATGACCCCGTTGCTGCTGGGCGTTGGGTCAATGATGTATTCGATAAAGCTCAGTTGTTGGCAACTATGCCTGAAATGGGCCGCGTAGTGCCTGAACTGCTAAATGCTGATTATCGCGAAATTATTTTTGGTTACTATCGGATAATATACAGCCTGAGCCATGAGATCCGCATTTTGACTGTTCGTAATTGCCGGCAGATATTCACTCGAGACGATATTTAATGGAAAAGCGCTAAGCTTTAAAGTTAAAAAAGTTTCTGCAACTACTCTGCTGTTAGCGTTTTATCAGTTAGTCTAAGTTAAGTGTTTTGTCGCCAGAGGTTTGCATGCCACCGCAGTTTTTTCAGGCCGTTAAACAGCTGATCCCCGCTGAGCGTTATTTTGACGATCCTCTTGCTACCCTGGCTTATGGCACTGATGCCAGCTTTTATCGCTTATTACCAAAATTAGTACTTCGGGTAGAATCTGAGGCTGAGGTGGTGGCGCTGCTAAAGCTGGCGAATCAGCACAAGGTGGCGATTACATTCCGGGCGGCGGGTACCAGTTTATCCGGCCAGGCGGTTACCGATTCAGTGTTGCTGGTGCTGGGTGAGAACTGGCAGCAGCGCGAGGTGCGTGGCCTGGGCGAGCAAATTCGTTTGCAGCCCGGGGTAATTGGCGCCGCGGCCAACAGTGTGCTGACAAAATTTCAGCGTAAAATCGGCCCCGATCCGGCATCGATCAATAGCTGTAAAATTGGCGGCATTGTCGCCAATAATGCCAGCGGTATGTGCTGCGGTACCGCCCATAACAGCTTTAATACCCTGGCAGCGATGCGGCTAGTACTGTTTGATGGCACCGTGCTGGATACCGAAGACAGCGCCAGTGTCGCTGCTTTCAAAGATAGCCATGCACAGTTGCTGGCTGCATTGTCGGCACTAGCAGAGCAAACCCGCGCTGATGAAACCCTGTGCACCAGAATCCGCCATAAATACCGTTTAAAAAATACCACCGGTTTTTCGCTGAATGCCTTAACCGAATTTACCGATCCGATTGATATTCTGACTCACCTGATGGTCGGCTCTGAGGGCTGCCTGGGTTTTATCAGCGCCATAACCTACAACACCGTGCCCGATTATCCGCACCGGGCCAGTAGCCTGCTGGTGTTTCCTTCGGTCGAGCAATGCTGTCAGGCGGTAAACGTATTAAAGCCGCTGCCGGTATCGGCGGTGGAGCTGTTAGACCGGCGCAGTTTGCGCTCCGTCGAGCACAAAGCTGGCATGCCGGATTGGGTGAAGCAGGTATCCGATAATGCCTGTGCTTTACTGATTGAAAGCACCGCAGTATCAAGCCAGACCTTACAACAGCAACTCGCTGAGTTACGGGCGGTGGTGCAGGGTTTTGAACTGGAGCGACAGGTTGATTTCAGCACTGATCCGGTCGTTTACAATCAGCTGTGGGCTATCCGCAAGGGGACCTTTCCGGCAGTGGGCGCGGTGCGTGAAACAGGCACCACGGTGATTATTGAAGATGTCACCTTTCCACTGGCGCAACTGGCTGCCGGTGTGGCGCGGCTGCAGCAATTATTCACCAAATACAGTTATGACGAAGCCATTATTTTTGGTCATGCCTTAGAGGGCAACCTGCATTTTGTATTTACCCAGGGCTTTGATGACCCCGCGGAGGTACTACGTTATGACAGTTTTATGCAGGAGGTGGCACAGCTGGTGGCAGTGGAATTTGGCGGCTCGCTGAAAGCAGAGCATGGCACGGGCCGTAATATGGCGCCTTTTGTTGAGCTGGAGTGGGGCAGCGCTGCTTATCAGCTAATGTGGAGGTTAAAAAAGCTGTTAGACCCGCAGCATATTCTTAACCCAGAAGTGGTACTTAGTCATAACCCGCAATTGCATTTGCAGAATTTAAAGCCACTACCGGCAACGAATCCGTTAGTGGATAAATGCATTGAATGCGGGTTTTGCGAACCGGTTTGTCCGTCCCGGAACATGACGCTGACGCCACGCCAGCGCATTGTCACCCAGCGGGAAATTTCGCGCCTGCAGGCGACGGCTGAGGACTCAACCCGACTGAAGGCACTGAGTAAAGCCTATCAGTATGCCGGTAATGATACCTGCGCTGCCTGTGGTATGTGCAGTACCGCTTGTCCGGTAGGCATTAATACCGGTGATTTAACCCGGGCGCTTCGTGCTGATAACAACCGGCGCTGGCAGGGTGTGGCGGCTGTTATGGCACGCCATTTTGCCGCTGTAAGCGCCATGGCGCGTGTTGGCCTGAAGGCCGGGCAGCTTCTCAAAAAGGTGTTACCCGGCTGGCACCAAGCTATGCCTACGGTTAGTCGTAAAAAACTAACAGCCACTTATAACACCACGCTGGCAGACATCACCCTTACGCCAGTGATCTATCTGGCCAGTTGCAGCAGCCGGGTCATGACGCCGCAAGCTAATAGCCAGGACAGCCGCAGCTTAATGCAGGTAAGTACTGACTTACTGGCCAAAGCCGGTTATCAGCTGATTATTGCTGAGGGGTTGGCCAGCCAGTGCTGTGGTATGCCGTTTCAGTCAAAAGGCCAGTTTGCTGCGGCTGAGCAAAAGCAACACGAATTAAACCAATGGTTAATGCAAAAGAGTAATTGGGGTCAGATCCCAATTTATTCTGACAGCAGCCCTTGTAGTTTAACGCTGCAGGGCAAGCTGGACCCACGTTTGACGATAATTGATAGCGTCGACTTTCTGTATCAGCACGTGTTACCGAAACTCACCATTACCCCGCAGGCCGAGCCGGTGGCGTTGCATATTAGCTGTAGCGCCAGCCAGTTGGGCCAGAGCGAAAAACTACAGCAATTAACCGCCGCCTGTACCGGGCAGGTGGTGATACCCGAAGGGATCAGTTGTTGTGGTTTTGCCGGCGATAAAGGCTTTGTATTGCCAGAACTGAATGCGTCGGCGCTATCAAACTTAGCGGCGCAGGTAAGTAAGTGCTCACGGGGGGTGTCGAGTAGCCGTACCTGTGAAATTGGTTTATCGCGGCATAGCGGACTGGAGTATCAGCATCTGGTGTATCTGCTGGATCAACTAAGTGCTTAGATTGCTGGCGCTCACTTATTGCAGCAGTTATATTCAGCTAATCTGCGTGTTAATCGCTGCCTGGCCGTCTTTTTTAGAGGTTACTGATGTCAGAATCGCTGCCGGAGAGCATTATGAATGTCCTGAAAAGAAACAATGTAAAAGTAACGGGTTCAAAAAACGCTCCAATTATTATGTATGCGCACGGTTTTGGCTGCAGCCAGGCAATGTGGGCTGCTGTTACCCCCGCTTTTGAACATTGCAGCCAACAAATTCTGTTTGATTTTGTCGGTAGTGGCCAGTCAGATATCAGTCAGTACAGCTTTTCGCGTTATGCCAGCCTTAACGGTTATGCTGAAGATATACTTGAAATTTGTGATGCGTTGTCGTTATCTGCTGATATTATTTTTGTCGGCCATTCAGTAAGTTGCAGTATAGGCATTCTGGCGGCTAACCGCAGGCCAGGGCTTTTTAAATCAATGATTTTACTTGGTCCCTCACCTTGTTTTCTGAATGTTCCGCCTGATTACCAAGGCGGGTTTGAACAGGCAGATTTAGCAGGCTTAATAGAGCTGATGGATCAAAATTACCTTGGCTGGGCTAATTATCTTGCGCCTGTTGTCGCAGGTGCCGGCGCTGAGCCGCAGATTGCCGGCCAGTTATCCGACAGTTTTTGTTCTACCGACCCTGTTATTACCAGGCACTTTGCCCATGCTACTTTTTTTTCCGACAACAGAACCGATTTTGCCAGACTTGTAGTACCGACATTGATATTGCAGCACAAAGAAGACGCCCTGGCATCAGTTGAAGTGGGGCAATTTGTCCACCAGCAGATAAAAGATAGTCAATTTGCTATTCTTGATGTGGCTGGACATGCTGCGCATATGAGTCATCCGGCGCTAGTGATTGAGGCCATGCAGCGCTTTTTGCAGCAGGAACTCAACTGTTGAACAATCTGGGTGAACTGAATGCGTTACCCTGTGCGGTAATAGTGACTGATACCGAAGGCGCTATTCTGTTTATTAATCAGTGGGCACAAACTGCCTTTAGTTTAACAGAGGTTGCACTGCCTGACAGGCTGGAACACATACTCCCTCGTGCGGGCCAGATTTTTTTGCAAACGCACATTTTACCAATGCTACGCAACGAGGGCGAGGTGAAAGAAATATATCTGCAAGTTAACGGCGCAGCATCAACTCAAATTCCGATGCTGCTAAATGCCAAACAAGGATTGTTTGGCGAAATAGCCTGCTTTCGCTGGGTTATGCTGCCGGCTCAGCACAGGGCTGAATTTGAGCAGCAGTTATTAAAAAACAGGCAGCAAATACAAGAGTTTGCTACAGAGGCTGACTCTGGCAGGCAAACTCTGCAAACGGTTATGGATGGCGTCAAAGATGTTGGCATTCTGGCACTTGCTGCGGATGGCAGTATCCGTTTTGCCAATAGTGGTGCCGGGCTGATTTTCAAAACAGCACCTGAAGCGCTGATCAACAGTCGCATCGTTGACTGGCTTTGCTTACCAGACAACTTACTACACGCTTTTTCTTCGCCGTCTGGAGTCGATGCTACTGTGCAGCCGATGTTGACGCATGATTTTGAATCGATGTTGCAGTTAACCGACGGTCAGAAAATTGATGTGCAGGTGCAGTTAAGACAATTGGAACCATTTACCACATTACAAGCATTCAGGTTTATTGTTATTGTCACTGATATCCAGCAACGTAAGCAGTATCAGGTCTTGCAGGATAATTTTATTGCCAATGTCAGTCATGAACTCAGGACGCCGCTAACCTCTATTCTTGGCGCGCTTAAACTTCTGAGTAATGATAAGAAGTCTGTTTTCACAGCGCAAAGCCAGAATCTAATAGATCTCACCGTAAAAAATGCCGGCAGATTACAGCAACTAATTGTAGATATTTTAGATTTCTCAAAACTGTCTGCCAGTAAGATGTCTGTAAACATCCAAACGGCATCTTTAACAAGCCTGCTGCAACAGGCAAGCCAGGAACAGCAGCATTACCTGCCGGAAAAGCAGATACAAATAGTGCTAAGTCTGCCGCCGTCGGATATCGCTGTTCAGACAGATGCCGGTCGGTTTTTACAAATTATGTCTAATTTACTGTCGAACGCTCAAAAGTTTTCGCCCGCTAAAAGTGTGATAAAAGTTCATACTGAAATAGCCACGTCCTTTGTAAAAGTAAGTATTGTAGACGAAGGGCCAGGAGTATCTAAGGATTTTGCACCTTTGTTGTTTAGCCAATTCAGGCAACAGAATGGCGCAGCAAGCCGGGATTATGAAGGGGCGGGTTTAGGCTTGTCGATTTGTAAACAGCTCACAGAATTAATGGCCGGTGAGATAGGTTATCAGCAAAGCGCAGCCGGTGGTGCTGTTTTCTGGTTTACCGCTCCGCTGGCAGTAAGAGGTAACCAATGAAAAAAATTCTTAATTTGTCATAACAGGAGGCTGCAAATGGCGTTAGAAAGAGTAATGCATGTAGAAGACGATGAGTCTATCCGGACTGTGGCAGAAATTGCGCTAACTGATGTTGCTGGCTTTACTTTGTTAAGCTGTGACAGTGGTCAAAGTGCGTTAGCCCAGGCAGAGGCTTTTGCCCCGCAGCTTATTTTACTGGACGTGATGATGCCGCAGATGGATGGTCTGCAAACGCTGGCTGCGCTGCGTCAGCTACCTTCGCTGAAAACCACACCAGTGGTGTTTATGACCGCAAAAATACAACAATCTGAGAGACAACGGTACTTAGATGTCGGCGCGATTGGCATTATCGAAAAGCCGTTTGAGCCAATGGAACTGGGCGACACCCTTAGCAAACTGTATCAACAACACATCACTTCCTAGATCGCGGGTCAGAGGGTAGGCATTATGACCAATATGGCTAAGCAAGGCATAAATACTGAGCCCCGCCTCAGGTATTTGTTGTTATTACTACTGTTTGGGTTAGCTGCGGTAGGTTTAAATTACACCCGGCTACCGTTATTTTTCAGTGTTGAATTTATTTTTGGCTCAGCCATCGCAGTACTGGCATTGTTGCTGTTGGGGCGTTCAGCTGCTATTGCAGTTGGTTGCGTGGCTGCTTCTGTTACGTTATTTATCTGGGGCCATCCTTATGCCTGGTTGATTTTTACCGCTGAAATTATTTGGTTAAGCTGGCGTTGGCGGCCGGATAACGGTCTTAGTCTGGTAAAGCAGGATGTGTTGTTCTGGTTATGCGTTGGCTTGCCAGCCGTCAGCCTGTTGTATGCATACGGCCTGGATGTCAAATGGCAAACCGCTGTGCTTATAGCACTCAAACAGATGATCAATGGTGTGTTTAACACCTTACTTGCCAGCTTGTTGATATTGGTATTGCAGTCGCAACATTGGGTTGGCCGCTTTTTTATGTTGCCGTTAATTAGTTTACGCCAGTTGTTATTCCATATTCTGATTGCCTTAACGTTATTTGCCGGCTGTATTCCTTTGTTAATCGATGCACGGAAGCAGCAGGCTGAATACGTATCCAGTGTTGAGCAAAGGCTGCAATTGTTAGCCGCTACTTTGCAAAAACAACTGCAAGTGCAAGGGCCAGTTGACCAGCTTACAACTGCTGAGGTCACTGCGTTGCTGGATCTATTGTTACCTGATGATAGTGTCGGTGTGCTGTTGTTCGATAGCAACGGCAGCGTGCTAAATAGCGCAGGCTTAATCACAAGCCTGGATAGCATGGTAAATTCGATTCCAGAGCCAGGTTTTTCGCACTGGCAGCCTGAAGGTGTGTCGCCGCTTTTACAGCGCTGGAGCCAGAGTCGCTTTGTTATTGTGCAACACCCTTTAACCGTGCCGGGCATTGGCGCTATTATAATTGAATACAGTGCCATGGAGGTGATGGCTAAACTTGAACAGGATAGTGCCCGCCAGCTAACCCTGCTAGTGGCGTTTTTATTGCTGGTCACTTTGGTGGCTAACTGGCTGAGCAGAGTGATAAGTCTGCCATTGCGAAGGCTGGCGCTGGCCAGTGAAAAACTGAAGTCCAGTATTGCGGCCGGCGCTGATACTGACATTCCGACCAGTAAAGTTGAAGAATATAATACGCTGGGGCAAAACTTGCAGGCTATGAGCCGGGAGTTAGCTGCCGCTTTTACCATTGGCAAAGCGAACGAAGCTGAGCTGGCACGAAAAGTTAATGAGCAAACCAAACAATTGCAGCAGGCTAATAGTCAGCTTGAAGCCATTCTGGCTGCGGCTTCCGATTTTTCTATTATTGCCACTAACCAGGAGGGGATTATCAGTTATTTCAGCCGCGGGGCAGAAAGGATGCTGGGTTACAGCGCGGCAGAATTAGTTGGTAAGCAATCACCGGCTATCCTGCATGTGGCGGACGAGGTCACGCAACGATCGCAAGAGTTAACAGCGCAGCTACAACAGCCAATTACAGGTTTTCGGGCTTTTGTGGTGCTTGCTGAGCAGCAAGGCACTGAAACCCGGCAATGGCATTATGTTCGTAAAGACGGCAGCTGCTTGCCAGTATCTCTGACGGTCACACCTATTTTGAATCAGTCCGGGGTTATCACCGGCTATTTAGGGGTGGCAAAAGATATTTCTGAGCGTCATCGTAATGAAAAGCTGAAGAACGAATTTATCTCTACCGTAAGTCATGAGTTGCGTACACCATTAACATCCTTATATGCCGCTATAAGAATGGTGAACTCAGGCAGATTGGGTGACTTGCCGGCAAAGGTAGCTAACTTATTACAACTGGCCGAGAACAACAGTAAACGACTTGGCCGTTTAATCAATGATTTGCTGGACATAGAAAAACTGACTGCCGGCAAGTTCCAGCTGTCATTAGAGGTGCAGTCTTTGCAGCCACTGGTGATCCAGGCCATTAATGAAATTTCCAGCTATGCCACTCAGTACAAAGTGATATTGCAAACGGATTTTGCTGCAGAGCCGTTATTTGCCAGAATAGATGCTGCCCGCTTTGTTCAGGTAGTCACCAACTTGTTATCTAATGCCATTAAGTTCTCACCCGTTGATGCGATAGTAAAAGTTAGCATGCATGCCGACTCAGCTTTTGTCCGGCTTGAGGTAACTGATCTGGGTGAAGGCATAGCTGATGATTTTAAAGATCGGATATTTGAGAAATTTGCCCAGAATGATGCAGCCAGTACGCGACAGCAGGGTGGTACCGGGCTGGGGCTGGCGATAAGTAAAGAGCTCACCGAGAAAATGGCCGGTAATATCGGCTTTGTTTCAGTGCCTGGCCAGGAAACAACCTTCTGGTTGAGCTTTAGCCGTTGTCCTGCGCCGGACCAAAATCCAGTTGAAACTGCCGCTGAAGTAACAGGCTCTGTGGAGAACTAATGCAGCCACCAATAATACCAGCAGATGAAAACATGCGGTTGCAGGCTCTTATCTGCACCGGGTTGCTTGATACTGCCGCTGAGCCCAGGTTTGATCGATTAACCTCACTGGTGCAGCAGTGTCTGGCTACCGATATTGTGCTTATTTCGCTGGTTGATAAAAACCGGCAGTGGTTTAAGTCACGCCAGGGACTGCAAGCGTGTGAGACAGGCAGAGATATCTCCTTTTGTGGTCACGCCATTTTAGGTCGCGATATTTTTGAAATCTCAGATGCCAGCCTGGATCCGCGTTTTGCTGATAACCCTCTGGTTATCAGTGCGCCGTTCATCCGATTCTATGCCGGTGTGCCGTTGCATTATAACAGCCAGTGTATTGGTACCTTATGTATTATTGACCCAAAACCACGCCAGTTAACCGAAGCAGAGCGGCAGATTTTACGGAATTTCGCCGACGTAATAGAACAGGAAATTGCTGACCGATTTCAGGAACAGTCGCATCAGCAACTTGCTGCCAGTGAATTAATGTATCGCTCGGTGTCAGAAGGCACCCGTATTGGTACCTGGCAATGGAATGTGCAAACCGGTGAAACAGTATTTAACGAGCGCTGGGCAGAGATTGTCGGTTATAGCTTAGCCGAGCTGGCTCCGGTAGATATTAATACCTGGCTTGGCCTGGCGCATCCTGATGATTTGCCGGGTTCTGGTCGTTTATTAGAGCAGCACTTTGCGGGGCAGTTAGCCTTTTACGACTGTAAATGCCGGATGAAGCATAAAAATGGCCATTGGGTATGGGTACATGATCGGGGACGGGTAGTAAGCTGGACCGAAGATAATAAGCCACTAATGATGTATGGCACCCACGCTGATATCACCGAACAAAAACATGCTGAGCTGGAGCTAAAAGCCAGCCGCGATCAATTTCAGACTTTGGTCGCCAATATTCCGGGTATTACTTATCGCTGTAAAGCCGATAAAGACTGGACCATGTTATATATGAGCGGCAGCATCGACCCGCTTTCCGGTTATCCGGCCAGCGATTTTATTTACAATGAAGTTCGTAGCTATGCCAGTGTTATTCATCCTGATGATAGCGAACGATTAGATTTGGCTGTGGGGCAGGCCATTAAAGATAACCAAAGCTGGTTACTGCAATATCGGATTATTCATAAGTGCGGCGCCATACGTTGGGTAGAAGAGCGTGGTCGGGCAGAATATAACGAGCAAGGTGAAGTGAACTTTCTTGATGGTTTTATTCTGGATATCACTGAAGAAAAAACATTGAAACAACAGTTGTTAAAGCTAACCTCTCAGTTACCGGGCGTTGTTTATCAGTATCAGCAGTGGCCGGATGGCCGGGCATGTTTTCCCTACGCCAGTAATAATCTTCAGAAAATTTATGGTGCTTTGCCGGAGCAGGTAAAAGACGATGCGACATTTATTTTCAGTAAAATTCATCCGGACGACCTGGCTGGACTGGCTAACAGTATCGAACTATCAGCGGCAAACTTGTCACTCTGGCAGCATCAGTACCGGGTTTGTCTGGATAACAAAAAGCCAACCTGGGTCTCAGGCCGTGCTACGCCCGAGCGCATGCCTGATGGCAGCACGTTATGGCATGGCTATATTGAAGATATTACCACTTCAAAACAGCACTATTTAGAGCTGGAGCGGCTCAATAAAGAATACAAGCTTAGCCAGCAGCGGCTGGAAATGGCCAGTGAAACGGCGTTAATTGGTTTTTGGCAAGCGTCGTTGGTAACGGGAGAATTGTGGTGGTCGCCGGTTATTTACCAGATTTTTGGCTTTGATGAAAATACTACCCCTAGTGTCGCGTTGTTTAAAAGCACCTTACACCCGGATGACAAAGATCTGGTTACGGCCAGTGAACAACGTGCACTTGAAACGGGTTTGCATGATGTTGTTCACCGGATTATCCGCCCTGACGGGGCTATCCGTTGGGTGCATGAACTGGCCAGGTTGCTGCCGGTTGATGAAAACCCAGATCAAATTCTGGTCGGCTCGGTGCAGGATGTGACCGAGCGGATGCAGTTGCAGCAAATGAAAGACGCCTTTGTTTCGACAGTGAGTCATGAGCTCAGAACACCGTTAACTGCAATTAAAGGCGCGCTTGCCTTGCTTAATTCTGGCAAATTAGACCAAGTGCCTGAAAAGTTAAAGAAATTAATGCAAGTAGCCGGCAGTAACAGTGATCGCCTGGCACAGCTGATTAATGATTTACTGGATGTTGACTTGCTATTGGCAAAATGCCGTTTGATATCCAGCCACTGCCTGTAAAGTCAGAAATTCAGCAGGCCATTGATAATTTGCAACCCTTTGCCAGCCAGCATCAGGTCACTTTTGAGTTGCAGCCGATAGCTGCAGATTTAGTCGTGCTGGCTGACTCACTGCGGTTGCAGCAGGTGCTAACCAATTTATTGTCAAATGCGATTAAGTTTTCACCGCAACAAGGAGCAGTGTTAGTGACAGCGCGCCGGCAACGCGGTACGGTGCTGTTTGAAATAACAGATTTTGGCGCAGGCGTGCCTGCTGCTTTTCGCCCCCGTATTTTTGAACGTTTTGCTCAGGCGGATGGTTCTAATCAGCGCAAGAGTGGTGGCACAGGCTTAGGTTTAGCTATTTGCAAAGAATTAGTGCAGCAAATGGGTGGAACCATCGGCTTTACCTCTGAGCCGGCAAAAGGGTCGACCTTTTACTTTTCGCTGCCCGCAAAGACAGATACTATAAGCTAACTAAACCTTAGGAAAAGTGTTATGCCGTCATCTAAAACTCAGGTTGATATTAGTGAGGCTTTCAGCAGGGTAAGGCAGCGATTTGAACAAAGTCTGCCAGTGCGGGCAGAGGCTATGCTTGAGCTGGTGCTGCAGCACAAAACAGGTAATGAGCTAGGCCGACTAAAGGCTGAAACTCACAAGCTTGCCGGGGCTTGTGGTACTTTCGGTTATCCGCAACTTGGTACTTTGGCCAGGAAAATCGAACAGTATATTAGTAATATATCAGCTTTATCAGCCGAAAAGCAGTCAGTAAAAATTCCTGAATTAAACCAAATGCTTTACTCGTTTAAGGAGGGGGTGGCACAAGCGCTAAGTTCAACTTCACCGATTGCCACCTCGAATGAAAGCGTCGCAGACGAGCCGCGTGCGATCTGGTTGTTACTGAATAATCAACTTCTGATAAGTGAGCTGGTATCGCAGCTAAATGCATTTGGCCTGACTGTTGTGCAGCTAGCAGATTTTGATAGTTGTTTAAGGATGCTGCAAACCGAAACGCCAGCCTTGCTGTTTACCCAGATAGAGCCTACTAATGGTACTGATTTATTTAAACAAAATTTATTGTTAAATACGCTGCAGCAGCGACAATCCAGGTTGTTAGTTTTTTCAGACAACGATGATTTCGAACTGCGGATTAAAGCGGCTCAGCATTATGCCGACGATTTTTTTGTATCGCCTCTGGATGTACCGAATATGATAAGTCGCATATCGGAGCTGCTGGAACAGTCTTCAGGTGGTAAAGGCCGGGTCTATATTGTTGATGATGATGCCATGCTGGCAGAACATTATGCGTTGGTATTGAACCGGATTGGGATTGATACCTTTATCAATAAGCAGCCGCAACAAATTGTTAAAGAGCTCATCAACTTCCAGCCTGATTTAATTTTGATGGATATGTATATGCCGGATTACACCGGAGCCGAGTTGGCCGGGGTAATCCGGCAATATCCGCCGCTGCGCCGGTTGCCTATTGTTTTTTTATCTTCGGAGCAAAATAAAAATCTACAAAACCGTGCTATGTCGCATGGTGCAGATGATTTTATTACTAAACCAATTGACGATCTACAACTTGCTCAGGCGGTAAAAGTGCGGCTTGCCCGCAGCATGCAAATAAAGAATCTGGTAGAGAAGGATAGTTTGACAGGCTTAATTAAGCATAGTGCCATTAAAGAAGTGGCAGAATTCGAGTTTGAAAGAGCCGGGCGAACAGGTAAGCCTTTAAGCATTGTTATGCTGGATATTGATCATTTTAAAACGGTTAATGATGCTCATGGCCATGCTACCGGTGATATCGTCATTACCGCATTGGCGACGTTAATGAGAAAGCGGATAAGGAAGACTGACCGGGCCGGGCGCTACGGCGGTGAGGAATTTATGCTGGTACTGCCTGATTGTGATGCAGAGCAGGCACGGCTTTTAACAAAGCAGATACTGGAAAACTTTGCAATCCTGCATTTTGATACCGCCGGTCAGCCATTTGGCTGCACTTTTTCCGCCGGCGTTGCCTCCAGTGCGGACAGTCAGGCAGAAAATGCCGAGCAATTGATTAATCATGCTGATGAAGCGTTATATCGCGCTAAACATGCTGGTCGTAATCAGGTTTGTTAACGCCCTGAGCTTGCCCAGCTCGCCAGCTTTTAATTCTAAAATTTTTTAACTAATAACCTTGAATCGATCAGGGCTAATCCCCATTAAACGCTCAACGCAATTTTTAATTGTTCAGAATATAAGTGGAGAGCAGTTATGGGTAGAATAATCGGTATTGACTTGGGTACAACCAATTCATGTGTTGCTGTGTTAGATGGTGACAAACCTCGGGTTTTAGAAAATGCAGAAGGCACGCGCACCACGCCTTCAATTATTGCTTATGCTGAAGATGGTGAGGTATTAGTAGGTCAGCCGGCAAAACGTCAGGCGGTAACTAACCCTAAAAATACTCTGTATGCGATTAAGCGTTTAATTGGTCGTCGCTTTGAAGACGAAGAAGTGCAGCGCGACATTAAAATTATGCCGTTTAAAATTGTTAAAGCGGATAATGGTGATGCCTGGGTTGAAGTAAAAGACAAAAAACTGGCCGCGCCGCAAATTTCAGCTGAAGTGCTGAAAAAAATGAAGAAAACCGCTGAGGATTTCTTAGGCGAGCCGGTAACCGCTGCGGTTATTACCGTACCAGCCTACTTTAACGATGCGCAGCGCCAAGCTACTAAAGATGCAGGCCGGATTGCGGGCCTGGACGTTAAACGGATTATCAACGAGCCAACCGCTGCGGCACTGGCTTATGGTATGGATAAAAAGAAAGGCGACACCAAGATTGCAGTTTATGACCTGGGTGGCGGTACTTTCGATATCTCTATTATTGAAATTGATGATGTTGACGGCGAGCAAACCTTTGAAGTGTTATCAACCAATGGTGATACTCACTTAGGTGGTGAAGACTTCGATAACCGGGTAATTAACTACCTGGTAGAAGAATTCAAGAAAGAGCAGGGCATGGATTTACGAAACGATCCGTTGGCCATGCAGCGCTTGAAAGAAGCGGCTGAGAAAGCCAAGATTGAGCTGTCATCAGCATCGCAAACTGAAGTTAACCTGCCTTACATCACGGCAGATGCTTCAGGCCCGAAACACTTAAATATCAAAGTGACCCGCGCTAAGCTGGAGTCACTGGTTGAAGACTTAGTACAGCGTACTTTAGAGCCGCTGAAAAAAGCCTTAGCCGATGCTGATTTAAGCGTCAGCGAAATTAACGAAATTATTCTGGTGGGTGGTCAGACCCGGATGCCAAAAGTACAGGAAGCCGTTACTGCTTTCTTTGGCAAAGAACCGCGTAAAGACGTGAACCCGGATGAAGCCGTAGCAGTCGGTGCTGCCATTCAGGGTGCGGTACTGTCTGGTGACGTGAAAGACGTATTGCTGCTGGACGTAACGCCACTGTCCTTAGGTATTGAAACCATGGGTAGCGTGATGACGGCGCTGATTGAGAAAAATACCACTATTCCGACCAAAAAGTCGCAGGTGTTCTCAACCGCCGATGATAATCAGGCTGCAGTAACCATTCACGTGTTGCAGGGTGAGCGGAAGCGCGCGACTGATAATAAATCACTGGGCCAGTTCAATTTAGAAGGTATTCGCCCGGGTCGTCGTGGCGAGCCGCAAATTGAAGTGACCTTCGATTTAGATGCGGATGGTATTTTACATGTGTCGGCGAAAGATAAAGACACCGGTAAAGAGCAGAAGATCACCATTAAATCGTCTTCAGGTTTATCGGAAGATGAAATCGCCGCCATGGTGCGTGATGCTGAAGCCCATGCTGAAGAAGATAAAAAATTCGAAGAGCTGGTGCAAACCCGCAACCAGGCTGATGCGATGGTTCATGCCACGCGCAAACAGCTGGAAGAAGTGGGCGACAACTTAGCCAGCGACGACAAAGCGGCCATTGAAACGGCAATCAGTGAACTGGAAACCGCGCTGAAGAGTAGCGATAAAGCAGAAATTGATGCCAAGTCACAGGCATTAATTCAGGCTTCGCAAAAGCTGATGGAAGCGGCCCAGGCTAAAGCCCAGCAGGGTGGAGCCGATGCCGGTCAGCAACAAGCTGCTGGCAATGACGATGTTGTTGACGCTGAGTTCGAAGAAGTAAAAGACGACAACAAATAATACGGGCCCGGGCTGCAGCATGCTGCAGCCCTTTGACTAAGAAGTAAGCACTAAATTTATGTCAAAGCGTGACTACTATGAAGTATTGGGTGTCGCTAAAGGCGCCGATGATAAAGACATCAAAAAGGCTTATAAACGCCTCGCTATGAAATTTCACCCTGATCGTACTCAGGGCGATAAAGGCATGGAAGAGAAGTTTAAAGAAGTCCAGGAGGCCTATGAGGTTTTATCAGACGAGCAAAAACGCGCTGCCTACGATCGTTTTGGCCATGCCGGGGTAGATCCTAACCGCGGTGGCGGTGGCGGTGGTTTTGGCGGCGGTGGCGCCGGTGCTGGCGACTTTGGTGATATTTTTGGCGATGTGTTTGGCGACATTTTTGGTGGCGGCGGACGTCGAGGCCAGTCGCGGGCGCAGCGCGGCTCAGATTTACGCTATAACCTCGAACTTAACTTAGAAGAAGCAGTGAAAGGTAAGTCGGTCGATATTAAAGTGCCGACCTACGTTAACTGTGACAGCTGTGATGGCTCAGGCGCCAAAAAAGGCACCTCAGCAAAAGGCTGCCCAACCTGCCACGGTGCAGGCCAGGTGACGATGCGCCAGGGCTTTTTTGCCGTACAGCAAACCTGTCCAACCTGTAATGGTCGCGGCAAAATTATTCCGGAGCCGTGCACTAAGTGTCATGGCGAAGGCCGGGTTGAGAAAACCAAAACCTTGTCAGTGAAAATTCCGGCAGGGGTTGATACCGGTGATCGGATCCGCTTAACCGGTGAAGGTGAAGCAGGCATGCATGGCGCGCCAGCAGGCGACTTATACGTGCAGGTAAACGTTAAAGCGCATCCGATTTTTCAGCGAGATGGCAATAACCTGTACTGCGATGTACCACTGAGTTTTGCTACTGCAGCATTGGGCGGTGAAATTGCCGTGCCCACATTAGATGGCCGGATTAAACTGAAAATTCCGGCTGAAACCCAAACCGAAAAAATGTTCCGTCTACGCGGTAAAGGCGTGCAGTCGGTGCGTGGTGGTGGTGTCGGTGATTTGGTTTGCAAGGTAGTAATTGAAACCCCGGTTAATCTTAGCGACAAGCAAAAAGAATTGTTGCGTCAGCTGGACGAAAGTATGGCCGGTGAGAGCGAAGCAAAACATCGGCCCAAATCAAAAGGTTTTTTTGACGGCGTTAAAAAATTCTTCGATGATTTAACTGGTTAACAAAAACAAAAAACCACCTTCGGGTGGTTTTTTTTGCAACTACCGATACAATTAACAGCATAGGTACACTTGCTGACCTTGCCATAATAAGGATTTTGATATGCTGAAAAAGTTTTCACTGGCTGCAGTTGCTGCAATAGTTTTGGTGGCTTGCGTTCAGTCGCCTACTGGCCGTAACCAGATTATGCTTTTCAATGATAGTCAACTTAGTGCAATGGGCGATCAAACGTTTGAAACAATGAAAGCAGAAACGCCGGTCAGTAAAGACGCCAGAGCTAACGACTATGTGCAATGTATTGCCAGTGCCTTGTTACGGGTAACTCCGGAAGAGTACCTGACTAACCCGTGGGAAGTGGTGGTGTTTGACAGTGAGCAAGTTAATGCCTTTGCCTTACCCGGTGGTAATATCGGTGTGTATACCGGCTTACTTAAAGTTGCGGAGAATCAGGAACAACTGGCAGCAGTGATAGGTCATGAAATTGCTCATGTAATGGCTAGTCATAGCAACGAACGGTTGTCTACCAACCAGTTTATCCAATCGGCTCTGGCACTCGGCGATGCCGGTACCAAAGCCTATGGCGTGCGCTATCAGCAGGAAATTATGACGGCATTAGGTTTGGGTGCCCAGCTTGGCGTAACACTGCCTTTCAGCCGGACCCATGAATCAGAAGCCGATGTTATTGGCCTGGATTTAATGGCCAAAGCGGGGTTTGAGCCACGTCAGGCGGTAAATTTGTGGCAGAATATGGCAGCAGCCAGCAGCAATAACACCCCACAGTTTTTATCCAGTCACCCGGCACCAGAGAACCGGATAACGGAATTGCGAGCCAGAATGCCGGAAGCAATGGCGACGTTTAACGAGCGGAAAAAAGCCGGGCGGTTGCCGAATTGCCGGAAATAACAGGCTGCCAACGCAGTTGTGGCGTCAGTTAAATTTACAATATTAAATTTTTCTGATGCTGTGTGTTAAGTAACTTAATAAATTTCAAGCGTTTACAGCTTTGGAGTAAAATTTGCATGTTGCAGTGGATAAATTAGCTATACGCTGAAACATCAGGACAAGGGTGAAAAGTCTATGGACAATAAGGATATCAAAGCAGCGAGTGGCCGTCGTAAGTTTTTAGTGCGGGCAGGTATGGGCTCGCTACCCGTGTTAATGGCCCTTAAAAGTAAAGGCGCCTGGGGCTACACTACTCAAAATTGTAATTTGAGTGCGTCAATGTCGCAAATGCAATCTGCTCAGGCTGAGCAGTTTGAAACCTGTACTGCGTCATTTAATTCGCACGGTGCCGCGAAGCAATATTTTGATGTTAATAAGGGGCTCGGCAAGGGTAACGAACGAAGCGGTTATTACCACTCTGCTTCAGAGAACTATCATCGTAACCCCGAGTTTACCTATAATTTTAACGGCTTCGTTATTAACGAAAAAACCATGTTCAGTGAGATTTTCCCGGGCGGTGCAGGTGTTAGTCTGGCAGAAGCCGTGCACAATGGTTCTACCTCACTGGAGCGGGATATAGCCGCTTTATTTTTGCATTCAATGTTTTACCGGGGCCAGGGCATGTATCCTGAGCCTGAGGCATTCGTCGACGCGTACAGCAATGCCATGCTAACAGGTAAAACGGACCAGTTGGCGGAAGTACTGCAGATGTATATTGATGGTGAAAAAGAGTTTTAATGCAGAAGAACGATTCGCTGTATACTGAGACAACTTATGCTGCCTGGCTAGCTGATGCCAGGCAAACAGATAGTAACCAGCAGATCGTTCAGAAGATTTTCCCGGCCGATAATACCGCTGTGTCTTTTAACAAAATCAGTTATGCTACCTGTAAGCTGTTATCGGAACATTTTGCCGAGCAGGAGTAAGTTTGTCGCTTTTTTCATTGCATACCCCGCCCTTTACTGTTCGCATAGCAACTGACAGCCCGACGTTATTTACTGATTTATCCAGTTTATATCCAGATGAAGTACTGCGGCTTCAGCCTTGCCCTGAACATATTTATGATTTTCATATTGATTACCGGCGCCGTTTCAGTGGCAAGAGCCGGCCATACCATTTTCGAACCGGCAGCGAGCATTTTCGAATGGCTGATGCCAACCAGCTGATCCCAACGTTTGAATGGGGTTTGAACTGGTGTGTCTCAGCATATCAGCAACAATATCTGGCCATTCATGCTGCAGTACTTGAGAAGGACGGCAAGGCGTTGATTATGCCCGCACCGCCAGGTAGTGGTAAAAGTACCTTGTGTGCGCTGCTGATGTTGCGGGGATGGCGGTTATTATCTGATGAGATGTGTCTGATTGACCCTGGCAGTGGTCAGTTACAACCCTACGTGCGGCCGGTTAGTTTAAAAAATGCGTCAATTGAGGTTATCCGGCAATACCAGCCCGGCATCTCTGTTTTCCACCGCACACCAGATACTGAGAAAGGTACAGTCGCCTATTTACGGCCAACTGACATAAGCTGGATACAGTCTGACACTCCAGCAGCGCCAGCATGGATCCTGTTTCCGGCGTATCAGGCTGAGGCTGAGCCAGTGGCAGTATTTACCATGCCCAAAGCAGATACTTTACTTTATCTGGCACAGAACAGCTTTAATTATGCGGTTTACGCAACTGAAGGGTTCAGATTGTTAAGCCAGTTGGTAGACAATACTGAAAGCTACCGGCTTGAGTACAGTGATACCAGCCAGATGATTGAGTTGCTGGAACAATTGCTATGCTAGTGCCTTTATTAATTCAGTGTTTTCGTGATCCTGAACAGTTTCAGGCTAAGGCCAGTGCTGCATGTTGGACAGACTTACTGCAACAGGCGCGCAGTATGGGACTGACAGCACAGCTTAGGGCACTATTTGACCGTCATAAATTGCTGGATAGCTTGCCTGAAACAGTACAAAAACATTGCGAATGGGGCTGGCGCTATTATCAGAAACAGCAAGCCAGCTTATTTTATGAGTTATTTGAGTTGGAGCCTTGCCTGGCTGAAGCTGACTATCCCTGTTTACTGTTAAAAGGCGCTGCCTATCAGGCGTTAGGCCTTACAGTCAGTGAAGGGCGTTTGTATTCGGATATTGATTTGCTGGTAAGCCGGCAGCAGTTAAATGACTGCAAGGCTAAGCTCTTCTTTGCTGGCTTTTTTGAACCTGCAGTGTCGGCATACGATAAACATTTTTACCTGGAACTGTCCCATGAAAACCCGCCGCTTTACCATGTAAAACGTGGTACGGCGCTGGATTTACACTTTGCTTTGTTTCCCTTGGCCGGGCGTAAAAACCTGATAACAGAGAATGTTTTTGCAAGCGCCAGTCCGATTGCAGGCTCATGTTTTCAGGTACCCAGCCTAAGCTATTTATATATACATGCCGCTATCCATTTTTTCTGGCAGGAAGAGCAGCACAAGCTGACAAAAGATTTAATCGATTTAGATTTGCTGTACAGCCAGCTAGCTGAGCAAAAGTTACTATCACAGCTCTTATGTGATGCTGAGCAGTTTGGCGCACTGGAACCAGTAGTAAATACTTTATTACTTATTGAAAAGCTATTTGAGCGGAGCCTGCCTGAAGAGGTAGCCAGACAACTGCGCAAAAGCCCGCTGCGGCGGGATTTCGCCAGGTTCATATTGCAGATGCAACTGCAGTCTGGCACAAAAGCTTATATAGCCGGCACACTTTGGTATCTGCGGGGCTATCGGCATAAAATGCACTGGCGGGCGTTAGTCCGCCATGTCTGGGTTAAAACTAACCTGGCGTGGCGGCACTATCGGCAGCGACCCGGGTAACTGTGCTGTTGGCTCGCTCAAGCAGCTCTGCTTTCTGCTGGGGTATTTTCAGGTTGGCGTAGCAAAATAATGCCGCAGGCTACGGCAAATAAGATCAGGCAATAAAAGCTGTTCGTCACAACCTGCCACGGTGAAATACCAAAGCTGGCTCCTAACAACAGGGCCTGCGCGCCATAGGGCACCAAACCCTGACTGATACAGGCGAAAATATCTAATAAACTGGCGCTGCGCCTTGGGGTGATCTGATGTTGCTGTGCCAGATTCTTCGAGACATCACCGGTTAGCACAATGGCGACGGTATTATTAGCAATACACAGGTTGCTGGTGAAGGCCAGTGCGGCTATTGCCAGTTGTTGCGCCTTATTGCCTGCCAGTTTGAGCTTGCTGGTCATGCTCTGAATTTTGCCAGAGATCCAGCTCAGCCCCCCTTGTTGTTTAATAAACTCACTTAAACCGCTTACCAGCATCGCCAACAGGAAAATTTCCTGGACGCTGGCAAAACCAGCCGCGATGTCTTTACCTAAGCCAGCGATTTGATAGTCGGCAAATACACTGCCTTGTGCTGCTGCCAGCACAATACCCAACAATAATACCAGAAACACGTTCAGGCCCATTACGGCCAGCACTAAAATGGCGGCATAGGGTAAAACACCGGTCCAGCTGAAGTCGGCAGCAGCCACCGGCGCAGTATTACTGGTCACAAAGCTGTACAGAATTAAGGTCAGTACAGCGGCCGGCAGGGCGATTTTAATATTTTCCTTAAATTTATCAGACATTCTGGCACCCTGAGTTCGGGTGGAGGCGATAGTGGTATCAGAGATGATAGATAAATTGTCGCCAAACATGGCGCCACTTAACAGTACCCCGGCTACCAGCGCCGGGTCCATATTTGCCTTGGTCGCGAGGCCGGCAGCTATAGGTGCTAATGCGCCTATGGTACCCATCGAGGTGCCCATTGCTGTCGATATAAGAGCGGCAATAATAAACAGGCCTGGTAACAGCCAGGCTGCAGGCACGATACTTAAACCCGCATTTACTGCCGCATCCACACCGCCGGTTGCCGTTGCTACGCTGGCAAAGGCGCCAGCTAGCAGGTAAATCAGACACATGGTAATGATGTTGTGGTTGCCAGCACCTTTTATCAGCACGTCTATTGATTGCTGCAGTGGCGAGCGGTGTAGCCAGATCGCCAGCATTAACGCCGGAATTATTGCGACATGGCCGGGCAACTGGTAAAACGCATAATCAACGTTTTGCCCCTGAAAATATAAACCACTACCTAAGAACAGCAGGATGAACAACCCCAATGGGATAAGGGAGCGTTTAGCGCCGGGCTGACTAACAGCATTGACCATGGTGTACCTCAACAAAAATGGGTTGCGAACTATATAGATGGCCAGACGTCTTGTCAATAATTGCAGGAACTGCTGGCGCCTGACAGCTAACTTAGGGTATTTTGTTGAAAAAACCTACCGTTTTCAGTGCTGTTTTATTTAGGTAGCGGTCACAGAAGGTGTTGCCATGTCAGCCAGAAAAATTATTAAAAGCCGTCGTTTTCTGCCATTTTTCTTAACTCAGGCGCTCGGTGCGTTCAACGACAATGTCTTTAAAAATGCGCTGATGTTACTACTGGCATTCACCGCAGCCAATGCTTTGCCATGGAGTACCGATGTCACCATGAACCTGGCTGCTGGCTTGTTTATTTTGCCATTTTTGTTGTTTTCCGCCACGGCGGGCACACTGGCTGACAGCATGTGTAAAAGCAGACTGATCCGGCTGTTAAAACTCACTGAAATTATCCTGATGTTGCTGGCTGCAGTAGCTTTTTATTTTCAGCAGTACTTAGTGTTGTTGGGCTTATTATTTCTGATGGGCAGCCAGTCGGCGTTTTTTGGCCCGGTTAAATACGCTATTTTGCCGCAACTGCTTGACGATAAAGAGTTGCTGGCCGGCAATGCCTGGGTAGAAATGGGCACTTTTATTGCTATTTTATTAGGCACAATTACCGGTGGTTTACTGGTAGGCACAGAGCATGCCTTGCTCTGGGTTGGCGCTATTATTGTGCTGTTTGCTGCACTGGGCTATTTAACCAGCCGCGCTATTCCTGCAGTAGGCCAAGTGGATAAAGCCGAACGTTTCAGCTTTGCTCCCGTTAAACAAACGTTGCAAACCATTAAAATCAGTTATGCCAATCGCACCCTGTATCTGGCGATTATGGCGATCAGTTGGTTCTGGTTTTTGGGCGCCAGCTATTTAACTCAGTTCCCTAACTTTACTAAAACTGTGCTCGGTGGCGATAATACGGTAGTCACAGCATTGCTGGTCGCATTTTCAGTTGGGGTCGGGCTGGGTTCTATGCTGTGTGAGCGACTATCCGGCAACCGGGTAGAACTGGGAATAGTGCCTTTGGGTTCTATTGGCCTAACGGTATTTGGCTGTAGTTTGTATTTTAGTGCGCCAGAACAGGTAGCGGTGCAGTTACTCAGTCTGGGCGCATTTTTACAAAGTGGATATGGCTGGTGGGTGTTATTTGATCTTACCCTGATAGGGGTGTCAGGCGGCCTGTTTATCGTACCGCTGTATGCCATATTACAAAAGCGGGCAGAGCCGGGCCAGCGAGCCAGAATGATTGCTGCCAATAATATTTTTAATGCGCTGTTTATGGTGGTTAGCGCTCTGGCCGGCATTTTGTTTCTATCGGTACTGGGTTTAACGATACCGCAATACTTTCTTATCCTCGCTATTATGAACGCAGTAGTAGCGCTATATGTGTATAGTCAGGTACCGGAATTTACGCTGCGCTTTGTTATTTATCTGCTCAGTCATACTTTATATCGGGTTCGCAGCCATGGCCTGGACCACATTCCGGAGGAGGGTGCAGCAGTGCTGGTAGCAAACCATGTCAGCTACGTTGATGCGATGCTGATTGCTGGTGCCGTGCGCCGGCCGGTAAGGTTTGTCATGGAAAAAGCCATTTATGACCTGCCTGTCGCCAACTGGTTATTCAAGGCGGCCCGAACCATTCCTATCTGCAGCAAACAAAAAGATGAGCAGGTGTATGAAGCGGCTTTTGCAGCGATTAAGCGCGAGCTGGCTGATGGTAATCTGGTCTGTATTTTCCCTGAGGGCCGGCTGACTAAAACCGGTGATATCGATAATTTCCGGCCGGGTATTGAGCGGATTATCAGCGAAAGCCCGGTGCCCGTGGTGCCGATGGCCTTGCAGGGACTGTGGGGCTCATTTTTCAGCCATCATGGCAAAGGCGCTTTCAAACTTAAAGGTCGTTGGTGGTCAAAAGTACAATTAGTTGCCGCTGAGGCCATACCGGCTGCTGCAGTCAGTGCTGCTGATTTAGAGCGACGCGTGCGCACATTGCGCAGTGATACGCGCTGACTGCAGGAATAAACGGGATATAAGCAAGGGCAACCGGCCTTGAAGCAAGCCGGCAATGCCCACATAACCTGAAAAGGCCTGTTAATCAGCAGTAACTTACCCGGAGTATAAATGCTTAACTTTTCGTATCAGAACCCCACCCGTATTGTGTTTGGTAAAGATCAGCTTAACCAGCTGGCTAAATTAATTCCTGCCGGCAGTAAAGTGCTTATGTTGTATGGTGGCGGTTCAATTAAACATAACGGCGTGTATGATCAGGTAGTAGCGGCCCTTGCTGGCTTTGACTGGCAGGAGTTTAGCGGTATTGAGCCTAATCCCAGTTTTGAAACCCTGATGAAAGCTGCTGACTTAGTGCGCGAGCAAAAAATTGATTTTCTGTTACCGGTTGGCGGTGGCAGCGTGATTGATGGCGCAAAGTTTGTCGCTGCCGCCGCGGTATATCCTGGTGATGCCTGGGATATTTTAGCCAACCGCGGCAAGGTTGAAAGTGCCATTGCCCTGGGCTGCGTGCTGACCTTGCCGGCCACGGGCACCGAGAGTAATGGTAACTCCGTGGTTACCCGCTATGAAACCCAGCAAAAACTGTCATTTTCCAGTTCACTGGTGTATCCGCAGTTCGCTATTCTTGACCCGACCGTCACCTTTAGCCTGCCGCCGCGGCAAGTAGCCAATGGCGTGGTAGATGCGTTTGTCCATGTAATAGAGCAGTATTTAACTTATCCGGTGAATGCGCCGGTACAAGACCGGTTTGCTGAGGGTTTATTGCAAACTCTGGTAGAGCAGGGCCCTAAAGCACTGAGCGAGCCAGATAACTATGACGTGCGGGCCAATATTATGTGGGCGGCCACCATGGCACTGAATGGCCTGATTGGTCAGGGTGTGCCGCAAGACTGGGCAACCCATATGATTGGCCATGAAATCACCGCAGTCTATGGCCTGGACCATGCCCAAACCCTGGCCATAGTGTTGCCGGCGTTAATGCAACAGCAGCGCGCGCAAAAGCGCGAGAAGCTACTGCAGTTCGGTAGGCGGGTATGGCAGCTGAGCCATCAGGATGAAGAGCGGTTAATTGACGATACCATTAGCCACACCCGGGCCTTTTTTGAGCAAATGGGCGTGCCCACCCGGTTGGCAGACTATGGCATTGCCGCCGATGCGGTGGATAAGCTGGTAGCTAAACTGCAAGCCAATGGCATGCTGAAACTGGGCGAGCATGGTGATATTGATCTGGACGTTTCACGGCAGATTCTGCAAAAAGCGGTGTAGTAAAAGCGTATTGATGTGAAATAAAGGTCGGAACATCTGCCGGGCTCGCCACAGCAACTCGCTGCCGCTGGCGCGTCCGCTCAGACACTCTGTGTCGACCCAACAGACGCCACGACCTTTATTTTTTCAAGATCTGCTTACTCATCTCAACAATGTTTTATATAAGAAATAGCCATTAAGATGGCTATTTTGCTTTCTAGTATTGGCTGCTTTTGCTTTAATAGCCGCCATTGTTATTTTTATACCGAGTAAATTATGCCTGCTATCGGAATTTTCGGCGCAAACGGCCGGATGGGTCGTGCCCTTACCACTGTTGCCAATGAGCAGCAGTTAAACTTAACTGCCGCCACCGTGCGTGCCGGCTCGTCATTAATTGGCGTCGATGCCGGCGAGCTGGCTGGCTGTGGCAAGCTGGGGCTGGCATTAAGCGAAACCGGCACAAGTAGCATTAAAAATGCTGACATCTGGGTCGACTTTACCATGCCGCAGGCGATGCTGGCGCATCTGGAGCTGGCGGTAGCAGCAAAGAAAGCCATGGTTATTGGGGTAACCGGCCTTAGCGATGAGCAGTACCAGCAGCTGCAGCAGGCCAGTGAGCATATTCCGATTGTCTGGGCGCCTAATATGAGTGTCGGGGTGAACCTGCTGCTGCATTTAGTGCAAACCGCCGCCCGGGTAATGGGTCAGACTGCCGATATCGAAATTATTGAAGCGCATCACCGTTATAAGAAGGATGCGCCGTCAGGCACTGCCATGGCCATAGGTGCCACTATTGCCAAAACCCTGGGACGCAATTTAAATGATGTGGCAGTGTATGGCCGTGAGGGCATAACTGGCGAGCGTAACCAGCAAACTATTGGCTTTGCCACGGTGCGGGGTGGCGACATTATTGGCGATCACACTGCACTTTTTGCAGATTTAGGCGAAAGACTGGAAATAAGCCACAAAGCGTCCAGCCGTAATACCTTTGCCCAAGGTGCACTGCGTGCTGCTTTGTGGTTGCAAAATAAACAGCCCGGACTTTATTCCATGCAACAAGTGCTCGGATTGGCCGACTTAACATAAGCTTTTGAGCAACTAAACTTAAAAACGTGTTAAAGCAGGTATATTTGTAAAAAACTAAAATATCCATAGCCAAAAGTACGCTTTTCGCCTAAAATAAGCAGGTTTGCCCGGTCTCTGGCTTGCGCCACTCGACCGGTCCGCTCATCCTTTAAAAACGGGATTAGAATTTTGGGTCAAAACGGGTTGTAAAACACAAATAGTTTTCGCCCGTTTTTTGCTGTTTGGAGGTTATTTTGACTAAGTCCGCCCTGCTCGTACTGGAAGACGGCACCGTATTTCACGGTACAGCCATTGGCGCTGAAGGAGTTTCTGTAGGTGAGGTGGTGTTTAACACCTCGATGACCGGGTATCAGGAAATCTTAACTGATCCCTCATACGCAGAGCAGATAGTAACACTTACTTACCCACATATTGGCAACACCGGAACCAATAGTGAAGATGAAGAATCCGGACAGGTTTGGGCCAAAGGCCTGATCATTCGTGACCTTCCATTGTTAGCCAGTAATTTCCGTAATCAACTCTCACTTAGTCAATACCTTTCACAACACAATATTCTTGGCATTGCCGATATCGATACCCGCAAGTTAACCCGTATTTTACGGCAGAAAGGTGCGCAAAATGGCTGCATTATGGCTGGCGATAACCAGGATGAAACCAAGGCGTTGCAACTGGCTCAGGGCTTTGCAGGCCTGGCCGGCATGGATTTAGCAAAAGTAGTCAGCGTTAAGTCATCTTATCAGTGGACCGAAGGCAGTTGGGTATTGGGCGAAGGCCATCGTGCTGCAGCCGCAGAGCAGTGCAATCAGCAGTTTCATGTGGTCGCTTATGACTTTGGGGTAAAACGCAATATCCTGCGGATGCTGGCTGACCGCGGCTGTAAGCTTACCGTGGTACCGGCGCAAACGCCCGCCAGTGACGTGTTAGCACTTAAGCCGGATGGCATCTTCTTATCAAATGGCCCTGGCGATCCGGCACCATGTGATTATGCCATCGAGGCGATTAAAACCTTTTTAGACACTGACATCCCACTGTTCGGCATTTGTTTAGGCCATCAGTTACTGGCGCTGGCCAGTGGCGCTAAAACCTCAAAAATGAAGTTCGGCCACCATGGGGCCAACCACCCGGTGCAAAATCTTGATAATAAGAAGGTGCTTATCACTGCCCAGAACCATGGTTTTGCGGTAGACGAAGCCACGTTACCAGGCCACTTAAGAGCCACCCATAAATCGCTGTTTGATGGTTCACTGCAAGGCATTCATCGTACGGACAAACCGGCGTTTAGTTTTCAGGGTCACCCTGAAGCCAGCCCCGGCCCGCACGAAGCCTCTGAGCTGTTCGACCACTTTATTGCGCTGATGCAACAGCATAAAGCCTAAGCAAACACGAATTACGGAGAGCGACCCCATGCCAAAACGTACCGACTTAAAAAGCATTCTGATTATAGGCGCTGGCCCAATCGTAATTGGTCAGGCCTGTGAGTTCGACTACTCAGGCGCTCAGGCCTGTAAAGCCCTGCGGGAAGAGGGTTACCGGGTGATTCTGGTAAACTCTAACCCGGCTACTATTATGACTGATCCGGACATGGCCGATGCAACTTACATTGAGCCTATCCACTGGCAGGTAGTAGAAAAAATCATTGAAAAAGAGCGTCCTTGCGCTGTGTTGCCGACTATGGGCGGCCAAACTGCCCTGAACTGCGCGTTGGAATTAGAACGCCATGGTGTGCTGGCAAAATACAATGTAGAAATGATTGGCGCTACCGCTGATGCTATCGACAAAGCAGAAGACAGAAGCCGCTTTGATAAAGCAATGCGTTCTATCGGCCTGGCCTGTCCGCGTGCCGGTTTAGCCCATTCAATGGAAGAAGCCTATCAGGTACTGGAAGACATTGGCTTCCCTTGTATTATCCGGCCCTCTTTTACTATGGGTGGTTCAGGTGGCGGTATTGCCTACAACCGCGAAGAATTTGAAGAAGTCTGTACCCGTGGCCTTGATTTGTCGCCAACCAAAGAGTTGTTAATTGACGAATCGTTAATTGGCTGGAAAGAGTATGAGATGGAAGTGGTGCGCGATAAAAACGATAACTGCATTATCGTTTGTGCCATTGAAAACTTCGACCCGATGGGTGTGCATACTGGTGACTCCATCACGGTAGCACCGGCGCAAACGCTGACTGACAAAGAATATCAAATTATGCGTAATGCCTCGTTGGCGGTACTGCGCGAGATTGGTGTTGAAACAGGCGGTTCTAACGTCCAGTTTGGCATCAACCCGGTTGATGGCCGGATGGTTATTATTGAAATGAACCCGCGGGTGTCACGCTCCTCAGCGTTAGCCTCAAAAGCCACGGGCTTCCCGATTGCCAAAGTAGCTGCCAAACTTGCAGTGGGCTATACCCTGGATGAACTGGCTAATGATATTACCGGCGGCAGAACACCAGCCTCATTCGAGCCAAGTATCGACTATGTTGTCACCAAGGTGCCTCGCTTTAACTTTGAAAAGTTTGCTGGTGCTAACGATCGCTTAACTACTCAGATGAAATCAGTCGGCGAAGTGATGGCGATTGGCCGTAACCAGCAGGAATCGTTGCAAAAAGCGCTACGTGGTCTGGAAATTGGTGTATCTGGTCTGGACCCGATTATTGATATCGCCCAGCCTGAAGCCAAAGAGAAACTGACCCGCGAGTTGCGTGAGCCAGGTTCGCACCGCATCTGGTACATTGCCGATGCTTTCCGGTTTGGCATGAGCATGGATGAAATATTTGCGCTAACCAATATTGACCGCTGGTTCCTGGTGCAAATTGAAGATTTAGTCAAAGAAGAGCAGGCGCTGGCGACTGACGGCTTTGCTGCCCTGGACCAGGCCCGCCTAAAGCGGTTAAAGCGCAAAGGTTTTGCCGATGCACGGATTGCTGAGGTATTAGGGGTTAGCGAAAACGAGGTACGGAAAAAGCGCCATGGTTACAAGCTGCATCCGGTTTATAAGCGGGTAGATACCTGCGCCGCTGAATTTGCCTCTGATACCGCTTATATGTACAGCACTTATGATGAAGAGTGTGAAGCGGCACCAACTAACCGCGATAAAATAATGATTATCGGTGGTGGCCCGAACCGCATCGGCCAGGGAATCGAATTTGATTACTGCTGCGTACATGCGGCACTGGCGCTGCGCGAAGACGGTTATGAAACCATTATGGTGAACTGTAATCCGGAGACCGTATCAACCGATTATGATACTTCAGACCGCCTGTACTTTGAGCCAATTACCCTGGAAGACGTGCTGGAAATCGTGCGGATAGAGCAGCCCAAAGGCGTTATCGTCCAGTATGGTGGCCAGACCCCATTAAAATTAGCCCGCGCGTTGGAAGCGAATGGCGTGCCAATTATTGGCACATCACCGGATGCGATTGACCGCGCCGAAGACCGCGAGCGCTTTCAACAGGCGGTTGAGCGGTTAGGCTTAAAACAGCCGCAAAATGCCACCGTCACCAGTGTCGATGAAGCCTTATCACGCGCTCATGAAATCGGTTTCCCGATGGTCGTTCGCCCATCTTATGTATTGGGTGGCCGGGCAATGGAAATTGTCTATGATGATCAGGATTTACGTCGCTATATGACCGAAGCGGTCAGCGTGTCGAATGACTCGCCGGTGCTGCTGGATAACTTTCTGGATGATGCAATTGAAGTCGATATCGATGCCATTTGTGATGGCAAAGAAGTGATTATCGGCGGCATTATGGAGCATATCGAGCAGGCCGGGGTTCATTCGGGTGACTCAGCCTGTACCTTACCCCCACACAGCTTAAGTCCGGCAATTCAGGATGTGATGCGCGAGCAGGTGAAGAAACTGGCGCTGGAGCTAGGCGTAGTGGGCCTGATGAACACCCAGTTCGCGGTAAAAGACAACGAAGTGTATTTAATTGAAGTTAACCCGCGGGCTGCACGTACTGTGCCTTTTGTGTCCAAGGCAACCGGCATGGCAGTAGCGAAAGTGGGGGCCCGTTGTATGGTGGGGCAGTCACTGGCGGCGCAGGGTATTACCAAAGAAATTATTCCGCCGTATTTTTCGGTGAAAGAAGTGGTGATCCCGTTTAATAAATTCCCTGGCGTTGACCCTATTCTTGGTCCGGAAATGCGCTCTACCGGCGAAGTAATGGGCATTGGCGACACCTTTGAAGAAGCCTTTGCCAAAGGTGAGTTAGGATCAGGCACGCTGATCCCAACGGGTGGCCGGGCCTTGCTTTCGGTTCGCGACAGCGATAAAGTGCGGGTTGTTGAGTTGGCCAAACGGATGGTTGAAATTGGCTTTGAGCTTGACGCCACAGGCGGTACAGCCAAAGCGCTGGCTGCTGCCGGTGTGCCTTGTCGTACTGTAAACAAAGTATATGAGGGCCGGCCACATATTCTTGACCGGATTAAAAATGGCGAATACAGCTACATCGTAAATACCACTGAAGGGCGCCAGGCAATCGAAGATTCGAAAGTATTACGCCGTGGTGCGCTGCAGCACAAAGCCAACTATACTACAACGCTAAACGCGGCGTTTGCGACCTGTAAAGCGAACGCTGCCAGTGCCTTTAATAACGTTAATTCTATTCAGGAATTACATAAGAGAGTGAACGGATGAGTCAAATCCCGATGACAATTCAGGGCGCAGAAGCATTGCGTGTTGAACTGCATGAGCTTAAATCGGTAAAACGGCCTGCAATAATTCAAGCTATTGCTGAAGCCCGCGCCCATGGCGATTTAAAAGAAAATGCCGAATATCATGCTGCCCGCGAGCAGCAAGGTTTTTGCGAGGGGCGTATTCAGGATATCGAAGGCAAGTTATCGAATGCTCAGATTATCGATATCAGCAAAATGCCCAACAACGGCAAAGTCATTTTTGGCGCCACAGTATCTATTTTAAATCTGGATACCGACGAGGAAGTGACCTACCGGATTGTTGGTGATGATGAAGCTGATATTAAAAATAATTTAATTTCAGTTAATTCGCCTATTGCCCGCGGTTTAATTGGCAAAGCGGTAGATGATGTCGCGAATATCACCACTCCGAAAGGTGTGGTGGAGTTTGAAATTACTGCGGTTAAGTACATCTAATGGTTATCGCTTAATCTGAATAAAAACGCCAGGCAGATCCTGGCGTTTTTTTTAACCCCAAAACCATCTGTTGCTACGAACCAGGCCGCTAATTAAACCAGCATAACCGGCCATACCACCGCCTAGCATACCAAGCCAACACCATAAGCGATTACGACGATAAACCTTAGCTGCCGTTGCATCATGCTGCATTTTTGCCAGTAAACGTGGCTTAATAGTTTGCCATACACCGTATTGCAGATACCCCAGGCCTGCTAAAAACAGGCTGAAGCTCACTACCGGGGCCAGTGCGCCTGCAGTAAACTGATAAGACAGTGCCAGCAATATACCGCTTAACAATACCCAGCCAACACTGATGTTGCGGTATTTAAGCAGCAGCTGACGCTCCTTAACACTTTCGGCTCGCTTCAGCGGTTGCCGCATACCCAGAATAACGCCAAGCACCCCTCCCAGCGCGCCGATCATGGCACCACCAAACAACCAGCTAATTTTGGCCAGGCCGCTACTGTTCGCAGCAAGCGCACTAGCCGATGCTGCAGCCACCGGCGGGCTGGCCAGAGTTAGGGCACTGCAAATGGCGGTGGTTAAGCCCATACCAGGCGCTGTAGTTAAAATTAGTTTGCCATATTTTGCCAGTAACTGGTCTTTTAGTAATTCCCGTACCCGCTGCAATTTTTTGCGGACATTACTCTCTGTTATTCCCAATAACTCGGCTACCTGCTGACTGTTTTGCTCTTCCCGATAAAACAGCAGCACTATTTCCCGGCTATCCGCGGGCAACTGGCTGATAAAGTCAGCCATTATCTGGTTTTGCTGGGTCTTCACTAAACTATCAGCTAAATCGTCAGAAGATTGGTTGTCGCAGGCAAAATCTGCAAGTATGGCTTCAGCCTTTTCACCGCCCACTTTCCTGCCAACTTTGTTATCGCGCAGATAATTAAAAGCCCGGTAGCGGGTAGTCTGGCGCACCCAGGGCAAAAAGCTGGCCGGGTTTTGCAACGTATTGAGTTGTTGCCAGATATGAATAAACACTTGCTGAGTAATATCTTCACTGGCATCTAAATCTTTCACAATGGCCAGCGCAATACTGCTGACACTGCGCTGGCAGGCTTTAACCAGACGGGTAAAGGCCTCTTTATCACCCATACTAGCGGCTTGCACATCTGGTAGCAGCAGCTGTTCGGTCATTGATATGCTCATGCTGTTACTCCTTTAATGCTGCAGCGATGCGTTGGTTAAGCCAGGATGGTTGGTCCAGCATGATAAAATGCCGTGACTCATTATTAAACTCAAGGTTAGCGTTAGCAATAGTGGCAATTTGTTGCTGATACAGCGCTGCAGCCGCTGTGCGCTGCTGAGCATTTTGTAAGGCGCCACTGGCACCAATTAACAGTACTTTGCTTTGAATCGTATGTACCTGCCCCCGTAAATCCGTAGTAAGCAATTCATACACAGCCTGGCCCACACTGGCCGGATCTGAAGCCTTAGCCATCGCCACTACTTGCTGTTGATGTTCAGTTGAACTTGCCTGAATTTGTACTCCTTGCGCAGCCATGTTTGCCAGTTGCTCTGCAGTCATACCCTGATAAAGCGTTCTGAAATATTCGGCTTGCGGTGTTACCTGAGCGACTGTGGTGTTGGCATCACGGCTAAATACCGGCGCCAGAAAAGGCAGGCCATCTACCGCAATAATATTACCAATTTTATCAGGTGCGCTGCTGGCTAAACTAAAGGCCAGAAAGGCGCCTAAACTATGGCCAACCACTGCTGGCCGCTGCAGTTGTTGGAGTTCAATGTAGTTAAGTAAATCGCGCTGCACCCGCGGCAGCAGCTCGCCGCTAATGGCTGGCGTACCGGCAAAGCCGGCAATGCTGATTAAGTGCAGCTGATATTCACCAGCCAACGCTTCGGCAGTTGGCCGCCACACCCTGGCGTCAGACATTAACCCCGGGATCATAATAACCGACTTACCTTTGCCGATAACTTCGACCTTAAAGCTCTGAACGCTAAAGCTATCTGTCGCATCTGCTTTAACATTGGCAGCTAACATGCCGCCAACAATGGTTAGGCTGATAACAAAGTAAGTCCAGAAACCGGGTTGTTTTTTAGTGCTGGTGTTGTTATCAATGCCGTTTTTTATACTGCTGTTCATAAAAAATTCCTTAGTAATAAGTGAGTGACATTACTAAGTACCGGCAGCAGGATGTGCTGTGACAAAAAATATGAAAAAGTTTCGGCTTTAAAATTGGAGCGGGTGGCGGGAATCGAACCCGTGTCTAAAGCTTGGGAAGCTTTCATTCTGCCATTGAACTACACCCGCATGCTATTACCATGCTAAGTACCGCGCTAAATTACTGCAGCAATAGCCTTGTCGTCAACGAGCAAATATTTGGAAACTAACTAAATACCATTAGGTGATGCTAACAGCATTAAAACGTAAAGATAACATTAGTTGTCTGAACAGTATGAGCTGAGTATCGAGTCAGACATACTATAATCGCAGCTGATGCTAATCTTACTATTAAGGCAGGTAATTGTAAGAGACTGGAGAATACTATGGCAGGCGGTTGGTCACGCGATGGCGCCGTACAGGACCAAATTGACGCAAGCGTTGACGATGCAGTGCAACGGGTGCGAAATAAATTGACTGCAGGTGACAGCGCCGTTCATTGTGATGAGTGCGACAAACTTATTCCAGAGCCGCGCCGCAAGGCGGTGCCGGGAGTGCGACTATGTATTGCGTGTCAGGCTGCGCTGGAAAAAGAAGACACTAAAGCGGGCGGCATTAATCGTCGGGGCAGCAAGGATAGTCAGCTTAGATAAATTTGCTTTAAGGCTGCACAGTTTTTATGCTGGATTAACTTTATGTAGGGAAGCGCAGCATGTTTAGTGTAATGGCGGTGTTAGTGGTGTTGCTGGTACTGATTGGCTCGGTATGCGGCATTATTGCTTTAGTGCAGCTGAGTGGCTTGCGTCAGCAACTGGCGATGTTGGCAGTGCAATTGCAACGGCTGCAACCCGCTTCGCAGCACAAGGCTACACAAATTACTCAAGCTGTCTTAACTTCAGACCCGAAAACCCCTGACCCGAAAATTCCAAGCTCAGATATTTCAGAGGAAGCGTCAGCTAATAAGCCTGTCTTCGCGGCAGCATCGGCAGAAACCTCTGCCATGGAATTTATTGCACCACTTAACGTAAACCTGAGCGCTACTGCAAATATTGATATGGCTGGTTCGCAGGCGCAGCCAGCAGGGACTAACTGGCTGGGCTGGCTGGAGCGGCAATTAATTGATCGTGGCATGGTATGGCTGGGCGGGGTAGCGCTGGCGTTTGGTGGGGTTTTTCTGGTGCGTCACTCGCTGGACGCTGGTTGGTTTTCACCTGTTTTGCGGATTGGCAGTGGCGTGGTGATGGGTTTAATACTGCTGGCAGCCAGCGAATGGTTACATCGTAAACGGCTGTTTAGCCAGGCGCTGGACAATTATATTCCGGCAGCGCTGGCCAGTGCCGGCTTTATTACCTTGTATGCGGCTTTATTAATGGCTTACCAGTTTTATCAGCTGTTGCCTGCCGGGCTAACCTTTGGCTTGCTGGCAGTGGTAGCGGTAAGTGCTTCCTGGTTCTCACTGCGTCAGGGGCCGATTTTAGCGGTAATTGGTATTGTTGGTGCTTATGCTGTGCCGCTGCTGGTAAATACCGGCAGCAACAATTTAGTGGCGTTGCTGCTGTATATTGGCGCTGTTACCACGTCATCGGTATTGGTTGAGCAGCGGGTGCGGCGGGCCTGGTTGTGGTATCTGCCAATGGCAGCTCACTGTTTATGGTTGCTGGTGGCAATTAGCAGCAGTAAGGTCTCGCAAGTTTGGCTGCTATGGCTGGCCCTGATAGTAAGTATGGCTTTACTGGTCTGGCTACCGCGAATCGGCTGGCGTGGTCGACGGATGCAATGGGCAAGTGTACCGATTGCCACCTGGTGGCCGCCATTGCGCGAGCATGGCCTGGGCCTGGTAATATTGCTGTTAAGTCTGTTCTGCTTGTGGCAATTCAACAACCTGACCAGCTATCTGGCGGTTACCGGTTTGATAGTACTGCTTTACCTGATGGCTGCCACAGATGGCCGGTCTGAGTTGTGGTTATGGCTGGCGGGTGCTGTGGCGCTGTGCTGGCTGGTGCTTAACCCAATAGATTCAGCCGAATCGCTGCAATGGTTAAGTGGTCCTTTGCTGCAAATTCAGTTGTTGTTAGCACTAATGTGTATGCCTTTACTGATGCGTTTCTGGTTAGTCAGCCGCTTCCATTGGTCGGCGGCGCTGGCTGTGTTGCCGGTGTTGCTATTAGGGCTTAGCTATAACCTGGCTGATAATACAATTCAGCAGCAGTTGCAGTCAGGCTGGATGCTGTATGCAGCCCTGCTCGTTATAATGCAGGCGTTACTGGCCAGGGCGCTGACTAGCAGCGGCCGGCTGCCTGCGCTGGCGTTTATTCATAGCGCCGGGGCGAACTTTGCGCTGACTTTTTGCTTTACCCTTTATTTACAGGCCGCCGCACTGACCGTGGCGATTGCCGCCCAGTTAGTGCTGATGTCGCTGCTCAGTTTTAAGGCGAAGTTGCCGCTACCTACCTGGCTGGTAAAAGGCTTAGTTGCCATTGTTTTACTGCGTTTGACGTTAGCACCGCTGCTTGGCAGCTATGAAGGCATTACTATGCTGGGCCTGCATTGGTCGTTGCTGGTGTACCCCATAACCCTGGGCTGTCTGGCAGCAGGCTGGTGGTTATGGCGCGGCAGTGCTTTGCAGGCAGTGTTGGAAGGCGCATGTTTACATGTGCTGGCTGTATTTATTACCGTGCAGACGCAGTACTGGCTTAATGCTGAGCAGCTTAATTTCAGCCAGCTTAATTTTACGACGATGGCAGTTCATAGCTTTAACTGGCTATTGCTGGCAGTGGTGTACCAGTGGCGTAGTTATCGGGCGGCTGGTTTGCAGCGCTTATACCGCCTGGCCTGTGGCGCATTGTTGTTATTAGCAGGGCTATTTCAGTTGCAATTGAATACCAGTCTGAACCCGTTTTTCAGTCAGCAGCCGCTTGGCAGCCTGCCAGTGTTTAATGTAATGCTGCTGCTTTGGGGCTTGCCGGCGTTGCTGTGTATGTTATTAGCCCGTCTGGGTGGGGCGCAGCAGCGCGCAAATATTTACCGGCCTGCCGGCTACTATCTGGCAACTGCACTGCTGCTGCTTTATCTGCTTGGCAGTGTCCGGCATTTCTGGCAGGGACAAAGCATCAACTTGTCGTTAGCGACCAGCAATGCCGAACATTACAGTTATTCCGTGATATTTCTGCTGCTGGCCCTACTGACCGTGGTTATTGCAGAATTAAAGCAGTGGCCGCTTCTTCGCAAAGCTGGTTTTGCATTGTTGCTGCTTGTCGTATGTAAAGTCTTTATTTTTGATTTAAATGAGCTGAGTGGCTTGTTGCGGGCTGCGTCTTTTATTGGTCTGGGCTTAAGCCTGGTGCTGTTAAGTGCCTTGTTTCAACGCTTGCAGCAACGGACAAAAGGTAACCCGCCCCCGGCAAAAGAACAAACCACCGATCCGGGGTTAGTCAGCTGAACCTGAAAAAGTGGCAGGATTGTGATAGCGGCCACTGTAATCAAAAAAGCTGTCCAGCTGCTGCCAGCCTTTGGCTTGCTTTTTTAGCAGAATAAGCTGTGGCATCCGGAATTTATCCTGATCGGCTACCAGCTCGCCGGCTGTTTGGTAGTTTTTAGGTTTAAGCCCCGGCGTGCGGTTGTGGGGGTGGACAAACAGCGCATATAGCGCCCGGCGCTGGGCGGCGGTATCCAGTTTAAAATGACGGTAAAACGGGTTGCCATCGATGTCCAGATACTGCACCTGCAGCACGCCTTGTTGATCACTGAGTAACATTTGCTGACAACGAAATAAATGATGATGTTGCTTGCTTAACACTTCTTTTAAGCGTTTATCCGGGTCGATAAGTTGCGACTGACAGTGCTGGCAAACCCGGGCAGCTATGTCATTTTCACCACCGCAGTCCGGACAAATCCGGGCTCTGAACCGGTAGTTGCATTGTTTGGGAATAGCGTTGACACTGTGTTCCACTAAGCCCTGACAACGCCGGCCATAATGCTCAATAATATCGCCATCGTTATCAACCAGCCCCCAGAAAACATTGGCAAACCGGCAATCCGGGCAGGGTACCTGTACCGGCACAGCTTTGCTGGCTGGCCGCGGGCTGCCCACTTCGGGGTAAAACAAATCATAGCCATTGGCAGCGTAATCAATAATCAGGCACTGCGTTTTATCCGGTGCGCTGCGCAAACCACGGCCGACCATTTGCTGAAATAAACTGACTGACGCCGTGGGTCGCAAAATGGCAATAAGATCAACATGCGGCGCATCAAAACCGGTCGTTAATACCGCGACATTCACCAGAAACTTTAGTTGTTTTGCTTTAAAAGCCGTAATCAGCTGGTCGCGCTCGGCATTGGCAGTTGTGGCGGTAAGCAGGCCAGCTTGCTGGCCGTTGTCCTGCAGCAGGCCCAGCACTTCGTTGGCATGACGTACCGTTGCGGCAAAGATAATCACACCTTGTTTGTTGACCGCCAGCTGGCATAACTGGCCGACAATAAGCCTGGTTGCCCGGCCCATTTTGCCAAGTACAGATTCAATTTGTTGGTCGCTGTAATCCATGCCGCTCAGTGGCTGCAAACTGCTAAAGTCGTATTGAGCTGACAATCCATCCAACAATACTGGCTTGGCTAAATAGCCTTTGTTAATTAAGGGCCGCAGCGGCAAGTCAAAAATACAGCGCTCGAAACTTGCTTGTTCAGTTGATCCTATGCGGCCATGATAATGGCTCTGATAAATCCAGCCCGTACCCAACCGGTAGGGGGTCGCTGTCAGGCCAAGCACTTTAAGAGCCGGGTTCTGCAGGCGCAAATGGCTGAACAGCAGCTGATACTGACTGTCTTCACTAAGGCTAACCCGATGACACTCATCAATAATCAGCAGTGAAAATGTCTGATTAAACTGATCCAGATTGCGTCCTGCTGATTGCACACTGGCAATAACCGTTTTAGCTGAGCTGTCTTTCTGATTGAGGCCGGCTGCAAAAATACTGCCCGTAGCAGTAAGTAAGCTTACTTTTTCGGCATTTTGCGCTACCAGTTCTTTAACATGGGTAAGGATCAGTACCCGGCCTTTTGCTACTCTGGCCAGCTCGGCTAATACCAGGCTCTTGCCGGCACCGGTAGGTAGCACCATCACCGCGGACTGATTACTTTGCTTAAAATGCGCGACGGCGGCGTCAACCGCTTGCTGCTGGTAGTCTCTTAGTTGCATGATATTTTCAAGGGCTTGTTAAGTATATTAATTTGACAAGTTACTAAGGGTTGATAACCAAGTGCTATCTATACATAAATTCTTACAATTTTAGAACAGGTCAGAGTTTTGATTTGTGCCGTTTAGGATAGAGTAACCGGTAGTTGACTGGAGTTACTAATGAAAAATAAAAAAGCATTCAGTCTGAGCCTGGAGCAGCGTGTGCTGTGGGTGAGGGCAGATGGCATCTGGAATGACCGTACGGCAAATGACTATGTGCAGGAATTTCGGCAATTGGTGCAGCCGATAGTGGCTGAGCCATGGGCTGTAGTGCTTGATATACGCCACTGGCAATTAAGCCCTGCCGGGGTATTTAGTGTGTTAAATGACAATACACGTTGGTGTTTCGAGCATAACTTACGCCACGTGGAAACGATCTATGCTGATAATGCAGTTGTAATGTGGCAGTTTGTTAAAGCAACAGATACCGCTAAACCCGACGACCTGGTAAGTCAGGTTGCGGCCGATGAAGAGGCTGCCCGCAAAGCATTACAGGCAGCAGGTTTTTTAACTGAATAATCAGCCGCGCGGTAACTGAATTTTCTTTGCTTCACTTTGCCGATATAACACCAGGGTTTTACCAATAACCTGTACCTTGTCGGCTTTGGTTTCACGGATGATTGCATCCATAATCAGCACTTTTTGCTCGCGATCTTCAGTTGGCACTTTTATTTTAATCAGTTCATGAAAGCTCAGCGCGACTTCAATTTCAGCAACAACGCCTTCAGTAAGGCCATTTCCACCCAATAAAATAACGGGTTTAAGCTCGTGAGCTTTGGCTTTTAAAAATTGTTTTTGTTTATTGGTTAAACTCATAAAGGTAGAATATCCGGATTCAAGCTTGATTTTCGTCTATTGTAGCGCCATCTCAGGCATAACACTATTTAAGAGTGGTAACATGACCAAGAAAAAGCGCTCCGCCAGCTCAACTCGCTGGTTGAAAGAGCATTTTGATGATCACTTTGTCCAAAAAGCACAGAAGTTAGGGCTACGTTCCCGCGCTTCGTTTAAATTGGAAGAAATTCAGCAGCAGGATAAGCTGATGAGACCGGGCATGACCGTTGTCGATTTGGGCTCGGCGCCTGGCAGTTGGTCGCAGTATGTGGTGGGAGTGGTAGGCGCATCGGGCACGGTGATTGCGTGCGATATTTTACCGATGGACCCGCTGGCTGGTGTGGCTTTTTTACAGGGTGACTTTCGGGAAGAGGCGGTATTGGATGCCTTACTGAGCCGGATCGGCGGCAAGACCGTAGATGTGGTATTATCTGACATGGCACCGAATATGAGCGGTAATGATACGACCGATCAGGCCCGCTCCATGTACCTGATCGAACTGGCACTGGATATGTGTCAAAAAGTTTTGAAGCAAAATGGCAGTTTTGTGGTCAAAGTGTTTCAGGGTGACGGTTTTGAAGCCTTTTTGAAGGATGTCAGAGCCATGTTCACCACCGTAAAAATACGTAAGCCCGATTCATCCCGTGCCCGGTCACGGGAGACATATATCGTGGCGACCGGCTTCAAAGTTTAGTACAGTAGCCGGTAACTTTTTATTAAGCGAAGAATGAGGTTATAACCTTGAGCGACATGGCAAAAAATCTGATTGTCTGGTTGGTTATCGCAGTAGTACTAATGTCGGTGTTTAATAGCTTCGGCCCCAGTGAAAATGCAGACAGGCAAACCAGTTATACTCAGTTTATCAAAGACATAAATCAGGGCCAGATCCGCGAGGTCAAGATTGAGCGCAGTGGTGTCATTACCGGTTTGCGCAGCAGTGGTGAGCGTTTTGAAACGGTGTTACCGGTAAACGATCCGCAACTTATGGCTGATTTACTTAATAATGACGTTCGGGTTATCGGTGCTAAACCAGAAGAGAGCAGCTGGTTGGCGACTATTTTTATCTCCTGGTTCCCGATGTTGTTGCTAATCGGCGTCTGGATTTTCTTTATGCGCCAGATGCAGGGCGGCGGTGGCAAAGGTGCCATGTCGTTTGGTAAAAGTAAAGCGCGACTGATGGGCGAAGACCAGATTAAAACTACCTTTGCTGACGTTGCCGGCTGTGACGAAGCGAAAGAAGAAGTGTCTGAGCTGGTTGATTACCTGCGTGAGCCGTCGCGGTTTCAGAAGCTAGGCGGCAAAATTCCCAAAGGCGTATTAATGGTAGGTCCGCCGGGTACCGGTAAAACCTTGCTGGCTAAAGCTATCGCCGGTGAAGCGAAAGTACCATTCTTTACTATTTCCGGTTCTGATTTCGTTGAAATGTTTGTTGGTGTTGGTGCTTCACGTGTTCGGGATATGTTTGAGCAAGCCAAGAAAGCTGCCCCATGTATTATCTTTATCGACGAGATTGACGCAGTGGGCCGTCAGCGCGGTGCCGGTTTAGGCGGCGGTCATGATGAGCGTGAGCAAACCTTAAACCAGATGTTGGTAGAGATGGATGGTTTTGACGGTAATGAAGGTATTATTGTTATCGCTGCCACCAACCGGCCAGACGTGCTTGACCCGGCGTTATTGCGCCCGGGCCGTTTTGACCGCCAGGTAGTGGTAGGTTTACCAGACGTCAAAGGTCGTGAGCAGATTTTAAAAGTGCACATGCGCAAAGTGCCATTGGCAGATGGCGTGGATCCTTCGGTTATTGCTCGTGGTACCCCTGGTTTTTCGGGCGCTGACCTGGCCAACCTGGTTAACGAAGCCGCCTTATTTGCTGCCCGCAGCAGTTGCCGGGTAGTGTCGATGGACGAGTTTGAAAAAGCCAAAGACAAGATCATGATGGGTGCTGAGCGCCGCTCTATGGTGATGACCGAAAAGGAAAAGGAGGCTACGGCCTACCACGAAGCCGGTCATGCCATTGTTGGCCGGTTAGTACCAGATCATGATCCGGTTTATAAAGTGAGTATTATTCCACGCGGCCGGGCATTGGGCGTTACCATGTATTTACCCGAGCGTGACCGGGTAAGCCATAGCAAGCGTCATTTAGAAAGTATGATTAGCTCGCTGTTTGGTGGCCGGATTGCCGAAGAAGTGATTTATGGCTTCGAATCTGTCACTACTGGTGCATCCAACGATATTGAACGTGCCACCGAGTTAGCCCGGAAAATGGTTACCCAATGGGGCTTCTCAGAAAAGCTGGGGCCGTTATTGTATGCGGATGAAGATGGCGAAGTATTTTTAGGCCGTTCGGTCAGCAAGAATAAACATATGTCAGAAGATACGGTGAAGGCAATTGACGCTGAAATTCGGGTCTTTATTGATCGCAATTACGTTCGGGCTAAAAAGTTGATTGAAGAGAATATGGATATTCTGCATTCGATGAAAGATGCGCTGATGAAATATGAAACTATTGATGCTAAACAAATAGACGATTTGATGGAGCGTCGTGAAGTGCGCCAGCCTGAAAACTGGGAGCCCCGTGACAGCGGAAACAGTGACGATGATAGCGCGGGTAAGGCTAAGACAGAGAGTGAAGGTCCGGTAGCTACCGATAAACCCTCTGAAGGTAACTTGCACTAATTGAGACATTAATTGCTGCATTAAGAGCATGCACAGAAAGCATACTCTGGTTATACTTTAAACCCCGGTCCTCCGGGGTTTGTTTTTTTCAGAAACGCATTTTTCCAAAGTAACTTTTTAAAGGTAATAATATGCTGCTGCAACTCCCCGGTCAGCGCCAGTTAGATTTATCCCAACCGGCTGTGATGGGAATTTTAAATATCACACCGGATTCTTTTTCTGACGGTGGCCAGCATTTATCGCCAGCGGCTGCATTGCGCCAGGCTGAGCAGATGCTGGCTGATGGTGCAATGATTCTGGATATTGGTGGAGAATCGACCCGACCCGGCGCGGCAGCGGTGTCGTTGCAACAGGAGTTGGACAGGGTAGTTCCCGTAATAGAAGCTATCAGGCAGCGCTTTGACTGTGTGATATCGGTAGATACCAGCAAAGCCGGGGTGATGTCAGCGGCCGTTAAGGCAGGCGCCGATATGATTAATGATGTCCAGGCGCTGCAGGGCGATGGGGCGCTGGCATGCGCCGCAGAATTAAATGTACCGGTTTGTCTGATGCATATGCAGGGACAGCCCCGCACTATGCAGCAACAGCCGCAGTATGACGATGTGGTTGTCGAGGTAATAAAGTTTTTACAACGACGAGCATTAGATTGCCAGTTTTCAGGTATAAGTAAAGACCAGCTGATACTCGACCCCGGATTTGGCTTTGGTAAAACACTGAGCCATAACTATCAGTTATTGGCAGGCTTGGAACAATTAGTAAAATTGGGTTATCCGGTATTGGCTGGTATGTCGCGTAAGTCGATGATTGGGCAATTACTGGATATACCGCTCGACCAGCGTTTGGCAGGTAGTCTGGCATGTGCCACAATTGCCGCACTACAGGGTGCCCGGATAATTCGGGTGCATGATGTAAAAGAAACGGTACAGGCAGTACAGGTAGCTACTGCAGTGCGCTACGGAGTGAAAGCATGAGCAGAAAATATTTTGGGACTGACGGTGTGCGGGGCCGGGTAGGTGAGTTTCCGATCACGCCGGAATTTGCGATGAAGCTGGGCTGGGCTGCTGGTCGGGTGTTGTCGGCCCGTGGTACCCGCAAAGTATTAATTGGCAAGGATACCCGGATTTCAGGCTACCTGCTGGAAACAGCGCTGGAGGCCGGCCTGGTCGCTGCAGGAGTAGATGTTCGCTTGTTAGGACCGATGCCAACGCCGGCGGTTGCCTATTTAACCCGAACGTTCAGGGCTGAGGCTGGCATTGTCATCAGTGCTTCACACAACCCATATTATGACAATGGTATTAAGTTTTTCTCGGCTGATGGTACCAAATTGCCCGATGACGTTGAGCTGGCAATTGAATACGAGCTGGAACAGCCGATGGTTTGTGAGCCGTCAGAGAAGCTTGGCCGGGCAATGCGGATAGATGATGCCGCAGGACGTTATATTGAGTTTTGTAAAAGTCATTTAAAAAACCACTTATCGCTCAAGGGCCTGAAAATTGTCGTCGATTGTGCTCATGGCGCGACGTATCATATTGCACCTGCTGTGTTTAAAGAGCTTGGCGCTGAAGTCATTGCTATTGGGTGTAAACCTGATGGTTTCAATATTAATGATAAGTGTGGTGCGACTCATACCGACTTATTGCAACAGACAGTTTTGGAGCAGCAGGCCGATCTGGGCATTGCCTATGATGGCGATGGTGACCGGGTAATGATGGTCAATCAGCAAGGACGAGTGCTGGACGGTGATGAGATTGTTTATATTATTGCCCGCTATGCCCAGCGTGAAAATATTCTGCAAGGCGGCGTTGTCGGTACGTTGATGAGTAACCTGGGTCTGGAGCTAGCCCTGCAGGCATTGGATATTCCTTTCGCCCGCAGCGCTGTAGGTGATCGTTATGTTATGGAGCTACTGCGTGAGAAAAACTGGCGAATTGGCGGTGAGAATTCGGGGCATGTTCTGAACTTAGATCACGCCTGCACCGGTGATGGCATTATAGCTTCGTTGCAGGTATTAAATGCTATGCTGGTTACAGGCGAGAATCTGACCCAGTTAACAGAAGGCATGCATAAACTGCCACAGGTACTGGTAAATGTTAAATTTGAAAAAGGTACTGCGCCGCTGGAGAAACAGCACGTAAAACAAAAAATAACTGAAGTGGAAACGTTACTGGCCGGCAAAGGCCGGGTACTAATTCGTAAATCAGGCACCGAACCGCTTATCCGGGTAATGGTTGAGGGTGAAGATGCCACTCTGGTTCGTGACTATGCCGAGCAAATTGCGGCGGCGGTTAAGCTGGCAAGTTAACCTGAAGCGACTGCGGTTGCACATTATAACCGCAGTTGGCCGCTGACAATGCTGGTAAAGCTTGTTCTCAGCGGATGGCTTGGTTAGTATTCCGATGATTTTAAATCAGGAAATAATGTTATGTCTGCAAAAAAACTGATCGCTGCCAACTGGAAGATGAATGGATCCAGGGCACTGGTAGAGGCTGTTGTGCAGCAGTTAACAAATTTGAATTCCGCGGTGGATGTGTTGATCTGTCCGCCTGCTACCTTACTGTCAGCATTTCCCGTCAGCAGGCATTATAAGTTGGGGGCTCAGAATGTAAGCGAACATGACGAGGGCGCTTACACTGGTGAGTTGAGTGGCAAACTCATTATTGAAGCGGGTGCAACTTATGTATTGGTTGGTCATTCTGAACGCCGGCAATATTATGCCGAATCAGATGTAATGGTATGCGCAAAAATTCAGCAGGCAGTGAGCGCCGGTTTAACGCCAGTACTTTGTATTGGCGAAACTTTAATCGAGCGACAGCAAGAAAATACCGAGCAGGTTATTGCGAAACAATTAGCGGCGGTGTATGCTTCGCACCCCGAATTACTGGTGAAATCAGTAATTGCTTATGAGCCTGTCTGGGCTATCGGCACGGGTGAATCGGCAACACCGGAGCAGGCGCAGGCAACCCATGCGTTTATCCGCGGGCAGCTTGCTCAATATGATGCCATAGCAGCAGCGAAAGTAAGAATTTTATATGGTGGCAGTGTTAACGCGGCAAATTGTCAGGCGTTATTCGCGCAAGCCGATATTGATGGTGCGTTAGTTGGCGGTGCCAGCTTAAAACCTTCAGAATTTATGCAAATTTGCCAAAGTGCAAAGGACTAAGCATGTACGAGATTATTATTGTAGTTTATTTATTGGTGGCTATGGCCTTAATTGGTCTGGTCTTGATTCAGCATGGTAAAGGTGCTGACATGGGTGCAGCCTTTGGTGCGGGTGCGTCTTCTACTGTATTTGGATCATCGGGTACCGGTAACTTTTTAACTAAAACCACCACTATTCTGGCAACATTATTTTTTGTGCTGAGTATCGTACTGGGTAATTACACAGCTAAGCAAAGTGTGCCGGTCGATGAATGGGATTTATCTGCTCCGGTTGTGGAAGAAGCGCCTGTTAAGAAAGATGATAACAGCGACATTCCGGTAAACTGACCTCTCTTTTCTGCCGAGGTGGTGAAATTGGTAGACACGCTATCTTGAGGGGGTAGTGTCTTCGGACGTGCGGGTTCAAGTCCCGCTCTCGGCACCAACTATATTCGTAGCTTTGCTATGCAAGGCTTGCGATAACAGGCAAGGCGCTATATAATACGCGCCATTACACGGACGCGGGATGGAGCAGTCTGGTAGCTCGTCGGGCTCATAACCCGAAGGTCGTCGGTTCAAATCCGGCTCCCGCAACCAAGTTTTAGGTTATACAGTTATAAAGACAGCGCCCTCTGGCTCCTCTTTATAACCGTAGGGCGAAGGTCTGAAATCAGGCTCCCGCAACCAAATTTTCAACAATATTCATTGGCGATATGAGTGTTGTTCGGATGTTATTTCGCCCCGCTTGTTCGGGGCGTTTTCGTATCTGGCGTGTCAGTTTTAAGCAGTAATGGGCGCTATGCCCATTTTTTATTGGTGTATTCGGAGGTCTTTTTGACTAAACAAGAACAACAACTGGTAGAGTTGTTGAGCCCGACAGTTACCGCTGCCGGTTTTGATTTATGGGGTATTGAGCTGCTCAGAGCTGGCAGGCATACCACGCTACGATTGTATATTGATCACAATGACGGTATTACCGTTGAAAATTGTGCTTTAGTAAGTCGTGAAGTCAGTGCTGTGCTGGATGTTGAAGATCCTATCCCAACCGAATATACCCTTGAGGTGTCATCACCGGGCTTAGCCCGGCCGCTGTTTACTGACGCACATTTTACTCAGGCAATAGGTCAGCAGATCGAAGTTAAGCTGACGATAGCACAAGAAAACAGAAGAAAATTCAAAGGCATGTTGCAGGCGATAGACGCTGACATGTTGGTTATGGAAGTCGATGGCAAACCCTATCGTTTGCTGATGGATAATATAGACAAAGCAAACGTAGTACCGGTTTTTTAAGGTATTCGGGTCGCGTCAGAACGAGGCAGATACAATGGCAAAAGAGATATTATTAGTTGTCGATGCAGTATCGAATGAAAAATCAGTACCACGGGAAAAAATTTTCCAGGCACTGGAGTTTGCATTAGCTGCAGCCACTAAAAAGAAAAACGAAGGCGATATTGAAGTGCGGGTTAATATTGACCGCAAAACCGGCTCTTACGAGACGTTCCGGCGTTGGGAAGTGGTTGCTGATGATGCGGTGCAGGAACATCCTACCCGTGAAATCACCCTGTCGGCGGCACAATATGATGCGCCGGAAGTACAAATTGGCGATTTTTACGAAGAGCAAATAGATTCTATCGAATTTGACCGGATCACCACTCAGATGGCTAAACAGGTTATTGTGCAGAAAGTGCGTGAAGCCGAGCGGTCTCAGGTGGTGGAAGCTTATATTGATCAGGTTGGTGAACTGGTAACCGGTATTGTTAAAAAAGTAAACCGCGATAGCATTATTGTCGATTTAGGTAACAATGCTGAAGCCATTTTACCGCGCGAAGAAATGTTGCCACGGGAAACGTATCGTCCAGGTGATCGCATTCGCACCTTATTATTTGATGTAAAACCAGAAGCACGTGGTGCTCAGTTGTTCTTAAGTCGTGCCCGGCCAGAAATGTTGCTGGAGTTGTTCCGGATTGAAGTGCCGGAAATTGGCGAAGAAATGATTGAACTGCGCGGTGCTGCACGTGACCCGGGTTCACGGGCGAAAATTGCCGTTAAAAGTAATGACCGCCGGATAGATCCGGTTGGTGCCTGCGTCGGTATGCGCGGTTCACGGGTGCAGGGCGTATCAAACGAACTGGCCGGTGAGCGGGTTGATATCGTGTTGTACGATGACAACGATGCGCAATTTGTGATCAATGCCATGGCGCCGGCTGAAGTCGCTTCCATTATTGTTGATGAAGATGCCCACTCAATGGATATCGCGGTTGAAGATTCTAACCTGGCAATGGCGATTGGCCGCAATGGTCAAAACGTACGCTTAGCCAGTCAGTTAACCGGTTGGGAACTGAATGTAATGTCAGTATCCGATATGAAGAAAAAGCATCAGGAAGAAACTGAGAAAGTACGCCAGGCCTTTATGGATGCACTGGAAATTGACGAAGACTTTGCCGATGTGTTGGTTGATGAAGGTTTCTCAACGCTGGAAGAAGTTGCCTACGTGCCAGTGAGTGAGTTGTTGTCTATTGACGGTTTTGATGAAGAAATTGTTGAAGAGTTACGTGGCAGGGCAAAAGCGGTACTGACCACCCGCGCGCTGGCCAGTGAAGAATCACTGGAAGATGCCAAACCAACCGAAGCGCTGCTGGCGCTGGAAGGGTTAGATACCCATACTGCTTATGTTATTGCCAGCAAAGGTGTAACGACCCTGGATGACTTAGCTGAGTTAGGTGTCGACGATTTATTAGATATAGCAGATATAACTGAACAGAAAGCGGCAGAGCTGATTATGGCGGCGCGTAATATTGTTTGGTTTAGTGAAAGTAACTGAGTAGTCAACGGAGGTAACAACACAAATGGCAGAAGTCACCATAGAGAAGCTGGCCAGTGATGTCGGTACAACTGTTGATCGGTTAGTACAACAATTTGCTGATGCAGGTATTACCAAGGCTGCAGGGCAGCAAGTATCTGAAGATGAGAAAAAAACGCTGCTTTTGCATTTAAGTAAGCAGCACGGCGGTAAATCGTCAGAGCCTTCAAAACTGACCTTAAAGCGCAAAGAAAAAACCACGTTAAGTGTGGCCGGTGGCGCCGGGCGCAACCGTGAGATTCAGGTTGAAGTGCGCAAGCAAAAAACCTATATCAAAAAGCCAGTAGTCGATGAAGCGACATTAAAAGCGCAGGAAGAAGCGCGTTTAGCAGAAGAAAAAGCTAACACCGAAGCAAACCGTGCCCGCCAGGAAGCTGAGCAGAAAGCGCGTGAAATTGCTGCTGCTAAAGCGAAAGAAGAAGCTGAACGTAAAGCCGCTGAAGCGAAAAAACGTGAAGAAGCTAAGCAGGCGCAGCTGTTAAAAGACGACCCTGAAGAAGCCGCGCGCCGTGCAGCCAAAGAAGAAGCGAAGCGTGAAGCTGAGCATATTCGGCAGCAGCAGGAAGCTGAAGCATTACGTAAGCTGGAAGAAGAAGCCAAAAAACAAGCTGAAGCAGCCCGAAAACTGGCTGAAGAAAACAGTGAGCGTTGGGCGCAGGAAGAAAAAGCGAAGTCGACTGAAAAAGACGACTATCACCTGACCAGCAATGAGTTCGCTAAGCAAGCTGAAGACGAAGTTGATGCCAAAGAAGAGCGTGCAGGTCGTCGTGGTGTAGGTAAAAAAGCGCCTCCAGCCAAGGGTAAAAAGAAAGACGACGGTAACGATAAAGAAGCCTTTAATCGTGCAAACCGTCATACCAAGAAGAAGAAGACGCCAACCAGCATGCAACATGGCTTCAATAAGCCTGCGCAGCCGGTAGAGCGGGAAGTGAAAATTGGTGAAACCATTACCGTAGCCGAACTGGCAGCGAAAATGGCGGTAAAAGCGTCTGAGGTTATCAAAACCATGATGAAAATGGGCGCAATGGCGACCATTAATCAGGTAATTGATCAGGAAACTGCGGCCATTGTTTGTGAAGAAATGGGCCACAAGTTTACCCTGACCAAGGAAAACGAGTTGGAAGAAGCGGTCATGTCAGACCGTGCCGGCGAGGGTGAACTTGAGCCGCGGGCACCGGTAGTTACCGTAATGGGTCACGTTGACCATGGTAAAACCTCACTGCTGGATTACATTCGTAAAGCGAAAGTAGCTGACGGTGAAGCCGGTGGTATTACTCAGCACATTGGTGCCTATCACGTTGAAACAGACCGCGGCATGGTTACCTTCCTCGATACGCCAGGTCACGCTGCCTTCACTTCAATGCGGGCACGTGGTGCTAAAGCAACTGATATTGTAATCCTGGTTGTAGCCGCTGATGATGGCGTGATGCCGCAAACTAAAGAAGCCATTCAGCATGCGAAAGCAGCAGGTGTGCCATTAGTTGTTGCGGTCAACAAAATTGATAAACCAGAAGCTGATCCGGATCGGGTGCGTAACGAGTTATCTCAGTTTGATGTTATTTCTGAAGAGTGGGGCGGTGATACCCAGTTTGTCCAGGTATCGGCGAAATCTGGTCAGGGTATTGATGACCTGCTGGAAGCTATTCTTAACCAGGCAGAACTGCTGGAATTAAAAGCGGTGAAGAACGGCCTGGCCCGCGGTGCGGTTATCGAGTCTCGACTTGATAAAGGTCGTGGCCCGGTTGCGTCTATCCTGGTACAGGAAGGTACGCTTAACCAGGGTGATATCGTGTTGTGTGGCTTTGAATATGGCCGGGTACGGGCAATGCGTGACGAAAATGGTCGCGAGATTAAAGTTGCCGGTCCGTCTATTCCGGTAGAAATACTGGGCCTGTCTGGTGTGCCGCAAGCGGGTGATGAAGTTACCGTGGTTAAGGATGAGCGTAAAGCGCGGGAAGTGGCGTTGTATCGTCAGGGTAAATTCCGTGATGTTAAACTGGCCCGTCAGCAAAAAGCCAAGCTGGAAAACATGTTTGCTAACATGGAAGAAGGCGATGTGTCAGAACTTAATCTGGTACTGAAAGGTGACGTGCAGGGTTCAGTACAGGCAATTTCTGAATCACTGGCTAAACTGTCTACTGAAGAAGTTAAAATCAAAATCATCGGTAGTGGTGTTGGTGGGATTACTGAAACTGACGTTACCCTGGCTGCAGCATCACAAGCCATTATCATTGGTTTTAACGTTCGGGCTGATGCCTCTGCCCGTAAGATGATTGAAGATGAAGGCCTTGACCTGCGTTACTACAGCATTATTTATGAGCTGTTAGACGAAGTCAGAGCCGCAATGACCGGTATGTTGGCGCCAGAGTTTAAACAGCAAATCATTGGTTTAGCTCAGGTTCGTGACGTGTTCCGTTCACCGAAGTTTGGTGCCATTGCTGGTTGTATGGTTACTGAAGGTATGATTAAACGTCATGCACCAATTCGGGTACTACGTGACAACGTGGTTATTTTCGAGGGTGAACTGGAATCGCTGCGTCGCTTTAAAGACGATGTTAACGAAGTCAGAAACGGCTTCGAGTGCGGTATCGGCGTGAAAAACTACAATGATGTTCGCGAAGGTGATCAGATAGAAGTATTTGAAACCATTCAGGTTGAACGTACGTTATAAAGTAGCGCTGGCCAACAAAACATAGTACAGGGGCCTTTAGTGCCCCTGTTGTGTTCTTCCCGGCACCAAATTTGGATTAGACAATTATGGCAAAAGAATTCTCCCGCGTTGACCGGTTGTCACAACACATTAAAAAAGAGATGGCGGTTATTCTGCAGCGCGAAATTAAAGATCCTCGCCTGCATTCAATGATCACCGTGTCTGATGTCGAAGTATCACGTGACCTGTCCCATGCTAAGGTGTTTGTAACTTTTTTAGGTATGGATGACAGCAAGGTTGAAGATAACCTTAAAATCCTCAATGACGCCGCGGGCTATGTGCGTAGTTTAATTGGCAAGCGTATTCAGACCAGGATAGTGCCGCATATCCGCTTTGCCTTTGATCAGTCGTTGAACGAAGGTATCCGGATGGCGAGTTTAGTGGCTTCAGTGCGCCAGGAAGATGAACGCAAGCGTAAAGACGCGGGCCTTGAACCTACTGACAGCGACGGAGCCGATGAGTAATGGCGCGAAAAAATGCCAGAGCAGTAAATGGCATTCTGTTACTGGATAAACCGCTTGAAGTAAGCAGCAATGGTATTTTACAGCGGGTCCGCTGGTTGTATCAGGCACAGAAAGCCGGTCATACCGGTGCACTGGATCCTCTGGCCTCAGGTTTACTGCCTGTTTGCTTTGGTGAAGCGACCAAATTCAGTCAGTTTTTACTCGATACTGATAAAACCTATCTGGTAACGGCTTGTTTTGGTATTCGTACCAGCACCAGCGACTCAGAAGGCGAGGTGATCAGTCAGCGGCCAGTTAGCTTTACTGATGCCGGGTTAGAGCAAGCATTAAAGTCGTTACGTGGTGATATTTTGCAAGTGCCGACCATGTTCTCGGCGTTAAAACACCAGGGCCAGCCACTGTATAAATATGCGCGACAGGGCATCACTATTGAACGTGAGGCGCGGCCAATCAGTATTTTCCGCTTTGAGCTGTTAAATCGTGCTGGCAACTTTGCTGATTTTATCGTGCATTGCTCGAAAGGGACTTATATCCGTACTTTGATTGATGACTTAGGTGAGTTGCTGGGTTGTGGCGGCCATGTCAGTAAGTTACACCGCACTCAAGTCGGGCCTTTTACTGCTGAGCAGATGGTATCACCAACGCAATTAGATGCATTGGCTGAGCAGTGCCATGGCTCAGCAGACTTTAGTGCGCTGGATGCACTGTTGCTGCCTTTGGATGCGGGTATTGTTACTATGCCCGCGTTGCAGCTAAGCACTGAGCAGCAGCATCAGCTGCAACATGGCCAGAACTGCAGTGTCGTTATGACAGATACTGATGCTATCAGGTTATTGGGGCCTGGCGATGTGTTTATCGGTATTGGCCGGGTGCAGCAGGGCGTGCTGAGCTCGCGCCGCTTACTCAACACCAGTGCCCTACAAAAGCCTGCTGCAGAGATAAACGCCTTGTAAAAAGGCGGCAAAGTGCTATTATACGCCGGATTTTCTGGGGTCTGCTGGATGAGTGATCGGCGATTTCCTTATTTTAGTTCACTCACATTGGAGTTAAATATGTCATTAAGTGCTGCTGATAAAGCAAAAATTGTTGCTGACTACGCTGTTAAAGAAGGCGATACCGGTTCACCAGAAGTACAGGTTGCCCTGTTAACTGCGTCAATCACTCACCTGCAAGGCCACTTTGCCGAGCACAAGCACGATTTCCACTCTCGTCGTGGTTTGTTACGGATGGTTAGCCAGCGTCGTAAGCTGTTAGATTACTTAAAAGGCAAAGATCAGAGCCGTTATACTACTCTGATTGGTCGTTTAGGTTTGCGTCGTTAATCGCTAAGCGATAACGCAGTAGAAAAGAGGCTTTCGGGCCTCTTTTTTTATGTTTTTTTTCAGGAATTATTTTCAGCGCTATTTTTACTGAACTATCTTTTGTAACAGGTTACAGAGTATACTGTGCAGGTAGAAAACACAGAGAAAAACATCGCAATTCGGCGATTAAGATAAAGGAAATACACACGTGACTCCCATCGTAAAATCATTTCAGTTTGGCCAACATACTTTTACTTTAGAAACCGGCGTAATTGCCCGTCAGGCGGATGCCGCAGTGCTGGCCAGCCTGGGAGATACCTCCGTTTTAGTAACAGTAGTTGGTAAAAAAGAACCTAAACCTGGTCAGGATTTCTTTCCGTTAACTGTTAACTACCAGGAAAAAATGTATGCAGCTGGCCGGATCCCGGGTGGCTTTTTTAAACGTGAAGGCCGGCCAAGTGAAGGTGAGACCTTAATTTGTCGTTTAATCGACCGTCCTATCCGTCCGTTATTCCCGGAAGGCTTTACCAATGAAGTTCAGGTTATTGCTACTGTCGTTTCAGTACAGCCAGAAATTCAACCAGACATTGTTGCCTTAATTGGTACTTCAGCGGCGTTAGCTTTATCAGGTATTCCGTTCGCTGGCCCTATCGGCGCAGCACGTGTGGGTTATGTTAATAACCAGTATGTATTAAACCCATCAGAAGAAGAGCTGAAAAGCTCGAAACTGGACTTAGTGGTTGCTGGTACCCATAACGCGGTATTAATGGTCGAATCTGAAGCCAACATTTTATCAGAAGATGTAATGTTAGGCGCAGTAATGTATGGCCATGAGCAAATGCAAACCGCCATCAATGCTATTAATGAGTTAGCGGCTGAAGGTGCTAAGCCATCGTGGAACTGGCAGGCACCTGCTAAGAACCTGCCGTTAATAGCTAAAGTAGCTGAACTGGCTACTGCTGATATCGGTGCAGCTTATCAGATCACTGAAAAAGCTAAACGTTATGAGCGGATCGCGGAAATCAAAACCGCCCTGCACGCCAAGTTGACGGCAGAGCTGGCTGAAGGCGAAGAGCTGGATAAAAACGAGTTTGGTGATATTTTCCATGACCTGGAAAGTAAAGTGGTGCGAAGCCGTATTACCAAAGGCGAGCCGCGTATCGATGGCCGTGACCCGGAAATGATCCGTGGTTTAAGCGTAATGACAGGCGTATTACCCCGTACTCACGGTTCATCACTGTTTACCCGTGGTGAGACTCAGGCGCTTGTTACCTGTACTTTAGGTACCGCCCGTGATGCACAAAATATCGATGACTTATTAAGTCAGAAAACCGATACCTTTATGCTGCACTATAACTTCCCTCCGTACTGTGTGGGTGAAACCGGTATGGTTGGCTCGCCGAAGCGCCGCGAAATTGGCCATGGCCGTTTAGCTAAGCGTGGCGTGTTAGCGGTGATGCCAGATTTTGAAGACTTCCCGTATACCGTGCGCATTGTTTCTGAAATTACTGAATCAAATGGTTCAAGCTCAATGGCCTCTGTCTGTGGCTCTTCACTGGCGCTGATGGATGCTGGCGTACCGATTAAAGCCTCAGTGGCTGGTATTGCTATGGGTCTGGTAAAAGAGGGCGACGATTTTGTGGTGTTGTCAGATATTTTAGGTGATGAAGACCACTTAGGCGATATGGACTTTAAAGTAGCCGGTACTACGGAAGGTATTACTGCGCTGCAAATGGACATTAAAATCGACGGCATTACCCAGGAAATTATGCAAACTGCGTTAAAACAGGCAAAAGCTGCCCGTTTGCATATTCTGAACGTGATGGATCAGGCAATTAGCGGTCACCGTGAAGAAATGTCTGAATACGCACCACGTATTTACACCATGAAAATTAACCCGGAAAAAATCCGCGAGGTTATCGGTAAAGGTGGCGCGGTTATTCGCCAGATCACTGAAGAGTCCGGTACCACTATTGAACTGGAAGATGATGGCAGCATTAAAATTGCTGCGACCACCGCGAAAGCGGCGCAAATTGCCATTGATAAAATCAATGCCATTACTGCTGATATTGAAGTGGGTGCTATCTATCAGGGCGAAGTGGTGCGGATTGTTGACTTCGGTGCTTTTGTTAACGTATTGCCAGGTAAAGACGGCTTAGTGCATATCTCGCAAATCTCTGATGAGCGGGTAAGCAATGTCTCTGAACACTTACAGTTAGGCCAGAAAGTGGCTGTTAAGGTACTGGAAGTGGACAAGCAGGGTCGGGTACGGTTAAGTATTAAGGAAGCAAATACTAAACCAGCCGAAGCCGCTGCCAATGCAGAGCAAGACGCGTAATATGTTCAGCGTTAAATCTGGTGTGGTGGCGCTGATCCTGGCGCTGCTTACCTTAAGCGGTTGTGCTACAACGCAACCGTCATCGTCTGCGGCCTGGCTTACGCCAGAGCCGTTGGCGGTACCTTATCGTACCGAGCTGGCTATTGCCCGCTTAACCGAAATTTTGCAACGTGCTGAGTTGACTGAAGAGCAGTCGGCACGTTTATATTATGACCGCGGCGTTATGTACGACAGTGCAGGCTTGCGCTCGTTAGCGAGACTCGACTTTATGCGGGCCTTGCGGCTGAAGCCGGATATGGCCGACGCTTACAATTTTGTCGGTATTCATTACACCCTTAGCGGTAATTTTGATCAGGCCTATGAAGCCTTTGACTCAGCGCTGGAACTGGCACCTGATTACGAATATGCATACTTAAATCGTGGTATTGCTTTATATTACGCAGGCCGCGCCGACTTAGCTGTGCCAGATTTTGAGCGGTTTTTGCAATTACGACCTGCCGATCCTTACCGGGTTGTCTGGTTGTATCTGGCCGAATCTGATTTATCTGCAGCCGCTGCAAATGAACGGTTAGCGGAAAATCTTACCCAATTAGCTGCTGATGACTGGGCCACCAATATTCCTCAGTTTTACCATGGTGATATCTCAGAGCAACAACTGTTGAATTCTATTCTCAACGATTTAAGTGGACCGCGGGTACTGGCCGAGCGTTTATGCGAAGTGTATTTTTATCTGGCTAAATGGCACGAAGCCAAGCGACGGCCTGAGCAGGCTATTGAATACTATAAAAAAGTGCTGGCGACGAATGTTTATGAGTTTGTTGAGCACCGGTATGCACGGCTGGAAATGGCCAGACTAAGGGGAGAAGCGCTCTCAGGTGAAACTGATGAGTTCCACTAAGTCTCAGTACCGCATGTTATTAAAAAGCCAGCTTGCTGGCTTTTTTGCATTATTACTGGTGGGCTGTTCGCCACAAAAAGAGCCCGTCAGCCAGCAGCAGTTAATGGAGCAAGCAGCGACCAAACCGCAAGCGGCAATGAAATTGGCTAAGCAGCGTCTGGCCGATAGCGAGCTTAATGAAGCGTTAAACTGGTTCCGGCAGGCGGCACGGCTTGGAGACAGCGAGGGTTTAAATCATGCGCTTGAGCTACAGCAGCGGTTGGAAGGACGATTAGCCACGGCGAAGTGGCTGCAGCAAGTGTTCGAAAGTGATCAGTTACCTGCTTCTGCCATTAGTCGCTCGCAACGGGCGACACTGGGCTTGTGGCAATCAGCACCCGCAACGGTACCTGATAGTGGCTATCAGGCTGCTGCCGGCTGCAATCTCACAGTACAACCTATAGTCAGCCAGCAAGCAGGCATTGTACGTTGGCAACATTTAAAGTCTGCCTGGGCAACAGATCCGCTTCTTAGCAGTCTGCCAGTGTGTTTTAATGAGCTGCTTAAAGTAAATGCGACTGAACTGAGTTGCTCTGAACACGCGGCAGAGCGGATCAGCTGCAATTATGGCTCGTTAACCGAGCAGGTATTAGCGGGGGAGTTTAGCCAGCTACTGATTATTGCCGGCCAGGGCCTGGCCAGCTACAACAATGGCATAGTGCAACTACCTGATACGGCCAGCCTCGCTTTATTGCAGCATGAATTTATGCATGTACTCGGCTTTATTGATGAGTACCCGCTAAGCCACATAGCCGCAGAAAAACTGTGCCATCCCGGCAGCTTTGCCACCAATTTGTTATTTGACAGTACCCCCGCAACCGTTGCCGCCTGGCGCCAGCAATGGCTGCCAGAGACCGAAGCAGCCAGCGACAAAGTAAAACTTGCAGCGGTTGAGACCTGTCAGGCAGCCGGGCAGCAAGCTTACCGGGTGGTGGCAACGATTAATCCGATGGAGTCATATCAGACCGCAATGCCGGAATTATATCAGCAGCTGATGGTCAGGGCGTTAAACAGCCCAGAGAACATAATGCCGGTGCAGTACTATTTCGCCTACTTAGCCCGGCAGCAGCAAGCCTGGCAGCAATGGCATGCTCTGATGCAACTCGCTGCAGGCCATGGCTATGGTGACGCAGTTAACGCGCTGCAGCACCTTTAAAGCCATTTCAGCGCGCTCAGGCCTGGTCGTCGACCGATAATTCAGAAAGCTCACGACTTAGTAATTGGCTGTCACCTAAATTAAGCTCAATTAAGCGTTTTAAATGGCCGGCGCTTTCCAGATCAATTTTATCGCAGTGCAAACCAACTACGTCATTGTGCTGATGGGCAACACTAACCTGCATACTGAAGTCGAGCGGGTAATCACTTAAATGCACCCGCAACACCAAAGGCCCCGGCACATCTGGTTTCCAACCCACAGGTACGCTAATTAACGCGCCCTTTAATGATATATCGAGTACCTCAGTGGGGTAACTCTGCGCTGCAGTCTCAAGATGAGCTTTCCCCTGAAAATTGACCCGGCTAAAACGTCGCTGCTCCATAGATCCCCCCAATTATCACTGCAGCAAGTGTAGCTGTTTTGCTGATAAATAGCATAACAAGGCTATGGCCTGTAACCAATAAAAAAGGCTGCAAAAGCAGCCTCAAAAGTAAGTTGGCATTACCTGTTAACTGACTTCTTCGCCGGCAGCCTGACGATCGGCATGATAGGACGAGCGGACGAAGGGGCCGCATGCAGCGTGTTTAAAGCCGATGTTGTTGGCAAAATGTTTAATTTCATCAAACTCGCTCGGTGGCATATAGCGCTTCACCGGTAAGTGGTGCTTGCTGGGTTGCAGATACTGGCCTACCGTCAGCATATCCACATCGTGCTCGCGCAAGTCTTGCAGAACCTGCAGCAGCTCTTCGGTAGTTTCACCCAGGCCGACCATCAAACCTGATTTGGTAGATACTTCAGGGTGAGCTTGTTTAAAGCGTTTCAGCAGTTGCAATGACCATTTATAATCAGCGCCAGGCCGGGCCAGTTTATACAAACGGGGCGCGGTTTCCAGGTTGTGGTTAAACACATCTGGCGGGCTTTTGCTTAAAATTTCCAGCGCTACATCCATCCGGCCGCGGAAATCAGGCACCAGCACTTCAATTTTAATATCCGGGCTGTACTTACGAATGGCTGTGATGCAATCGGCAAAGTGCTGGGCACCACCGTCCCGTAAGTCGTCACGGTCAACTGAGGTAATAACAACATACTTCAATTTCATATCGCGAATGGTTAACGCCAGATTCTCCGGCTCTTCTGCGCTCGGTGGCAACGGCCGGCCATGGGCTACGTCACAGAACGGGCAACGCCGGGTACAAATAGCGCCCAGGATCATAAAGGTTGCAGTACCGTGATTAAAACACTCCGGCAGGTTAGGGCAGGCCGCCTCTTCACAAACCGAGTGCAGACCGTGCTTGCGCATTGCGCCTTTAATCTGATCAATCCGCTCTGTGGTTTTTGGTAGTTTAATCTTCAACCAGGACGGTTTTCGCAGCATTTCTTCAGGTTCAGTGGGCAATACCTTTACCGGAATTAACGCCATTTTATCAGCGTCACGTAATTTAACACCTGGTTCCATACGCGCTGTCTTAGTCATTTTGCCACTCTAACCCTGTTTTAAAACTCAGTTCTGATACGGCCAGAAGCCGCTTAAAGATGTTGCTGATCTCGGTTTTGGCCTGACTTATTGTCAGCGGGCCACCGTAATCTTTACTTTGAATCATTTGCATGCCTGCATAGCCGCAGGGATTAATCCGCTCAAACGGACTGAGATCCATATCGACGTTCAGTGCCAGACCATGAAAAGTACAGCCTTTACGCACCCTTAAGCCCAGCGATGCTATTTTTTTACCGTCAATATATACACCTGGCGCATCTGGCCGGGCGTTGGCAGTAGTGCCATGTTGGGCCAGTAGTTCAATTAGTACCTGCTCAAGTAAAGTAACCAGCTGGCGTACGCCCAACTTACGCCGCTTAATATCCAGCAGCACATAAACCACCAGTTGGCCGGGACCATGGTAGGTAACCTGGCCACCGCGATCTACCTTTACCACCGGGATATCACCGGGCAATAATACATGTTCGGCTTTGCCGGCCTGGCCCTGAGTAAATACCGCCGGATGCTCCAGCAGCCATAATTCGTCGGCTGTGTGCTCATTACGTTGGTCGGTGAAACGCTGCATAGCATGCCAGACCTCGGTATAGTCCTGGCTGCCTAAATCACGGATCACAAGTTGCTGGCTGAGACTCACGGCTTACTCCGCTGAAAAACTGGCTGCATTATAGCGATTTGTGCTGCTAATGCGAGTTCAGCTCATTAAAGTACGTAGCGTACCAATTCAATTTTGCCAAGCTCTGTATACAGTAATTCAATATGGTCTTTACTGGTCACTGTCACTTTGACCGAAACTGAATGGTAATTGCCTTTCGCACTTGGCTTCACACTGGGGCTATAGTCTGTGGCGTCGGTGTGGCGGCAAATTACGCTCATTACTTCATCTACCAGCTTGGGCTCGGCCAGGCCCAGCACTTTAAAATTAAACTGACAGGGAAACTCCAGGTACTGGTCAAATTTGGTGTCTTTTACTTCATTAGCCATTTGCTTACTCTCATTGAGGCTATTGCCGCTTTTAACGGGCGCCTACTTCAACAGGCGCTTATTTTACATGGTGCTCTTTTAAAAGGTGCATAGTGTAACAAAAAATCCCGGCAGTTGCCGGGACTTGTCAGTTTGACGGTAACCGGTTTAGTTAAACTGCATTTTAACGTAATCAATCATCCGGCTGAAAAAACCGCCACGCCCTACATCCTCTAACGCAACCAATGGATACTCAGCAATATCTTCGCCTTCCAGCTTTAAGTAGATAGTGCCAACAACCTGCCCCTGGTTAATGGGGGCAATCAGTTGCTGATCCAAGCTGACATCTGCTTTCAAATTACGGCGCTGACCGCGGGCAATGGTTATCGGTGTGCTTTGCAGCAAGCCCAGTTTAATTTGCTCTTTGTCACCTTGCCATACTCTCTGCTCGGCGAATTGCTCACCGCTTTGATACGGTGAAAAGGTTTCAAAAAACCGAAAGCCATAACTCAGTAATTTTTTGTTTTCATTCGCACGGCTGCGTTCACTATCCGTGCCCATGACAACTGACACCAGACGCATGCCATCACGGGTGGCAGAGGTAATTAAACTGTATCCTGCTTCACTGGTATGGCCGGTCTTGATGCCGTCAACTTCCAGACTGCGATCCCACAACAAAGAATTACGGTTGTACTGACGGATGTTGTTATAAGTAAACTCTTTTTCAGCATAAAGTGCGTATTCTTCCGGGACGTCTTTAATCAGTGCTACTGCCAGCTTCGCCATATCGCGGGGGGTGGTATATTGCTCTGCAGCGGGTAAACCATGGCTGGTGCTAAAACGAGTGCTGTGCATTCCCAGACGTTCAGCGTGGGCATTCATCAAGTCGACAAAGGCGCTCTCACTGCCGGCAATATGCTCGGCCATTGCCACACAGGCATCGTTGCCTGACTGGATAATAATACCTTTGTTTAAATCGGCAACGGTTACCTGAGTGCCAACTTCAATAAACATCAGGGACGAACCGGGGAAGTTTTTGGCCCAGGCTTTTTCGCTGATTGTGACCTTATCATCCAGGCTGATATTGCCGTTTTTCAGCTCGGTACCGATAACGTAGCTGGTCATCATTTTAGTCAGGCTGGCGGGTGCCAGTGACATATCGGCGTTTTCTTCAGACAAAACTTTGCCTGTATCATAATCAATTAAAATATGGCCTTTGGCGCTGACAGCTGGTGCCTGAGGAATGACAACCTGTGCCTGGGCGAAATTGGCGAAACAAAAACTACTGATGGCAACAATGCCGGAAGTGACGATACGTCGATAACTATTCATGAGACCCGTTCTTTTATTATTGAAAATAGCGAAAGTAAAATTTAACTGCATTCTTTGTTTTAACTGCACTCATTATTTAAGTGCACCTGGCGCTGTCAAAAAAATAGGCGCCAGGGAACTGATTCGCTTTTAACTTAGCTAACCAATTCCGGGCTTGCCACTTATCTTTAGTCGGACCTACAAGCAGCCGGAAAATTCCATCCGCCGCCTGAATTTGAGTTGGCACAGCTAATTTTTGTGCAACCTCAGCGCTTAACTGGTTTAGTTTACCATTATCCGTACTGGCAAAGATCTGAATATAACATTGTTGCTCGGTACTGGCTAAATCCTGAGCCAGCATGGCTGGAGATTTTATAAGTTCGAGCTGAACTCTGGCTGTACCTCGTTGCAACATGCCTATTTTACTGGCCGCAGAGTAAGATAGGTCTATAATCCGGTCGCGGTGAAACGGGCCGCGATCATTTACCCGCACAATTGCACTCTGGCCATTTTCCAGATTAGTGACTTTAACGTAGGAAGGCAATGGCAAGGTTTTATGGGCTGCAGTCATGGCAAACATATTGTAAGTTTCGCCATTTGAGGTGAGATGACCGTGAAACTTATTGCCATACCAGGACGCAATTCCGCTTTCTTTAAAGACTGTAATATTGGCTACGGGTGAATAGTGCTGACCAAACACCTGATAGGGCCGGTTGCCACCACGACTAAGTGGTTCAGCCTTGGGCGCAGGGTCTGTCATTTCCAGCAGAGTTGGTAAACGCGCTGGTTTACTGTCCTGTTGTTGCTGATAACGGCCGGCATTAGGTGAAACGGGTTGCGATGGTGAGCTGCACCCTGCCAACAACAAGGTAGCTGACACTATGACACCACAGTAATGTCTAAACATTTGCTAACATCCGTTTATGGGTACTAACCGACATTAACACACCAAAGGCAGCCATCAGGGTAACCATAGAAGTACCGCCATAACTGACCAGTGGTAGTGGCACGCCAACCACCGGCAATAATCCGGAAACCATACCAATATTGATAAAAACATAGACAAAAAACGTCAGGGTGAAGCTTGCTGCCACCAGTTTACTGAAATTGTCCTGCGCCCTGCTGGCAATGATCAAACCCCGGCCAATGATAAACAAATAAATCGCCAACAAAAAAATTACCCCAATCAGGCCAAACTCTTCACTTAGCACTGAAAAAATAAAGTCAGTGTGTCGTTCGGGTAAAAACTCCAGTTGTGACTGAGTTCCCTGTAACCAGCCTTTGCCATCAACGCCACCAGAGCCGATGGCAATTTTGGATTGAATGATATGATAACCCGATCCCAATGGATCTGTCTCCGGGTTAACAAAGGTCAGCACCCGTTGCCGTTGATAATCGTGCATTAAAAAAAACCACATTACCGGCGCAAAAGCCGATACCAGCACCACGATAAAGCTTATCAGCCGCCAACTCATGCCCGCCATAAACAACACAAATAAACCCGACATCGCTATCAGCAAAGACGTGCCTAAATCAGGCTGCTTGGCAATTAACAACGTTGGAATGGCACACATTAGAAAGCCGATAAATAAGTGCCACAAGCGAGGGGGCAGATTATGCGAAGCAATAAACCAGGCAACTGCCATTGGTACCGCCAATTTCATAATTTCTGACGGTTGAAACTTCATAAAGCCTAAATCAAGCCAGCGCTGGGCGCCTTTGCCGACATAACCAAATAACAGGACCGCAATCAGCATCAACAAACCAATACTGAACAGGGCAATCGCCCAGCGCCGGATAGTTTGCGGACTGAGCTGGGCCACGCCTACCATTACCGCTAATGCTACGCCCAGCCGGATAACCTGGGCTTTCATCATTGCGTCACTTTGACCGGTAGCACTGTATAAAATCACCAACCCAAATGCCAGCAGCGTCAGCAGGCCAAGCAGCAATGGCAGGTCAATATGAAAAGCGGCAAATCTGCCACTGCGCTGTGCCGGGTCGACCATACTGCTATTCATTGCTATTTACTCCGGCTGAAAAATAGTAATCCAGCAGCTGACGCCCAATAGGCGCGCCAACGCTGCTGCCACCACCGGTATTTTCAACGGCCACTGCAAATACCACAGTCGGGTTGTCTGCCGGTGCATAGCCAATGTACATAGCATTATCACGATGTTGCTCTGCCAGGGCATCGGCATCGTATTTCGCATCCTGTGCAATAGCGACAACCTGAGCGGTGCCGGTTTTGCCGGCGGAACTGTACGGGGTATTTTTAAAAGCATTGTGGGCTGTGCCTTTCAGGGTTGCGACGGTGCGCACCATGGTGTCGGCGACAACCTTCCAGTTCTGCTCGTCTATGACGTTGACAGAGGGGCGGAGCCCCGGGTCTATTAACTCGCTGCTGTCAGCAGAACTAAGCTCTGCTGCCATATGTGGCGTCGGCATCATGCCTTTATTGACGATAACAGCCGTTGATAAAGCCAGCTGAATCGGGGTGGCGGTCCAGAAGCTCTGACCGATACTCAGTGGTACCGTATCACCCGGGTACCAGGGTTGATTAAAGCGGGCGCGCTTCCAGCCGCGGGACGGCATATTGGCGCTGGCTTCTTCATGAATGTCGATGCCGGTACGCTCACCAAAACCAAACTGGCGCATATAATCAGAAATTTTATCGATACCCAGCTTGATGCCCAAGTCGTAAAAGTAAATATCACAGCTTTCAGCTACGGCACTGTATACATCAACCCAGCCATGGCCACCACGTTTCCAGTCACGAAAACGATGGTCACTGTTAGGCAGGGTAAAGTAGCCAGGGTCCCAGACTTTGGTATCCGGTTGCACGGTATCAGTCTCAAGGCCCAATAGTGCCAGATGGGGCTTGATGGTTGAGGCAGGTGGATAGATACCCTGGGTCGCCCGATTGATCAGTGGGCGGTCCGGAGAGTGAAGTAATGCATTGTAATTGCTGCTGCTTATGCCATGGACAAACAGATTCGGGTCGTAACTCGGGTTGGAATAAAATGCCAGCACAGCACCATCGCGTGGGTCCATTGCGACAATCGCCCCACGGTTTTGATTAAGCGTTTGCTGTGCAGTAAGTTGCAGGCCAACATCCAGGCTTAACCGGATATTCTTGCCGGAGCGGGCCGGAACTGAGCGTAACACCCGGATCACCCGGCCGCGGTTATTAACTTCCACTTCCTGAAAACCCATGGTGCCATGCAGCTGTTCTTCATAGTAGCGTTCCAGACCCAGCTTACCAATTTCGCGGCTTGCAGCATAATTGGCCAGCCGGCCTTGTTCGTCCAGCCGGCGCAAGTCATCGGTGTTGATTTTACCAATGTAACCCAGTGCATGGGTAAATAAATCGCCAAAAGGATAGTGCCGGCTTAAGCGGGCTTCCACTGTTACGCCGGGAAAGCGGTGTAAACTTACTGAGATAATTGCGACTTCCCGTTCATCTAACCGCTCTTTTAAGGCGATAGAGTTAAAGCGTCGTTGCTGTCTGACCTGTTGCAGAAAATCCTGTTGTTGCTCTGGAGAAATTTCAATTAACTCAGCCAGTCTGCGCAGCGTAGCGTCGATATCGTCAATTTGTTCGGGTACCAGTTCCAGCGAAAATACCGGCCGGTTTTCTGCCAGTAAAATACCATTTCGATCGCTGATCAAACCGCGGTTGGGGGCCAATGGTAAGACTTTTATCCGGTTACCTTCAGAGCGGATTTGATAATCCTGATGCGAGCGTACCTGCAGGTTATACATGTTAAGCAAAATAACGCTGAACAAGCTGCAGACTACCAGCATTGCAACCACTGCTCTGCTGTTAAACAGACGGGTTTCGGCAGCAATGTCCTGCATGGCAACGCGTTTTTTCAGCATAACTACTCGCGATGATAAGGATGATTAGTACTGATGCTCCAGGCCCGGTACAGTGCTTCTGCCAGCACCACCCGTACCATGGGATGGGGCAGGGTAAGCGCGGACAAAGACCACTTCGCTTCACTGGCAGCAATGCACGCTGGTGACAACCCTTCCGGTCCGCCGATGAGTAAGGCAACATCGCGGCCATCTTGTTGCCATTGCTCCAGCCGCTGCGCCAGTTGCGGGCTGCTCCAGTTGTCGCCGGTTACCTCCAGCGTAACAATCCGGCTGCCTTTACTCACTGCAGCCAGCATTTTTTCACCCTCGAGCTCAAGGATCCGTTTGATATCAGCGTTTTTACCGCGTTTCCCAGCCGGAATTTCTATTAACTCCAGCGGCATGTCGCGGCCGAAGCGTCTGGCATACTCGTTAAAGCCGGCTTGCACCCAATCAGGCATCCTGGTACCCACAGCGATCAGACTAAGCTTCATACCGGATCAGGCACTCCAGAGTTTTTCCAATTGATAAAAGTTGCGGGTTTCATCCAGCATAACGTGGACGACGACCGAATCTAAATCGAGCAGCACCCACTCACCACTGCTTTCACCTTCGATGCCCAGCGGCTGGACACCGGCTTTTTTGCATTCTGCCGCTAAGTAACCCGCGACAGACTTAGCATGGCGGGTAGACGTACCCGAGCAGACCACCATAAATTCAGTTACGCTTGATTTGCCACGGACATCTAAGGTTACGATATCGCGGCCTTTCATATCATCTATTTTGTCTGTGACAAAGGCGACCAGTTCGTTCGTTTGCACCTATTTTCCTCAATACTGACTAAAAGCGGCTATTTTACCACAGTTTTTCCACGGTTATAGCGCTTAGCTCTGATAGAGTCGATGTTGCTGAATATAGTTCAGTACTTGCGGTGCAAGAGCACTGATATTTTGCTGTTTTTCGGCTAGTGCTGCGCGGATAGCCGTTGCGTTGGGCGAAAAATCGGGGTTATTAAGCTCAACAATGCTGCCACAGTCCCGCTGATGCAATACCGAAATAGCTGCACCAAACTCAGCCAGCAGTGCCGGTGCATCTCCATCCTGGCGACTGTAGCCCGGGCGCTGACATACAATCAGGTGGCTGAGACTGAGGATTTGTTGCCAGTTATGCCATTTTTTAAAATAGGCCAATGAATCCATGCCGAGCACAAAGGCCAGGGTACTTGCCGGCATGTTTTTCTTCAGCAACGCCAGACTGTCAGCGGTATAAGAAGGACTGTTGCGGTTCAGTTCCAGAGGCTGTAGCTGCATTTTCGGTTCATCCGCTATCGCCAGTTCGACCATGGTTGCCCGTTGCCGGGCACTGACTCCGGGGCTGGCCCGGTGTGGCGGTATATGACAGGGCATCAGTTGCAACTTATCCAGCGCACATTTCTCCAGCACAAAGCGGCCGCAGGCCAGATGTCCCTGATGGACAGGATCGAAGGTGCCACCTAGAATGCCGATTAAAGGGCCAGGCGAGGGAGAGTTAGTCATCATTGTGTTGTTGCAAACTATAAGTTCGTGGCACCGGCTGGAGAAACAAACAAACCAGGTGGCTGAGTGCAGTGGTGATGTCGGCTAATTTTCCCGCTTTGTACAAACGGTCGAATGCAGCCAATTCCTGCAACAAATAATTCAGATAGCTTAACGATAAACGCTGTAATGCTTGCTGATACAACGGCTGGCGCTTTGGCCAGATAGCCAGTTGTTTATAGGTCTGGCTAAGGGCAATGCCTTGTTGCTGGTCGTGTTGCAGCTGGTGTAATTGCTGAATGTCTCGTTGTAGTTGCCAGACTATGATCGCCGGTTCTAAATCCTGCTGTAACAGCCGCTGTAACCGATGCATAGCCTGCGGGCCCTCGCCGGCCAGAATAGCATCACCCAGCTGGAATACGGTAAAGCTGGAATGATCGGCCAGAAAGTCTGCCAGCACATCAGCATCAATCAGTTGGTCCGGGTGAGTCAATGCCAGCTTTTCCAGCTCCTGGCGGGCAGCCAGCAAATTGCCGGCGCTATGATGTTGCAGCAAGTTAAAGGCGTCAGCCGTCAGCTGCAATTGTAGCTGACGGGCACGCTGTTGCAGCCATTGCCTGCTTTGCCGATCATCCAGCGGATAAATAGCAACCTGCACAGCAAACTGTTGTAGCTGTTTAAACCAGGCCAGTTTACTGACTTCAGCAAAGCCGCGCTGACCATGTAACACCAGCACGATGTCGGGTGACAGCGAACTGGCCAGTTGTTTTAACTGGTCGCTGGCTGTCGGGGGCAGTTTCTGATTGAGCTCCAGCTCGATCAACCGTTTCTCAGCAAACAGTGACATCGCGCCCAGCTCGTTGTGCAGCTGACTCCAGTCAAACTGGTTATCCAGAGTAAAGCTGAGCCGTTCATCATAGCCCTGGCCCTTGGCAGCCAGCCGAATGGCATCAATGGCTTCCAGCTTTTGTAACGGCTCTTCGCCAAAAATCAGGTAACATGCAGCTAACCCCTGCTGAAGCTGGGTAGCCAGCTGGTTAGCATACAGTTTTTGCATCAGTTCAACCGGGCCATTTGCCGGATAATCCGGTTAGCAGCCTGTTGCCGTAACTCACTAAGTAATAAGTCCAGCTCGCGGGCTTTTGCCAGCGCCTGATTCGGATCATCCTGATAATCACGGTACAGCTCAAACTGATTAAAAGCAGGCTCAGCGCCAGGCATAATTAAATAATAGCTGACTTTGTAAATCAGTTCGTACTCGGCGACCTGGCCGCTGGGAAATAACGATAACGTTCGACGCTCCAGCGTGTCGCTGACCAGCTGAATGGTCGGCGCGTCAGCCTGCTTACTGTCCAGTAAGCGCACACTATTCTGACTCAGGCGCTCATTCAGCAGCTCCGCCAGTTCAGAGTGCGCATCACTTTGCACGTAGACTGCCGGAAACTGGCTAAGTGGCAAGTTGCCGCGCAGATGAAAACCACAGCTGCTCAGCGCCAGTGTCAGCACGACTGCTATCGCCATCTTTAACATATCAGCCAACCACCAGGTTCAATAGCTTACCCGGGACGAAAATCACTTTACGCACGGTTACACCGTCCAGATGGCGCTGTACGTTATCGTCCTGTTTAGCCATTTCCAGTACCTGCTGTTCTGTAGCATCGGCACTGACCGTTACTTTCGCCCGTACTTTGCCATTAATTTGCACCACCACCAGTTTTTCGTCTTCTACCATCGCCTGTTCGTCAACGGCCGGCCATGGTGTTTGTTCAATACCCTGGCTCTGGCCCATTTGTTGCCATAAGAACTGGGCTACATGCGGGGTTATCGGATTCAGCAGCTGTAATAATGCCAATACGGCTTCATGCATCACCGCTTTATCCTGAGCGGTTGCCAGGCTGGCACGTTGTAGTTTATTGCTTAGCTCCATAATGGCAGCAATGGCAGTATTAAAGGTGTAACGGCGGCCAATATCATCACTGACTTTGAAAATAGTTTTGTGCAGTTCGCGCCGCAACGTTTTTTGCTCGTTATTTAATGTGTTTATCTGCAGCGGCTCTGCTGCGCCCGCCGCTTTTACGTCTTGTACCAGGGTATAAACCCGTTTAATAAAGCGATGGGCTCCTTCCACGGCAGAGTCTGACCACTCCAGCGTTTGCTCTGGCGGGGCGGTAAACATCATAAACAGCCGCACGGTATCGGCGCCATACTGGTTAATAACCTGCTGCGGGTCGATACCATTGTTTTTCGACTTGGACATTTTGCTCATGCCGGCTGACAGCACAGGCAACCCATCACTTTGCAAAATAGCCTGGGTGATCCGTCCTTTATCATCGCGTTCTACGCTAACATCTTGCGGCGATAACCACTGTTTGCCACCGTTATCGGTTTCGCGGTAAAAAGTTTCAGCCAGCACCATGCCCTGACACAACAGCCGTTTAAAAGGCTCATCGCACTGCACCAGGCCAACATCACGCAGCAATTTATGGAAGAAGCGGGCATACAGCAAATGCAGAATGGCGTGTTCAATTCCGCCGATATACTGATCAACCGGCAGCCAGTAATTGGCTTTGGCCGGGTCCAGCATGGCTTTGTCATAATCCGGGCTGCAATAGCGGGCATAATACCAACTCGACTCCATAAAGGTGTCAAAGGTATCGGTCTCATGAAATGCCGGTGCGCCGTTGTATTCGGTTTTCGCCCAGTTGAGGTCGGCTTTAATCGGCGATGTTACCCCATCCATTACCACATCTTCCGGTAACCGCACCGGTAGTTGATCTTCCGGTACCGGCACGACAGAACCATCTGCCAGGTTCAGCATTGGAATGGGCGTACCCCAATAGCGCTGGCGTGACACACCCCAGTCGCGTAAGCGGTAATTTACCTTTACGTCACCTTTGCCCAGGCTGGCCAGTTTGGCAGCAATAGCGTTAAAGGCTTCCGTAAACGCAAGACCATCAAATTCTGCTGAATTAATCAGGGTGCCCTTTTCGGTGTAGGCGGCCTGGCTTAAGTCGGCCGCATCGCCACTGCTGGCGGCAACAACTTGTTTAATTGTTAAACCGTACTTGCTGGCAAATTCATAGTCGCGCTGGTCATGCCCTGGAACGGCCATCACGGCGCCTGAGCCATAGTCCATCAGGACAAAGTTGGCGACCCAAACCGGCAGTTGCTCTTTGGTTAACGGGTGAACGGCGAAAATGCCGGTGGCGCAACCTTTTTTCTCCATGGTGGCCAGCTCAGCTTCAGCCAGCTTGCCGCCCTTGCAGTCTTCAATAAAAGCCGCCAGCTGCGGATTAGATGCTGCTGCCTGACGTGCCAGCGGATGCTGTGCCGCCACCGCCAGATAGGTAACGCCATACAGGGTATCAGGCCGGGTAGTATAAACTTCAACTTCAGTTTGCTGTCCGGCAATATCAAAACGGATATTGACGCCCTCTGAGCGGCCTATCCAGTTTTTCTGCATAGTACGCACTTGCTCAGGCCATTCAGTCAGCTGCTCTAAATCGGCCAGCAGTTCTTCAGCATAGGCGGTAATTTTAATAAACCACTGCGCCAGCTCGCGCTGCTCGACTACCGCGCCGGAGCGCCAGCCACGGCCATCAATTACCTGCTCGTTAGCCAACACGCATTGGTCTACCGGATCCCAGTTGACGGTGGCCATTTTTTTGTAAACCAGGCCTTTTTCATACAACTTGGTGAAAAACCATTGCTCCCAACGATAATAGTCGGGTTTGCAGGTCGCCACTTCCCGGCTCCAGTCATAGCCAAACCCCAACCGTTTCAGCTGGTTTTTCATATAATCAATATTTTCGTAAGTCCATTTGGCCGGGGCCGTTTTGTGGTTTATAGCGGCATTTTCCGCTGGTAAACCAAAAGCATCCCAGCCCATTGGCTGCATGACATTTTTGCCCTGCATTCGTTGAAAACGGCTGACTACATCGCCAATGGTGTAGTTGCGAACATGACCCATGTGCAAGCGCCCGCTGGGGTAGGGGAACATCGACAGGCAATAAAACTTTTCTTTGCTGGGATCTTCCGTCACCTGAAAGGCGTTAGTTTGCTCCCATTGTTGTTGCAAAGCGGTTTCAATTTGCTGCGGGTCATATTGTTGTTGCATTTACATCATCCACGATAAAGTTCTGGCAGGGCCGGCATGGCCGGAAAAAGTGGCTATAGCATACCGCAGCGCGGTTTTGACAACAATAAGCAAGCGCATTGTCTATACTGGAAAACCTAACAAGGAGACGATATGAGCGATTTTTATAAAAAGTATCAACGTTGGTTGGCCGAATTCAACCGTAATTTGCAGCAAAACCCGGATAACTACGATAACCAGCTAGTTAAGTTTGCAGATACGCTGAAAGCCTATCTTAAAGCGGGGAAAGAGCTGAGCGCCTATGAGACACGCTTATTTGTTGAAACCTTAAAACGCCAGTGGCACGAGCAGGAGCAGCAGGAGACTGAACAGGATATTCCGCCGTCCGAGCAGGCTGCGCCGTCGCTGTGGCCTGAAGCGTTGTGGCAGGAGCTTAGTAACATTACCGATAAAACCCAGCTGGAGTGGCAGGAGCTGACTCAGGATTTTAAACATCAGGGAGTTTATTATCAGGGCGAAATGGTCGGTATGGGTCGCTATCGCTGCAGCAATTGTTATCAGCATATTGATTACACCCATCCGGCTGAGTTACTGCCCTGCAGTAATTGCGACGGCGTGCAGTTTTACCGGGAGGGGTTGCCGGTTTAATTGTCCATCACCACAAAAAATTGCTATCAGGCAAAAGAATGCTAATTTTGATGTTTTATTAGGCTGCAAGCCAGTTTAACGCTGTTTTTACTGGTTTTGCCGCCTTTAAACCCCTATAATACGCGCTTATTTTTTTTACAGTGTACGAATGTTAACCAGCAAGTGTTAACCAACGAGGATGGGCCGGTGTAACTCGCAGAACCCCTGATAAATTGCAAATAAAGTTCAAGGCTCAAAACGAACAATGCAGCCTGGTTAAGGCACTTTAAACGCAGTTTATGCTACGTGTCTGTGCTAAATGTCGGAAAATAACTTGTTGGACATATAAATGATTAATACTCTGAAACAGAACTGGTTCTCCAATATCAGAGGAGATGTTCTGTCCGCTATCGTGGTAGCGCTAGCCCTTATTCCTGAAGCTATTGCTTTCTCTATTATTGCCGGGGTTGACCCTAAAGTTGGCTTGTATGCCTCTTTTGCTATTTGTTTCATTATTGCTTTTGTCGGTGCCCGCCCGGCGATGATCTCTGCCGCTACCGGTGCCATGGCGCTGCTAATGATTACCCTGGTTAAAAACCACGGCTTAGAATATCTGCTGGCAGCGACCTTGTTATGCGGCCTGATCCAGATTGTTTTTGGTATTTTTAAACTCGGTGACTTAATGCGCTTTGTGTCGCGCTCAGTAGTCACCGGCTTTGTTAATGCACTGGCCATCCTGATTTTTATGGCGCAGTTGCCTGAGCTTAGCGGTACTTACGGTACGGTCACCGTATACGGCATGACAGTCCTGGGCCTGGCTATTATTTACCTGTTTCCTTATGTCACCAAAGCCGTGCCATCACCGTTAGTGTGTATCATCGTGCTGACCGGTCTGGCGCTGTATTTCGGGCTGGACATTCGCACCGTGGCCGACATGGGTGAATTGCCGGATAGTTTGCCCATTTTCCTGTGGCCGGACGTGCCGCTGAATTTTGCAACGCTGCAAATTATTTTCCCGTACTCTCTGGCGCTGGCGGTAGTGGGTATTCTTGAATCGTTAATGACGGCAACTATTGTCGATGATTTAACCGATACCAGCAGCAATAAAAACCGTGAATGTGTTGGTCAGGGTGTAGCCAACTTAGGCTCGGGCTTAATTGGTGGTATGGCAGGTTGTGCGATGATTGGTCAGTCAATTATTAATGTCAAATCCGGTGGCCGCACCCGCTTATCTACCTTGTTAGCCGGCATTTTGCTGCTGATTATGGTGGTGTTTTTAGATAAATGGGTAGGGCTGATCCCGATGGCAGCGCTGGTCGCCATTATGATTATGGTGTCCATTGGTACCTTTAGCTGGTCGTCGGTAAAAGACTTACGCAAAAACCCGAAAAGCTCGTCAGTTGTTATGATAATGACGGTTATCGTGGTGGTCGCGACCCATAATCTGGCCTACGGTGTGTTGGTTGGGGTGTTATTAAGTGCACTGTTTTTTGCTAATAAAGTCGGTCAGATTTTGTATATCGGCTCTAAGCTTGTTGCCGATGGCCATCAGCGTGATTATCAAGTGGTGGGGCAGGTATTTTTTACCTCTGCCGAACAATTTATCGGCGCCTTTGATTTTAAAGAAGCGGTCGAGAACGTGACCATCGATTTAAGCCGGGCTCATTTCTGGGATATAACCGCTGTCAGCTCGCTGGATAAAGTGGTGCTGAAATTCCGCCGCGAAGGGACTAAAGTAGAGCTGATTGGTTTAAATGAAGCCAGTGCCACCCTGGTCGATAAGTTTGCTGTACATAATCAGCCTGATGCCGTAGAAAAGTTGATGGGGCATTGATCCTGAATAAGCTAAGTGGCGTGGATCCGGGTTAAATTAAATCAGGCAACAGGAGCATAACGATGACAAAAAAAGTAATGGCGTGTATTGACGCCTCACCCTATGCCGAAGCTGTATGTGATTATGCCGTCTGGGCAGCAAAACGTTTAACTGTGCCAATGGCGGTTATTCACGTACTGGACAAAGCCCAGCATACTCATACGCCGGATTTAAGCGGCAGTATTGGCCTGGGCTCGCAGGAAGTATTGTTACAGCAGTTAGCCGAGCTGGACGAGAAACACGGTAAGCTGGCGATGGAGCGTGGCCGGTTGATGCTGGATGCGGCGAAAAGCCGGGCGGAACAAGCTGGTATTGATGGTGTGGACGAGCGCTTGCGCCACGGCACCCTGGTAGAAACTCTGGTTGAGCTGGAAGAAGAGACCCGCTTACTGGTGCTGGGCAAGCGCGGTTTTAGCAGTGCTGATGCGCATGGCCATATGGGGTTGCATGTAGAGCAGGTGATCCGCAGTCTGCATAAGCCCATTTTATTAACCCAGCAGAGCTATAAAGAGCCACAACGTATTATGCTGGCCTATGATGGCAGTGCAACCGCACTTAAAGGCCTGGAGATGCTGGCAGCCAGCCCGCTGGGCAGAGGATTGCCAGTACATCTGGTGATGGCGGGCGCCAATATTGAGGCGGCTCAGCAGCAAATGGAAACCGCGGCGCAAATTTTACGCAATGCCGGGTTTGAGACCAAAGTGGCTATTGTTGGCGGTGAGCCTGACGAGGTTCTGAATCAGTACCAGCAGGAGCACCATATTGACCTGATGGTGATGGGGGCTTATGGCCATTCCCGGATCCGGCAGTTTATTGTTGGTAGTACTACTACTGCCATGATTAGCAAGGCGAAATGCTCCTTGCTGATACTGCGTTAAACCCGACCCGGCTTTTTGCCGGGTTTTTGTTAACTGCAAACCGCGGTATAGACCATGCGCTAATAGCGCAAAACCAGAACAAATTTATAATAACGTGCGGTGCCTGCCGGACTAATTTCATTAAGAAACTGAGGATAACAGTGTGAGACAGTGGCTGCTGTGGCTAATGGTATGTGTAGTGTTTTCTCCGGCGGCGCATGCCGCTTCGGGCATTCTGAACTTGACGATGTCTCCGGTTGGCATAATCTCGTTGGTGCTTTTTTGTTTTGCCTATTTACTGGTAATGGCAGAGGAGAAAATTCATCTGCGAAAGTCCAAACCGGTTTTGGTTGCAGCGGGTCTTATCTGGGCGTTGGTCGCCTGGCGTTATATGCAGGATGGTATTCCAGGCGTAACAGCAGATGCGTTCAGGCATACGTTGCTCGAGTTTGCCGAGTTAATGCTTTTTCTGCTGGTAGCGATGACTTACATTAACGCGCTGGAAGAGCGGCGATTATTTGATGCGTTGCGGGCCTGGATGATTCGCAAAGGATTTAGCTACCGTAGCTTATTCTGGATAAGTGGTGTACTGGCGTTTTTCATTTCATCCTTTGCCAACAATATGACGACAGCCATGCTGATGTGTGCTGTGGTGATGAAAGTTGCAGAAGGCGACAAGCGTTTTATAAATCTAACCTGTGTCAATATTGTTATTGCCGCCAATGCAGGTGGTGCTTTTATTCCATTTGGTGACATTACTACTTTGATGGTATGGCAAGCAGGGATCATTAATTTCAATGAGTTTTTTACTCTGTTTTTGCCAGCGGTAGTTAACTACCTGGTGCCGGCAATAATAATGAGCTTTTTTGTAGAGCGACGTTACCCCGCCGCGCTACAGGAAGATGTTGAACTTAAGCGCGGTGCACTGCGGATTTTAACTTTGTTTTTAGCGACGATTGCTCTTGCCGTGCTATACCACTCGTGGCTGGATTTGCCACCCGTGCTGGGTATGATGACGGGGCTCGGTTTGCTACAATTTTTTGGCTTTTTCCTGCGTAAAACATTACCTGGCTCATTAGCACGCAAGCGTGCTATGGCTGAGCGAGAGGGCGATATAGAGCGCGTGCGCTCGTTGGGGCAAGTTGTGCCATTTGATGTATTTAACCGTATTGCCCGGGCGGAATGGGATACTCTGCTGTTTTTCTACGGTGTGGTGATGTGTGTTGGTGGTTTGGGCTATATCGGTTATCTGGAATTACTCTCAACCACTTTATATGCCAATGGCGACCCAACCGTTGCCAACGTAGTATTAGGTCTTATGTCATCAGTTGTGGACAATATTCCGGTAATGTTTGCGGTCTTAACCATGCATCCCGATATGTCGCACGGACAATGGTTACTTATTACCTTAACTGCCGGAGTGGGAGGCAGTTTGTTGTCGATAGGATCAGCTGCTGGGGTGGCACTAATGGGACAGGCCCGGGGCTATTACACCTTCGTCGGTCACTTGAAATGGGCACCGGTCATTCTGTTGGGCTACTTTGCCAGCGTGGCAATGCACCTATGGTTGAATGCAGCGAGTTTTAGTGATGTAAGCCCGGTACTCTAGTAATGTTGTTTTAAAGTAATGTTGTCTTAAAGGAGTGTTGTCTTAATTGGTACAATCCTGACTCTGAGCTGGCTTATGCAGCTGCGAATCATTTCACAGCTGCTAAGCTTAGCGGCATACCATTTCACGCCGGTTAGTCATTACTTTAGCTGGCGGCGATTCGATTAAGGAGGTGTTATGACCAAACTAACCGATCAGGGGTTATTAAAAGACTCATCATACTGGCAGGGCCAATGGCACAAAGCGGACAATTATTTTGAGGTAACCAATCCGGCCAATGGCAAGCTTGTTGCTAAGGTAGCCGATGCCAGCGCGGCCGATGCAGAAAAGGCGGTAGCTGCCGCGCATGCCGCTTTTGCTGACTGGGCGACCCGGCCTGCGGCAGAGCGCTCGAAACTGTTAATGCGCTGGCAGCAATTGCTGCTGGAACACCAGGATGATTTAGGCCTGCTGCTTACCCTGGAGCAGGGCAAGCCTTTAGCTGAAGCCAAAGGGGAAATTGGCTATGGCGCGTCTTACCTGGAATGGTTTGCTGAGGAAGCAAAGCGGGTATATGGCGATACTATTCCAGCGAAGACAAGCGATCAGCGGATTATTGTGCTAAAACAACCCGTCGGGGTCGTGGCAGCGATAACACCGTGGAATTTCCCCAATGCGATGATAGCCCGTAAGGCGGCAGCGGCCCTGGCAGCAGGTTGTACTTTTGTGGTTAAACCGGCCCAGCTAACGCCGTTATCGGCGCTGGCAATGGCTGAACTGGCCGAACGCGCCGGCATTCCGGCCGGGGTTTTTAATGTGATTACCAGTACCGATGCTAAAGCTATTGGTGATGTGCTGACCCGGGATAAGCGGGTGGCCAAGTTCAGCTTTACCGGTTCAACCAGTATTGGTAAACAGCTGGCGAAACAGTGTGCCGGCACGGTAAAAAGAGTGTCGCTGGAACTGGGCGGCAATGCCCCTTTTATTGTGTTTGAAGATGCTGATCTGGATGCGGCAGTTGAGGGCCTGATGGCCTCAAAATTTCGCAACGCCGGCCAAACCTGTGTTTGTACTAACCGGATTTTGGTGCAGCAAAGTATCGTAGAACCTTTTACCGAAAAACTGCAGCAGGCTATCGGTAAGCTGCAGCTTGGTAACGGTACTGATGATAACGTTGATATTGGTCCGCTGATAAGTAGCGACGCTTGTGACAAAGTTGATAAACTGCTTAATGCAGCAGTTGCTCAGGGCGCGACGTTACAGTGTGGCGGCAAACGCCAGGCGACTGACAGCCTGTTTTACTTACCTACGCTGCTAACCGGCGTCAACAATGATATGGCGGTGGCTCAGGATGAAATATTTGGCCCGGTAGCTGCGGTGCAAAGCTTCGATGATGAGGCCGAGGCCATTGCGCTGGCCAACGCGACCGAGTCCGGCCTGGCAGCCTATTTTTACAGCCGGGATATCGGCCGGATCTGGCGGGTTGCCGAGGCTTTGCAGTACGGTATGGTAGGCGTAAATGAGGGCATGGTTTCTAACCCGACCGCCCCGTTTGGCGGGGTTAAGCAGTCTGGTTATGGCCGGGAAGGCTCAAAATATGGCCTGGCCGATTATCTGGATCTTAAATACTTATGTCTGGGTGGCTTAGATAAGTAATCGATAAGCCAACTCAGGCTTCAATATTTATCAGGCTGCGGTATTAGTTTGGGGTACGGCGCTAATAAAGCAGGGGGATAAAGCTGGAAATAAAATGGCAATAACGGAGTTAGTCGCGCCGCTGTTAACATTAACTGCGCTGGAATACGCCGCTAATGGCTTTTACTTGCTGGCGGTGTTTCTGGCGGCCCGCAACAGTATTCACACCTGGTGGCTGGGTATTATTGGCTGCAGTTTATTTGCAGTGCTGTTTTTTCAGGTGCAGTTGTACGCTGAAAGTATGCTAATGCTGTTTTTTATTGCCACCAATTTTATTGGCTGGTATCAGTGGGGCCGGCAAAGTGGCATTAAGCAGGTAAGTAGCAGCCGCATTAGCCGCTTGTTGCTTTATACCGGTGTTGCCCTGCTGGTAACAGCGGCCCATGGCTTTTTGCTGCACAACCTGACTAACGCCTATGCGCCTTATGTCGACTCATCAATTCTAATGTTCAGCCTGATTGCCCAGTTTTTACTGATGAACCGCAAACTGGAAACCTGGTGGTTCTGGTTGCTGGTCAATACCATCGCCATCCCGCTGTATATTTCCCGCGAGTTATATGTCACTGCTATTGTCTATTGCGGCTTCTGGTTTAATGCCTGGTATGGCTTATATCTGTGGCGCAAGCTTAGCAGCCAGGCCGATGAGTTGGTTATCAGCCGATGAACAGTGAGCCAGCCAGCAATGATGACATTATGCTGATTTACGATGGTGACTGCCCGCTGTGCCGTAACTTTAGCCAGGCGGTACGTATTCGCCAGAGCCTGGGGAAATTACAATTACTGAACGCCAGAGACCGGCCGGATATCCGGCGGGAACTGCAACAACGTGAGTTAGATATAGACCAGGGCATTGTATTAAAACTGGGCGACAGCTGGTATCACGGTGCGGCGGCTATGCAGATGCTGGCAATAATCAGCAGCCGCAGCGGGCTGTTTAATCGTCTTAACTACTGGTTATTTAAATCGCCCGCGCGGGCCAGGTTGTTATATCCGCCGATGAGGGCAGTCCGCAATACTTTGCTAAAGCTGCTGGGCATAGCCAAAATTAATCAGGGTGCTTAGCCGTCCGGTTACTTGACTTGTTAAATGCGCCCAACTACCATGATGCGTATTAACAATGCGCATAGGCTATGATTGGAGCAAATGTGATGCAACCTTTATCTGGCAACGCTGCCTCTAAAAAAGCCGCAAACCTCTCCATAAACAGAGATTTATTGGCAGAGGCTCGCAGTCTGAACATAAACCTCTCAGCAACTCTTGAATGGGCGCTGACTGAGAAAATCCGCCAGGAGAAACGCAATCAGTGGCGGAAAGATAACCGTGAAGCTATTGATAACTGTAATACACTTGCTGAAGAAAACGGTCTTTTCTCTGATAAACATCGGGTACTCTGATGGAGCAGTTTGACCTTTACGTAAATACAGATCAAGATACCAATCAGACTTATCCCTACTTTGTTGATATTCAAAACGGCCTTCTCGATACCCTTAACAGCAGAGTAGTAATTCCACTAACTCCCGTTCGGAAATCTGACCAAACCTACCCTAAGCACCTTTGTCCTGTCATTGAATTCAAAAACAAAAAGTTTGTTCTTCTTACTCATCAATTAACCAGCGTCTCCGTCAGCTTTTTGAAAGAGAAGGAAGCTTCACTTACTGACAGTCGAGATGACATTGTCGCTGCGATAGACTTTCTGGTTACCGGCATTTAACGCAATTAATGCCAGCTAGGTAACCGCGACAGTGGGTTTGGCTGCCTGGCGGGCGTAACTCTTTAAGCTACTTGGGTCGCGGAATCTTGAAATATCACAATGATCAGGCTGTATTACTTATTTAACCGCTGCTGCACATTTTTTGGTCAATTCTTCCAGCTCGTTAAACACCAGCGTATCTTCTGCTGTGAAGTTAAAGCATGACTTGCCGTGCATTTTTTTGCGTAAGCTGTCACTGATATCACTTAGCAGAGCTGGATCCTCATACACAGGCATCAGGTGATAGCTGACGTATGATTTTTTTACCTGCACGGCACCAAAGAACTTAGGCTTGGCCTTGGGTGTTGTAGTATCCTTGTTAACCTGGCCAGCGGCGTTGATATTGTTACAACCAAAGCCGCAGCACACTTGCCGCTATTAATGCCAGGTAAGTAACTGCAACGGTGGGCTTGGCAGCCTGCTTTACATACCCCAGCAGCAGTTGCAGTGGACTCTGGCGCTGATATTGCCATTGGCTATGCCACTGACAGCCGATGTCCTGCGCCTGTAAAATGGCTTGCTCCAGCTGCAGCAGGCGGTCGGCGGCGCGTTGCTGCCAGGTTTTAAGGATGGCTTCGTGCAACCAGAATAAACCGATAATACCTAACTGCAGTTCCAGCGCAGCAGCGTTTTCTAACAGCCAAAGCCATACCAGAATGGTAATAACTTTCAGCCACAGTGCCTGCTGCTCTTGTTTATCGTAACTTTGCTGAACTAACAGCCATTCGGCCTGATTTTTGTCGGTCATTGGGCATCCCTGCTGCTTGGCGATAGCTTATATAAACTTAAGTTGTTGCTTTAGTTTAGCGGGTAATTGCTGAAGATCAGCATCATTTTCACTTACTACCACCAGATCGGCATTTTTTAATGCCAGGCTGCGGCCTCGATAGGTGTTATCTGAGAAATGATGCTCAAATTTCAGCTTATTGCTGTCTGGTACCACAAACACCGTGGCCAGGCCGTGTTCAGTTTGCATGACCAGGTGCAAGGAGCGGGTGCCACGGAAATCGCAAAAGTTGGCGTACACTATGGCCTGTTGCCAATCCTCTAATTCAGCACCGAAACTGGCCAGTTTGGCATTAACCTGGCTCAGTGGTTGTGGCATCAGCATTTGATCCATATAAGGGGCTTCGTGATAGACATGGGCCAGGGCATGCTGGCCCAGGGTCATTTGCGGGTAACCGTAGTTAAACCAGTTCAGGGTAAGGCCGGCCACAAAAGCCACCGATGCTGCCAGGGCAATCGCTGCGCCGAAACGCTTTTTCTGACTTTGCTGAGTCAGTTGCATTTGCTGGCGTAATAGTTTCAGCTGCAGCGAGTCTGGTACGTTAAATGTGAATGCCTGTTTGATCCTGGCCTGATCGAGCAATAACTGGCGTTGCAGTTGTTGCAGGGCAGGATCGGCGGCAACGGCAGTTGCCAGTTCAGCACTTCGGGCCTCGGGATCCGCCATCAGGGCTTGCTTTGCAGTTAAATCAGCCATCACCTTACCCCCTTTTGCTGCGTATTTTGTTGCGGTTTATGTTGCGTGACCAGGCGCTGCTTCAGTAATTGCCGGGCCCGGAATAAACGGGTGTTGACCGTATTGACATTTAAACTTAACAGCTGGCCAATTTCGTCACTGTTAAACCCGGCCAGTGCCTGTAGTAACAGCGGTTCGCCATACTCGGGTGGCAGTAACAGTAACTGCTGTTGCAGTAAGGCATTGTCGTACTGTTGCTCCAGAGCCGGGTTTATCTCATCGGTTAAGCTGTCTTGCTCCACATCGCTGTAATCGAGTTGCTTACGCTCAAACCGCCGGGCATTTTCCCGGCGTAAAATGGTAATAAGCCAGCTTTTCGCTGCGTTGTCATCCAGCAATGAATCGAGCGCTTTCCAGGCGCGTAAAAACGTATCCTGCACGATGTCCTCCGCAATGTGCTGATCCCGGCAGAGCCAGAAAGCATAACGGTATAAATCTGCATGGTATAACCGCACCAGCTGTTCATAGCGCTGGCTGTTGCTTTGCGCTTTGCGCTTAAATAAAGAGACCGGCAAACTGAACAGGCTATTTCGTGACTGCGACATGGCTGAAGGCTTTTGTTCAGTGGGAAGTATGGTAAGCCTAATAGACATAGGTTGAGCCTGTAAAGTATTCATTTTGCTTAAGTCTGCTGCTCATCGTCAGGCTGCCTGAGTCAGGTTGCGGCCAACATAGTGTTTGAGCCAGTAATCAACGCTGACAAAACGGCCACCGCCGCTAAACAGCAGACTGAGCAGCATAGCAAAGTATATTGCCGCAAATTCAATACCGTTGTTCAGGATCACCAGTTTGCCGCTGGACGTCAGCCAGTCGTAATTACCGTGTTGTTGCAGCAAACTGCGCGCGGCTTCAATTTTATCGCTGCTATCCATCACCCGCTCGTTCAATAACAGGGTGCCATCGGCCAGCCAGCTGCTGGTATCGGCTATCGCAGGCCAGCCATAGGGCAGGTGAACGGCAAAAATGGCAACCAGCATGGTGACAAGCAGGGGTATCGTTACTAGTCTGGTCAGTAGTCCGAGCAACAGCATAACGCCACCAACCAGTTCCGCGGCTATCGCCAGACTGGCTAGCAGCCAGGGCAAAGGTAAACCCAGTCCCCAGTCACTGTTGCCAAACCAGGCTACCGTATCGGCAAAGTGACTGAATTTATTCCAGCCAGCCTGAATAAGCACCGGCGCCAGAATAAGCCGCAACAACAGCGGCGCCAGGCCGCTGCATATGGCCAGCCGGCCGATAAAACGCTGATAATTTGCATAGAGCTGAGTAACCATAAAATAGCCTGTCAGGTTGTCAGAGATAACTATGATGTTTAACAAGACCGTCAGAATGACAAAGCTATTTCAGTTATTTTCCAACAAATTGGGAGTTAAGGTGGGAGTTGAGGTGAAAGGGTGGAAGGTTAGGTGAAAGCTCAGGCCGGATATCCACAAATAGCGCCTTTGGCCGTTAATTGCTGCACTAAGGGCAGGGCGCCCTGTTGCAGTTGTGGCAAGGTTAAACCGGGCAATTGCGCTGATATTGCCTGAATTAACTGGTTAAACGTCAGGCCGGGTTGCTCAGAGAGGGTGTTTAGCAGCAACAGGGTGGCCTGGTTCAGCTGGACAAACTTTACCTCGTGCTCAGAGTTACGATACAGCAGAAAAAACACCGGCTGGGCAGGTTCAGTGGGCTGAAAATCAACACAAATCTGCTGCACTGGATACTGATACGCACACAGCATAGCCAGTTCAGATAACTGCAAGCGGCTGGTACTGAGTGCTTCGCCGGTAAGCTCTGCCCAGCTAAGCGCCGGCAGTGGTGCTTTGCTTGTTAAGGTAGCGATATACAGCTCAGCCCACTCGTAATGCGCCAGTTCGGCTAAAAATGGCGGGTCGGCTGCTGTTGGCTGATAATCCTGTAAAAAGGTGACAAACTGCTCTGCTATCTGCAAAAAATAAGGGCTTTGGCAGGCGTAGCTGCTGAAAAACTGCCTGGCCAGCGCAGTCCAGTCGGGCTCGCTATACAGGGTTTTTAATACCGGAAAGGCGGTATCGAGAAAGCCTCTTACATTATTAAAAAACAGATCGCTGTATACCTTTAACCGGCGCTGCTCTATACCTGCCGGCGGCGCAGTATGTTCCGGGTTACGAATATACGCGGCGAACTGCTGTTGCAGTTGTCTGAAGTCAGCCTCGTCCTGTTTTATGTTCATAGCGCAACCTGTTGCCGGGCAATGGCTGCAAGCGCCTGATGTTGCAGTGTTCTGATGTAGGCCAGTTCACTTTGCAGGCTGCTAAGATCGGGAATATTAAAATCCCGCTCGTACAAGGTGGGTTTGACCCCATGCTGTTGGTAAGCCAGTTGCAGTAGTTGCCAGACCGGGTCGGGTATATCGGCACCATGAGTGTCTATCAGTAAGTCGGGGGCTTCTTGATAATGGCCAGCGACATGATAGTAGGCAACGCGCTCAGTGGGTAGTGCCTGTAAAAATGCCTTGGCATCATAACCATGGTTTACTGAGTTAACATAAATATTGTTAACGTCCAGCAATAGCTGGCAATCGGCCTGTTTCAGGACTTCGCAGATAAACTCCAGTTCGCTCATTTGCTGGCCGGGCGCCGCATAATACGACACGTTTTCCAGAATAAGGGGCTGTTCCAGAATATCCTGCACGGTCCGCACCCGCTCTGCCACGTAGTTTACTGCTTCTTCGGTAAACGGGATCGGCATTAAATCATATAAATGACCTCCGGCCGAACAATAGCTTAAATGCTCGCTGTACAGGCGGATGTTATGTTCTTTAAAAAATGTTTTTAACTGCTTAACAAAGCTGATATCCAGCGGATCCGGGCTGCCAATGGACAGCGATAAACCGTGGCAGGCAAAGGCATAGCGCTCGGTTAGTGCTTTAAACTGGCTGGCCAACTTGCCGCCATAGGGCAGCCAGTTTTCCGGCGCAACTTCAAAAAAGTCGATCGCCTGATTGCTGCTGGCCAGCACTTGTTGCAGCATTTCCCGGCGCAGGCCCAGGCCCGCGCCGGTTAACGGGGTTTGCGTTGTCACAGCTTAGGCTGCTCCACACTTACCTTCGCCACACTTCATTTCTTTTGCTTTATCTTCAGCTTTGGCTTTGGCATCGTCTTTCATTTTGGCGGCTTTATCGGCACCACACTTACCTTCACCGCATTTGCCTTCGCCACATTTCATTTCTTTGGCTTTATCTTCAGCTTTGGCTTTTGCTTTGTCGGCACCACACTTACCTTCACCGCATTTGCCTTCACCGCACTTCATTTCTTTTGCTTTGTCTTTGGCTTTATCTTTAGCTTTATCGGCACCGCATTTTCCTTCACCGCATTTACCTTCAGTGGCAGCCAGTTGATAGGCCATACTAAGTTCTGCAGCAGCAAAAGGGTTACTATCGGCATGAGCAGCGCCAGCGGCTACTGAGCCTAATGCCATAGCGCCAAGAGCAAAGGAGAGTTGGGTTTTGTTCAGTGTTTTCATCAGTTGTTACCTTTATGGTTGTCAGGGTCTGTAATAAGACCTGCTCAGCTGCAAAGGTATTTCAAAAAATTGCTTATTTCAATGTACCCGGTAAAAACGGCAGAAAAAGTCGATGACGCTGTCCGGGTCAAGCGTGCTGAACCGTACCTTACGATTTGCTACTATCGCTTCACCTAAGGCCCGCAATGTATGGTCAAGTGGCACACCCGCCGGACGCTGTGCGCCATGGTCGGCAAACAAAAAATTTAACGCTGTGGCGGCGTAAGATTTACCCGGTTCCAGTTGCACTAATTCGAGTTCCTGTAAACGAACACCAAGATTGCGAATTTTTTGCAGACAATTTTGTTCGTTCATGTTGACCTCGACGTAGATTGATTTCTGTTGCTAAGCTTGTATCGGCGCCAGTGGCAGGATCTTTAACCGGCTTATTGAAAAAATAAAATAGCCCGCACAGTGCTGCGGGTTTTTGGTAGTATGTCGGCACATGCGTTTGCGTAACTTTTGCTTTAATACTCTTGCTTTAATTAAGGGATAATATGACCCACAGCCGTTTACCCGCAGCACTGCAGCCTGCTGACCTTGGTCCGGTATTAGATAGCGCTCAAATTGAACAGGCGCTGGCCACCGCCGAGCTTATTCCCGGCTTTATCGGCCAGGACCGGGCGAAGTCGGCGTTGGCCTTTGCCATTGGTATGGATATGCCGGGTTACAACCTGTATGTAATGGGCGAGCCGGCACTGGGTCGGTTTACTCTGGTACAGGATATTCTGCAACATGCCGCAGCCGAGAAAGCCACGCCAAATGAGTGGTGCTACCTGAATAACTTTGACGATGAACGGGTGCCGAATACGTTGCGGCTGCTGCCGGGCGACGGCCGCATTCTGGTTAAAAAATTGGAAGCCTTAATAGATGAGTTACTGGATACTTTTCCGGCAGCGTTCGATAACCCGGGCTATCAGCGCAAGAAAAAAACCATTGCCCGTCAGTTTGACGACCGCTATGAGCAGGCGATAGAGCGGGTCGAGAAAACCGCGCTTGAAAAACAGGTTGTGCTGTATGAAGACAACGGTGCCGTCAGTTTTTCGCCAATCATTGATGGTAAACCGCTGGACGACAGCGAGTTCAGTAAAATGACTGACGAGCAGCGGCAATATTTCTATTCGCTGGTGTCAGAGTTGGAAACGGTGTTAAACGATGCGCTGCTTGAGTTGCCGCGCTGGAAACGTGAACTATCGGAAAACCTGCGAGCGCTGCGCAAAGAAACGATAGAGCAGGCCATTAAGCCGATGCTTAAAGAAATGGAGCATGATTACAGCACCGAGCTTGGTGTGCTGAAATACCTGAAAGAAATGCGGCCCCATCTGGTAAAAGCAGTGTTGGAGCTACTGCCGGATGAGTCTGATGGCGAAAAGCAGGAGGAGATCGACAGCCGGGAAATTTTTGTCGAAGAATTTGTGCCTAATGTGCTGGTCCATCATGAAACGATGTCGGGCGCGCCGATTATTTTTGAGCCCAATCCCAGTTATGGCAACTTGTTTGGCCGGGTAGAATATAACTCGTCCAGTGGCGCGCTTTATACCAATTACCGGATGATTCGCCCCGGTGCATTACATAAAGCTAACGGCGGCTACTTAATTCTGGATGCTGACCGCTTATTGTCGCAGGCATCAGTATGGGATGCGCTGAAACTGGCGCTGAAAAGTGGTGAGGTGGTCATTGATACCTTAAGCGAACATGCCGTTACTAACTCAACCATTATTACCCCGCGGGCTATTCCGCTTAATGTAAAAGTGGTGCTGCTGGGCTCACGCGACTTGTACTATCTGGTACAGGAAGTGGATGAAGAGTTTAATGAATTGTTCCGGGTGCTGGCCGATTTTGAACATTATCTGCCCTATAACGAGCAAACCCTGAGTTTTATGTCGCGCCAGATCCAGTTGCAAATGCAGCAGCTGAATATTAACCAGCTGACAAAGTGCGGCCTGCGTCAATTATTACAGTTCAGCTTTCGCCAGGCGGAGCATCAGCGCAAATTATCGGCCCGCTTTGCCGATGTGCTGGAGCTGGTGCGCGAAGCCTGCTACTACGCAGCGCAAGGCGACAGCGATATTCTGAATGAGCTGCACGTGCAGCAGGCATTGCAGGGCAAGCAGCACCGTACCGGGCGGATCAGTGAAGGCTTTCTGGAGGATATCCAGGAAGGTCAGATTTTAATAGATACCGAAGGCCTGGCCGTGGGTAAAATTAATGGCCTGACGGTACTGGAAATTGGCGATACCGCTTTTGGTACGCCAGCCCGGGTCAGTGCTACGGTATTTGCCGGCTCGAGCGGGGTTATTGATATTGAACGCGAAGTGGAGCTGGGCAAAGCTATTCACTCCAAGGGCGTTTTGTTACTGACCGGTTATCTGGGGGCAAAATATGCCCGCCAGTTCCCGCTGACCTTAAGTGCCAATATTGCGATGGAACAATCTTACGGCCATATTGACGGCGACAGTGCCTCACTGGCCGAAGTGTGCGCGCTGATTTCTGCAATTACTGATATCCCCATCAAGCAAAGCCTGGCGGTCACCGGCTCAATCAACCAGCACGGTCAGGTGCAGGCTATTGGCGGTGTTAACGAGAAAATTGAAGGGTTCTTCCGGCTGTGTCAGTCACGGGGCCTGACCGGCGAGCAGGGGGTGATTATACCGGCCAGCAATCAGCTTAATCTGGTGCTACGGGATGAAGTAATTGCCGCAGTTGCGCAACAAAAGTTTCATATCTATGTGGTAAAAACCGTTGATGAAGCGCTTGGCTTGTTAACTACAGAAGAAGCCGGTGAGCGCAACCGGCGCGGTCAGTATCCGAAAAAGTCGGTGAATGGCCGGGCTATGCAACGTTTGGCAGAAATTGCCGAACTGGTTAACGGAAGTCTGGATGAATAGCAGTTCAGTTAGCAATGAACCCTTAGTATTACTGTACGCCGATTTAGACGCACAGCGGGTGCAGCAGCAGTTAATTCCGCTGCTGAACACCCGCCTGGGCGAGGCATTTGCGACGCTAACAGTGCAGGTATTTAATCCGGAGCAGCCGACAGGTTTCGCCCCCGGCAGCAGATTGGTGTGTTATTTAAGTGACGAGCACCTGCGTGAGCTGGTATTGCAAATTCAGAATCAGCCACTGACCCTGGCCTTACTGCCGCACCCTGAAATGAAACATGCCCGCTATGGCTTTGGCATCGCTGGTAAAATGGAAGAAGCGCTGACTGATGCCCTGAACAACGCTGCGGTAGAGGCAGATTTACTGCTGTGTAATGACGTGCCGGTGTTTAACTCGGTGGTAATAGGTGATGCCCTGACGTTAACGCCTGGTGAAGCCCTGGCTGAGCCACTGGCCCAGCGGGTTAAACGCTTTATCCGGCTGGTAAAAGGCATTGGCGATGTCACCTTTAATGCGTTTAAGATCACCACCCATAAAGAAAAAATAGTCGACACCGCCGCACTGGGTATCGTGGTAGTAGAGCATGGTCGTAGCTCCGTGCTGTCGCGCCGACTGGTGGCCGATTCCAGTGTTAATGATGGTATGTTACATGCTTTGGTGCTGGCACCGCGCAGCGTATTTGAAATGCTGCGGTTTTTATTCGCCTCATTGTTTTTACGCGATTACTGGAATAATAACAGTCCTTCTTTTGTCGGCCATATAAAAAGCCGTAGCCTCAGTATCAGCAGCCCAAAGCTGATTAGCTATACCCACGATGGGTTGATTGAAAAAAGTAATAGTCTGCAATTAAAAGTAGAACCGCAGGTTCTGCAGCTGGCGCCGGGCCGGCATCTGGCGCTGGAAGAAGCAGAAGCAGAAAGTAAAGAAGCAGTAAGAACCCGGGCGTTACCTGCCGGCAAAGCAAAAACCGAACTGGTTACCTATCCGCTGCCCTGGATCCATCACGCGGCTACCGACGAGTTTAAAGAGTTATTTATGGCGATGCGCGAAAGCGCTAAAGCCTCGCCGTCTTATTTAACCCTGATGGTGCTGGCGACCTTGCTGGCGGTGTTTGGTTTGTTTGCCAATTCCACGCCGGTAATTATTGGTGCGATGATTTTAGCGCCGTTAATGGGGCCAATTATTGCAATGGCCCTGGGAACTCTGCGCCAGGATGAGAGCTTAATGCTGGTCAGTAGCCGCAGTATTGCGGTCGGAACCGGCCTGGCAATGGGCTGTGCCATGGTGGCGACCTGGTTTATTCCGCTTACCACAGTTAACAGTGAAATCGCCGCCCGGATCAGCCCGACGTTACTCGACTTAGGGGTAGCGGTAATTTCTGGTATTGCCGGTGCTTACGCCCATGCCCGGGCAGAAGTAGCAAAAAGCCTGGCAGGGGTAGCAATTGCCGTGGCGTTGGTTCCGCCTTTAGCGGTCGCCGGAATAGGGCTGGGCTGGCTTGATTTAACGGTATTTTGGGGCGCTTTTTTACTGTTTTTAACTAACCTGGTGGGGATTGTTCTGGCCGCAGTTATCACTTTTATGATTCTGGGTTACAGTCCGTTCCACCGGGCTAAACGTGGCCTGGCCCTTACCGTTACCCTGGCCGCAATTTTATGTATTCCGTTAGCGATAGGCTTTGGTCATATGGTGGCAGAGCATAGGATAGTCCAGCAGCTTGATGGCATAGTACTGGATGAAGTAAAACTGCGTGATGTCGCCGTGCGACCGGGCACGCCGCTCAGGATAAGCCTGACCCTGGTATCAGGCAGTGCAGTGGACAACGCCACCATGGACCGGGTTAAACAAAGAATAGAGCAAAAGCTGCAACAGCCGGTAGAACTGGAAATTGGCGTAAAGGTAATCCGCTAACAATTTTCTAAAGCATTACACAGCAGTTTCTGCCTTGACTTTTGGCTTGATAGAGCGCTTTGTCGGCCTGATTTAATAGTACCTTGTCGCTGATATCCTGGCCCGGTTGCAGGCAGGAAATGCCCAGACTAATGGTTATAAAGCCGGCGGTTGGGCTGGCATGGTGTGGTAGCATCAGCGCTAACACGTCCAGCCGTAATTGCTCTGCCATTATCATTGCCTGCTCTGGGCTGGTATTGGGCAGAACACAGGCAAACTCTTCGCCGCCGTAGCGTGCGACTAAATCTATCTGGCGTTGCAGTGTGTCAGCTAACGTATTGGCAATAGCTTTTAACGTATCATCACCGGCCAGGTGACCATAACTGTCGTTGTACGCTTTAAAGTGGTCAACATCCAGCAAAATGACCGCCAACGGCTGCTGCATCCGTTTTGCCATGGCGACGGCGCTGTGCAACTGGCTGTCGAAATGACGTCGGTTGGCAATACCGGTCAGGCCATCGGTTAATGACTGGCGCTCCAATGCTGTTTGCTGCGCCGCAACAGTATTGCTGTATTCAGTAAAAGAGCGGGCAATATCAGCAATTTCATCATTGCTGGCGAATAACCGGTCATCACCATCAAAACCACTGCCTGCCAGCACTTTTTCGTTCAATAACTTTAAGCGTTTAATGACCCGTTTCTGGGTGTAGAACATGATGGCAAGCAGTAACAGGATAGCGGCTAATGCCAGGGCAAAACTGAACTGGTTTTGCCGATCAAGTGCAGTTGAAGATTGCTGGCTCAGTTGCATCAAAGATGCTGCAGACTGATAGGCGTTCAGTTCGGTTTCACTGGCGTAATCAGTAACCAGACTGCGCAGAAAGTTTGCTTTGCCGGTCGCTTTGGCAATATTGCTGAGCTCGGCCTCACGCAGCGCAAGAATACCGTGTTCCGATAACAAGGCCGTCGTTAATTGCTCAGATAATGCTAAGGCGGCACGGCGCTCGGTTGCGCCTAACTGACTAAGCATCTGCTGATTCATTGTCAGTAAGTTATTCAGCTCTGTCCGGCTTTGGCGCAGGTTATACAGCCGGTCAATGCTGTACAAGGCAGTAACATCCCGTAATAACCCGGAGTAATGCAATAACCACGGCTGGCTGGTGATGGTGTCTGTTAATTGCTGGCTTTCTTGCTGCAGCTGGCTAAGCTTATCCAACCACTGGCGGTTATGTTGTTGCAAAACCAAGCGTTCAGCAATCAGCATATCCAGGCTGCGGGCTTCATCAGCAATCAGTTGCATTCGTTGTTGCTGATACTGATGTTGTACATATTGCTGATGATCCAGGCTGCTGATCTCGACAATGATCTGGCTTATTTGTTGAGAGGCTCTGGCTCTGGCTGCCTGACTGATGGCATCCCGCAACAGCTCAGACTGCAGGTTCAGTTCTTTGACTTTGTCATGAACCAGGCTGGCTTCCAACACGGCAGGAACCGCTTGTTCCGCCACGTTGCTGACAATTTGTTGTGCTTGTTGTAATCGATGATAAAACAGCAAGCTTAGTAAAATAAATAACAGTAAAATCAGCAATAATGACGCAAATAATAGTCGGGCGCTGGAGTAGTAGCGTTTGCTGAACAAACTCATGGTTGCTCCTGCTGACTGACGTCCTGCAACCGGCCATCTTTAACCAACGCAATGCTTTGCTGTTTTTTTATCGCTGCAGCAATAATATCGGCAATATTGCGATCACTCGGGTTAAAGAAGTTTAGTTTGCTGCGTTTGTTTAAAATTTCAAAACCATCGCCACCTTCAGCCAGATATTGCAAGGTGGCAACTTTATACATCTTATCGTCAACAACGGGGTCGCCATTTATCAGCAATTCCTTGACCCGGCCACCAGAGGGTGCAGTGCTGTCAAAGCGCAGAGTTACCCCAGAGCTGTGCAGAAAAAAGCCACGCTGGTTATCCAAACCGCTTAAACCATGCTCAAAAATACTGCGCAGGTCCTGGCCGCTGAGCTCCAGTAACACCGGAGTATTGCGAAAAGGCAGCTCTGCCAGAATATCACCGCGGGTCAGTATTGTATCTGCCGGGTAGTCTCTTACACCACGAATAGTGCCACTGTTGACAAAAGCCAGCTCGGCGCCAGTATAGTTTTTCAGCGTGTCGGCGACAAAGTTAGCGAATGCATTTTCCCGGTTACGTACTTCATCACGCCGGGTCGTAAAGGCAACCGTGCTGAGGCCAAGCGGCTCTTGCAGCAATAATTGCAGCCGCTGACTATGATCCTGAATTTGCCTGGCTACCTCTGGTCTGGCTGGCAAGGTTGCCAGATCGATAGCGTGGGTTCGCAGGTTATTCAGCTGGTGCGCTGTAACCAGTTCAGCATCAACCACCAGGGCCTGATTAAGTTTTTGCTGCAGAATGATATCGGGTTGATCGGGCAATAGTTGCTGGCCATCATAGTTGTTGCGAAATGCCAGCTGAATGGTGCCATCTGCCAGCAGCTCTGGTAGAAAATCCAGTTCGGTTGTATGCATCAATACCAGCAAGTTCGCGCCCTGGGCTTTCAGTTTGGCAGCCTGTACTAAAATAGCCTGCTTGGCAGGGGTGATCTTCAATCGCTCTAAGGCATACTGTTGAATAACATAGGGAGCGACCAGGGCAATGACGCCGAGTTTAATTTCGCCCTGCTGCACCAGAATGCTGTCTACCAGGCCGTCCAGGTTGCCTTCTGTCATCGGGTCATACAGGTTGCTCAGCACCAGGGGGAAAGCCGCCTCATAGGCCCGTTGCGATAACTCTTCAGAAAAATAGGCAAAATCGCGGTGCGATACAGCCATGGCATCGGGCTCTAAGGTATTCAGGATATCAATAATATGGGCGCCACGGTCAAAAAAGCCCAGCGGGCTTGGGCCAATACTACCGCCGCCAAACAGGAAGAAAACCGGGGTATCGTTGTTGCGGTGTTGCGCCAGTAAACTGGCAAGGTGAGCATAGTTTGCCTGTGGATGGTTGGCCTCTGCCATTTCGGCTGCATAAATAATGGTGAAGTCTGACTCAGCGCGACTGGATAGCAGCGGATTGCTTAACAGCAATGCGAATATCGCTAACCTGAGGAATACTACCATAATTTACATTTATGCCCGAAAACTAACCAGAAGTGACCAGTTTAGTGGATCTGACGTCAATGCGTAAAGCAAAGATTTCAGCGTCGCAGCCTGAAACCGGCCAGCGCCAGCAAGAACAGACAACAGACAGCCAGCGGCCAGTCGCCAAAACGGCTATACCAGGTGCGGCCGGAGCTCAGAGGAACAGTATCAAGCAGTACCGCTTCTGCAAATTGCGGTAACCGCTGGCGGATTGAGCCATCGGCATTAATAGTGGCGGTAATGCCATTATTTGTGGCACGTAACACCGGTTTACCAAACTCCTTGGCGCGCATCCTGGCAATTTGTAAATGTTGATGCGGCCCGATGCTGTCACCAAACCAGGCGTCATTGCTGACTGTCAGAATAAAGTCGGTATCGGCAGTAAAATTTGCCCGAATTTGGCGGGGAAAGGCAATTTCAAAACAAATGGCGCTTAACAGCTGATAGTCGTTGGCCAGCAAATTGGGCTGAACGTAACTGCCCCGGGTGAAAGAGCTCATCGGCAAATCAAAAATCGGCGCCAGGGCCCGCAACCAGTTTTCAAATGGCACAAATTCGCCAATAGGTAATAAATGATGTTTACTGAAACGATTAGCGTGGCCATAGAAATAATGGCCTGCGCTGGCCTGGGCGGTGTCTTTACCCAGCACAATCAGGTTGTTCCAGGCTTGTTCAGTTTTAAGGTTGTAATCAAGAATGCCAGTAATTAACGCAGCATCGTTGTAAAAAGCCGCTTTATTCAGGTTATCCAGAAAAGCTTCTGCCAGGGGTTCCAGTTGCGGAATCGCCGCTTCAGGCCAGATCACAATATCAGCACTGCTGAAATGCGGCCGGGTAAGGTCCAGATATTTCAGCATGGTTGGCCACTCCTGCTCCGGCTGCCAGCGCAGTTCCTGCTTGATATTGCCCTGAACCATCACCAGCCTGGCGTTGCGATCGCTGTATTGCCAGCCTTTGACCGTCTGCAGCAAAGGAGAACTTGCTATCACTAAGGCAGCTAACACGGCGGGGGCCACCCTTAACATGGTAGGGCCGGGCTGATACAGGCGGGCCAGCGCTGCCGCGCTGGCGGCCAGAATAAAGGTAATACCGGTTTCGCCGATAAGTGGCGCGTAGTCCGCTAAACCTGCTGCGCTCTGGCTGTATCCCAGCGATAACCAGGGAAAACCGGTCAGCAAAAAACTGCGCAGCCATTCTGCGCCAACCCAGCTGGCTGCGAATAGTAGCGGACTAACATAGCCAGCAAGTCGCCGTCTGTTGTCAAGCCGGTAGCTTAGCGCTGCAGCCAGTGCCGGGAATAATGCCAGATAAGCCACCAGCAACGCCATCAGACCAAGGCTGGCAATCAGCGGTAAGCCGCCAAACTGGTCAATGCTGACATGGACCCAGCTAATACCGACACCAAACCAACCCAGGCCATAACAAAAACCAGCCAGCGCCGCCTGGCGCCAATGACTGACATGGCCCAGCATCACGACTAGCAGCGCCAGGGTGAAAAATGGCAGCCACCAAAGGGTAAAGGGAGCAAAAGCCAGCGTGTTTAAGGCGCCGGCCCCGGTCAGCAGTAGCGCTGCAAAGGCCGTTTTAGCGGTAACGGTAGCTATGATCCAACGTCCTCAGTTGCTTCACTTTCCTTGGCTTTAATGACCTGCAGTTGCAACAGACGCCGGCTATTGGCCTTACTGACTTTGAAAGTCAGATCGCCTAACTGAATACTTTCACCGCGCTCTGGCATATGGCCAAAAGCATGCAGTACGATTCCGCCTATGGTATCTGCGTCTTCTTCATCAAAACCGGTACCGAAACTTTCGTTAAATTCGTCCAGCGGGGTCAGGGCACTGACCTGAAATACCCGGGACGCCATCTTCTTAATATCGTTATCTTCTTCATCGTCATGTTCATCTTCAATTTCGCCGACGATTTGTTCCAATATATCTTCAATAGTCACCAGGCCGGAAACCCCGCCGTATTCATCAACCACGATAGCCATGTGATAACGTTTCTGGCGAAACTCTTTTAACAGGGCATCAACCCGCTTACTTTCCGGAATAATAACAGCCGGGCGCAAAAACTCACGGATATGCCAGTCGGTCTGATTAGGATCCAACGCATATTGCAGCAAGTCTTTCACCAGCAAAATGCCTTCAACGTGATCTTTATCTTCGTTGACGACCGGATAACGGCTGTGATTATTTTCGAGCAAAATAGGTAAAAAAGCGCTGACTGGTTGCTCGATGTCGATGGTAGCCATTTGCGAGCGGGGCACCATAATGTCGCGTGCCCGCATTTTAGATACATCCAGTACGCCCTGCAGCATACTTTTGGTATCACTATCGATAAGTTCGCGGCTGGCCGCTTCGCTTATAATATCTTCCAGGTCTGAAATGTCCTGTGGCTCTGCGCTGAAAATACTGGCGATACGCTCTAACCAGGTTTTGCCGGCAGAACCGCGGCTAGAGTGGGGGTTGTCGTCACTCATTCGTGAACTTATGCTCCGTTAGTGAAAAGTAACCTAGTTATCATCCAATAAATAGGGGTTGTTGATGCCAAGACTGGCGAGGATCTGAATTTCTTCGGCTTCCATTGCTTCGGCATCGTCGTCATTTATATGGTCAAAACCTAACAAATGCAAGCAACCGTGTACCACCATATGTGCCCAGTGATCATTTAGCAACTTCTGTTGCTCGTTTGCTTCTGTTTGCACCACCTGGGTACAAATTACCAAATCGCCCAGTAAGGACAGCTCGATGCCGGGTGGTGCCTGAAAAGGGAAGCTAAGCACATTGGTTGGTTTGTCTTTGCCACGATATTGCAAATTAAGCTGCTGGCTTTCCAGATTATCGACAATTCGTATTGTGACTTCCGCTTGTGCCTGAAACGGCAATACTGCGGCATTGAGCCAGCGCTGAATATCGGCTTCAGCAGGAATGCCGGGGGCTGTACTGGCTAATTGCAGATCAAGCAAGACACTCATTATTCAGCTTTGCTCTGCAACTTTTCGGCTTCGTGGGCTTCATAAGCCTGGACTATACGCTGTACTATCGGGTGACGCACCACATCTTTGGCATTAAAAAAGTTAAAGCTGATTTCGTTTACATCGCTAAGGACATCAATAGCGTGCTTTAAACCTGAATACTGGCCGCGGGGCAGGTCAACCTGGGTAATATCACCGGTAATGACCGCTTTGGCACTAAAGCCTATCCGGGTTAAAAACATTTTCATCTGTTCGGTGGTGGTGTTCTGGCTTTCGTCCAGAATAATAAAGGCATCATTCAGGGTGCGGCCACGCATATACGCCAGTGGCGCTATTTCGATAACACCGCGTTCCAGATATTTTTCAACTTTTTCAAAGCCGAGCATCTCAAATAAGGCATCGTACAACGGCCGCAGGTAAGGGTCGACTTTCTGGGCCAAATCACCGGGTAAAAAACCCAGTTTTTCACCGGCTTCAACCGCTGGCCGGGTCAGCACTATCCGTTTCACCAGGCCACTTTCCAGCGCATCGACAGCGCAGGCTACGGCAAGGTAGGTTTTGCCGGTACCGGCCGGGCCAACACCGAAGCAAACGTCATGACTCAGCACATTTGCCACGTAACTGGCCTGGTTTGGGTTGCGGGCTTTAATCAGGCCTTTTTTGGTTTTCAGGCTGAAATCGCGGGTACTGCCATTGTCATTCTGGTACTGAATATCAAAATTTTCACTGATGGTCAGATGCACCTGCTCCGGGCTGATAGCCGCAGCGTGCTGCCGCCCGCCGGCTGTAAGCTGAAATAACTGACGCAGAATATCACTGGCAGCTGAAACATTAACGTCAGGGCCCGCCACTTTAAACAGGTTATCCCGATAGCTGATATCAACCAGCAAGCGCCGTTCAATATGCTTTAAATTATCGTCATAGGGGCCACAAAGCAGGTTTAATCTGTTGTTGTCGGCCGGTTCCAGTACCAGTTCTGCTACATTCAAATTGTCAGTGTTCAATAGTGCACTCGCGGTTAAGGCCCGCTCAGGGCGTAAAATCAGGGCGTAAAAGTCGTCACACCCAAAGGGTCGACCTTGGGTTGTCTTGCTAAAATCTGGGCCGGAGCAATTTCACGGCGCAGCCCCATTTGCGCTTCAGTGCGGATTAAGTCGCCACGCAATGAGTTACTGAAAACGTCGGTAATTTTAACGTCTACAAACTGACCGATCATCTCTGGTGAGCCTTCAAAGTTCACCACCCGGTTGTTTTCAGTACGGCCGGTCAGCTCCATAATATTCTTTTTTGACGGTCCTTCAACCAGAATACGCTGTTCACTGCCCAGCATATTACGGGCAATTTTCAGTGCTTGCTGGTTAATCCGGTCCTGTAATATGTATAGCCGCTGCTTCTTGGTATCGTCGCTGACATCATCTGGCAGGTCTGCTGCCGGTGTACCAGGACGGGCACTGTAAATAAAGCTGAAGCTCATATCAAAATCGATGGCCTGAATCAGGTCCATGGTCGCCTGAAAATCCATATCGTCTTCACCCGGAAAACCGATAATAAAGTCGGACGACATACTTAAGTTTGGCCGGATTTTCTTCAGTTTACGAATTTGCGCTTTATATTCCAGCGCGGTATGGCCACGTTTCATCAGGTTTAAAATGCGATCTGAACCAGACTGCACTGGCAGATGCAGGTGATCAACCAGCTCTGGCACATCGCGGTATACCTCAATAATGTCATCGCTGAATTCTATCGGGTGTGAGGTGGTATAACGGACCCGGTCGATGCCATCAATGGCGGCGACTAAACGCAATAACTCAGAAAAATGGCAAATATTGCCATCATGGGTTTCACCGCGATAACCATTAACGTTCTGACCAAGCAGGTTAACTTCACGTACACCCTGGGCTGCCAACTGTGCCACTTCAAACAATACGTCGTCTAGCGGCCGGCTGACTTCCTCGCCCCGGGTATAGGGCACCACACAGAAAGTACAGTATTTCGAGCAGCCTTCCATAATAGAGACAAAAGCAGTCGGACCTTCTGCTTTTGGCTCAGGCAAGCGGTCAAATTTCTCAATTTCCGGGAACGATACATCGACAACCGGCGAGTGTGAACCACGCACCGAGTTAATCATTTCCGGCAGACGATGCAGGGTTTGCGGACCAAATACAATATCGACAAAGGGCGCGCGTTCGCGAATGGCTTTACCTTCCTGGGATGCCACACAGCCACCGACCCCGATAATCAGATCCGGATTCTTTTCTTTTAACGGACGCCAGCGACCAAGTTGGTGAAACACTTTTTCCTGAGCCTTTTCCCGGATCGAGCAGGTGTTCAGCAGAATAACGTCTGCCTCTTCCGCTTCTTCTGTCAGAATGTAGCCATGTGTTGCATCCAGCAGGTCTGCCATTTTCGACGAGTCATACTCGTTCATCTGGCAGCCCCAGGTTTTAATGTGCAGCTTTTTGCCCATTGTTGGTCGTTACCTGTGTTGTCGCGTCTGAAAAAGGGAGCGTATTTTAGCTTGTTCGACGCTGCAGTGCCAGCATCGTTGGCAAAAGCTTTTGCCGCTGTCGGGCCCGGGTTTAAAAAAGGCGTTGCCGGGTAGTGACATAACCAGCATAAAAAATAACGATGACGCCGGCCAACCAGCCCCAGGTTACCGGTTCCTGCCAGAACAGGTAACCAAAGGCACCGGCAAATAACACGCTGCTATAGGTCCACATCCCGATATCACTGGCCGGGGCAATGGCAAAGGCCCTGGTCATTGCCAGCTGACCAATCGCTGCCAGAATGCCCATACCGATAAATGCCAGCCATACTTCAGCTGCGAGCGGCTGCCAGTAAAAGGGTACCGGTATGGCGGAGAGCAGGGCAGTCAGCAACGAAAAATAAAACACAATCCGTACTGCCGACTCGGTACTGGCCATTGCTCTGATAGTCGTTTTGGTAATAGCGACTAAAAATGCCGAAAACAATGCCAGCAGCAACACCAGATTCAGGCCCGGCTCCGGGCTGGGCAAGGCCAGGATGACACCGACAAATCCCAGCGCAATACCAAAGCGGGTCAGCCTGCTGGGGCGTTCATTCAGCCAGAAGCGGGCCAGAATCGGCACAATAAAAGGCGATAGCATAATGACCATCATCGCCTGAGCCAGCGGTAACTGCGACAACACGTAAAAAAAGCAGTACATCGATATCAGGCCGGTCAGTGCCCGGCTTAAATGCAAATACCAGCGCTGGGTTTTCAGCATGGCAAAGCCATGGCGGTATAAAAAAGGTAGCATCAGCACCAAGGCAAACAGATTGCGGAAAAATACAATTTGCGCTTCGCTAGCCATGTCACTGCTGTATTTCACCACAGCACCTATTCCGGCAAAGCAGGCTTCTGCCAGTAATAGCAGTAATGCGCCTTTCAGCAGGTGAGGTTGCATAACATTCCTGGCAGCGGGTCGTTTAGGCCGTGCAGTATAACAGGCCACGGTTACTCAAAACGAGCAGTCAGCGTAATTTAGTCGCAGTAGCACAGCAGGCTGTCCGATCAGTTATTGCTGCCTGGAAGCTGCTTTTGCTGCCAGAATGGCGGGATCTGCTCAGCAGTTAACGGTTTGGAATATAAATAGCCCTGAATTAACGGACAATGGCGTTCAGTGAAAAAGGCCAGTTGTTCTGTGGTTTCCACCCCTTCGGCAATGCAATACATGCCGAGGCTGTTAGCCATACTGAGCATGGCATCAATAATGGTTTCATCGCTTTTATCAATGCCGATGTCGCTGACAAAGCTGCGATCAATTTTTATGGCGTCTATCGGCAATTGTTTTAAGTACTTCAATGAAGAGTAACCAGTACCAAAATCATCAAGGGCCAGTTGAATGCCTAAGTCGCTAAGCGCCAGCATGGTTTCAATTGCGCTTTGCTGATCATTCATCAGGGCACTTTCGGTTACTTCAAAGCGCAGACAGCTTGCCGGCAGCTGATATTTATTCAGTAACGCCGCCGTATGGCTGGCCAGATTAGTCTGCTCCAGATGCTGAGTAGCCAGATTAACCGACAGATAAATATCAATACCGCTTTGGCGCCATTGGCTTAGATCGGCCAGCGCCCGCTCCAGTAATTGTTGGGTCATGCTGACGATTAGCCGTAATTCTTCAGCCAGCGGAATAAACTCGACCGGCGATACCACACCATCGGTACTTTGCCAGCGCATCAGTACTTCAGCACCGACCATTTTCTGCTTACTACTGTCGACAATCGGCTGATAAACGTTGAAAAACTCTTTGTTTTGGTGGGCTTTACGCAGCCGGGTTTCCTTCGCCAGCTGCATATGCGCTTTTTCATTCATTTCATTGGTAAAAAACTGGAAGTTATTACGACCGGCTTCTTTCGCATGATACATCGCTACATCAGCATGCTTTAGCAGTTCCTGTGCTGTCAGCGCATCATCCGGATACAAGGCAATACCGATGCTAGGCGATACACCTACAGTATGGGGGCCCAGTTGCATCGTCTCACTGACTACCGACAACATTTTACGCGCGACCATGCTGACATTCTCGCCCCGACGATAGCCTTCCAGCAGCACAACGAACTCGTCGCCACCCAGACGGGCAACGGTGTCCCGCTCGCGCAGGGTTAGAGCCAGCCGGCGGGCGACTTCTTTCAACAACAAATCGCCGATATCATGGCCGAGGGAGTCATTAACCTGCTTAAATTTGTCCAAATCAATAAAACATAGTGCTAACGATTTTTTGTCACGCCGCGATTGTTCCATCGCGTGCAGAATACGGTCCATCAATAATGCCCGATTCGGTAAGCCGGTTAACGCATCATAATTGGCCAGATAACGCAGCTCTTCTTCCGCCATTTTCTGGGCAGTAATATCGGTAAATACCAGGACATAGAAGGCAACATTTTGCTGCTCGCCTATGGCACTGATATTAATCAGGGTAGGGCGCTCCCGGCCGTCCGGGGTAATGACCTGCTCCTCACCCTGCCAATGCGCGCCGGCGCTTAATTCGTGTAACAGTTTCGTGTAAAAACGCCGCCGCACCAGACTGATCCCCAGATGGTGGGTACGGGGGTTATCCAGATATTGCTCAACACTACCAAATGCTGTTGAAAAAGACTGATTAGCTGCAATAACCCGTTGTTTGCTGTCTAAAATGACCACCCAGTCGCGGGTTTGCTGGAATGCCTCGCCAAATAATTTTGCTTTCTCCATATTGGCACGGGTTTCGGTAATATTGCTGAAGGTACCGGTAACCGCCATAACCTGCTGATTGCCGTCCACAGCAGTAACGCGCCCTTGATCCCGGAACCACAGCCAATGGCCTGCTTTATGTTTTAAGCGGTAGGTGATTTCAAAATTACTATCAGGGTGCTGTAAAAAACGTTGCCACTGCTGCTGATAATTTTCCCTGTCTTCCGGGTGGATCAGCGAAAGATGCTGCTGCAGGGTAATGTTATTCATCAGCTCGCCGTAGCCCAGCATTAATTGCATTCTGGAGCCATACAAACTGTTTTTGTCCGCCTGCCATTCGAATGCACCGCTGTCTACCGAGGCCAGTGCTTGTTTTAAGCGCTGCTCGCTGGTTGCTACTTCCTGGTGGGCTTCAGTAATAATTTGTTGCTGTTGCCGTCGTATCCGGTACAAATGATACAGCAGCGCAAGGCCTAGTAGCGAATAGAGTGCCAGTGCCCACGGCGACCGCCATGGTGCCGGAGCAATTCGCAAGGTCACTGAACTAACTTCACTTTCCAGGCCGGTATGCGGCGCAATGGCGACCACGTTAAACTGGTACTTACCGCTTCGAAGCGAAGGAAACACCACATTGTTGGCCTGTTGTTCGGGGTAATTAAGAGTATCGCGACCTTCCAGCCAGAAACGGTAGCGCATTTTATGGTTGTCCCTAAAATGCATTGCACTAAATTGTAGCTGAATACCAACATCTTCGTGATCCAGATGAAACACTTTATTGTTCAGCAAGTCGCTACGACTTTTAAAGCTACCACTTAAAACACTGATATCGGTAATGTTTACGTTAGGTCGCGGCTCCGAGGTTGCCAGTTTTGCCGGGTCCACCAGGGTTACACCGCGCATACTACCAAAAGCAATCCGGCCATCCGGTAACTTAGTTGATGCACTACCATTAAATTCGTGAACTCTTAAACCATCGGCTTTACTAAAGTGTTCTATTTGCAGGGTGTCAGGTTTTAACCTGCTCAAGCCGCTATGCGATGAAAACCAGATATCGCCTGCGTCATCTTTTTGCAGGGCGTAGACCTGATCTGCAATTAACTTATTGTCAGTATTGAAATGGTGTTTAAGTTGCATTGACTCGCTGTCAAAGCCCAGTAACCCAACACTATTGATACCCAGCCAGAGGATACCGTAATCATCCTGTGCCATCTGATCAGCATGGTGCGGCATCATCGGCTGGTATGGCTCCACCTGATATATCTGACGGAGTTTATCAAGTTGGCTATTGTACAGCCAAAGCTGGCCGGCAGTAGTAACCAGTAGTTCTGAGGGGTTGTCTGGCAACGCGCCGACGATACCGCCGAAGTATTGCATCGGTAATTGCTGAAACACTTCCAGCTCGGTGACCTCGCCGGTTGCCGGGGTATAGCGATACACTTTTCCTTCATTGTAAAAATAGAATTGGCGATTGCTGCCGTTACCTGCATCAAAATAATAAAAGAAACTATCACTACCTAACAGAGTCCGTTGCTGTTCATTTGCCACAGGCAATGACACTACCTGCCCGCTCTTTTTATCAAAAAGGTTTAAACCGCTGGAAGAGACAAACCAGAGCTGCTGCGGATTGGCGCTATCTGCGATGACCTGCATTACCGTGCCCTGATGCCAGTTAGCTTTCAGATCGTCAGAAACAAAATAACTGCTGGTGGCGCCGGTCGCTATATTCAGTTTATTGAGACCGTTGCTGGTACCGATCCATAAGTTAATATCCTGATCAGCGGCCAGCTGATAAACCTTATCATTACTAAGCTGTTTTCCGAGGGTTGTCTGACGACTAATATGCTCAAATGCCAGTGAACGGGGATGCCAGTAAAAGGCGCCATCATCACGCGAGGCCAGCCAGTAGCCACCAAAATCATCAGCGGCCAGATCAATAATATTATTGTCAAAAAGACCTAAATCACTATCACTGAATCGAAGCAATAACTGTAAGGTATTGTCGGAACTGTCAAAATTAAACAGTCCCTGTTCGGTCGCCACCAGTGCCTGACGGCCCCGCCAGTGTAATTGCCAGATATTATAATCAGCAATATGCATACTGGTTTGCAGTGGTACTTCAGTGTCTGTCGCTAATTCGATTTGTGTCAGGTCCAGGCTATATAAGCCGGCAACGGCACCGATATACAAGCGGCCGTCTGCAATACTCAGATGTTTAACTTCAAGCTGGTCGTCACTGGCGGTGCTGCGATCGAGATATGGTATGTACTGATGACTGTCATTTTGCAGGTCGTACTGGATCAGGCCATCAAAGGCCCCGGCATACAGGTAATTATTGTGAAGTAATAAGGTTCTGAACCACCCTTTCTCTTTACCGTACTGTTTCAGAGCCAGTAAATTTGATGTCTGCCCGGTATTTTTGTTCAGGCGGTGAATTTCATCATTCAGGATAAACAGCAGGTTATCAGCGTCTTGATCTATCAGACCGGTAATATGGTTGTTGTTATGTGTTTCATTTAAAGTTTGTTTCGCCACAAACAAAGAAAAGAGGCTGCTTTCGTTGTCATATAAATAGATGCCAACATTTGCTGCCGAAGCCCAGATACGACCTTGCTGATCTTCGATTACCTCACTGAAAGATATGTCAGACAAATTATGTTCCGCGGCGTTCATGTGGCTGACTTTATTGGCATCAAAGCGGTTAAGGCCGCCATCGGTGGCTATCCATAGGAAGCCGTTTGTGTCGATCATCAGATCATGAACTGTGCCCTGGGACAAGCCCTGATCCGGGGTCAACGGCTGTAATAGCGGTGCCTGGGCCAGGCTGGAACCAGATAAGATCAACACCAGGCCGAACAGCATGGTTCTGAAATAACTTCCGTTTTGTTCTGGCAACAGATCAACTCTGAATATCACGTAATTTCCCATCCCGGCAGCTTTATATAATTATTAGTGCTACAGCTAACTTGCTGCGACAGACCATATACTGACTATACCAGCATTGTCTAGTGTTCAGTGCCTGGTACAGAGTATATAACGTGAACAGGTCAGGCTACCAATAAGATGCTGGCAATATATAAGGCTAAAGTACTGCTAAATAAGATAATTAACGCTGTTTGCTGCGCATTGACCAGCAATATTGTCCTTAAAATATCGTTGGCGGTCGGTTCGGTGCCGCTGCCCAGTCGCTGGCGTGCTGTTTTGCTACCTGCATAATATGCCGGGCCCCCCAGTTTACGGCCAAGGGCACTGGCACCTGTTGCCAGCAGTATGCGGCTGGGCCAGTTAAAGAAAAGTGCGTCGGTAGCCCGATAGTTACGCCAGGCACCACTGAGCCCGGTCTGAACCGCCAGCAGCAACGCGGAAATGAGTAGCCCCGGCGCAACAGCCAGCTGATAACACCTTGCCGCAGTGCGGCCAAAGTAACGATAATGTGGCAATTTACTGTTCCACTGGCGGGCGGCAATCTGCAGCAAGGTATAGGCCAGTGCCATTAAACCGCCGCCGATTAAAAACCAAAACAGTACTGCTATCAGGTTGGCAGCGTTTTGTAGTAACAGGCTTTCAATGCAGGCTTTGCTTAACCCCATTGCAGATAGATTTTGGCGGTCACGAAGCAACAGCGGCCTGGCACGTTCCCGGGCCAGAGTCAGCTGTTGGCGGTTAATGCTGTCAGCGACTGCCGCAGCCTGTTGCAAGCTAAGCCTGCTACCCAGACAAAAGTATAAAATCAGCACATCCAGCACCAGTGGCAGCTCCGAAACCAGGTAGAAACAATAAGCGATAGCCAGTGTTAGGGCGAGCACCAGCAATAACGCCAGGGTGCCTGACAGTTGCTGTTGAAAATGACTACGACTGATATCAGGGTGCACCTTTTTTGCCAGTCGCTGCAGCAATACGGCCAACCCTTTAACAGGGGCGCGGGCACCAGGCAGCACCAGCCAGCGGCTGGTCAGCAGAGCAAGCAATACCATTAGCGGCCAGGCCGGCAGCAAATTAAGCCAGTGCATCAGGCTGAAGTCGCATAGCGTGCTACAGGGTTCATGATAAAGCGCTCATGATGATAAAGTGCTGACGATAAAAGTGTTCACGACAAACGAACGGCGCTGAGCTGACCGAGTAAGGCTACCACCATTGCAGAACTGTTTTTCGATGCCACTTCCAGGTAAGCGTCGAACGACACCGGTGATTCTTTGCCGGCGATGTCACTTAAACTTCGGATCACCACAAAAGGTGTATTCAGCATATGGCACACCTGGGCAATGGCTGCTCCTTCCATTTCTACTGCCAGCATGTCGGGGAAGCGCTTGCGGGTTTGTGCTATTCGCTCTGGATCACACATAAAGCTATCGCCGGTAGTTATCAGGCCGCTTTTGGTTTTACAAAAGCCCAGGCTGGCGATAGTTTGCGCAGCCGCTTTTACTAACTCCGGGTGGGCAATATAGGCAGCAGGCATTTGCGGCACCTGGCCATATTCGTAGCCAAAGGCTGTTACATCCACATCATGGTGGCGTACTTCAGTGCCAATGGCGATATCACCGACACTTAGCTCAGGGTCAAAGCCACCGGCAGAGCCGGTATTGATCACACAATCGGGTTTAAAGTGGTCAATTAACAGGGTTGTCGCTACTGCCGCGGCAACTTTACCAATACCTGACTGAACAATAACTACCTCGTTACCGGCCAGCTGACCACGAAAAAACTGATAGTTGCCAATTTGTTCGGTGCTGCCTGCTGTCAGTTGCTGTTTAAGTATTGCAACTTCAGGTTCCATTGCGCCGATGATACCAAATAACTTCATAACTGGACCCATTTACTGAAAACGCTAGACTAAAAGCACTAGTATAAAGGCCCTGCACCAGAAAATCCTCAGTAAATCGTGGTTTAGCGGCTAAAGATTAAGCCGGGGTATTGAGCTTAATTTCTGTTGCCGGGCCGCCCGCGGTCAGCTTACCTTGCTGATAGTCGCGAATAGCCTGCTCAATTTCCGCATTGCTATTCATAACAAAAGGCCCATATTGCACCACGGGTTCGGCAATAGGCTTGCCGGCCAGTAATATTAAGCTGACGTCAGTGCTGGCCACCAGAGTGACACTTTCGCCCTGGTTTAATAAACCGGCATGATGCTCATTAAGCTGCTGCAGGCTATCGGCTTTTTTTACCGCTACGCCACCATTGAACGGATAAAGCAGCGCATGATGGCCTGCCGGTAACGCTACGGTCAGCTCGGTACCTGCCTTCAGCCGCACATCGTAAAACTGCGGTTCAGTGCTCAAGCCATTGATAGGTCCGGTCACGGAACCATTGGCAGTACTAAAGCTGCCGGCGATAACTTTAACCTTCGCACCGGATATGGGCTCAAACTGAGGTATCTGCTCCGGGCTGATATCAACATAGGCAGCCGGTTTCATTTTCTCTGCTGCCGGTAAGTTTAGCCACAACTGAAATCCCCGCATCAGGCCCTGTTCCTGCTGCGGCATCTCGGAGTGGATAATACCGCGACCTGCTGTCATCCATTGCACACCACCACTTTTCAGATGGCCCTTATTGCCCAGATGGTCTTCGTGCAGCATATGACCATCCAGCATGTAGGTTACGGTTTCAAAACCACGGTGAGGATGGGGCGGAAAGCCCTTAATATAATCATCTGCCTGCTCAGATCCAAAACAGTCGAGCATTAAAAACGGATCGAAGCGCAACTGGGCATTAAGCCCCAGGCTGCGTTTAATTTTAACGCCGGCACCATCTGATACCGAAGTGGCTGGGATGATTTGCTGTAAACTACGGTTGCTCATGATTTTGCTCCTGCCAGAATCTGGATTGATGCTATTAAAACGCAACTTATCAGAATATAAAATGCCATTTTTGGCCGGTATTCGTTCGATAAAACTGAAAGGTCAGCGAAAGTGAGCTGAAGTTCAGCAGCTGTTAAGTCAGGGGGGCTAAGATACACCCAAATTGCGACACTGACAGATAGACTTGACTTGAAAAAGTAATGGAGTAACAAAATGAAAAAAGTATTAGTAGCATCAGCCCTGGTGGCAATGGCAGTAAGCGCAAATAGCATGGCGAACCCGGTTTGGGATTACGTTGGCGCTGGTTATACCGATGCTGCTGGCGATGGTCCTTACATCGAAGGTTCTTTCCGGTTAAATCGCAACTGGGTAGCGGATGCCAGCTATGCCCGTTTATCAAATGGCCCGTTCGATGCCAATCAACTGAAAGCTGGTTTGAATTACGTTATGGGCACTACTCTGGATTTTGCACCCAATACCCAGACCTATTTGCTGGGTGGTGTTGAGAATTGGTCAGGTGATGCAGATGAAACCGGTGCCTATGCCGGGGTGGGTGTTCGTCATCCGCTAACGCCGCAGGTGGAATTGTATAGCGAAGCAACGTATCACACTGTGTATGACGATCATGGCAGTCTGGCGGGTGGCATTGCTTATTTTTTAAGCCCGGACTGGGCCATTCGCGGCAATTTAGCGCTTAACAGCGGTGATACCAAAAATGAGTTCCGGTTTGGTGTCTCTTACCAGTTCTGACAACAGGCTTATAAGACGTTGCTGCTAGCGGCGTCCTAACATTTTTGCTTGCAGGTTTGCCGGGCTTAGCCCGGCTTTTTTATGCTTTAGCACCTGGTTTCAGCACTTCGCAGTAACTTTTTGTTCATGAGCTAACAGCCAGGCTTTATTATCCAGGCCACCGGCATAACCGGTAAGGGTGCCATTAGCGCCTATCACCCGGTGACAGGGCACCACTATTGCTATCGGGTTTTTACCATTGGCAGCGCCGACGGCCCGCACTGCTTTGGGGTTAGCTATTTGTCTGGCAATGTCAGCATAGCTGCAGGTCTGGCCAAACGGCAGCTTACAAAGTGCCTGCCACACTTGCTGCTGAAAAGTGGTGCCGGTGGTAGCCAGGGGTAAACTGAATTGCCTTAAGTTACCGGCAAAATACTGCTGTAATTGATTGGCAGCCAGCGCTGTCAGGCTGGAGGGCTGATCTGGCGCTGTTGTTGCTATACCAAAATTAATCTTGCTGATCCCACGTTCACTGGCGCAAATTTGCACCGGACCTAACGGGCTGTCTATGGTCTGCTGATACATGTTAGTCCCCTGTCTGAAACCACAGCTGAAAGGTGGCATAACTGCGCCATGGCGCCAGATTGTCGGTATTTGCCGCTGCATTTTCTGTTCTGGCCAGCGCCCGCTGTACACCCAGATCGCCTGCCAGCCAGATATCACTGTCGCCCAGGCCGCGCATTCTGGCATAGTTAACTGTCCACGGGCCAATTCCTTTAATACTAAGCCAGCGCTCAGGTGCAGCATCAGGTTCAGCCAGCACAAAAGCCGCCAGATCATGCAGGGTTTGCCGGCGCAGCGCAGGTACCTTAATCATGGCTAAATCACTTGCCAACACGGCCTGCGGCGTGGGAAACAAGCGTTTTTGTTCAGCGACTGTTACTCCCAGTGCCTGAACCAGCCGGTTAAGCTGGGTGCGGGCACCGGCTACACTAACCTGCTGCCCAAGAATGGCTCTGACGCCAGCTTCCCAACTGTTCCACAGGCCCGGGATCCGCAGACCGTGAATCAGGCCACTGCTGAATAAGGGATGGCTGGCCAGCTGTTGTTCAATTTGCAGCATATTGGCGTCTAAATCCAGTACCCGGCGCAGATGTTGCACCAAGCCGCTGAGCCCATGCCGGCCCGGCCAATGCAAGGTTAGCAGCAGGCTGCAGGCAGTTTTGGGTTGTACCTCAAACCAGCCGGTGTGCTGCAGGTAATTAAAGGTCCGGCCATAGCGCTGACCCTCAACCCAGTCAATCCCGGTTAGCGTGCGCGCCTGCCAGAATGCCAGCATATCATCCCAGGCCATCGGCGGCCGGTAGCTGAGATCCAGTTGCAGGCCATTGCCGGCAGTTTTCGGGCGATGGCGGCGAATCGCTGACGGGTTAAGCCGCAGCTGCCTGACAAAGGCATCGTTAAACCGCCGGACACTGTTAAAGCCTGCCTGATACGCAATGTCGGTGATGGCCAGGTCAGTTTCATGCAGCAGTTTTTTGGCAAACAGTACTTTCTGGCTAAGTGCATATTGGGTTGGCGTTAACCCCAACTGTTGCTGGAACAACTTGCGCAGATAGCGGTCTGTTATGCCAAGGCGGGTGGCAAGCGCAGCTTGAGTATGCTGTTGCAAAGCACCTTCATCAATTAAGCGTAGTGCCCGCTGCAGCGTTGTCTGGGTACCCTGCCACGCGGCTGAGCCGGGTGCGCTGTCCGGCCGGCAACGTAAGCACGGTCGAAACCCTGCCTGACTGGCCGCAGCGGCAGAAAAAAAGTAACTGACGTGTTGTTCGGCCGGCGGTTTTGCAGGGCATACTGGCCGGCAGAAAATGCCGGTACTTTTTACGGCTGTAAAAAACAAGCCGTCAAACCTTGCATCACGGGCCAGCCTGGCTTGCTGACACACTGAACTACTTAACATAACTAGCGCTGCCTGGTAATTAACTGGTCTGAGTATATCAATAGCAGGCCGAAAAACTGGCCAGATCCGGCACTGAAAGGTAATTTTATGTTACCGCGGCTTTAGTTGTATTGCAGTTCGCTTAACAGCGGCTTAATATCAGTTGACGTTTGTCCGGGCAGGATACCAGCGGCCAGCGAGGCCGGTACAACGCAGGAGTTGCAATGTTAGATCGCTTTTTTATTCAGTTAAGTACTGAGCCTGAAACCATTAGTTTTCAGCAAAGTATTGGCATTATTGACCTGATGTATCATTTTCAGCCGTGTGATTTTAAAAACGGTGAGCTGAACAATGTCGCCGGTGAAAATACCGGCGCCTGCAAAATACTGGCGTTTGGGGCGCTGCACCAATTATCTGAGCCACAAACGCTGTTTTTATTTGGTGACTATTATCAGACTGTTCTGGCCAACCCAAAAGGTGACGATCACCAGAATATCCGGAATTTTATGCGCAGCGGCTGGGATGGTATCGATTTTAGCGGCCAGCCTTTGCGCCTGAAAGAATAACGGTTTTCAGTTAAGCTCTGCCGAAGTTAACCCTGGCTACTGAAGTTGCAGCCAGGGTTAGCGTGGTAACTGATCAGGCGGCGCTTTTATCGTCTGTTGCAGGTTGTTTCTCATCCTGCTCTTTTGCTGCTTTAATCCTGTCACTGTGTGGCAGCTGATGTTCCGGCAGCTCCGTTTTACCTTGTTTCAGGAAATGATCCATCCAACGGATTAAGCGCATGCCATAGTCGAGCTGAGCCGCCGCTTTCTGATTGCCATGGCCTTCACCTGGATACAATACTAAGCGTACCGGCACCTTGCCATGGGTCTTCAGGTAGCGATACAGCTCCATCGACTGGCTGGGATGGACCCGGGTGTCGTTTTTGCCATGCATAATCAGAATTGGCGTTCTGGCTTGTTCGGCATGGTAAATCGGGCTGCGCTCTAAGTACCACTGCCATTTTTGCCACGGATAACTGCGGGCATGCACCAGATGCATTTCATTGGCAATGTCGGTCGTGCCAAATTTAGACAGGTTATTACTGATCCCAACAAACATTACGCTGGCAGCAAAATGTTCAGTTTGCTTGGTTGCCGCCCAGGCTGAAGCGTAACCACCGTACGACCCGCCGGTAATACCCACCTTTTTCGGGTCAACTAAGCCGATGTCGACCAGATGTTTTTTGGCATCAACTAAGTCATCAAATTCCTTGCCGGCATAATCGTTCTGCCCCAGTTTAGAGAATTCCACGCCCCGGCCGGTGCTGCCACGGTAATTGGGGAAAAACTGCATGTAGCCTTCGCCAGCCATTAATTTTACCGGGCTGGCGTAACGGTCCAGCCAGCCATTAGAGATGTGCGCTTCCGGCCCGCCATGGACTACCATCACCAGCGGATATTGTTTGTCCTTAACATAATCAAGTGGATATACCAGCACCCCTTCCAGTGCCAGCCCGTCGCTGGCGGTATGGCGGATAGTTTCTTGTTTTGGCAGGTCAATTTCGGCCAGCCAGGGGTTTGAATCGGTCAGCCGGTTTAACGCGCCGCGTTTAGTCAGGGCATAAACCTCATTGGGATGCTCTGCTTTATTCAGTAAAACTCTGGCTTGTTCACCGTTGTTGGCAATGGCCAGACGGGTCACAATGCCGTTGCCGGTTTTAACCAAGGCACTGTGTTTGTTATTGCGAGTATTAACACGACCTATTTCTGCCTCGGTGCCAACATGGCCCAGGTAATCAAGTTCAGTATTACTGCGCCAGGCGATATCCTGCACATGGCCCAGGTAATCGGGCAGAATTTCGTTAATTTTACCGCTGGCAACATCGGCCAGTAGCAAACGTCCGGCTGATGGGTCGTGGATATCTTCACTACCAATAATTGCCAGCTTTTCGCCATTGGGCGAAAATATCGCTTTGCCAAGCTTACCGCTGGTGGCATAGCTTTGTACTGTTTCACCCGCTAAATTAATCAGCTGATACTGGCTGGCCATATAGTTGTCGTCAATCAGCGCCGTAGGAGCAGTGCGGATCAGGATATGTTTGTTGTCAGGCGCAAAGTTTACTGACAACACGTTACCTTCAATCTGTACCGTTTCGGGCTTTATTTCTGATGTGGTTAAGTCGGCCAGCCACAGTTGCGTTAATTCAGACTCTTCCTCGTAAACCTCAGCTTTAAAGCCTTTTTTGGTTAACTGCTCTTTCGATTCCGGCTCAGCAGGCTTGGCCAGAAAAGCAATTTTGTTGCCATCCTGGCTGAGGTCATAGCCGGAAATGGTATTGCCGTGGCTAAGTACCTGGCTTGCTTCACCGCCGTTAACCGCAATTTTATATAAACCGGCAAACTTATCTTTACCGCGCTTACTGACAAAATACAGCGTTTGATTATCAGGACTGAATTTAAGGTTGCCGACCCGGACGTCACCGGTAATAAAGGGCACTTCCTGGCCGCTTTCGTTTAGCATAAAGAGTTCGCGATAGCTGCTGCCATCGTCGTCTTTATAAGGGTCGCGGGGCCGGTTGCGAATAAAGGCGGTTTGTTTGCCATCGGCGCTGATAGTCAGTTCAGTGACGCTCTGCACTGATACGGTCTGTTCCAGGGTAATGGGTTTTGCGGTCAGGCTGGTGCTGAAAAGTGCGACGCCCAACAACGCCGAGCTGAGCAATGCGGTTGATGCCAGCTTTAACTGCTTAGTTACAGGGTTCTCCATGGTTTTTCCATCCGTTTTGTTATCTCTGTATTCATTTATCTGCTGGTTACAGGGTAGCAGACTATTTTCTCCAACTGGTGCGCTGTGCTATGTTGACCAACAGTTTGAGTTGACGATAATGCGGAACCATTCCGCTGCCAAAACAATAATAAAATGACACAGGACGTAATATGTCTCAACCACCTATGTTCACTAATGATGCCGTAGTCCTTGGCTTACTGGCGGTTATTCTGGGCCTGGTTTTTTACACCAGTCACAGCAGTAACCGGGCTTGTCAGGGCTTTTACAAGTACATTCCCGCGTTACTACTCTGCTATTTTATTCCGTCGCTGTTAAACAGTTTTAATATCATTGATGGTGAAGCGTCATCACTTTACAAAATGGCGTCTCGTTACCTGCTACCAGCCAGCCTGATTTTACTTACCCTGAGCGTCGATTTTAAAGCGATTCTGGGCCTGGGACCGAAAGCGCTGATTATGTTTTTCACCGGTACCCTGGGTATTATTATTGGCGGGCCGATAGCTTTGCTGAGTGTTGGCTATTTTTTTCCGGAGCAGCTGGGTGGCGATGTCTGGCGCGGTATGACTACCGTAGCGGGCAGCTGGATAGGCGGTGGCGCGAATCAGGCAGCGATGAAAGAGGTGTTTGAAGTAGATGGTAGCTTGTTTTCAGTGATGATAACGGTTGACGTTCTGGTGGCTAACGTCTGGTTAGCGGTACTGTTATTTATGGCAAGCCGGGCGGCCCGGATTGATAAAGCGAACGGCGCAGATACCCGTGCTATTGGTCATTTACAGCAAAAAATAGAACAATATCAGGCTGAAAATTCCCGTATTCCGACCATTCAGGATATTATGCTGATTGTGGCGGTGGCATTTGGAGTAACCGGTCTGGCCCATGCACTGGCAGATACCATAGCGCCCTGGATTGGTCGGGTTGCGCCTTCTCTGGCAGACTACAGCTTAACCAGTGGCTTTTTCTGGCTGGTAGTTATCGCAACGACTGTCGGTTTGCTGTTGTCTCTGACCCCGGCACGTAAACTGGAGGGAGCAGGTGCATCAAAAGTTGGTACCGCATTTTTGTATATTCTGGTAGCGACTATTGGTATGCAAATGGATGTTACTGCCATTATGAGTAACAAGTTGATGTTTCTGGTGGGGATTATCTGGATGCTGGTGCATGCCATCTTACTGCTGGTGGTCGCTAAACTGATTAAAGCGCCGATGTTTTATCTGGCGGTGGGTAGTCAGGCTAATGTTGGTGGGGCAGCGTCAGCACCGGTAGTTGCAGCAGCATTTCACCCGTCACTGGCGCCGGTTGGCGTGCTACTGGCAGTGCTGGGTTATGGTTTAGGTACTTATGGTGCCTATATTTGTGGATTAATTTTGCAACAGGTTGCCCCTTAGTAATGCCGGGGCATCTGTCAATAAAGGGAGTTTTTCATTGAGTAACCAAGTTAAAATTGAGCCCGGCCATTGGGTGCTTATTGTTTTCTTATTACTGGCTTTGTATGCCAGCTATCTGCTGATTGCACCTTTTATTGGTCCGGTGGTGCTGGCCTTTGTATTGTCGTTGCTGTGTTTTCCGGTGCATCAGCGAATTGTCCGGAAGTTTCCCGATAAACCTAATCTGGCATCAACTCTGACGTGTTCGTTGCTGGTAGTAGTGATTTTGGTGCCAGCGACGCTGGTTCTGATGGCAATAGTGCAGCAGGGTGTTACCTTTGCAAAACAAAGCTACCAGTGGGTTGAGGACGGTGGCGCCGAGCAACTACTGCAACAACCGGTTATTAAAAAGGGTATTGACAGAATAAACGACTTTTTGCCTGTTACCGATTTCAGTGTCAAAGGCATTATTGACAGATTTGCGGAGTTTGCCGCTGGTTTTAGTAAAGAGTTGCTTGATATCAGCACCAAAGTGCTGGGCGATGTAACCGGCATGATTGTCAGCTTTTTCCTGATGTTATTTGTGTTGTTTTTTTTACTACGTGACCACAAAAAAATTATTGAAAGCCTGTTCTGGATATTACCTCTGGCCCGCTCGCAGGAAGAAAAGTTACTGACTGAAGCCAATACCGTTGCGCGTTCTGCGGTATTCGGGACATTTTTGACCGCATTAGCTCAGGGAGCTGCCGGTGGTATTGGTATGGCCATCGTCGGTATGCCGGGTTTGTTCTGGGGCACCATGATGGTGTTTGCGTCACTTATTCCGGTAGTGGGGGCGGCGTTAATCTGGGTACCCGCCAGTTTATACCTGTTATTAACCGGCGACTGGCCCTGGGCGCTATTTTTAACCTTGTGGGGAGCTATTCTGGTCGGTTCTATTGATAATTTCCTGCGGCCGGTCCTGATGCAGGGTACGTCAAACATGAGTACTTTGGTGCTGTTTCTGTCGCTTATCGGTGGCTTACAGTTGTTCGGTATTATTGGCCTGATTTATGGGCCGATCATTTTTGCGTTAACTCATGTGTTAATTAAAATATATACCCTTGAGTTTAGTACCTTTCTGGAAAAACAAGACAAAAGTTGAAGGTTCTACTTCAGCGCCGTGACTGGGTTTGTATAGTTAATCTGCAGATCCAGCCCGGCTTGATTTGCAGTATTCTGCGTACCGAATTTTTAAATAGTTTGATGCGATAATTCGCTTTTCTTTATGTCGCGACTATCTTTAGTTAAATGTTAACAAAGGGATAGTCAATAATATGCGTCGCAATTCACCTGTAACCAATAATGAACGGACTTTTGGCAAAGACGTAAAACTGATTACTACCACCGATTTAAATAGCAATATTTTGCACTGTAACGATGCCTTTATTGAGATAAGTGGTTTCAAAAAAGAGGAATTGCTGGGCCAGCCACATAATATTGTCCGTCACCCCGACATGCCACCGTTAGCGTATCAGATTATGTGGGAGCATTTGAAAGCCGGTAAGCCCTGGATGGGACTGGTAAAAAACCGCAGTAAAAATGGCGATTTTTACTGGGTAGATGCATACGTTACCCCGGTAACAGAGCACGGTAAGGTCGTGGGTTATGAATCGGTGCGTTCCTGTCCGGAGCGGACTGATATTAATCGGGCTGAAAAGTTGTACAAGGCGATTAACGCCGGCAACTTTAAAAAACATCAATGGCATTTGCGCAAAGACACCTGGTTCTTGCTTGCAGGTCTGCTATTAAGTGGTGTGTTATACGCGTTTACAGCCACCGGTTTGGTATTGCTGGCACTGGTTATTACACTTCTGGGCTATGCGATAGTCATCAATTTATGCCGGGAAAGGGCCATGACCGGCGTTAAAGCCTTGCTAAGTAATGCTTTTAAACACGAACTGGCCGTGATGACGTTTACCGACGATGAGCCGGAGATTGGTGAACTGAAAGTGGCCATTATGAGTTCAAAGGCCCACTTAGGGGCCGTATTAACCCGGATTGAAGATGCAGCGATTAATGTTGCCCGGCAGGCGAAACAAGGGCTGGCACAGGCCGAGTCTGCCTCAACCAAAATTAAACAGCAGCAAACCGAAACAGAACAAGCTGCCACCGCAATGCATCAGATGACGGCCACAATTGCTGATGTCTCATCTCATGTCCAGGAAACCGCAGAGCGCGCTGAGCAGTCGAATGAATTGGCCGGACGGAGCCGGCAAACAGCAGCTACCACCCGTAAATCTATTGAAACATTACGTGATACAGTCAGTAATATCAGCCACTCTGTCACCGAAGTGGCTGAGCAAACCCAGAAAATTGCTAAAGTGGCGCAAATTATTGCCCAAATAGCCGAGCAGACAAATCTGCTGGCTCTTAATGCGGCTATTGAGGCAGCGCGGGCTGGCGAGCAGGGCCGGGGCTTTGCCGTGGTGGCCGATGAAGTTCGTAATCTGGCCAGCCGTACCCAGGACTCTACTCAAGAAATTCATGGCATTATTACTGAGCTTACCGCCAGAGCCAACACCGCAGTGGAAGTGGCGCAACAAGGGCGTGACGGTGCAGAGGCTGGCTTGCAACAGGTTAAAGACACCGAGCAAATGCTAAACGGTATATCGGATGCCGTAGGCGCTATTGCTGATATGTCTACTCAGATGGCTGCAGCGGTAGAAGAGCAGGCGCATGTTGCTGAGGACGTTAACCGTCAGGTAGAGAACATTTCGTCACTGGCGCATAGCAGTCTTGCCGAAGCCGACAGTTCAGCCAGCACAACCCGCAAGTTGCAGCAAATTGCCGGTGAACTGCACGAGCTGGTTGTGCGGTTTAAGCGCTAACTTACTGCATTTCATAGTCGTTATTATTAAGCCACTTTAAACTGGCTGGCCAGTTGCTGTAACTCGGTACCGAGCCGGCTTAAATCGTTGCTGGCGGCGGCAGTTTCTTCACTGGCGGTGGCCGACTGCTCGGCTACATCGCGGATACTAAAGATACTGCGGTTAATTTCCTCTGCTACGGTACTTTGCTCCAGCGCGGCGGCAGCAATTTGCTGGTTCATTTGCTGAATACTGGTAACCGCAGTATTAATGGCCTCAATGGCATCGCCGGCTTCATCCGCGCTTTCCAGAGTGTTGTCCGCCAGACCAGAACTTTTATGCATATTGCTGACTGCCGCTTCGGCTTTTTGCTGCAGGGTGCTGATCAGTTGTTCAATCTGACCGGTTGATTCCTGCGTGCGAAAGGCCAGTGCTCTTACTTCCTCAGCAACGACTGAAAAACCACGGCCCGCTTCACCGGCACGGGCCGCTTCTATAGCAGCATTGAGTGCCAGCAAATTGGTTTGGTCAGCGATGCTTTTTATTACATCGAGCACCGAGCCAATGTTGTTGCTCTGCTCTTTCAGCTCGCCAATCGAGTTGGCTGAATTAGCCACTTCATGCGCCAGCGCTTTTATTTGTTTAATGGTTTTCTGGACAACCTGTTCACCAACAGTGGCTTGATCTGACGATTCCGTGGCTGCAGTAGATGCGTCCTCTGCGCTGCGGGCCACTTCCTGCACCGTGGCGGCCATTTCATTCATTGCAGTAGCTACCTGTTCGGTTTCCTCTTTTTGCCGGTTAACACCTGCTGAGTTTTGCTCGGAAATGGCAGCCATCTCCTCGGTTGCTGTGGCCAGCTGGGCAATACCGGATGTCAGGTTATTTATTAGTGCCCGCAAACTAATGCTCATTTTCTGCATTGCCAGCATCAGTTGGCCTGGCTCATCGCGGCGGTCGGTAGGCAAGTTTTCGGTAATATCCCCGGCAGCAATTTTTTCTGCTACCTGCACCACGTGTTGCAATGGCGCAACCACCATCTGGGTAATTATCACTGCGGCCAGAATACCAATGATAATAGCGATAACTGCGGCGATAATAATCAGCCACTCCAGTTGATTGGTTTCCTGCTCCAGAATTTGCAATTGGTTCTCGACTGAACGGGTACCAGCTTCGTCTGCAGCTATAGCTGAGGTTGCCATTTGTTGTTCAATCGCTTGCATCTGAGCACCATCGGCTTGGGTATCCATTCTGGTTAACAGCGAAAGTTGCTGTTGATAGCTGGCAATATGCTCAAGCATCTGCCGCATTAACACTCTACTTTCGTCGTTGGTAAATGAATTCATGCTTCGCTCGCCAAGCTGTTTAGCCTGATTACTGATATCCAGTGCTTGCTGCAGAAATTGCGGATCATTTCTAAGTAAAAAGTTTTTATCCTGATGGCGGGCCTCGCTAATCAGCAGGTTAGTCTCTCTGACGTCATTTACCACAGCAAAACGACTACTCATATTATCCAGCGCGTTATAGCTGACGATGGAGCTGATTAACAGAATAAGTAACACCAGGCCAAAGCCGGTTAGTAACTTTGCCCGGACACTGAGATTCTGGGTAAGGGTTGAAATAGCAGACATGGTGGGGGCCTCGCTTAAATATTGTTAGCAATTATAGGGATGCTCCTCAGAAGTTTCAGGAACGATGACTCGTTACAACTGTTTTAGTAAGCTTAAATGTTAAGCTGGCTAATGCAAGTTTTGCCGGATCTGATGACGGAGTAATGCAGAGGAAAATGAAAGGCCAGCATTTGCTGGCCTTGATTAGTTACTGAATAAAATAAAGCAGCTACACGCTGATATTAATATTCTGTCCGATATTGCCTACCGGTGACGCGGCAGAGGTTTGCTCAACCGTTTGCATAGCACTTTGTACCAACATATTGGTCATCTGTGCTTGCTGGTTTTGCTGCTTTTTCGCCATCACCGCGCCAAGTACTTCAAAGCTCTGCGCAGTTGCCAGAGCACCAACGGATTGACTCATAGTACCTCCTATTAACAATACGTCAGGTAGTTATCGGCTGCGCTCTGGAAAACTTTAGGCATTTTTTTGCCGTTTGGTAAATTTTTTCCTGTTCAGAAAAATGAATGCCGCCCGTTGCAGCGGGCGGCATTCCAACTTAGCGCGGAGTGACTCATTTCTCCAAAGCGTTAAGAAGCCTGTATCAGCGCAGTTTGCTGCGCCTTAATTTGTGAGTGTGACAACACCGGGGTCAGTGCAGTGCCAGCCGGTTGCACCGGTTTGTAAGAGCGTACTGGCCGGGTCGGGCCTTTTTTAACCAGGCCTTTGTACAGCGGTTCTGGTTTAACGGTCGGTTTGCCTAAGCGCTGGGCCAGCGCATGTTTTAAATCTGCAGCGGTATAGCCAGCTTTAATTTTAATCCTTAAATATGGCACCCCGGCGGCTTCCAGCGCACCGCTGACAAACCAGTCTGGTGCGGCTTTATGGCCGTCTTTATTACTGTTATTGACTAAATCCAGCACGGCGATAACCCGCAGATCATCGGCTGAACACAATACAAAATCCAGATATTTAGCATTTAATTTTACCAGGGTGCTGCGCCGGGCTTTTTCATTAGCGTTTTCTTTTACTTCAATTAAGTCGGCAAGTTTTATCCGGTTTAAAATTTTATACTCACCCTCAACCGCTTTCTCCAATAAGTTCTGAAACGAGCGCTCGACCGGGCTGAATAAGCTACTGCGTCTTTGCACCTGAAACGGGTTACTGTTATCAATAAAGCGACTGGCAACCATAGCCACCAGCACTACCAGTGCTACCAGCAACAACATAATAATTTCCATGTCCACCTCCGACGATAAATTGACATACGCAGTTATACTTAAAGTTTAAAGCACATCCCGTGCCATAAATTTCAGATGCTTAGCAATTAAGCCATTGTTTTTGGTGATGCTAAGCATTTTAGCCATTAATGGCATTTATAATGGGAAAAGGCTTATAGTTAAGTTACTAACAGTAAAAACGACAAAGGGTCTGGATATGACTGACACTACTACCCGGGCCGGTTTAACCATCACCGGCCAGCTGAACAGCGACTATGATCAAATTTTAACGACAGATGCCTGTGCTTTTGTCACTGAACTGGTCCGTGAGTTCCGGCCCCGGATAACGGAATTACTGGCCAACAGAATAAGCCGCCAGCAACAGTATGATCATGGCGCCTTACCTGATTTTCTGCCAGAAACCGCAACTATTCGTGGCTCTGACTGGCAGGTAGCACCAATTCCGGCTGACTTGCAGGACCGGCGGGTAGAAATTACCGGCCCGGTTGATCGCAAAATGATAATTAATGCCTTAAATGCTGATGTAAAAGTATTTATGGCCGATTTTGAAGATTCGCAGGCGCCCAGCTGGGCTGGCGTAATTGAAGGCCAGCTGAATTTACGCGATGCCAACTTAGGCACTATCAGTTATACCGACCCGCAAAGCGGTAAGCACTATGCCCTTAAAGACAACCCGGCGCTGCTGATTGCCCGGGTGCGTGGCCTGCATTTATGGGAAAAACATTTGCAGGTTGATGGCGCCCAGGTACCAGGCTCGCTGGTTGATTTTGCCCTGTATTTTTATCATAACTGGCAAACCCGCCTGAAAAATGACTCGGGCGTGTACTATTACCTGCCAAAATTGCAAAGCTACACTGAAGCAAAGTGGTGGGATGATGTATTCAGCTTTACCGAGCAAAAATTCAAGGTGGCAACAGGCACTATTCGCGCCACTGTACTGATTGAAACGCTACCAGCCGTATTTGAAATGGATGAAATTCTGTATAGCTTAAAAGATCATATCGTGGCGCTGAATTGTGGCCGTTGGGATTATATTTTCAGCTATATCAAAACCTTAAACAACCATGCTGACCGGGTATTGCCAGACCGGCAGGTGGTTACCATGACTAAGCCATTTTTAAATGCTTACTCGCGCTTATTAATTAAAACCTGCCATAAGCGTGGCGCGCTGGCGATGGGTGGCATGGCGGCCTTTATTCCGGCGAAAGATGCTGGCGAAAACGAAAAAATTCTGGCGCGGGTAACTGCCGATAAAGAGCTGGAGGCCAGTAATGGCCACGACGGTACCTGGGTCGCACACCCCGGACTTGCCGCTACTGCAAATGGCGTATTTGCTAAATATTTAACCGGTGGCAAGGTTAATCAGCTGGATGTCAGCCGTGAGCAGGATGCAGAGATTACTGCCGAAGAGCTGCTGGCGCCTTGTGATGGCGAGCGCACTGAAGAGGGCATGCGCACTAATATCCGGGTGGCGCTGCAATATATTGCGGCCTGGATCAGCGGTAAAGGTTGTGTACCAATATACGGCTTAATGGAAGATGCGGCGACGGCGGAAATTTCACGTACCTCGATTTGGCAGTGGATTAAGCATGGAAAAAGTTTAAGCAACGGTAAGTTAATTACCAAGGCCCTGTTTGCCGACTTTTTAGAGGAAGAGGCAAAAGTAGTGTTGCAGGAAGTAGGGGCGGAGACCTGGCAAAGTCAAAATTTTGACCGGGCGAAGCAACTGCTGCTGGACATTACCACAGCTGATGAACTGGTAGAGTTTTTAACTTTACCGGCTTACCAGCTGCTTGATTAACCTGAGTAAACCAAACCAAAGGCGCTGCCATTGCTGACAGCGCCTTTTTTGTTTTGTTCTCCTAAAATTCCGGATACAACACTCTTCCTCACTCGCCAGGGCAAGTATGCAAGGCTTCCTGCCTTGCACCCAACGGGCCAGCTAAGGCTGTTCAAATTCGTTCCTGACGAATTTGTCGCCCGTTGCCTTGCGGCAGGGGCTCAGACACTCCCCGGCTCCTTCAAAAGAGGTTCTATCCTCCATTGATTACGCCGATACTTGGTAGGGAACGGCTGGAACCCCGTTTTGGTCGACACAGAGTGTCTGAGTGAGTGCGCCAGCGCGAGCGAGTTGCTGTGGCGAGCCAAGGCGGGTGTTGCAGTTGTTCTCTCTGCATGCCGGATACAACACTCTTCCTCACTCGCCGGGGCAACTATGCAAGGCCTCCTGCCTTGCACCCAACGGGCCAGCTAAAGCTGTTCAAATTCGTTCCTGACGAATTTGTCGCCCGTTGCCTTGCGGCAGGGGCTCAGACACTCCCCGGCTCCTTCAAAAGAGGTTCTATCCTCCATTCTTTCAGCCAGTTAATTTAACTCATCAGCTGTTTCAACAATCAGCCGTCTGAACCAGATATGGCTGGCATCCTGGTGTAATAGCGGGCTCCAAATCATTTTTAATTCAATCGACGGAATAGCAAACGGTGGGTCCATAATGGCCATGGTAGGGTCATTTTCATATAACTTGGCCGCTCGGCTGGGCAGGGTGGCAATTAAATCTATGCCTACCGCCAGGTGCATCGCCACATGGTAGTTACGGGTAAAAACCGAAATACTGCGCTGCTTGCCCAGCTTGGCTAACGCTTCATCTACCCAGCCCAGTTTCTGCACATCTTTCGGATCCATGCCCACGCCGACACCAAAGCCGGTTTTACTAACCCAGATATGCTGTGCTTTTAAGTAACTGTCCAAATTGAAGTGTTTAACTACCGGGTTACTGGCATTGATCAGGCAGGAAAAGCTGTCCCGCCATACCGTTTTCTGATGAAATGACTGCGGCAGTTGATCAAAACGGTTAATTGCCATATCTACTTTGCCGTTTTCGACGTCATGAAAAGTGACATCAGATGGCGTCATAATATCCAGGCTGGTTAAGGGCGCCTGCACGCGCATCTTCTTTAATAATGCCGGTATCAGCGTTGAAGCAGCGTAATCGCTGGCCATAATCCGGAATACCCGCTGGCTGTGTAATGGCTCAAAGTCTTTATTCGGTTGCAGCGTTTCTTCCAATGTCAGTAGTACACCCCTTACCACCGGTGCCAGCTCACGGGCCCGCTCGGTCGGTACCATGCCATCTGAGGTGCGTACTAAGATTGGGTCATTTAATAAGTCGCGCAGCCGTTTTAAGCCGTTGCTCATAGCCGGCTGGGTGATGTTGAGTTGATTAGCAGCCCGGGTCACGTTCTTTTCGCGTAGTAACACATCCAGATAAACCAGCAGGTTTAAATCCATCTTATTAATATTCATCTGCAAAATGCCTCAGGCTTTATCTATCACTGAGTTGAATCATAACATTGGCCGGGCTGGCGCCGTCAAGGTTAAAATGATATTCACCAGAAAAATGATGAGCATCATTAAAATCAGCTATATGAATTGTTGTTTTGTTATCTATAGTGAATGACAACAACCTGCACAACAGTTTTAGCAAGAGGAAACGGCAATGACAGCTTATCAAGATGATATCAAACACTTCGACAATGTATGTAAAGAGGCTGGTTCTGCCTGGAATGCCATCAGCCCGGAATATGCCGCGCGGATGAAACTGCAAAATCGCTTTAAAACCGGGCTGGACATCGCCCAGTACACTGCAGACATAATGCGCGCTGACATGGCAGCATATGATGCTGATACTAGTCAGTACACTCAGTCGCTGGGCTGCTGGCATGGTTTTATTGGCCAGCAAAAACTGATCGCCATTAAGAAACATTTCGGCACCACCAAAAGAAAATACCTGTATTTGTCAGGTTGGATGATTGCTGCGCTGCGGTCTGAGTTCGGGCCACTGCCTGATCAGTCGATGCACGAGAAAACCTCAGTGCCTGCGTTAATAGAAGAGTTGTACACTTTTTTACGCCAGGCCGACGCCCGCGAACTGGGTGGCTTGTTCCGCCAGTTAGATGACGCGACCGATGCGGCCAAAAAAGCCGAGATCCAGGCAAAAATCGATAACTTTGAAACCCATGTGGTACCAATTATTGCTGATATTGATGCCGGTTTTGGTAACGCCGAAGCCACTTACTTACTGGCCAAGAAAATGATTGAAGCCGGTGCCTGTGCTATTCAGATCGAAAACCAGGTATCTGACGAGAAACAATGCGGTCACCAGGATGGCAAGGTAACCGTACCGCATGCTGATTTTCTGGCAAAAATTAACGCCGTACGTTACGCCTTTTTAGAGCTGGGCATTGATAACGGTATTATTGTCGCCCGCACTGACTCACTGGGTGCCGGTTTAACCAAGCAAATTGCTGTGACCGACGAGCCTGGCGACTTAGGCGATTTATACAACAGCTTCCTGGATGGCGATGTGATCAGCGGCGCTGATGATATTGCTAACGGCGATGTGGTAGTAAAAGCCAATGGCAAGCTGTTAAAGCCTAAACGTTTAGCCAGCGGCCTGTTCCAGTTTAAACAGGGCAGTGGGGTGGACCGGGTAGTGCTGGATTGTATTACCTCGTTACAAAACGGTGCCGATTTGCTGTGGATTGAAACTGAAAAACCGCATGTCGGCCAAATCGCTGAAATGGTTAACCGCATTCGCGAAGTGGTGCCTAATGCCAAGCTGGTTTATAACAACAGCCCGTCATTTAACTGGACCTTAAACTTCCGCCAACAGGTATTTGATGCCTGGCAGCAAGCGGGCAAAGATGTCAGCAGCTATGACCGTGCGGCACTAATGAGCGCTGAATACGACACTACCGAGTTAGCGCAGGAAGCTGATAAGCGTATTCAAACATTCCAGGCTGATGCGGCGCGCGAGGCTGGTATTTTCCACCACCTGATTACCTTGCCAACTTACCATACTGCAGCGTTGTCTACCGACAATCTGGCGAAAGAGTACTTTGGCGAAGCCGGCATGCTGGGTTACGTGGCCGGGGTGCAACGTAAAGAAATTCGCCAGGGCATCGCCTGTGTTAAACACCAGAATATGTCAGGCTCTGACATTGGTGATGATCACAAAGAGTACTTCTCGGGTGAGGCAGCACTTAAAGCCGGTGGTAAACACAACACCATGAACCAGTTTTAAGCTTGCAGATGATTTACCGGTTGTAAAGCCGATGAAAGAGTTCCGCTACGTGGTCATTTGACCTCAGGCAGCCGCAAGGCTGCCTTTTTTTATCAGGTATTGCATGACCACAGAAACGTCCGGATTATTGAATTGACCGGCGTGATCGTTTATAACATTGCCACCGGTGGCAGTTTGCTGTAACAAATTGCCTGTTACTACTTTGGATTAAGGTTTTATGCTTTCACAATGTTTGTCAGCTTTATGCAAATCTCTCCCGGCAAGCATGCTGACTGTGTTACTTCTGTTGTGTTCGCTGCCGTTACTGGCTCAGCAAGCTGCTTTGCCGCAGCATCCGCAGTATCAATGTCCACAGGGGCAGTCAGATCACTACTGTCAGTCATTTACTGACTCTGCAGCTGGCTTGTCGTTGCTGGCTACGCCGGAGGCGGCAACCGGCCAGCCTAATGGCACGTTAAACCTTAATTTGACACGGCAAACCTTAGGCTATAAAGCGGGACGGATTGGGGGCAAGGTGTTGTCGATTGACACTGATGCTCTTAAAAGTTTTGACAGTAACGACTTTTTTTACGAAGCCCTGGTGAGGCCCTTTGCCAATAGCACGACCGACCGCCATACTTTTTTCCTGACAATGCAGGTGGCCGGGCAGCAACTGCATTATGCGGCTGGTTTTAAAGTCAGCACCAGTATTTACAGTTCAGGCCTGGAGCTGACAACTCTGCAAAACAATCAGGTTGAGGTATTACAACAAGCTCCGGCGCCTATAGTGCTGGGGGCACAGGACGACATTGATGGGCAGTGGTATTTACTCAGAGTGGAACGTCGCCAGGGTAACCTGAAATTATTTCTGAACAGCCAGCTGATGTTAACTGATGACACTATTGGTAATGCGGACATTGAGCAACTGGGGATCTGGAGCTTTAACCGCTCGTTCGAGCTTGATTATCTGCGTGTCGGTAAATCAGCAATAACAACTCCGTACATTAATCTGCAGCAGGCAGAAAATCAGCCGTTAACGGGCTATCAATACGAGCAAAGTGCCCAAATTGAATGGCAGGTTACCGGCGCCGATGACAGTGACATAGAGCTGGTTAATCTGACACCACAGCGTGTTGCGCTGCGTCAACAGCCCGGCAAATTTACCGTAGATTATTTGCAGCCAGGCTCTGCCAGTGTGCTGTTACGCAGTAAATCTCAGCCGCATATATTTAAACAACTGCATATCAGTGTGTTACCAGCATTGAGTTTCCCGGCCAAAACAGATCAGGCAGTGCTGACTGATATTCATCCTGCCGTTAATACCACAGTGCCAGCAGATACTTTGCTAAGGGTAAACCTGAAGCGACTATTTAATATTGGCGGTAGCGGTGCAGTGCGAATTTATCAGTTGCTGACAGATAACAACCGGGTGTTAGTTGATGAAATCCGGGTTAAGGCTGAAACCGATACCTTTGGTAGTATAAGCGCCAATAAACTCCGCTCAATCAATCGTGATATGTTGTGGCGCGATGGCACGACTCTGGTAATTAAACCGCATAGTCATGCACTGCAAAGTGATACACGTTATCAGGTTGTGATTGCCGCTGATACGGTTAACTTTATTGATAGCAATACGCAATTTGCCGGTATCGGCATTGACGCTAACTGGTCGTTCAGCACCACAGCGGTGCCAGTGGCTCGCCCGGTTATGCAGGTTGCAGCCGATGGAGCCGCCGATTTTAATACCGTACAAGGTGCGCTTAATTTTGTCATGAACGCTGTCGATGGTGCGGCGGTGGAAACTATCAGGCTGGCAGCGGGCATTTATCATGAACCCTTATACCTGTTCGCTACAAAAAATCTGACAATTGAGGGCGCTGGTGCGGAGCTGTCACATATTCAGTTTACCAATTATGACTCTCTGAACAGTGGCCTGGGTCGCGGTGTCGACTTGGTGGCGGGCCATACTGCTGGTGGGCGTAGTTTGTTCTTAATAGAGGATGTCGGGCAGCTCACATTAAAACAATTACGTTTTACCAATTTACACCAGCGTAAACAAGGCGTGCGAAATCAGGCTGAAACGGTGTATTTTAACAGTAGTGGTAAACTGCTGGCGGTAAATAGCCACTTTATCAGTGAGCAGGACACCTTGATGTTAAAAGGGAGCTCGTACTTTTATCGTTGTCTGATAGCAGGCAATGTCGATTTTATCTGGGGCCAGAATTATCTGAGTTTGTTTGAGCAAAATGAGATTCGCTCGGTGGGAAACTCTGTCAAACAGCCTGACGCTGAATTTGTTGACGGTAGTTATATCCTGCAGGCCCGCACTATCAGTGCTGATGCGCCGGGCTTTATTTTTATCAACAACCGTTTTACCAGTTACCCGGGCCCGACCGGCAACCGGATCCGCCCCGGCAGCACTTTTCTGGCACGCAGTGCCGGCAGGCCCGCCTATTTTGACCAGGTGCTGTTGCTGAACAACCAGCTGGGGCCTCATATTGCGCCGCAGGGTTGGGCTGGGCCGGCAAACAACGAACCTGTGGCCAACCCGGCTATACCTAATACTAACAGTGGATGGCGTGAATTTGGTTCTGCTGATTTTCAGGGAAAGCCACTTGATCTGAGTAAGCGGCAATATGGTATAGAACTAAGCGCAGAGCAGTTGCCCTACCAGGATAGCAAAGCAGTGTTGCAACAGCATTGGCCAGATTTTAACCCGGAATGGTTATACAGCAAACAATCACAGAATTAGCGTTTTAGTGTTGATCGTCAACGTAGCCAACGAGTTCTAAACTAATACGTTTCGGCATGCTATGTTGTGCGGTAATAGCTAAGCATTAGTTTTTATAGGCAATTATGAGTGACATCTTTTTTTTCGCTGAATGGCAGATAGATCCCTCAGCCAATACCTTACGCAAAGGTAAACAGTTGCAACAGCTGGAACCCAAGGCAATGGATGTGTTGTTGCTGTTATGTCGTCATGCCGGTGAGGTGCTCAGCAGCGAACAGATTGTTAGTCATTGCTGGCCCGGTAATACCACCGGTGATAACCCTCTACATAAGACCATTACCCAGCTGCGCAAGGCGCTGGGTGATAACGCCAGTAACCCCTGCTATATAGAAACTATCCGCAAACGCGGCTACCGCACCCTGGCAGAGGTGCGTTTCCCGCTGGGGCAGCAGCAAAGTGTCAGAGAGCAAAGCTGGCAGCATGGTTCACCGTTTCCTGGCTTACAAGCTTATGATGCCCATTACGCCGGGGTATTTTTTGGTCGTGGCGCGCAAATAGATACCTTGCTAAGCCGTATCGCCCAGCAAATAAAATTTGGCCGCGATTTTTGTCTGCTGCTTGGGCCAAGTGGCAGCGGTAAGTCGTCGCTGATCAACGCCGGGGTAATGCCTAACCTGCTGCAAGCTGGCGGTTTTAATGGTGTTGAGGTGGTTTCGTACAGCAGCCTGGATTTAGCTGATGTCAGTATAGATCAGTTGTTCAGCAGTCTGGCCAGTGCTTTGCTGGACTGGGAGCTGGGCCCGGAACAGACTCCGGCATTTGCCGGTGACAGCGCCGCCAGTCTGGCTGAAAAGCTGCAGCAGCAAACAGACGCTGTGTGTCAGCATTGTAAGACCTTACTGGGGAACAACCGCCAGCATACCCGCCGGTTTGCGCTGTTTGTCGACCGTTTAGAGGTCTTGTTATCGTCACCACTATTTAGCGAGCAGCAACGAACCGACTTTGTCGCGCTGCTGGAGCAGCTGGCCAGCAGTGGTGCTGTGCTGATTATTAGCGCCTGTCGCAATGAGTTTTATCCCGATTTAGTGGCTTACCCCAGTTTAATGGCGGGTAAAGCCAAAGGCGCTCATTTTGATTTAGCGGCGCCCGGCCGCGCTGATTTACTGCAAATGATCCGTTTACCGGCGCTGGCAGCCGGACTTAGTTTTGATACTGATCCTGCTAATGCTCTGGGGCTGGACGAAATACTGATGCAGGAAGCGGCCAGTAATCCTGATGCGCTGCCTATGCTGCAATATACCCTGCAGCAGCTGTACCTGCAGCGCAGCGAAGATAATAAATTACTGTTGTCTGTGTATCATGCCTTAGGCGGTATTGAAGGGGCAATAGGTAAAAATGCCGAGCAGGCAATTAACCGTTTGCGTAAAGCCGAACAAGACAGCTTGCCGCAGGTATTGTCACTGCTGGTGACCTTGCGTGAAGACGAACAAAGCATTACCAGTCGCAGCGCCAGGCTGCAACAGCTCGACACTGACGCTGAACGGGCACTGGTGAACACCATGATTGAGCAGCGGTTATTTGTCTCGCATCTGCAGCATGGCGAGCCCTGTTTCAGTATTGCCCATGAGGCATTATTACGCCGCTGGCCGCGCGCTACCGCTTGGATAGCAGAACACTTTGACAGCTTAAGCGTAAAAAGCCGGCTGCTGCATTTAAGTCAGCGCTGGCGTAGCGAACAGTACAACAGTGCTTATTTACTGGCCGAAGGTAAGCCGCTGCAGGAAGCGCTGTCGCTGCAGCAAAACCAGCTGTTTCAGCTGGATAAAGAAGAAACCGAGTTTATTCAGGCATCAGGCGCCAAAGCGCGGTTAAAGCGCTGGAGCCGCCGCGGCACCCTAGCCGTGCTATGCCTGCTTACCGTTACCGCTGTTACGATGAGTGTGCGCAGTTTTAATGCTGAGCAACAGGCACAGCAAAAACGACTGGCCGCCGAAAACCTGCTGGGTTTTATGGTAGGGGAGTTTGCCGACAAGCTGCGCAGCATCGGCCGGATGGACTTACTCGATGGTATCAGCAATAAAGCGCTGGAGTACTTTACTGATTACTCCGCCGATGACAGCAGTTTAAGCATCGAAGCGCGGTTGCAGCATGGCCAGACATTAGAAGCGATGGGGGAGGTTGCCTACTCGCGCGGTAAAACCGATGAAGCCACTGCTGCCCTGCAAGCCGCCAGAGTGCAGTTAGAAGCGGTGCTCAGCCAGCAGCCGGATAATTTAGAGCTGCTTAAAACCCTCGGTGCCAATGCTTTCTGGCTGGGGCAAATCCATTACGATGCGAACAACTGGCAGGCCACCCAGCCGGAGTTTGAGCTTTATTACCAGTATAGCCAGCGGATGTACCAGCTAGCGCCAGATGATTTAGACGCCATTATGGAGTTGTCCTATGCCACCAATTCATTGGGATCACTGGCTATGCAGCGGCAAAAGTTTGATAAGGCTCGGCTGAATTTTGAAGAGTCGTTGCGGCTTAAATTGCTGGCGCAGCAACTCAAGCCTGATAGTGAGCAATTGATGGCAGATATTGCAGATACCCGTTCCTGGCTGGCCAGTGCAACGCTAGCCGATGGCGATTTGCTCTCTGCTATTTCAATTCACCAACAACTCCAGGCAGAGCTTGAGAACTTAAAAGCATCTGCGGAGCCTTATATGCTTGATATTCTTACGAGTAGTTATCAATTATTGGCAGACTTACTGGAGTATCAAGGCAGAATTGAGGAAGCCTTGACGAAAACCCGCCAAAGTTCTGTCGCAATAGCGAAAACATTACAACAGGATCCAGACAGCAGCACGTGGAAGCGACGTCAGCATTATCATAATTTTCAGGTATTTAAATTTCTGAGTCACTTAACTGAAAACGAAATTGAGCATGCGCTGGCAGCGCACCAATCTGCATTAAATCAAGAGCGTGAATCGTTGACTGAGATTACAGGTAAAGAAATTGAAATCCGGTTATGGCGCACAGCCGCTATGCAGTTACAAAGAATTGATGATTTTGCCGACAGTAAAAAGTACGCTGATCTGGCATACGATGCATCAGCTAAGCTGGTAGATAGCTACCCCAAAAATATGAGCTATGTCGCATTTTTAACGGATAGTCAATTATTGCAAGCTAAAGCTTTATTCAACCAGAACCAACATGAGGCAGCAATGTCCTTGTGTCAGAATGTCCGGCAACGGTTAGGAAATGTGGTTGATACAAATAAAGACACTCGATACATCACTATCTATGCAAAGGCGTTGGATTGTTTAGATCAATTGAACAGCCAATCTGACCTGCTGTCCTTTTTGCAGAGAAATAGTATCGTCAATTTTCATTTCAGCCCATAATCTTAAGGAAATATAGGATGTCAAATACGCAAGCCGCCAGTGTAATTCAGGTGTTGGTTAACCTGGAAAACGGTGAACCGGTGTTTAACTACCAGACAACAGACGGCCAGCCCTGTGATGGAGATGTTACAGTGACAGAGGCGGGTACTATTACGTATCAGCTTGTTGACAACACCGGTAAAGGTTTGAAATTCGTTGGGGTTGGTTTTATCACTCCGTTCGACGGTGTTATTGATGCAATCACTGTAAGCAGTGATGGCCAGTTAGTGCAAATGCTGGATTTAGACCGCAGCGCTGGTACTACTAAATTTCAATTTGTTCTTACAAATAGTAGTAATACGTTGATGGTACTTAGTCCCGTTCCTCAGGTAAAAAACGAGCCTGAGTAACGTTTTTTGATTCGGCAAGTCTCAACGCGGCCCCGTAAGGGGGTTTTTTTATTAATATAAATCAGCAATTTAAATCATAAGGTTATCAGAAGGTTCCTGCGCGTGGTAAAGGCTAAAGTTGGCAGCAGTTAAGCCAAATGAGTGAACGACGCCGATGAAAACTGCCCACAATAAAACCAAACTGCAAGCACTGGCCCTGAATGATGACAGCTTGTGGGGAGATGAAAGCGGCCTGGTCAGTGGTCTGAATGTCGGCAGCTTTATACAGTATCTGGCGGAGGCTATGCTGATTGTAAGCCCCGATGGCACTATTGAATGTGCCAATGCTAAGGCAGCGCTGTTGTTAAACTGCATTGGTACACCGTTAATTGGCCGAAAGTGGCCGGAGTTTTTAGCGAGTCGTTATCAACAGCAATATGATGGCTTAGTTAAGATGGTAGCAAAACGGGTGCTATCGTTACAGGCCGGACCGACAGAAATGGCGCTGCGCTGCGCTGACGGTGTGGTAAAAGACATCGAGTTGTCGGTATCTTTTATACCAGAGCCTGAAGCGCGTTTAGTGCTGGTGATGCGCGATTTAACCCGCTACAAAGCTGAGTGTGAGCAATTGCGATTACAGGCGAGCACCGATGCTTTGACAGGCTTAGCCAACCGCCGTGGTTTTGATGAACAACTGCAGCAGCAATGGCAGCTTTGCACTGATGCTCGCCGGCCACTTAGTGTGGTGATTATTGATATCGACTTTTTTAAGCAGTTTAACGACCGCTATGGCCATATTCAGGGGGATGCCTGCCTGCGTAAAGTGGCTGGTGCCATAGTGCAGGCGATGCCAGTGGAAGCCAGGCTGGCTGCCCGATATGGCGGTGAGGAGTTTGCTTTGATCCTGCCACAACATAACGCAATTATGGCGTTGGAAGTTGCCAGAAATGTACAACAGGCGCTGCGCCAACTGACGTTTACAGATATTGGTTTGCCATCGACACTAAATGTAACGGTAAGTCAGGGGATTGCCACCGAAATTAACGGTCAGTTCCGAACCAGTATGGCACTGTTGTGTGCTGCTGATACAGCGTTATACCGGGCAAAATCAGATGGCCGTGACTGTATCAATACCTGTAACTAACAGCGGTAGCAGTTTAGCTGCCGCCAGCGTTTGAGTTTTACTCTTACTCTAATTTAAGCAGCAGGGTTTCAGATCCAAAGCTCAGGGTGTCGCCAGCATTCATTTGCTTGCGCTTCTGAGTTTCCACTACGCCATTCACTTTAACCAGGCCAGCTTCAACTGCCGCCTTGGCTTCGCCGCCACTGCTGCATAAGCCTTCAAACTTTAAAATTTTATACAGTTCTACCGGTTGTTTGCTTAGGATAACTTCACGTTTTTTGTTGCTCATAACTTGTAACCTTTAATTATATACTCAAGCGGGTTCGCTAAAGTTTAAGTGCGGTTTGCCAACCAGATAGGCGCGGCGAAACTGGCTGAAATACTCTGCCAGGTTGCTGGCTGCTGCTGTTTCACCCGCCATTGCTAATACTTCTATCGCGACTTCAGCCGTGCACAGCTGATGTAAATGGGCCGCTTCACGCAATGCATAGCGCGAGGCCTGTTCCGGTTGAATACCTAATACCGGCATAGTGGCCAGATAGGGGCTTTTAAACATTTTTTTTGCTTCACGCCAGGTGCCGTCCAGCATCACGAAAAGTGGAATTTTGCCGGCTGTGGCCTGGCTCAGCTGACTGGCATCTTGCAGACAGCGTTCTGGAGCGGCGTATTGCTGCGGAAACACCAGCACAGGTGCATACCGGCTATCGGTTAACAGCGCAAGCAGGGCCGGGTCGGGTTGGGTTCTGTCCCAGACAAAGGCATGGTTATCAGCAATAACATCGCAAATCAGCCGGCCGGTATTGCTTGGCTTGTAGCACTCGCCAGTGTACATAATAAAACAAAATGCACAGTTGCCGGCCGGACTGGGTTTGGCCTCGCAAATGCATTCGGCAGCAGGTAGCAGACATTGCCCGCAGCGAATCACCTTGCTGCCGCGGGCATTAAATACCCGTCGTGATTTTGCCAGTTGCTCGGTGCGCAAGATCAGTACAGCATTGTGGTGTGATATTCTGGTTTGCGACATCTTGAAAAACAGCCAGCCATTAAAAAGCCGCTATTGTAGCGGCTTTTAGCACTAACTGCGCGTTGATTGTTCATTTGCCATCAATTAGCGGCAGGCGCAGCGACATCATGAATGGTAACCCGGCCTTTAATGCGATCTTCATACGGCTGCAGCATAGCTGTTACTCTGACAGCCTGATTTGCCCGGGCGAAATCCATTAACTGCTTACCATTACAAACAATTTTTTTTACGGCGTTTTGTTTGCTGATCCTGTACTCACGTAAGGTCCGCTGTAAGCTGCGGCGGTCGTCATCAGCAGTTTCGGTGCAAACCTGTACTAAGGCGTTATGTACGTAACGGTCTTCAGAAAAACTATAGTCTGCTGCTGTTACTACCATACTGGTACTTGCCAGCGACACTGCGAAAAAAAGTGCGGTTTTCATCGTCTTGTCCTCTCTTTTGCTTATGGCGTTTGCCATGGTGTTATTGTGGCAATATTGAGCTGGTATCGCCGCTGCTTTGGGCCAAGAGGAGGTTGGGGTGTTATAAAGTGACCAGCTGACGTCAAACAGGGATAACTGGTGTTATTGCCAGACCCGACAATACTTACTGTTGCGGTAGTGCCGTTAACTTGTCGGCCCAGTTTAACTTGTAACGTCTGGATGCATTAACCAGTTTGCCGTTGCTTAGAATAAACTGATAGTCATTGTTGTGTGGTTGCAGTTTATGGACATGATGCAAGTTCAGCAGGGTTGACCGGTGAACCTGCACGAACTGTCCGGGCAGGCGTTGCAGTAAGTCTTTCATCGTTTCGCGGATGATCAGCGTTTCGTTCAGGGTATATATACACATATAGTTGCCGGCCGCTTCAATCAGCAAAATTTCAATATCATCCAGCAGCAGGGTCGAAGCGCCGGTTTTAAAGGCCAGTTTACTGATTGTGACGGCCTGAAGTTGCTCCGGTTGCTTATCCAGCGCGGCTCTGGCATCCAGTAATGATTGCGCCAGACGTTGGCGTGACACCGGCTTTAGCAGATAATCAAAGGCAAAATGTTCAAAGGCAGCAAAAGCAAATTGCTCGTACGCCGTAACCAGAATAAACAACGGCCTGGCCATAGCGGACCCTTTACCCGTTTGCTGTAAAATATCGATGCCTTTGATACCTGGCATCTGGATATCCAGAAAAACCAGATCAATATCTGGCTCAGTCTGTAAAAAGTGTAAGGTGTCATCGCCGTTATCAAAGCACTCTACAATATCAAGGTTAGAGTACACAGCCAGTTTGGCTTTCAGGTTGCTGATGGCCAGTGGTTCGTCATCAGCAATAATGACTTTAAGGGCTGCGGTCATTCAGGGCCTCCGTTGCAATGTTGAGCTGGCTGTAAAAGCCAGCCTTGCTGTGACTCAGGGTTAAACTGGCGGCAGCGCCAAACAGCAATTGTAGTCGTTCTGCCAGATTAACCAGATTGACAGGGCGCTGCGCTTCAGGCCAGCCGGCAGCCGCATCGGCACCTTGCTGGGCCAGGATAATTTGCAGTTGTTTATCAGACAACTGGATCCGGATATTCAAACATAGCGAGCCCGCCACCTCTGCCACACTATATTGAATAGCATTTTCTGCTAATGGCTGGAGCAACAAGGGCGGAACGTGTAAATCAGGTAGAGGTTCTGGCTGCTGCCAGCATAACTGTAGCCTGTCGCCAAAACGCACCTGCTGAATAGCCATATAGGCGGTTAGCGCATCCAGTTCCTGCTGCAAGGGAATAAACTCATCGTGCTGGTTTTTTAGCGAGTGACGCAGATAAATGGATAAATGCTGGACCAGTTGCTCTGCATCTTGCCCATTGCGCTGCACTATCAGGGCATTTAATGCATTCAGGGTATTGAACATAAAGTGCGGGTTAAGTTGATAGCGCAATACTTTTAGTCTGGCCTGGCGCGCCTGCTTCGCCAGTTGTTGCTGTTTAACCAGGCCGGCGAAATGCAGCTGATTGGTTTTTAACAGCATAAAGACGGCAAGCCAGCCGGCCAGTGGTAACAACACCAGGCTAAACGCCAGAAAGTATTTCAGGTTAGAGCTGACATCCTGAACCATATCAGAGGCATAGTTCATCACCAGATACTGACGCAACAATACCATCAGTACCCACCATGGCACTAAAATCAGCAACAGCCTTCGAAGTTGCGCAGTTAATGGTTGCTGTTTAAATAGCTCGCACTGACCCAGCAAGCCGGTTAGCAGGATATTAAGCACTGTCACCAGGCTATATATCCACAGATATGGCCAGGTCTGCTCCCTCTGCAAGGGTACCAGCACACTCAGGTGGATAAATTTTATCAACAGATAGCTTAGCCAGTATATCGAATGCCAATACCAGAAGCTGGCCAGACGTTGTCGATGGGAGCTGCTGGTTATCATGCCGTTTGCCAGGGTAAGCATATATTGACTGCAAAGCCCTGTGGGCTTGCACCAATGTCTAAGCTGGCGTTATCGCCAAAATGTTGCAGCAGACGGTTACGAATATTGTCCAACCCCACGCCGGCGCCGCTGCAATCAACCTGCAGTTGTGAGCCAGGACCATCATCGCTGACACACAGGTGCACGCTGTCGTGCTTGCGTATGCCTCCTATAGTAATGGTGGCACCTTTTATTTGGGTGGCGACAGCATACTTAATGGCATTTTCCACCAATGGTTGTAGCAGCAATGCGGGAATACGCTGGTGCTTAAGGGTATCATCAATTTGCCAGTTCACTTTTAGCTTGTCGCCAAATCGGGTTTTCTGCAGTTGCAGGTAGGCATTGATGGCTGCCAGTTCATCGGCCAGTTGTACCAGACTGTCCGGCGACTTACTTAATGAATAACGCAGAAATGTAGCCAGCTGCTCCGACATCGTTTCTGCATCATCGTAGCGTTCTGCCTCCAGCAGGGCACAAACTGAGTTTAAGGCATTAAAGGTAAAATGCGGATTAAGCTGCTGACTTAACGCCTGCAGCTCCAGTTGTTGTATTTTTTGACTCAGCTGCGTTGTCTGTGTCAACCGCTGTAACTGCTGCTGATACAATAATACTGTCAGGTAACAGGCAGTCCAGACAAAAAAGGCCAGTACAGAGGTGTCCAGATTGCTAATCAGCAGGCGGGCATCAATAACGTCTTTATCCCACAACAGGATCCAGAATGCATTTTCTGCCGGAATATACACCGCTGCAACTATAACCACCCCCAGCATTAACTGACCATTGCTAAACGCCTGTTGTGCAAGTCGCTGATGGCTCCAGATCACCAGCATAGCTGTCAGTAGCATCGCTACCATTTCACTGGCCAGCATCATTGGCAAGTAATTCCAGTTGTAAGGTTTGTCAGACCTGGCGGCAACCTGCCATGAACCAAGCAGGCCCAATGCCAGAATGGCGAACCAGTAATACAGATTAAAGCGCAGTAACGTGCCCCGACTGACTAACGGCATATCCGGCCCCAGAGGATTAAGTGATCAAAGTATAATTGCCATCTGCAATTTTGCCGGTTCGGTTGGATAAGCGGATGAGAATCCGGGGCAAAAGCTGAACCAATCTTCATAAAACTGCCATGTTCAGTCGCCAGACATCAGATATGCTGTCATAACAATGTCACTGTTAATTTTACGAGGTTTAGTTGCAACCGCAGGATATGCTGCCTGAGCTGGAACAGTTACAGCAGTTAATTGCCGGGGCGCCGGCGGCGCTTCGCACTGAAATACTGGCGACGGTGCCACATATGACCGAGCAACTACCATTGTATGCGCTGTCGCTGGGAAATCCGGATCCGGCATTGCCGGCAGTGGTACTGGTTGGTGGTGTGCATGGTCTGGAGCGCATTGGCACGCAGGTGGTGCTGGCTTACCTGCAAACCCTGCTGGAGCGCCTGCCCTGGGACAAATGTTTACAGCATACCCTGCAGCATTGCTGCATTTATTTTATACCGCTGCTAAACCCCGCTGGCATGGCAAATGGCTGGCGCTCTAATGGCAACTGTGTTGATTTAATGCGAAATGCCCCGGTAGACTGTGTTGAGGGTGCAGCCTGGATGGTTGGCGGTCAGCGACTGAGCCGGGCTATACCCTGGCATCGCGGCCAGCCGGATAACATGGAAACGGAAAGCCAGGCGCTGGTTAGCTTCATTAGCCGTCAGTTGTTTCCGCGGCCATTCTCGCTGGTACTGGATTGTCATTCAGGCTTTGGCCGCACTGACCGTATCTGGTTCCCATACGCTAAAAGTGCTCAGCAGCCCATTTCGCATCTGGCAGAAATGTACCGGCTGCGCCAGCTGTTTTTTCAGACTTTTCCGCATCAGAATTATATTTTCGAACCACAATCGCAGCATTATCTGTGTCATGGCGACTTGTGGGATTATCTGTATGACGAGGCTCTGGCGCACCACACCACAATGCTGCCACTGACGTTGGAAATGGGCTCGTGGAACTGGGTGCGGAAAAACCCTTTTCAGTTGCTATCTAGCCTGGGTATGTTTCATCCGATTAAGCCGCATCGGGTAAAACGGGTGCTGCGCAGCCACCTGATCCTGATTAATTTTTTAATCAATGCTTCCTTGTCTTACCAAAACTGGTTACCGTTGACCAATCGCAACGAGCTTAATGATGCAGCAGCCAGGCTATGGTATCAGTGACCCACAATCCAACACCGGTATTATTGCTGCGTGGCTTAACCCGCGAACAGCGCCATTGGGGGGACTTCCGGCCGATGCTGGCTGAAAAACTTGCCAACCCTCTGTTGAGTCTGGACTTTGCCGGTACCGGCGAGCTGTATCAGCAAGCTTCCCCGTGCAGTATCAGCGCACTGCGCCAGTCTGTCCGTGGCCAGTTACAGCAACAACCGGCGTTTAACGGCAAGGTGCATCTGGTGGCACTGTCGTTAGGGGGCATGTTGGCGGCAGACTGGGCGCTGACTTACCCTGCTGAAGTGGCATCTCTCACCCTGATTAACAGCAGTGCCAGGCCGCTGGCGCCGTTTTATCAACGTCTCCGCTGGCAGAATTATCCGGCGCTGGTGTCACTATTGTTGTTGTCGGCCAGCCAGCGCGAGCAACGAATTTTACAGCTGACTACCGTCAGGGCATATCAGAACCCGGAAATTGTGACGCAGTGGCAAAACTGGCAGCAACAAAGGCCGGTTTCCGGCGCCAACGCCCTGCGTCAGTTACTGGCTGCCAGCCGGTTCAGGTTAACGGCTAAACCAGGCTGTCCGGCCCTGATTCTCAGCAGCAACGGGGATAAGCTGGTCAACCCTGAATGTTCGGTGGCATTGGCAACATTTTTACAGGCCAGTCACCGCCAACATAGTTGGGCCGGCCACGATATTGCCCTTGATGATCCACTCTGGTTAGCAGAGCAAATAGCACAATTTATAGGGTAGCTATGTTAACCTTACCCTTATTTTTTAGTGGAAAATGTCGTGTCGATAGCCCGCCAGGCCTCTGAAATTACCTTGCCAGCTGACAACCGGGGCTGGGACACTGTTTTGCAGTTTTTATGCAGCCAGTTTCCGTTTATCAGCGAAGCAATGTGGTGTGAGCGGATGGCTGCTGGCAAAGTGCACTGGTTTAGTGGCGATCCGGTTACCCCGGCAACGCCATTTTCGCCAAGCAAACGCCTGTGCTATTACCGCGAAGTCATGGCTGAGCCGGTTATTCCGCTGGCGCATAACATTGTCTTTCAGAATGAGCATATTATTGTCGCCGACAAACCGCATTTTTTGCCGGTAACACCGGGAGGTGAGTACGTTAATGAGTGCTTACTGGCCCGCATACAACGGGATACCGGCTTACCTGATGTGGTGCCGGTGCACCGGCTGGATCGCGATACTGCCGGATTGGTATTATTTTCAATAAATCCTGCTAGTCGGGCGGCGTACTATCAGTTGTTCAGTCAGGGCACTATTCAAAAACACTATCAGGCCGTGGCAAAGTTAACGGCGACTGCCCAACAGGCGAAGTTACCGCAGCATTGGCAAATCGGCAACCGGATTGAGAAAAGTACCCCCCGTTTTATCAATGCCATAGTGGCGGGCGAGGTGAATGCGATATCGGACATCAGCCTGATAAGCAAACAAGATGATTTGGGTCTATTTCAGTTAACACCCCATACCGGGAAAACCCATCAGCTGCGTCTGCATATGTTAAGTCTGGGGATGCCTATTTTGCATGACAATTATTATCCCGAATTAAAACCAAAACAGCCGCCGCAGTTGACAACGCCATTGCAACTATTAGCGAAGCAGCTTAGCTTTGTTGATCCGGTTACCTGCCAGACCCGGGATTTCAGCAGTAAACAGTTACTGAGCGCCTGGCCAGCTGAGCCAGCAGCCAGGCCGTAATTTGCTAAGCTAGCCTGGTTGCTGATGCTGTTGCAGTAATTTATCCAGTTGATTAGCAAAAGCCTGCCGATCGCTCTGATTTAACGGCGGCGGACCACCGGTATGCACGCCACTACCCCGCAGGGTGTCCATAAAATCGCGCATTGTTAGTTTTTGTTTAATTGTATCGGTGCTGTACAGCTCACCACGCGGGTTGAGTGCGCGGCCGCCTTTAGCTAAAACATCGGCAGCCAGCGGAATATCGGCAGTAATCACCAGGTCACCTGGCTGGCAGCGGCGGACTATTTCATTATCCGCTTCATCAAAACCATGTGCTACCTGCAGGCTGCTGAGAAAAGGCGAGGGCGGCACCCGGATCAACTGATTAGCAACCAGCACCGTGGATATTTGACGTTTTACTGCGGCCCGGAACAAGATCTCTTTAATTACTACCGGACAAGCATCGGCATCAACCCAGATTTTCATGGTACTGCTCACTTCCATTTTGACGCTATTGTTAACTAGCTTTGTTATCTGCTGACAGTGGCAAAGTCAGCTTGAATGTTGTGCCTTTGCAGGCGGTAGTCTGCATTTCAATGCTGCCTTGCAACACCTGCGTGACCAGATTGTAGCACAAGTGCAAGCCCAGGCCTTTGCTTTGGCTGGCCCGGCGGGTGGTTACAAAGGGGTTAAACACAATATTCTGGACACTTTGATCAATACCTTTGCCATTATCCGAAACTTTCAGGATTAACTGCTGGTTGCTGTATCGAACGTCAAGCTTAATTTCACCGCTGTCGTCCGGTTCAAATGCATGCAGCAAGGCATTTTCCAATAAGTGGCTTAACACGGTGGCCAGCGCACTTGCCCGCAGTTTTAGGGTCAGATTGTCCGGGCATTGCAATACTATACCAATAGCCGCATTTGGCGGGTTAAGCCTGGCCACCAGATGCTGTAACCAGGGTTTGAGCTTAATATCTACCGTATCAGTGACGGTTTCATTTACCGCCAGTTGTTTGAACTGGGTGACTAAATCTGCGGCGCGTTGCAGGTTATAACTAATTAACTGTAAATGTTGTTCGCTGTCGGCAACAAACTGACTGAAGGCTTTGCTACTGAGCGTTTTGTCAGCAAAGTGTTGCTTTAGCTCGGCCAGTTTGCCGGCGAGCGCGCTACTGGCAGTGATGCTGACCCCGACCGGGGTATTGATTTCATGCGCTACTCCGGCCACAGTCTGGCCTAACGCCGCCATTTTTTCATTCTCCAGTAAGCTTTGCTGAGCCAGCTTCAGTTGCTGACTGCGCTCTTCTACCTGGCGCGCTAATTCCCGTGCCTGTAATTGCGCTACCCGGGTCCGCACTTTTACCAACAGATAAATCGCCAGGATCAGGCTTAAGGCTAACAATAAAGCAAACCACCATTGCTGCCAGAATGCCGGCATCACAGTGAGCTGTAATTCAGTTTGTTGGCCGCTCCAGTGGCCGGTGCGATTGGTCGCCTGGATTTGCAGGCGGTAGTTGCCCGGCCACAGATTGGTATAGCTGGCAATTCGCTGGCTGGCATCTGAAAATTGCCAATCTTCGTCAAAGCCCTCGAGCCGGTATCGATACTGCAGTTGTTGCGGCGCCGATAAATCCATGGCACCAAATTCAACGCTGAAGCTGCGCTCAGCAGCATTCAGGGTTAACGTTTGCTGATCCGGCGCAATTTGCCGGCTGCGACCCTGCACCTTAAGTTCTGACAGTAACACTTCTGGCTGATACTGCCAGGGGCTGAACTTTGCAGGATTAATGACCAGTAAACCGCTGGTGCCGCCAAATAACAGCAAACCCTGACGGGTTTTATAGTATGAGCGATACCAGGGGCTACCAATATCAACGCCATCAGCCGGCGTAAGCTGATAAAGCTGGCCATTGCCCGGGTTATAGTGAAATTTACCGGTCCAGATATTGCCCTGGTCATCGTCAAGTAAGTTGGCTCCAAAATCTTCGTTCAAGCTGCTGTTGGCGAAGACCACTTTAGTCAGTGCCGCATTGATATCAGCAACCGTAGCCTTTGCTGTGTGTTGTTGCAGGTACTGTTGATAATTAAACTGGTATAAACCGGTAGGGGTATCGAGCCACAAGCGGTTTTGGTTGTCATGGAGCAGTCCGAGAATGCTGGTTATCTGATCAGTCGGCACGGCTTTCGCGGCAGGCGTTGTCACTGCTGCAGGTTCAATCAGATAAAGTCCGCTGGCGCCGGTTCCCAGCCAGATATTGCGATGCTGGTCTTCAACGATCGCATTAATATAATCCTGTAATGGTTCACCATCGTCCTGCTTGATCCGGACGAAGCGTTGTTGCTGTTCCTGCCACAAGGCTAACCCGGTACTGCTGCCGAGCCAGAGGCGCTGTTGACTATCGACAAATAAGCTGCGGACATTGGTTCGCCAGATCCCTTGTTCAGGGCCCAGCAAGGTAAACTGGCCGCTCTGCGGAAAAAAACGATATAGCTGGCCCGGATTGACACCCAGCCAGATGGTACCATCTGCCTGTTCTGCCATTGCCGTTATCCAGCCATGTTGTAATTTACCCGGCACATCAGCTTGCGGTTGGTGCCGCTCAACAATACCGCGGGCCGGATCAATGACGTCGATACCATTGCCGCGACTACCCAACCAGAGCTGGCCATCTGCCAGTTCAAGAATGCTACTGATATCGCCGCTACTAATGCTGGTGTTATCTGCCAGACTGCGCCGCAAGGTGCTGACACCAGCCTGCCCATCGAACCGCTGCAATCCGCCGCCATAACCACCCAACCAGATTTTGCCGGCACTGTCTTTGAGCAGGGTGCGTACATCCTGATGCGCCAGACTATACGGATTGGAGATGTCATGCTGATAATGACCCAGAACGCTTTTGTCACTAACGGCCAGCCGGTTTATCCCGGCAAACCCTGCCAGCCATACTTCATCATCACTAATTTGCAGAATATCGTAAACCGGGCCAGATACCCGCCCGGATGTTAAATTTTGTGGTAGAGCAGTCAGACTATGGTTCGGATTAATAACAAAAGCACCCGCCCGGTCAGTACCCAACCAAATTTGATTGGCTACCCTGGCCAGAGTGAGCACCTGGCCCAGCTCAGTAGCCGCACCTTTAATCTGCTGTGGCCCGGCACTACCCGGCGTTAACAGAAATAAGCCGCTGCGGCTGCCAATCCATAAATTTCCGCGTTCATCAGTCAGTAAGGCTCTTACGTCCTGCAGTTCGGGCTGCGGCGGGACAAATTGCAACACCTGACTGTCATGATCCAGCAGGGCTAAGCCCTGATTGCCAGCCAGCCAGATATTACCTTTTGGATCTTCAGTAATCGCCTGCACCTGATAGCCAAAATCGTCAGCAATGCCCGGCGCGGTTATTTTCGGTTGATAAAAACTGTCGCTGGCACTTTCATAGCGTTGGATGCCACCTGGCGCTGTAGCCAGCCACAAGGTACCGTCACTGGTCTGAAGTAAATCACGGACAAAATTACCGGCTATCGGCGCCGTACTCTGGCTATTGCTTTGTTGCTGCTGACCGGATTGTAAATAATGCCGGAACCGATAACCATCGTATCGGATCAAACCGCCGGCACTGCCAATCCACAAGCGGCCGTATTTATCCTGCGCCAGTTTGGTAACAATATTATCGGGAATATGCTGCCGGTCAGTAATACTGACAAAAAACTCACTGGCGGGCGGGAAATAATCACGGGTATTGTCTGAATTCGTGCTGGCGACGCCGGGCGCTGCTGTCAGTAACAAGCCAGTTGCGCTGCATATCAGCAACAGCACAAACGATGTCAGAAAACGATGCGCCAAGGCGTACTGCTCACTATAAAAATTAAGTAGGTTAAATTTACGTCCGTTTTTATTAAAAATCAATTAATTAACTGTAGTTTTAGCTGGTGTATTAAATCACTGGCCAGCAGCCAGGGTTGCTGTTGTTGCCGGGCCAGGCTGGCTGCGCTATGCAGGTGTAACCAGGCAGCAACCTGGCAAGCGTCGCGGCCATTCAGACCCTGCGCCAGCAGCGCCGCTATAACACCACTGAGTACATCACCCATACCACCGCTGGCCAGGGCCGGATGGGCCGCTGCCAGCAAGCTTATTTCGCCGTTTTGATCGCAGATCAGAGTACCTGCGCCCTTTAACAAAATAACGCCGCCAAACTGTTGGTGTAACTGCCGGACAGCGGCCAGCCGGTCTTGCTGAATGTCTTGGCTACTGCAGTTAAGCAGCCGCGCGGCTTCGCCCGGGTGCGGGGTCAGTACCCAGTTTTGTCGCTTATAACCCGCTTGCTGCTGTTGTGACAAGCCAGCCAGAAAGTTAAGGGCATCGGCGTCCAGCAGTAGCGGTTTGTCACTGGCCAGCGCCTGCACCATCAGCGCCTGGCCCCAGCTTTTTGTGCCAAGACCCGGGCCTATAGCTATCACACTGGCAGCATTCAGCAGGCTGGCACAATCTTCGCTGCTTACCATCACTTCAGGCTGACGGCTTAACATCGCAGTTGTATGCTCATTGCGGCTGAATAAACTTACCTTGCCGGCACCACAACTAACTGCAGCCTGGGCTGTCAGAATAGCGGCACCGCCAAAGCCGGCGTCGCCACCAATCACCAGCACATGGCCATAATGGCCTTTATGACTGTTCGCACGGCGCGCGGGTATCAGCTGACTGATCTGACGGGCACTCAAGCTGTGGCAGGCTGGTTCGGGGACTGAGCGTTCGCCGTCCAGTTGCAGTGTGCTTAACCAGAGCTGGCCGCAATGCTCCAGGCCATCCTGCATCAGTAAACCCGCTTTCAGGCCAATAAAGCTAAGGGTGGCAGTGGCTTTTACCGCTTCTGGCATGGCAGCGCCGCTATCAGCACTCAGGCCGCTGGGAATGTCTACTGCCAATACCGGCTTGTTACTGTTGTTTATCCGTCGGATTAGCCCGGACGTCGCTTTATCCAGCGGACGGTTCAAGCCAATACCAAACAGCGCATCAATCAGCAAATCGGCCTCTGCAAATTCACTGACGATGGGTACTTCAGCTTTGCCAGCGGCTTGCGCAGCCAGCGTTGCGGTCTGGCCGAGCCTGCTATGGTTACCATGCTGGTATAGTCGCACATCGTAGCCGCTGGTCCGGGCCAGGGCGGCCAGTAAGTAGCCATCACCGCCATTGTTGCCGTTACCGGCATAGACCAGGACTTTGCGGGGCGCTGGCCACTTTTGCTGCAGTAAGGCTAACAATGCCGATGCAGCCCGCTGCATTAATATAAAACCGCCATCGCTGCCAAGCTGGTGTATAGCCTGTTGCTCGAGCTGACGAATACTGTCAGCCCGGTACAACGGTTGCTCCCACGAGGTATCTACAGCGGATAAATCTGCATTGGTGATAATGCTTGATGGCATAAGTTACTCATTGCTGTTAGCGGCGACAGCTTACTGGTCGCTGTTTAATTCAATGTTATTAGCATAGCGCAGACAAAAGCGCAGGTTATCGGGGTAGGGAAAAATATCTTCAACGATACCGTCCCGGACCGCTTTTTGCTTGGCACGCCAATATGCTGCATCCAGTAATTCAGGGTGTTTGCTGAACAGTAATTGGCGGATTTGCGGTTGCGGGGTAACAAAAGTGGCTATCTGCTCCGGAAATACATCGCCCGGTGCGGCACAGCAGTTTGCTTCGGCATTAATGGCGTCTTCAAAATTATCGGTTTTGGCAAAAGCGCGGAAATTAACATCCAGTAAATACTGTACTTCGTCATAGTCATAAAATACTACCCGCTTATGCCGGGTAACGCCGAAGTTTTTTAACAACATATCGCCGGGAAAAATATTAGCCGCAATCATTTCTTTAATGGCATTACCATAGTCATGCATAATCACCGCTTTCTGCTCGTCTGTTGCCTGCTCCAGATAAATATTTAACGGCACCATCCGCCGCTCAATATACAAATGTTTAATCACCACTAATTCATCATCAATTTGCAACGACTGGCCAATGGTGTCACGAAGTTCCTGCAGCAGTTCAGGGGTAAAGCGGTTCTTCGGTAAGGCGACATCAGAATATTCCAGGGTGTCGGCCATTCTGCCTACCCGGTCATGTTTTTTTACCAGCAGATAACGGGCTTTTACCGTCGCCCGGTCAAACTCTTTGCTTGGGGCAAACTTGTCGCGAATAACTTTAAACACGTAAGGAAACGAGGGCAGGGTAAACACCATCATTACCATACCGCGAATGCCCGGCGCAGCGACAAACTGATCATTGCTTTTGGTCAAATGGCTCAGCAATTCACGATAAAACTCGGTTTTCCCCTGTTTGTGCAGGCCGATACTGGCATACAGTTCGGCCAGTGTTTTATGCGGTAACAGTTCCCGTAAAAAATGGACCAGGGCCGAAGGTACCGGGCACTGCACCATAAAGTAGGCGCGGGAAAAACCAAAAATAATGCTCATATGCTGCGGATCGGTCAGCAGGGTATCCAGGTACAAACCGGCGCCCTGTTGGTGTAACAATGGAATTATAAAAGGCTGCTGACCGTCCGGGGTGACCACCCGGCCAACGATATAAGCCGCTTTGTTACGGAAAAATACTGATTTAAGCATATCAAAGCGAATTTGGTGTACCGGATAGCGGCCGTGCTCTGACTGATGAATAAAGCTTTTTACGATGTAGCGGATATCCCGCTCCAGATTAATAAAAGGCGTGCTGAAAGCGAAGTCGGCGACAATCTGGCGGATACTCTGTTTCAGGCCATCCTCTGCCGGAAAATAACTCTGGTATACCGACGAAATCGGCGCAGGCAAATGCTGCTGGTTGAGAGTAGATTCAACAAAAATATTCTGGTTATGGTAATACTTGCGGGCAAATAAGCGGCAGAACACTGAGTTATAAAACGTTTCAGCCAGTTCGGCCTGCGGATGAAACAACAAATACTGCAAGTACTGCTGTTTCACCTGCTGCCAAAGCGGTTCGTTTAAGCACTCTGCGGGTAATTGCTGTCGCAGCTCGGCCGTGGTTTCATTCACCCGTAAATCATAAAACTGGATCCGCTCTGAGCTGTCCTGTTGGTAAGCGAGCCAGTCTGCCTGTTCAAACCGTTGTCTGGCCCGTGCAGTGACCTGCTGAAATAGCCGGAAGTGTTTACGAAATCCTTTTAAAATAATTTCAGCAATCTGCTGGGCGCCGGCCATAGGTTTATTTCTTATTATGGTGGTATGCAACCAATATCATAGCACGTTACGTTGGCATCCTCAGCTACTGCCTCTCTGGCAATATATACTGTCCAATATTCAACATGAGGACTTGACCATTTGTAGTGAAAGCCAACACCTATATGAAGTTGTTGCTGATAAAAAGGGAGTTCACCCAGTAAGTGGCTGCGATGAGCTGTTGAACTTTTGAATGCCTCCCAGACATCTTCAGCGGTACTGAAACCGCCTGCAACTGCCTCTACCTGATTGCCAATGGCACCGCTATAAAACGGTGGCAGTTGATAACCTAACATTCTTAAGCGCTGGTTTGCGCCGAGTCCCCCGACATAATGATTTACAATCCCTTTTTGCGCCATGACTTTGGCCTTCTCAGCCGCCGCCTGCGCCAGCAATGGATGACAGCTGAGTCGGGCTCGCTGCTGCAACGGATCCTGGATTATCAGCAGTGCCAGTTGCTGGGCTGCTTCATTAAGGCCACAATCTGCAATGGTATTAAGCTTAGCTGCAGGGTCTTTATTTGCGGATTCACTGCTGTTAAGTTGTGGTGGTTCGGTATCGGCAGGGGTTGGGGCTGCGAATGCTGATGCTGAAAAAAGCATCAGTATCACGATAAAAATCAGCAAGATAATAGGCCTAAAACACTAAGTTAACTTTACGTTAAGCCCAGGGGCGACTATTGTCAAGGTTCAGGCAGGCATCAACAGATACCTGCCTGAACATTTCAGTCAGTTACTGGCAGGGATGCTGGTTTCGGTCAGCGGTGGCTGTACATCGTCGCCATAACCAAATACCACAGCCAGCACCAGCACCAGGGATGCGGCCAGCATTAATTTGGCCATCAGTGGCAGACAAAAACGGAACCAATGGCCATATGGCACCCCGGCAATACCGATAATACCCATTAAAATGGCGTTAGTCGGAATAATCATATTAGAGAAACCATCACCAAACTGGTATGCCAGTACCGCAACCTGGCGCGGAATTTCCAGCAAGTCGGCCAGCGGCACCATTAATGGCATGGTGACAAAAGCCTGACCGCTGCCTGAGGGTATAAAGAAATTCAGCAAGGTCTGAATAATCAGCATGCCGACAACCGCAATTTCAGAGCCAACATACGACAACGGCAGCGACATACCATGCACCAGCGAGTGCAGAATCTGGCCATCTTCCATTACCAGCGAAATACCACGGGCTACACCGATTAAAATAGCGGTAGTGGTCAGCTCCATCGCACCATCAATAAATTTTTTCGCTGCAACATCAACGCCGATCCGGCTGATCACTGTGGTCAGCAGACCCCAGGCAATAAAGCAGGCACCCAGTTCATACAGATACCAACCATGGATCCGGATACCATAGGCGACGATACCGATAGTGGCCAGAAAGCTGGCCAGGATCAGTTGATGTCTGACAGATAGCTTCGGGTAGTCAGCAGTATGACTATCGCCCAGCGGACAGGGTATGTCTGAGACCATTGAGTTTGCCGGATCGGCCAGCACTTTTTTCGAGTAGCTCCAGACATGATGAAAGCCAATTAACACAAACGGCAGAAAAATCGCAGCACGTAGTGGCCAACCAGATAATATTGGTAATTCTGCAATTTGCTGGGCAATAACCAGGGTAAAAGGATTGACCGCAGAAATACCGTATCCGATACCATAACCGGCAACAGTCATGCCGACGGCGGTCATGGCGTCGAGTCGCATCGCCTTACACAACGCCACCAGAATTAACACAAAGGGAATATATTCACCGGCGGTACCAATAAAACTGGACGCCATGGCAAAACAGAACACCACCATAAAGATTAAAATTTGCGGTTTTTCGCCGAAACGTTCCAGCATCCGGCCGATTAACGCATCAACAGTGCCGGTGGCGCGGGCAATAGATAATACGCCGCCTAAAATCATTACAAAGAAAATAACGTCCTGAGCGCTGGCAAAGGCTCGCGGTATGGCGGTCAGTAACTGCCACGGCGTCATATAGTTTTTATCTTCAACCAGGGTAAAGGTTCCCGGCACCACGGCCTGACGTCCCGACTCCAGAGTTTGCATTTCAAATGAACCCTGCGGCACTATCCAGGTAGCGATCATCGCGATGACCATCATTGAAAATAGCAGGGTGAGGGTATGAGGTACTTTAAATTTGCCCATGGCTTAACATTCCCATAAATAAAACCTTGAATAACAAATGTGCGGTTTACGCAGCCTTATTCAGATCAAAAACACTGGAGTCTACCCCAAGCGCGGCGCCATCACAAATCTGACTTTTCTGCGCTTGCCGGCCGTGCTACTTGCCTGCAAGCCGCCCTTTGTATAGGCTTGGCGCCTTGAGATGCTATTACCGATTGTGGAGCCTGCCTTGGCCTTGTTCGCCCTGACTATTTTACTAAGTGCTGCCTTACTATTTTTGGTGCAGCCAATGCTGGCCAAACAGTTGTTACCTTATTTTGGTGGCGGAGCAGCTGTCTGGACTGCCTGCATGTTGTTTTTCCAAAGCCTGCTGCTGGCGGGCTACGGCTATGCTCATTTGTTAAGTCGTTATCTGGCGCCAAAAGCACAGCGGCTGGTCCACAGCAGTTTGCTGCTATTGGCCCTGACCAGCCTGCCGCTGCTGTGGCAAGCCAATATTCAGCCTGACGTACTGGCCGCGCCATTAGCCGCTATTTTATTGCTGTTAACCTTAACCGTGGGTTTGCCTTATTTAATGCTATCGGCCACCGGCCCGTTATTACAACACTGGTTTGCTGGCCGCTTCCCGTTGCGCTCACCTTACCGGCTGTATGCGCTGTCTAATTTAGGCTCACTAGGTGGCTTACTGGCCTATCCGTTTTTGCTGGAGCCGTTATTTAGCCTGAGTCAGCAACGCCAGTACTGGGTATTTGGCTTTGTGCTGTTTACCCTAAGTTGCCTGTTGTTGATGTGGCGTGAGCTCGGCCAGCTGTCACCGGCTATCCGTGCGGTAAGTGCCCGCCTGAATAAACGTTATGCCCTGCGTTGGCTGGCACTGTCGGCCTGTGGTGTGGTGTTACTGTTGGCCGTTACCCAGCAAATTACCCAGAATGTGCCGCCGGTGCCCTTTTTATGGGTGCTGCCGCTCTGTTTGTATTTAGTCAGCTATATAGTGGTGTTTAACAAACCCGCCTGGTATCAGCGTGGCCTGTGGCTGTATGTGTTCTGCCTGAGTATGGTGTTTGGCTTATTGCTGTTTTACCTGGGCCGCCAGTTTGATCTTATCTCGCAATTGCTATTGTACCTGACCATCTTATTCAGCGGCTGCATGCTGTGTCATGGCGAACTAGCCCGTTTAAAACCTGAACCACAGTATTTAACCGGCTTTTATCTGTTGCTGGCTGCAGGGGGCGTGCTGGGCAGTGTCGCGGTTAACTTACTGGCGCCGCTGTTATTCAGCCAGTATTGGGAGTTTTTACTGGTACTGCTGGCGATTTATCTGCTGCTGCAGTGGCCGGATGAAATAGCAAAACCGCGCTGGCAGCAAGGCCTGTGGCTAAGCGGCGGCCTGCTGTTTGGCTTGTCCGTGGTGGGCCTGGAATGGCAGTTAGGCCAGCATAATGTCTATAGTGAACGTAATTTTTATGGCAGCCTGGTGGTGCGTGATCTGGTGGTCGGTGAGCAGAGCCAGCGCCAGCTGATTGACGGTACCACCAGCCATGGTGCCCAGTATCTTGCGCCGCCACTATCCGGCACGGCGCAAAGTTATTACCGGCCGGGCACTGGCGCGGCGTTAGCTATGCAGCATTTTTTACCCGCTGCACTTTCCCGCAATATTAATCAGCTACAGCAACGGAACTTCGGCCTGGTAGGGTTGGGTGCCGGTGCCTTGGCGGTCTATGGCAAGCCAGGCGACAGCATGCTGTTTTTTGAGCTGAACCCGGCAGTGATTAAAGTGGCGACAGAGTACTTCAGTTACCTGAGTGACAGTGCTGCTGCCGTGGACATTGTACCGGGTGATGCCAGACTGACATTGACGGCACAGCTTGAGCAGCAGGGCACTAGCCAGTTTGACGTGCTGGTGCTGGATGCCTTTAGCAGTGACAGCATTCCACAGCACCTGCTTACCACTGAAGCAATGCAATTGTACTGGCAGCATTTGCAAAGCGATGGCGTACTGGCGGTGCATGTGTCGAATAATTATCTGGATTTAACCAGTTTGCTACGTAACCAGGCAGCTAAGCTGGGCCTTGACGCCTACTTTATCGCGACCAACGCACAGGGGATTAATCCGGCAGCCCAGTGGGTGCTGATTACCGCCAACCAGCGTTTTATCGGCCAGCCGGTTATTCAGCAAGCACTAAGCCCATGGCCGTCGGCGCTTAACCGCGACGTGAGCTGGACAGATCAGCGCAGTAATTTATTGCAGGTATTGAAGTAACAGATGAGCTTAGGTAGGGGGTAGATGGGATAGGGTCCAGATATAAGGGCAGGGTAGCTGGAAGATCAGCGGAAGAATTAAAGGCAGGGGGGCTGATGTACTTACGTAACAGCAGCATGGATGCTGCGCAGGCTGAAGGGGCACAGGGATGTGCTCCTTGAAGCCGGTGAAGTAAGTATTTTCAGCCATCCAGCCCCTTCCCTGTGGGCTGGTACAATGCCTGATTACGACTCGTCGTCTTCCACCATCGTCATCAGTGAGGTATTACCGCCCGAGGCCGTGGTATCAATACTGATGGTTTTTTCGGTAATTAACCGTTTAATCAACGTATCATAATACTCGGCGCTGATTACCGGCAGTATTGCCCCCTCACGCTTAGCCAGTTGCTGGCTGAAGTAACCCAAGCGCGATGAACGCGCGGCTACCACAGCACCGGCTAAATGCGGGTGGGCCAGAATGGCCTGCAACTGATCCGGCCGGGCTACCTGGAATACGCCTTTGGCAACCCCTGTGGCAATAAACTTATCGCGAAACGCCTGGGCTTCTTCATAAAACAGCTCTGACGCCACGGTAATTACCGTATTACCGGCAGCCAGGGCAGTGATAATCGACAGGGTCCAGAAGTTAAACGACGTACTCTTATCGGCATAACACACCACACAACCCCGTGGTTCATAGTGCAGGGTGTTTGACTCGCCCGTTGGCCCTGGTAACACAATAGCTTTACGCATATGTTTTTCCAGCCGGTTCAGCTGGGCCCGGGCATCAGACAGGGTAGAGCCTAAATCGTCGGCCAGTTCATCGATAATGTCTACGGTGGCAATTTTCGCCAGTAACTGGCGAACCACGGACACCCGGTCATTCAGTTTGGTGTTGCGCCACTTTTTCTCATCCCGCAGGGAGTTTTCCATTAACTGCTGTACCTGGGCTTCAGCGTCAGCGGTGTGGTGCATGTCCAGCTCGTCCGGGGTCAGGTTAGTCATCTGCACGTTTTCAGGTGACGCTTGTTCTTTTACCAGACGCAGTAAATAGTTCGGGCCACCGGCTTTAGGGCCGGTACCAGACAGGCCACGGCCACCAAATGGCTGGGCACCGACAATAGCACCAATCATATTGCGGTTAACGTAGACGTTGCCGGCGCGCGACATTTTCGCCAGATACTCACAGCGCTCTTCGATCCGTGAGTGAATACCCATGGTCAGGCCATAGCCGGTACCATTAATCTGGTCGATGACTTTATCCAGATCTTTGGCACTAAAGCGGATCACATGGACACAAGGGCCAAAAACTTCGCGTTTCAGTACCGACAAGTCTTTAATCTCATACAGCCGTGGCGCAAAGAAGTAAGCACCGTTCTTGCTGTTATCCGGTATGCCGCACTGGTAGTGCAGGGTGGCTTTGTCTTTCAGGTACTCGACATGCTCTTCCAGGTTTTTCAGGGCTTTGGCATCAATAACCGGACCAATGTCGGTGCTTAACAGCGCCGGATCGCCAACGTGCATTTCTTCCAGCGCGCCTTTTAGCATGGTAATAATGCCGTCGGCGACGTCTTCCTGAATAAACAGCACCCGCAGCGCTGAGCAGCGCTGGCCGGCACTTTGAAAGCCAGAGCTGATAACATCATCCACCACCTGCTCGGGCAGGGCGGTTGAGTCAACAATCATGCAGTTCTGACCACCGGTTTCGGCAATCAGTGGTACCTGAATATCATTACGGTTAGCCAGGGTCTGGGCAATCAGGGTGCCGGTGTCGGTCGAACCGGTAAACATTACTGCCTGAATGCGCGAGTCCGGCACTATGGTTTTACCCACATCACTGCCGCGGGCGATAACGGCCTGCACCACATGCTCTGGTAAACCGACAATGTGCATCAGTTCAATAGTACGCAGGGCAATCAGACTGGTTTGTTCGGCCGGTTTGGCGATAACGGTATTACCGGTAACAATAGCAGCGGCGACCTGACCCAGGAAAATAGCCAGTGGGAAATTCCACGGGCTGATACATAAAATAACCCCACGTGGTTCAAAGCGCTCGTCCTTAGCTAACTCTTCGGCGCGGGCGGCATAGTAGCGACAAAAATCGACCGCTTCACGCACTTCATCAATACCATCCTGAGCAACTTTACCGGCTTCTTTAATACAAATCGCCACCAGCTCGTCGTGATGACGTTCCAGAATATCAGCTATCCGCCGCAACAGATTCGCGCGCTGGGCTATCGGGGTTTGTGACCAGTCAGTAAAGGCTTCATCGGCATTGCTCAGCAACTGCTGCATTTGCTCGGTGTTGTGCATAGTCACATGGCCAATAATCTCCTGATGATTGGCCGGGTTTTTCACCGGTACTGCGCCGGTGGGTACCGTATCTTCGCTAATTAAATGCTCTTTAAACCAGCGCTCCAGGTTAGCTTTAAACGGCATCAGGCTGTTAATGTCGGTTAAATCCATCCCGCGCGAGTTAGAACGCTCAGCGCCGTATAAATCTATCGGCATTTTAATCTGGGTATTATATTTGTTGCGCAGACCCTGCAGGGTTTCTACCGGATCAGGTAGCAGCGCTTCCACCGGTTGCGTGGTGTCGACAATAGCATTTACAAACGATGAGTTGGCGCCGTTTTCCAGCAGGCGACGCACTAAATAGGCCAACAGGTTTTCATGCTCGCCAACCGGGGCATATACCCGGCACTGAATTTTTTCTTCGGTAACAATCTGATCGAACAGTGACTCGCCCATGCCGTGCAGGCGCTGGAATTCAAAGCCGGTGTTATCGCCTTTGGCAACTTCTAAAATGGTAGCAGCGGTATACGCGTTGTGCGTGGCAAATTGCGGGTACAAGACGTCACGGGCTTCCAGCATTTTAATGGCACAGGCTTTGTAAGACACATCGGTTGAGGCCTTGCGGGTAAATACCGGGTAGTGATCGAGGCCATCTTGCTGAGTGGTTTTAATCTCGGTATCCCAATACGCGCCTTTAACCAGCCGAACCATTATCTGGCGGCCAACTTTACGCGCTAACTGAGTTAACCACTCTATAACGAAAACAGCACGTTTCTGATAGGCTTGTACTGCCAGGCCAAAACCGGTCCAGTCGCCTAAATCCGGATCACTGAATATAGCTTCAATAATATCCAGTGAGATATCCAGCCGGTCAGCTTCTTCGGCATCAACAGTGAAACCAATATCATATTTTTTGGCGACCAGAACTAACTCTTTTAATTTGGGCAGTAGTTCGGTCATTACCCGTTCACGGTGACTAAATTCATAGCGTGGATGAATCGCCGACAGTTTTACTGAAATACCGGGGCTTTTAATCGGGCCACGGCCTTTTGCTGCTTTACCAATGGCGTGAATAGCGGTTAAATAACTTTGGTAGTAACGGTCGGCATCGGCCATGGTGCGGGCACCTTCGCCCAGCATGTCGTAGGAATACACGTAGCCTTTTTTCTCTGTGTCAGCCGCGCGATCAATAGCATCATCAATGGTGGTACCCATAACAAACTGTTTGCCCATAATTTTCATGGCAAAATTAACTGAGCGGCGAATAACAGGCTCGCCGAGCCGCCCCAGGGTTTTTTTCAGAATACCGAACTGCTCAGCCTTACTATGATCAGAGTAGTTGACCATTTTACCGGTAACTAACAGGCCCCAGGATGAGGCATTCACAAACAGCGAGTCGCTGCTACCTAAATGCGAGCTCCAGTCGCCATTGGCTAATTTGTCACGAATCAGCATATCCTGAGTTTTCTTATCCGGCACCCTAAGCAGTGCTTCGGCCAGACACATCAGTACCACGCCTTCTTCGCTGGACAGGGAAAACTCATTTAGTAAGGCATCAATACCGCCCTGGCCATCCTGATCTTTACGGATGTTCAATACAATTTGCCGTGCTCGCTCCCAGGCCCTGCTCCGTGCTTTCACACCCACTTCAGCCAGTGGTAATAACATGTCAATGATCTGATTTTCATCAATCCGGTAGTAATCACGGATTTTTTGTCTGATTGGACATTCGGTAGTTAAATCACCAGTAAATAACATAATTAACCCTTAACAAAATGGTGGCTGACCCTAAGTACACTAGCCGATGGGGTGGCACGAAAGTAAGCGTGCATACTAATCAAAATGTAGCAGAATGTGCTGGCTTAATTGCGGTATTTATCCCTAGTTTGCAGGGCGTAACTGCAATTTAGCCGTATAAAATGCTGCTGTTTCTGTCAAAATAGCAATGCTGCCAGCGTTGATTCAGGATTGTTGGCTGATCGGATTACATCTGACTACAGTAATAAGCCTGACAGTGTTATAGGCTGCAAGTTCAGGTAAACAACGACTCTAAGGTTTGCAAATGCATAATTTTCGTCAATATTTCAGCACAATTGCGCTTGGCATCGGCTTATTGTTAAGTAGTTCGGTACAGGCTCAGCAAAGTCAGCAAGCCAATGTACAACAACCACCGCAGGGTTTTCTGTACGGGGTGGGTATCGGCGTTAATCAGGAAATTTACCGTGGTTATAAACGCCGCACTATCCCACTGCCTTTAATTGGTTACCGCGGCGAAAAGCTGTCGGTTTATGGTCCTTTTGTCAGTTATCAGTTGCTGCAGCAAGGTAATGTTAGTTTCAGTGCCAAACTGGCGCCGCGGTTCGCCGGTTTTGACGAATCGGACAGTAGTGTATTTATTGGTATGGCTAAGCGTAAAAGCTCACTGGATGGCGGTTTTGGGGTGCAGTGGCGCCAAAATGGCTGGCAGGTTGAAGCTGAAACCCTGCACGATTTACTGGGTAATTCAAAGGGGCAGGAGGCTAAACTGGCTGTAGGCTACGGTATGCGTTTTGGCCCGGTGCAGCTCGAACCTAAAGCAGGCGTCAGCTATTCAGACAGCAAGCTGGTCGATTATTACTACGGCGTGCGGCTGGAAGAAGCTACTGCCAGTCGTTCGGCCTATCGCGCGGCCTCAGCCGTAAATTACAATGCCGGTATATCGTTAAGCACCCCTGTGTTTTTTGGCGGGATGACCCGGCTGGGCATTGAACACCATTGGTACGACGACAGTATCAGCAATAGCCCGTTAACCGATCGTGATACTGGTGTCTCGGCATTTTTATCATGGTCGAGGTTTTTTTAATCCCGGAGCGGCAATGCCCAGACATATCGCAATTATCACCGACATTTTTGGACTCTGCAGCGGGGTAGAGCGCCTGTCGCAGGATTTAGCCGGTGACTACACCATAACCCTTACCGATCCGTACCAGCAGCAACCTCAGAGTTTTAGCAATGAGCAGCAGGCCTATGCAACGTATTGCGAAAGATGCGGTCATGATCGTTATGTCAGTCAGGTTGTCAGTGCCATCCAGCAACCGGTTGAGTTAGCGATTGGTTTTAGCGCCGGTGCCAGCGCCTTGTGGCGGGCGTTATCTTCGCCGGCAGCAGCCAACGTGAAACAGGCTATGTTGTTTTATCCGGGGCAAATTTATCAGCATCTGAAACTGACACCTGATATACCGACGAGGATAATATTTGGCGTCAGCGAGCTGCATTTTAACGTCGATACCATGCTGCAGCTGTTATCAGAAAAACCGGCAGTCAGCGCGGTGAAAACCCCTTACAAGCATGGCTTTATGAACCCGCCAGCTGCCGCTTTTAGTGAGGCAGGCTATCAGCAATATCTTGATGTTATAAAGAGTATGCTGAACCCGCTATTCCTCAATACTCCCACCAGCACTGCTGCCACCACTCCAGAAATTCAGCAAAATCGATAAAACCATCATTATTTTTGTCGATAAGCTTAAACCCTTCGTCAACATGGTTGGCCTTTGTTTTCGGTGCCAGTACGGTCAATAGCTCAATAAATTCAGCAATATCAATCTGGCCATTACCATCACGGTCAAAAAACTCAAACTCGCTTTTAATTTCAGCCAATTGTTGTTCAGTTAAGATTTCTTTGCTCACACTTATTACCTTGTTGTTGAATCAAATTATGGTCCAGTTTACTTGGCGCAGAAATGTCTGTCTATGCCGGTCGTTTGCTGCCTCTGGTTTGGCGACATTAAACAGCAGCTGTTATGCTTTACAACTGTTTCAGGCAGATAAGCCGAAAAATGCGGAAGGGGGCAGAGCATGAATAATCGTTTAAGCCGCAGGCAAAGCCTGAAGTTGCTGGCTGCAGCAATTACGGCCGGTTTATTGCCGTCGTTGCCTGTTGCTGCCGGCCCGGCTGCTGCTAACCCCGCCAATAACGGCATGTTACAAAAGAAATTTGGCAAGGCCGGCAAAGCGCTGCCGGCAATTGGCATGGGTACGTGGCGCACCTTTAATGTCGGCAGCGATCCCAAATTGCTCGATGCCAGAACGCAAGTGGTAAAAGCTTTTTTTGAACATGGCGGTGGTCTGATTGACTCCTCGCCGATGTATGGCTCAGCACCTGATGTGATGGGGTATGCCTTACAAAAACTGGGCCTTCCCGACAGCCTGTTTGCAGCAGAAAAAGTCTGGAGCCCGGCCGGCGGTTCAGCCCGCGAGCAGGTAGCTGATTTAAAACAACGCTGGCAGCTAGAGCACTTTAATCTGATGCAGGTGCATAACCTGACGGACTGGCGCGAGCATCTGGCAGCGCTGCGTCAGATGAAAGCTGACGGCAAAATCGGCCATATCGGTATTACCACGTCACACGGCCGGCGCCATAAAGATTTGGAGCAGATTATGGCGTCGGAAGATATCGACTTTATCCAGCTGACTTACAACATTACCCATCGTGCGGTTGAGCAGCGTTTGCTGCCATTAGCACAAGAGAAGGGCATTGCCGTTATCGCCAACCGACCGTACGATGGCGGCAGTTTGATTAAGGGCTTGCAGCGGCGTAATCAGCCACTGCCAGAGTGGGCGGCAGAGGAATGTGGCAGCAGTAACTGGGCCGACTTTTTACTGAAGTTTATTGTCAGTCATCCGGCCATTACCTGCGCTATACCAGCTACTTCCCAGGTTGCTCATATGCAGGAGAATATGGCAGCGGGCAGCGGGGTTATGCCATCTGCCAGCGCCCGGCAGCGCATGCAGCGCTATATAGAGGCGTTATGAGCGACGGTTCAGCTTATCAGTTGCAACAGTTTATTCCGTTTAGCCGCGACGTTTATTTCCGGTTACTGGAGCGTATTGGCGAATCTTTTTGGCCTTTACATGTTCTTACGCTGTTACTGGGTGTACTGGTGCTGCTGCTGGCACTGCGACATAAAGTCAGAGCCGGCAGCATATTGCTGGCACCGCTATGGGCATGGGTCGGTTATGCGTTTTTTATCCGGCACTATGCTGAGCTAAACTGGGCCGGTAATTATATTGGCTATGCTTTTATCGCCGAGGCGGTAATGCTGTTGCTTATCGCGCTAAGCGGTAAAGGCCTTGCTAAAACAGCACCAGACAATCGGCCAGCGGTCATTGTTGGTTTGATATTAGCCCTGACCGGGCTGGTGGGCTGGCCGTTTATTGGCCTGCTAAGTGGCGATTCCTGGTATCAGGCAGAAGTATTCGGTATTTTTGCCGACCCTACCGCTATTGCCACCCTGGGCCTGCTACTTATTATGCTCAGAGGCTGGCTGTTGTGGCTAAGCGCTATTATCCCACTGCTGTGGCTGGTGATCTCCAGCCTGACCTGGTGGGTGCTGCTTAACTCTTAGTTCTGGTTAGGCAGCATATATGCCGGACACAATACTCTTTCTCACTCACCGGGATCACTACAGGGTTAATCGGTTAGCTCGTTTGTTAGCTCCTGCACCAGCGGGTCCATAAGTTGATAAACCCAGGCTGACTGACCATTAGCCAACGTTAATTGAACCCGTTGGTAGCGCACACCCAGCCGCTCATATCTGTCCAGGGCTCTAAGCTCAGTGCCAGTTACGGTAATAACCAGGCCTTCGGTAACCGCGCCAGGCGTGGGTTTTATATCCAACGCGTCTTTCTGATAGCCGGGTAGGGTGGCTGGTTTACCAGTGCCGGCGCGGCCCATTACCAGAGCGCGCACCCAGGGCTTTTTCAGGGTGCCGTAAACAAAAACCGAATAGCTGGCGTTATCATCAATCGCTGGTAATTCGCCGCTTGGCTTATAACCAAGCGGGCTGACAAAGGTCAGCCACAGGTAGCCGACTGCCAGAATTATCAGGGCTGACACAGTGAGCAGGGCGCGTTGCAAAAATTTTTTCATTGGCTAGCTGGCTTTCTCTGTTCATTATTGTGCTTTGTAAAACCCTGCCAGATCTTGTGGCCGGATACAACGTTCTTGCTAACTTGAACCTGGAAAAGAACGGCTGGAACCCCGTTTTGGTCGACACAGAGTGTCTGAGCGAGCGAGAGCGAGAGAGTTGCTGTGGCGAGCCAGGGCGGGTGTTGCAGCTGTTCTCCCCCACATGCCGGATCCAACTCGCTTCTCCACTTGCCAGGGCAACATAGTAGGCAGATAATTTAAATCATGCATGTTGGCATCTGTACACGTGCTACAGTTAATTACTGTCCTTAAACGAAATACACATAAAATGCGATTAGCTGAGTTTATCCGGTCAGACATGGAACCCATTCTTAAGGACTGGGAAGCATTTGCTAAAACCCTGCTTGCTGCTGAGGATATGAATAAAACCGGCTTGCGTGACCATGCCAAAGATATGTTGCTTGAAATTGCCGATGACCTCGATTCATACCAGAGTGAGTCAGCACAAGCTGCAAAATCAAAAGGTATTGCACCGGCAGAGGCTGAAGAGTCCTGGGCGGAGATACATGGTAGTGACCGGCAAACCAGCGGCTTTAGCGTTATGGAAACGGTGTCTGAATTTCGGGCGCTGCGGGCCAGTGTGGTGTCATTGTGGACCAAAGCCAACCCAAGCATTGCCGGTGATAAATTAGAAGATTTAACCCGCTTTCATGAAGCCATAGACCAGGCAGTGGCCGAATCACTGCAACACTACGCTGTCGTCAAAGAAATGGAAACCCGCTTATTCGGGGCTATTCTGCTGGCATCACCCGATCCGATTTACGTACTGGATCTGGAGGGCCGTTTTGTCTATGCCAATAAAGCCACCGCGAATCTTTTCGGGCTGGCTCACAAAGCCATTATTGGTAAAACCACTTTTGAACTGGGCTTTCCGTTTGCCGCTGATTTTCAGCATAACCTTAAAAAAGTTATTGTCGATCAGTCTACTTTTCGCGGTAAATTTGTGCACACTTTTGCATCGGGTAATGGTGAGCAGTTTGAATACCTGCTGGCACCGGTACTGGACGAGAATAACGAGACTGAAGCCACCGTCTGTATATCCCGGGACGTAACCGAGCAGGCTGTTGCCGCAGAAAAAATATGGTACAACGCCCATTATGACCTGCTAACCGGGCTGCCAAACCGGCGCCTTTTTCTGGATAGGCTGGAGCAGGAAGTTAAACACGCTAAACGCAGTGGCCTGCCACTGGCTGTATTTTTTATGGATCTGGATGGCTTTAAGGAAGTTAATGACGCACTTGGCCATGATGCTGGTGATCATTTGCTGGCGGCTGTGGCAAAACGCCTGACTGAAAGTGTACGGGAAGAGGATACCGTTGCCAGGTTAGGCGGCGATGAATTTACCGTTATTCTTTCTGGCGCTAAGCAACACGCAGATGTTGAACTGGTGGCGCAGACTATTATTGATGCGCTGGCGACGCCCTTTCAGATCGCTCAGGATAATGTGCAGATTTCGGTAAGTTTAGGTATAGCGCTGTACGCGCAGGATGCTACCTCCCCGGCCTCTTTATTACAGGCGGCAGATCACGCGATGTATAAAGCCAAAAAAGCCGGCGCCAATCAGATGTGTTTTTTTGAGAAAGCCGCCGATCAAAAAGAACAGCAAAGCTGACAGCAGATAACGGTAAAGTGCGCCCGATAATTTCCAGGCTATAACTAAACTTATGGTGGTGCCTCAGCGAGCCAGGCCGCAAGCTGACTGGCGCTCAGATAGCTGTTGTGGTTACCACTATAGCGAATAAGTGTGGCCACACCGGGCGCAAAGGCCTGATGCAGTGCTTCGCTGTGGGCGGGGCCTATTATTTCGTCCTGCTCTGCTACGATCAGCAGGGTGGGGCTGTTAATCACTGGCGCATAATCAACCGATTTATAGGTATCTTTTAATAACCACTGCACCGGAAAAAACGGAAACTGCCGGCTTGCCAGTGCGCTCAGGCTATCAAACGGGGTAATTAACACCAGTTGCGTTATCTTACGCTGTGCTGCCAGTTGCACCGCAACAGCAGAGCCCAGGCTGCGGCCTACTACCGTAATGTCAGTATGGTTGCTTTGCACCTGGTCATACAACGCAAGTGCATCTGCAACCAGCACCTGCTCTGAAGGTTTGCCACTGCTGCCACCATAGCCACGATAATGCATCAGATATATAGCATGTTCAGGAAACGCCGCAGCAAACTCCGGCAGCGACACACTGACATCCTCGGCATTGCCGCCAAAATACAGTAGCGCTTGCTGAGAGTCGCGTTCTTTGCGGCTGACCAGCACCGTTGCCTTGGCTTGTTGCAGCAACAGCGGATCGGTTGGCGGCAACTGCGCCGGTACCGGAAAATAAATTAACTGGCGCTGCAGCAGATACAACAGTAAGCACAGCAGGCCATAGCCCGCCAGCACATAGCCTGAAATAGTAAACAACATACGCATGCGGTATCCGGCTTGTATTGAGGTTATATTTTAAGGACTAAGGTGTCGGCTACTTTATCCTGAATAGCTTGCCGGTTTGGATCCCAGTATATCTGGATAAATCCCAGTAGCCCTGTGGCAAAGCCGGCGCTGTAGCCACCCTGGCGACCAAATGCCTGCCACAGCGTAAGCGGTGTGTTATTTAGCTGCACTACTTTTATAGCCATAAGGGCTTTGCCAAGCGTCTGGCCACCATTCCAACTGATAAACAGGGTAAAATAAAACACCGCCCAGCCAAAACCAATACCTAAATCGGTTAAAATGCCCTGCAACCATTTAACAACACTGTGATCTGATTGTGCTAACTGTTGCCACCACGAGCTGTCTGAGTCGGACTGAGTGGTCGTCTCAATTAACACATCGGTAGCCTGCTGCGCGGCTTGTTGGCGATGCTGCTTAATATTGCTCATCGCTTTATTTAATGCCACCATCTGCTCTGACGGTGTCAGTGATGAGTCTTCAAGCAAGTCTGTAATCATGCTTTCAATTTCGTCGTCGGTAAGCTTACTGCCACGTAATTGCTCGCTGATATTGTCTAACTGCTTATCAGCGCATCCGGCATTACACTCTGTACTGGTAAGCGCAATGGCGCTTGCGGTAATTAATACACCTTCTTTTACGTTGTAGTCGCTGCGCTCGTCGGTTTCCCCCGGCATCAGTGGTAATAAAAACAACGATAACAGCGCGAAGGCGATGACAATATTCCGGCGCCGGTTGTTGAGTTGTAAATGGCAGCGATAAGCCAGATAAGCCGCCACAGGCAGCAGGAATAAAAAGCTACCGGAGGTAAGTAAAGCGATAAGCACACCATCCACGGTTATGGCAACGCCCCGGCGCCACGGCTTTGCCAGGGAGCGACCCACCAGGGCATTGGCTACCGTAAAATCGTGCGGGGTAACCACCTGGCGCACTTGCTGCGGTGTCAGCTGGTGGCCATCCAGGTCAACATATACTCCCGGAGATACTTCCGTAATGCTGGCATTACCATCAAACTGGTGCAGACTCATCACAATGTTGCTCTACCATTTTAAAAAAATTCAATTTACGCTAAACCGGCCATAAAGCGATAGCAGTGTTTATCATTTAGTAAACGCTCTCTGTTTTTCAAATGCTTAAGTATGGCAAAAGGGAAAAACTGCCCCCATGGTTCTTCACTAACAAAGCGTACCAACGTTATTTTCAGTCATATGCCGGATATAACACCTTTCATCTGTTTATTAAGTCTTAGTTTGTAAATACTCCTGCTGCCAACTATGTTTAATTTCACTCAGTTTAGCATTCGCTTAATTTCGCAGGGAAGGCAACTATGGCTAATAACTCAGTTTCACCCAAAACAATAGTAGTAACCGGTTGTAGTTCTGGCTTTGGTCGGCAGGTTTCGGAGCAGTTTGCCCGCCGTGGCGATCGGGTGTATGCCACTTTACGTGGTATCGGCGATAAAAACGCAGCTATTGCCAATGAGCTTAGGGCACTGGCAAAAGCAGAAAATCTGGATTTGCGGCTGCTGGAAATGGACGTTACTTCATCGCGCTCAGTGGATGCGGCAGCAAAAACGGTGCTGGCCGAATCCGGCGCGCCGGATGTGGTCATCAACAATGCCGGCCAGATGTATGTCGGGTTTACTGAGTCTTTTACTGCCGAAGAGCTAACCCGACAGCTGGACGTTAATGTGGTCGGTATACACCGGGTAAGCCGGGCTTTTTTACCGGCAATGCGTAAGCAGGGTAACGGCCTTTTTATCAATATTAGTTCAGTTGCCGGGCGTTTAAGTGCGCCTTTTTTCGGGGTATATCATGCCAGCAAGTGGGCAGTGGAAGGGTACAGCATGGCGCTACGCGGTGAACTGGCCAGTTCCGGCGTAGATGTGGTGCTGGTAGAGCCTGGGCCATTTACCACTTCACTGTTTACCAGTAGCCCGCGACCGGAAGATGCTGACGCCCGGGCCGCAAGTTATCCTGTAGTTGCGCAGGAAACCCTGGCCGGTTTAGCGATGGCCTTTGACGGTATTTTAAATGACCCTGCGGCGCCTACCAACCCTGATTTAGTGGTGCAGCGGATAATTGAGCTGGCCGACCTGCCCGCAGGCACCCGGCCGTTTCGCAGCGTAGTTGGGCTTGATTTTGGCGTAACGGCCCATAACGCTGCCTCAGAACCTTTCGATGCCGCTGTACTGGAAGCCTTTGGCATGACTACGTTCGCAACCTTATTACCCGGCAAGCTGGAATAGGCAAACTTTTTCAGATTTAAGGAAAAACTATTGCTAAGCTACTGGTATTTTATCGTAAGCACGCGTACTTTACCGAAAACCTGCCTCCAGCAATTTGATGACTATTATCAGCAAACGAGGCTATGTCCAGGATCAGTAAATGTATATTGGTATATTTTTAATCATTTGTGCGTCGGTTTTTATGTATCGGGTTGCACAACATGAAAAACGTCTGGGTTGGCTTTGGGGGAGTGTAACAGCTCTTATTATTCTGTTGCTTTCTCAGGTCATTTTATCGACCTATTTGCCGTCACTCGTCGGGGTAATACTGGCATATATGCTAATGATGGCAGCGAATATTTATCGGCCAGTAAATAAGGGGCCAATTTAATCACGCCACTGGAATTCCCATCTATGCGAGACACCTTAAGACAAAAAATTATTGCGGTTTGTGACAAAAAAATCCTCGCCAAAGGCGAGACATTGGGCCTGTCGTTTTATGCCTTTTTCGCCAATAAGAATGATGACCCCGAGCTTCTGATGGAAGCGGCAAGCTGGTGGATCCAAACCCACCGCCTGGATCATTTTGAGAAGGCGCAGAAAATAAAAAAGATGGTTATAGCCGGGCTGTAACCATCTTCTTTTCAGTATCGTGCCACAGTCACTTCATTAATAGTCACTTCATTAGTAGTTATTTCATTAACTGCTGACTTAAAAAGGTGTACTCAAGCGCCGTTCTTTTGGCTGTTTCCTGCAGATTCGCTGCCGCAGAATGGCCGCCGTCAATGTTTTCATAGTATTCAAAATTGTGGCCATACTGTTCTAACATATAAGCCATTTTTCTGGCGTGTGCCGGATGTACCCGATCATCTTTGGTCGAGGTCACAAAAAATATCGAAGGATACTCGCCCTTAGGATCAATATTGTGTAACGGCGATATTTTTTGCAGAAAAGCCCGCTCTTCCGGAATATCCGGGCTGCCAAACTCGCCAACCCATGAAGCGCCCGCCAATAGGGTGTGATAACGCAACATATCCAGCAATGGCACCTGACACACCACGGCATTCCATAAATCAGGCCGCTGGGTATACATCACGCCCATTAATAAGCCGCCATTTGAACCACCCATTACCCCCAGATGCTTGGGTGAGGTGATTTTTTTGGCAATGATATCTTCCGCTACCGCAATCATATCGTCGAAAATAACCTGACGCTTGGTTTTTAACCCCGCCTGGTGCCAGGCCGGGCCGTACTCACCGCCACCGCGGATATTGGCCAGCACATAAACGCCGCCCTGTTCCAGCCAGTTTTTACCCAGAATGCCGGAATAACTGGGTTTCATTGATATTTCAAAGCCGCCGTAGGCATATTGCAGGGTAGGGTTGCTGCCGTCGAGAGTGATGCCTTGTTTGTGCACAACAAAATACGGTATTTTTTCACCGTCAGTCGAACTGGCAAAATATTGCTGAACCACCAGATCAGTGGCATCAAACCGGGCCGGCGTCGATTTAATCGCTACAATATCAGCGTTGCTGACATTCACCTGATACAGGGTGTCTTGCGAAACAAAATTTTCCTGATTAACAAAAATAATGTCGCTGTCATCATTGGCTGAAGACACCGACATCGTGCTGTTATCCGGCAAGGCCAGCTTGTTGTGCTGCCAGTCACCATCGAAGTCATACACATAGATATTGTTGACCACGTTTTCCAGCAGATTAATCACCAGTTTGCTGGCGGTAATCGATACCCCATCCAGCGTGGCACGTTCATCTGGCTGATACACCAATTGCACGGCACCAATTTTGTTATTCTGCAGCCAGTTTTGCATATCAAAAGACACTAAGGCGCCACTTTTAAAGGCGGTGGTACTGCCATCCGGAGTCCAGTCTTGTTTCAGGCTTAAAATAAGTTGCCCTTTAAAAATGCCGTTGATACTTGAAGTATTGGGGATTGGTAACTGAACCGGGTCGCCTTTTTCCGGTAACCAATAGTATTCAGACTCGTAAAACGTAATGGCCCGCACCACCATATTTAACTGTTGATCCTGGTGCTTCAGCGCATAAGGAAATACGCCGACATCGGTTTTACTGCCACTAAACACTGTCACGGCTTCGTCCAGCGACTGGCCGCGTTGCAGTTGTTTAATAACATAGGGATAGCCGCTGTCAGTCAGTGAGTCATCGCCCCAGTTAGTGCCAACATGCAAGCTGTCGGGATTATTCCAGCTTAGGGCTGTTTTGGCTTCCGGCAGATAAAAACCCTTATCAACGAAGGTTTTGCTGGCGCGATCCCACTCGCGCATTTCTACCGCATCTTTGCCGCCATCAGATAGCGACACCATGCAAAGGTTATGATTGGTTTCTGCGCAGGTTGTCCCTTTAAACACCCAGTTTTTGCCTTCCGCGGCAGACAGGGCATCAATATCCAGCAGCGTTTGCCATTGCGGTTGCGCTTTGCTGTATTCAGCCAGACTGGTTTGGCGTAACACCCCCCTGACATGGTTTTCATCCTGCCAGAAGTTGTACACCATATCGTTGCGGTAGGTTCCATACGGGATTTTATCGGTGGCATTTACGATATTTAAGGCCGCCTGTTGATATTGGCTAAAACGCGGGTCGCTGGTAAGTTTGTCCAGCGTGCGTTTATTCCAGCCAGTCACCTTAGCAAGTGCCTGTTCGCCTTCAACCTCTTCTAACCATAGCGGTGCTTCGGTAATGCTTGCTGTCATGGATGTTTGCACTTCTGAATTGGCTTGCTGTGTGGTATCTGCAGGGTTGCAAGCGCTTAGTACAGCTAAGCTTGCAACAGTTACGATCATTTTTAGTTTCATTGTAACCCCGGGAAATTATTATTTTTATTACGCCGGATTAATGTAAAGACAGTGGCGGCCAATGTAAACCAGATTATTGTCAGGGAAATTACGTCACTACCGGGGCAGTGACGCACTCTTGCGATCCCTGTGGTTTTGGGGGCAGGTCTTTCATTTTGCCAATAGACAAAAAAGGCAAAAAGACCAGACCCCGCTGGGGGTAAATGTTGGAAAAAAATATGTTGTTGTGCTAGATTCTCTAGCGAGAAAAGCAGAAACGTAGTTCACACATGATAAGGATGGGCACATGCTTAAATTAGGTGGCGACGAACTTTGGGGCTAGACGGTAAAGATGTTGAAGATTATGAGTCAACATTTTTTCGTGCTTATGAGTTCCATAGTTTTAGAATTAATTACCTTCCTCAATTAGATGCCCAAGGGCAGTATCAAGTTAAAGGCGGCACTTACGATGTACGTCTTAGAGATCCAGACAAAAAAAATCTGATCATTTTTACTCTTGTCGTTCTATTAATTTTTTCAATTTATTTATTAATACATACCAAAGGTCAAGCAGCTGGCGCATACACGTTTATGGCAGCTGTTTTGGGCTTTATTGGCGCTTTTATTACAATAGTAAATTCACAGAAGCTTAATGCTATTAAGATTTCTATCGATGGCATTGAAGGTGTTTTTGGTAAGGCAGATAGCAAAATTAAGGCGCAAATACGCAAGAACACTAGCCAGGGCAATCATGCAGACACCTCTGAATATACCTACCATAAAAAACCAAGGGTAACGGTTCAGAATGTGATAATGAAAGTCAAAAGCATTACAGGTGTCTATGAAAGGAGTTTATTCTTAACCACCCTGGCTATAAAAAGTGACACTCCAGTATTTGAAAAACTTGTTTCACCATCCTATGAGCATTATCAATTTATACTCGATGTTGAAGTCGGCCACCTGTCCGATATTTTAAATGCGGCTGAGAAGCTTTGTCAGGGCATTACTGGGAAAGCTTATGATGCAATGCTAATACAGAATTATATTGGTGCAGACTTAAATTCGCTTCTGACTGATCTACTGCCCTATATTTACGCCAGGCGCGAAATACATATTAAGCGAGTGCACGGTAGAGTTGATAGCCTGAAACAATACAGGAATGGATCTATCGCCGACGGTAAGTTGTACGCCATGAAGGAAGAGACACACGACTTACTTTACGAACATTTGGAATACTACTGCTACAAATGGTATTGGACCGGCCCGCTCATGCCAGTAGGATTCAGTTACTTTCATGAAAGAGTCAGGGGTGTATATCACGTCTGTGGGTTGGCATTGCAGCAAGCTGCAGCCGCAGCGCAGGTTCAACCAGAGGATGTGCTGCCCTACCTGCAAATTGCAGCAAGGTATCACCGCTTGCTGCAAGGTACCAGTGCAAACATAGATTATCAGATATAACCCTGCAACTTGATGTGGCTGAAGATGAAGCCATGCAGGAAAAAATTGAACTGCTTAGTCGCCACCAGCGCACCATTATTATCGGCATAGACAAACTAGTCGGGGATAAAGTCTATCCTGGCTCTGGAGTCTGAACTTAACTTTCAGTTTCAGGAAGCAGTTTTAGATACCAATTTCATGTAGGGGCTGATGTGTCGCGGGATGCTTAAACAGCTAATCTCCGCCATTGGTTGCTTCGCTCTGTTCTTCAGCACAATATTGTGATTATTTTCGCAGCTTTCGCGAAACAGCTGGTATGCCGCAATACCCTCTTTATAAATGTCGAAGTTACCAACATATTGGATTTCATAGCTTTTCTCGAAAGCTTTGCAAGATTCTATCGGGTAGGTTTTTAGATAGTCATCATAACTGCTAATGCTTATGGCATTGCAGTGCGTTCGCATAAGATCAGAGATAATTTGCTTGCCCCAATGTTGTTTTACTTCGGCCGGATGCTCTTCTGATAATGAAACGGTTATGCCAGACTGCGTAAACCAGCTTGCCACTTCCGCTTGGTTATCAAGCTCAGTGTCGTGGCTGAATCGCGCCAGTGCTTTTGCCAGCGTTTTCGAGCCTGTTAATAAGCTCAACTGGTCAAAATAATCTTGCTGGTTGTAGCTTCTGCTTGCTGCATTGGCTTTGAACATCCCTTGCCAAAGATTAAATACGGATTTGTCCGGAGATTTTGCCTGAATCGCCAGATGGCTGGCCAGTGCCATGGCCGCACCACAGTTGTAGTAATTGCGATAGCGCCATAATTTAGCGGATTGCTCCAGCGACTCTGCACCTTTATTTAACACACAATTATTGGCGGCTTCTTCGAACCGCAACAGCATTTGTGCGTTATCAATTAAGCCGAATTCCAGCATGGCAAAATTGGCAAACGCATCAGCACCACCTTCATGCATCCAGGCGTGATTTTGCTCTTCGAAAGCAAACATCTCGCCGTTCCAGAAGTGAGCTACTTCATGCGCTAAGAAATGAAATAAGGTATTAAACTGCTCATTATTTTCCTGGTTCCAGCGCTTGCCATTTATGGTCAGTTGCACCAGTCCATCTAAGGTGCCGCCACTGTAATTCGAATAGTCACCGTCAAGCTGGTCATAATTAAAAAATACAACCGGCTTAAAATCTAACGGCTGGCCAGTTTTTTGCTGGTAATAGTCAAACAGCTTCGGAAAGTATTGCTGGGTGTGGTGCCATACCCATTTAGGTAAATCAGGGTCGACGATCGCCAGCATATTGTCTGTTTCAATTGGCGTAATATTGCCAAAGTATATGTAAGTGCCGTCATTGTCTAAGACCCACTGTGCCTGATCCTGGTAGCTTTGGCCGAGAAAAATAATATTTTGGTTAGGGGCATAGAAGTGGAACCGGGTGCCGCTAAAAGATGCGCCTATCGGGCTTATTGCTTTGTCCTCAATAATATTGGCGCCCAGCGTCAGATGGTTGGTATATAACAGGGTACTGCCATCCGTGTATTTTATATTGTGAGTGTAGTCTTTCTGGATAAAGTCATAGTAAGAGTTAAAGCTCAGCTCCAGTGAGGTGAACTTGCTACCGTCTATGCTTCTGATCAGTAGCACGTCGCCAGCTTTGTCCCAGACAAATTTTGCAGGGTCAAAGTGGTATAAATTACGCCGGTCAAAATTGCTGTTGCGGCTAAACGCGACATGATCAACCGCTATCGGCAATACATAATTAACCTGCCACAAGTCCTTTTCCTGCTGATAATGCACATGAATATGCAGGTTAAAATCGTTTTCCTCGGCATTAGCCTGATTCAACACCAGCTGCAGCACGATACCAAGCAGCAGGGCAAGAATGTTAATTTTACAGCGCATTCAGTAAAATCCTTTTAGTTAAAAGTGGCTATTCGCACCTGATTATTAAGGAAAATACGCTTAAATCCTACGACTATTTCAACCTTCTGCGATAAGCACTGCTGGCACCAAGAAATGAAGCCACGATGTATCGCGAATTGTGTTTTTCTTGTATTTAAATAAGTACCTGCTTAGCGGTCAAGCCTGGGTTGCGGGTTGCGGGTTGCGGGTTGCGCAACTTGCGTCTAGAATAGTTATATCTCTGATAAGGGCAGCGAACAAGGAGGTGACTATTGCGGGTAGTTGTTAAACCGGGAAAGGAAGCAAGTACAGAGGCAGCTATTAACAGCCTATCTGCCGTTGCCAGAGAAGAAATAACGGATGTGATTGATGTTCTGGTTAATGCGATATCACTGCAGGAGGCCAAGGAAGTCTTGTTAGGCGATATGGTGCTGGAAGGCAACGGTTTCAGTGTATCGATACGGGAAAACTTTCAGTTTGTGGTGGCCGGTCTGTTGGGGGAAAGTGAAGGGAACGAAATGCTGCTGATTGAGGTTATTCACTACGGCTAAGTTGGATTGACATAAAGCGTGTTGGGTAATTTCAGCGCGCTGCTCTGAACAAAGGTGATTAATGATATGAAAAATAGTACTGAATTACTGACCAGTGAAAATCTGCGTGAGATGGGCCTGATTGGCGCACCAAAGGGCGCTGGCGCGCACTTTAAGCGTTTCCTGCAGCGTAAGAACCTGACTGCAGCTGATGCCGCCCGTGATCTTAATGTGGCTAAATCTACCATTACCCGTTTTATAAACGGTGAAAGTGAGTTGAGTATTGAGCTGGCAACCAAGATTAAGCGGGTTTATAACGCGCCGGTAGACGTGTTCTTCAGAATTGACGCCCAGTACAAGGCGTATGTCGTTTCGCAAAATATTAGTAAATCAGTGGCGTAAAATGCTAGGTCCAAAAAAGCTGATCGCCTAGCTGACTTGGTCGTTTGCTAAAAAGTTACTTTCGCCAAATAAACCAGCAAGCACCGGTAGCCAAAATTACGAAGCCGATGCCAAACCAGGTAAAGTGGTTAGTGTTTTAGGGGAAATCCAATTTGAAATATTCTGCAATCATGTACGCGATTGCGGTAAAAAGTGGTAACGTTTCCAGAATAATGTAATACATATTTAAAACTCCTATTTTTATGAGAGAAAGCCAATTGCGGCTTTTCTTTTCTATAGTGAGGGTTAATTATTTTTCCAATGACCGGATCTGGAACTACATGGATAGCATAATCCTCAAACAGCAACTAACTGAACTGGAACAGCTGCTTGTACAGCCTGCAACCCGGTTGTCAGTGCAGCTTTTGGACAGCTATCTGGCCGATGATTTTTATGAGATTGCAGCGACTGGCCGCTGTTTTGGTAAAGCTGATGTGCTTGAGCGCTTGCCAACTGAAGCGCCACCTGTTATCAGCCAGCAAGATTTTGAGTGCCGGGTTTTATCTGAAGGTCTGGCGCAGTTAACCTACCGCGCTACGATACAGCGTGCAGAATGTGATGGCCTGAGTTATTCGGTGCGGAGTTCAATCTGGCGCTTTGATCGCGAAAAATGGCAGATGATTTTTCATCAAGGAACAGCGTGCGAACCGTTCTGAATTTTCGTTGAAAATAAAGCTACTTACACCAACTGCTTCGTCGCCACCAATACCCCATTATTATCGGCATACAAATACTGGCCTGGGATAAAGTCGACTCCGGCGAAGGTCACCGTCAGGTTGATATCACCCAAATCCCGCTTGTCGGTTTTCATTGGGTGAATACCCAGCGCCTGCACGCCTAGTGGGGTTTGGCGTATTTCGTCGATATCGCGAATACAGCCGTTGATAATAATACCTTCCCAGCCATTGGCTGCAGCTTGTTCGGCCAGCATATCGCCGAGCAGCGCATGGCGTTTTGAGCCACCGCCATCAACTACCAGCACTTTGCCCTGGCCCGGGGTTGCCACCAGTTGTTTAACTTTGGAGTTATCTTCAAAGCATTTTACGGTAACAATTTGCCCGCCAAAGGCGGCTTTGCCACCATAGTTTTGAAAGATTGGCTCGGCTACGCGGATGCAGTTGGCGTGAGCGTCGCAGAGATCGGGTAGGGTAAATGAGGGCATGGGTTTAGTCCTTTGGTTGTTGCGTAGAGCTATGAGTATTGCTCGAACCGGTTTGCCCACGCCAACACGTCGTGAATATGTCCCTATAGACTCCTCTACGCCCGTCCAGGGCGTAGACGGTTGGCTTAGGGCAAACCTAATCTCGCTTATTAACTCCGGCTTAGCGGTTGGCAACTGCATGCAGCCAACCCGATTAGCTTTATACTTGCGGATTTACACCTGCAAGTAGTCCAACATCCCCTCAGCGGCTTTACGGCCTTGGGCAATGGCGGTTACTACTAAGTCAGAGCCTAATACCATATCGCCACCGGCAAAAATTTTCTGCTGGTTGGTTTGCAGCGCATAGGGGCTTTGCTCAGACGCAACCACCCGACCTTTAGTATCGAGCGCTACACCCATATCAATTAACCACTGCGGTGGGCTTGGCTGAAAACCAAAAGCGATAATCACCGCGTCAGCCGCCAGTACCTGCTCTGAACCGACAATTGGCTCCGGGCTGCGCCGGCCTTTGGCGTCTGGTGCGCCAAGCTCAGTGCTGATGACTTTTACACCACAGACCTTGCCATCCGCATCTACTTCAATACCCAGCGGTTGCAGGTTAAACAAAAACTCTACCCCTTCCTCGCGGGCATTTTGCACTTCTTTACGCGAGCCTGGCATATTGGCTTCATCGCGCCGGTAAGCACAACTGACCTTAGTCGCGCCCTGGCGAATCGAGGTACGAACGCAGTCCATTGCTGTGTCACCACCACCCAGCACCACCACAGTTTTATCTTTTAAGCTGATGTATGGATGTTCCGTTTGCCAGCCCATCAGGTTATTGATATTGCCAATTAAAAACGGCAGCGCTTCATGGACACCGGGCGCGTCTTCATTCACTAAACCGCCTTTCATCGGGGTGTAAGTACCCAGGGCTAAAAACACCGCGTCGTATTCATCCAGCAGGCTGTCAAAGCTGACATCGACCCCGACATTGGTATTTAACCGAAACTCAATACCCATGCTTTCAAAAATGTCGCGCCGGCGGCTCAGTACTTCTTTTTCCAGCTTAAAGGGCGGAATACCAAAGGTTAGCAGGCCGCCAATTTCCGGATAGCGGTCGAACACCACCGGTGATACGCCATTACGTACCAGTACATCGGCACAGGCTAAGCCGGCCGGGCCGGCGCCAATTACCGCTACCCGGCGGTCGGTTTTAATTACCGCCGATAAATCGGGGCGCCAGCCCATTTCAAAGGCTTTATCGTTAATGTACTTTTCAATACTGCCGATGGTTACCGCGCCAAAACCTTCATCCAGGGTGCAGGCGCCTTCGCACAGCCGGTCTTGCGGGCAAACCCGGCCACATACTTCTGGCAAGCTGTTGGTTTTGTGTGACAGCTCGGCTGCTTCAATAATTTTGCCTTCGTTAGCCAGCTTTAACCACTGTGGAATATAGTTGTGCACCGGGCACTTCCATTCACAGTATGGGTTGCCGCAATCCAGACAACGGTCGGCCTGACCTTCCACCTGGGTGTTGGTCATCGGCTGATAAATTTCCACGAACTCGATAGTGCGTTCGCTGTGTGAGCGTTTTGGCGGATCAATCCGTTTGACGTCGATAAACTGATATACATTCTGTGCCATAACGTTTCCTTTGCCCTTACATCGCCTGAACCCGCAGCTCGGCAGAAGAGCGAGCGCGGTGTCCCAGCAAGGTATTTACATCGCTGGTTTTTGGTTTAACCAGCTTAAATTTGCTTAAGTAATTATTGAAATCAGACAGGATACGCTGCGCTTTGTCGCTGCCGGTTTCCTCTACGTGTTGGTGTAACAGGCTGCGCAAATGCTCCTGCAATATTGGCGTGCTGACGTCCAGCGCCTCCACCAGCTCCGGGTTTACCCGCAGCTCTAAGTCGTCCTGCTCGTCCAGCAAGTAAGCAAAGCCGCCGGTCATACCGGCACCAAAGTTAACCCCGGTGCAGCCCAGTACCACGACCACGCCGCCGGTCATATATTCACAGCAGTTATCGCCGGTGCCTTCTACTACCGCCAACGCGCCGGAGTTACGCACCGCAAAACGCTCGCCTGCCTGGCCGGCTGCATAAAAACGACCGCCGGTGGCGCCGTACAAACAGGTATTGCCGGCAATGGCGAAGCCGTTTTTGGCAAAGCTGGCGCCCTTGGCCGGGAAAATAGCGATCTGACCGCCGGTCATGCCTTTACCAACATAGTCATTGGCGTCGCCTTGCAGCGCTAAGTGCAGGCCGCCGGCATTCCATACCCCAAAGCTCTGGCCGGCGGTGCCGGTAAAGCGTAAGCGGATAGGATCGGTGGCCATACCCTGATTGCCATGCTTACGGGCAATAAAGCCCGACAGCGCTGCGCCAACCGAGCGGTCGGTATTGCGGATAGGCAGGCTGAGCTGGCCACCGGTTTTGTTAATCACCATTTGCTGGCAGCGCTCCAGCAGCTGCTGGTTCAGCGCGCCCGGATCAAACGGCGTGTTGTTCTTAACACAGTGCAGTGGTTTGTCAGATGTCACGCCACTGGCCTGTAAGATCGGGGTCAGATCCAGTCTGGCTTGTTTCTGGGTTTCGCTTGCTTTGGCGGTCAGTAAATCGGTGCGGCCTATTAACTGGGTCAGCTCAGTCACCCCAAGTTCTGCCATTAGTTCGCGCACTTCATGGGCCAGAAATTTAAAGTAGTTCATCACCATTTCCGGCAGGCCGGTAAAATGGTCGCGGCGCAGGGTTTCATCCTGAGTTGCTACCCCGGTGGCGCAGTTATTTAAATGGCAAATACGCAGGAATTTACAACCCAGCGCCACCATCGGCCCGGTACCAAAGCCAAAGCTTTCGGCGCCTAAAATAGCCGCTTTTACTACATCCAGGCCGGTTTTTAAGCCGCCATCTACCTGCAACCGCACTCTGTCACGCAAACCATTTTCTACTAAGGCCTGGTGCACTTCAGCCAGGCCAAGTTCCCACGGGCTGCCGGCATATTTAACCGAAGTAAGCGGGCTGGCGCCGGTGCCGCCATCGTAACCTGATACGGTAATTAAATCGGCATAGGCTTTGGCCACGCCGGTGGCAATGGTGCCAATGCCCGGCTCTGAAACCAGTTTTACCGAGATCAGCGCCTCTGGGTTTACCTGTTTTAAATCGAAAATCAGCTGGGCTAAATCTTCAATGGAGTAAATGTCATGATGCGGCGGTGGCGATATTAACGTTACACCCGGCACCGAGTAACGTAGCCGGGCAATTTCTGCCGTGACTTTTTCACCGGGCAGCTGGCCACCCTCACCGGGCTTGGCGCCCTGAGCCACTTTTATCTGAATAACTTCAGCATTAACTAAGTAATGCGGGGTTACCCCAAAGCGGCCCGAAGCAACCTGTTTAATTTTCGAGTTTTTCTCGGTACCAAAACGGCGTGGATCTTCGCCGCCTTCACCGGAGTTCGAGCGCCCGCCTAAGCGGTTCATCGCAATAGCCAGCGCTTCGTGTGCTTCCGGGCTGAGCGCGCCGATAGACATCGCTGCACTGTCAAAGCGCGGGTATAAGTTTTCCGCTGCTTCTACTTCTGCTAAGGCAACGCCGTCAGTATCATTAGCCAGTTGCAGTAAGTCGCGTAAATGAGCGACCGGCCGCTGGTTAACATGGTTACTGTAAACCAGATAGTCTTCATATTTGCCCGAGCGCACCGCTTTTTGCAGGCTGGTCACTACGTCGGGGTTATAGGCATGGTATTCGCCATCGTGCACATATTTTAACAGGCCACCGTGGTTCATTGGTTTGCGTTTTAACCAGGCAATATTGGCCAGTTGCTGCACATCCTGCTCAAAGTCAATAAAGCTGGCGCCGCCAATCCGGGAGGGTAAATCGGCAAAGCACAGCTGCATTACATCTTTATTAATGCCGACCGCTTCAAACAGGTTAGAGCAGCGGTAACTGGCAACTGTTGAGATGCCCATTTTCGACATGATTTTAAACAGGCCTTTATTGATGCCTTTGCGGTAATTCAGCACCGCCTGACGGGCACTTAAGTTAATAGTGCCTTTTTCAACCAGCTGCTCGACGGTTTCATAGGCCAGAAACGGGTAAATACCGGTGGCGCCCAGGCCAATTAACACGGCAAAATGATGCGAATCGCGGGCGCTGGCGGTTTCAATAATAATATTGGAGTCGCAGCGCAGCTGGGCATTCACCAGGGCCATTTGTACCGCACCCACCGCCATAGCCGCCGGGATAGGAATAAGGCCTTGATCGATGCGCCGGTCTGTCAGGATCACCAGCACGACGTTGTCGTCGCGCACCGCGCTAACCACGTTGTCGCACAAGTTGCGGGTCGCCTGCTCTAAATTCTGCTGCTGCGGGTCAAAATTTAACGAGAATACCTGGTTTTTATAATATTTCTCATCCGCCTGGCGCAGTTGCTTTAAGTCGGAGTACATCATTACCGGCGATTCAAACTGAATGCGACGGGCGTAGCCGGCAGTTTCTTTAAATACGTTATGCTCGCGGCCAATACTGGTCGCCAGTGACATCACATGGGCTTCGCGCAGCGGGTCGATTGGCGGGTTGGTTACCTGAGCAAATTGCTGCCGGAAATAATCAAATAAATTGCGCGGTTTGCGCGATAATACCGCCATTGGCGTATCGTCACCCATTGAGCCAACCGCTTCCTGACCATCTTTGGCCAGTACGGTCATTACCTGCTCAATTTCTTCATAGCTGTAGTTAAACAGTTTGTGATACACCTGCATGGTGTCATCGTCAAATACCCGCTTACCAATCAGGTCAGTTTCGTATTGCTCATAGGGTACCAGCCGCTGCACGTTATCGTTGAGCCAGCTGCGATAGGTATGGCGGGCCATTAAATCGTTATCGATTTCATCCGATCGCCAGATCTGGCCGGTAGTGGTATCTATCGCCAGCATTTCACCGGGGCCAACCCGGCCTTTTTCGACCACTTCATCCGGGGTGTAATCCCAGATCCCAACTTCAGACGCCAGAGTAATTAATTTATCGCGGGTAATAACAAAGCGGGCAGGGCGCAAGCCGTTGCGGTCCAGATTACAGGCAACATGCTGACCATTGGTCATCACAATGCCGGCCGGGCCGTCCCACGGCTCCATATGCATCGAGTTAAATTCGTAAAATGCTTTTAAATTATCGTCCATTACCCGGTTGCCCTGCCAGGCTGGTGGCACTAACAAACGCATGGCGCGGAATAAATCCATGCCGCCGGCCAGCAGCAGTTCAAGCTGGTTATCCAGTGAGCTGGAATCTGAACCCGTCTGGCCAACAAAGGGCGCCGCGTCCTGTAAATCGGGCAACAGCGGGGAGGCAAATTTATACTGGCGGGCCCGGGCCCATTGCCGGTTGCCGGTAATAGTATTAATTTCACCATTATGGGCCAGATAACGAAACGGCTGGGCCAGTGGCCAGCGCGGCATGGTATTGGTGGAAAAACGCTGGTGGAAGACGCAGATGGCGGTTTCCATCCGGATATCAGCTAAATCAGTGTAATAACGCGGTAAGTCGGCCGGCATCATCAGGCCTTTAAACACCGTTACTAATGATGAGAAACTGGGGATGTAAAAATCCGGATCGCCAGCCAGCTGCTGCTCTACCCGGCGCCTTACCATATAAAGCCGGCGTTCTAAATCGTGATCGCCCCAGCCATGCGGCGCATTTACAATAACCTGTTCAATTTGCGGCATTGACTCCAATGCCAGCGGACCAAGCACGCTGCTGTCGGTTGGCACAGTGCGCCATGTCACCAGAGACAACGTTTCCCGGGCAATTTCTTTATTGATAATGGCTTTTGCTGCGGCCGCTTTCTCGGGATCCTGGCTCAGGAAGATTATGCCAACGCCGTATTTCTTTGCCAGATTCCAACCGTTTTCTTCGGCAATGGCCCGAAAAAAACTGTCGGGCTTTTGCATTAATAAACCGCAGCCATCACCGGTTTTACCGTCGGCCGAAATACCACCACGGTGTTGCATCCGATCCAGGCCATTAATGGCGGTTCTGACAATCCGATGGCTGGCCGCACCTTCAATATGTGCTATCAGGCCAAAGCCACAATTTTCCCGTGCCTGACTATGCTGATACAACGCCATGACTTACCTCCAAACTTGCCTTGCAAATGTATAATTATTTAATAAATATGAATTATTATTCTTATGGTCTGATTATTTGCTACTGAAAGAAAATAACGAGAGTTCTTTCAATGATAAATCAGTGGTCAATGCGTTGTAGTTTGTACGAATCTAATTCGTTTGGCCGTCTAAACCCACCAAGATGAACAGGTATACTAAGAAAAAGCCGAAAAAGCAAGTGAAGTTTATCCGTCTGGCCGTCTATCATAAACTGGATGTGCTGGCTTTAAAGTGAAAATAAATTACATGAATTGGCGTTATTTCCGCCATCAATACCAGTTTGGCATAAAAAAAAGCTGCCGAAGCAGCTTTTTATGGTTAGCCATTATAGTGTTTATGCATATATTTATGCGAAAAGCCGTTGGTTAGTATTTCTAGCGTTCAAACATGCCTTTTACAGTGGCCTTGCCGTTTAGGACCAATTGCTTACCCATCGCAAAAACCTGATTTATAGCCAGATCGTCGCGATTTAGCAGTACCAGATCGGCGTCTAAGCCTGCGGCCAGCCTACCTTTTTGTTGCAGCCCAAGCACGGCGGCCGGCGAGTGAGTGATGGCACAGATAGCGTCACTGATACTGACTTTATGGCTTAAGATGGCATCGCGTGCCGATTGAAACAGCGTACTTACCTGGCCAACCTGCAGGCCCAGCAAGTCGCCATTGTCACTGTAGATTGGCAGACTGGCATTGCCGTCTGAGCTTAGGGTCAGTTGCAGCGGGTTAATACCTGCCTGTAGCGCCTCAGCCAGTGCAGCAGCAGCAGCAACTTCACCATGCTCCAGATCGTATGCTGTGGTACTGGTGGTAAAGTCGATTACGCCACCCTGGCCGGCGAATTCCAGACCTGCCTCAAATACTGCGCGGTTACGGTTCATGTGGGTAGGGTAAAACTGCTTTAAACTAAGCTCTGTACCCGCAACGGCATCATAAATCGGTTGCAGAATACGCTCGCCGGCGCCCATATGCACGCTGACGGTGCCACCTTTACCAGACAGAATACCGCCAACTTTAGCGGCTGATGCCACTTTTCTGATTTCATCCGTAGTCGGCTGCGATGAACGATGATCGCTTATCGCAATTTCGCCAACACCAATGAATTTATCAATCAGAATAAGATCGTCAGTGATGCTGCCCGTCAGGGTGCGACAAGGCACCTGATAAGAACCGGTATGACAATAGGTAGTAATGCCTTCCGTTTGTAAGGCATGGGCTTTTGCCAGCAAATTGGTAAGAGTACGGGTGGTGGCATCAGTACCCAACACGCCAATGGCCGTGGTAACGCCGCCCAGGGTGGCATCAGTCAGCTGCATTTCCGGGGTACGGGTGGCAAAGCCGCCTTCGCCACCACCGCCAATAAAGTGCACCAGTGAATCAACAAAGCCCGGTACGGCAATGCTGCCACTGCCATCAATTACCGTTAGCGGTAAGTCGCTACTGCCAGTATTAAACTGCTGACCAATGGCAATAATTTTACCGCCGGCCAGCACAATGTCTTGTTTACCGAGCGGCTGTGGCGCGTAAACCTCAACATTTTTTATCAGAAAAATTGTGTTCAAAATAACCTCGTTACTGATAGCCGATAGCAACCGCAACCAGCATAAAGATACTGGCCAGGGCAAACAGCCAAAGTTGTAATTTCCAGACGAATTTCAGCCAGATGGTCCAGTCTACCCGAACCACGCCCAGGCAGCCGATAAGTGCGGCAGAAGTAGGAATAATACAGTTAGTCAGGCCATCGCCCAGTTGAAAAGCCAGTACGGCAATTTGCCGGCTTAAGCCAACCATATCGGCCAGTGGTGCAATTAGCGGCATGGTCAGCGCTGCCTGGCCAGAGCCAGAGGCGACAAAGAAATTAAATACCGACTGAATAACCAGCATTAGCCAGGCAGATAAATAGGCAGGTAAGTCGCCGAGCGCCTGGCCAGAGTAGTAAAGCAGGGTATTTAACACTGACGGGGTTTCCGGGTTGTCACCGCCGAGCAGCAGTACTATACCTTTGGCCATACCGACAATAAGTGCCGCCGGCAGCAATTCGCTGGCGCCCTGTTTAAAACCATCGGCTGCTTCATTAACTCTGAGCCGTTTACCAATGACAGCAATGACTGCTATCACGATACCAATGGTAAAAAACTGGCTGGCAATTTCCGGAATATAATACTGGCGTACTGTCACACCCCAGATTATCCAGACTAAACCGGCAAAAAACGCCAGTAAAATAATACTGTCGATGGTGCTGTAACTATTAACGGCTTGCTGTTGCTGTTGACTGCGTAACTTTTGATCGCTGGCATAGCTGAGTGAACTGCTTGGGTCGCGTTTAATTCTGGCCGCGTAGCGCATAGTAAAAATAACCCCGAACAGGGTAAATACCAGCCACATGACCAGCCGTAAGTCCGCACCCGATAACAGCGGAATCTCTGCAATGCCCTGGGCAATAGCCACATTAAACGGGTTCATCCAACTGGTCGCAAAGCCAATCTGGGTAGCGATGTAGGTTACCAGTACGGTGGTAATAGCATCGTATCCCAGCGCCAGCATTAACGGTAGTAGCACGATACAAAAGGCAATGGCCTCTTCACCCATACCAAAGATGGCGCCGCCCAGTGAAAACAGCACGAATAACAGCGGAATAAACAGAAACTCCAGCCGTTTGGTTTTTTCTATTAACGCCAGAATGCCATTGTGGATAGCGCCGGTTTTCATAATGATGCCAAAAGCACCACCAGTTAGCAGGATAAAAGCGATAACGCCGACTGCAGAGCCCCATTTATTGCCGGAAACCATACCCTCAAAGGCATAATTTAAAAAGCCGACACCGCCGCCTTCAGCAAACAGCGGTACACCGGCGTTGCTGTCAGTTGCCAGAGTAAAGCTGGTAGGGTCTATCCGGCTTTTGGTTTTTACGGCACTGTCGGTTTCAACAGCCACTTCAATAATATCGAATGAGCCTGCCGGGATAAGATGGGATGCCAGAGCCGCCAGAATCATCACAAAAAACAGGATGACAAAGGCGTCCGGCATCGACACCGGTTGTTTTACTTGGTTAGCCATAGTGTAAGCCTTGTGGTAGCTATCGGTAATGTGCGGGCGTGAACCTGACAATCATTTCACGCCCGCGTCTTTGCTAATTAAAAGAAATAGCTAAAGGATACACGATAGTTGCGGCCATAGGCGTTGTGGTTGATAGAGTCGAAACCGCGACTGCTGCCAAATACTGCTGGCGGGTCACGATCAAGCAGGTTGTCGACAGTGAAGTTTATAGAAGCATGTTCAAAGTCATAACCAATATTGGCCCGCAATGTGGTCCAGGAGGACACATCGCGATTACCCTCAGCGTCAATCAGACCTAGCTCGTCCAACTCGTCCAGGTTACGACCGCGTAAGCGGGCAGTATCGTCCTGGTATGATGAGGTATAAAGTGCAGTCAGCCCCAGATAAAGTGCTTCACCGCTCCATGAGATACGGGCGCTACCGATATTTTCCGGGTACCGGAAAGTACCAATCAATGCTTCAACTTCATCTGAGCCCGCTTTATTGCGCTCAAATTCAAGGTAGTGGGTCCAGTCCAGATCCATACCCAGACGGCCACCGGCTAAATCGAAAGTGTGGCTGAAACGGGCATCAATACCGCTGACATCCTGGCGGCCAACGTTATCCAGCTGAATAACGTGATCACGGAACAAAGGCAATTCAGCAAAACGTGGATCGTCATATTCAACCCAGGCATCAAGGATCTCTGCCATGTTAGCACCATCGTCTTCAACGGTAAGACCCGCTAAGTCGGTAACGTCACACAGCGCCGGATCGTAGGAGATACCTAATTCGCCATCGGGCACCAGACCACAATGACGAACACTGGCGTCGGTAGCCGTGCGGGCCAGCATGGCTGTCATATCGGTATCGACCAGTTTCTTATGTTCAAACTGCCAGTAATCAACGGTAATTGTGGTGTCGCGGGTCGGGCTCCAGCCAAAACCTAAACTAACTGACTCAGAGGTTTCAGCCTGCAGGGCAGCGTTGCCCAGCTCCAGCACGTTCGGGCTACTGGTAAAGCCGGCGCCTTCACAGTATAAATCTGACACGGTTTGGTTGGCACTACAGTCAAAAGTTGCGGTAGTGGTTCTGAGTTTTACCCCAGCCTGAGTCAACGAAGGTGCCCGGAAAGATGTGGCCCAGGAACCACGTAAAATCAGGCTGTCCAGCGGCCGCCAGGTAATGCCGACTTTAGGGTTAAAGGTACTACCAAAATCGTCGTAGTGATCGTAACGGCCAGCCAGTTGCAGCTCGACGGTATCACTCAGTGGTGCGTAAATCTCAGCAAAAGCTGCCATCTGGGTTCTGTCTGCAGCTGATAAGCTGGAGCCAAAACCAAACACGTCAACCAGATAGTCATTGGCCGCACTGGCCTGGGCATTGGCAGATGGTGTATCGGTAATTTCTTCCTTACGAAGCTCGAGGCCAAAGGCTGAACGAACCAGCTGGCCGTTAAATTCAAATAAATCTCCACTTACCCGCGCGTCCCAACCATAAACTGTGCTGACACCATCCCTGGTCGGGACTTCCTGTGCCAGCCCCAGCAATGCTTCATTGGCCGGATCATTGGCCAAAAACGGGTTATATACACCGGCTAAACCGGCACCGCTATTGCAGCTTAAGCTGTCAGCGTCACTGTCGTAACTGGCAATACTGCCATCCTGACACAGCTCGCCAGCGATGGCGGCGTGGTATTTATAACGGTTGTAAATGCCGGCAATGGCTTTCTGCTCTGATTCTGAACGCGACAGCAACACGGCAGTTTCCCAGTCCCAGTTTTCGGTGCTGCCGGCTAAGCTGCTAACCAGCCGGAATGAATCGCTGGTTACTTCTACGGTTCTTGGCGTGTTAAAGCGGGCATCAAACCGGAAACCCCACAGGCGTTGACCTGCTTCGCTGGTAAATGGATCGATATAAATCTGGTCCAGTAAGGAATCACGCAGCTCATCCGGGAACACATCCAGTGCGGTTTCCTGCACCCATGGGCCTTCCTCATCACTTACCTGGTTAATCGGCGCAGGGCTGGATGATGAAACAGACGACGTGTGGCTGTAGAAGAAGTCGGTATTCCACACTACGTCATTACTGAACTCTTTGCGGAAGTTAAAACCGGCAGAAGCGCTTTCAAACGGAGTTTCTAATACATCATCCTGATTAGGATAGTAAGCACAAATCTGTTCGCCCAACTCCGTGGTCACCAGCGGGCTGGTGCAGGCTGGGCTGGCTATTTCGTTGCCATCTACTGCTGACCAGTAATAAATATTTGGCACACCCTTAGGTAAATAGGAGTAATTACTGACTAAGCTGGGATTGCGGGTAAACTCACGGTCCTGTGCGGTGTAACCTTTGCGATCATAGATATCTGCAAACAGGGTTAAGTTACCACCAGCCAGTTCAGTACCTAGCAGGATATTAGCGTTTATCTTACTTTCATCAGAGGATGCAGTGCTGTTACCGTAGGATAAATTAACCTCTGCACCTTCATAGTCGGTTTTCAGGATATAGTTAATTACCCCGGCAACGGCGTCAGCACCATATATAGCAGACGCACCGGTTGCCAGCACTTCTACCCGTTCGATTGCTGCCAGTGGAATACTGTTTACGTCAACAAAGTTCTGGGTGCCTGCTGCAAAAGAAGAAGCAGCAATGCGTCGGCCATTTACCAGAGTCAGGGTAGAAGAGGGACCTAAGCCACGCAGCGAGGCAGCTGCCTGGCCTGCCGGAGTAGAAGTTGAAGTGGCACCGCTTTCAGAAGTAGAGAAGGTACCACTACCCCCCCGTACCTGACCTAAGTCTTTTAACAGATCATAAATTGAGCTGGCGCCGGAATTTTTAATATCGTCGGCAGAGATAACTACCAGAGGTTGGGTACCTTCCAGATCAACGCCTTTAATCCGCGAACCAGTTACTTCAATTCGCTCAACTTTTTCTTCTTCTTTAGCCGTTTCCTGTTGCGCATAGCCATAAGGAGACGCGAGTAAGCTGCCAGCAATAGCCAGCGCCAGCGGGTTTAATTTACGCATAGTTACACCTGTGTATTAATTGGGTACACAATCAGCTAAGGATTAGGCACACCTGTTATTTGCTTTATTTTTGCTTTAATGGGTTTGTGTAAATAGAGAACCTCAGGTCAACCGCAGTTGCCTGATATGTTTCTATTCGTTAAACCACTCGGAAAGGTAGTAGGACGAATAGTGATATGAGCCGAGCATTAGTGCTTTCTTTAACATATCGCTACTTTAAAAAGTTAGTTATCAGATAAAAGTTTTACTTTTGCTATCGGAAACTGTCGAAAACAGCACCAAAAACAATCTTATTTCTACTTCTAATTGGCAAAGATGTCAATACAGGATAATCTACAACCACTAAATATAGGGTTAGCGCTTAGCGCATTATCAGTAGTCTGCAGGCTGTGATTGCCTGAAAAACAACAAGAAAGAGCCGATGAAAAAAATAACTGCTTGTTTATCCGCCATTTTAATGGCAATGCCGGTTTTTACTCTTAGTGCCAATGATGAAAATAAGACCATGCCTGAATACTCTATGTTATTAATGGGCGGTGGTCTGGCTACTTGTAGCTCAACCAGCAGCCGGCATTGTAGTAGCGAAGAGGTGTTTTCTGCTGCGGCCAAAAAGCACAGTCAGTTTCAATTAAGTACTGAGCACCTGCAAGCGATTAACAGCTCCGGCTTCTGGTCAGAAGATCGCATTATAGAGCAACAGCAAACCCTGGCAGTTCTGGAGTTTTTGCGCGGTCAGTTGGGCAGTGACATTGTTTCTGAGCGCGAATTACTGAGATTATGGCGTGGCGCTGAGATAGAGGTTGATGGTATCTGGGTTTCGGGACGCAACGTTTATGCAGGCTTAAGCAGCCGCGAGCTGAATTTCGTAATGGACCAGCTGGAAGTTCCGGTAATGGTTAGCAATAATGCGACCCGCAGCAGCCTGCGCAGCCGGGAATATGCTGATTTAGCCAACACTAAAAATAATTTCACTGTAGAGCTGCACCAGAAGTTTGTAGCAATGGCGCAACAAATAGCAGGCGATAAACGTAAACCGCGGATCCTGGTGGTAACGGCGTCATCACGTGACCCTTTTGCGGCGGTAGACTTCTACACCAACTTATTTGCAGAGGCTGGAGCTGATGTTAGCTGGCTGCCAATCAGTGCGGCGTCTCAAGCAGCGTGGCAGACGGGTAATAAAAACAGCTGTGAAGACTTAAATAAACACCTTGCCGAGCAACACGGTAGTTATCAGCGGCAGCGGGTTTACCCTGATTTAATGGTTCAGAAAACAGAGTTTTGTCAGGCTGGCAGTAAAGCTGCGGTTGCACAAATTCGCCGTTCAGATGGGATATTTTTTAATGGTGGCGACCAAAGTTTAACTTTGCGGGCATTGCGGCTCGATGATGGTTCTGCGTCAGCTGAGTTGCAGCAAATAGAGCGAATGCTGGAAGCGGGCCAAATTGTAGTTGCGGGTACCAGTGCCGGTACGGCGGTGATGTCAGGTGGCAGCTTTAATGGTCAGCGCACGCCTATGATTACTAACGGTGATAGTTTTAATGCCATGCAATTTGGTGCCTTTGATTTACCTGCCCCAGCGGTTGGCTGTGATAAAGATCAGAGTTGCAGTAATGGCCTGGCTGAAAACCACCTGACATACAGCGGTGCAGGAGGTCTTGGTTTGTTCCGCTGGGGAGTGCTCGATACGCATTTTTCAGAGCGTGGCCGTCAGGGGCGACTGATCCGCTTGCTACATGATACCCAAAGTCGTTTTGGCTTTGGTATAGACGAAAATACTGGCTTACTGGTTGGTTTTGGCCGCAGTGCAGAAGAGCCGGGAGTGCGAATGGCTGTGCTGGGTGAAGCAGGCGTCTATGTGGTCGATATGAATAACGCAAACAGTAGTGGCGAAGGCAGTGCTTTAAACTTACGCAATGTTGTTACTCATTATCTGACCCGGGGTGATGAAATGGAGTTAAATGCCAACCAGTTACGCAGTCGCTTTGCTGACTGGAAGTATGCGCCGAATAATCTGGCACAGCCATTACTTACTTCTGGTGATATTTTTGAGCGTGACAACTATAAACAGCTGAGTCATTTACTGTGTATGACCCAGGCCAGGCAGGCGGAAGGCCGTGCCGTCAGAGTAGGGCAGGGTTATGCAGTTTCCGTGTACAAAGATCATAGTTCTTATACCCGGCAGGGTAGTTTCAGACAGCAGGGTGAAGAGATAGCTTACTGTTCATATCGAAATATGATGGTTGACCTGCAACCTGCTAATTAAGGTGGTTTTTACAAAAAACCGCGTAAAGGGTAGCGCATAATGCAAAGTCCGGTGCACCCAAAGGTTAAAGCTTTTGCTGCATTGATAAAACGTTGGGGGAAATTTCGCCTCGGCGTAGTATTGTGGCTCAGTTTGCTGGCAGTGCTGGTGCTGGTGCACTATACCTATGCTGCATTGTTTGCAGTGGTGGTTGACTGGGCAATGCTGCACGCTCAGCTGATACTCGCTATGCTGGCCAGCCCCGTCGTTATTCTGATCGTGTTCTATCTGGTGCTGCACCTTGATGCTGCCCTACTTTACCTGAAAGACTCTGCTCATCAGGAGCGCCTGCTTAACCAGAATATGCAGGATAGTATCCGCCAGCTTAATTTCGAGATAGAAGAGCGGAAAAAGGCTTTTCAGGCGAAACGGCGTGCTGTAGATGAACTTCGCAAAGAGATCTCTGAACGCAAAAAAACCCAGCAAGAGTTGGAAGAGCAGAGCTTGCTTATCCGCTCTATTGTTGACAGTTCTCCGGACTTATTTTATTACCGCGATGAAAACGGCCATCTGGCAAGCTGTAATAAAATGTTCGAAATTATTATGGGTAAATCAGCCCAAGAGTTGATTGGCTTTCATCCTGCCGAGCTTTATACCGAAGACAGTGCGCAAGCGGCGATATTAACGGAGTATGAGGCTGCAGCGGAGCACACCGAACTGACGCTGGATGTCGAGTTTGTGAAACCAGACGGTCAGCTGCTCTGGTTTGAAATGCGTAAAGTACCTTTCTATGATGGCCAGGGGCGTTATATCGGCTTGCTGGGGTTTGGTCGCGATATTACCTCGCGTAAATTAGCTGAACAGGCACTGGAAAAGGCCTATCAGGACAAAGGCAAGTTTATTGCTACCTTAAGTCATGAGCTCAGAACGCCGCTAAATGGCATAGTCGGTTTAAGCCGGCGACTGCTGGACAGTACTTTAGGGCCTGAACAGCACAGCTGGGCCAATACTATCTTTAGCAGTGCCGAAACGCTGGGCAACATTTTCAATGATATTATTGATTTAGACAAAATAGACCGTCAGGATTTAGACATTGTCTTTCAAAGCATTCATATCCAGAGTTTTCTGAATGATATTGCTAATTTTGCGGAGCTGATATGCCAGCAAAAAGGCCTGAGCTTTAAAATGATCAGCCAGGGTGATCTGAATTCCTACCTGAAACTGGATGCGACCCGGCTGCGGCAGGTTCTTTGGAATCTGTTGAATAATGCTGTTAAATTCACTGCTCAGGGACAAGTAACCCTTGAGTGTATGCTGAAAACAACAGCGGCCGGCCCGGTTGAGTTATTGTTTAAAGTTCAGGATACCGGTATCGGTATTGCCAGCGCTGAGCAGGAACGTATTTTTGACATGTACTATAAGTCTAGTGACGGTCGCCGGCTAAGCATTGTTGGCTCGGGAATTGGCTTGTCTGTATCGCGGGCGCTGGTAGAGGCAATGGGCGGTAAAGTATCATTGACCAGCAAACCGGGTCAGGGCAGCTGTTTTAATGTGCAGTTGCCAACAGAGCAGGTTGCTGCACCAACTATCAGTACAGTGAGTTGTCCAGAGCTGACCGTATTACTGATTGAGGATGTACCACTTAATGCCGAAATAGCCACGGCACTGCTGGAGCAACGTGGTCATACTGTTATTCATGCAGATACCGGTGAAGATGCGATAGCGCTGCTGGAAACTGAAGATGATATTGATTTGGTGTTGCTGGATATGCAGTTGCCGGATATGAGTGGTGATCAAATTGCCCGGTATATGAGAAGCGAAGCGCATTTACAGTCCATCCCGATAGTAGTGCTAAGTGCCAACGTAAGAAAAGCCGAAGAGCAGCTGACTGACGTTCAGGTTGATGGCGCACTGGCAAAGCCAATTAATACCAATAAACTGGACCAGATGCTGGCCCGGTTGTTTTCCCCTAGTGCCTTAAAGCTGCAACAACTTAGTCCGGTGAAGCCTGATAATGGCGATAATCAGATCCTTGACCTGGCTACCCTGCATGACTATATGCAGTCATTAGGGCCTGAGGCGATGAAACGCAGTGCTCAATTGTTTGCCCAGTTATTACCGGGCTACATCAATAAAATGATTGAAGCTGCAGTACAACAGCACCCGCAGGACTTTAAAGAGTCTGCCCATAAGCTAAAGGGCGCTGCAGCGTCGGTAGGGTTATTATGGGTGCAACAACAAGCGAAAAAGTTTGAGCAGGAAACCATGAGCTGGCATGGGCTGGAACGACAACTCGTTGATTATCACTTAAAAGCAGAGCAGCACCTGGCTGCTCTGTATGATTTTATTGAAGCGAATTAACAGCCCGGTATTTCAGGCTGTCACATGGCTTACTTGTCTATCTTTCCGACAAAACGATATCCTTCACCGTGAATGGTGCTGATTAACTCAGGGCTGTCGATATCTGATTCAAAGTGCTTACGAATGCGACGAATTGTTACATCAACGGTACGATCATTCGGGCGCAGCTCACGGCCTGTCATATGACGGATCAACTGCTCACGGGTAAAGATTTTTCCCGGAGTGTCCAGCATTAAACGCAGCGCACGGTATTCACCTTTTGGTAAGCGGCGTGCCATACCTTTAGGCGAAGTCAGGTTGCGACTGTTTTCATCAAGGGTCCAGCCATTAAATTTAACAATGCTTTTGTGCTCTTCAATCACAGGTTGGGCAACAGTGCGGCCTAACAGGTTGCGGGCCCGGATTGTCAGCTCACGAGGGTTGAATGGCTTAGTCAGATAATCATCAGCACCAATTTCCAGTCCCAGAATGCGGTCTACTTCACTATCACGACCGGTCAGGAAAATCAGACCAATATTTTCTTTCTGGCGCAGTTCACGAGCCAGGATCAGACCGTTCTTACCAGGTAAATTAATGTCCATAACAACCAGGTTTACCGGATTTTGTTCCAGCTTTTGATACATCTCTTCGCCGTTAACTGCTTCGATGACATCATAGCCTTCACCCTGGAACAGATTAACCAGATTCAGTCTGGTAACTTCTTCATCTTCAACGATCAGAATCACAGGTGTTTGCATTAGAGTTAAACCTTATGTGTTTTTTGTGAACAGTATAGCGTACTAATTACTATAGTTGCCGTGGACATGTCAAATACTGGCGCAATTATAGCGGGACGGCCAATTGTTAACAAGATTTTTGTTAACAATTGGCTCGGGCAAATTAGTACCCGCTTGTTTTGAATTTAAAAAGTTAGTTAATACAAAAGGATAAGTTTAGCTTGTACTTTTATGGCTGTTATTAATTACCGGAAAATCTATAAGTACTTTGACCCCGAAACCGAGGGTACTATCAAAACTGATTTTGCCATTTAACGCCTGAGTAACCAGGTTATATACCAGGTGTAAGCCTAGGCCACTGCCGCCTTCACCACGTTTAGTAGTAACAAAGGGATCAAAAATTCGTTTTTTAATCGCTTCAGGGACACCACTGCCATTGTCGCTGTATTCTAACTGGCAACGGGTGCCGCTGATTTTTACGGAAATGTGTATTTCCCCCTGATCGTTATCCTCGAAAGCATGAATAAGGCTATTCATTATCAGATTAATCAGTATTTGGTTTATCGGGCCAGGTTTACTCTCAATAATCAGTTCGGGCGGACACTCTACCAATACCTGATGGCGGGTTTTTTTCAGATTGGGGCGCAAAGCTAATAATACTTCATTGATAAGTTGCGCCATATTGAAGCTGCGCTGACTGTCATTTGACTGATCGACTGCGACTTGTTTAAAACTGCTGATTAAACTGGCTGCACGCTCGAGGTTGCGGTAAATGATGCCCAGATTTTCTTTACTTTCACTTAAAAAGCGACCCAGTTGAGACGAGGTTAGTTTTTTCTCAGTAAACGCCCGCTCGATACCTGTCAGTTTATCCTGCAACAATGTCGATGCGGTAACGCCGAGGCCAATGGGTGTATTTACTTCGTGGGCTACGCCCGCCACCATCTGGCCCAGGCTTGCCATTTTTTCGGTTTCAACTATCTGGTTCTGGTACTGGTGTAAAGTGGCAAGGGTATTAAGTAATTCCTGATTTGACGATTTCAACGCCTCAGTACGTTCATTTACCTTTTGCTCTAAGCCCTGATATAGCTCGCGTATTTCAACTTCTGTTTGCTGTTGTTTGATAATCTGGCGTTCAATTTTATCGAGCATGGTATTGAGTGCCTTACCAAAAACGTTAAATTCTTCAATGTTATTTTGTGGTGCCCGTAAGTGGTAATCCTTGTCTTTTGCCACGCTTTGCACCAACTGCATTAACTGATTGATTGGAGTGGTGAACCGTCGCTCAAGCTGACGGGTTAGCAAATAAACGACAATTAACGCGCAAAAAATAGTGAACAGGTCAAATAAAACTCTGTTTTGAATATAGCTATGCAGCTCCTGCTGACTGGCCCTGATAAAAACAAAGCCGGCAACTGCATCGTTGAGCCTTATTTCCTGGCTCAATTCTATATAATTATCACTTAGTTGAGGTTCAATAAAAGACGACACTTTTTCTAATTGGGCCGGATAAGGGCCTACACCGCGGGCATTGTAAATTGAATAAAGAGCCAGCTTGCCTGTTGATTGCTGTAGGCGGTAGATGTGAATGTTGTGAAACATTGGTACTGCTTCAAACGAACGCAACCTGCTTTCTTCTGTGTGAGCATAATCGTTATAGATGTTTTCCCGCTCATCAGCAAAACCGGCTTCAGTTTGGATTATTGCTTTTTCTGCCTCAGCAAAGCTGGCCTGAGCATTAAAAGCGATAATACTGGCATAGCTTTTCAGCTCGTTAATCAACGCTTGCCGTTGCTGTTTGATGTCCTGCATTGTTGAGGCGAGCATAGAGACACAGATAGTAAGACTACAGATTGTCATCACACCAACAAATAATACGTTGCGAATGGTACTGGTTTTAGAACTGGTGTTGACTACTGCTTTCATGCATTGCTCACTTTTAGCTGAGATTGCTGCAACTGTTCCAGATTAAGTATTGATGTTATGCAGTTAATGTTGTTTTAGCAAACCTGTTTGGTGTTTTTGTGGCGGGCGGGTATAGTTAACTTGATTGTTTTTAGTGAGTGTCACACATGTCGTTATGGGAAGCTTATAGAGACAGTGTCTTTATCTGCCGGCAGCGTTTGGCAAGTCAATTGAGTTTTGCCATTATCAGTGCTCAGAATCCGGCAGGTGAATTAAAAAATCCACATCTGAATTTATGTCTCGACAAGCGGTTTGAGGGGTTTTTACAACAAGCCCGTATTCCGTTTCGGTCGGTAGTAGGGGCATCGGCAGATTTACGTTTTCAGGAAAAAAGCTGGATAGTGTTTTGTGATAAAGTACAGGCTATGCAACTTGGTCGTGATTTGCAGCAAAACGCTATTTACTGGGTTGAACAAAACAAGCTGTACCTGGTACCAGTTTTGTATCAGCGAACTGAAGAATATCTTGGTTTATTTGAAAGTAGAGTCATTCTGCTGGCCGATTAACGTTGATGCTGCAGGATTGCCAGGATAACCGGCAGATCATCACCATACTCAACTTCATACTGCCGTCGTGTCATGTTTTGCTCAATTTTTTGCTGTTCACTGCCCGGTTGCTTTAGCAGCGGCTGAAAATCTGTAACGCAGATGCAAAGCAGCTGAGTTTTATTCTGCGAAGGTAATTTATCTGCCCGGTACAACTGATGCGGGCACGCTTTAACCCGATTTTTATGCTGTATGCACTGTTGAGGTACGGCCGCCTGAACCAGCATTGCTCCGGGTGTAATAAAGGTTACACCTAAAAATACCAACGCCAGCATTATCGACCGCAACTTCATCGCCTTACCTTTTAATTACCTGATAAATAACAAAACCATTAGCTTTTGCCAACACCGCCACTTTACCAAAAGTTTGCTCCAGCAGCGTCTGATAAGCAAGATGAGAGTTAGCAACCAGCGTCAGACTGCCACCCGCATTTAGGCGGGTTTTACTCTGGCTGATAAACGCTTCGCTGATACTATAGTCGGTTTTAATGCCAGTATGAAATGGCGGATTGCTGACAATATGATCAAAACTGGCTGGTTGCGCCGGCAGACCATCTGCAGTGATTACCGTACCCTGCAGATTGTTTGCACGTAATGTATGTTCAGTAGCCTCAGTCGCCAGGGCGCTGACATCTGAGCAATACAGACTGATTTCGCTGTTAATTTTTTTCAGATAAGCACCTATAACGCCACAGCCGCATCCAAAATCTAATACTGAGCCTTTAGTAATATGTTGCAGGTGGTTAAGTAGCAACGCGGTGCCGCTATCGAGTTTGCCATGATTAAAAACCCCGGCAACAGAGCAGACCTCAAGCGTAGTTTGCTGCGCAGCTTGAGTAATAGTAAATTGTTGCTTGCTGAATACGGGCTTTGCCAGCTTTTCTAATGAGCCATTCAGGCAATACCACAGGCAATGTTTGGCGTTATCCAGTTTATGAGCCTGCAAGCCAAGCTTTTCGGCATGGCTGCTAAGGCTTTTAATACCACCTTTATTATCACCGACCAGATAGAGCTGGCTGCTGTCGTTTAATGCCGTTGCAATAGCGGCCAGAGTTAAACTGAGTTGCTCTTTGCTTTTCGGGTAGTAAATAACCACCGTATCAAATTGCTGTTTAAAATCAGGTAGGGCACTGAAATAACAAGTGATGTCAGGTGCTTGCCAGCTCTGGGCACTAGCAGCGTTGGTGGTGTAGCAACTAAGTTTACTATCAGCTGGCAGCTCTGACAGCAGGCTGCGGGCCAGTTCATCCGCAGGCGGCTCAACTATTAAAATATTGCCTGTTAAGTCAGCAATGTTACGCAACAGCATCTGGCTGGTATTGGCTAACATTAACTTATCCTTTTAAACATGAGATCCCAGACACCATGACCAAGTCGCTGGCCGCGCTGCTCAAATTTAGTCAGGGGACGATGTGCCGGCCGTTCAACATAGTCACCGGTGGCTGACAGGTTTTGAAAGCCCGGAGCAGCCTGCATAACCTCTAACATATGCTCAGCATAATTTTGCCAGTCTGTCGCCATATGAAATACGCCATCAATCTGCAATTTCTGCCGCAGTAGCTGGACAAACTCGCTCTGAACTATCCGCCGTTTGTGGTGACGTTTTTTATGCCAGGGATCAGGGAAAAATAACTGCACTGTGCTCAGGCTGTTATCGGCAATGCTGTCATTCAGCACTTCTACGGCATCATGTTCGAATAAACGTAAATTGCTCAGGCCAGCAGCAGCGGCATCACCCAGACAGGCACCCACACCGGGTTTATGAACTTCAATCCCAATAAAGTCTTGCTCTGGCGCATTGCTGGCCATTTCAACCAGTGATTTCCCCATGCCGAAACCAATTTCCAGCACAACCGGCGCACTGCGACCAAACACCTGCTCCAGATCCAGCGGGCTATTCTGATAGCTTAAGCCAAATGCCGGCCAGTGATTATCAAGTGCGTTTTGCTGGCCTTTAGTCAGTCTGCCTTCGCGCAGCACAAACGAACGGATCTTTCGCATATAGGGTACGCTTTCGCTTTGTTCAGCAGGCGGTTGCTGTGGTTCAGGTTGCACTGGGGTGTTGCTCATTGTTGGCTCCGAAATCAAACTGCGGCGCACATTATGCGGATATTAGAGGCTAAGCTCAACTGACGTTTTGCGTTGGCTTTCAGGCACAAGCTGCTTATACTGCGCTGCAATTGGCGTAGTTGCCAAAAATAGTGAACATTCATGTGAAGCAACTGATGAAGTAAGTGGAGCGGGCTATTGCAAAAAGATATTGCTAATTGGTTTTCAGATCAGCTGCTTAGCTGGTATCAGTTGCATGGCCGTAAAACGCTGCCCTGGCAAATTAATAAAAGCCCTTATAAAACCTGGCTCAGTGAAGTGATGCTGCAGCAAACTCAGGTTGCGACAGTTATACCGTACTTCGAGCGGTTTATTCTGCGCTTTCCGGATGTAACCAGTTTAGCCGCCGCGTCGCTGGACGAGGTGTTACATTTATGGACCGGGTTAGGTTACTACGCCCGGGCCCGTAATTTACATAAGGCTGCCCAGGTTATTGTCGCTGAGCATAATGGCACGTTTCCGGTTGAATTTGAGCAAGTACTGGCGTTGCCCGGAGTAGGACGCTCTACTGCTGGCGCCATTTTGTCATTAGCACTGGGCCAGTATTACCCAATTTTAGATGGCAATTGCAAACGGGTATTGAGTCGCTTTGCTGCCGTCGCTGGCTGGCCCGGTAACAAAGCCATTGAGCAACAGCTATGGCAACTGGCAGAGCAGGTTACTCCTGATAGCACTGATGTAACAGCGTTTAATCAGGCAATGATGGACCTGGGAGCAACGCTTTGCAGCCGCAGTAAACCCCGCTGTGCTGAATGTCCGCTAAAGCTAAATTGTCGGGCAGCACTGGTTGGCGAGCAGGCGTTATATCCAGGTAAGAAGCCTGCGAAAACCTTACCTGAAAAACAAAGCTTCTGGTTAATGATGCAGCATCAGCAACAGGTGTTGTTGCAGCAGCGACCTGCCAGTGGTTTGTGGGGTGGCTTATACGGTTTTATTGAATTTAGCAGCGAGCAACTGCGATCTGACTATTTGCTGTTAAATAAGTTGCAGGTAACTGCAAGTCTCGAGTTGCCAACATTTCGCCATACTTTCAGTCATTTTCATTTATGGATAACACCGCAGCTGGTGCAGCTTGAGACTAAACCTGCCAGTGTGCAGGAGCAAACTGGCGCACAATGGTTTACAATAGCGCAAATACCGCAGGTGGGGTTATCAGCACCAGCTAAAATCCTGCTGCAACAGCTGCAGGCATTACATACCCCGGAATGAGGAGCAAGGTTTTATGAGCAGAACGGTTTTTTGTCAGTACTTACAGCAGGAAGCAACGGGGTTAGATTTTCAGTTATATCCGGGCGAGCTGGGTAGTAAAATTTTCAACTCGATCAGCAAAGAGGCCTGGAGTAAATGGCAGGCTAAGCAAATTATGCTGATTAACGAAAAAAAGCTGAATATGATGAATCCTGAACACCGGCAGTTCCTGGAGCAGCAGATGGAAGCCTTTTTGTTTCAGGGCGAGGATATTGAAATTGAAGGCTATAAGCCGCCAGCCAGTTAATTGTTGAGTTAAGCGAACTTATGGCGCGTCGTCTGCCACCATTAAATGCATTAAAGGCCTTTGAAACCGCGGCCAGGCACCTTAGTTTTACTAAGGCGGCTGAAGAAATGTATGTCACCCAGGCTGCCATCAGTCATCAGATTAAAGCGCTGGAAGACCATCTCGGTTTAAAGTTGTTCATGCGCAAAAACCGCTCGCTGTTGCTGACAGAAGAGGGGCAAAGCTATTTTCTTGATATAAAAGAAATATTTTTACAGTTGCATGAATCGACAGAAAAGCTGCTGGCGCGTGGTGCGAAAGGCTCCTTAACCGTGAGTTTGCAGCCCAGTTTCGCGATTCAGTGGCTGGTTCCACGCTTAAATCAGTTTAGTGAGCAGCACCCGGATATTGATGTCCGGATCAAGGCGGTTGATTTAGATGAGGGTTCACTGACCGACGATGTTGACGTTGCTATATATTATGGTCGTGGCAACTGGCGTAACTTACATGCCGATAAGCTGCATACTGAGTATTTGTTGCCGGTGTGTTCACCATTGCTGCTAAATAGCGGTAAGCCGCTGAACGAGCCTACTGATCTGGCAAAGCACAATTTGTTGCACGATGGGTCGCGTCGGGCCTGGAAAGCCTGGTTTATCAGCCAGGGCTTTAAACAGTTTAATGTTAATCAGGGGCCGATTTTCAGCCATTCTTCCATGGTGCTGCAGGCAGCTATTCATGGCCAGGGTGTGGCATTGGCGCACAACGTGCTGGCCCGGCCTGACATTAACTCGGGCCGCTTAATAGTGCCGTTCAACCATGTGCTTATCAGTAAAGACGCCTATTATCTGGTATGTCGGGAAAGCCAGGCAGAGCTGGGTAAAATAACTGCATTTCGTCAATGGATGGTCGATATGGTAGCGGCTGAACATCTGCTGTTTACCGAACAGCAATTTACCAATGCCGTCGCCATTGATTAAAGCCAAAGCGCGCCTAATTCTGGCGCATGGTGCCGGAGCTGCATGCGACAGCCCATTTATGAATACACTGGCCGGGGCGCTGGCAGGGCACCATATTGAGGTGCAGCGTTTTAATTTTCCTTATATGCAGCGCAGTATTGAACTAGGCAGTAAAAGGCCACCTGACAAGATGGTCTTGTTGCAGCGGCATTTTATGGAACAAATAAGCATGGTTAAACCAGATTTACCGCTTTTTATCGGCGGAAAATCAATGGGCGGCCGGGTCGCCAGTATGCTGAACTTGCCCGACACACTGCGGGTTAACGCGATATTTGCCTTTGGCTATCCGTTTCACCCGCCTGGCAAAGACCAGTGGCGGACTGAGCACTTTACCAGGCTTTCAATGCCGTTACATATTTTGCAGGGCGAGCGTGATCCTTTTGGCAAACGTACCGAGCTCTCTGAACTAAGCTGGCCAAACGTTAGCATGCACTGGCTAACGGCGGCGGATCATGATTTTAAGCCAACCAAAAGCAGTGGCCTGCAGCAGCGGCAACTTATCAGCGCAGCGGCAGCATATTGCAGTGAGGTAATAGATGAAATACTTCTGGCCAGCCAGTAACAGCCTTACAGCCCTGTATGGCGCGGCAGTAGTGGGGTTGGCGGCAGCACTGATGCACCTATGGGCGGGGCTGGATAACAATGAGTTTGGCCGCTTGTTAAGTGCCATTAGTATGCTGGCGTTTCATACGCTGGCACAACTGATTATTGGCCGCCAGTCTGCAGCATCTAAACTGCTAAAGTTAGTGGTGCTGCTCTGGCATATCGGGCTTTGGTTATTTTGCTGGACCTTGTTTGCCGGTGTGCTGACGCTGCCGTTTTATTATTCCGCCCTGGCGCCGCTTGGTGGACAAATTTTGATTATTGGCTGGTTGTTGCTTGTGGTAAGCGCCTGGCGAAAGGATGTTAAATGAAACAGTTACTACTTTATTGCCGGGCGGGTTTTGAGAAAGAGTGCGCAGCAGAAATTCAGGACAAAGCAAGTAGCTTTGATGTGTTTGGTTTTTGCAAACTAACAGCAAATTCAGCTTACGTTATCTTCGAAGCCTATGATGAAGATGGTCTGGCAGAGTTTTATCGAGACTATCCATTTGAGCATCTTATTTTCATCCGACAATGGTGCCTGCTGCAGGCTGAGCTGCTTGAATTGCCGTCTGAAGATCGAATAGCGCCTTTACTTGAAGCTCTTGTTGCTGCTGAATTAACCGGCTGTGGTGAGCTACGGGTTGAATATCCTGAAACAAACGACGGTAAAACGTTGTCAACCCTGGCGCGTAAATTAACTGTACCTCTTCGCCAGTCTTTGCGCAAAGCCGGCGTATTATTGCAAAAAGAGCAAAAACGAGCGCCGGTTTTGCACGTGTTGTTACTTAGTGGGCAGCAAGGTTATGTTGGCTTGTCTTATCCGGAAAATAACAGCCCGCTGGAAAACGGTATTATGCGGTTGAAGTTCCCCAATGAAGCACCCAGTCGCAGTACTTTGAAACTGGAAGAAGCATTTCTGCAGTTTATTCCTAAGCCTGAATGGGATAAGCGTTTAGGCGGTGGCTTAAATGCAGTTGATTTAGGTGCCAGTCCGGGCGGCTGGACCTATCAGTTGGTTAAACGCAGCATGATGGTAACTGCTATTGATAATGGCCCTATGGCTGAGTCGCTAATGCAAACCGGCCAGGTTAAGCATTTAACGGTAGATGGTTTTAAGTTTGAGCCGCAAAAGAAAAATGTCTACTGGGTCGTCTGCGATATGATTGAGCAGCCGCAGCGGGTTGCCGAGCGGATGGGAGATTGGCTGATTAACGGCTGGTGTCAGGAAGCAATATTTAACTTAAAACTGCCGATGAAAAAGCGCTACGAAACTGTAACCGGGATATTGGCTCAGCTGGAGCAGCGGCTGGTGGATGCTGATATCAAATTTCGCTTGCATGTTAAGCACCTGTACCATGACCGTGAAGAAGTCACGGTACATGTGCAAAACCTGGTTTTGAAATTCTAAGCCTGTCTTTATTTTTCCATTTATTTAAGTTGCGCGCTGAATTATTCAGCGCTGATTTCAAGCTTCAGCCAAACCAGACGATGATCTGAGCTGGCCCCGCGGGTGCCAACCAACGGATAGTCGGCCTCATCTTTTGCCGGCCAGAATACACCGCCATCTTTAATGCTAAAACCAAAATCTGACGCCAGTACATAGTCTGCCCGCATCCGCCAACTGGCGGTATGATATCTGGCGTGCGTAAGGTCCGGAGTGTTTTCTGCCGCCCCCTTACTTGCAGGGGTGAAGTTCTGGTTTATTCTGCGATGGCTAACCAGCGCTTTTATAGCACTGTTTATGGCATCACCGTCACCATCAGCTGAGGCATTTAAATCGCCAAGCAATACAAAACGACGATCATCAGCCAGGCCACCTTTATTACCATTATCATCATAGATATAGCTGGCAGTGGCCGGGCTCAGATAATCAAGCCAAAAGCGGATTTCATCATGGTTGCGGATGCCGTTGCGATTTTCAGGACCGTCAAACACCGGCGGTGTTGGGTGGCTGGCCAGTAAATGAACGGTTTTGCCATTAATTATCAGCGGAACATCCCAGTGAGATTTAGATGACAACGGCATTTGCTGCCATGCCTCTGCGCTATACCAGGGACTGCCATCCTGTTTTGTTGTTGGCATAAAGTCAGGCATATCACGCCATTTAAAATGCTGGAAAGTTCGCACTTTGGCATTATCAATCGGGTATCTGGATAAAATGACCATGCCGTACTGTCCCGGATAAAATCCGTAGCCCCAGGCGTCAGCGCCAACACCGGTGGCTTCCCCGTCATTGTCGAGATCAAAAGGACTGGGCTGGCCGGTATTAACGGTTGCATAATAGAAATAGGGATAGTCTATTGCTTCGCTACCATGTTGCGGTTGATTCAGATAATTTTTGATAAATGCCTTAATGCCAGACTCAGGTTTTGCAATGTAATCAAATTCATTAAGCAAAAGCACATCGGGCCGGACCCGCTGGATAATAGCGGCAATATTTTTCACTTGCGGGTTGTCACCCCTGGTCAGGATTTTTGCCAGAACTGTATTGTCGCCGGCTTCCCCCCGGGCAAGGTAGTTACTGGATTCCATACTGACGTTAAAAGTAGCGACTTTGATCTCAGTGGCTTTATCGGCCATAGATACTCCGGACGTAAGCAATAATAAGCCAAAATACAGGTGCTTAAGCATAGTTAATATTAGTTTGAATAGCGGTGAGCCAGCATAGCTGTGCCATTATGAAAAAGCCAGCACAGTGCAGATTTATGCAGGAAAATGATATTTTTTTAATCAATTTGAGGAGCGAACGTTCGCAACTCTGACCAGCCATGTTACACTTACGTGACAGGCGCACTTTGACTAAAGAAGAGCTTAAAAGTTCCCGGTTAAATTGTTTTGTAACGAAAATGACATAAATGATAGTTACAATTATGCCCAGGTTGAAAACAGCATATGTATTCAAACGGAATTAGAAAATTACAATCAACTACCAGGTGAAAACGATATGAAAATAAAACATATAGCGTTGTCTGTTGCCCTAGCGCTCGGTGCAAGCAATATTGCAATGGCACAGGAAACGTCTTCGTCGATTGAAGGTTCAATTACTACGCCCAGTGGAACGCCTGCAGCGGGTACCAAAATCACAGTGATACATGTACCGTCAGGCTCCTCAAAAACGGTAGAAACAAACAGCAATGGTACATTCTCATTGTCTGGTTTACGTGTTGGTGGCCCATACAGAGTCATAGTAGATTCTACGGTTTTTCAAGATACGACAGTAGATGATGTCTTCCTGACGTTAGGTGAAACATTTAATGTCGGTCTTCAGTTAGATGAAACTTCAAATATTGAAGTCATTAACGTTACAGCCAGCCGTTTAGCGGCAACAGCATTTGGGCAAATAAGCCCCTCCGCTACATTTGATTTAGATGACTTGCAAAAAGCACCGTCCATTAACCGTAATATAACCGACATTATCCGGATGGACCCGCGGGTTTACGTTGACGAAACTCGTGGTGATGCCAACCCTGTCCAGTGCGTTGGCAAGAGCAATCGTTTCAACAGTCTTACTGTTGACGGTGTAAAACTCAACGATTCCTTTGGTTTGGGTTCCAGTGGGTATCCTACTGTAAGAATGCCGTTTTCATACGATGCAATCGATCAGGTTTCTGTAGAAATCGCGCCGTTTGATGCTGTTTACACCGGTTTTACTGGCTGTAACATCAACGCTGTAACTAAATCAGGTACCAATACTGTTAAAGGTGGTTTGTTTTTCGATTACGGCAGTGATGCGCTTCAGGGGGACTCTCTTGAAGGGGACAACATTAATTTACCGGACAATAGCGATAAACGCTTTGGATTTAATGTCGGCTTCCCTCTGGTGCAAGACAAATTGTTTGCGTTTGTATCTTATGAGAAGTACGAAGGTAACAGTATCTTTACCCGCGGCACTATAGATTCTGGTGCAATTAATGAAGTTTCTCTTCGTCAAGAAGACTTGAATGAAATTGTTCGAATCGCTAATGATCTGTACCAATACGACCCGGGTCCGGTGCCAACAAGTTTACCTGAAGAAGATGAAAAAATTCTTCTTAAACTTGATTGGAATATTAATTACGATCATCGTTTAAGTTACACTTACAATTACAACGATGGTAATTTCTTCAATACCTCCGACGGCAGTTCAAATGAGTTTGAGCTGCTCAACCATATTTATGAAATTGGGGCTGAACTGAACTCTCACCAATTATCTTTTTATTCTGATTGGACTAATAAGTTTTCTACTGAGGTGCGCCTATCTCACTTAGAACTTGATAACCGCCAAATCTCTATTGAAAATCAAAGTGGGCTTGTCGGCGGTGGTAACTTCGGTGAAGTACAAGTTAGAGTTGTAAACCCTGATTCTAGTGATGTTGTTACTGTATATCTGGGTGGTGACGACAGCCGACAGGCTAATGATTTAGACTACGATGTTGCTGGGTTGATTCTGCGTGGTAAATACGTTACGGATAACGATCACACATTCACCTTTGGTTACGAGCGTGAAGAATTAGATGTATTTAATGTCTTTGTGCAACATACAGAAACAGAATTGCGCTTCAGAAGTATCGCAGATTTTGAATCAGGTAATCCTTCTGCTATTTACTACAATAACGCTCCATCACAGGATCCGAATGACGCGGCAGCAGTTTGGGACTATGCAATCAACTCGCTATACGTTCAGGATGAGTTCTATCCAACTGACAATTTAAAGTTAAAAGTTGGTTTGCGTTACGACTGGTATACAACAGATTCCAGACCAGTAGAAAACACGGAGTTTACAGCCGATTATGGTTTTGCTAACAATGCTAATCTGGATGGTGAGGGTTTAATTCAACCACGCATTGGTTTTAACTATTCACTTACCGATAGCACTGACTTACGTGGTGGGCTTGGTATTTTCAGTGGTGGCAACCCTAATGTCTGGTTCTCGAATAACTTTTCTAACAATAACGTACTGCAGTTTGGTCAGCGTGGCAGAAACTTTGGTTATACCGATGGTTCGCGCTCACTATTTGATGATGACGTAGTATATCGTGGTGTCGAAGATGGTGTGCCATCAGGACCGGGTTATGGTATCCCCTCTGAGCTATATGACGGTGTTTCTGCAGGACAAGGTGACAACAACGAAATCAATTACTTTGATCCTGATTTCAAAATTCCTACCGAAACCAAGTTATCGTTTGGTGCAACACATGTAACAGAACAAGATTACGTATTACAGGCTGACTTATTAGTATCTGTGACTAAAGACCAAGCTATAGTATTACGTGGTGATTTAGAGCAAACTGGTACTAATGCTGAAGGCTACCCAATCTACGATAGCGTGCGGATGCCCTCTTTTGTATTAACTAACAGCTCTGAAGATAGTACCTCTTATACCGTATCATTCGGTTTAATGAAGTCTTGGGACAACGGCATCAGCTTAACAACAGGTTATGCTTATAACCACGCTGAAGATGTTCAGCCAATGACCAGTTCAGTGGCTTTCTCTAACTATCAGTACCGCGCGTTTACTGATCCACAAGAGCAGGTATCTAGTTTATCTGACTATAATATTGAGCATAGACTTACAGTCGCTATGACGTATGATGTTCAGTTCTTTGATGGATACGATACCACCTTCTCAGCATTTGGTTTGATTCAATCAGGACGTCCATATAGCCGGACTATTCCTAGAGATGACGTGAACGATATTTACGGCTTTAACCCATACCTGGACAGCAATAACGTATTGCCTATCGGCAACAAGCGTAATGGCGAAGACGGTTCATGGTGGAACAAAGTTGATGTGCGGGTGAGTCAGCAGTTACCTGGCTTTGTGAAAGGTCACAATGCGAGTATCTTCTTCGTTATTGATAACTTCACAAACCTGTTAAATGACGACTGGGGTATCGCTGAGCGAGTATCGTTTAATACAGTTGATTTTGACGATACTACGCCGGAAAATCGTCAGGGTGACGCTTCATTGTGGCAAATGCGGATTGGCTTAAATTATAATTTTTAAGTGCTTAGCGCTATAAGATGTAAACATTAAGTCGATCTTCACGAACACGTGAGCCCTAATAAAGGCCTGTAGCAGAAATGCCACAGGCCTTTTTTATACAATTTTATACTACTTTAACAATTGCATTTTTTTTAACTGTTTTTATTTCTATCTGCAGCATTATTAGCGATAATCGCCAGCTGTTTTCCAGAAAGTAGGCGATGTTGTGGCTAAAAATACCATTATTGCTATTGCTGGTGCCTCGGCATCCGGTAAAAGTTTGTTCGCATCAACAGTTTATCAGGAACTGGTAGCTGAGTTAGGTGGCGAGCGGATAGCAATTTTATCTGAAGATGCCTATTACCGGGACCAGAGCCACTTATCGTTCGATCAGCGGGTTCTGACTAATTATGACCACCCTTCTGCTTTTGAACATGCTCTGCTGGTAGAACATTTACAGCGTTTACGTGCTGGGCAAAGTATCGAAATGCCACAGTACAGTTACAAGTTACACACCCGGCTGGACGAGACTATTAAAGTGCAGGCTGCTAAAGTAATTTTGGTGGAAGGTATTTTATTACTTAACGACGAAAAGCTGCGTCAGCAATTTGATATCAGTGTGTTTATGGATACCCCTCTGGACATTTGTCTGCTGCGGCGCATTAAACGTGATTTAGAAGACCGCGGCAGAGGCCTGGCTTCGGTAACGGAGCAATATGAAACGACTGTGCGGCCGGCTTTTTTTGAGTTTATCGCACCTTCTAAACAATATGCCGATTTAGTGGTTACCCGTGGCGGTAAGAACCAGATTGCTATCGATATTATAAAAGCAAAAATTCGTCAGTTGCTGGCAGAATAATAATAATCAGGGAATAACGTATGATGGGAATAGTGGGCATTTTTGCCCTGTTACTGGTAGCTATTGCTGCTTCCGCGCACCGTAGCCGGATTAACTGGCGTACCGTTGGCGGTGCTTTTGCTATCCAATTGGCAATAGGTGCTTTTGTATTGTATGTACCCTTCGGCCAGGATGTGCTTTACAGTATATCCCAGGTAGTAGCTAATGTTATTGGCTATGCCAATGCGGGGATACTTTTCTTATTCGGTGACTTAGGTAATTTTTCACAGGGCTTTATTTTTGCCATTCATGTGTTAACTATTATTATCTTTTTCTCGTCATTAATTGCTGTGCTATACCACATCGGTTTGATGAGTTGGGTTATTCGGTTAATTGGTGGCGGTTTGCAAAAGTTACTGGGTACCAGCCGGCCGGAATCTATGTCAGCTGCTGCCAATATTTTCGTTGGTCAAACCGAAGCGCCATTGGTAGTAAAGCCGTTTATCCCGACAATGACCCGCTCAGAATTATTCGCAGTTATGGTAGGTGGCCTGGCATCGGTTGCTGGTTCAGTACTGGCCGGCTATGCTGGCTTAGGGATTGAGCTGAAGTATCTGATTGCAGCCAGCTTTATGGCGGCGCCCGGTGGCTTTTTAATGGCAAAAATAATATTGCCGGAAACTGAGCAGCCGAAGAATGAGTTAACTGAAATAAGCACTGAAAAACCCCATACCAATGTGATTGACGCGGCTGCTGCCGGCGCGTCCAGTGGTATGCAACTGGCACTTAACGTAGGTGCTATGCTATTAGCTTTTGTTGGGTTAATTGCGCTGGTAAATGGCATTGTTGGCGGTGTTGGCGGTTGGTTTGGGGTGGAGAACCTGACGCTGCAATTGATATTCGGTTATGTATTTCAGCCGCTGGCATTTATTCTGGGGGTATCCTGGGATGAAGCCAGGCTGGCTGGTAGTTTTATTGGCCAGAAACTGGTAATTAACGAATTTGTCGCATACCTCGACTTTGTGCAGGTGAAAGATCAGTTGAGCGCTCATACCCAGGTAATAGTGACTATTGCCTTGTGTGGTTTTGCTAACTTTTCTTCAATTGCAATTTTATTGGGCGGTCTGGGCGGTATGGCCCCGGAGCGTCGGTCCGATATTGCTGAGCTGGGTTTAAAAGCCCTGCTTGCCGCAACATTGGCCAACTTAATGAGCGCTGCTATTGCAGGGTTCTTTTTTTCCTTAGGCTAAAAACAGGTCTTTTATATGACACAGCAAGTTCCAACGTTAGATATAAGACGGTTTGCCACCGACAAAGATAACTTTGTTGCCGAAATTGGCAAAGCCTACACCGAGTTTGGATTCTGCGGCATTAGTGGCCATGGTATTTCAGACGAAGTGGTAGCAAATACCTACAGTGCTGTTAAGCAATTTTTCGCTTTACCAAATGAGGTTAAAGCAAAATATCATAAGCCCGGTCAGGGCGGGGCGCGCGGTTATACCGGCTTTGGCGTTGAAAAAGCTAAAGACTCAAATCATCCCGATTTAAAAGAGTTCTGGCATGTTGGCCGGGAGCTGGCTGGGCCAGCGCCACACCCTTGCCTCTATCCGAACGTGTGGCCGGTTGAAGTCGCTGGCTTTAAAGATGCCACCTATACTTTGTATAGTGAGCTGGAAAAGTTGGGCAACCGGGTGCTGGAGGCATTAGCGTTATTTTTAGGCCAGGACCAGCAATATTTCGCTGACAAAGTGAACTACGGTAACTCGATATTAAGGCCAATTCATTATCCGCCGATTAAAGACAGCTCCACTGAATCTATCCGTGCTGGTCAGCATGAAGACATCAACCTGATTACCTTGTTAGTCGGTTCAAATGAAGCTGGCCTGGAGATTCTGCGTCGTGATGGTAGCTGGTTACCGGTAACCACTATTGAAGGCACTATAGTGGTTAATATTGGTGATATGTTGCAGCGGCTTACTAACCATGTTTTGCCTTCTACCACTCACAGGGTAGTTAATCCGGCAGGAGCGGCAGCAGGAGAGCCACGTTATTCAATTCCGTTCTTTATGCACCCGAACCCGGACTATGTAATCGAAACGCTGGATACCTGTATCAATGAGGAACGGCCCAATCGTTATCCGCAGCCAATAAACTCCAACGACTACTTAATGCAGCGGCTGGAAGAAATTGGCTTGCTGAAAAAGGCGAAGTAAAACGGGCTTTGCTCAGCAAATAAGCGAACGGATAAAAACGAGCAGAATAGTTGAATTCAGTAGTTGACTAGTTTATTTGAATCGCTATACTGCTCGCCATGTTAAGCACCTGGTGCGAAACATACGCAGATGTGGTGGAATTGGTAGACACGCAAGCTTCAGGTGTTTGTGCCCACAAGGCGTGAGAGTTCGAGTCTCTCCATCTGCACCAAATTAACCGGCCAAGGCCGGTTTTTTTGTGCCTGCAATCCCTGCCGGCATATCTTAGGGACCAGTCTTCTGCTGTCCACAAAACGGCAGGATAGCCGTTTTGCACAGCTCTGCTGCCGAAGGCGAGCATTAGGGATGATGCGAGTGATAAACGTTCCTGACGTTTTTGTGTCCTCTATATGTTACCGTTTTAATTCGATACGGCGGATAAAGTCTTCTACAAGAATATCGTATAACTTGTTCCCCAGATGCAGGTCTTCCACGCCATCGTCAATATTCGGGTTGTCATTTACCTCTATTACATACACTTTTTCGCCATCCTGTTTTACATCAACCCCGTACAGGCTGTCACCGATAGGGGCGCAGGCGCGAATAGCGGCATCCAGCACATGCGCCGGTACTTCATTTACTGCGCAAGTGCTGAAGCCACCGCTTTCAGTTTTGGCTTTACCGTGTTTGTATATTTGCCAGTGATTACGGGCCATAAAATACTTGCAGGCAAATATCGCCTGGCCGTTGAGTACACCAATCCGCCAGTCGTATTCGGTAAAGGTATAACGCTGTGCCAGGATAATAGCGCTTTGCTCAAACAGGGTCGCCAGGGTAGAGCGGAATTCTGTCAGGGTTTTTACTTTAATTACCCCCCGCGAGAAACTGCCATCTGGTATTTTCAGCACCAGTGGCAAGCCAAGGCTATCGGCAGCGCGCTCCAGATTATCTTCATCTTGCTTAAATAGCATCAGACCATCTGGCATGGGTACTTTATGTTGTTCAAATAAGGTGTGCAGATACACTTTATTGCCGCAGCGTAAAATAGAGCTTGGGTCGTCAATTACGGCTAAACCTTCGCGCTCTGCCTTTTGGGCCATATAAAAAGTATGATGATTTACTGCGGTGGTTTCCCGGATAAACAGGCCATCAAATTCCGCCAGCCGGTGAATATCCTTAGCGGTAATCTGTTCTACGTCCATCGCAGCCTTTTTTGCCGCCCTGACGAACAATTCCAGGGATTTTGGGGTGCAGGGCGGGAACTTCTCTTTTGGATCAACCAACACCGCCAGGTCGTACTTGAATTTGCGGTTAGTGGGTTCCAACCGCCAGATTTTATGGCTATATTTTTCCAGGATATTACCGAACAAGCTTTGTTCGGTTTCAGTAAGTTTGTTGACACTACCGATTTTCAGCGTTTTCACCTGCCAACTGGTTTTCTTTTGCAACTCAACCCGCAATATTGGCACCGGAAAAGCTTCAAACAGAAATGAGGCGACCTTTTTGAGGGCTTTGTGCTCAGTTTCGCCAAAATAAATGTTGAGCGTAAGTTGACTGGCGGTTTCGTCTGTCAACGCCTTATTAAGTTGCTGCAGTAGTGCCAGTGGCACTTCATCAGCGATATCGGCAATTTCATGACGATTAAACTTATTAAAGGCTCTTACTGATGGCATAACATTATGGCCGCGCGCTTCTGCCAGTAAAGAACAATAGTAGCCACTACCCAGATAGTGCGACTGGCGGCAGAGGTTAATGACCCGAACCCGCTGCTTTTGTTTTACCGACCACTTTAAATAGGCGGGTAAACTCATTACGCCATCATACTGATGGAAAGGCGCCCAGTCCTGAGCTTTATCTACTATTATTATCAGTTTCGCCATGTTGCCTCCTGTTAGCGGGTCTAGCCTGACTTATTACGGCATCGAATGACAGCAAATTATTTTTCAGCATAGCATCAGAATTTCTTACTGGCATTTCAATTGGATAACTGTTGTTATGTATCTTCCAGCAGATGCTGGTAACCGATGTTAAAGGACAACCATTAATGACTGTGCAGTTAGTTAAGTCAGAGCAAGCGTCTGGCACAGTACTAAGACCTGCAGCTTTGGCTGACGTGCCAGCATTACAATTATTGGAGCAACGCTGTTTTAGTTCTGATCAGCTTAGTGTTCGCAGTTTCCGGCGTTTTATCACCGAGAAACGCAGTGACCTGGTGGTACTTGAAGTAAATGCGCAGCTTGCTGGCTATTTTTTGCTGATTTATCGGCGTGGTACCAGTTTGGCGAGGTTATATTCAATAGCTGTAGACCCGGCATTTCGTAAACAGGGTCTGGCCGAAAAGCTTATGGCCGAAGCAGAGCTGCAGGCGGCAGACCGACACTGTGCATTGCTGCGCTTAGAAGTTCGTAAAGATAATAGCGCAGCAATAAAGCTGTATCAAAAGCTGCAGTACCATGAGTTTGCAATTAAGCATGACTTTTACGAAGATCATGCTGATGCTATCTGTATGCAGAAACAGATCATTCAGTTTGATAGTGACTCAGTGATTCGGCAGGTGCCCTATATAGCGCAAACTACGCCTTTCACCTGTGGCCCGGCCAGCTTATTAATGGCATTTAACTACTTCAAGCCTGGCTCGTTCGATCCATATCAACTTGAAATAGAACTGTGGCGGGAGGCGACGACCATTTTTATGACCAGCGGTCATGGTGGTTGTGGACCAAGGGGGCTGGCACTTGCTGCCAGCCGAAGAGGTTTTACCGCAGAGGTTTATGTTAATCATGATGGTCTGCTATTTGGTGACAGCGTGCGTAGTGAGGTAAAAAAAGCGGTATTACAACGGGTGCACGATTCGTTTAAGCAACAGGCAGAGCAACAACAAATACCAGTTCACCATACAGAGCTTACCCTTAATGCTATCAGGCAACACCTGCAACAAGGTAAATTAATAATTGCCCTGATTAGCACCTGGCAGTTTGATAAAAGCAAGGCTCCACATTGGGTAGTGCTGTGTGCGGCTGATGATCACTTTATTTATATTAATGACCCGGACACTGACGATATTCCCTGGTTATCGACAGCTGAGCGGCAATACATTCCAATTGAGTATAAAATTTTTAGCAAAGCATTCAGCTATGGCAAAAAGCGTCTTAAGGCAGCCGTGATTATCGGAGTGACTTAAAAGTCGTCAGGTTATGTCGATATTTTGGTTAAATTGCCTGCTTTATATGCGAACGAACACTAAAACTAACGTTTTGTTGTATTTCTACTTGCGCCTGCCGTTAAACGCCCTATAATGCGCGCCATGCCAAGGGGTGCTGCGCTAAGCAGGCTTCAGGTGAGATAAGCCGGATTGCAAAAATCTTTAAAAAAGACCC